>BNBH01000003.1 GCA_014655195.1 Streptomyces cellulosae | reverse complement strand
TCCTTTGTACTCACCCTCTCGGGCTTTCCTCCGGGCGCTTCCCTTCGGTCTTGCGTTTCCGACTCTATCAGATCTTTCCGATCCGATTTCCTCGGTGCTTTCCAGTCCGGCGTTTTCGCGCTTTCCTTTCCGGCGGTTCCGACTTTATCAGATCCTGTTCGTCGGCCTGACCCCCAGTCAGCGGGGTTTGTCTTCCCGGCCGTTGCGGGCCGTTCCGACGTCTCAAACCTTAGCGGACTCTCTCCGTGTCTCCCAAATCGGGGGTGCGGAATTGAATTCAGGCATGCGGGCATACCGAAGTCGTTCCCACTGGGAGGTCGTACTGAGGTTTGGTTGCCGCTTTCGCGGCGGAAGTGCTGCCGGAGAACCGTTACGGCCCCGTGGCAACCCGAAGAACCTTACGGATCGCCCGGGGCTGCGTCAAGTGGCGCAGTCCAAGATCTTTCAGTCCAGGTCGGTGAGGCGTCCGCCGGCGTCCGGCTGGGCGTCCTCCACCCTGCGCAGCAGGCGCGTCAGCACCTCACCGAGGGCGGTCCGCTCCTCCGGGCTGAGGTCCTGGAGGAGGTCCGCCTCGAAGACGGTGGCCATCCGCATGACCTCCTGCCACTTCTCCCGGCCGGCCGGGGTGAGCTCCACGATGACGCGAACGCGGTTGTTCTCGTCCCTCTCTCGGGTGACCAGCCCTTCGGCGACCATCCGGTCGATGCGGTGGGTCATGGCTGCGGGGGTCAGGCCCAAGCGCTTGGCGAGGTCGCTGGGGCCCATCCGGTAGGGGGCGCCGGAGAGGACGAGCGCCTTGAGGACCTCCCAGTCGGCGTTGGTGATGCCGAGCTCGGCGGTCTGGCGGCCGTAGGCGACGTTCATGCGGCGGTTGAGCCGGGACAGCGCGTTGACGATCTTCTCGACCTGCGGGTCGAGGTCCTGGAACTCGCGCTGGTACGCGGCGATCTGCTCTTCGAGGGTCGGCTCTTCCACGCCGGGGGTGTCGCCCATGCCCGCAGTATGGCACGCCCCATCTTTGCCTTGAAGTCCTTCTCTATGTAATCTTTAGCTTCGAACTTTAGCTTCTAAGTCTTCACTCCTAACTACTGAGAGAGGTGAACGTGACCAGGGCGATGGGCGCAGCGATGCGCCGGATCCACGTGGGCAACGCACTCAGCGCCTTCGGGCTGGGCTTCACGGTCCCGTACCTGTACGTCTACGTGGCGCAGGTGCGCGGGCTGGGGCCGATGACGGCGGGGCTGGTCCTCGCCGTCTTCGCCGTGGCCGCGCTGATCGTGCTGCCGCTGGCCGGACGGGCGATCGTCCGGCGCGGCCCCCTTCCGGTGCTGCTCGCCGCCCTGCTCACCGCGGCGATCGGCTCGCTCAGCCTGGGGCTGTCGGCGAGCGCGGCGGCCGTGCTGCTGTCGGCGGCGGCGCTCGGCGCCGGTCAGGCGGTCATGCAGCCGGCCCTGGCGACGATGATCGTGGACTGCTCAGGTCCTGAGACCCGGTCGCGCGCGTTCGCCATGCAGTTCTTCCTCCAGAACCTCGGGCTGGGCGTCGGCGGGCTCATCGGCGGCCACCTCGTCGACCCGACGAAAGCGGGCTCCTTCACCCTCCTCTTCGCCATCCAGGCGGCGATGTTCCTGCTGCTGGTCGTGGTGATGTCGACGGTGCGGATGCCGCACTCGCCGCGCATCGAGGGCACGCCCGCGCAGTCGGCCAAGGGCAGCTGGAAGCAGCTGCTGGGCAACCGCGCCATGGTGCAGCTGTGCGTGCTGGGCTTCGTGCTGTTCTTCGCCTGCTACGGCCAGTTCGAGTCGGGCCTGAGCGCGTACGGCGTCGAGGCCGCGGGGATCTCCACCTCCACGCTGGGGACGGCGCTGGCGGCGAACACGCTGATGATCGTCGTCGCGCAGTTCGCGGTGCTGCGCTTCGTGGAGCGGCGCAAGCGGTCGCGTGTGATCGCGTCCGTGGGTCTGATCTGGGCCGTGGCGTGGGCCGTGGCCGGGTACGCCGGTCTGGGCGGGGCGAGCCAGGAGATGGCGACGGCCGCGTTCGTGTCGACGTACGCGCTGTTCGGGCTCGGGGAGGCGATGCTGTCGCCGACGCTCGCGCCGCTGGTCGCCGATCTGGCGCCGGCCGGGATGGCCGGTCAGTACAACTCGGCGTTCGCCCTGGTGAAGCAGCTCGCGCTGGCCGTGGGTCCGGCGGTGGGCGGGCCGATGGCGGCCTCGCTGCACGCGCCGTACATCGTGGTGTTCCTGCTGTTCTCGCTGGGGATCACCGTGCTGGCCCTGCGGCTCGGGCAGCAGCTCACCGCCGTGCAGGACCAGCCGTCGGCCGCGGGCAGCCGGGTCGTGGCGCAGGGCGGCGCGGAGCAGGCCCCGGCGCGCGCCTGACCGCGCGCGTCAGACGACGGCGCCGGCCGTCTTCGGCAGCAGGAATTCGCACCAGACGGCCTTGCCGCCGCCCGGGGTGCGTCTGCTGCCCCACGCGGAGGCGATCGTCGCGACGATGGCGATGCCCCGGCCCGACTCGTCGCCGGGCTCCGCGCGGCGGCGCCTGGGCAGATGGTCGTCCCCGTCGGTGACCTCGATGATCAGGCGGCGGTCGGTGCGGCGCAGGCGCAGCCGCATCGGGGGTGTGCCGTGCTGGAGGGAGTTGGCGACCAGTTCGCTGGTCGCCAGGACCCCCAGGTCGTGCAGCTCGGGCGGGAAGCGCCAGCTGGTCAGGACGCCGGACGCGAAGGCACGCGCGCGTGGCGCCGCTTCCACGCCGCCGAGCAGTTCCAGCGCGGCGTTGCGGAACAGTTCGCTCTCGGGTCCTGAGCGCGCCGGGTGCTGGAGGACGAGGACGGCGACGTCGTCGTCGTGGTCCGGGGTGACGCCGGCCGAGCGGACCAGGCGGTCGCAGACGACCTGGGGGCCGCCGGTCGCTCCGGCGAGGGCGCGCTCCAGGGAGGCGATGCCCTCGTCCAGGTCCTCGTCGCGGCGCTCGACCAGGCCGTCGGTGTAGAGGACGGCGGTGGATCCGGGGCCGAGCGGCACGGAGCCCGACGCGTGCATCCAGCCGCCGGTGCCGAGCGGGGGGCCGGTCGGTTCGTCGGCGCGCCGGACGGTGCCGTTCTCGTCGCGCACCAGGATGGGCAGGTGCCCCGCGGAGGCGTACACCAGGCGGCCCTCGTTGGGGTCGTGGATGGCGTAGACGCAGGTGGCGATCTGGTTGGCGTCGATCTCCATGGCGAGGCCGTCGAGCAGCTGAAGCACCTCGTGCGGCGGGAGGTCCAGGCGCGCGTACGCCCGTACGGCCGTGCGGAGCTGGCCCATGACCGCCGCCGCGCGGACCCCTCGTCCCATCACGTCGCCGATGACCAGGGCGGTGCGGCCGCCGCCGAGGGTGATGACGTCGTACCAGTCGCCGCCGACCGCGGCCTCGGTGCCGCCCGGGTGGTAGGTGGCGGCGACGCGCAGGTCGTCGGGCTCCTCCAGCTCCTGCGGGAGCAGGGAGCGCTGCAGGGTGACGGCGGTCTCGCGCTGCCGGCGCTCGCTGGCGCGCAGCCGCTCGGCGGCCTCGGCGTGGTCGGTGACGTCGGTGGCGAAGATCAGCACCCCGCGGCCGTCGCCCTCTCCCGCGGGTGTGCAGGTGAACGTGTACGAGCGGCCGTCAGGGGCCTTGCGCGACTTGACCGTCCGGGGTCTTCCGCTGCGGAGGACCTGGTCGAGGAGGGGCAGCAGGCCCAGCTCGTCGAGCTCCGGGAGCGCTCCCCGGGCGGGCGCGCCGACGGGGCGGAGGCCGAAGGCGGCCGTGTAGGCGTCGTTCAGGTAGGCGATGCGGTGGTCCGGGCCGTGCACCAGGGCGACCAGGTACGGGACGCGGTCCAGGACCTCGCGGACCCCGAGCTCGTCGACGGCCGGCAGCGGCCGGTCCCCGTGGGTGAGGCTCTCCGCGCGGGCCGCGGGCACGGAGCCCTCTCCCCGCCGGTCCGGGGGTGCCGTCTGCTCGGTCCGCGCTGCGGCGCGGCGCTGCGTTCCGGGGAGCCGGGCGCTCCAGCGCGTGAAGTTCACGAATCCTTGCCTCGTGTAGTTGTCGGCGGCCGGATACCGGAACCGGCCGGGGCCCGGGGGCCGCACCGGGGCGGGCCCTCCCGCCCGCGGTGGTGGACCAGTGTGGCAGGGTCCGGCCGGGCCGACATCCGCTAGACGCCGGTCCGGCCCCAGGAGTTCCTGGGTCCGGTCAGGACGACCCCTTCGGGTTGTGCGGTGGGTCTTGGGAAGGCTTTCCACCGGCCGCCAGTTCGAACTCCGCCCGAGGATGTTCGAGTGATCCGAGCGAGACGACCTCTCGCTTGAAGAGGCCCGCGAGCGTCCACTCCGCGGCCACGCGCGCCTTCCGGTTGAAGGTCGGCACCCGGCTGAGGTGGTAGGTCCGGTGCATGAACCAGGCGGGGTAGCCCTTCAGCTTGCGCCCGTAGATCTGTGCCACGCCTTTGTGCAGCCCCAGGGAGGCCACGGAACCGGCGTACGTGTGGGCGTACGTCTCCAGGGGCTCGCCGCGCAGGGAGTGGACGACGTTGTCACCGAGCACCCGGGCCTGGCGCAGGGCGTGCTGCGCGTTGGGGGCGCATTCACGGCCCTCCTCGCGCGCGGTGACGTCGGGTACGGCGGCGGCGTCACCGGCGGCCCAGGCGTGGTTGACGCCCTCGACGGCCAGTTCGGCGGTACAGCGCAGCCGGCCCCGCTCGTTCAGGGGCAGGTCGGTGGCGGCGAGCACGGGGTGCGGTTTCACCCCGGCCGTCCACACGACGGTCCGCGTGGGGAACCGCGACCCGTCGCTCAGCACAGCGACACGATCCGCACAGGACTCCAGCCGCGTCTCAAGGCGCACATCGATGTTGCGCCGCCGCAGCTCGGTGACGGTGTAGCGCCCCATCTCCTCGCCTACCTCGGGCAGGATCCGGTCTGAGGCCTCCACCAGGATCCACTTCATGTCCTCCGGGCGGACGTTGTGGTAGTACCGCGTGGCGTAGCGGGCCATGTCCTCCAGCTCGCCCAGCGCCTCCACGCCCGCGTAGCCGCCGCCGACGAAGACGAACGTCAGGGCGGCGTCCCGCACGCCCGGATCACGCGTCGACGAGGCGATGTCCATCTGCTCGAGCACGTGGTTGCGCAGCCCGATGGCCTCTTCCACCGTCTTGAACCCGATGGCGTGGTCGGCGAGCCCCGGAATGGGCAAGGTACGCGCCACGGACCCCGGAGCGAGCACCAGCTCGTCGTACGCGATCCGCCGGCCGTCCGTGCCCTCCTCCTCGGTGGCCGGGGTGCGGACGGTGGCCGTGCGCGCGGCGTGGTCGACGGCCGTCGCCTCCCCGATGACGACGCGGCACCGGTCGAGGACACGACGCAGCGGTACGACGACATGACGAGGGGAAATGGCACCGGCGGCCGCTTCGGGCAGGAACGGCTGGTACGTCATGTACGGGTCCGGGGTGACGACCGTGATCTCGGCCTCGCCCCGCGCGAGCTCGCGTTTCAGTCTCCGCTGCAGGCGCAGGGCCGTGTACATCCCGACGTAGCCGCCGCCGACAACGAGAATGCGCGCACGTTCCTTCACCCTCCCATGACGCACCTGTCGCTTCCGTTTGTCCACAGCCCCGACGAATTGTGTGACCGGAGATCGGCCCTGCCCGTGGTTGGCCGAATTACCGATCCAAGTCGGATCACCGCAGGTCACACCACATGATCGACACCCACGCACCGGCACATTCTGGACGTATACGACCCGTGCTCCGATCGAGGGGCGCTCCGTGCGGAACGTGCCCCTTCTGAATTGACCCCCTCTCAACTATGTTCATACGTCGACGGGGTGCAGGGGGATGTGCTCATCGGGTCCGCGACGGGCGGGACCGACAGGCCGGTCCCGTTTCCACGCCCCGGACGTCAATGGCGGGGAGAGTCTCCGGGGGGAGACGTCATTACCGGGGGATACACATGCATGTTCAGGACTCTCGATGGTCGTCCGCTGTCGCCTCTGGCGCGACGATGAGCGCCGCCTCCGGCGGGCGCCCGGACGGCACACGCACGACACCGCTGCGTGTCGACGCCCAGCGCAATCTGGAGCACGTGCTGCGCGCGGCGCGTGAGGTCTTCGGCGAGCTGGGGTACGGCGCGCCGATGGAGGACGTGGCGCGGCGGGCGCGGGTCGGCGTCGGCACGGTGTACCGGCGGTTCCCGAGCAAGGACGTGCTCGTCCGGCGCATCGCCGAGGAGGAGACGTCCCGGCTGACGGAGCAGGCGCGTGCGGCGCTGGGTCAGGAGGACGAGCCGTGGTCGGCGCTGTCGCGCTTCCTGCGCACGTCGGTCGCCTCCGGCGCGGGGCGGCTGCTGCCGCCGCAGGTGCTGCGGGTCGGCGTCGCGGAGGAGCGGGGGCTGTTGCCGCAGCAGCGGACGCAGCCGGCCGGTGAGCTGCGGCTGGTGTCCGAGGAGCGGCGGGAGGACGACGGCGGGGCCGCCGAGTTGCTCGACGTGGTCGGGCAGTTGGTGGAGCGGGCTCGGGCGGCAGGGGAGTTGCGGGCGGACGTGTCGGTGTCCGACGTGCTGCTGGTGATAGCGACGGCTGCGCCGTCCCTGCCGGACGCGGCTCAGCAGGCAGCCGCGTCGGCTCGCCTCCTGGACATCCTCCTGGAGGGCCTCCGCAGCAGGCCTGCCTGACCTGCGGTCACTTTCCACTCGCGTGGGCTGGTTCCCGTACGGCACGGGGCCGGCCCTCGCGTGTTGCACCTGCGGTACTGGCAAGCACGCTGGGCGTAGGGGCGGGGACAACGCGTGTCGCACCTACGGTGCTGCGTGCACGCCCGGCGTGGGTGTGGGCCGGGGGTGTCGGCGCACCTGGCGCCAACAGGGCACCGCCGCGCCCACCCGCCCCCACTCTCGGCTTCGCTCGAGCGGGAGGTACCCCCATCGCCCTGGGGGCACCTCCCAGGCCCTTGAGGCACTGGGGGAGGCACGACTGCCCGCAGTTGGCGGGGGCCCCCGCCACCGATGTCCGGCTGGCCGCCCGCGGCGGGGAGGGGACGGGGTGGGGGTGGGCGCCCGCAGCGGCTGGCGCGTCCGCGCCCCGCACTGTTCCAGCTCGCACTCTCGCGCCAGACCGAGGACGACCACCCCCACCACGGCCCCGCACCACCCACCACCCGCAGGCGCTACGCCCGCCCCCACCGGACAGGGCGATGCGCCGCAGGCATCAGACCGCAACCCCCACCAGACGCCGGGGGGACCGGACCTCAGCTCCCACCGGACAGAACCCCGCGCCGCAGGCGCACCACCACCCTCAGCGCGACCCCGCCGCCCCCGCCCCCAGCGCCCCCCTCTGCGGCGCGATCCCCCCAGGCACCGCCCTCTGCCGCGCGGGCGTCCCCGTCCAGCACGTCCCCCGCCTCGCCAGCAGGCGACGCAACCACACCTCCAGCGCCACCAGGTCCGCCAGCCCGTCCAGCGGCAGCGGCTCCCCCTCCGCCGCCCCCCGCAGCGCCTTCCGTACGACCCGGGCCTCCACCAGTCCCGCCTCCGCCAGCAGCGGCGTGTCGAACAGCGCGATCAGCGACCCCGCCGCCACCCGCAGCCCCGTCCGCGCGGCCACCGCCGATGTGGGGACCCCCGGCGCCCCCCACCCCGCCGGCAGCTCCCGCACCCCCGCGCCCTCCAGCACCGACCGCAGGATCGCCGCCCGCGCCCCCGGCCGTACCCGCAGCGCCTCCGGCAGGGCCCTGCACGCCCGCACCACCTGGTTGTCCAGGAACGGCGTGTGCAGCCGTTGCGAGCGGATCTCCGCCGCCTGTTCCAGCACCCGCACGTCCGCCGCATACCGCGCCAGCGCCGCCCGTGCCCGGAAGTCCCCCGGCCGCTGCCCGGGACCGACCTCCGAGCGCCAGGTCGACGCCTGGAGGCGAACCGATACTTCAGCCAGCGCCTCCCCGGTCAGCCACCGCGCCGCAGGCCCGGGCCGGCCCCAGGTCAGCGCGGCCAGAGAGGCGTCCGCGGCACCCCCGGGCCCGTCGTCGTCCAGCTTCTTGTGCAGCAGCCGCTGCGCGAGCGACTCCAGCCCCGCCCGATAAGGCGTCCGCGCCAGTCTCCGCGCCGCCGCGTACACCCGCGCCGGCACCATCACGGACCCGTCGGCCTTGGCCAAAGCGGCCACCGGCCGCACCAGATGCCGCCGCTTCCGGTCCATCAACAGATCAGCCAGCCGCGCCGGATGAGCGTCAAGCACCTGCTTGGCGCCGTACCCCGTGAAGTGGTCCGCGCTGCCCGCCGCCAGCCGCGCCCGGTGCCGCGCCGCGGCGACCAGCGAAGGGCCCGGCTCGTCCGTCAGCGGCACGTCCAGTTCGACGTACGGAAGGGTCGACTCCTCACCGGCGACCACCACGTGGTGCAGCCGGGGATTGGCGGCGAGTGCGCCCGCCCGCTCCAGCTCACCCTCGTCGCGCCCCCCTGCCCCGCCGGCGGCGAGGTCGTTGAAGGTGACGGCCAGCAGCCGCTCCCCCGCGCCGGTCCCGTGCCCCAGCACGGTGCCGGGTCTCCCGGGCAGCCCGGCTGCCAGCAAGGCGAGCGCCCCCGACGCCGGCCCCCCGGACAGATCCGCCCCGATCCCCGCCACCGGCGTCCCCCGCGCCGCACGCCGCTCCGCGGGCCCCATGCCCGGCACCGGCCCGGGGTCTATGTCGGCCCCGGGGACGTGCCGAGGCGCGGCGAGCCGCGTCCGCACCGCCTCCACCAGCGCGTCCCGCACGGCGTCCACCGCGTGCTCGGGGTCGGCGGGCGGGGCGGCGACGGCGAGGGAGGCGACGGGTTCGTACCCGGCGATCTCCCGGGCCCCGGCGCGCAGGATCAGCGCGTGCCCCGGCGGAACGCGCTTCACGCCCTCGTACGGGGTGGAGTCCTGGAGCGCGGCGGGCACGTCGGGCGCCGCGAGCAGCGCGGCGAGGTGCCCGAAGTCGAGGTTGGCTTCGACGAGGTCGGCGAGCGGCAGGGCTGCGGTGGCGTAGGCGACGCCCCGTTCGAAGGGGGTGTAGAAGACGGGCCGGGCGCCGGCGAGGTCCCCGCACACGGTGATACGGCGTCCGACCTGGACGACGGCCGTGTAGCTGCCGGGCCAGGAGGTCAGATGGCGCAGGGCGCCGCCGCGCGCGGCGAACAGGGCGACACGGAGCTGTTCGTCGGTGGCACCGCAGGTGCCGAGGACGGCGATGCGGGTCTGTTCGTCGGCGGAGACCACCCGCACCTCGTCGGGGCGCCAGTCGCCGACCGCCCACAGCGGGTCGGGGTCGCCCCACAACGGGTGGGAGCCGACGGGCTGCAGGGTCTCACCGTCGACGCCGGTGGCGCCGGCGGAGCCGACGGGGCCGTGTCCCCCGGCCGCCGCGGCGGTGCTGCTCCATCCCACCAACCACCGCATCGCCGCCTCCACAAGCTGTGGACAACCAGTGCACCGTACGAACCGGCTCCCCATGCTGCCATGAAGGAGGCGCCCGGTAACGCTGCCGGAGCGGTGTGTGCTCCGTCGAATGCGCCCCGGCGGATACACCCACCCTCCGCGGGCGTTGAGCCCACGCACGCCCGAACACCCGCCCGAGACACGGAGATCGACATCCGGGCGGTCGCCGCCCACCAGGCCACTTCGACGCGAATGCGCCCCCGCAGCGCGCCCCCAAAACCACCAACGCGCCCTTAACTACCTGGATAGAAGCGCGGATACACCAAAACGGGTGGCGTCGATTTTCAGCCAAATCGGAGCGGTGAGATCACCCTCGAACACGCTCCGTACAGGCTGTGCGCACCACCGCGGCGCGTACGGTCCGGGAGGCGCAGCACGCCTCCCGGACCGATCCGCCGCCCGCGGGGATGAAGGCGACGGTGTTCCCCCAGCCCACTGGATCCAGTACAGCGGGCCGACCCACGCACCGACCATGGAACCGCTCCCGGGATGGCCGGAGAAGAGCGCACGGACGGGCGCACGGCCACACACCGGGAGCACGCCGCAACTGCGCGTATCGGACCCGTACTTCAGTACGGACCACAATCCCGCCATCCGGAAGAATGCCCCTTAACGCTTGGGATGCGGCGAACTACGCTGGGTTTACGAATGCCGCGTGGTTATGCCAGAGCGGCAGCCGTCTGTGTCGAGGGGTGGCGCATGTCCAGGGAGCAACGCGGGCCGAACGAAAAACTCGGCGCCGTTCTCGCCCTCGCGGGAATCAGCAACGCCGGCCTCGCGCGGCGCGTCAACGATCTTGGCGCCCAGCGGGGACTGACGCTTCGCTACGACAAGACGTCGGTGGCGCGCTGGGTGTCGAAGGGAATGGTGCCGCAGGGCGCCGCCCCGCACCTGATCGCGGCCGCCATCGGCCAGAAGCTGGGCCGCCCCGTGCCGCTGCACGAGATCGGGCTCGCGGACGCCGATCCCGCGCCCGAGGTGGGTCTCGCCTTCCCGCGCGACGTCGGCCAGGCGGTGAAGTCCGCGACGGAGCTGTACCGGCTGGACCTCGCGGGCCGCCGCGCCGGCTCCGGCGGCATCTGGCAGTCCCTCGCCGGTTCGTTCGCGGTGAGCGCGTACGCCACGCCCGCCTCACGGTGGCTGATAACCCCGGCCGACAGTTCGGTCGCGCGCGAGGCGAGCCCGTCCGACGGCTCCGGCGCACCGCTCAAAGTCGGCCACAGCGATGTGCGGAAACTGCGGGAGGCCGCGGAGGACGCCCGGCGCTGGGACTCCAAGTACGGCGGCGGCGACTGGCGTTCGTCGATGGTCCCCGAGTGCTTAAGGGTCGAGGCGGCGCCGCTGCTGCTCGGCTCCTACTCCGACGACGTCGGCCGCTCCCTCTTCGGCGCGGCGGCCGAACTCACCCGTCTCGCGGGCTGGATGGCGTTCGACACCGGCCAGCAGGAGGCGGCGCAGCGCTACTACATCCAGGCCCTGCGCCTGGCCCGTGCGGCGGCCGACGTGCCCCTCGGCGGGTACGTCCTCGCGTCGATGTCGCTCCAGGCGACGTACCGCGGCTTCGGCGACGAGGGCGTGGACCTCGCCCAGGCCGCGCTGGAGCGCAACCGCGGTCTGGCCACCGCCCGCACCCTGAGCTTCTTCCGCCTCGTCGAGGCACGCGCGCACGCACGCGCCGGGGACGCGCAGGCGGCCGGCGCCGCGCTGAAGTCGGCGGAGAGCTGGCTGGAGCGGTCCCGTCCCGGCGACAGCGACCCGAGCTGGCTCGGCTTCTACTCCTACGACCGTTTCGCCGCCGACGCCGCCGAGTGCTACCGCGACCTGAAGGCGCCCCGCCAGGTGCGCCGCTTCACCGAGCAGGCGCTGTCGAAGCCCACGGAGGAGTTCGTGCGCTCGCACGGGCTGCGCCTGGTGGTCTCCGCCGTCGCCGAACTGGAGTCCGGGAACCTGGACGCGGCCTGCGAGCAGGGCGTACGCGCCGTGGAGGTGGCGGGGCGCATCTCCTCCGCGCGCACCACGGAGTACGTCAAGGACCTGCTGCACCGGCTGGAGCCGTACGGCGACGAACCGCGCGTGGTCGAGCTGCGCGAGCGCGCCCGCCCGCTGCTGATGACCACGGCCTGACCCGTCCCGCCCCGCCCTTGGTTTGAAGCCGTTGTCAGTGGCGCAGTGCACTATCGACGCGGGAGGTGGCGCAGGTGGTGGCGGGGTCGTACGACTGTGACGTGGTGGTGATCGGCGGCGGGATCGTCGGCCTGTCGACGGCGTATGCCATCGGGCGGGCCGTCCCGGGCACGCGGGTGACCGTGCTGGAGAAGGAGCAGGACACGGCCCGGCACCAGACGGGCCGCAACAGCGGGGTGATCCACAGCGGCGTCTACTACCGCCCGGGCTCCCTGAAGGCGCGGTACGCGGTCTCGGGCGCGGCCGAGATGGTCAAGTTCTGCGCGGAGTACGACATCCCGCACGCGGTGACGGGCAAGCTGATCGTCGCCACGGAGCGGGAGGAGCTGCCCCGGCTGCACGCCCTGGTGCAGCGCGGCCGGGAGAACGGCCTGTCGGTGCGCGAGCTGTGCGGCGCGCAGATCGCGGAGTACGAGCCGGAGGTCGAGGGCCTCGCCGCGATCCACGTCGGCACCACCGGCATCTGCGACTACGGGGCGGTGGCCCGCCGGCTCGCGGAGACGTCCGGCGCCGACGTGCGGCACGGCGCGGAGGTGGTCCGCATCGACCGCCGCCCCGACCGGGGCGTGGCCGTGCTGACGGCGGCCGGCGACATCGTGCGCGCCCGGATGCTGGTGAACTGCGCGGGACTGCACTGCGACCGGATCGCGCTGCTCACGGGCGACGAGCCGGACGCCCGCATCGTGCCCTTCCGCGGGGAGTACTACGAGCTGGCCCGCCCCGAACTGGTGCGCGGCCTGGTCTACCCGGTGCCGGACCCGGCGTTCCCGTTCCTCGGCGTCCACCTCACCCGGGGCACGGACGACAGCGTGCACGTGGGACCGAACGCGGTCCCGGCGCTGGCCCGCGAGGGGTACGACTGGCGGACGGTGCGGCCGCGCGAGCTGGGGGCGACCCTGTCCTGGCCGGGCTCCTGGCAGCTGGCCCGCCGCCACTGGCGGTACGGCGCCGGGGAGCTGCACCGCTCGCTGTCCAAGCCGGCCTTCGCGCGGGCGGTGCGGCGGCTGCTGCCCGCCGTGCGGGACGAGGACCTGGTGCCGACCGCGGCGGGGGTGCGGGCGCAGGCGGTGCTGCGCGACGGCACGCTGGTGGACGACTTCCTGATCCGGGAGGCGCCCCGCGCGGTGCACGTGCTGAACGCCCCGTCGCCCGCCGCGACCGCCTCGCTGCCGATCGGCCGGGAGATCGCCCGCCGGGCGCTGGCCGGCCTCGCCGAGAGCGAGCGGTGAGCGCGCGGGACGGAGCCGGTGACGGGAGCGGGCGTCGGGCCGGTGCGCGCGGCCGGGCGGCCGTGTGCGTCGTCCCCGTAAAATCGAGGGCACTGTGTCTGATTCCGTGATGAGCACCCCCGAAGCACCGCACGCCGAGCGGACCGCCGGCGAGCCGGCCCCCCGCGCCCGCGCGAAGGGGGAGCCGCGCTTCCCCGACGGCCCGAAGGCCGACCCCGCCGGGTCGCACTTCGAGCGCCGGATCCGCAGCTTCCAGCCCCGCCGCAGCCGCGTCACCGCGGGCCAGGCGGACGCGCTGCAGCGGCTGTGGCCGGTGTGGGGGCTCGACATCGACGGCAGCCGCCGGCTGGACCTGGCCGAGCTGTTCGGCAACGGCCGGCCGGTCGTCCTGGAGATCGGCTTCGGCATGGGCGAGGCCACCGCGGAGATGGCCGCCGCCGACCCGGGGACGAACATCCTCGCGGTGGACGTCCACACCCCCGGCCAGGGCCATCTGCTGCTCCTCGCCGAGGAGCGCGGGCTGACCAACGTGCGCGTGGCGAACGGCGACGCGATCATCCTGCTGCGCGAGATGCTCGCCCCGGACTCGCTGAGCGGGCTGCGTGTCTTCTTCCCCGACCCCTGGCCGAAGAAGCGGCACCACAAGCGGCGGCTGATCCAGCCCGAGTTCCTGACCCTGGCCGCGTCCCGCCTGGCGCCGGGCGCGCTCGTGCACTGCGCCACCGACTGGGAGCCGTACGCGGAGCAGATGCTCGAGGTGCTGACCGCGCACCCCGCCTTCGAGAACACCCGGGAGGACGGCGGTTTCGCGCCGCGTCCCGAGTTCCGGCCGCTCACCCGTTTCGAGCGTCAGGGGCTGGACAAGGGTCATGTGGTGAACGACCTGCTCTTCCGCCGCGTACCGCACGACGACCGCGCCGGGCAGCGGGACGGGGGCGCCGCCTGACCTCCCCGACCCTCCTGAGCCGGCACGCAGCCCTGCCCCCTTCTCGTTAGGGTCGAATCCGTGGCCAGCAGCCCTCCGTATCCGCCGTACCCCGGCGCAGCTCCCGGCAGCACGCTGCGGCACCCGCACTGGTGGCAGCGCCCGGCGGTCCGCTACGGAGCGGTGGTCACCCTGCTGGCCCTGTCCGGTCTGGTGATCCTCGCGCTGGTGTGGGAGCAGACGGGCACGCAGGGCTTCCTCGTCGGTCTGGGGCTTGCCGTGCTGCCGGTGCCGCTGCTGCTCGCGGCGTTCCGCTGGCTGGGGCGGGTGGAGCCGGGCCCCTGGCGGAACCTGCTGTTCGCCTTCGCCTGGGGCGCGTGCGCGGCGGCGCTGATCGCGATCGTGGCGAACAGCTTCGCCACCCGGTGGATAGCCACGACCACCGCCGACCCGGCCGGCGCCGACACCCTGGGCGCGACGGTCATAGCGCCGGTGGTGGAGGAGACGGCGAAGGCGGCGGCGGTGCTGCTGCTCTTCCTGTTCCGCAGACGCGACTTCCACGGGATCCTGGACGGCGTGGTGGCGGCCGGGTTCACCGCGACCGGTTTCGCGTTCACCGAGAACGTCCTCTACCTGGGCAACGCCTTCGGCACCGACCAGCTCACCGGCGGCAGCGGCATCGCCTCCGTCACGGCGGCGACCTTCTTCGTCCGCATCGTCATGTCGCCCTTCGCGCACCCCCTGTTCACCGTGCTCACCGGCATCGGCTTCGGCGCGGCCGCGCTGGCCGCCGACCGGCAGCGGGTGCGGCGTGTCCTCCTCCCCCTGGCCGGGCTGCTGCTCGCGATGGGCATGCACGCCCTGTGGAACGGCTCGGCCACGCTCGGCCAGTTCGGCTTCATCGCGGTGTACGGGGCGTTCATGGTGCCGACGTTCGGGCTGCTGACCTGGCTGGTGGTGTGGACGCGGCAGCGGGAGCTGCGGACGGTGCGCACGGAGCTGCCCGCGTACGCGGTGGCGGGCTGGCTGCGTCCGGCGGAGCCGTTCGCGCTGGGCTCGATGCGGGCGCGTCGCCTCGCCCGGAAGTTCGCCCGCGAGCACGGAGGGAAGCCCGCGGCCCGCGCGGTCACCCAGTACGAGGCGTACGCGACCCAGCTGGCGTTCCTGCGGAACCGGGGCCGCGCGGGGAAGGCGGGGGCGGACTTCGTGACGCGGGAGCGGGAGCTGCTGCTGGAGCTGTGGCGCCGGCGCGCGGCGGCCCGCCCCGCGCTGGAGCACGCGGCCCGGCTCACGGCGCCCCCGGTGCCGTACGGCGCGGGGTGGGCGTACGGGCCCATGCCCGCCGTGTGGCCGGCGCAGCCGCCGTACCCGGCGTACGGGGAGAACCCCTACCGCCGCTGAGGAAAGAACCCCGGACATACCGAACCGGCAGCCCTGACGTCGGGGGGTCGTCGTCGGGGCTGCCGGCGTTCACGGCGTCGGCGGCCGGGAGACGGCCGCCGGGTGGTTCAGATGGAAAGGCCCTTGCCGGCCAGCCAGGCGGCCGGGTCGACGCTGCCGGAGCCGGTGTGGACCTCGAGGTGGAGGTGGGCGCCGGTGACGTTGCCGGTGGCGCCGACGCGGCCGATCACGTCGCCGGTGTTGACCTTCTGGCCGACGCTGACGTTGATCGACGACTGGTGGGCGTACCAGACCTCGGTGCCGTCGTCGAGGGTGAGCACGGTCTTGTAGCCGTACGAGCCGTCCCAGCCGGCGGAGGTGATCGTGCCGGTGTGGACCGCCTTGATCAGGGTGCCGGTGGGGGCGGCGAAGTCGAGGCCCGTGTGGTAGCCGGAGGACCAGTAGGCGCCGGCCTGACCGAAGGTCGAGGTGATGGTGTACGAGGAGGTCGGCAGCGCGTACTGCTTGGCCAGCTCGGCGAGGCGCTCGGCCTCGGCCTTCTTCGCGGCCTCCTCCTCCGCCTTCTTCTTGGCGGCCTCGGCCTTCTCCTTGGCCTCCTTCTCCGCCTTGGCGGCGGCCTCGGCGGCCTCCTTCTCGGCGGCGGCGAGGGCGGCGGCCTGCGCCTTGTTCTGCGCCTGGCCCTGCTGCTGCTCGACCTGGGCCATGATGCGGGCGCGCAGCGCCTCGCCGGCGTCGGCGGCGCCCTCCTCGGCGCCCGCGTCGGCGGCGGCCATCCGGCCGATGTCGCTGAGGGGGGTGCTGGAGCCCTTCGGTGTTTCCTCGTCGGAGATGAGGGAACCCACGTTGGGCAGGTCGGGCATGGAGATGGAGACGGGCGGCTTGCCGGTCTGGGCGCTGGCCATGCCGCCGGCGCCGACGGCGGCTATGACGCCGACGCCCAGGACGGTGGAGCTGCGGGCGAGTCCGCCTCCGCGCTGCTTGGCGACGCGGTGCCGGCCGCGCACGGGCCGGACGGACTCCGCGGTGGGGTTCCACTCCTCGAAGGGGCCCTCTTCGGCGCCGGGGGCGCCGTAGGCGAAGGTGTCGCTCGGCTTGAACGGGGCCTCGGGGGCAGGCGGGTTGGACGCCACGTGGGCGCGCTCCTTTCCTTCCTTCTTCGCCTACCGGGTTAGCTGACGGGTTCGGAGCAGGAAGGTCTCCTACGCGCGTATACGAACCGTGTTCCCACGGCGGTATCCGCCCGATTCACCCCATGGTGGTGGTTCCCCGGTTCCCTTGCGGGATTCGGCGCGTGCGCACGGAGCCGACTTCTGTGACGGCTGGGACGACCGCGCTGCGTTATCGAACGTTAATAGACGCGGGGGCCGGATTCCAAGCCGTTCCTCTTGATCGTTAACGATTTCCGCACGGACTTAAGCACCATGAGCGGGCGAAAACGGGCGAGTTGACCGGGCGTCCGACGACCCGTCGAATCTGACGGTGCGTCAGTTGTTATGCGCTGCGGCGCCGTTCGCTCACTGTGCGTGAAAGGCGGGGCGGCGGTGGTGTCGTGGAGAAACACCGAGGGCCGGAACCCTTTCGGATTCCGGCCCTCGGCCTTCAGTAGCGGGGACAGGATTTGAACCTGCGACCTCTGGGTTATGAGCCCAGCGAGCTACCGAGCTGCTCCACCCCGCGTCGGTGAACACCAGTGTACGGCATCCGCGGGGTGCTCCGCACATCCCTTCCCTGTGGGTGCGTTCAACCGCCCAGCAGGTGCGCGTTCGGCGCTTTCGCAAGCTGCTCGAACTCCGGCAGCACCACCACCGTGGCGCCCCCCTCGGCCAGTACGGCGCTGCCGTCGGCGTCCGTCACGAAGGTGTCCGGCTCCCGCCAGGCGGTGACCACCCGGCGCACCCCCGCGTCCAGGATCAGCCGCGCGCAGGGCGCCGGCCGGGACGCGCGGCGGGCGCACGGCTCCAGGCTGGAGTAGACGGTGGCGCCGGCCAGCCGCGGGTCGGTGGGGTCGGCCTTGGCGAGCGCGGCCTCCTCCGCGTGCACCACGGGGTCGTCGCCCTCACGGGAGTGGCCCCGCGCCAGCTCGGTGCCGTCGGCGGCGACCACGACCGCGCCGACGCTGAACGCGGTCTCGGAGGGCGGGCACCGGGCGGCCAGCTCGCAGGCGAGGGCGAGCCAGTGGCGGTCGGCGGCGGACGGCAGCGGACCGGTGCCCGGCGCGGTGGGCTCGTAGCGCATCAGGACGACGTCGCCGATCGGCCGGGTCTCGACCAGGCGCAGCCGTCCGCCCTGGTAGGCGCCGGGGCCGAACAGGCGGGGGGCGTCCGGGTCGCCGACGAACAGCGGGGCGAGGACGAGCTGGATCTCGTCGGCGAGGCCCTCGGTCATCAGCTGGGTGTGGATCCGCCCGCCGCCCTCCACCATCAGCCGCCGCACCCCGCGCGCGTCGTGCAGGTGCTCCAGCACCCGCCGCCAGTCCAGGGCGTCGCCGAGCGGCACGACGTCGGCGGCGATGCCCAGGGCGCGGGCCCGTTCGGCGCCCTTGTCGGTGGTGTAGAGCACCTTCTCGCCGCCGGTGTGCCAGAAGCGGGCCGTCGGGTCGAGGTCGCCGGAACCGCTCACCGTGACCTTCAGCGGGTACTCCGGCAGGCCGTCGGCGACCCGGGCGGCGCGGCGCCCGGGCGAGTTGACCAGCAGCCGGGGGTTGTCGGCGCGGATCGTGCCGGCGCCGACCAGGATGGCGTCCACGGACGCCCGTACCTCGTCGACCCGGTCGAAGTCGGCCGGGCTCGACAGCAACAGCCGCTCCGGGCCGGTGTCGTCCAGGTAGCCGTCGAGGGAGACGGCGGCGGACAGCAGGACGTGCGGGTACGGCATCGGCGGGCTCTCCCGGGTGCGGGCGGCGGCGGGACCGCTGCGCGGTCCGTCCCCAGTCTGGCAACCCGTGCGGCCGGGGGCGGAGGTCAGGGCTCGATCAGGCCGACCCGGATCGCGTACCGGGTGAGCTCCAGGCGGTCCTTCAGGCCCAGCTTGGCGAGCAGGTTGGCGCGGTGCCGCTCCACCGTCTTGGGGCTGATCACCAACATGTCCGCGATCTGCTGGGAGGTGTGGCCCTCGGCGACGAGCTTGAGGATCTGCTCCTCGCGGTCGGTGATGGCCTTCGCGGGCAGGGTCCGGCCCTCCCGCGCGAGGTCCAGGTAGTTGTGGATGAGGGCGTTGACCGCCCCCGGGTAGAGGAAGGGCTCGCCGCGCATGGTGGCGTGGCAGGCCTGCACGAGGTCCTGGTCGGCGACCGACTTCAGGACGTAGCCGGAGGCCCCGGCGGCCAGCGCCTCGAAGAAGAACTGCTCGTTGTCGTACATGGTCAGCACGAGGATCCGGGTCTCCGGCAGGGTGCGGGAGAGTTCACGGGCCGCCTGGAGACCGGTCAGGCGCGGCATGGCGATGTCGAGGATGGCCAGGTCGGGGCGGTGCTCGCGGGCCAGTTCGAGGGCTTCGGCGCCGTCGGCGGCCTCCGCCACCACGGTCAGGTCCGGTTCGCCGTCCAGGATGAGACGGACCCCCCGGCGGACCAGCGCGTGGTCGTCGGCGAGGAGGATACGGGTGGGGGAGGCGTCGGTCATGGTTCAGCGTTTCCGGTCGGTGGACGTCGGTCACGGGGGCGGCGCGTGCGCGGGCGCGGAGCCGCGCACGACGGCCGGGGTGGTCGAGGGGACGGACTTGCGCACGGGCCGTACGGGGACGAGCGCGTGCGCGGGGAAGCGCGCGGGGACGGGCACGGCGAGCCGCAGCTCGGTGCCACCGCCCGCGCGGGGCTCCACGGTCAGTTCGGCGCCCACCAGCAGCGCCCGCTCCCGCATGCCGCGGATGCCGGCGCCCTCGTCGGCACCGCCGATGCCGCGGCCGTCGTCGCGGACCCGCAGCTCGACCCCGCCGGGCGTGCGGCGCAGGGCCAGCTCGGCGCGGCGCGCCCTCGCGTGCCGCGCCACGTTGGTGAGGCCCTCCTGCGCGACCCGGTAGAGCACCAGCTCCGACTCGCGGTCCAGCTCGGGCAGGTCGGGGTCGAGGCAGTGCTGCACGGACAGCCCGGGGCCGCCGAACTCGGTGGCGAGAGCCCTGAGGGCGCTGGCCAGGCCCAGTTCGTCCAGCACGCCGGGGCGCAGCCGGCGGGCGATCCACCGGATCTCCTCCAGGGAGGCGCGGGTGGTCTCCTGCACCTGGCGGAGCTCGTCGCCGAGCTCCGCGGGGGCGTGGTCGGCGGCCCGCTTCAGCTGGAGCAGCACGGCGGTCAGCGACTGGCCGACCTCGTCGTGCAGCTCACGCGCGATACGGCGGCGCTCCGCCTCCTGCGCGGACAGGGCGCGTGCGCTGCTGGTGGCCCGCTCGTCCTCGAGCCGGTCGAGCATCGTGTTGTACGTGGTGATCAGCTCGGCGATCTCCCCGCGCCCGCCGACCGCGGTCCGGTGCCCGGGACGCAGCAGGTCGGTGGTGTTCATGGCGCGGGTGAGGCGCTGCAGCGGGGCGAGTCCCACGCGCAGCAGCAGGGCGTTGGCGACGAGCATCGCCGCCAGGCCCACGGTGAGCACGGCCGCCTCGGTGAGCAGCACGGGCGTGGACACCGTGACGGGTCCGAGGAGCAGGGCGGTGGCGACGATCAGCACGACGGCGTTCAGCAGGAAGATGCGCCAGAACAGAGGCACCCGGTTCCGCCTCCTCGCCATCGGTACGCTCAAGGCCCCGACAGCCCGCGGCCGGGGGCGCGGCGCGGGCCGTCACCGTCCAGCCTCCGCTCCCGCGCGGGGCGGCGCCATCGGTGACAGTCCCCATTTTCCGGGCGTGGGCGGACCCGGGGCCACGGTCCCGTGCGTACCGGTCCCCCGGGGAGTTGGGGGGCGCGACGGATGGTTCCGGCCGTGCGCCCCGGGCGACCCTGGAGGCACCGTACCGGGCGGGTGACGACCTCGGCGCACGGGCAAACTCCTGGACATCGGCCCGAGTTCGCGGCATGCCGGCGGTTCACGCACGTCCCGGTGCTCGGAGCGACGGCCGTCGACGGTGTGACCGGACGGCCACCTTCTGGGAAGGAGGAGCCGTGCCCCAGTCCGACGACGACCGCCTGGTCGACCTCGCGGCCCGACTCGAGCACGAGGACCCCCGTTTCGCCCGCTCCCTCGCCGCCGGCCGCCCGACGCGCCCGCGCGAGTACCGGCGGACCCGTGCCTGGTGGGTGCTGGTCGCGGGGCTGGGCATGCTGGTCGCGGGCATCGTCGTCCCCGACGGGCTGCTGATCGCGGCCGGCCTGGTGACCAGCGGCATCGGCGTGCAGCTCATCGACCCCTACCGGCGTCCTGACGAGGACGACGCCCGACGCCCGTCACCCCGCTGACCCGCCCCCTTCCGGGAACGCGAACGGCGCCCGTACCGGTCTGGCCGGTATGGGCGCCGTTCGCGCGCGCGTCGGGGTGCTTCCCCTCCCGCGGGAGGTAGGCCCTGTGGGACTCGAACCCACAACCAATGGATTAAAAGTCCACTGCTCTGCCAATTGAGCTAAGGGCCCCTGGCGATGTTGCCTCCCCGAGCATAGCCGGACGCGGGCGGGGAGCCGATCGGGTATCGGGCAGGCGCGTGGCGGTCACCGGGGGCACACAGGCGCGAGGGCCCGCGCGACGGTTGTCGCGCGGGCCCTCGGCGGTCACTTCGGTGAGGCGGTGTCAGCCGTTGCGCTTCCAGCGCGGCTTGTCCTCGCGGCGCTGGAACGAGCCGCCGCCGCGGTGGTCGTCACGACGACCGTAGGGGCGGTCGTGGCTGCCGGAGCGGAAGCCCGGGCGGTCGCCCTGACGGTCGCGGTTGAACGGGCGGTCGCTGCCCCGGTGGCCGGGACGGTCGTCGCGGCGGAAGCCGCCGCGGTCGCCACCGTCACGGCGCTCGAAGGAACGGCCACCGCGGTCACCGCCACGGTCGTCACGGCGCTCGAAGGAGCGGCCGCCACGGTCGTCGCGTCGGTCGTCCCGGCGGTCGTCACGACGGAAGCCGCCACGGTCGCCACCACGGTCACGGTTGAAGTTCCCGCGGTCGCCGCGGTCGTCACGGCGGAACCCGCCGCGGTCGTCACGGCGCTCGAAGGAACGCCCGCCACGGTCACCGCCGCGGTCGTCACGACGGTCGTCACGACGGAAGCCGCCACGGTCGCCACCACGGTCACGGTTGAAGCCGCCACGGTCGCCACGGTCGTCGCGACGGAACCCACCGCGGTCACCGCCACGGTCGTCACGGCGGAAGTTGCCGCGGTCACCGCGGTCGCCCCGGTCGTCACGGCGGAACCCGCCGCGGTCGTCCCGGTCGTCCCGCCGCTCACGCCGCTCGTACGGGGCCGAGGCCGCCGGGCGCTCGGCGCGCTCGGTCCGCTCGACGTCCCGCGCGGTCGGCTGCTCCGGCAGCGTCGCCTCGGCCTCGGCCACCACGGCGGCCGCCTCGGCGATCACGGCCTGCGGGTCGTCGCCCCGCTCACGCGCGGCGCGGGCCAGCAGCCGGTCGGCCTCCTCACGCAGCTCGGTGGCACGGCGCTGGGCGCGCTCCAGCTCCTTGGTGAGCTGGGCGACCTCGCGCTCGGCCTGCTGCGCGGCGTTGCCGGCGGACTCGGCCTGCACCTCGGTCATGGACCGGGCGCCGGTGATCTCGGCGACCTCCGGGTCGAAGGCCGCGCCCCCCTGGATGATGTGGCGCGTGGCGTCGACGCCCGCGTCCTCCATCAGGCGGAAGATCTGGCGCCGCTGGTGCGGCAGCGACAGGGAGACGACCGTGCCGGTGCGTCCGGCGCGCGCGGTGCGGCCGGCGCGGTGCAGGTAGTCCTTGTGGTCGCCGGCCGGGTCGACGTTCAGCACCAGGTCGATGCCGTCGACGTGGATGCCGCGGGCGGCGACGTCGGTGGCGACCAGGACGTTGACGTAGCCGTCCTTGAAGTCGGCGAGGGTGCGGGTACGGGCGCCCTGGGTCATGCCGCCGTGCAGCGCCTCGGCCTTCACGCCGGAGTCGCGCAGCTGCTCGGCGACGCGGTCGGCGCCGAGCTGGGTGCGGACGAAGATGATGGTGCGGCCCTTGCGGGAGGCGATGGCCGCGGTGACCGGCGCCTTGTCCTTGGGCTTCACGACGAGGATGTGGTGCGACATGGTCGTCACCGCGCCCTGTGCCGCGTCCACCTCGTGCGACACCGGGGAGTCGAGGTAGCGGTCGACGAGGGTCTTGATCTCGTTCTCCATGGTGGCGGAGAAGAGCATGCGCTGACCGCCCGCGGGAACCTGGTCGAGCAGCTCCGTCACCTCGGGCATGAAGCCGAGATCGGACATCTGGTCGGCCTCGTCGAGGACCGCGATCTCCACGTTCGCAAGCGAGCAGGCGCCTCGGTTGATGATGTCGCGCAGGCGGCCCGGGGTGGCGACGAGGACGTCGACGCCGCGCTCGAGGGCGTAGATCTGGTTGCCCATGGAGGTGCCGCCGCAGACGACCTTCATCTTGAGGCCGAGGACGTCGCCGTAGGGCTGGAGGGCGTCGGCCACCTGCATGGCCAGCTCGCGGGTCGGCGTCAGGATGACCGCGCGCGGCTTGTGCTTCTCGGTGCGGCCGCCGGCGAGCTGCGCCAGGGTCGGCAGACCGAAGGAGAGGGTCTTGCCGGAGCCGGTGCGGCCACGGCCGAGGATGTCCTTGCCGGCCAGGGCGTCCGGGATGGTCGCGGCCTGGATCGGGAAGGGGGTGGTCACGCCGTTCTGCGCGAGCTTGCGCACGACGCCCTCGGGCAGACCGAGGGAGGCGAAGGTGATCTCGGGGGCCGCCGTCTCGACGGCGGCGGTGGTGTCGGTGTCCTCGGTGTTCTCGGGCACGACGACGTGATCAGTACTGGCGATGGGCATACGAATGCGAAACCTTCCGGAGTCTCTTCGGCACGCGCCCGTCAACTCCGTGATTCGCAGTTCGCAATTACGACCGCCTCAATGCGGTCCACCACGGCAAGGGAGAGAGTACGCGCCACACGGCGCGCTCTGTTGTGGCGCCGGGCAAATAGGATCAAACGATCTGCCACCATACGCACCCCGGCACCTCGGATGCAAATCCGCAGGTGAACGGGGTACCGGAGGGGGCTAGGCGGGCGCTCCCGCCCTCGGCGCGGGCTCCCGCTGCCCGAGCTGGGTGTCGGGCGGCTGGTGGGCGGACGAGGACGGCTCGGCCTGGGTCGGCTCGGACGTCGGCCCCGGGTCCTGCGGCGGGTCCGAGGGCTGCGAGTCCGGGGTGCGGCTGGGCTCGGGCGGGTCGGGGCGGTCGTCGGGGGTCGGGCGCGCGGGCTCGTCGGGGCCGCCGCCGTCGGACGCGGGGCGGCTCTCCTCGGCGGACGGCCGCCCGCCCGACGGGGACGGGCGCTCGCCCTTGCGCTTCTTCTTCCCGTCCTTGTCGTCCTTGTCCTCGCCGCTCTCCTCGTAGCGCCCGCCGTCGGCCCCGGCCGCTCCGTGGCCGGCCTTGCCGCCCACCCGGTCGGTGCCGCCGTCCGGGGCCTCGCCGCCCGAGCGTCCGGCGGAGTGGGACGGCGCGGCCTTCCCTCCGGCGTCGTCGTCACCCACGCTCACGCATCCGGCGGCAGCGGCGACGGCCACGACCGTGGCGGCCAGGCGGACGGGTACGTACAAGCGGCGCACGGGGCCACCTCCGGTTGGAGTACAGGGTCGACAAGCCCAACTCCCGTCACCCGCAAGAGGACACGCGAACGGCCTATCCGTAGCCGAGTGCGTGCAGCCGGGCGTCGTCGATCCCGAAGTGGTGCGCGATCTCGTGCACCACCGTGATCTCGGTCTCCGTGACCACGTCCTCCCGGGACTCGCACATCCGCAGGGTCGGCCCCCGGTAGATGGTGATCCGGTCGGGCAGCACCCCGGCGTACCACTCCCCCCGCTCGGTCAGCGGCGTCCCCTCGTAGAGCCCGAGCAGCTCCGGGTCGTCCGCCGGCGGCTCGTCCTCCACGAACACCGCGACGTTGTCCATGAGCCGCGTCAGCTCCGGGGGGATCCGGTCCAGCGCCTCGGCGACCAGCTCCTCGAACTCCTCGCGCGTCATCTCCAGCACGAAGCCATTGTCGGGGACGATCGGTCCGTACGAGAGGCGGGCGACGCCCGCATATCCGGCCGCCCGCACGGGCATAGGGGATCAATGGCCCGCGTCCCGACTGCCGTCATGAACCTGATCCACCGCCTCCCACGGCTCCCGCAGGCCCCGACCCGCCGCCACCCCTCGGGCGGCACCCGGCCCCCGGCCGCGCCGGCACTCGCGCTCACCCCCGGTGCACGGCCGCGCCCTTGGGCGCGCGCCCTCGGTCTGGTCGCGGTGGTGCTGCTCGGCGCATGGCTGGGCCTGCTCGTCGTCGGCAACGTCCGTGTGCCGGTCGGCCCGATGAACACCACCATGACCCTGCGCCCGTCCTTCAGCGGCGGCACGAAGATCAACATCTCGCCCCTGGGCGCGCTGCAGCTCGACAGCCACATCGCCCCGGTGCGTCTCGACGTCAACGTCGACCAGCTCGACCCCGAGCGCTCCCGTGCCCTGGTCGACCACCCGGAGCGTCTGTCGGGGCTCCAGGACGAGGTGACCGAGGACATCGCCCGCGGCACCGCGGACCTCGCCGTGCGCTCCTGCGTCGCCGTCGTCACCGGCGCCGCCACGCTCGGCCTGCTCGTCTACCGCCGTCCGCGCCGCGCCCTGGCCGCCGGAGGGCTCGCCCTCGGCCTGCTGGCCGCGTCCGGCGGCACGGCGTACGCGACCTGGAACCCGGACTCGGTGCTGGAGCCGAAGTTCTCCGGCCTGCTGTCCTCCGCGCCCTCGCTGGTCGGCGACGCGCGCAGCATCGTCACCGAGTTCGACGTCTACCAGCAGGAGTTGGCCCGTCTGGTCACCAACGTGACCAAGCTCTACGACGCCACGTCCACGCTCCCCGTCTACCAGCCGGACCCGACCACCATCCGCGTCCTGCACGTCTCCGACATCCACCTCAACCCCGCGAGCTGGAAGATCATCGCCTCGCTGGTGGAGCAGTACCGGGTGGACGTGATCGTCGACTCCGGCGACACGATGGACCACGGCACGGCCGCCGAGAACGGCTTCCTGGACCCGATCGAGAACCTGGGCGCGCCGTACGTGTGGGTGCGGGGCAACCACGACTCGCTCGTCACCCAGCGCTACCTGGACCGGATGAGGAACGTGCACGTCCTCGACGACGGCCGGGCGCGGACCATCGCGGGCCTGCGCTTCGCCGGCATCGGCGACCCGCAGTTCACCCCCGACCGCACCCAGAGGACCGGCGCCGAGCAGTCCCAGGAGCTGGCGGGCGCCCGACTGGCCTCCGCGATGCTGGACCAGAAGCGGGCAGGCACCCCGGTGGACGTGGCGGTCGTCCACGAGCCGTCGGCGGCCCGCGAGGTCGACGGCACCGTGCCGCTGGTCCTCTCCGGCCATCTGCACCGCGAGGACACCGAGGTCATGCGGTACGGCACCCGGCTGCGCGTCGAGGGGTCCACCGGCGGCAGCGGGCTGCGCGCGATCGAGGGCAAGTACCCCGACCCGATCGAGACGTCGATCCTCTACTTCGACCGGGACACCAAGCGCCTCCAGGCGTGGGACTCGATCGAGCTGGGCGGTCTCGGGCTCACCACGGCGGAGGTCAGCCGGCACCTGCCCGAGGAGAACCAGCCGGGCGCGGACAGCTCCCCGTCCCCCTCCGGCAGCTCCCCCGGCACCTCGTCCGGCAGCCCCTCGGGAACCACCCCCGGATCACCCCCCGCCACGCCGTCGCGACCCCGCTCCTAAACCGTTTTGGCGAACCATCCCGCCATCCCATATGCTTCTCACGTCCCCGACGCGCTGAGAAGCGCCCAGGCGGGCCGATAGCCCTCATCGTCTAGCGGCCTAGGACGCCGCCCTTTCAAGGCGGTAGCACGGGTTCGAATCCCGTTGGGGGCACGCACCACCCTGTGCAACACTGTCGTACGACACAAGCTTGGTCCTGTGGAGCAGTTTGGAGTGCTCGCCACCCTGTCAAGGTGGAGGCCGCGGGTTCAAATCCCGTCAGGACCGCTGATGTTTCACGTGAAACATCGCGGCTGGGTAGCTCAGTTGGTACGAGCGTCCGCCTGAAAAGCGGAAGGTCGCCGGTTCGACCCCGGCCCCAGCCACAGCAAAGGCCCCGATCTCTGATCGGGGCCTTGTTGTGTGCCCTGGTCGTACGCCCGGGCAAAATGGCTCGCCGCCTTTTTCCGCGGTCTGAGATCCTGGAGTCCGTATGTCTACGCACTCTGCCCCCGCCCTCGGCTCTCTCGCCTCCCGCCTCTCCGAGCTGTCGCTGCGCGATGCGCACCGGCTCGGGAGGCGGCTCGAGGGTGCCCGCAAGATCCGTAAGCCGGAGGCGCGTGCCGCCGTGCTCGGTGAGATCGAGGCGGAGGTCGCCGCGGCCGAGGAGCGGATGGCGGCGCGCCGGGCCAGGGTGCCGGAGGTCCGGTATCCCGAGCAGCTGCCCGTCAGCCAGAAGAAGGACGCCATCGCCGAGGCCATCCGTGATCACCAGGTGGTGATCGTGGCCGGTGAGACGGGCTCCGGCAAGACCACGCAGATTCCGAAGATCTGCATGGAGCTGGGGCGCGGCGTCCGCGGCATGATCGGGCACACCCAGCCCCGGAGGATCGCGGCCCGTACGGTGGCCGAGCGGGTCGCCGAGGAGCTGGACACCCCGCTCGGCGAGGCCGTCGGCTGGAAGGTCCGCTTCACCGACCAGGTCGACCCGGAAGCCACGTTCATCAAGCTGATGACGGACGGCATCCTGCTCGCGGAGATCCAGACCGACCGCGAACTGCGCGCCTACGACACGATCATCATCGACGAGGCGCACGAACGGTCCCTGAACATCGACTTCCTGCTCGGCTATCTCGCGCAGCTGCTGCCGAAGCGTCCCGACCTCAAGGTCGTCATCACCTCGGCGACCATCGACCCCGAGCGCTTCTCCCGGCATTTCGGCGACGCCCCGATCATCGAGGTCAGCGGGCGGACGTATCCGGTGGAGGTGCGCTACCGGCCGCTGCTGGAGGAGGACTCCGAGGACGCCGACCGGGACCAGATCACCGCGATCACCGACGCCGTCGAGGAGCTGATGGCGGAGGGCCCCGGCGACATCCTGGTGTTCCTCTCCGGTGAGCGGGAGATCCGGGACACGGCGGACGCGCTGAACAAGAAGCGGTACCGCTCGACCGAGGTGCTGCCGCTGTACGCCCGGCTGTCGCACGCCGAGCAGCACCGGGTGTTCCAGCAGCACAGCGGCCGCCGGATCGTGCTGGCGACGAACGTGGCCGAGACGTCCCTCACCGTCCCCGGCATCAAGTACGTCATCGACCCCGGCTTCGCCCGTATCTCGCGCTACAGCCACCGCACCAAGGTGCAGCGGCTGCCGATCGAGCCCGTTTCGCAGGCCAGCGCCAACCAGCGCAAGGGCCGCTGCGGCCGTACCTCGGACGGCATCTGCATCCGGCTGTACAGCGAGGAGGACTTCCTCTCCCGTCCCGAGTTCACCGACGCGGAGATCCTGCGGACCAACCTCGCCTCGGTCATCCTCCAGATGACGGCCGCCGGCCTGGGT
This sequence comes from Streptomyces cellulosae, assembly GCA_014655195.1. Taxonomy (GTDB): domain Bacteria; phylum Actinomycetota; class Actinomycetes; order Streptomycetales; family Streptomycetaceae; genus Streptomyces; species Streptomyces cellulosae. Next base: position 308,675 of record BNBH01000003.1, on the reverse strand, counting down.
GAGATCGAGAAGTTCCCCTTCATCGACCCGCCGGACCACCGCAACATCCGCGACGGCGTCCAGCTGCTCCAGGAGCTCGGCGCGCTGGACCCCACGCAGAAGGACCCGCGCAAGCGCCTCACGCAGACCGGCCGGAAGCTGGCCCAGTTGCCGGTGGACCCGCGACTGGCGCGCATGGTGCTGGAGGCGGAGCGCAACGGCTGCGTCCGCGAGGTCATGGTCATCGCCGCCGCGCTGTCGATCCAGGACCCGCGCGAGCGGCCCGCCGACAAGCAGACGCAGGCCGACCAGCAGCACGCCCGCTTCCGCGACGAGACCAGCGACTTCCTCGCGTTCCTCAACCTGTGGCGGTACATCCGCGAGCAGCAGAAGGAGCGCGGCTCCTCGTCGTTCCGCCGGATGTGCAAGCAGGAGTACCTGAACTTCCTGCGCATCCGCGAGTGGCAGGACATCTACGCCCAGCTGCGGACCGTCGCCAAGCAGATGGGGATCCACCTCGACGACCAGGACGCCCCCGCCGACCGCATCCACGTCTCCCTGCTGGCCGGTCTGCTCTCGCACATCGGCATGAAGGACGTGAAGGAGTCCAAGGACTCCGGTCAGGGCGGCGGCCGGCGCGAGGGCGGGCGCAACGAGTACCTCGGCGCGCGCAACGCCAAGTTCGCCATCTTCCCGGGCTCCGCGCTGTTCAAGAAGCCGCCGCGGTTCGTGATGTCGGCGGAGCTGGTGGAGACGTCCCGGCTGTGGGCGCGGGTCAACGCGAAGATCGAGCCGGAGTGGGTCGAGCCGCTCGCCGAGCACCTGGTCAAGCGCACCTACAGCGAGCCGCACTGGGAGAAGGACCAGGCGGCCGTGATGGCGTACGAGAAGGTCACGCTGTACGGCGTGCCGATCGTGGCGCAGCGGAAGGTGAACTACGGGCGGATCGACCCGGAGCTGTCCCGGGAGCTGTTCATCCGCAACGCCCTGGTCGAGGGCGACTGGCGCACGCACCACAAGTTCTTCGCGGACAACCGCAAACTGCTGACCGAGGTCGAGGAACTGGAGCACCGGGCGCGGCGCCGGGACATCCTGGTCGACGACGAGACCCTCTTCGACTTCTACGACCAGCGGATCCCCGACCATGTGGTGTCGGGGGCGCACTTCGACTCGTGGTGGAAGCACAAGCGGCGCGAGCAGCCCGACTTCCTCGACTTCGAGCGGGAGATGCTGATCCGTGAGTCGGCGGACGCGGTCACCAAGGCCGACTACCCCGACACCTGGCGCCAGGGCCCGCTCACGTTCCGTGTGACGTACCAGTTCGAGCCCGGCGCGGACGCGGACGGCGTGACCGTCCACATCCCGCTCCAGGTGCTGAACCAGGTCACGGACGAGGGCTTCGACTGGCAGATCCCGGGTCTGCGCGAAGAGGTCGTCACGGAGCTGATCCGCTCCCTGCCCAAGCCGATCCGGCGCAACTACGTGCCGGCGCCGAACTACGCGAAGGCGTTCCTGGAGCGGGCCGTGCCACTGCAGGAGCCGCTGACCGTCACGATGGCCCGCGAGCTGAAGCGGATGGTCGGGGTGCCGTTCGAGGCGGAGGACTTCGACTGGTCCCGTGTCCCCGACCACTTGAAGGTGACGTTCAGGATCGTCGACGAGCGGCGCCGCACGCTCGCCGAGGACAAGGACCTGGAGGCGCTGAAGCTCAAGCTGCGTCCCAAGGCGCGCAAGGCGCTGTCGCAGGCGGCGGCCGCCACGGCGCAGCGTCAGGGCGGGGAGTCGCTGGAGCGCAAGGGGCTGACGGACTGGACGATCGGTTCGCTCACCCGGGTGTTCGAGACGCGCAGGGCCGGCCAGCCGGTGAAGGCGTATCCGGCTCTGGTGGACGACGGCGACTCGGTGTCGGTGCGGCTGTTCGACTCGGAGGCCGAGCAGGCGGAGGCGATGTGGAAGGGCACCCGGCGGCTGATCCTGCTGAACATCCCGGTCAACCCCGCGAAGTTCGCGTCCGAGAAGCTGACCAATCCTCAGAAGCTCGCCCTGTCCGCCAATCCGCACGGTTCGGTGCAGGCGCTGTTCGACGACTGCGCCATGGCCGCGGCGGACAAGCTGATCGCGGACTTCGGCGGCCCGGTGTGGGACGAGGAGTCGTACCGGAAGCTGTTCGACAAGGTGCGCGCGGAGATCGTCGACACGACGGTCCGAGCGGTCGGGCAGGTGCAGCAGGTGCTGGCCGCCTGGCAGGCCTGTGAGCGCCGTCTGAAGGGCGTCCGCAGCCCCGCGCTGCTGCCGAACCTCCAGGACGTCCGCACGCAGCTGGACGCGTTGGTGAAGCCGGGCTTCGTGACCGAGGCGGGGCTGCGCCGGCTGCCGGACCTGATGCGCTACCTGGTGGCCGCGGACCGCCGGCTCCAGCAGATGCCGACGAACGTGCAGCGGGACACCACGCGCATGGCGAAGGTCCACGAGATGCAGGACGAGTACGCCTGGCTCCTGGAGCAGATGCCGCGGGGGCGGCCGGTGCCGCAGCAGGTGCGGGACATCCGCTGGATGATCGAGGAGCTGCGGGTCAGCTATTTCGCGCACGCGCTGGGCACGGCGTACCCCGTGTCGGACAAGCGGATCGTCAAGGCGATCGACGCCGCCGCGCCGTGACGGGAACCGTACGCAGGGTGAGTTCGACCAGGGGGCTCCTGCTCCTGTACAGTCCTTCTCGCAGCGCAACGCAGGAAAGCGCCGCGACTGAGGTCCTGTGGAGCAGTTTGGAGTGCTCGCCACCCTGTCAAGGTGGAGGCCGCGGGTTCAAATCCCGTCAGGACCGCATACCGGAAGGCCCGCCCCCCGTAAGGGATGGCGGGCCTTCCGCATGTGCGGACCCGTCAGGACAGCCCGGAGGCGCCGTGAAGGCTCCTCCGCAGGCCGTGCCCCGAGAGGGGCCCCGACGCCCTTCTCGCGGGCGCCTGCGCCGTCTTGACGGCCTCGCGGTCCCTCGGTACTCCAGGAACAGGACATGTGTCCGTGGGGGGACCGGAGGTGGGGCATGACGGCATCGGCCAGGCATGAGACACGGGCGCTGCTCCGCGCGCATCTCGCGGCCGCGTCGTCGTACCGGCATCTCACCCGTCACTGCCCGGTCTGCCACCGTCTCCAGCGTCTGGCGATGGACTCCGCGCCCCTCGACGGCGCCGAGGCCCCGGAGGCGCCCCAGGGGCCGCCCGAACCCGCCGAGGACCCCCAGGAACAAGCGGCCGCCGACGCGCGTTCCGTCTAGCGCATATGCCGTCGGCTCAACAACCCAACTGGTATGTGACGGGTGTCACCGCATGAGTTTTCACAAGGGTGGAACTTACGCCTCGCCTACAACAGGTCAATTTAATATGTGCAATTGCACTCTCCCGAGTGCTCCGCCCCGGCCCCTCCACAGCCGATCCCACAGGCGCCCTCAGACTCCGACAAGCCCGCGCATAGAAGGCCGTTGAGGCCGTCCGGCCCCGCACGGAGACCCACCACCGGCGCACAAAAAAGATCGCGCTGGACTCGGCGGAGTCCAGCGCGATCGACGACGCACCCGGTGTTCAGTTGGCTGTGAAGCTCTGATTCGGTGGGGCGAGGGGGCTGTTGGGGCAGTCCCCGCGTCGCTTGGAGCTAAAGTTCCCGGGCGTCGCGGCCGGTGGGGGACCAGCCGGTTCTGCCCGGTTCATGCAGGTTCAGGCCTCGCTGCGCTGCTGCGGGATGCCCGCGAGCAGTGCGCGGACCTCGGCCTCGCGGTAGCGGCGGTGGCCGCCGAGCGTGCGGATCGACGTGAGCTTGCCGGCCTTCGCCCAGCGCGTGACCGTCTTCGGGTCGACGCGGAACATGGTGGCAACCTCAGCGGGGGTCAGCAGCGGCTCGGCATCAGGGGTGCGAGCGGTCATGAGCGGCCTCCTCGGGAGAACCGAACCTTCTCGGTTCTTTCCTCTAAATTCTGCACCTTGACCCGCGTTGCCCGAAATGGCGGACGCGAGTCGAGTCGGTTATAGGACGAACGGCTTGTCCTCGGCACTACAACTACACCATCTGTCCAGCCACGTCGGCCAAACCGATGGAATTGCCCTCCCAGGTGTTCATCAGCCGCGGAAGCCGATGGACCATGCCATAGCGGACAGTCACGCCCCTGTGACGATCAGTCACAGCAACGCGCAGGAGTCACCGGACCCCCCAAAGCGTGCAATGCTGAGATTCCGCCCATAGTGGAGCACAGCAGGACGGAGGAGTCCTCCCCGGACTCCTTGTCCTATTTTGGCATGAGGAGGGGCAAGGGGCGCAAGAGTCTTGTGCGTGCGGTCCGTCACGCTTGACACGCTTGGGACTTACGCCCGGTAAGGCTGCTACGTCCGATGTCGCATCCGGATTGACGCGACTTCAACGAGCCTCAGGGCGAAGACAAAACCCCAAGAAGGGCGTTTGGTCAAACGTCAGTTCGCCGATCGCAGGTCACGGACCGCGCGCCAGCGCTCGACGAGGCGCCCGTACGCGTCCGCCGCACCCCCTTCGTCGCCCCGCCGCAGTGCCGCGATCCCCTCGCCGACGTCGGCCGCCGAGTGGTCGTCCGCCAGGGCGCCGGCCGGCACGACGTGCACCAGTCCCCCGTAGTCCAGCTCGACCAGCGAGCGCGGGTGGAACTCCTCCAGCCAGCGGCCGACGTCCACCAGGCCGTCGATCAGCAGGCTCTCGTCCACGGCGTCCCGCAGCGCCCGCAGCGCCCGCGCCACCCGGCGCCGCGCCTGGACCATGGGCGTGCGGTAGCGCAGGACCGGGACCTCGCCGGCGGAGCCCTTGGCGTACTGGCGCTCCTCGTCGGTGAAGAGCACGAACCAGTTGATCGGCACCTGCCAGGTGGAGGTGCGGATCCACGGGCGCGCGTCGGGGTGCTCGGCCAGCCAGCGCTCGTAGTCCCGGCTCGCCTCGTGCCGCACGACCGGGGGCAGCAGGGCGTCCAGGACCGGCAGCGGGTACTCCTCCGCGAGCTCGCCCAGGGCCTGCCAGCCGCGCAGCCGGGTGCGCCACGGGCAGACCCGGACCTCGCCGTCCGTCTCCAGCACGAAGGCGTCGCCGCTCTCGTGCACCGGGACCGGCGCCGGCGGGACCGCCGCGAGGTCGGCCAGCGACCGGCGCAGCTCCTCCTGGTACGAGGGGAGGTCGTCGCGCCGGGCGTACCGCTCCCAGTGGCCGCGCTCCGGCTCGGGGAAGGCGGCCAGCGGTTCGTACACGCGCAGGTAGGAGGCGTAGGGGACCATCACCGAGGACACCTTGGTCACGCTCTGCTCCCTCCCCCGCGGACCGCCGCGAAAACCTGCCGGGACTCCGCCCGGACGGGTGGGAAACCCCGGCAAATCGTCGCACGCGGTACTCCGGACGGAGGTGATCCGGGACACGGTGCCGCCGACCGGCGGGTAAGGATCTACTCTCGTGCCACAGCCCCCGCCACCCGTACGGGAGCCCGTCCCACCCGCCGCTACTTACTCAGGAGTCACCACAGTGACCGACGTATCTGACGGCGTCCTGCACACCCTGTTCCGTTCGGACCAGGGCGGCCACGAACAAGTCGTGCTCTGCCAGGACCGTGCCAGCGGCCTCAAGGCCGTCATCGCCATCCACTCCACCGCGCTGGGCCCCGCGCTCGGCGGTACGCGGTTCTACCCGTACGCCTCCGAGGAGGAGGCCGTCGCCGACGCGCTCAACCTCGCGCGCGGGATGTCGTACAAGAACGCCATGGCCGGTCTCGACCACGGCGGCGGCAAGGCCGTGATCATCGGCGACCCGGAGCGGATCAAGACCGAGGAGCTGTTGCTGGCCTACGGCCGGTTCGTCGCCTCCCTCGGCGGCCGCTACGTCACCGCGTGCGACGTCGGCACCTATGTCGCCGACATGGACGTCGTGGCCCGGGAGTGCCGCTGGACCACCGGCCGCTCCCCCGAGAACGGCGGCGCGGGCGACTCGTCGGTGCTCACCTCCTACGGCGTCTACCAGGGCATGCGGGCCGCCGCCCAGCACCTGTGGGGCGACCCGTCGCTGCGGGACCGCAAGGTCGGCGTGGCGGGCGTGGGCAAGGTCGGGCACCACCTGGTGGAGCACCTGCGGGCCGAGGGCGCCGAGGTCGTGATCACCGATGTGCGTGAGGACGCCGTCCGCCGGATTCTCGACCGGCACCCCGAGGGCGTGTCGGCCGTGGCCGACACCGAGACGCTGATCCGCACCGAGGGCCTGGACATCTACGCCCCGTGTGCGCTCGGCGGCGCCCTGAACGACGACACCGTGCCCGTGCTGACCGCCAAGGTGGTCTGCGGCGCGGCCAACAACCAGCTCGCCCACCCGGGTGTGGAGAAGGACCTCGCCGACCGCGGGATCCTCTACGCGCCGGACTACGTGGTGAACGCCGGCGGCGTGATCCAGGTGGCGGACGAGCTGCACGGCTTTGACTTCGACCGGTGCAAGGCGAAGGCGTCGAAGATCTTCGACACCACGCTCGCCATATTCGCACGTGCGAAGGAGGACGGTATTCCGCCGGCCGCCGCGGCCGACCGGATCGCCGAGCAGCGGATGGCGGAGGCGCGTCCGCTGCGATGAGGTCCGTGCGGGGCCCCTCGATCGGGGTGCGTTCGCACACATGAGCGGTACCCGCCGGGGGGCACTTGGAGAGAACTCTCACTTCTCCCGGCGGGTCGACCGGCGATAAGTGGTTAAAATCGCGGTTGACCAGCGAGGACAGGGCGCCTCGACGGTCCCGGGCGCGGGCACGTCATGCGGGCGACGTACCGTATGGGCGCGGGCTCAGGTACCGTGGAAGCCCTACGGACCGGTCTCTCCACGGAGAGCCCGTTCTGGACCATGAACGCGTGTCAAGACTCTGGGGCCGTCGAGCCCCGTCGTTGAGGGGGTCGAGCCATGGGGCGCGGCCGGGCCAAGGCCAAGCAGACGAAGGTCGCCCGCCAGCTGAAGTACAACAGCGGTGGGACTGACCTCTCACGCCTGGCCGAGGAGCTGGGCGCATCGACGTCGAATCAGTCACCGAACGGTGATCGTTTCGAGGACGATGAGCAAGACGACGACCTGTACGCAAAGTACGCCGACCTCTACGAGGACGACGAGGAGGACGAGGACGGCCCGTCCTCGCAACAGCGTCGCGGCGCTTGACCTTGCGTGAAGCTTGAACCCGGTCGGTGACCCAGGTCACCCGCCGGGTTCAGTGCTGCCCGGACCGGCCCCGTCGGCCGGTGTGCTGCCCGCCCGGTGACCGGGCGGGCAGCCTTTCCGTGCTCAGTTCGCGTAGTCACCGACAAGAGCAGCACCCGTGGTGTGGTCCCCGCGCTCGGTGATCTCGCCGGCCACCCAGGACTCCACGCCGCGGTCGGCGAGCGTCGTGAGCGCCACGTCGACGGACTCCTGCGGCACGATCGCGATCATGCCGACGCCCATGTTCAGCGTCTTCTCCAGCTCCAGCCGCTCGACCGAGCCGGTCCGGCCGACCAGGTCGAACACCGGTCCGGGCGTCCAGGTGGAGCGGTCCACCGTGGCGTGCAGCCCGTCCGGGATCACCCGGGCCAGATTGGCCGCGAGTCCGCCGCCGGTGACGTGGCTGAACGCGTGCACCTCGGTGGTGTGGATCAGCGACAGGCAGTCCAGCGAGTAGATCTTGGTGGGCTCCAGCAGCTCCTCGCCGAGGGTGCGGCCCAGCTCGTCGATCCGGGCGTCCAGCGACAGACCCGCCTGGTCGAGCAGTACGTGGCGGACGAGCGAGTAGCCGTTGGAGTGAAGTCCGGAGGACGCCATGGCGATCACCGCGTCACCCGAACGGATGCGGTCCGCGCCGAGCAGACGGTCGGCCTCCACGACGCCCGTGCCGGCCCCGGCGACGTCGAAGTCGTCCGGACCCAGCAGACCGGGGTGTTCGGCCGTCTCGCCGCCCACCAGGGCGCATCCGGCCAGCACACAGCCCTCGGCGATGCCCTTGACGACGGCCGCGACACGCTCGGGGTGGACCTTGCCGACGCAGATGTAGTCGGTCATGAACAGCGGCTCGGCGCCGCACACCACGATGTCGTCCATGACCATGGCGACCAGGTCGTGCCCGATGGAGTCGTAGACGCCCATGCGGCGGGCGATGTCGACCTTGGTGCCGACGCCGTCCGTGGCGGAGGCGAGCAGCGGGCGCTCGTAGTTCTTCAGGGCGGAGGCGTCGAAGAGGCCGGCGAATCCGCCGAGGCCGCCGAGGACCTCGGGGCGCTGCGTCTTCTTCACCCACTCCTTCATCAGCTCGACCGCGCGGTCGCCCGCTTCGATGTCGACGCCCGCCGCTGCGTAGCTGGCACCAGTGTTCTGGGACATGGCTGTGAGAGCTTTCGTGTCGTCCGTCAGGGCTTACGGGCGGCGGATCGCGTCGACCGCGGCCGGGGCGGCGGTGCCTGCGGCCAGCTCGGTCTCCAGCAGCTGCTTGCCGAGGAGCTCGGGGTCGGGCAGGTCCATCGGGTACTCGCCGTCGAAGCAGGCGCGGCACAGGTTGGGCTTGGCGATGGTGGTCGCCTCGATCATGCCGTCGAGCGAGATGTACGCCAGGGAGTCGGCGCCGAGCGAGGTGCCGATCTCCTCGATGGTCATGCCGTTGGCGATCAGCTCGGCGCGGGTGGCGAAGTCGATGCCGAAGAAGCAGGGCCACTTCACGGGCGGCGAGGAGATCCGGATGTGGACCTCGGCGGCGCCCGCCTCACGGAGCATGCGGACCAGGGCCCGCTGGGTGTTGCCGCGCACGATGGAGTCGTCGACGACGACCAGGCGCTTGCCCTTGATGACTTCCTTGAGCGGGTTCAGCTTCAGCCGGATGCCGAGCTGCCGGATGGTCTGCGAGGGCTGGATGAACGTACGGCCGACGTACGCGTTCTTGACCAGGCCGGCGCCGAAGGGGATGCCGGAGGCCTCCGCGTAGCCGATGGCGGCGGGGGTGCCGGACTCCGGCGTCGGTATCACCAGATCGGCCTCGACCGGCGACTCCGCGGCGAGCTTGCGACCCATCTCGACGCGCGAGAGGTAGACGTTCCGGCCGGCGATGTCGGTGTCGGGGCGGGCCAGGTACACGTACTCGAAGACGCATCCCTTGGGCTTCGCTTCCGCGAACCGGGACGTTCGCAGTCCGTTCTCGTCGATGGCGACGAACTCGCCCGGCTCTATCTCGCGGACGTAAGCGGCGCCGCAGATGTCGAGGGCGGCGGACTCGGAGGCGACCACCCAGCCGCGCTCCAGCCGGCCGAGGACCAGCGGGCGGATGCCCTGCGGGTCACGGGCGGCGTAGAGGGTGTTCTCGTCCATGAAGACGAGGCTGAAGGCGCCCTTGACCTTGGGCAGGACCACGTGCGCGGCCTGCTCCACGGTGACCGGCTCGCCGTCTGCGGCGCGCTGGCCGGCCAGCAGGGCGGTGATCAGGTCGGTGTCGTTGGTCGCGGCCACCTTGGGCGCGCGGCCGTTCTCCTTGGGGAGCTCGGCGACCATCTCGGCGAGCTCCGCCGTGTTGACCAGGTTGCCGTTGTGGCCGAGCGCGATGGAACCGTGCGCGGTCGCGCGGAACGTCGGCTGGGCGTTCTCCCACACGGAGGCACCGGTGGTCGAGTAGCGGGCGTGACCGACCGCGATGTGTCCCTGGAGAGAACCGAGGGAGGTCTCGTCGAAGACCTGGGACACCAGGCCCATGTCCTTGAAGACGAGGATCTGGGAGCCGTTGCTGACCGCGATTCCTGCGGATTCCTGGCCCCGATGCTGGAGGGCGTAGAGCCCGAAGTACGTGAGCTTGGCGACCTCTTCGCCCGGAGCCCAGACACCGAAGACGCCGCAAGCGTCCTGGGGGCCTTTCTCGCCGGGGAGCAGGTCGTGGTTGAGTCGTCCGTCACCACGTGGCACGCCTCCGAGTGTAGGCGAGATCGACCACTGGTCCGAATGCGGGATGCGGCCCCGCGGCTGGATCAGCGGGCCGCGACGGCCCGTACCTCGGTTCCGTTTTCGCTGGTCAGCGTGAGGGTGTCACCGTCGACCGCGTACCGGGCGGCGCCGTCGAAGAGCTTCGTCAGGGCCTTCTCGGCGTCCATGAGTGAGTCTTCGCACATCATTCGGGTCCGGGACGGGAGGCCGAGGGTGATATGGCCGTCGCGCACGGTGGCCCTCGCGTTGACCTGGTTGCAGCCCAGGTTCCCGGAGACCGTGCCGTCCTGCTGGTCGAAGGTGAGGTGGGCGCGGCCCGCGCCGTCGGGGGTGGTGACGTTCCAGCGGGTGCCGTGCAGGGGGTGGTCCTTCGCCTCGGTGAGGCGCACGGTGTCGCCGGACGCGGTGGTCAGCGTGAGGCGGTCGCCGTTGACGTCGGCCTTCAGCTCTCCGGCGGCCAGGGCGCGGGAGACGGCGCTCTCGCCCGCCATGACCTGGTCGTCGCAGGCCCGGAGGGTGGTCTCCGGGTCGGAGAGGCGGACACGGTCGCCGTCGGTGCGGAGGCGGGCCTCGAAGAGGTTGCAGCCGTAGCTGCCGGTGGCCCGGCCGTCCTCGCCGAGGGTGAGGTGGGCGCCGTCGGGGGCGCGGTGCGTGGCGCCGTCCACGGTGACGCTGTCGACGGTCCAGCGGACGCCGGTGACCGGCCGCTCCGCCTCGGCGGCGTCGCTGCCGGCGCCCGCCTTCTCGCTGCCGCAGGCCGCGGCGAGCGGGACGACGAGCACGGCGACGGCCGCGAGGGTCCTGCGCGAGGTGTGCGTCTGTCGGTCCATGCCGCTTCGACGGAGAGGCGGAGCGGGCGGTTCCCCCGGTTTCGCCGCCGCTTTCCCGCCGCTTTCCCTCCGCTTCTCCGCCGCCGCTCAGCCGAGCAGCGGCAGGTACGGCCCGAGGTCGGCGCGCTCCCCGCTGGCACTGACCTCGGCGGAGTCCACGGCGTCCGGCCAGGAGAGCCGCCCGGAGGCCAGCCGGATCCAGGTGAGCGGGTCGGTCTCCACCACGTTCGGCGGGGTGCCGCGGGTGTGCCGGGGTCCCTCGACGCACTGCACCACCGCGAACGGCGGGACGCGCACCTCCGTGGAGCCGCCGGGCGCCTTCGCGGCCAGCGCGTCGGCCAGCAGCCGCACGCAGGTGGCCAGCGCCTGCCGGTCGTACGGGACGTCCAGGCCGGGGACGGCGGCGTTCAGGTCGTCGGTGTGGACGACCAGCTCCACGGCGCGGGTGACCACGTAGTCGGTGAGGGGCAGGGCGCCCGCGCTGGTCGGGAGCAGCCGGCCGCTCGGGTGGGCGTCGAGGCGGGCGGTGAAGCGCCGCTCGGCGTCCGCCAGGTAGGCGCCGAGGTCGGGGTGGCCGGCCGCGAGCCGGTGCGCGGTGTCGGCGATGGCCCCCGCGTCGGCGGCGATGGCGGCGGGCCAGTCGGTCAGCCGGGCGTCCTGCCCGGCGGGCTCCGGCTCGTCCAGCAGCCGGTCGACGGCCAGCAGCGCGGTGCCGATGTGGGCGACCAGCTCCCGGACGGTCCAGTCGCCGAGCCGGGTCGGCGCGGCGAGCTGCTCCGGGGTGAGGGCGCCGACCGCGGCGCGCACGTTCCCGAACTGGGCCAGCACGGCGGCGCGGGTCTTGGCGGGGTCGTAGGAGCGGGGGCGTTTCCTGGCCGGTGGCATGGCGGAAGCCTACGCGCGGGCGCCGACAGGCCGGGCCGGGATCTCGAACACCTCGTTGTTGCGGGGGACGCCCGTGCCGCGCCAGCTGAACGGTATGCCGCGCGCGGTGTCCGGGTCGGGGCCGTCCATGAGCTGGAAGTGCAGGTGGGGCTCGGTGGAGTTGCCCGAGTTGCCGACCTGGGCGATGACCTGGCCCCGGCGCACCCGCTCGCCCTCGCGGACGGTCAGGGAGCCGCGCCGGAGGTGGGCGTAGAGGGCGTACGTGCCGTCGCCGAGGTCGAGGATCACGTGGTTTCCGAGGATCTTCCCGGCGCCGAGCAGGTCGCGGACGTTCGCCTCGAGGATCATCAGATACGCGAGCGCGGGCAGCGAGCCGCGGCTGAGGTGATCGCGTGCCGTGTCGGTGGCCCGGACGACGGTGGCGTCGGCCACCGCGTGCAGCGGGGCGCCGTAGGCGGGGAAGCCGGCGTTGCGCCGGGCTGTCGGCCACAGCATGCGGAAGGCCGGGCGGGAGCCCGGTTCGGGCTCGGCGACCACGTCGATGGCGAAGGTTTGGCCGTAGGCGTGGGTGTGGTGGCTGGGCGTGTGGTCGGCCGGGCTGTTCAGCGCGATCCAGCGGCCGGTGACCGGGGGCTCGACCTCGACGGGTTCCCGGGCCGCGCGGGGGCTGTCCGGGGCTCCGCCCCACCGGTTGACGACGATCAGCACGGCGTACGCCAGCACCAGCGGCAGGAAGTCCCACCACACCGGGTGGCCGAGGTCCAGCGCCACATGGGCGATCACCAGGGCGAAGAATCCGATCTGGAGCGCCCGGACCGTGGTCATGGCGAGTTTGCGTGCGGACATGCTTCCCCCAGTGCTCGTCGGTGCGGTCAGGGCCGCGCAGCCGCCAGCGCCACCAGCAGCGGCACCACCCGGCCCGCCGGGACCTCGTGGCGGCCCCGGCCGGTGCTGTGCAGCCAGCCGGCGGCGGTGAGCTGGCGCAGGTGGTGGTAGATCTGCCCGGTCGTGCCGATGTCGTCCAGCTCCGCCAGTTCGGCGGCGGTGCGACGGCCACCCGTTATCTCGCGGAGCAGCCGGAGCCGGACCGGGTGGCCGAGGGCCGCGAAGGACTCGGCGGCGTCCGGCCACTCGTAGGTGAGCAGGTCCGAGGTGAGCGCGCCGTGCTGCCAGTCGTACCGCTCACCGGTCGGCAGCCGCACCGCGCCCGTGAACAGCACGCCTCCGTCGGCGGCCTTCAGCTCGGCGAGCTGCTCCTTGAGCCCTTCCAGGGCCCAGAAGTCGCCCTCCCCCACCTGGGGAGCCGTGCGGTCGGCCACTTCGAGCGCCGCGATACGGCGCTCCAGCTCGGTCATGCGCTCTTCCAGTTCCATGGCTTCGAGATTACGTAACTACGTAATCTTGCGCAAGAGGCTGTGCACACCTGTGGACAACCACCGGGCGACCGCCCCCGGCCCGGCGTCCGGACACGACGAAGCCCCCGCCGAAAAAGCGGGGGCTTCGCATGCGAGAGGTACTGCGACTCAGGCCAGCAGCGCCGGGATCGTCCCCTCGTGGGCCTCGCGCAGATCGGTCAGAGGGAGGGAGAACTCGCCCTGGACCTGGACCGTGTCGCCGTCGACGACGCCGATGCGGGTGGCCGGGAGGCCGCGCGCACCGCACATGTCGTTGAAGCGGACCTCCTCCGAGCGCGGCACGGCGACGATCGCGCGGCCGGCCGACTCGGAGAACAGGAAGGTGAACGCGTCCAGCCCGTCGGGCACCACCAGACGCGCGCCCTTGCCGCCGAGCAGCGCCGACTCGACCACGGCCTGGATCAGACCGCCGTCGGACAGGTCGTGCGCGGAGTCGATCATGCCGTCGCGGGAGGCGGAGATCAGGATCTCGCCGAGCAGCCGCTCACGCTCCAGGTCGACCTTCGGGGGCAGGCCGCCGAGGTGGTCGTGGACGACCTGGGACCAGGCCGAGCCGCCGAACTCCTCGCGGGTGTCGCCGAGGAGGTAGAGGAGCTGGCCCTCCTCCTGGAAGGCGACGGGGGTGCGGCGGGCCACGTCGTCGATGACGCCGAGGACGGCGACCACCGGCGTCGGGTGGATGGCGGCCTCTCCCGTCTGGTTGTAGAGCGAGACGTTGCCGCCGGTCACCGGCGTGCCGAGCTGCTGACAGCCGTCGGCCAGACCGCGCACGGCCTCCGCGAACTGCCACATGACCGCCGGGTCCTCGGGCGAGCCGAAGTTGAGGCAGTCGGAGACGGCGAGCGGCTTGGCGCCGGTCGTCGCCACGTTGCGGTACGCCTCGGCGAGGGCCAGCTGCGCGCCCGTGTAGGGGTCGAGCTTGGCGTACCGGCCGTTGCCGTCGGTGGCGATCGCGACGCCGAGGCCCGACGCCTCGTCGATGCGGATCATGCCGGAGTCCTCGGGCTGGGCGAGAACGGTGTTGCCCTGCACGAAGTGGTCGTACTGCTGGGTGATCCACTGCTTGGACGCCTGGTTGGGCGAGGCGACCAGCTTGAGGACCTGGTCCTTCAGCTCCTCGCCGCTCTGCGGGCGGGGCAGCTTGCCGGCGTCGTCCGCCTGCAGCTCGTCCTGCCAGGCGGGGCGGGCGTAGGGGCGCTCGTAGGTGGGGCCCTCGTGGGCGACCGTGCGCGGGTCGACGTCGACGATCTTCTCGCCGTGCCAGAAGATCTCCAGGCGGTCGCCGTCGGTCACCTCTCCGATGACGGTGGCGATGACGTCCCACTTGTCGCAGATCTCGAGGAAGCGGTCGACCTTGTCGGGCTCCACGACGGCGCACATGCGCTCCTGCGACTCGCTCATGAGGATCTCCTCGGGCGAGAGCGTGGAGTCGCGCAGCGGGACGTCGTCCAGCACGACGGTCATGCCGCCGGAGCCGTTGGAGGCCAGCTCGGAGGTGGCGCAGGACAGGCCGGCCGCGCCGAGGTCCTGGATGCCGACGACGAGCTTCTCGGCGAAGGCCTCCAGGGTGCACTCGATGAGCAGCTTCTCCTGGAAGGGGTCGCCGACCTGCACCGCGGGGCGCTTCGACGGCTTGGCGTCGTCGAAGGTCTCGGAGGCGAGGATCGACGCGCCGCCGATGCCGTCGCCGCCGGTGCGGGCCCCGTAGAGGATGACCTTGTTGCCGGCGCCGGAGGCCTTGGCGAGGTGGATGTCCTCGTGCCGCATGACGCCGATGGCGCCCGCGTTGACCAGCGGGTTGCCCTGGTAGCAGGCGTCGAAGACGACCTCGCCGCCGATGTTGGGCAGGCCCAGGCAGTTGCCGTAGCCGCCGATGCCGGCGACCACGCCGGGAAGCACCCGCTTGGTGTCGGGGTGGTCGGCCGCGCCGAAGCGCAGGGGGTCGACCACGGCGACCGGGCGCGCGCCCATCGCGATGATGTCGCGCACGATGCCGCCGACGCCGGTGGCCGCTCCCTGGTAGGGCTCGACGTACGACGGATGGTTGTGCGACTCGACCTTGAAGGTGACGGCGTAACCCTGGCCGACGTCCACGACGCCCGCGTTCTCGCCGATGCCGACGAGCAGGGCGTCGGACTCGGGGGCCTTCTCGCCGAACTGGCGGAGGTGGACCTTGGAGGACTTGTACGAGCAGTGCTCGGACCACATGACGGAGTACATGGCGAGTTCGGCGCCGGTCGGGCGGCGGCCGAGGATCTCCACGACCCGCTCGTACTCGTCCTTCTTCAGGCCCAGCTCGGCCCAGGGCAGCTCGACGTCGGGGGTCGCGGCCGCGTGCTCGACCGTGTCCAGGGGCGTCTTGCTCATGCGTTGACCAGCTTCTTGAGGATCGACGTGAAGAAGGGCAGGCCGTCGGTACGGCCCGTACCGATCAGCGACTCGACGGCGTGCTCGGGGTGCGGCATGAGACCGACGACGTTCCCGGCCGCGTTGGTGATGCCGGCGATGTCGTTGAGCGAGCCGTTCGGGTTGAAGTCGAGGTAGCGGAAGGCGACGCGGCCCTCGGCCTCCAGCTCGTCCAGCGTCCGCCGATCGGCCACGTAGCGGCCGTCCATGTTCTTCAGCGGGATGTGGATCTCCTGGCCGGCCTCGTAGTCCGTGGTCCAGGCGGTGTCCGCGTTCTCCACCCGCAGCTTCTGGTCGCGGCAGATGAAGTGCAGGTGGTCGTTGCCCAGCATGCCGCCGGGGAGCAGGTGCGCCTCGGTGAGGATCTGGAAGCCGTTGCAGATGCCGAGGACCGGCAGACCGGCCTTGGCCTGGTCGATGACGGTGTCCATGACCGGCGAGAAGCGCGCGATGGCGCCGGCGCGCAGATAGTCGCCGTAACTGAAACCGCCGCAGAGCACCACGGCGTCGACCTGCTTGAGGTCCTTGTCCTTGTGCCAGAGGGCGACGGGTTCGGCACCCGCGACGCGGATCGCGCGCTGGGTGTCCCGGTCGTCGAGACTGCCCGGGAAAGTGACGACGCCAATACGAGCGGTCACTTGGCCGCCTCCGCGACTTCCTCGACGCGGACGGTGAAGTCCTCGATCACGGTGTTGGCGAGGAAGGATTCGGCAAGATCATGGATACGGGCGAGCGCGGCCTCGTCGACCGGCCCGTCAACTTCCAGTTCGAATCGCTTTCCCTGACGGACGTCCGAGATCCCTTCGAAACCCAGACGCGGCAGTGCGCGCTGCACCGCCTGGCCCTGGGGGTCGAGGATCTCCGGCTTGAGCATGACGTCGACTACGACGCGTGCCACTGGCACTCCCGGTGTGTGGTGCTGAGCAGGTCCCTTCAGACTACCCGCACAAAATTTCTACGCGAGTAGAGTTGTAGGAAACTACGTGAGCGCCGTCACGATTCGGCATCGCGGGGAGACGCGCTGGAAAAGATCCGGGAAAGATCGGCGTTCTTCCTCACATCGCTATTGCGCCCGGACACGCGGGGAGATTTAGTCGGGCTTCCCATTGCATTGCCGGGCACTGTACAAATGAATTGTCATTAGCAGATACTTTGCCCGATTACAGGCGGACAGCCGACATCTCGGCGACCGTACCGGCACGTCGTCACGGACGTCCGGACGGAAGAGGTGTCGCACGAAGGGACCGATATTCGTGGCGCAGAAGGTCGTGGTCACTCTCTTCGACGACATCGACGGCTCGGAAGCGGCGGAAACGATCGCCTTCGGGATCGACGGCACGTCGTACGAGATCGACCTGAACGAAACCAATGCCAGGAAACTGCGCGAGGCGCTCGAGCCCTACGTGGACGCCGGCCGCAAGCGCGCCCGCTCCGGCAAGGCCTACCGGCAGACCGAGGTCGCCCCGGACCCGGCGGCCGTGCGCGCCTGGGCGCAGGCGAACCGGATGGACGTCCCGGCCCGCGGCCGCATCCCCAAGAAGGTCTACGAGGCGTTCGCCGCGGCCCGCTGAACCGCGGCCGGCCCCACACGCGAGGTCGCACCCGTGTGCGGGGCGGACCCCGGCCGGGTGACCCCCGCCGACGGCCGGTCACCGGGCGCTCCGGGCAACCGACTTGCGCAGCCCCCCTGCTGATCAGCTAAAGTCTGGAGCACGCCGAGGGGCGAGGCCGAAAGGCCCGGTCCGAGGACACGCGGGTGTAGTTCAGTAGTAGAACATCCCCCTTCCAGGGGGAAGGCGCAGTGTGCAATTCCTGTCACCCGCTCTGCACCGCCTCACCAACCACTCTTGTGGATCAGGTAAGATGGTGCTCGCGCCGATCGGTGAGAGCCGGTCGGAGGCAATGCGGACGTAGCTCAGTTGGTAGAGCGCAACCTTGCCAAGGTTGAGGTCGCGAGTTCGAGCCTCGTCGTCCGCTCGGGAACAAGGCCCCGGTCCATCGGACCGGGGCTTTTTCGTGTGCCCGCTTCAAGAAGGCCTCTCCGTACAGCCATCTGACATTTGTCATGTCCGGTGATGACACCGCGCACTGCCGAGCTCCTCCGTCCACCGCGAAGCTCGAGGCATGGAAACCAACGGACTTGAGCACGTGATCGAGGTCACAGGGCTGCGACGCGTCTACGGGGGCGGGTTCGAAGCGGTGCGCGGGATCGACTTCACCGTGCGACGCGGGGAGATCTTCGCCCTGCTGGGCACCAACGGCGCCGGCAAGACCTCCACCGTCGAACTCCTCGAAGGACTCGCCCCGCCGGCCGGCGGACAGGTCCGGGTCCTCGGCCACGACCCCTGCACCGAGCGCGCCGCCGTACGGCACCGCACCGGCGTGATGCTCCAGGAGGGCGGCTTCCCCTCCGAGCTGACCGTCGCCGAGACCGCCCGCATGTGGGCCGGCTGCGTCAGCGGCGCCCGCCCCGAGCGGGAGGTCCTCGAAATGGTCGGCCTCGGCTCCAAGACCGACGTCCGGGTCAAGCAGCTGTCCGGCGGCCAGCGCCGCCGCCTCGACCTGGCGCTCGCGCTGCTCGGCGACCCCGAGGTGCTGTTCCTCGACGAGCCGACCACCGGCCTCGATGCCGAAGGCCGCCACGACACCTGGGAGTTGGTGAGCGCCCTGCGCGACGCCGGCACCACGGTGCTGCTCACCACGCACTACCTGGAGGAGGCCGAGAACCTCGCCGACCGGCTCGCGATCATGCACGACGGGCGGATCGCCGTCACCGGCACCCCGGCCGAGGTCACCGCGGCCGAGCCGTCCCGGATCACGTTCGACCTGCCCGACGGCTACCACCTGGGCGACCTCCCCCCGCTCGGCCCGATGGGTGTGAGCGACCACACCGTGGACGGCCGCACCGTCCGGCTGCGCACCCGCGAGCTGCAGCGCGCGGCCACCGACCTACTGGTGTGGGCACGGTCCGCGGGCGTCGAACTGCGCCGGCTCGACGTGCGCTCGGCCTCCCTGGAGGAGGCCTTCCTCACCATCGCCAAGGACGCCTCGGCCGTCGCGCCGCACGGCGTGACCACCGAGGAGTACGCGGCATGAGCACCACCACGACCACCCCGGCCGGCCGGATGGCGTCCCTGGCCCGGGCGGAGATGACCCTGCTGGGACGCAGCAAGGGCACCCTCTTCGCCGCCCTGTTCGTGCCGCTGATTCTGCCGCTCAGCGTGCGGTCCGCCGCCGAGGAGATGGACCTCGCGGAAGCCGGGCTCACCCCCGGCGAGCTCGTCCTGCCCGCCGCCGTCGGCTTCTCGCTGCTGTTCGCCGTGTACTCCTCGCTCGTCGGCGTCTACGTCGTCCGCCGCGAGGAGCTGGTGCTGAAGCGGCTGCGCACCGGCGAGCTGCGGGACGCGGAGATCCTCGCCGGGTCCGCGCTGCCGGCCGTCCTCACCGGTCTCGCGCAGTGCCTGTTGCTGATCACGGGCTGCACCGTGCTGCTCGACCTGTCCGCACCCTCCTCGCCCCACCTGGCCGTCCTCGGGCTGCTGCTGGGCCTCGTGATCAGCGCGGCGCTCGCCGCCGTCACCGCGAGCTGGACGCGTACCGGCGAGAGCGCCCAGGTCACGCCTATGCCGCTGCTGATCGTGTCGATGCTGGGCTCCGGAATGTTCGTCCCGCTGGAGCTGTTCCCGGACCGTCTGGCGTCCGTCTGCGAACTGCTGCCGCTGACCCCGGTCGTCAGCCTGGTGCGCGGCGGCTGGACCGGCGGCCTCACGGCCGGGGAGTCCTTCCAGGCCCTCGCGATCGCCCTCGCCTGGACCGTCCTGGCGGTGTTTGCTGTACGGCGGCGGTTCCGCTGGGAGCCGCGGCGCTGAGGCGCCGGACACAGGGCGGACGCGCGCACCGCGACGACACGGTGCGGCGGCAGGACACATCGGCAGGGACAGGAGCGGCGGATGGGCGGCCCGGGAGGCTGGTGGCGGCGTAAGAGCACGCCCGCCAAGGTCGAGACGTACACGCGGTGGTCCTTCCACCTCATCGCGCTGTCCGAGCCCACGGTGATCGCCGTGACCGCGTTCGGCCATCTGGAGGCGCGCCTCGCGCTGCTGTCGATGGTGCCGGTGGCGGCGCACGTCGCGCTGGCCATGGTGACCGCCTCCCGCGCCCTGGACTGGACGGTCGGCCGGCGTCCCCAGCCGCTGCGGCTGCTGTGGGCGCTCGGCGCCGCGACCGCCGTGGTCGCGACGGCGGCCGTCGTCCTCGGCAGACACGGCCCCGGCGGGCCCGCCGAGGACACCGGCACCGTCCTGGGCTCGGTCTTCGGCGCCACGCTCTGCTACGGCGTCGGACTGATGGCCCTCGGCCTGAAGGACCGGCGGCGCGTCGTGTGGCTCGTCACCGGGTTCGGGGCGGGCGCGGGCCTGGTCGCCTGGGCGGCCGGCATGCCCGCCCTCGCCGCGCTGGCCACGGCCGCGTTCGTGACGGCAGCGAGCGGCTTCTTCGCCGCCACCTCCGCCTTCTCGATCTGGCTGCTCAACGCCGTCTACGCCCTCGACGAGGCGCGCGAGACCCGCGCCCGGCTCGCGGTCGCCGAGGAGCGGCTGCGGTTCGGGCGCGACCTGCACGACGTCATGGGCAGGAACCTCGCCGTGATCGCGCTGAAGAGCGAACTGGCCGTCCAGCTAGCCCGGCGAGAGCGGCCCGAGGCGGTCGAGCAGATGATCGAGGTGCAGCGCATCGCCCAGGAGTCCCAGCGGGAGGTGCGCGAGGTGGTGCGCGGCTACCGCCGGGCCGACCTGGAGGCCGAACTCCATGGCGCCCAAGGCGTGCTGCGCGCGGCCGGGATCGACTGCGAGGTCAGCGGCGACACCGACGGACTGCCCGCCGAGGTGCAGTCCGCCCTGGGCTGGGTCGTACGGGAGGCGACCACCAACGTGCTGCGGCACGGCGACGCGAAGAAGTGCACCGTCACGGTGCTGAGGCCGGAGGGGCGTGTGGTGCTGACGGTGCGGAACGACGGGGCGACCGGCCCGCACGGGGCGTCCCGTACGGGCGGAACGGGGCTGGCCGGGCTGCGGGAGCGGCTGTCCGCCGTGGGCGGCACGCTCGACGCCGGGGAGGCCGGGGACGGCGAGTTCCGGCTCGTCGCGGAGGTCCCGCTGACCGCGCGGCCCGCGCTGGAGGTCGCCTCGTGACCGCACCGGTGCGGCTGCTGCTCGCCGACGACGAGCATCTGATCCGCGGGGCGCTGGCCGCCCTGCTGTCCCTGGAGGACGACCTGCTGGTGGTCGCCGAGGCCGCGTCCGGCCCGGAGGCCCTGGCGATGGCGCGGGCCCACGCCCCGGACGTCGCCGTGCTGGACCTCCAGATGCCCGGCGCGGACGGTGTGAAGGTCGCCACAAGCCTGCGGACGGAGCTGCCGGACTGCCAGGTGCTGATCGTGACCGGGCACGGGCGCCCGGGGCACCTGAAGCGGGCGCTCGCCGCGGGCGTGCGCGGGTTCGTGCCCAAGACCGTCAGTGCCCAGCGGCTCGCGGAGATCATCCGCACCGTGCACGCGGGAAACCGCTACGTCGACCCCGAGTTGGCCGCCGACGCGATCGCCGCCGGCGACTCCCCGCTGACCGCGCGCGAGGCGGAGGTGCTGGAGCTGGCGGCGGACGGGGCGCCCGTGGCGGAGATCGCGGAGCGGGCCCGGCTGTCCCAGGGCACCGTGCGGAACTATCTCTCCTCCGCCGTCTCGAAGCTCGGCGCGGAGAACCGCCACACCGCGGTGCGTCTCGCCCGCGAGCGCGGTTGGGTATAGTGGTGCTCGCGCCACGGCGCAGCAGGCGAACGTAGCTCAGTTGGTAGAGCGCAACCTTGCCAAGGTTGAGGTCGCGAGTTCGAACCTCGTCGTTCGCTCAGAGGACGAAGGCCCCGGTCGATGACCGGGGCCTTCGTCGTGCGTGCCGCCAACGTCCCCCGGGGCCGGAGGCGCGTCCCCCGGCCCCGGCCGTGCGTCAGCTCCAGGTGGTGCCCGTCAGACGCTCGTACGCCTCGACGTACTTCGCCCGGGTGGCGTCCACGACCTGCTGCGGCAGCGGCGGCGGGGGCTGCTCGCTCCTGCGGTCCCAGCCCGACTCCTCCGAGGTGAGCCAGTCGCGCACGAACTGCTTGTCGTACGACGGCTGCGGGCGGCCCGGCTCCCACTGCTCGGCCGGCCAGAAGCGGGACGAGTCCGGGGTGAGCACCTCGTCCGCGATGACCAGCTCGTCCCCGTCGAAACCGAACTCGAACTTGGTGTCCGCGAGGATGATGCCCCGGTCGCGCGCGATGTCGCGGGCGCGGGAGTAGGCGGCGAGGGTCGCCTGGCGCAGCTGGGCGGCGGTCTCCGCGCCGACCTGGCGGGCGACCTCCTCGTAGGAGACGTTCTCGTCGTGCTCGCCGACGGCGGCCTTGGTGGCCGGGGTGAAGATCGGGGCGGGCAGCTCGGAGCCGTCGACCAGGCCCTCGGGCAGCGCCAGTCCGCAGACCGTCCGGCTCTCGTTGTACTCGGCGAGGCCCGAACCGGTGAGGTAGCCGCGGGCCACGCACTCCACCGGCACCATGCTCAGCGACTTGCACACCAGGGTGCGGCCCGCCCAGTCGGCGGGGGCGCCCTCCGGGAGGTCCGTGCTCAGCACATGGTTGGGGAGCAGGTCGGCGAGCTGGTCGAACCACCACAGGGAGAGCTGGGTGAGCACCCGGCCCTTGTCCGGGATCTCCGTGGGCAGCACCCAGTCGTAGGCGGAGATGCGGTCGCTGGCGACCATCACGAGGTCGCCCGCCTCGTTCCGGTACAGCTCGCGCACCTTGCCGGTGTGCAGATGCACCAGGCCCGGAACCTGGATCGGCTCGGGCTTGTCGACGAATCCGGACACGGTTCCTCCGCGTGGTTGAACAGAAGGGACGCCCACAGCGCTCCCGGCTCCCGCGCACGCTCCCGGAAGGGCGGTGCCGGAAGGGGGCCGGACGGTACGTCGATTCTCCCGTATGTGCGGACGGGACGGCGGTCGGGGTGGTGCGGGCGGGTTCGACGGGCGCGGTCCCGCGCGCCCCGTCAGTCGCGTTTGCAGATGCGGTCGAGCAGGTTGGCGGTGGCCCGCTGGACACGGGGGTCGGCGTGCCCGGGCCGGTCCAGCGCCGGGGACCAGGCGAGCGTTCCCGAGGCGAACACCCACGCCCCGGACGGCGCGCGGTACAGGGACGTCTCCTGGTGGCGCCGGGCGCCCTGGCGGTCTCCGTACGGGGAGTGCGCGAGCAGGACCCGCTCGTCGTGGGCGGGCAGCGGGGTGCGCGGGTGGTAGCGGTCGGCCCCGCCCGCGACCAGGCCGTCGAGGACGTCGCCCTCGTGCGCGCCGGTCCCCTCCCACAGCCAGTGGTCCGCGTTGCGGACGATCAGCGGGCGCGGCCCGGGCACCGGGCCCGCGTACTGGATGCCGAGCAGGAGCTGCTCCGCTCGGTCGTGCTCCCGCCACAGCGCCGGTCCGGACGGGCCCCGGCGTCTGCCGCAGGTCAGCAGACGGTCGGGGCCGGAGGGGGCGGGGGCCAGCTCGATCTGCCGGTGCAGGGTGCGGGCGGAGAGGAACACCAGTGAGGTGCCGTGGTCTCGGGCGCGCTCCACGGCCGCGCGCATCTCCGTCGTCCAGTACTCGTCCGGGCCGGGGAAGACCAGACCCCGGTGGCGGGCCGGGTCGACGCGGCCGGCGTGCAGGTCGCGGGCGGTGGCGTAGGCGAGGTCGTAGCCGTAGCGCTCGGCCCAGCGGATCACGTCGTAGGCGTGCCCGGCGTGCGGCGGGAGCCCGTCACCCGCGTAGGGGCGGTCGAAGGTGACCGTCGTGACCGGGTCGGCCGCCTCGTGCTCGTCGTGGGCGGGGGCGAGGCTCGCGCCTGTGCCGCCGTCCGCCGCCGGGTACGGGTTGTACGCCTGCCAGGTGAGGTCCGGCAGCACCAGCAGCAGATCGGCCGGGCGGTCGTCGCGCACGGTGAACGGGACGTGCGCGCGGTGCCGCCCGTCCTCCGTGGCCAGCACGGCGACGTACGCTCCGGCGCTCCAGTACGCCGGGACCGGCAGCCGCCAGGACAGCCACCAGTGGTGGCAGGAGACGGTGCGTCCCGCGGCGAGCGGCGGGAGCTGCGCGGTGCCCTGGAGGCGGGGGCTGGCGGCCATCTCGGTGGCGCCCCGGCCGTCGTGGTGGCCGATGCGGTGGACCGTGACGCGGAACGGGCGGGGCGGGTCGACGGTGACGTGGAAATCGACGGAGTCGCCGGGGGCGACGGCGGAGGGCGAGGCGAAGCCTTCGACACGGCCGTCGGTGGCGTGCGAGGGCCGGGTCGGCCACGGGAACGTGACGGGGGCGAAGGGGTCGCCGCCGTCGGGTGCCGGTGCCCCTGTCGCTTCATGGCGGACTCGCTCCGGTCGCATGACCGTTTCCCCCTCCCCTGGGCGTGAACGGCCCCAGCACATCACATTCCGCACGGGTGCCGTCACCGTTCGTCGTGTGTGCGTTGAAGTGGAGGAATGCGCTCCGGACGGGGGATGCGCAACGGATCGGACGGGGCGTGTGACGGGCGCGCGGAGGGCGGATCAGGCGAGGCGCGCGTCCGGCTCAGGCGAGGCGTACGGGCTTCTCCGGGCGTATGCCCTGCCGGGTGAGCCAGTCACGCAGGCCCGAGGGGTCGCCGTCCTCGATGAGGGTCAGCACCTGCGGCGGGAGGTCCGTGGCGCGGGCGCCGCCGACGAGGAGGGTGGGTCCGTCGAGCCAGTCGAGACAGGGGGCGGCTCCGACCGTGTCCATGGCCGCGCAGCAGACCATCGCGGTGATGTGGTCGGCGAGCAGTTCGCGCCCGGTGCGGGGCGGCTGAAGGGGGAAGAGGGGGAGCGCGCGGTCGTCGCGGAGGGGGTCGGGATCGGGTGCCCCGGCGCCCTGCGGACCGGCGGGTACGGCGGCCGCGGCGGCCTCCTCACGGGCCAGCTCGGCCGTGAGGCGCGCGGCGAGGGCGGCGCTGTGGGCGGTGCCTGCGGCGAGGTCGTCCTCGTCCGGGGCGAGGACGTCGGCGGCGGACACGGGCGCCGGGGGCAGGTCCGGCGCGGACGTCAGGTGAGTCAGGACGCGGGCGAGGGTGGGGCCGTCGGGGGCCTGGGTCCCCTCGCCGGCGGGCGGTACGCGCAGGGCGTCGAGTATCCGGTGGAGGCGGGCGGCGTCCGTGCGCCACTTGCGGTCGACGACCTCCTCCGGGTAGTCGCCCCAGTGGACCGGCGACCAGTCGGGGCCGGTCTCCGCCGGGCCGCCGTGGAAGAGGCGGGCGGCGAGCAGGGAGGTGGCCTCGTCGACCGCGCCGGGCTCCTCGAGCAGGTCGCAGGCGGGACGCTCACCGAGCCGGGAGGCGAACCCCTCGGCCAGCCGGTCACGCCGCGACAGCTCGGTGAGGGCGGCGACCACGCCCGCGTTGAGCCGGGCCGGCCAGCGGCCCATCCGCCAGGCGGGCAGCGCCACCCGGGTCAGCAGCCGGTCCCAGCCCGCGTAGGCGAGGCCGACCTGCTCCTGGGCGACGATCCGCAGCCCGTAGTCCACGGCCTTGGCGCGCTCGGCCGCCGCGGCGGCGACCCCGCGCTCCATCTCGGCCGCGTGCACCCGGCTGCCGTGCAGCAGCAGGCGGGCCACCCAGCCGACCCCGGCGAGCACCGCGCGGGGCACCGGCCCGCGGTCCGGCGCCGACGTCACGGCGACCGCGGCGTCCAGGCCCCGGACGAAGCGCCGGGCGGCGGCTATGTCCGGGTGCGCCGACGGTCCCGTCCCGGCGACGACCGGGGCGAGCAGGGCGCGCAGCTCGGCCACCCGCATCCACCACAGGAACGGCGAGCCGATGACCAGCACGGGAGCGGCGGGCGAGCGGCGGGACGGCCGGCCCGCGTGGGCCACGTCGCCGTGGTCCTCGGGCGGCGGGGGCGCGTGCGCCGGATGCGTACGGTCCTCCAGCCAGCTGTCGCAGTCCGGGGTGAGCGCTATCGCGGAGGGCGCGGGGACGCCGAGGCGGTCGGCGAGGTCCCGCACCATCCGGTACAGGTCCGGGGCCGCCTCCTCGGCGATCGGCACGGTGGGGCTGACGGCGGGCCGGGCGCGGGCGACGACCAGGGCGACCCCGGCGGCGAGCAGCAGCACCAGCACGGCGAGGGGCGTGACGATCCGGCGGGCGAGATCCCAGCCGGGGCCGGTCAGACGGCCGGTGGACCCGCCGACCAGGAGGATCACCGCGGCGGCTGCGGGCAGCAGGGCGACGGCCAGCGCCCGGCTGCGGACGCGCAGCACGGCCAGCGCCCGGGCCCGGGCGCCCGGGGCGCCCTGCTCTCTCCCCGCACCGCTCATGCTCATGGCCCGCCCTCACCCCCTCCCGGCGCCTGACACAGTCCTGGCTTGCCCATGCCCCCACTGTGGCACCCGCCTCCGACATCGCAATGCCGGTGGGCCAAGTGCCGGAACGCTTGCGCGGCACCCTAGTTGGGGCCCCGGCCTCCGTCAGCCGGATGGCACATCGCTCACTCGATGGAATGGCTTTGGGGAGAGGTGGTCGACGGACGGCAAGGGTCAGGCCCCGAATCCTGGAGCGGATCCGGGGCCTGTGCCGACCGTGTGCCGACCGGGGGCGTCGTGCGGGCCGCTTACGCGTCCTCCGCCGCCTTCTTCGCGATGTCCGTGCGGTGCTGGGAGCCGTCGAGGCGGATGCGGGAGACGGCGCGGTAGGCGCGGTCGCGGGCCTCGGTGAGGTCCTTGCCGGTCGCCGTCACGGACAGCACGCGCCCGCCCGCGCTGACGACCGTGTCGCCCTCGAGCCGGGTCCCGGCGTGCAGGACGTACGCGTGCGGGGCGTCCTGGGCGGCGACCTCGTCGAGGCCGGTGACGGGGTCGCCGGTGCGCGGGGTGCCGGGGTAGTTGTGCGAGGCGACGACCACGGTGACCGCGGCGTCGTCGCTCCAGCGGATCGGCTCGAGGTGGGCGAGGTTGCCGGTGGCGGCGGCCATCAGCAGCCCGGCCAGCGGGGTCTTCAGCCGGGCCAGGACCACCTGGGTCTCGGGGTCGCCGAACCGGGCGTTGAACTCGATCACGCGGACACCGCGCGAGGTGATCGCCAGACCGGCGTAGAGCAGACCGGAGAACGGCGTGCCGCGGCGGCGCATCTCGTCCACGGTCGGCTGCAGCACCGACTGGACGACCTCGTCGACCAGCTTGGGGTCGGCCCAGGGCAGCGGGGAGTACGCGCCCATGCCGCCGGTGTTCGGGCCCTCGTCGCCGTCCAGGGCGCGCTTGAAGTCCTGCGCGGGCTGGAGGGGCACGACGGTCTCGCCGTCGGTGATCGCGAAGAGGGAGACCTCGGGGCCGTCGAGGAACTCCTCGACGACGACGCGCTCACACCCGGCGGCGTGCGCGCGGGCCGCCTCGGCGTCGTCGGTCACGACGACGCCCTTGCCGGCCGCGAGCCCGTCGTCCTTCACGACGTACGGGGCGCCGAAGGCATTGAGGGCCGCGTCGACCTCGTCGGGGGTGGTGCAGACGTAGGAGCGGGCGGTGGGCACGCCGGCCGCCGCCATCACGTCCTTGGCGAAGGCCTTGGAGCCCTCGAGCCGCGCGGCCTCCTTGGAGGGGCCGAAGACGGGGATGCCCGCCCCGCGCACGGCGTCGGCGACCCCGGCGACCAGGGGCGCCTCGGGGCCGACCACCACGAGGTCCGCGCCCAGCCGCTGGGCCAGCGCGGACACGGCGGCGCCGTCGAGGGCGTCGACCTGGTGCAGCTCGGCGACCTCGGCGATGCCGGCGTTGCCGGGCGCGCAGTGCAGCGCGGTGACATCGGGGTCGAGGGACAGGGAGTGGCACAGGGCGTGTTCGCGGGCGCCGCTGCCGATGACGAGGACCTTCACGGGGGTCAGCCTAACGGCAGACGGCGGGCGGTCTTTGTGCGGGCTTCCGAACGGGTGGGGTGGGGGTGGTTGTGTGTTTCTCCAAAGGGGCTGGTCAGGGGGCGCGGGGTTGCCCCGGGGGGGGGAGAGCTGGGCTCGGGAGGCGGCGCCGGGATGCCCGAGGCGAGGTCGGGACGGGGACGCCGGGGTGCCGGGTGCGGGAGTCCGGCGAGCGGCGCCGGGGTGCCAGGGGCTGTCCGGACGGCGGCACAGGGGTACCGCGGCGAGGTCCGGACGGGGATGCCTGGGGTGCCGGGTGCGGGAGTCCGGATGGCGGCGCCGGGGTGCCAGGAGCTGTCCGGACGGCGGCGCCGGGGTGCCAGGAGCTGTCCGGACGGCGGCACAGGGGTACCGCGGCGAGGTCCGGACGGGGACGCCGGGGTGCCGGGCGCGGGAGTCCGGCGAGCGGCGCCGGGGTGCCAGGGGCTGAAGTCCGGACTGGGACGCCGGGGTGCCGGGGGAGCCGGGCGGACGCCGGGATGCCGGGGTGCCGGGGGAGCCGGGCGGACGCCGGGATGCCGGGGGGCCGGGGCCGGGCGGACGCCGGGGTGCCGGGGCCGGGGCCGGGCGGACGTCGGGGTGCCGGGCTGAGGCCAGGACGGCGGGTCCCCGCCCGTCGTGACTACTCGTTCGTGAACTCCTCGACGACCGTCGCGCCGAGCTCGCGGACGAGGAGCTCCTGCCCGGAGAGGGCGGACTCGTCGAGGTCGGGGTCGTCGTCCTCCGGGATGTCGTCCTCGGGCGACACCGGCGGGGGCGGCTCCGGGGCGGCGGGCCGGGAGGGGGCCGCCGGGGCGGGTGCGGAGGGCGCGGGGGACGGGGACGTGGGGGCGGACGGCTGGGGGGCGGAGGGGCGTCGGGTGTCGCCGGGACCACCGGGGACGCCGCCGCTGGATGCTCCGTAGCCACCGCTGCTTGCCGGTGCGCCGTAGCCGCCGCCTCCGCTGCTGCGGCCGCCGGACGACGGGCCGCCCGCCGGGCCGGACGGGGCGGAGCCGCCACCGCCGGACGGGTCGACGACCGCCTCGATCTTCCACTGCACGTTGAACTGCTCGGTCAGCGCCTGACGCAGCACGTCCTCGCTGCCGCTGCTGAGGAAGTTGTCGCGGGCGCCCGCGTTCACGAAGCCGAGCTGGAGGGTCGTGCCGTCGAAGCCGGTCACCTGGGCGTTCTGACTGAGCAGGATCCAGGTGAAGCGGCGGCGGTTCTTGACCGTCTCCAGGATGTTCGGCCAGAGCATGCGGGGGTCAAGGCCGCCGCCTCCGCCGCTGGGAGGCCCGGCCGGCGTGGCGGGCGCCGAGGGCGCGGGGGACGGAACCGCGGGGGCCGACGGGGCGGTGGGCTGCGGTGACTGGGCGGGCCTGCTCGCGCCGCCGCCCGCGGAGGCGGCCGTGGGCCAGCCGCCGGGTCGCCGGCCCGCGCCTGCGCCGCCTCCACCCGCGGGGGTGGCGGTGGGCCAGGCGCCGGGGGCGGGGGTGGCAGGTGCCTGGGGGGCGGCCGGGGGCGGAGTGGGCGCCTGCGCCTCGGCCGGAGCCGGAGCCGGAGGAGGTGTGGGTGCAGGGGGGACCGCGGGCGTCGGCTGCCCCTGGGCCCGTACGGCGGCGCGGGCCGCGGCGGGACCGCCGCCGGGCTCGACGACGTGGTTCGAAGCCGGAGCGGCGGTCCCCTGGTGGGCCTCAGGACCGGGGACGTACCCCATGGCGGGCACACCCGCCGCCGCACCGCCCGCCGAGAACTGCACCCCGCGCTCGATACGGTCCAGCCGTGCCATGAGCGAGCGCTCGTCGCCGTACGCGGCGGGAAGCAGCACGCGCGCGCAGATCAGCTCCAGCTGGAGCCGCGGCGAGGTGGCGCCGCGCATCTCGGTGAGACCGGCGTTGACGATGTCGGCGGCGCGGCCGAGCTCGGCGGGCCCGAATGTGCCGGCCTGCGCCTGCATGCGCTCGAGGACGTCGGCGGGGGCGTCGATGAGGCCCTTGTCGGCGGCGTCGGGCACGGCGGCGAGGATGACGAGGTCACGCAGCCGCTCGAGCAGGTCGGCGACGAAGCGGCGGGGGTCGTTGCCGCCCTCGATCACGCGGTCGACGACCTCGAAGGCGGCGGCGCCGTCACCGGTGGCGAAGGCCTCGACGACGGAGTCGAGCAGCGAGCCGTCCGTGTAGCCGAGCAGGGAGGTGGCCATGGCATAGGTCACGCCCTCCTCCCCGGCGCCGGCGAGCAGCTGATCCATCACGGACATGGAGTCACGCACGGAACCGGCGCCGGCGCGGACGACGAGCGGGAGCACTCCCTCCTCGACGGCGATGCCCTCCTTCTGGCACACCTCGCCGAGGTACTCGCGGAGCGTGCCGGGCGGGACCAGCCGGAACGGGTAGTGGTGCGTACGCGACCGGATCGTCCCGATGACCTTCTCGGGCTCGGTGGTCGCGAAGATGAACTTCAGATGCTCCGGCGGCTCCTCGACGACCTTCAGCAGCGCGTTGAAGCCGGCCGACGTGACCATGTGGGCCTCGTCGATGATGTAGATCTTGTACCGGCTGGACGCGGGCCCGAAGAACGCCTTCTCGCGCAGGTCACGGGCGTCGTCCACGCCACCGTGGGACGCGGCGTCGATCTCGATGACGTCGATCGAACCGGGGCCGTTGCGCGCGAGGTCGCGGCAGGACTGGCAGGTGCCGCACGGGGTGGGGGTGGGTCCCTGCTCGCAGTTCAGGCACCGCGCGAGGATCCGCGCACTGGTCGTCTTGCCGCAGCCGCGGGGTCCGCTGAACAGGTACGCGTGATTGACCCGGTTGTTCCGCAGCGCCTGCTGCAGCGGGTCGGTGACATGCTCCTGCCCGATGACCTCGGCGAAGGACTCGGGTCGGTAGCGGCGGTACAGCGCGAGAGACGACACGCCTACGAGGTTATAGGCGAGCGCCGACAACCGGACCGGCCGCCGGAGAACGCAAGCGCCCCCCACGCACCCGCCAGAGCCGACCTACCCTTGCTGCCTTCCGGCCCTGGGGGAGTTCAGTCAGATAGCGCCGCGTGAGGGGCTACGCAGAGGCTACCTCATCCGCCGGGGCGGGAACGAGTTCGCGAGCACTCCTCTCGGTCATGTAATGTTTCCGGCGGAGGATTCGCCTAGAGGCCTAGGGCGCACGCTTGGAAAGCGTGTTGGGGGCAACCCCTCACGAGTTCGAATCTCGTATCCTCCGCAGCCGCCCACCTGGGCAAACGAAGGGTCCGACCGCTCAGCGGTCGGACCCTTCGTCGTAGCGTGGTCTCAGTTTTGGTCTCAGTTGCGCGGGGCGGACGGCCGTGGACTTACACGGACAGACTTCGACGCCCGCTCCGCTGTGGATCAGGTCACTGGATGACGGGCCCGGATCTCCTTCAGCGCCTCACCGCAGCGACCACGACAGCGACAGTCGGGCGCCTCCTCCTCGTGCGCGGGGCGCGCTTGATCGACAAGCCTGTCTACCGGCGTCTCAAGCTCCTCCGCCCCCGCTTTCCAGGCAGCCTCTTCTCGGCGCACCCGAGACGCCTCGTCCTGCGCTTCCCGCGCCCGGCGATCAGTGTGGATCTCGCCCCATGGCGTACCGCCGCCGTACGTGCCCGCTCCTCACTCCCACACAGACCCGCTCTTTGCCGCCAGCAATGAAGGAGCGCCCTGATGGGCGCGACACCATGGCGCGCGCCTGGCCGAGTAGCTCAGCGGCATTGCTCGGGCTGGTCTACGGGCTGGCCGCCGCCGACCGCTCTGGGGTTATTTGCCACATCCCGGGACCATGGGGCGGGATATCGTTGGCGAGTCGCCCGCACAGGTAGGCGGCGCTCCGCCGGTAAGACACCCGTCGTGTACATGCCGGACTGCCCGAAATAGGGTGACCCGCAGGAACGCCACGGCCTTTGGGTCGCCACCCTTTGACAAGCAAGGACACCCC
The DNA here is from genome assembly GCA_014655195.1 of Streptomyces cellulosae. Classification (GTDB taxonomy): domain Bacteria; phylum Actinomycetota; class Actinomycetes; order Streptomycetales; family Streptomycetaceae; genus Streptomyces; species Streptomyces cellulosae. The sequence continues at coordinate 277,318 of BNBH01000003.1, read as the reverse complement.
TAACTGATGGCAGTGAGTCAGCAGGAGATCCAGAACCGGTTGTGGGACGCCGCCGATGAACTGCGCGTGGCAATGCCGGAAGCGCAGTACGCCTCGGTCATGTTCCCGCTGATGTTCTGGAAGTACCTGTCGGATACTTGGGAGCACCAACACCAGGAGTTCATGGCAGCGTACGAGGACCTGGACGGTCTCTCCGCCGAGGAAGCTCACGAGATCGAGTACCGCGACTACCAGTCGTTCGAGATCCCGCTCATCCACCCCGGCACCGTCCAGGAGCGTCACGCCTCGTGGTCGTCCATCCTCGCCACCATCACCCAGCCCGGCCTCGGCCAGCGGGTCCGCGCCTCCCTGCAGGCCATCGAAACGGCCAACCCTGACAAGTTCTCCCGCCTGTTCGGGTCCATGACCTGGACCTCTGAAGCGGTGCTACCGGAGGAAGTGCTGGGGGCGGTCATGCAGGCGATGGACCGCACCCCGAAGATGCACGAGGGCAACATGTCCCATGATGTGCTCGGCGGGGCGTACGAGTACCTGCTGAAGCGGTTCTCCGACGGGTCCGGCACTCGCGCCGGCCAGTTCTTCACCCCACGCGAGGTCGTCGAGCTGATCGTCGAGATCCTCGACCCCAAGAGCTTTGAGTCGGTGTACGACCCGACCTGCGGGTCCGGCGGCATGCTCATCGCCTCCGCGAACCTCCTGAAGTCCCGCGGCGGGCGGGGCTACACGCTCAGCCTCAACGGACAGGAAGCCGTACCAGACACGGCAGGTGTGGCCCGCATGAACCTCTTCATGCACAACCTCACCCAGTTCAAGATCGAGGTCGGCGACACCCTGAAGGACCCGCGCTTCAAGCAGCCGGACGGGACCATCGCGCGGTTCGACGTAATCCTCGCCAACCCGCCCTACAGCCTCAAGTGGAAGCCCTGGACTAAAGACCCTCGCGCCATCGGCGGAGTAGCACCGCAGTCGTCGGCGGACTGGGCGTTCGTGCAGCACATGATCGCCAGCATGGACCCGAGGAAGGGGCGCGCTGGCGTCGTCCTACCCCATGGCGTCCTGTTCCGAGGCGGCCAGGAAGCAGCCATCCGCAAGCGCGTCCTGGACGACGACCTGCTCGAAGCAGTCATTGGCCTGCCTGCGAACCTCTTCTACTCGACTTCCATTCCCACGGCGATTCTGGTGTTCCGTGCACCTGGCACCAAGGCCGAGGAGCGGCGGGGCGGTGTGCTGTTCATCGACGCCTCCAAGCGGTTCACCAAGGTCAAGAACCGCAACATCCTCACCGACGCCGACATCGCCGACACGGTGACCGCCTACCACTCGGACTTCGACGGCGACGGCAACCCGGTGGATCCTGACGACGGGGGCCTTTCAGCACGATTCGTCCCCACCACGGAGATCGCGGCGAACGGGTACGACCTCAACATCGGCCGCTACATCAAGCAGTCCGACGCCGAGCAAGAAGACCTCGGCGCCCTCATCGACGCCTACAACCTCGCCCGAGCCGAGCGTCAGAAGACCGAGCAGCACATGCTCGCTGTCCTCTCCGCCGCAGGGATCGAGGGCTTCGATGAGTGACTGGCAGCAAATCGCTCTTGGTGACTTGCAGTCTCGTGGGGTGGCCGTTCCCTCTCAGGGCACCGGGGCAGTTCCTCTGCAACAAGAGCACCTCGAGCGGACCCGGCATGGGCTGACGGACGAATTCACAAATGTCGCTGCCAGCGACACGAAGGCGCTCGGGGATCTCTGCCCCGTAATCGGCTCGGGGCCGTCTTGGGCGGCCAAGGATGAGTCCTCGGTTCCGTCAGAGGGAGCACTGGCGGTCCTGAAGATCACCAACACGAGGCCCGATGGGTCCGTCGACCTGAATGAACTGGCCTACGTGGCGGGGCTTCCGGCCCGCACAAAGGTCATCGGGCCGACGAGCCTAGTGATGATCCGCACCAACGGAAACCGCAAGCGGATCGGCAACGTCTACCTCCCGCCGGAGGAAGTCCACGGAGCAGCAGTGTCCGCCTTCCAGTTCATCCTGGATGCACACGACGCTGAGACTCGCGACTACCTCTATATGGTGCTCCGAAGCCCCCGAATCCAGCACCTGATGAGCGAGTCCGCGAGTGGTAGCACCGGGCTCGGCAATCTCGCAGTGCGATGGCTGAAGACCTTGAAGATTCCTTGGCCCGATGCTCTGGAGCGCAAGTCCCAGGTCAAGGTCATCGGTGCGGTGGACGACCAGATCACCGCACTCGACAAAGAAGCAGGAGCGCTGGATGCCCTGCTTCGGGTGCGCAAGGAAGAATTGTTCGCGCACTACGCGGCCACCGCGAACATGCTGCCGATCGGCGAGGTCCTGAAAGAGATCAAACGCCCGATCACCGTCGATCCTGAAGCAGAGTACCGGCAGATTGGGATCAGGTCCCACGGGCGTGGGCTGTTCACCAAGGAAGCAGTGACCGGAGAGTCTCTGGGGTCCAAGAGGGTGTTCTGGGTCGAGCCCGGCGATCTGGTCATCAACATCGTCTTCGCCTGGGAGGGGGCAGTCGCCGTTGTGCCCCCGGAGATCGAGGGCTACTGCGGATCACACCGGTTCCCGTCCTACCGTCGGCTCGACGGCGGGGACATCGAGTTTTTCCGACTCTTCTTCTCCACAAAGACAGGCACACAGCTCCTGGCCAACTGCTCTCCCGGCGGTGCTGGACGCAACCGCACACTAAGCCGCAAGCGCCTGATGGAGTCGCCGGTCGGAATGCCCTCGGCCCAAGAACAGGATCGGGCGATCTCCGAACTGCGGGCGCTGGAGGCGAACATCCTGGCCTTGCGCGCCGAGGCTGACCGGCTGCGTGCCGTGCATTCCACCCTGCTGTCAGGTCTGCTGGATCGCACCATTGACATCAAGTCCGCCGAGTTGGAGGTCTAAGCCGTGGCGAAGGGCGTTCGGGAGCGTGAATTCCAGAACCTGATGATCCAGTGGTCCCTCCCGATGGGATGGGGCTTCACAGCGGGCAGGTCGCTGCCGCGCGAGACGACGCAGACGGTGGTCGCCGGCCATCTGCGGGATGCCATCGTCCGGCTCAACCCTGAGGTGATCGACGGATTCGACGTGGACGCGGTGGTCGAGGAGATCATAGCCACGGTCAACGCCGTCGATGGCGGGCTGGTGCGGGCCAACGAGCAGGTGCTGCACCTGCTGCGCGGGCACAAGGAGTTCCGGGACACCGACGGCGTGTGGCACACCCTGAAGATCATCGACTTCGAGCACCCGGCCGCCAACACACTGGTCGTGTCGGACGAGGTGACCATTACCGTTCCCGGCAAGACGCCTCGCCGGTTCGACCTCGTGTACTGGGTCAACGGCCTACCCCTGGTAGTGGTCGAGGTGAAGTCGCCGACCGCGAAGTCCGGGTGGGCCGACGCTGCCCGCGAGATCAACGACGTGTATGCCACCGAGTACCCCTGGTTCTTCACCCCCAACGTCTTCGCCGTCGCCTCCGACGGGCTGAAGCTGCGGTTCGGCGCCGCCGGGGCGCCCGTGAACCAGTGGCAGCCGTTCCGGTCCACTGCCGACGACGAGAACCTGTCCGGCCAGGCCGACGTGCAGCGCTCCGTCGAGCTGCTGCTCAGCCCGGCCACGATCCTGGACATGCTCGCCAACTTCGCCCTCTTCGGCACCTCCGGGGGCGGGGCCGACAAGAAGTACCTGCCCCGCTACCCCCAGATGGAAGCCGCGCATCTGATCCACCAGCGCGTCCTGGCCGATGGCCGGAAGGGGCTGATCTGGCACCACCAAGGCAGCGGGAAGACGCTGCTGATGGTGTTCGCCGCCTCGCTGCTGCTGGCCGATACCCGCACCGAGTCGCCCACGATCATCCTGCTCTCGGACCGGACCGATCTTGTCCGGCAGACCTCCGGGGTGTTCACCTCCGCAATGGGGGACGCCTACTTCCGCCAGCCCGCGACCAGCAAGGAGTTGCGCTCCCTGCTGGCCGACGACGTACGCGGCGTCATCTCCACGACCGTCCACAAGTTCGCCGACGCCGGCAAGAACCTGTCGACCCGGCGCAACATCATCGTGCTGGTCGACGAGGCACACCGCACCCAGTCCTCGAAAAAGGAGTCCCTGGCCGGGCAGATGCGCGCCGCGTTGCCGAACGCCAAGTTCTTCGGCATGACCGGCACCCCCGTCAGGAACCTCGCCACCGATACCTTCGCCCTCTTCGGCGAGGAGACCGACCCGGACAGGGTGCTGCACCGGTACTCGGTGTCCCGGTCTCTGCAGGACGAGGCGACCGTCCCGGTCATGCTGGACCCGCATCCGGTCCTCTTCGAGATAAACGACCAGGCGCTGCAGGCTGAGTTCGATCAGTTTGCCGATGACTTCGACCTCGACGATCCCGACCGTGAGGTCCTGTCCCGCAAGTTCGGACGCCTCACCTCGGTATTCGCCAACCCCGAGCGCATCCACGAAGTCTGCCAGCACATCGTGGACCACTATCTGGCCGGCGCCTACCGCAACGGCCTCAAGGCCCAGGTCGTCGCGTACAACCGTGAGCTGGCCGTGGCCTACACGGACAAGATCAACGAGCTGTTGGCCGGCTTCGAGGCGTCCCAGGTGCTCGCAGAGGTCGGGAAACATGACCGGATCACCGCCGAGGTCAACATCCACGTCAAGGACTCCAAGGACGAGGATGCCGCCATGCGGCCCTACCGGCTCTCGGAGGTCGAGGAGGAGGAGCAGAAGCGCCGGTTCCTCACACCGGACGACCCTCTGTGCTTTCTGGTGGTGACCGCAAAGCTGATGACGGGGTTCGACGCCCCCAACGAGGGCGTCCTATACCTGGACAAGCCCCTCAAAGCCCACAACTTGTTCCAGACGATCACCCGCCCGAACCGCACGTGGGTGTCCCCGAACGGCTTCGTGAAGACCGACGGCGTGGTCGTGGACTACATCGGCCTGGCCGAAGAGGTCCAACGGGCTGTCGTTGACCCCACCTCGGCAGGGACCGCCAGCAAGGGTGGCGGGTTCGTCACCGACCTGACCGAGCTGGTCGCCGAGTTCCGCACCACCTTCGCCCGCATCGAAGACCTCTTCACGGACGTAGAGGGCTTGGACCTGACGGTCCACGGATACGAGTCCGTGCGAGCCATCAACGTCTTCCTGGACGACAACCCCGACGCGGCAGAGGTATTCAGTAAGGACTACAGGCTCCTGGCCCGGCTGTACCCGCTCACCAACACCGACAATCGGGTCGCCAAGTACCGCGACGGCTTCGGGCTGTTCGGGTCCGTGTACACGACCCTGTTCAAGAAGTCCTCCGACGAGGAGAGGAAGGAGCGGCTGGCCGAACTGGGGCCGATGGTCCTGGACATCATCAACGCGCACGTCCACTCCTTCTCCGTAGTCGCCTCCCAGGAGGAACCCCTCGTCCTGGACGCCCAGGGCATCGCCGTCCTCAAAGAGCTCTTGACCCTCGTCCGCCCCAAGTCCGGCAAGGGTGACAGCGAGGACAAGAAGCCGCCGTCCGCGGCGGAGATCCTGGACCACATCAAGGCCGCCCTCGACAAGGGCGTCGAACCGGGGTCTGCGAAGTACACCGCCCTCGCGGAGCGGATAAAGCAGCTGAGGGACCGGATCATCCAGAACGCCCAGGACGCTCTGGAGTTTCTGTCCGAAGCACTCCGGGTCGCTCGCGCCGTCGTGGACGCCCAGAAGCACCCTGACGAAGCAGTCGTGCTGGACGACGACCACGTGGGTGTCCTGTCGCGGATCATTCACGACCATGCACCGTCCGGCCTCACCGTCACGGAACGGAACCTGGCCGAGGAGATCGACCAGGTGGTCAAGCGCACCCTCGCCCAATCATGGGACAATGCAGACGCTCGCAACCGAGGCGTACGCCGTGCCACCGCCACAGTCTTCCGCCGGTACGCGCTAAAGCCGGTGGGAGAGCCGTACGACTCCACCGTCGCCTACATCGAGGCCCACTACCTCGTTGACTGACGAAGGAGCGGAGCCCGGCAACCGGTGCCAGTTACCGGGCCTCGTCGCGCCGCTCGGGTCCTGAGCCACCCCCTGATAGCACCTGCTGGCAGGATCAGTAGCTGTCGATGTCTCCGTACTTCGCCGGGTTCCTTGCCCGGTCCACAGCCTGTGCACAAGCCTCGTCGAACGCAGCTGTGACAGCTTCCTGGTCCGTGCCGCGAACCTGGGCTTCGACCTCCTGGCCTGGGCGACGTGTGGTGTGCCACCGGACCGGGAGATCGGTGTAGAGGTCGGTCTCGAACTCCCAGGCCACCACGTCCCATTGCCCCTCGCGGCCGATGTTGAGCCTTTCGCCGCCGGGCAGGAACACGGCGTGGGCGTGATGGATGAGCCGGCGGTCGGGTATCCGGTCACGGATGGCCCGGATGCCACCGGGGCCCTCCTGCTCCCACTTTGGCCGGTCCCACTTCTCCACATGTGCAGGCTTGCCGGGGTGATCGGCGCCCCACTGGGAGGCCACGGCCTGGGCGTGGTCGTGGTGCTGGAATGGAACGTAGCGCCTGCCAAGGCAGGCAACGTAGACATCCGGTTCCGCTGGTGCGGGGCTCTGGCTCAGGTGGGGCGGGGGGCCTCCAGGTGTTGACGGGACCTGGTGCGGTGTTGGGCCCCAGATCAGGGCGCCGACCTTGGCGGCGGTCTGCTGGAGCACCTGGCCGGTGAGGTGCTGGTAGCGGCGGCGTATCCGGGCGGACTTGCCGGGCTCCCAGCCCATGATGCGATCGACGACCGCCTCGGGGACGCCGAGGATCAGCAGCACGGTCGCGGCGGTGTGGCGGGCGTCGTGCAGCCGGCCCTCGCGGACACCGGCGGCCTTCAGCAGGTCCTTCCACCTGTGGTGGTCGGTGTTGGGGTTGAGCGGCTCGCCGGTCGGCGAGGTGAATACGTACCCCTTGTCGACCCACAGGTCACGGGCGCGGACCCGTTCTCGATCCTGCTCCTGCTTGTGTCGTCGCAGCAGGGTCAGCAGCTGCTCGGGAATGCCGATCGTGCGCTTGCCGGCGCGGGTCTTGGTGTCCTTCGTCTCGCGCCGGGTGTTGATCTTTTGGGGGCAGTAGCCGGGTTTGCGTCCGCACCTGTCAGCGCAGCCGTGCTTGTAGCGGGGCCGCAGGCGGTTTCGGCGGACGAAGAGCACGCCTTCCTCGAAGTCCACGTCCTCCCACTTCAGGCCGAGGACCTCGCCCTGGCGCAGGCCGAGCGCGAGCGCGATGACCCACCGAGCGTGGTCGCGGTGCTTGCCCGCTTCGAGGAGGAGGCGCTGGATTTCCTCCAGCGTGTACGGCTCGACCTCCTCCTCTTCGACCTTGGGAGCCTTGGCGATGGAGGCGGGGTTGAGGGTGAGGTGGCGGCGGCGTACGGCCTCGTTCAGCGCCGTGTTGACGGTGCGGTGGGCCTGGTGGGCGGTGCCGGCGGCGCTGCCGCCTGCCTGCATCTTCTGGTAGAAGCGCTCCAGATGCTCGGGCTCCAGCTTCTCCAGGCGGTGGGCGCCCAGGCCGGGGATGAGGTGGTGGTAGACCGCCACGCGGTAGCCGTCGATGGTGTTCTCACCGACGTTGGGCGCGGCAATGTTCTCCACCCAGTGCGTCAGCCAGGTCTCGACCGTCCAGGTCTGGCCGGCCTTGCGGACACCGGTGGAGTCGCGCTGCTTCTCCAGCTCGCGGACGGCCTTGGTGACCTCGGCGCGGGTTTTGCGCCCGACGTGGCGCCGGTCGGGGGTGCCGTCGTCCTTGACGCCGACGGTGACGCGGCCGTGCCAGCGTCCGTCCTTGCCGAAATAGATGGACGAGGCGCCGTTGGGCTGGCGGGAGTTCTGGGGTTTCGTGGTCTTTGCCATGGTCGCCCCGCTCAGGCCGCAGTGTCGAAGTCCGTGACCTGGTGGCGGCGGGCTAGGAACTCGCCGACGGCCTCAGCGGGTATGCGGCGCAGGCTGCCGATCTTGACCGAGCGGATGGCCCCGGACGAGACGTACTCGTACATCTTCGTCCGGCCGATGCCAAGGCGGCGGGCGGCTTCGGCGACGGTGAGGCCGACGAGGGTGGTGTCGCCATGGTCACCACTCCGCGCGGCTATGAGCGCGTGGAGGGAGTCCTCGGGGACGTCGAGGAGCTGGGCGATCTGGGCAAGGGGCAGGGAGTGCTGGGGCAAGGATGTGCTCCTACTCCGGCGCACACGGTCACGGGGCGGCAACCCTCGCGGACCAGGCCGGTGGTGATGATCAGGGATGGGCGGTGCTGGTGGGGCGTAGAGGCACGCATCTCGGCTTCGCAGCGCCGAGGGGTGTTCGCGCGAAGGTCAGGCGTCGCGAGCCTGCCCGCGCACACTCGGCCTCATGGCCCGCACCGGTTCAGGGGTGCTGGCGCTTCCACGCGTCTTCTTCAAGCCGCGTCAGCTGTTCGAGCTCGGCCTTCTGCTCGTCGCCGTGGCTAGCGAAGCGGGCCAGTTCGAACTCGATGTGCTCGATCTCGCGCTCCAGGATCTGCACGTCGCGCTGCATGCGCGCGAGCGCGGCCTTCTTGGCGATGTGGTCGCGGACGAGACCGCGGATAACCGGGTCGGCATGCTTCATTGGCGGCGCGGTCAGCTCGTCCATGGTGAGGCCGAATACCTGGCAGAAGCCGAGGGCCTCGTCTAGGTTGACCCGGCGTCGCGGCTTGCCGCTCTCGATGCGCCAGATCGCGGCCTGGTTGACCGGGTGGCCGGCCTCGGCCATCTTCTCGGCCAGCGCGACCGTGCTCCAGCCGCGCGCCTCGCGCTCCTGCTTGATGCGATCGGCGACGTAGTCCTCGGGCACAGGCCGGTCCGGGCCCGCTGCGCGCGCCGTGCCGTCTTTGCTGCTCATCTCCACCTCCTCCCTTCAGGGTGGTCCCAGGGGCCAGTGCGGCCAGGGTCAGAAGTGAACCTCATTGCGGAGCCGAATGCAAGTCATTGCATTTTCGAATCTCTGGGGTATGGTGTCCGTCCACCCCCGAACGGCGGGGGACGCCTACGGACATGGGAAAGCCCCCGGCGCTGCGAAACACCGGGGGCAAAGCGTGAACCCTCAACAACCGCCCATCCCTGAACGATTACCGGTCCGGCCGGGGTTGCCGCCCCATTGTGGCCTGCCGGGTGAGGAGCTCTATGCCCCAGGGTACGACCCTGCCGCCCCAGACGCCATCCCGCTCCGCAGAAGGCACCGTGCCGATGCTGGACGCGGCGGAGCCCCCGTACAACGTGGACGCCGAACGCGCAGTGCTCGGCGCCTGCATGCACCACAGCGACGTCATCGACACGGTCCGCCCGGTCCTGGGCGACGACGCCTTCTACAGGCCCGCTCACGAGACCATCTGGCGCGCGCTCCTGGCCCAGCGCCGCGAGGACAAGCCGACCGATCCGATCGTCCTCACTGAGCTGCTCCAGCAGCAGGGAGACCTGCAGCGCGTCGGCGGCGTCGTCTACCTGCACCAGCTCGCCGACGTGCATTACGGCACCGGCAGCGCCGAGCACCACGCGGAGATCATCCGCGAGAAGGCCAACCTCCGTCGCCTGCTCGCCTCCGCCGTGCGCACCGTCCAGCGCGCCCAGGAGCCGGGCGCTGACCCCGAGGCGATACGCAGCGAGGTCGAAGCGGAGATGCGGGCCGAGCGCGAGCGGGCCCTGGCCTCCGGCCAGGGCCGCTTGAACCGCTTCGCCAAAGACGGATGGTCCTTCACCCAGGAGACCGGCGCGGACGCCGAGCCCCTGTGGGGCACTCGCGACAAGACCGTCTGGGCCCCTGGCGAGAGCCTGATGATCGTCGGCGCTCCGGGCGTCGGCAAGACCACCCTGGCCCATCAGGTGATCTTCGCCCGCCTCGGTCTCCAGGAGACGGTCCTGGAGATGCCGGTCGCCCCGAGCCGGCGGGTGCTCTACCTGGCCATGGACCGGCCCCGGCAGATCGCCAAGGCCATGAGGCGCCGTGTCTTCCCCACCGACGAGAAGATCCTGCGCGAGCGGCTCGTGGTCTGGGAGGGCCCGCTGCCCGCCACCCTCGACAAGGAGCCCGACCTTCTCTCTGACCTGGCCGCCGCGCACCAGGCCGACACGATCGTGATCGACAGCCTCAAAGACGCGGTCAGCACGATGGTCGACGACAGCCTTGCGGTCGCCTTCCACAACGCCCGCATGCGCGCCCTGCGGGATGGTGTGGAGATCATGGAGCTGCACCACCAGCGCAAGGCCACCGCCGACGCCCCGCGCGGCCAGCGCCCCAGCCTGGACCAGGTCTACGGATCCACCTGGTTCACGGCCGGAGCGGGCAGCGTCCTGTTCGTCACTGGCCGGGCAGGTGACCCGGCGGTCACCCTGCACCACCTCAAGACCCCCACCGGGGAGGTCGGCCCTCTGGACGTCACCCACGACCATGTGCGCGGCACCACCACCCTCGACCCCACAAAGGACCCCGCGGTCCTGCTGCGCAACGCCCCGAACGGGCTGACCACGCGCGAGCTGGCGACCATCCTGTTCGGCGGGGGCGATCCCGACCGTCCCGACCTGGAAAAGGCGCGGCGCCGCTTGGAGAACCTCGTGGCCACCGGTCTGGCGACCAAGGCCGAGGGCGTCGCCGGAGGAGCCGGAGGCGGCCAGCAGGCCCGCTACTACGCTTCCACCCGCCACCTCACCGCCGTCGGGTAAAGCCCTCGCCGACCCACGGGGAGCGTTCACACGACCGTACACGCGGCCCTCACGCGTGCACACCGCCGTGAACCGCTCACAGCGCACACGCTCACCGCAAAACCGCAGGTCAAGCGATCACGCGAGCGTCCACGCCGTACACGCGCCCAGGCGTACACGCGCGGGGCCCCCTTTAGAAGGGGGCCCGCGTGAACGCCCCCTCCGTGAACGCCCATCACTCCCACCCCACAAGCCCCATCGCACCGCCCTGGAGCCCTCCGCCTTGCACTCCCCTGCCCCGAACGTCCCGGCAGCCATGCGCCGCAAACGCAGCATCCGAGCCGGCATCGTTTGGCTCCCGACCGCCCCCAACCGCCGGGGGCGAAGCACTCGCCCAAGTGACGATCCTGGCGATGCTCGCCGAGCACACGCACCCGCTGGGGGTCGCCGCGTGAACCGCAACGGACGCATCACCCTCGTCATCGGCCTGGTCGCCGTCGTCCTCATGGCCTTCCGCGTCTCGTGGAACGCGCTGTCCGACGTGGCCCGCGCCATCGGAGCAGACCCCACCGCAGCCCTGCTCTACCCGATCGTGGTCGACGGCCTGATGGCCCTCGCACTCGTCGCCGCGCTCGTGCTGACCGGTCCCGACCGGACGTTCGCGCTGCGGGTCCTGGCGGCCTACACGATCGCCAGCCTCCTGCTGAACTACGTCCACGGCCTCATCCCTGCTCTGCACACCGCGTCGGTCCGGTGGGGCCGACTGACCGACTGGAACCCTGCGAATCTCGCACTTGTACTGCTGGCGACCTCGCTCCCGGTCGGGTCGATCTACTTCGGGTCGGACCTCGTGGCGAAGGTGCTGCACCACACCCCCGAGTCGGCCACAGCCGAAACGGCACCCCACCAGTCGGCCAGCCAACTAGCTGATCAGTCGGCTAGCAACCAGGCCGCACAGTCGGCCCCTGACCAGGACGAATCGGCCCTGCAGCAGCCGACCGAGTCGGCCCCCATGGAGGGCGCCGAAGCGCCCGCGGAGGAGCCGACCGAGGGCAACGAGTCGGCTCCCGCTCCCGCTGCCCGACCGCCCCGGTCCGCCGCTGTGGCGGAGTCGACCGGAGCCGCCCCGCGTCGGGCGACCGGTCGGGTCCCCGCTGCCAAGTTGGCCGCCAACCGCACCCGCCCCCGTACCCGGACCGACGCCGAAGTTCTCGACGAGGCCCGACTCCTGACCGCCGACTGGAGCGACGACTGGCTGACCGCCGAGCGCCTGCGCGACGAACTACGGATCAGCCAGAAACGCGCCCGCGCCGTGCGCGACCAGCTGAAGGCCGAGCGCACCGGCCAGACCAAGCGCGCTGTGGACGACGGCCTCGGGCCCGAGCCACTCGACGAACTCGACAAGGCCGCCTCCCAGCAGGAGGACGAAGCCAACGCGCCTGCCGGCGCCGCCTGATTCCCCACGTTCACCTCCCCCTCGCGGCCCACCACGCGTCCCTCGGCAGGCAGCACGGTGCCCTCGACACCTCGGAGATCAACATGCACGACTCGCACCAGGAACCCCTCGCAGCTCAGCAGCAGGTGATCGCCACCTCCGTCACACGGGCAGCAAGTTGGAGGTTCGGACACTCCCCCGCGGGGGGAGCGCCCGAACCCGATCCCGCCCCGGTGGTGGCGGGGCCCGTCCGACGCCAGGGGGCGCCGGACGGGAAGGCTGCGACCGAGGGCGGACCGCAGCCAGGCAAGGCCAGCCGCAAGGGCAGGGCAAGGAAGGGGAAGTCGCGTCCGCGTGACAAGAAGCAGCGCCCCGCTCACAGTGTCCGCCTCAACGAGCTAGAACTCGCCGTCATCCAGTCCGGCGCCGACCACGTCGGCATGAGCGTGGCCGGGTTCCTGGCCCACTCCGCCCTGGCCGCTGCCCGGGACCAGTCCCGCACCGCGGCAGCCATCGCCACCGAGCGGGACATCCTGACGGCCCTGTTCGGTGTGCGCCGTCAGCTCGGCTGGGCGGGCAGCAACGTCAACCAGATCGCCAAGGCACTCAACTCCGGTGCCGACGCACCGCACTTCGCCGCTGCCCTCGCCGACCTGCAGCGTGCCGCGCAGGCCGTCCAGCGGGCAGCCGACAGGGTCGCCAACGGGCAGGAGGGCCGAGCGGCTTGATCCCGCGGATTCACCAGCAGGGCAGCAACACCCTCGGGCTCCTGCACTACCTGTACGGCAAGGGCACTCACGAGGAGCACATCGACCCGCACCTGGTCGCTTCCTTCGACGGCATGGCCCCCGACCCCGGCCGTGACCCCTCGGCGACGAAGAAGGACCTCCAGCACCTCCTCGACCAAACGCTGTCCCTGCTCGACGCGGACCGGCGTCCCGACAAGCACGTCTGGCACTGCTCGGTGCGCGCCGCGCCCGACGACCCGATCCTGTCCGACGAGCAGTGGGGCGACATCGCCCGCCGTATGGTCGCCGCCACAGGCATCGACCCTGGCGACGGGGCCGGCTGCCGCTGGGCCGCCGTCCGGCACGCCGACGATCACATCCACATCATCGCCACCCTCGTCCGCGAGGACGGCCGCCGCCCCGACCACCACCGCTCCGGCAAACGCGCCCAGGCCGAGTGCCGCCTGATCGAAAAGGAACTCGGTCTGCACCGCGTCGCGCCCGGGGACGGCACCGCCGCCAAGCGGGCCACCAGCGCGGAGCGGCACAAGGCCGAACGCGTGGGCAGGGAGCGTCCGGCGCGCGAGGAGCTGCGGGAGACCGTACGGCGCGCGGTCGCCGGCGCTGGCAGCGAGGGGGAGTTCTTCGACCGGCTGGCCGCCGCCGGTCTGCTGATCCGCAAGCGCGTCGCGCCCTCCGGTGACCTGCTCGGCTACAAGGTAGCCCTGCCCGATGACCGCAACGGCGAGAAGGAGCCGGTGTTCTACGCGGGCTCCACGCTCGCACCCGATCTGTCGCTGCCCCGCATCCGCGAACGCTGGACGCTTGCCGCGGAGGCCGCTTCGGCGGACGGTGCGCGGCCGGAGCAGCCGGTCCTGCCGGAGGTGACAGGTCCCGCGTTCGCGCGGCGCCGGGCCACCGCCGCCACCTGGCAGGCGCTGCTGATCATCGATCACGGTGACGACGGTGCAGCAGCGGCCCAGATCGCCGCGGCGGGCGAGGTCCTGGACGCGCTGGCCAAGACCTCCGCCGCCCACACCCGCGCTGAGCTGCGCGAGGCGGCGTCCGTGTTCGAGCGGGCCAGCCGCTCCCACATCAGGGCCGTACGCGGGCACGACCGCGCCCTGCGCCAGGCCGCCCGCGACCTTGTCCACAGCGGACCCGCTCTGGGCCGAGGAGAAGACGGCGCCACCACCGCCATGCTCATCGACATGGCCTTCTTCCTCGCCATCGCCGCGGCGAACTGGCACGCGAGGAAGCATCACAGCCAGCAGGCCGCGGCAGCCCAGCAGGCAGCCGAACACCTGCGAGCCGCCTACCAAGCCGCTGCGGCCGAGTCCATGGCCGTCCTCCGCCAGCGAGGCCAACGTCTGGCCCCGCGTGTCCGGCAGCGGCAAGCCGACCTCCTGCATGAGGTGCTGCCGGATCTGGCCAGCCGGGTCCAGGCCGAACCCGGCTGGCCCGCCCTGGCCGCCACCCTCGACGACGCCCGGAAGGCCGGCCATGACCCGGCAGCCCTGCTGACCGAGGCCGCCGGACGGCGCGAGCTCGGCACCGCCACCTCCATCAGCGACGTCCTGGTATGGCGCCTGCGGCGCAGCGCCTACCTGCCCGCCCTGCGCGAGCCCCCGCACGACACACCCGCGCGAGGCAGTCGGCGCCAAGGGTCCCCGGCGCCCCGCGCGCTGCCGACGCAGGGCGGCCCGAACGACCCCAGCCGTCGGCGCTGACCAGCGAAACGCCGGCGGAACATAGCCGACGATCGGCGGTTGGGCAAACCGCCGATTCTCCGGATCATTGATGCCCCCACCCACCCCACTCCTGTGAGGAGCACCCGTATGCCCGAAACCCAAGCCCGGCCCGAGATCGTCGTCCTGCTCTGCGACGCGGATATCAAGCGCAAGCGTGAAACCAACACGTGGAACCACCGCGACGGGCGCCCGTTCAGCAAGGAGGAACGGGCCCTGGTCCTCAGTGCCACCCGCGTCGAGTTCGAAGAGATCCAGGAGCAGTTCAAGCGATACCGGGAGTACCAGCGCACGATGGACGAAGCGCCGAAGGCTCTGGAGGACTTCCTCGCCCCGTTCATGGAGCGGCTCACCGAGAAGACCCTCGGCAACGCCGTCGAACTCATGAACGAGGACGAACGGACCGAATTCGACAGACTGCTCGGCCTCGCATCAGAGCCGGTCCGTTCCTTCACCCCGTACACCTTCTAACCGGGGCCCGCATGACCGGCGAGGCGGTGCCCAGCTCCCAGGACGGAGCCAGCCTCTGACACACGGAGCCATGGGCATTCAGGCGGTAGCCGGTACAACGCGCCGCCGCGAATGAAACACAGGCCGCTCCCTGCAACCGCGGACCCTGACGCCACGCAGACGCCGGACAAGGCACAGCAGCACGAAGCCGGGCCGCCCCGAAGGGAGGCCCGGCTTCAATGCGTTAGATGGCCCTCAGCTGGCTGGAGCGCGCAGGAGCCGGTCGCGCGTACTGTCCGGCAGCACCCGGCGCAGGACCGGTGCGCTGGAGCTGAGGGAGTCGGCGAAGGCGGCGACGAGGTCGTGCGGCACGCTGGCGCTGAACGACGCGGCCCACAGGTAGCCCGCGCCGAGCACCGGCTCGGCCCACGCCTGCCACCCGGCCAAGGCCCCCTCGTCAGCCTCAGCCACCAGCGCCAGTGGGTCGCCATCCTGGATGAGGGGCGGCACCTCGCCGAGGCGGATGTGGGAGGCGAACGTTGGATCCACCGCGCCTGTGCCGGGCTGGTCGACGTCGCGCAGCCAACCGTGCGCCGTAACAGCGTCGAGGACCAGCTCGGGCCCACCGCACGGCAGGGCGGGCTGATCGAGGGCGTCGAGCGCGGCAAGGAAGCCGGCGGTGATCTCCCCCGGGACCTCGGGGGAGAAGTAGGCCGACCACTGGGCGAGCGGGCTGCTCGGGTCCGTACGAGCGGACACTTGCCAGGCGATCGGCAGGTTCCCCAGGTGGAACGGCTCGTCCGGCAGGACCCACTGCGCCCACCGCAGGGAGTCGGGGCTGATGTGCAGGACGGTGCTGCGCAGGACCTGGCGGTCCTCCGGCGCCTCGTCCGGCTCCTGGCGCCCGCGGACGATCGTCAGGCTCGTCCAACCCAGGCCAGCGAGCGTGTCAGCGACGGCGTCGTACAGGCGGCCGTCGTCACCGGCCAGGTGCCGGGGACCGACCCAGTACGCGGACGGGACACCAGCCAGAGCAGGTGGACCGATCGGAAAGTCGGGATGCAGGTACGCCTCCAAGAGGTTGGGGGCCGGGGGCTTGATGCCGCCAGCGGTGCGTGCGACTGGATGGAGGTGCCGGGCCGGCTTCGCGGCGGCCTCGGGTGGCAGACGACCGGGCCACCAGTCTCTCCCTCAACAGACAGATCAGACGACGGGCTCCCCCAAGAGCGCTGACTCGAGCCTCTGGCTGTCACACCCGCTGGGACGTCTCCAGCACTCGAGCGACTGCGGCGGCGACGACGTCCGCCGGCGTCTCGGTGTCGAAGGACATCTGGTAGCCGCGCACCTTGGCCGTACCGGTGACGGCGATCTTCCACCCCTCGCCGTCGGTACCAGGGCGGCCAGACGGAAACCAACCGAGATAGAAGGATCCATCCTTCGAGTTGACGTGTACGTCCGCGCGGTCGTCGACGACCAGGTGGAAGTCGTCGGCGGAGAACTGATCCATCACGACCGTGGCTTGGCCCGGGCCGAGCAGCCACTCACGTAGCCGCAGGGCCTCTACCGTGGTGGAGAATCCGGGACCCTGGGGTGCCGCAGTCACAGCAAATCACCTCTCTGACCTGGTCCTTTTTACGAGAAGGTCGTCCAGGTTCACATGCCCTTGCGGCGCTGACCAGTCATTCGTGGATCTTTGCTGTCTGCCCCCGGCGAACTAAAGATGCAGAGCGCCAGACCTCACGGTCCAACCGCGGAAAACTGCGTGCGTGCGGTGGGGGCAGTGCTGATAGTTGCCGCATGGATGCGATCGAGGACGCACGCGCCGTCGTAGATGAACAGCACCCCGAAGCGCGCGCCGCGTTCCTGGGCGGCAGCGTCGTGACAGGCCGCCGAACGGCCACGTCGGACCTCGACGTCGTGGTCCTGCTCCACGGAGCCCCAGCCCCGTACCGCGCAAGCCTCCAGTACGCCGACTGGCCGGTGGAGATGTTCGTTCACACCGAGGCGACGTGGCACGCCTACGTCGAAAGGGAGCTGCGCAAGCGCCGGTCACCGCTGCTGTGGATGTGTGCCGACGGGCTGCTGCTGTTCGACACCGACGGACTCGGAGCCCGCCTCGCCGCACAGGCCCGGAAGCTGACCGCCGCCGGACCACCCCCGGTGTCGTCGGAAGAGATCGACGACCGCCGCTACGCGATCACCGACCTCCTCGACGACCTCGCGGGAAGCGACGACCAGAGCGAGCGCCTGTTCATCGCGACCGAACTGGTCCGACGCACCGGTGAGCTGGCACTGGCCGTTGGCGGTTCGTGGGGCGGGGGTGGGAAGTGGCTGGCACGCCGCCTTGAGACGACCGCGTCAGGGCTCAGCACACGCCTCCACCACGGCCTACAGGAGGTACTGGACGGGAGAGCCGAGACCCTCGTGGCCGTCGTGGACGAGGTGCTCGGGCAGACCGGTGGCCGGTTGTGGTTCGGCTACAAGCGTGCCGGGGCGCCCTGAGCGATCCCGCGCTGCGGACGTCGCAACGTCTGTTCCTCCACGTGCAGATCACTCGATCGACAGCAAATCCCGAGTCTCCTCAGCGCACCCCCACGACAGCGTGACGCCAGCACCTCCGTGCCCATAGTTGTGCACGACCACGGTGCCGTCCTCCCCCACCTCTTCCTCCACACGGACCGTGGCGCGGGTCGGTCGAGCGCCGACCCTGTGTTCCAGGACGCAGGCGTGGGCGAGGCGGGGCTCGACCTCGGCACAGCGGGCGAGGATGCCGGCAGCCGCCTTGTCGTCGGGGGCCAGATCGCCCTCGCCGTCGATCGCTGTGCCGCCTAGGACGACGGTGTCGCCGTGAGGATAGAAGCACAGCAGATCGGGCGAGAGGCCAGTGTCCTCGGAGAAGAACTCGGTCAGCCCGGGGTTGGTGACGACGACGTGCTGGCCGCGGATGGGCCGGAGGTCAGGGTCCGGAACCAGGTCGCGTGCGCCAAGGCCCGCGCAGTTGACGATCGCCGAAGCGGGACCAGCGTCCGCAAGCGAGGTCAGCCGTCGCTTCTCGACCACACCCCCGGCATCGCGGAGCCGGCGCAGGAGGTAGTCGAGGTAGGTGGGCATGTCGATCAGTGGCACGGTGAACCGGTAACCCGCCGTGAACCCGGCCGGAAGTTCGGCCCGCTCGCACGGTCGGAAACCCGGCAAAGTGGTGGCCCAGTCCGGCGCGGCCTCGGCCGTGCGGGATGCCTCGATGCCACTGGTGAGCCGGACGCCCGTCGCCGGGTCCTGGGCCAGCTCCCGGAAGATCTCCAGGGACCGTTGTCCCCACTGGTCGACCTTTTCCTTCGGCTCGACCAGGTAAGGCCCCCACATCGCCCCGGCCGCCAGCGACGTGACCCCCGGCACTTGCTCGGCGATAACGTGCACCGAAGCCCCGGCCTCGGCCAGAACAACGGCCGTGGTGAGCCCAGCCACCCCAGCCCCGACAACGACAACGCGCTCCCCTGCGGTCATGACCCTGACCCTAACGGCCGGGTTGCGTCGATGGGGCGTGTTGGGCGAGGGCGTCCTCCAGGGCTGGCAGGAAGCCGCGCACATGGGGGTTGCGCTGTCGGCGGCGGAGGTCGGCGGCAAGCTGGTGGAGCAGCGCCGCGCTGCGAGGCGAGCGGACGACATCAAGGCGGTCGGCGGCGATCCGGCCGATCTCGCAGGCTGCCTCCAGGTCTCCGTGCGCGCTGTGGCCCAGGGCCAGCCAGGCTCCCTCGAACATGGCTCGGCGCTGGCTTGGGTCGCCGCGCGGGACGTCGTACGCCCCGGATCTGAGCATCTCGGTCCCTTGGGCGAGGAAGCGGCGGCTCTTCTTTCCGCTCTCCGCCTTCTGCTGTGCCCGACCCATCTGGATGAGGCCGTAACCGGCCTGGCAGTCCAGGTGGTTGTCGGTGAGGAAGTACATCCATCGGGGCTCTTCTTGGCGGCCGTCCCGGCTTGCGATCAGTTCGCGGGCAGCGCCACGAGTGTGCGCGAAGTCGTTGTCACGGCCGGCGGCGGCGTACGCGTAGGCGAGACGAGACAGGACGGACGCCCGGACGGCCAGCGGGGCGGCGTCACTCGCACGGCGGGCGGCCTCTCCGAGGGCGATGGCGTCCGCGGGGTGTCCTCGACTCGCCGCCTGGAAGGAGAGGTCGCCCAGGATATGGGCGCACAGGGGGAGATCGTTTACCTGATGCGCGGCCCGGAGCGCCGTGACGAAGTAGCGCTGCGCCAGTCCGTGATCGGCCGCGTCGAAGGCCATCCAGCCGGCCAGCTGGCCGATCTCCGCGAGCGCGCGGATCAGACGGCTCGCGACAGCCGGAGAGTGGCCGCCTTCGCGAATCAGCAGCCCGACAGCCCGGAACTGTGCTCCGACATATGGCAGATGACGTGCCCCTCCGTGCTCGTCATCGAGCAACTGGAGCATGGGAAGGTGCTGCTCGACCTGGTCCACGAGCGGATCGGTGCCGAGCGACGACGTCATTCGAGGCGTGTACTGACCGCGTCCCGCGGTGCCGTCGAGGTACTGGGCGACGATCGCGAGGAGTCCCGCGCCCGAGATCGCGAGGAACCGGCGACGGTCGACGAGCCCTCCCATCACCCAGTCCTCCACGATCGCCTCCATGCCCTGCGCGGTCCAAGGCCGCGCGAGATCCGTGTCCGCGGGGACCAGCGCTGACGAGTCGCCCACACGGCCCTGCCACAGTTCGGCCACCGAGACATTCCTACCCAGCTCCTGGGAGAGCACGTAGGCGGCCATCATCGGCAACGGCGAGCGCGGCAGGGATCCGGCGTCCCGCCAGTGGTACGGCGCCGACTCGGCCACCGTCCCCGCGCCGAACACTCGGTTGAGCTTGCGAGCGAGCGCCTTCGGGCTCCACCCGAGTTCGTCGAGGCACCCCGCCAGTACGACGTTGGGCTCGCCTGTCTGCGGTGCCACGTGCGACCACCCTTCGCTCCAGTGGTTCGTCCATCACTTCGCGGGCCCCATGGTGATGCCCCTGGACGGACGATTCACCACCGGCGTATGGAAGTTGACCGAGTTGACCCGCTGATCGGGTCCTGTCTGACCTTCCCTCTCCTGTGTTCTTGGATCCCGGCGGAGGCGCCCGTCTTCCGAGCCGACGGAGAAAGAGGTGGGCCTTGAGACAGCACACGAGCACCTCCCCAGGCCGACCGGGCGGTGTGCTGGACCGTGACGCCGGACGACCAACCTCCGCCCCCGGAGGAGGGCTTGTCGCTGGTGACGGCACGACCTCCCTGATCACGGATCTGCCGTACGGACCGGAAGCGGCCGAGGTCGCCCGGGGCGCCGTGACGCTGGCGCTGCGTGGCACGGAGACGGACGTGCTTGCTGACGCCCGCCTGATCGGGTCTGAGCTCGCGACGAACGCCTTCGTCTCGGGCAGTCCGCCGTTGGTTCTGTGCGTCGACCGCAGGAGTCTGGCCAGTGGCGGCCTGGAGATCGAGATCACCGTCACCGACGGCGGCTGTTCCCGACCCGCACCCGCTTCTCCTACCGCTCCCGACGAGCAAGCCGAATCAGGACGGGGACTGGTCATCGTCGATGCCTTGGCCGATGCCTGGTCGCTGACGACTGGAGCCAACGGCTCTCGTGCCTGGTGCCGACTGGCCCACAGGCCGTGCTCCTCGTCCGCCGGCGCCTGATGTCCACGCCTGCCCACACCCGTCCTCCAAGGAGGCACCACACAATGCGCATCGACCATGCGACTTCCCCACCCTCACGCGCAGCTGTGCCGGAGGCCGCTCGCCAGCCCAGGGTCGTCGTCGCTCTCCACGAGGGCTTCTACGGCGCGGAGTCGGGCACCGGCTTCAGCAACCGCGCCTTCCTCACGGCACTGGCCCGGCTCCTGCCGGCAGGCCGCCTCTCAGTGATCACCCCGCACGTGCCCGAGACCGCGGGAGCGCACGATCAGCGGTGGGCCGGCGAGGTGCGGCAGATGCTGCGGCAGGCCGCGGCCGAGGTCATCACGATCCCGAAGGTCAACGCGCCGCCGGACTCGGTCCGCGGTTCGGTTCAGCTGTGCGACCTGGCGGGCGAGGCGGCCGTACGCGTCGCCGCGCGGGCGAGCCAGTGCCTCCTCGTCGGCCTCGACATCCCGTTCCTCGGGCTCGCCCCGTACACGTCGCCGACCACGGACCTGCTGCTTGTGCCCCGCTCCACGACCGCCCTGACGCGGCCCAAGGACGTCTCCCGCGTCCGCTGGGAGCGGGACGCCCTGCGAGCGGCGACACTCCGAGGTGCGCGCGTCGGGGCCATCTCCTCCCACATGCGAGGCCACCTCGTCGTCAACTACGCCGTCCCTCGATCGAGCATCGTGAGCATCCCGAACGGACTGATCCGTGAGGAGATGGTCAGGCCGGCCACGGCTCTGCCGCTGCCTTTCAAGGCCCGCGCCGGATTCCTTCTCGCCATGGGCCGCGCAGTCCCGACGAAAGGCTTCGAAGACCTCCTGGAGGCGTTGCGTCTGCTGAAGGAACGTGGTCTCCCCGTTCCTCACCTGCTGCTGGCTGCCGTGACCTCGGAGGAACACCAGCGCCCCTCCTCGTACCAGCAGGACCTGGCGGCACACATCCGCGCGCACGATCTGGACGCGACTCTGATCACTCGCTTCACCCCCGCGATCCGCGCCTGGTTGCACAGCCCGGCCCTGCGCGCAGTCATCGTTCCCTCTCGCGAGGAGCCCTTCGGCCGGATACCCCTGGAGGCGTTCGCAGCCGGTGCGGGCCCGGTGGTCGCGACCACGGCCGGCGGCCTGGCTCAGACCGTCATCGACGGCGAGACCGGCTTCACGGCCGCACCACAGGACCCCAGGTCCCTGGCATCCGCCCTGCACCGGGCCCTGACCGTCCTGCCCCGAGAACGCGATCGGCTCCGGAGCGCCGGGGCGGCCCTGGTGCGCTCCCGCCACGACTACGAGGCCAGCGTCGGTTCCGTCATGGACCGCATCGCCCCTTGGGCGCTGGCCCAGTCAGCCACCGCGGAGGGCCGCGCGCGATGAACCAGCCGGTGGTGCTGATCAGCCTGGAGTCCCCGCACTCCTTCTGGCGGCTGTCCTCCGAGCACGAGCGTGCGCTGTCCGCCGCCTTCCCCGGCCTCGAGTTCCGCAGGGCGACCGAGGAGGAAGTGCCGCACCAGCTGGCCGACGCACACGTCTACTTCGGGTGGCGATTCGCGCCCTCGTGGCTGTTCGCCGCGCCACATCTGCGGTGGATCGCTTCCCCGGCCGCCGGCACTGACCATCTGCCCGTCGCCGAGGCTCACTCCGTCGGGGTGGCCCTGACCCGCTCGTACGGCTTCCACGGCAGGCCCATGGCCGAGCACGCCATGGGCCTGGTCCTGGGCTTCTCCCGCGGGCTGTTCATCAGCCAGCGCGTCCAGCGGAACCGTGCCTGGTGGAAGGACGACCTGGCCGAGGAATTCTTTGACCTGGCGGGGGCGACGATGACCATCGTCGGCTGCGGCAGCGTCGGACGCCACCTCGCCCAGGCCGCTCGGGCCTTCGGCATGAACGTCATCGGAGTACGCCGGACACCACCTGCGGCTTCTGAAAGCGGGATCACGTGGGTGCACACGACGGCGGTGCACCAGGCGGTGTCCGTCGCCGACGTCGTGGTCAATCTGCTGCCCGCGACCCCTGACACGCACCGCTACTTCGACCACGACCTCTTCTCGGCGTGCAAGCCACGCTCTCTGTTCCTCAACCTCGGCCGCGCGGCAACCGTCGACCAGTCGGCCCTCCTGGCCTCCCTCGACACCGGCCACCTGCGCGGCGCGGCCCTGGACGTTTTCGATCCGAAACCGCTGCCCGCCCGCCATCCGCTGCGGCTCCACCCTCGGGTCGTACTCACCCCGAAAAGCTCGGTGTTCTGCCGCGCGTACATGGACGAGGCGGTGGCGTTCTTCGCCGACAACCTGCACCGCTACCTCTCGGGCCAGCCCCTCAACGGCCTGGCCGAGGCGCCCGCCACCCGCTCTCCGCTCGTAGGAGGCTGACCAATGCCCACCGCAGACCACGACGCCCTGGCCGCCGCCTTCGCCGCCGCAGGCCGCAACCACCCCTACCTGGCCTTCACCCTGAACTCGCTGTGCAACTTGGACTGCGTGTTCTGCAAGCCCAGGTGCATGCCGGACTACGGGCACAAGGACCGGCCCCTGACCGCCTCCGACTACGCGGCCATCGCCACCGAGGCCGGGGCTTGGGAGATCAGGAAGGCGCACTGCTCCGGCGGTGAACCGACCCTCCGAGCCGACATCCTCGACGTCATCGCGGGCCTCGCCGACGGCCTCGGGCCCGCCGCCGCGATCGGCATGACCAGCCACGGCAACCTGCGCCGGGGACTGAGCGTCGAACAGCTCCACGACGCCGGCCTGACCTACCTCAACCTCAGCCTCCACAGCCTCGACCCGGCGCGGTCCGCCGCGATCATGGGCGGCGGCGACCCGCGCGCCACCCGGAACACCCTCGACGCCGCCCTCTCCCTCGGCCTGCGAGTGAAGATCAACTGCGTTCTTCAGCGCACCTACGTGGACGACGCCTTCGCCGTGGCCGAACTCGCCCGCGACCTGCCCATCGCCGTCCGCCTGATCGAACTCCAGAACATCGGCCCCGCCCAGGCGCTCTTCGACACCGAGTTCATCACCGAGGCAGAGGTCCGCGACCGTCTCCACGAGTGGTTCGCGAACGCGGGCGAAGTCCCCCGGGACCAGCTGGGCGTCCGCAGCCCCGGGCAGTACCTCCGTCCCGACGGCTGGGCGGGGTCGATCGGCTTCATCTCCAACTCCAGCTGCGCCACCTGCTCCGACGCCAACCGGATCAAAATCACGCCCACCGGAGTGGCGCGGCCCTGCATCCTGCACAACCGCGACATCCCCCTGAAGCCCCACCTCGCCGACGGCACCCTCGGCGACGCCTTCGCCCACCTCTTCCAGGCCATGCTCGACCGCAACACCAACGACGCCTGGCAGGGCTTCCACTACGTCGACTACGACCTGCGCTGGGACCGGATGGAGCGCCCCGAAGGCACACCGGTCCTACCCCTGCTCCCCGTCCTCCCCACGGGAGCGGCCGGCCCCTCCTGCGCCCGCGCCTCCACCGGGGAGCGGTGATGATCGTGGTCGACGCGCCGCCTCTCTACCAGGAGCTCGGCGCTCTGTACGAAGGCGAGCTGGACGCTCACGGCGTCGGGGCCGTAATGCTCACCCATAAGTGGCAGCCGGCCGACCTGCTGGCTCCGCACTCCGACATCGACGTACGCGTCATCCTGCGCCAGGCGCCTGCGGACTGGGAAGAGTGGAACCACCGCCTAGCCGCCGCACACGCCGCCGCAGTCGACCGGGAAGTCTCCCATCGACGCCTCCTGGAGCACCCGCCCGGCTTCGCGTTCACCGTGACCGAGGCGGACGGGCGGCTCGTGTCCGCGCCCGAACTCGCGACCTGGTCACTGATCAGCGGCAGCGCGCGGGACTTCCAACGCTGGAAGTCCCGGGCCCAGATGGCACCCTGGTGCGCGGTGGACGAGCGCTTCTATCGGGGAATCCTCCAGGCCCGGATTGGCGGCCGGTACCAGCTGTCCGCGGACAGCACGGACAACGTGGTCGAGGACATCGCCGCTTACCGGCGCCACTGCGTGGCATGGCACTACCTCGCCCCTTGCTGGTTTGCCGCCGCCGCGCTCGCGACCCGGACCCGCTGCCCCGGAAAGACGGCGGCCCTCACCCAGTGGCGGCCGGAGGGACTGGACAGATACGCCGAGCTGTTCCTCCGGCACTCGGAGAACCGCTCAGATGCCCGCCCACAGAGTTCGCGCCACCTGCTCCGCGCGGCCCATGTCGCCATGGAGGCGGCCATGCGCCGCGTTCCCGACGGGGACCGCCCCTACAGCCAGGGCAAGGAGCACGCCCGTACCGAGTGGGTGATGACCGCCGGCATGCTCCGCGTACGCGTCGCCCGCTGGCTGTATTACCTCGATCCGCCGCCCGGCGTGGCGACCGAGTACCTGATCCGGCGGGAGGCGAAGGAACTCCGCTCCGCCGCGCAAACGCTGACCGTGCTCGCGGCAGACGAGGCGACTGCCGCCCAGCGGCTGGCCGCCCGGATGGCGGCGCTGATCCCCACTGGGCCCACCACCGCCGACATCCTGCGCGCAGCCCTCGCGCGCTGGCACCAGCAGAAGACCACCGTCCAGGACTTCCTCAGCTTCACGCCCGACGACGTCCACCTCTGACCCAAGGAGTCTCGCCAATGACCCCGCGTGCGCCGGTGCCCCGCACCCTCAAAACGGCCAAAGTCAAGATCACCACGAAGTGCAACCGGCACTGCGAGTTCTGCATCTTCGCCGACGGCGCCCAGGGCGAGAACATGTCCCTGTCGCTGTTCTCCACCATCCTGACCCGGCTGGAGACCATCCCCTTCCAGCAGCTGCACATCAACGGCGGCGAACCCACCGTGCACCGGGACTTCCCGGCGCTCAGCGACGCCGCCCGCACGCGGTTGCCGGACAAGGTCATGGTCCTGGGCACGAACGCCATAACCCTGGCCCGCAACCAGCCGATCATGGAGGCGACCCTCCGCTCATACGACCAGATCCTCATCGGCTGCGACGACGAACACGGGAACTACGACGAGGTGCACGCCGTCGTGCCCCGCCTCCGCGAAGCCGGCAAGACCGTGGTCGTCAACAGCGTCCTGGAAGGCATCAGTTCCACCCGGCTCACGCAGCTCGGGGCGCTGTGTGAGAAGTACGGCGCCATTCATGTCACCAACCACGTGCACCACGTCGACGTGGGCCAGCCGGCGAACGAGCTGCGCGGCCTCTGCGACCGCTACCTCGACCAGCACCTGATGATCGAGATGGACGGGTCCTGCTACCGCTGCTTCAACGCCATGGCGAAGGACGACAGCGAGTTCAGCATCTGGGACGAGGACTTCGCGGCCAAGGTGTTCGCGCCGCGCGCGCACCACTTCCGGTTCTGCCTGTGCTGCCACGAGTACACCGACTCCGGCGCCGCACTCGTCCCCGCCCTCACCGTCTGACCGGGAGGTACACCACCATGCCCGCAGTCCTCGGACTGAACTTCCACCACGACACGGCCGCCGCGTTAGTCGTAGACGGCCGCCTTTACGCAGCCGAAGAGGAGCGCTGGAGCGGCGTCAAGCACAACCACCCCACCCGCAAGGGCACGCTCACCGCCCCGACCCGCGCGCTCCAGTGGTGCCTGGAGGCCGCCGGCCTCGAACCGAAGGACGTGGACGCCGTCTGGGCCGCCTCCATGCGTCCCAACCCTGCGGCCGGCTGGTGGCTGGCCGAGGAGCGGGAGGAACTCGCCGCCCTCCTGCCCGCGCCGCTCGGCGAACACCTCCGCCTCCTCTCCCACCACACGGCCCACGTGCTCTCCGGCTACCTGCTCTCCGGGCACGAGCACGCCGCGGGCCTCGTCATCGACGCCGGCGGCTCCTCCCTGGGATCCGACTTCGGCCCTGGCCGGGAGCGCATCACGGGGTACGACCTGTGGCCTGATCGCATCGACCGCCTCCACCAGGGCATGCCGGCCGTCGTGCCGGGCCCGGTCGGGCCTCGGCGCGTCCACTCCTCCCTCGGGCACTTCTACCGGAACCTCGCCCGGAGGGTGATCCCACCCGGCGACGAGCCCGAGGGCAGCATGATGGCGCTCGCCGCTTTCGGCGATCCCCAGCGCTACGGCGCACACGTCCGCGAACTGGTCCGGCTCGGAGACGAGGGCGAGGTCCGCATCGATCATCCGTGGGGTTCGGCGGACAGCAGCACACCGCTGCTGCTCGATGGCCGGGCCTGGACCGCCGACAACGTCGCGGAACAGCCGGAACACAAGCGTGCCAACCTGGCCGCCGCCGTCCAGGAGATCTTCGCTGAATCGGTCGTCCACATCGCCCGCCACCTGCAACGACTCAGTCGGGCCTCAACGTTGGTGTTCTCCGGCGGATGCGCCCTGAACTCCCACCTCAACGGCCAGCTGGCCGCCGACAGCGGCTTCGACACCCTCTTCGTCGCACCGGCCCCGCACGACGCCGGCACAGCCGTTGGCGCCGCGCTCTACGGCTGGCACTACCAGCTCGGGCAGGAGCGCCTGCCGGTGCCGACCGACGCGGCCTGGGGCCCGAACCCGGGCGCGCTGCCAACGACAACGGTGCCGCCCGGCTATCACGCCTTGCCCCACCTCGGGCTCGGACTGCCGGCCGCAGTGGCGGCAGTGCTCGCCGAGCACCGCATCGTCGGCTGGGTGCAGGGGCAGCTCGAATTCGGGCCGCGTGCCCTCGGCCATCGCTCGATCCTCGCCCACCCCGGTCACGCCGCCACGCGGGACCGACTCAACGCGATCAAGAAGCGAGCCGCGTACCGCCCGTTCGCGCCGGCCGTCCTCGCCGAGCACGCCACGGAATGGTTCATGTCGGCGGGCGACCCGTTCATGAACCGTGTCGCCACCGTCCGACGGTGCCGAGCCGACCGAGTCGCGGCGGTCACCCACCACGACGGCACCGCCCGCGTCCAGTCCGTCGCCGCCGACCACCAGGGCCTGCGCGATCTCCTTGAGCAGTTCCGCGACCTCACCGGACTGCCGCTGCTGCTGAACACATCCTTCAACCGCAAAGGCGCCCCGATCCTGCGGACCGCTGAGCAAGCCGTGGCGGCGACGGTGGAGCTGCGCCTCGACGCCCTCGCCGTCGGGGACACCCTGCTGCTCGCCGACCACGTCCCCGATCCCCGTGCCGCGTCCCTTCGTACGAGGTGAGGCGGATGGATCCCATCGATCTCGACCACGTCCTGACCGTGCTCGGTGCTGCGGCGTGGAGCCTGAACGAGCAGTCCCGCGCCCGCGTGGCCGCCGACCTCGCTCTCACGGTCTACGACGGCCACACCCGCGACCAGGGCACGCCTTACCTGGAGCACCCGCTGGCCGTCGTCAGGCTCTTGCGAACGGAGATCAGCGTCCGGCGCCCCGAGACCCTCCTCCTCGCTCTCCTCCATGACGCCTTGGAGGTGTCCCCTGAGTCGGAGGCACTGCTCGTCCATCACCTCGGCGGCCCGTTCACCGCTCGCCTGCGTGCCATGACGGCCGACCACCGCCTCGAACAGCGCACGAAGTCCATCGGCGACGAGACCCGCTGGCGCGCGAAGCAGGCCGCGCTCCCGCCCGAGGAGCTCCTCGTCCGGCTCGCCGACCGCCTGCACAACCTGCGCGACCTCGCCGCGTCCCCGAACCTCGACCGACGCCGACGGTTCCTCCAGACCTTGGGCGATTTCCACCTCTTCCTCGCCGACGCCGCCCGCGACCTCGGCCCCCATCTGGAGACCATGCACGCGCGCCTGCACGCCGAGTACGTCCACCACATACAGGAGGTACGTCCGTGAAACGGGTCGTCTACTCGATGGAGCCGGTCGGCCGGACCGGCGGCCGGGTCTACCTACGGATGCTCCACGAGGTGACGGCCGACGACGTGGAATGGCGCACGGTCCCGGACCACAAGCGGACCTACCGGGTCCGCCGCTGGCGCAAGCTCCGCCACCTCGCCCGCCTGGCACCTTCCATACGGGCGCTGCACGGCACCACCGGCACCTTCGTGTGGGACGACCTCAGCCTGCTGCTGTTCACGCCCGAGATGCGCGCCCGCACGGTGTTCCTCCTGCACCACTACGAGCCACTCCAACATGACTCCGCCCCCATCGAGGCCATGCTCTGGGAGCGGCTGTTCCGCGTTCTGCCGCAGTGCGCCACCGTCGTGTGCGTCGCCCCGTACTGGGCCGACCAGCTTCGCGCCCGAGGCGTCCGCAACGTACGGGTGATCTACAACGCCTTCGACATGGCCGAAGTAGAGCAGGCACGCGGTTACGACCGGGCCGAGTGCCGCGCCGAGTTCGGCCTACAACCCGACGTGATCGGCGTCTACGCGGGCAAGGCCGTGCACTGGAAGGGGACCGAGGAGGTCTCCGCAGCACTGGCCGGCGTTCCCGGACTGCGGGTGATCACCAGCGGCAGCAACACCATCGGCCTCGACAGCGCGCACTACGACGTCGAACGCGAGCGGTACCTGCGTCTGCTGCGCGCCTGTGATGTCGGTGTCTTCCTCCCACGGATGCGGGAGGGCTGGAGCCGTTGCGCCGCCGAGGCTTTACTCCTCGGCCTGCCCTGCCTCATCCGTCCAGTGGCCGGCCTGGGCGACCTCGCCGCACTGGCTGGCCAGCCGGCCCCGGACCTCCGCCATCTCCCGGCACAGGTCCGGGAGCGTGCGGCGGCACGCCACACCGAGGCCAAGGCGGGGTACGAGGCCCTAGCCCGGTTCGACCTGAACTACTTCGGCGACGCCTGGGGCAACCTCCTGACGCAGGTCTCCTGACCAGCGGCTAAGCCTGCGCGACCAGCTTCTTGCTGGCAGCTTCCAGACGGGCCAGCACGCGGTCCCGGCCGAGCAGCTCCATGGACTCGAACAGCGGGAGTCCGATCGTCCGGCCGGTGACCGCGACCCGGATGGGCGCCTGGGCCTTGCCCAGCTTCAGCCCGTGCTTCTCCCCGACGGCGAGCAGGACGGCCTTCAGGTCGTCCGCCTTCCAGTCCGCGACGTCGGCCAGCTCGGCGCGGGCGTCCGACAGAATGTCGCCGGCGCCCGCCTTCATCGCCTTGTTCCACGACGCCTCGTCCTCGACCGGCTCGTCGAGGAACAGGAAGTCCACATAGCTGGTGATCTCGGAAAGCAGCGCCAGCCGGGTCTGGGCCAGGGAAGCCGCCGCCTCGAAGACGTCCTTGTCGAACGCCTCCGGCCGCCACGGCGCGTACGGGGCGACGAGCCACGGCGCGCAGGCGGCGGCGAACTGCTCCGGCGACAGGGCGCGGATGTACTCGCCGTTGAATGCCGTCAGCTTCTTCACGTCGAAGAAGGCCGGCGCGGTGTTGACGTCCTCGATCCGGAAGAGCTGCTCCAGCTCCTCGTACGGCCTGATCTCCCGGTCGTCACCCGGGCCCCAGCCGAGCAGCATGAGGTAGTTCACCATCGCCTCGGGCAGGAACCCCTCGGCGAGGTAGTCCTCCAGCGCCACCTTGTCCCGGCGCTTTGACAGCTTCTGCCGCTTCTCGTTCACGATCACCGGCAGATGCGCCCACACAGGCGGCTTGGCACCGAGCGCCTCCCACAGCAGCTGCTGCTTCGGCGTGTTCGACAGGTGCTCCTCGCCTCGGATGACCTGCGTGATTCCCTCGTCCAGGTCGTCCACGACGTTGGCGATCAGAAAGACCGGGGACCCGTCACCACGGGCGATCACGAAGTCCTCGATCGCGCTGTTCGGGAACGCCGGCTCCCCGCGGACCAGGTCGACCACGACGGTCTCCCCCTCGTCCGGCGTCCGGAACCGCAGCGCCCGCCCCTCCTCGAAGGCCAGCCCCCGGTCCCGGCAGAACCCGTCGTACCCGAGGTGCTCCGACCCCGTGCGCTCCTTCAGCTGCTCCCGGGTGCAGTCGCAGTAGTACGCCCGGCCGGCCGCGAAGAGCTGCTGAGCCGCTTCCCGGTGCCGGTCGGCGTTGTGCGACTGGAAGTACGGCCCCTCGAAAGCCGCATCCTCGCCATGGATACCGATCGCCGCGAGCGCGCTGATGATGCCCTCGGTCCACTCCGGCTTGTTCCGGGCCGCGTCGGTGTCCTCGATCCGCAGCACGAACCTGCCGCCGGACTGTCGCGCCACCGCCCAGTTGTAGAGAGCGGACCGTGCGCCACCGACATGGAACATGCCGGTCGGGGACGGGGCGAAACGAACGCGAACCGGGGCAGTGGACATGCGCTCCAGGGTACCGACGCCGGACCTACGCTCCAGACCACTCGCCGCGCCCCCGCGCCAACGTTTTTCGGCCGTCCTTGCCCCATGAACGCTCGGCTGGCGCCTGCGGCGGAGCACTGGACGGCGAGGTGAGCGAGGACACGAACGCGGCGGCCAGGCCGTGGGGGGCACTGGCGCTAAAGCTCGCGCACCACAGGTACGGGGCGCCGAGGACGCCAGCCCCCCACGTCGGGGCGCGGGTCGGCGTCCTGAACGAGCGGCGGCAGCAACTCCAAGGACACGGTGCTGGAGAAACCAGGGACGGTGGCGGTCGCGCGCGGCCGGTCCACGCCGTAGAGCCAGCCCTGGGCACTGAGCTGTATGCCCCTGGCGAACTAGCGAATGGTTGGCCGCAGGGCCGGCTGGGGCGGCATTCCGTCCCGCCGCCGTCCTGCGGATACTGGCCGCCATGACTTCGTCTCCGCAGGAAGAGATCAAGAACGCTGCACAGGCCATCTCGGACATGCATGTCTCAACGGTTCCCGGCGAGCATGCCCGTGCCGCCGGCCACGCCGCGGCCAAGCTTTACTCGGGCGCCGGGCACCGACTCCTGTACGCGCCGTCAGAACTGCGGCAGCTGATCACCGAGGCTATCGAGGTCGGTTATGCGGCAGCTCTGCAGGACGTACGTAATGGCGACTTCGACAGCGACATCCTGGAGTGGCGGCCCACCCTGTTCGAGGCGTAGGCCGAGGCAACTGCGACACCGGATCCGGTCACTCCGGCGAGACCACGCGGGGGTGGAGCGAACTGCTCCATCCCCGCGCCTGTCCACGTTCCCCCTCTACGCGGTTGTTTCTCCCTCTTCGCCTTCGTCCCCACTTCCTGGCTCCGCATCAGCTACCTCGCGCCGATACTGCGGGTGGTCGAGGTCCATTTGCCGTGCTGCATGCAGCGGCACCGGGTAGCGGGCGCGGTCGGACCAGAAGAGGGTCTGGTGGCACAGACGGGCGGTCATAGCCGAGAGTGCCTCACGTGCCTCGTCGGACGGTCCCCCGATGGGAAGGATCTCGGTGGCGGTCATGGCGTAGAAGTTCTGCGGCATCTCGCCCTTGCGTCGCTTCGACCGGTCCTCTGACTGCACGGATTTCTCCGCTTCCCATCGAGTGCGCTTGGAGCCCAGTCGACCGGCGCCGCTGCCGTCGTAGGCGCGAGGCACATTGCACAGCAGCCATACCGGCGTTCCGAAGTCCGTGTCGACTTCGAAGAGCAGCGTCGAGGTGTCCTTCTCAACGGGTTCGGCGCCGTCCTTCTTGCCCAGGTGGGTGACGCTGACGGGCTGTGGCACTTCTTCGTCGTCCGTGTTGAGGCGGATGACGGCCAGCGGGGCGTCCTGGCCGAGGCGTGCTCCGGGGAGCTGGTATCGGCTGCGGTTGCCGTCAGTTCCTGCCTGCGCGAGATGTTCGCCGAGGCGAACGTTCTGCAAGCCGTCCCACATGCGTCGCGCGGACTGCGCGTCCACGGTGACTGTGTAGGGCACGCCGTCCAGCTCGTCGGCGAGGTCGCCGAGGGCGCGCTCCACCATATCGGCGGCACCGTCCCACTTCTGCCGATAGCTCGTGGTCTCCGCGGAAGGTTCGGGATACGGGTGGGTGTGGAAGGCGTTCTGAGCCGAGCGGTACGGCCGCCAAACCGGGGCCGTGGAACTCCAGCCGAGCAGGGACCATGCCCCTTCAGGGGACTGGGGCGGGACCAACGCGGTGGCCGTAATGACGATCTTGGGTTCGCCCTTCTCGCCGTAGCGTCGGTTCTGCTGTCGCACATGCACGCCGACATGGGCCAGCCGGTCGACCGGGAATCCGCTCGTGCCCTGAAGAGCATTGGAAATCCGCTCGTCAGTGATGCCGAGGGAGCGGTACAGGTCGAGCAGAGCCATCTGCGCTGGGTGGTCTTCGCCGCCCGGCTCGATGACACCTTCCTTTCCGCGGCCCATCAGGTACTGCGACGGAACGTCGAGGCGAGCCAGGATCGCCTTCGTCTGCGGCTTGGCATCCAGATCGTCCAGGTCACGAGCGTCGATGCCAGGGAAGTCATCGGCGTGCGGCAATTCGGTCTCGCACCACGCGCCGACCAGGACACCGTCACGGGACCTGAGCGAGGCGCTCACAGCCCCCAGCGCTTCTGCCCGGTCCCGCCCGCGCCCCGGCCGCAGGAAGTCCGGCACGTAATGGAAGGCGGCTGTGATGCGGCCCTGGTAGAGGTCGAGCTCGACGCCCTCCTGGGTGTCAAGGCCGACGGGGCTGAGTCCGAACGCGTGGCAGAACGTCTGCAGCATGCGCTGCCGGGTCTCGTCCCGATACCACAGGCAAGCGATGCGGAGCTTCTTGAAGCCAGCCTCGGCGACGGAGACGCAGAGCGACTCTGCTGACGGGAAGAGGCTGCCCCGCGGGCGCAGTGGCTCCTTGCTGCCGGTCCGCTCGCGCTCCTCCTTGCGGCGCTTGTACTCCTGGGCCGAGACCTTTTCAGGGTCGGTGGGGCGTCGCGGCAGGGTCATCGCGGACTGGCGCAGGGACAGCCGCTGGGCATCATCACCAAAGACAGCGTCTGCGTGAGCACGCAGGAGCCTCAGGTGGTGCATGCCCACGCCCGTTCCGATGGGGTGTTGGTAGTTCTTCGCGGGGATGGGCCAGATCTGGCCCGGGTGCTCGCGGGGGAACTGGAGCTTCTCCTTGAAAGCCCTGGCCCGCTCGCGAAGCTTCTGCTCGCGCTCGGAACGCTTGGCGATGGACTGCAGAATCGAGTAGTCCATCTCCAGTCGGCCGAGCGCTTGCAGGGTCTGCCGCGGGATCGTCTTTGTGCCGCCGCGCCCGTTGAGCTTGACTTCCAGGATCGGGCGGCCCTCTCCGGGCTGGACGGCAAGTGCTGTGGAGCTGAAGATCAGCGAGGACGAGATGCGGGAGACGCGCGCGTCCAAGAGCAGCACGGGATGCCGCACGTTCGGCAGGGTCTTGAGACGCACCGCCGTTCGGCACACGGCGTAGCGACCGCCGCTCTCGTTCTCCCAGGGATCGTCCAACGCCACCAGGCCGCCGGTGATATCGGGACGCAGTGTGATCTCTCGGCCGTTGGAGAGCTGGAAGGGAACGGCTGCGAGACGCTCTGCCAGCCCCCACCCCACGCTCTTGTAGAGCCAGTTAGGGGCATCAGGTTGTGCTCCCTTGGCCCCCACCAAGTGCTCCTCCAGAGCGAATTCCTGCTCCGGAGTCCTCGCGATGCGCACCGCGAGATCGGGCGGCTGCCTCAGGTCGATCACCTCTACCTGTTCACCGAGGGCGAGGCCGTACGTCAGGGTGAAGGCTTTGCACAGCAGATCGCTGTCGATCGGCTGCCGGGATACCAGGAACGGCGCCGCGCCCTTGGGCTCGAAGTACACATACCCGCCAGTGATCACCTGGAGCACGGTCGTGGCGATGGTGTACGGAGCCTGGGCCTCCTCCTTGCCGAAGCGCTTCCTGCACTGGGCGGTGAAGGTGGCCCACAGCTTGGCCGTCTCCGTGTCCAGCTGGCGCACGTGAACCGTCGCGTCGCCCACCAGAGCGGGAGTGCAGCGGTAGGCCAGTGTGTGCAGGTACTTGCCCGGCTCGAGGTTCTGGTCGTTCACTCGTCTCTTCTCTTTTCAGTGGGTGAGGGTCGGGTCGATGCCCGCGTAGGAGAGGAAGGCGTTGAGGGCTTCCCCGTACAGGTCGTTCATCTGCCGCTTCACCGCCGGCGGCCACTGCTCGTGGATGCGACGCAGGACGGTTTCCAGGTCGGAGCTCCAGGTGTCCTCATGGAAGGCGTAGTCGACCAGGTGCAGGACGGCCTCGGTACCACCACGACGGGCCCGTCCGGCCAGCTGGATCAGGTCGACGACGACACCCGCGACAACCTCCTCCTGGAGCGACTTGGGCATGGAGGTGAACTGGGGTGTCGCGCGCAGGATCAGTTCGAGCCGTTGCCATGCGGCAGTGCGTGCCTTCTCCAACGCGTCGTCGGGGTTGGCGGTGCCGCCCTCTGGGAGTGCGTGCAGCCCGGCGGCGTTGACACTGGCGTACATCTCCGCGGGTTCGGCGAACAGCGCCAAGGGTCGGACGCAGAGGTAGACCGAGCGCACGGCGGAACGGATACCGACCACGATGTTCAGACCGCGGGCGATCAGGGCCAGGGGGACGACCAGGACGTTGCCGTACTGCGGGAAGTCCTCGAACTGCTCGGCCGTGAGCCGAGTGGCGATGTTCTCCCGAGGCAGATCGGGGTCGGGGCTGTGCCGGTCGCCGTCCCGCACGGCCACGCAAAGCCCTTCGCGGTAGGTGCCGGCCTGGGCGATGCCTCGGGCCAGCCAGGCACACTGCTGGTAGGAGTTGGCCACGACCAGGACGTGCGCGCGGTCCTTGTCCTTGGCACGCTGTCGCTCCAGCTCTCGATAGATGTACTGGTCGTACAGCTCCGTGCCGAGCTCGATCAAGGCGCCCTTCTTGCGGCTCGGGTGCTGGCCCGAGATCTTGATCGGCTCGCCGTACATGGGGTGACCCTCGCCGTACTCGATACGGTGGCGTCGAGCGCGGATCGAACGGGCCTGGGCATCGGTCATCCACCAGCGCACGGGCGCGTGGACGTGCTCGCGTACCGCCTGGGGAAAGTACGCCGTGGCGGACAGGCCCATGACGGGACGCTCGACCCCGGCCAGGCACAGTGAGACAAGACCGCCCAGCTCGGCGGTGAAGGTGTGCGGGTCGCCCGCGATGCTCTGCGCGACAAGTTCGGCGTCGCTCTCCCTCTTGTCCAGGCCGGTTACGCGATATCCCGTGATTGAGCGCCCCAACAGGCCAAGCGGGAGGACGGCCGAGACGGCACTCGGACTGAGCGTCTCGACGATCCGCTGCGCGGAGCGAAGGCCGGAAGGTCGGTAGTGCTGCACGCAGGTGCGCAGTTCGGAGAGCGCCTCGTCCAGCTCGGTCAGGGTCGCCCGGGTGACGAGCAGGTTGACCGCCTGGGCACGCTGGTGCGGGTCCTTCACCCGTGACTCCAGCAGCCGGTGCAGATCGAGCTTCACAGCGTCGAGCAGTTGTTGGCCACGCGGGGCCACCAGCGCCTCCAGAGCGCGGCGCACCTCGTCCCACCCCACCTCCGTCGGATCGCTCTCCGTGGCGCGTGGCTGCAGGTAGCGGGCGGGCATGAGGCCCTGGAGGCGTCGAGCGAGGTCGGCTGGAAGATCAGTCTCCCCGGAGGTCGCCAGGTCCGGCCAGAGCAGACGGATCAGTTGCCGGTCACGGCCACGGGCCAGGTGCCAGCGCAGCCCGGTGCGGTCCGGCACACGATTCTCCGCGCGCTCGTCCTCCCTGACATCCAGACGCAGCGCGTTGCTGCATACGGCGAGCAGCAGGAACTCCGCCATCAGACGTACCTGGCCGACCGACGGCAGAAGGTCGGCCTCGGCCGAGATCGGCAGCCGCTTCGCGTCCGTGTCCATCTCCTGCGGGGCCGCCGTCCAGTGCCTGCGTGAGTGCAGGACGACCTCGCCGGCGCATCGATCCACCGCCCTCGACTGGAACTGGTCGACCTCGTCGACGAGGACGGCGTGGCAGGTGCGCAACGCGAATTCGGCAACGCTCACCCCCTGAACGGGGCGCCCGTCAAGGTTCACGCCGATGCGAAGGTTGCCCTGGAGAAAGGCGAAGTGATTCGTCACGACCACGTGCGCCGAACAGGCTTCGTACACGGGGGCAAACTTGCCGCAGGTGGGAATCCAGGGACAGGCGGACGCACCCAAGTTCTGCCGGTACAGGGACAGACAAGGCTCACGGCCGGGCGGATAGTCGGCGTTGGACTCCAACAGTGGTCGCTGGGCGCACCCGTAGGAGAGCGGATCCACGTCCCGTTCGCCGCTCTCTCCCCACTCTCCCGGTGCCTGCGGGTCCTCGTCGATGAGACGGGCCAGCTTGTGCGCGCGCTCGTGCATGCCTGATGACGACATCAGGTGCGCACAGCCGGTCTCGTGCTGGATGACGCCGAGGCCCTGCAGGACGCGCAGGTCGGACCGGATCTTGCGGGTGATGGCCAGGCACGCCTTGATGTCGGGCAGCACGATGGCCACCCGGTGGCCCTGCTGGGCGAACCATGCGGCCAGGACGCGCACCAAGACGCTCTTGCCCGTCCCGGTCGGCGCGTGGAAGATCTCCAGGCCGCCGGCCGTCATCCGCAGCGCTTCCTGTGGGCTGATGGAGTCGGACGTCTGCAGGACGGAGAACAGGCCCTTCAGGACCGCGTGGAGGTACCGCTTCTCCTCCGGCTCACCGCTCTCGATCTGCGCCGCCAGTTCGAGCAGGTCCTCCGTGGGGATACGGAGGTTGTCCAGCGGGGGTGCGGTGGCGATGTGCGGCAGGCGGTCGTGGCCGAACGCCTCGGTGAAGCCGGGATAGGTGGGGATCGTCAGCTGGCCATGTACTTGGCCGACGCCCTGCACGCTGATCTCCCCCGTCTTCCAGACTCCGGGGCCGGCGAACTCAGGGGGCTTCGGCCGCGCGCTGGGCCGCCGATACCGGGCGATCTGCCGGTCGACGTAGGCCAGCAGGTCACCGCCGACCCGGGGGATGGCTGCCTCGGCAGTGAACGGATCTCCACCTGCGGGTTCGAAAGTGAGCAGCTTCTGGGGCTCACCAGGGTCCTCGTCACCGAGGGCTGTGAGCAGTGCGCGGGCGGCGGGAGTGAAGTTCCGTACGTCGCCGAACTTGCCAGGAGCGGTGCGGTACACGTCGACGATGCGTCGGCGTTCTTCGCTCGTCAGCTCCGGCCACCGGTCCCAGGCCCGGAATTGGCCGGACAGCAGGAAGGCCGCCTTCCGGAAGGGGGCTGCGGGCGCATCGTTGTCCACTGCCGTGTCAGGGAAGTAGTAGGCAGCCAGTGCGAGTGAGGCGCACAGGGCTGTCTGTTCCACGGATGGCTCGCTCACGACCAGGCCACCCCCGAACGCTCGCAGACCATCTCGCCGAACTCGGACGCCGTGGCTACCTTCAGCCCGTACTTCGCCCCCACTCCAGACAGCAGGTGCACCTGGCTGGCGCGGTGGTCTGGAACCACCAGCCACTCTGCTCCCCCGCTGTCGCCTTCCTGTGCATGGATCAGTTGCGCGAGCGCGGTGCCCGAGGTGTAGTCCTTCACGTCCACGCGCAGATGCTCCTTCTTCCGCGCCCGCTTGCGCCCGACGTGTACACACAGGTCGTAGGCGTCCAGGGCGGGCCACAGCTCCACCTTGAGGCCCCGTTCGACCAACCGGTCCCGCAGCGCCAGCTCCGCCAGCCCGGGAACGCAGGTGTACCGCCACACACCCCGTACCAGAGCCTTATGCCCCTCCACAGGTTTCGCCTCTGGGACGCACTCCAGGTCGGGCCAGAGGACTGCCTCCCGCTCGCCCGGGGGAGGCGGAGGCGGCTCCGGGAGCAGCTCAGGCGGAACAATCCCCTCGACCGGGCGGAAGCGATACGTGGCGCCCATTTCCTGGTGCGGCGTGTGCCAGCAGGCAACCACCCCGACCTGCTGCCCCGCCTCACGACGCAGTGCGACGCGCATCGGCCACCGGCATACGGGGCACGCGAACCACCAGTCCCGGTACCTCGAGGCATAGGGGATGTCCTCGTACAGATCCGCAACGAGCGGAGGCAGCCTCAGTTCACTAAGCTCGCTCACCGGGCCCGCCGGGTAGCGGATCAGATCGGTACGTCCGCTCTCGTAGACCTTCTGGTTGCCCGCCTTGCACAACTGGGCGAAGGCCGTTTCCTGCGCAACCTCGTCGTCCAGGTCCTGGCCACTGAGCAGGCCGGCATCTCGGCCGCCCTTCTGCAGGATGCGGAGCACCAGGCGCTGCTCCGCGGCGATATCGAAGGCGTCCTCCGTTACGTGCCCGTCGGCATCGACCGCGCGCAGTTCGTCGACGTCCCACCCAGGCACACCTTCGGGCAAGAGCCGGGAGGGATCACCGCGAACCTGGCGCCGGAAGTCCGCAAAAGACAGCTCACTGCCCGGTCCGCGCGCCGCCAGCAGCGCGCCGTGGCACTCCATCAAGACCTTGAGGCGGGCGGAAGGGCTCACGCCGGGGGCCGTCATCGCGTCGGCCGCACGCAACACCGAGCGTGCCACCAGGGACTTCACCCATAGCTCATCGGTCGGCCGAACGCCGTTGTTCGTCGCGTTCCTCATGAGCCCAGAGGGTAAGAGCTGCCACTGACAATTCGTCGGGCCTCGTGCGGAAGAGACGTATTACGAGTGTTCCCCAGCGAGCCCTGCGACGCCCGTGGTATCAACCTGCGGATACCGACGGCGGTACTCGTCCAGGTACTCAAATGCGTGCCGCAGCCCGACCGGGGTCAGCTTCCACCGGTACCCGACGACGTGACTCCCGTCGGCCGCTAGTACCGGCACTTCGTCGATGAATCCCCGGCTCGGCCGCCCTGCAGACCGGTTCTTGTAGCCGACACCCAGATAGAATGGAGCCCGGCCAGACAGTGCGTCCCGCTCCAGCCCGTCCGGGCCTGCGTCGGCCACCCGGGCCATGACACCCCACAGCCACTCAGACAGCAGAGGCATGTCCGGCTGCTGCTCCGCGCGCTCGCCCAGTCCAGCGCGGGCGGCTGCTCTGCCCCGCCTCGTCATCTTCACCCGAACCCTGGTCACCTCGCCAGCTTCAGCGTGATGCACCACATCAGTGCTGGTCACCAGGAGTCCTCGGCGTGCCAAAGCGTGCACCGTCGCACCGGTTCCAGGGTCGTGAACTCCTTTGCGCCGCAAGCGTTCCTGCAGCCGCGTGTAGCCCACGACATCCGCTGGCGCGTGGAGAGCGAGGGGGAGCTTGCGCCACTCCGCAGGGCGAGGCACGGGCAGATGATGCGTCCGGCGCATCCACATCTCCGTCTCCGTCATGCGCTCGTCCCGCAGGATCTCACCGAGGTAAACCTGCTGCCGTTCATTCAACGATCGCCAGGCGGCCTCAGCCGAGTCGCTCGAACCCCTCTGAGGCTGACGCCTCGGGTACACCGGCGCCGACTCATCAGGGCGGGTACGCATCCAAGCGTCCACGACCATGCGCACGGGCACACCATAGATCTTGGCCAGCGCGGTAGGGAGCCGCCCCACCACGTCGCGATCCCGCCAATTCCGGCCCAGTACGGGCCGCCCCTGCTCCAAGGCGGAGAGCCTCGGGGCCGACAGACACAGGTCACGCCCGACACGCGTCCGGCGCAGCAGCTCCACCGCCTGATCGAGGGTCAGGCCGGCAGCAAACCGCAGGTCGACGAGCCGCTCCTCCCCACGGCGAACCCCAGTGAGCTCCTCCACATCGCAGTGCAGCGCCGCTGCCATCTTCTGCAGCCGCTGCGGAGTGGGCGTGTGCCGCCCCTTCTCGTAGAAGAACACCATGCGTGTCGACACCCCGACTCGCCGGGCAAGTTCAGCCTTCGACAGCCCCGCACGCTCCCGCAGCGCCGCAAGGCGACTGGGAGCTATCACGCGAACGGGCAATGGCATGCCTCCATAGAACTGCAATGAAGACTTCATGGCAATGGGGTTACCGCTGCCGACGGCGACGCTTCTCTGGATCAACCGGTGGCACTGCCCCCGCGCCCCCGAGATAGACCGCCCTCGGCTCCCGTGACGCCTCCACCTTCGCGGAGCGCCCGTCTGGGGGATTCCTGGCAGATCGGCACGCTCAAAGGACATGTGAGCCGTTGCAAGCAAGGAACTCAGCCCATGTACCCCGGTGCCTGCAGCGAGGATGTGTTGGACGCTTAGCGGCGTGACCTGTAGGAACGGAAGGTCTGCTGGTCTCAGTTCTGGTCTCATTCACCGGCGTACAGCACCGTTCGGAAGCCTCACCCGACCCGGCTGCACCGCAGGTCAGAACGCTCCTGGTCACTCCCGGACCCCCAGACGAACATTTGGAAAGCGTGTTGGGGGCAACCCCTCACGAGTTCGAATCTCGTATCCTCCGCCAGTGCCTCACCGGGCACGATGTCGAAGGGCCCCACCGTTCGCGGTGGGGCCCTTCGACGTTCTCGGCACCTGCTCCGCGCAGCGTGACCCCCGTCACATGCACGGAGGGCACCCTTATCCGCGCCACCCCAGGTCAGCGGCATGGCGCGATCGTCCCCGCCGAGATCTGTGCGCACGGACACAGCGGCCCGGGCCCGTGGTGGCGCATACTGAGACATGACTAAGCCCGCGGCACCGAAGCGTCATCTGCCCACCAGCCCCTTCAAGGTCCCGGTCGCACCGGCCCCCAAGCACTTCGACACGGGGGACCAGGTCACCCACGACGTGTACGGCCTCGGCCGGGTGGTCGGCATCGAGGACGGAGTCGCGGCGCTCGTGGATTTCGGCTCGACGCAGATGCGGATCCTGAGCCCGTACCCCAAGATGACCAAGCTCTAGAAACACCGTGCCCGGTCAGGGCATGCCAGGCCCGCTCAGCGGCCTGCAAGGAAAGGCAGACCTCTCATCGACTCCACATCGCTGTTCTCGGCCCCGGAAGGGCAGACACACAGCTCCACCGCCTCGCCCCGTCCGACGACCCAGCCCTTCCAGGCCCCGGACTTCGGCGAGGACGAGACCTTCTGGGCCGAGGACGCGGAGCAGCCCGCCCAGGACCCCGAAGGCGCGGCGGCCCAAGTCCGCCTAGCGCGGTGTACCGGCCCGGCAGCGTCGCGCACCTGAACACTGCCGTGGTCCGGACATGCCTCCGCATGTGAGGCGATGGCACGCTCCCCCGCATGAGCAGCGTGCCTGACGTGACGTGCCGTACCCGGTCGAAGCGGCCCCCGTGGTTCTTCGTCGGAGCCGGCGCGGCCGGGCTGGTCCTGGTCGTCGCCCGTCTGGCGATGACGGGCGGGGTCCCCGACGTGTGGGTCCTCGCGGGCGTCGTTCTCCTCCCGCTGGGCGTGGGAGGCGCGTACGCCGCTGCCGTCCGCGTCCACGCCGACGCGGACGGACTGTCGTACCGCACGCTGCTGCGCCGCCGCCGTGCGTGGTGGGAGGACGTCGCGGACGTACGGGTGTACGTGCAGCACCTGCGTCACGGCGACACGCACCGCGTCGAGGTCGTGACGCGCGGCGGTCGCGTCTGGCGCCTGCCCCTGCCGGTGGGCCCGTCCTCCGAGGGCCGGGACACCTTCGACGACACCGTGGAGGCGCTGCGTGCGCTGCACCGGCGGCACGGCACACCCGAGTCGGAACATCTCGTCGTGATCACCGGGAGCGCGGCCGGGCGCCGTGTCGGTCTGGCGGCCTGGATGTGTGCCATGTTCCTCGCGGGCGCCGCGCCGGCCGCGTGGTTCGTCCCCGTGGTGGCGGAAACCGAGCTGGCATGGACGTCGGCCGTCCCCTGCGCGGCGGAAAGCTCCGAGCACGACCGGGACTGCCTGACGACGCTGTCCGCGGTGATCGCCCGCACCGACGTGAGGAAGCCCAAGGGAAGCAGCGACCTCTACTTCGCCAACGGGCGGCCGGTCGACCGGCTGGCGGTGTCGCGGGAAGGGGCCCAGGGGTTCGAGGCCGGCGACCGTGTCGAACTCACCGTCTGGCGCGGTGCGATACGGGAGGTCATCGGCGAGGAGCATGTGTGGCGCCAGCACTTCCCCGCCGCCGGTGGGATCACCGTGACTGCCGCCCTGTGCGTGCTGGCGGCCGGCATGTCGGGCGCCGTGGTCGTGCAGCGCCGTCGCGGACGCCGTCTGCCCGCCGACGAGGTCCTGCCGTCGTCGGCGCCGTACGCCGTCGCCCTCGCCGCCACGGCCGTGTGGGCGCTGCCGTACTGCTACCGGCATCCGACGCTGGCGCCGGACACCGCCCGGGACATCGCCTGGGCCGGGCTGGGGTCACTGGTCTCGCTCGCCCTGTTCCTCTGGGCCGTGCGCGCGACCCGTGTCCGTACGCCCGCCACGGCCCCCGCGGCCTCGACGGACACCGCCCCCGACGACGAGGACGTCTTCCTGCCCGCTCGCTTCCTGGAGTGCACCGACTACAACCCGAACGGTTTCGGCACCCACATCGTCCTGGGCCCCGACGGGCCCGCCGTCACACCCCACCCGGGCCCGGGCCGGTTCGCGACACGCCCCATCCCGGTGCGGCGGCTCACCGTCACGTCGGTCCGCCGTCCACGCGGCGGTGAGGGCGACCTCGTGCCGAGGAGCTGGGACGTCGCCGAACTGGACGACGAGGGCAGACCCGTCCGACTCGCGGCCGCCCCCGACGCACTGGCCCGCATCCTGCGGGCGTTCACCGACGCGGAGAAGCGGACGCCGGCCGGGGAAAGCTAGCCCGTCGCCGTCGCGTCACCGCGTGATCCGCACCCCCCGCTCCACCGTCACCTGGTCGATCTCCGACACCCGGACCGTCAGCTTCATCGTCCAGGCGCCCTCCAGGGGGAGGGTGAGGTCGTTCGTGGCCCAGTAGCCGCCCCTGTCGGTGAGGCGTGCGTCGATGGGGCCCACGTCCTTGGACGGGAGGGTGAAGGTGACGCGGAGTTCCGGGACGGCGGTCAGGGCTCCCCGGGGGCCGAAGACCACCGCCTGGAGGCCGTTCTCGCCGACGCGGCCCGGGTCCATCGTGAGCTGGACCGTGCCGCTGCCGCCGGGCGTCCCCGTTTCGTACGGGACCGTCAGCGCCTGCGCCCCGGGCAGGCCCGCCACCTGCGGCTCGGGCGCCTTCGCCGCCTCCGCCTCCGCGCGGGACGGCAGTGTGCCGGTCAGCACCGTGGTGACCAGCAGGACGGCCACCGCGACCACCACCTCCGCCAGGACGGAGCGGCGCAGGGCGCGGCGGTGGACGGCTTCCGGTTCGGCGGTGGTCACCTGCGTCACGTGCGTGGTCCTCGGTTCGGGGGGCGGGCCCGACGCGCCCACCAGCGCCGGTACGCGTTC
This sequence comes from Streptomyces cellulosae, assembly GCA_014655195.1. Classification (GTDB taxonomy): domain Bacteria; phylum Actinomycetota; class Actinomycetes; order Streptomycetales; family Streptomycetaceae; genus Streptomyces; species Streptomyces cellulosae. The sequence goes on along the minus strand of BNBH01000003.1, from coordinate 233,522 downwards.
CTCGGCCGCCGCCGGGCGGGCCAACAGCGCCGTCCAGCGGCGGGACAGCGCCGCCGCGAGCAGCAGGAACACCGTCGCCGCCAGCTTCACCGCGAGCGTGCGGCCGTACGCGGTGTCCGGCAGGGCGGACCAGGAGCCCAGGCCCCGCCAGGACTGGTACGCGCCGGTGACGACCAGCACCGTCACCGACGTGAACGCCAGGCGCGAGAAGCGGGCCACCGTCGCGTACGGCGGTGGTGTCTGCGCCCGGTGGAGGGTGAGCAGGAGGGCGGTGAGGCCGCCGAGCCAGGCGGCCATCGCCAGCAGGTGCAGCACCGACGACGTCATGGCCACCGGCACCTGGATCCCGGCCGACGCGTGCTCCGCCGACGCCCACGTCAGGGCCAGCGACACCGAGAGGACCGCGCCCGCCGTCGTTCGGGTGCGGAGACTCCTCCTGCGCAGGAACGGCACGAGCGGCGCCGCCGTCAGGAGCAGCAGTACGCGGGTCATGAGGGCCATGCCCGGGCGGCCGCTCAGCGTGTCCGGGAAGCCCGACAGGTCCAGTGCCGTCCCCGGCGACGTCCCCTTCTCGTACGGCGCCCGCAGCACCAGCAGTCCCGCCGTCGTCACCAGCAGCGTCCACCAGCCGAACAGCAGCGGCGCCCGCAGCGGACCCGTGTCCGGCGGGCGGCACAGGGCCGCGAACGCCGCCGTGCCGATGAGCAGCGCCGCCGCGATGTAGGCGAGGTAGCGGCCGGTGTCGTACAGGCTTTTGGTGACCGGGTGTTCGGCGTGGTCGGCGGGGGCCGCCGGAGGGGTGGGGGACGGCTTGCCGACGGAGAAGGTGAACGCGCCCGAGACCGGGTGGCTGTCCGCCGAGACCACCCGCCACGCCACCGTGTACGTGCCCTCGTCGAGGTCCCGGGGCAGTGCGGCGCGGGCCGTGTCGGCGGCGCCGGCCGCGTGTTCGGGTTCCTCCACGTGGACGCGGCGGTTGTCGGGGCCGTAGATCCGGAAGGAGTCCTCGAGCAGGCCCACGGACTCGGTGAACGTCAGGGTGATGTGCGTGGGCGCCGTCTTGACGACGCTTCCGTCCTCGGGGTCGCTGGCGCGCAGGGCCGCGTGGGCGCTCGCCGGGGCCGCGCCCGCGAGGAGAAGCGTCAGCAAGGTGCCCAGCAGCACCAGCGCCCGTAGGCACAGGGACCGGTCGCCCGTCGCCCCGTCGCGCCGTCGCTCCACGTCGTACCCGCCTCCCGGCCGTTCGCCTCCGGTGGAGTACGGACGGGACGCGCGGTCCGCTCAATGCAGCGGTCAGGGATTCACCAGGTCGGGCGGGACGTCGCCCCTCCGTCGACCACCAGGTCGTGGCCGGTCACCCAGGACGCGAGCGGGGAGGCCAGGAACACGCAGGCGTCGCCGACGTCCTCCGGGCGGCCGAGGCGGCCCACGGCGGACGCCTCCCGCCAGCGGCGTACGCCCTCCGGCCAGGCGTCGGCCAGGCCCTCACGGTCGATCAGGCCGGGCGACACCGTGTTGACGCGCACGCCCCAGGGGCCGTACTCCTGGGCCGCCGAGCGGGCGTGCATCACCACCGCGGCCTTGGACGCGCCGTAGTGGGCGTGGCCGGGAGCCGGGAAGCAGGCCTCGACGGAGGCGATGTGGGTGACGGAGCCGCCGCCCTGGTCGCGCATCAGCCGGGCCGCCGCCTGGGTGCAGGCGAAGACGGAGGTGAGGTTGGTGTCCACGACCGCGCGCCACTCGGCCGCCGTCATCCCGGCGAGCTCCTGGACGGGCTGGACGCCCGCGTTGTTGACCAGCGCGGTGAGCCGGCCGCCGAACCGTTCGGCGGCCTCGGCGACGAGCCGGTGGCAGTCGTCCTCGTCGGTCAGGTCGGCCTTCAGGACGACGGCCCTGCCGCCCGCGTCCCGGATGGCGACCGCCGTCTTCTGGGCGGACGCGACGGAGGTGCGGCAGTGCAGCGCGACGGCCGCGCCCTCCTCGGCGAGCCGGCGGGCGATCCCCCGGCCGACGCCTCCGCCGGCGCCGGTGACCAGGACGACCTGGCCGTGCAGCAGTCCCCGCCCGCCCAGCCCGCTCACGGGCGGCCCAGTTCCGCGACGAGGTCCGCCCGGTCGGGGTAGCGGGCAGCCAGTTCGGCCGGGTCGCCGTGTTCGTAGCCGTCGTAGGTGAAGCCGGGGGCCGTCGTGCAGCCGAACAGGGTCCAGGAGCCGCCGTCGGCGACGCGGGCGCCCATCCAGGTGCCGGCGGGGACGGTGAGCTGGACGTGCTGGCCGCCGAGCACGTCGGGGCCGAGGACCGGGGTGCTGCTGGTGCCGTCGGGGGCGAGCAGCAGCATCCGCAGCGGGTCGCCGAGATAGTGGTGCCAGGTCTCGTCGGCGGGCAGGCGGTGCAGGGCAGAGTAATCGCCGGGCGCGTCGGTGAGCAGGGCGACGATGGCGGTGCCCTCGGGGCGGCCGTCGGGCCGGGCGGGACCGGCCCAGGTCTGCCGGAACCGGCCTCCCTCCCGGGGGATCGGCTCCAGTCGGAAGTGGGCGACGAGCTCGTCGGGGGTCACCCTCCGAAGGCTACCTCCCGCGTGAGGAACGCGAGTTGTGCTCGCTTCTCCGGGAGGTACACGTCCGGCAGGTCCACCTCCGGCAGCACCACCCGGGGTCCGGTGGTGAAGCCCTGCCGCGCGAACCGGGCGATCGCCTTCTCGTTGGCGACGTCCGGGTCGACGACGATCCGCCGCCGGTCCAGACCCAGCAGGACGTACGTCGAGACGGCGGCCGCCAGTCCGGCGGTCCAGCCGGAGCGGCTCCCGCCCGGCTGCGGGGGCGCGAGCAGCAGGTGCATGCCGATGTCGCCCGGCTCGACGGGGTAGCACTCGCCCACCCGGTCGGCCTCCGGCTCGTACGTCTGGAGCAGTCCGGCCGCCTCGCCGTCCTTGACGAGGAGGTACGCGTGGTGGGTGTCGAGGGTCTCCATGTGCGCGTAGATCTCGCGGACCTGCTGCTCGGTGAGGCCGTTCATGCCCCAGAACACGGCGCGTTCCTCGCTCACCCAGCGGTGCAGCAGGGGCGCGTCGGCGGCCGGGTCCAGCGGCAGGACGCGCACGGTGCCGAAGCCGCCGACCGTCTGCTCGTGGACGGCCGGGCGGGAGGCGTACGGGTCAGACATCGGTCTCCTTCGTCAGTTGCGCCCAGTCGGTGACGACCGGGGCCAGGTCTCCGGCGAGCCACAGGGGCTGCTGGTCCCGGTGGTGGGGCGAGCCGGGGCGGCCCGAGGCGCCGTGCGGCACCACCCAGCGGCTGTCCTCGCGACGGGCCAGGTCCCAGACGTAGCGGGCGGCGGGGCCGCGGGCGGCGAGGTCGGTGACGCCGGGCACGGCGGAGGTGCACAGGACGCAGTCGTGGTCGCCGGACAGGCCGGGTTCCTCCCGCGGGTCCTCGGGCGGGAGGGCGCGCCAGGGCGCGAGGCGGTGGGTGTCGCCCCAGGTGCCGGCGGGCGGCGCGGCGGCCACCTCCTCCAGGGCCGCGCGGACGACGGCGGGGCGGTCGATGCCGAACAGGTCCCGCGCGGAGAGCAGGTGCTCCAGGGCGAACCCGATGCGCGGGACCAGCGCGAGCCAGGGGCGGAAGACGTCCGGGTACGGCGGCGGGGCAGCGGCGGGCGCGAGGGCGGGCTCGGCGGCGAGACGGCGCACGACCGCGCTGCGCAGGGCCGCGAAGACGGCGGCGTCGGCGCTGTCCGCGTCCATGTGCCGGTCCCAGGCGAGGAGCCGCTCGCGCAGGGCGGACGCGGGTGCGGTGAGGTCGGGGGCGTCGAGCGCGGCGAGGTGGTCCAGGAGGGGCGCGGCGGAGGCGAGGTGGGTGTCGGTGTGGATCGCGGCCATGTCGGCGGCGGACCAGCGGTGCCGGCGGGCGAGCAGGGCGGCGATGCGGCGGGCGCGGTGCGGCGGGGCGAACTCCACGCCGAGCGGGGCCGCGGGACCGCGCTGGTTGGCCATCACGGCGACCCCGTCGTCGAGCCCGGCGCGGGGCGTCTCGTGCCAGCCGCGCCACTCGTGGCCGGGTTCCCACGCGGGCACCAGGCGGACGCGGTTGGCGTCGGAGCGCACGGGGACGCGGCCGGCCACCCGGTGCAGGGCGCCGCCCTCGGTGTCGGCGGCGAGGATGACGTTGACGGGCTCGGCCCACAGGTCGGCGGCGCGGTCCACGTCGGCGACCCGGCGGGCCCGCAGCAGCGGCAGCAGGGCGCCGAAACCGAGGTCGCCGGTGACACGGGGCGGGTACCGCAGGGCGACGGCGAGCGGGGGCTCCCCCGGCTCGGGCACCTCGCCGTCGAGACCCTCGGGGCCGCCGATGACGACGGGCCCCCGCTCGGTCTCGATCACCTCCACCTCGACGGGGTCCTCGCCCGCGACCTCGACGGTCTCGGTGTGCCGGGCCGCCCGCCGCCACACGCCGTCCGGGCCGAGCGCCTCGATGCCGGCGCCGGTGCGGCGCAGCCGCTCGCGGTAGAGGTCCTGGTAGTCGGCCATGGCGTTGGTGATGGCCCAGGCGACCGTGCCGGCGTGGCCGAAGTGGGCGATGCCGGGGACACCGGGCACGGCGAGGCCGACGACGTCGAACTCCGGGCAGGACAGCCGGATCTGCTGGTAGACGCCGGGGTCCTCGATGAAGCGGTGCGGGTCGCCGGCGACGACCGCCTGCCCGGTGACCGTGCGCTCCCCCGCAACCAGCCAGCCGTTGCTGCCGGAGGTGCCGGGGCCGTCGGCGGCGAACAGGCCCACCGCGTCCGAGCCGAGGCGCGCGGCGGCGTGGTCGCGCCACAGCTTGGCGGGGAAGCCGGCGAAGAGGAGGTGCGTGGACAGCCACACGGCCAGCGGCGTCCACGGCTCCCAGCGGCCGGGGAGGACGCCGGCGCGGGCGAACTCCGGTGCGTCGTGCCCGTCGAGGCCCTCGTTGACGCCGGTGACGTACGCCCGGATCCAGTCGGCGGTCTCCGGGTCGTGTGCCTCCAGGCGGGCGAGGCAGCGGCGGGCGGTGTCGGCGACCCGGGCGCGCCGGACCAGCACGTCCCAGGACAGCTCCCCGGCGCCGAGGAAGGAGGCCGAGGTGCCCTGGGCGCGGTGGCGCTCCACCTCGATCTGCCAGCCGCGGTCACGGGCGGTCACCAGGCCCTGGAGACGCGCGAGTTCACGCGCGCCGTCCGCCCGCAGATGGGGAATCCCCCAGGGGTCCCGGAAGATCGCACCGGACACTGTGCCCTCATTTCACTTTAGGTTAGGCTCCCCTAAGTCAACCGTGACGTGACGGGATCGTACGCGAAGGGTGAAGGCGCGATGGGGCAGGGGCGGGGTTGGGAGGGCGCGGTCCTCAGACTGCTGCGCGCGAAGGACTTCGAGTTCACGGTGACCGGCGCCGAGGACGTCACCGCCGACTACCGGCGGATCGCCTTCACCGACGGCGGAATGCTGGCCACGACCGGCGTCCACCCCACGATGTGGGTACGGCTGTGGTTCGACAACGCGGGCAAGCCGCACCAGCGCGCGTACACCCTGGTCGACCCCGACCCGGAGGCCGGCACCTTCGCGCTGGAGTTCGCGCTGCACGAGGGGTGCGCCAGCGACTGGGCGCGGGCGGCGAAGGCCGGGGACACCGTCGAGGCGACCGTGCAGGGCACGGGATTCGACCGCCCGGACCCCTCCCCGTCGCATGTCTATGCGGTCGGCGACCCGGCCTCGCTGCCGGCCGTCAACTCCCTGCTGGGCGCCCTGGGTGACGCCCCGGCGACCGTCTGGTTCGAGGGCTCGCTGGACGGGCTGCCGTTCACGGGCGACCCCGCGCGGCACGAGGTGCGCGAGGTGCCCCGACGGGACGCGGGTGCGGCCCTGCTGGAGCGCGTCCGCGCCGAACTGCCCGGCCTGCTGGCGTCCGGGGCGGACCCGTACGTGTGGATCGCCTGCGACACCGCGACCACCCGCGCGCTGGGCGCCTTCGTCCGCAAGGAGCTGGGCCTGCCCAAGCAGCGGGTGCAGGCGCTCGGGTACTGGCGCGCGAGCTGACCCGCGACGCGCGATCAACGGGGCGACGCGCGATCATCGGGGGCATGGACGTCACACTGCACCTCGCCCAGGACCCCGACGCCGACCGGCTGCTGGGCCGCAGCCCGCTCGCCGCGCTGATCGGGATGCTGCTGGACCAGCAGATCCCGATGGAATGGGCGTTCAAGGGCCCGGCCACGATCGCGCAGCGGCTCGGCTCGGACGACCTCGACGCGCACGAGATCGCCGCGTACGACCCCGAGGCGTTCGCCGCGCTGCTCTCCGAGAAGCCCGCGGTGCACCGCTACCCGGGGTCCATGGCCGGCCGCATCCAGCAGCTGTGCCAGTACCTCGTCGAGCACTACGACGGTGACGCCGAGGCCGTCTGGCGGGGCGTCGACGACGGCAAGGAGCTGCTGAAGCGGCTCCAGGACCTGCCCGGGTTCGGCAAGCAGAAGGCGCAGATCTTCCTCGCCCTGCTGGGCAAGCAGCTCGGCGTGCGCCCCGAGGGCTGGCGGGAGGCGGCCGGCCCGTACGGCGAGGAGGAGTCCTTCCGCTCGGTCGCGGACATCACGGGCCCGGAGTCGCTGGCGAAGGTGCGGGCGCACAAGCAGGAGATGAAGGCGGCGGCGAAGGCGGCCAAGGCCGCGAAGAAGACGGGGGCGTGACCGGCGCCCGTGGGCCCGCCTCCGGTCCCGTACCGGGGGCGGGTATGCGGGCCGGGGGTGGCGAACGGGGCGGCCGTGGAGGGCGCACGATGGGCGCGCGGACCGTTTTCTGACGGTTTCCGGCATCTTTTACGGCGGCGTACTGCGTCGCCATGGCTGCGCCCGGAACGTCTCGACCGGTAGGCTTTCCGTGTGATCTTCAAGCGCATCGGAAACGGCCGGCCGTACCCCGACCACGGCCGGGAAAGCACCCGGCAGTGGGCGGACGTGGCGCCGCGCCCGGTCCGCCTCGATCAGCTCGTGACGACCAAGCAACAGCTCGACCTCGAGACCCTTCTCGCCGAGGACTCGACCTTCTACGGCGACCTCTTCGCGCACGTCGTGAAGTGGCAGGGCGATCTGTACCTCGAGGACGGACTGCACCGCGCCGTGCGGGCGGCGCTCCAGCAGCGCCAGGTGCTCCACGCGCGCGTTCTCGAACTCGACTGACGCCCGTCGAACCCCCTGGCGGCCCGGTTTGGCCCTTTCGGGTTGGACTGCACCCAGTCGAATGATCATCTAGTAGGCATAGCAGCCCGGGCGCACTACGCTGCGCTCATGAGCATGCTCACTCCACCCGGCATGGGCGGCCAGTACCGCATCACGGGTGACAAGTACCCGCGGATGCGCCGGCCCCGGCGGCGCGGCAAGCTCGTCGTGCTGACCGTCGTCTCCGTCGCCGTGCTCGGCGTGGGCGGCTGGGGCACGCTGCAACTCATCGACGTGTTCACCGGCGGCGACTCGGCCTCCGCGGCCGGCACGAAGTCCGCCTGCGGCACCAAGGCCAAGCCCTCGGCGTCTCCTGCCGGGGCCGCCGAGCCGCTGCCCCGGCCGAACACGATCACCGTCAACGTGCTCAACGCCACCACCCGCAGCGGGCTCGCCCAGAAGACCGCGGACGAGCTGAAGAAGCGCGGCTTCCGGATCGGCGAGGTCGCCAACGCGCCCGCGACGTTCGACAAGAAGGTCAAGGGCGCCGGCGTGCTGCTCGGTCCCGCGACCGCGCTGGACACGGCGCTGCCGGTGCTGGGCACCCAGCTGGCCGACGCCGAGCGGCGTACGGACCAGGCCCGAAAGGGCGCCGAGCTCGACCTGATCATCGGCGACGCGTTCCGGGGGCTCACGGCGAAGGCGGACGCCGACAAGGCGCTGACCGCACTGGCCAACCCCGAGCCGGCGCCCGCCTCGAAGAAGAACTGCTGAGCCCGGCCCTCGGAGGGCCGGCTGCGTGAGCGGCGGGGTTACTCCGCGGCTCCGTACATGCGGTCGCCCGCGTCGCCGAGGCCCGGGACGATGTAGCCCTGCTCGTTGAGGCGCTCGTCGACGGACGCCGTCACGACGGTGACCGGGGTGCCGGCCAGCTCGCGCTCCATGACCTCGACGCCCTCCGGCGCGGCCAGCAGCACCACGGCGGTCACGTCGTCCGCACCGCGCTTGATCAGCTCCTGGATCGCCGCGACGAGCGTGCCGCCGGTCGCCAGCATCGGGTCCAGGACGTACACCTGGCGCCCGGAGAGGTCGTCCGGCATGCGCGTGGCGTACGTGGAGGCCAGGAGCGTCTCCTCGTTGCGCACCATGCCCAGGAAGCCCACCTCGGCGGTCGGCAGCAGCCGGACCATGCCGTCCAGCATGCCCAGGCCGGCCCGCAGGATCGGCACCACCAGGGGGCGGGGGTGGGACAGCTTCACGCCCGTGGTCCGCGCCACCGGCGTCTGGATGTCCACCTGTTCGGTGCGCACGTCGCGCGTGGCCTCGTAGGCGAGCAGGGTGACCAGCTCGTCGGCGAGACGGCGGAAGGTCGCGGAGTCGGTGCGCTGGTCGCGCAGCGTGGTGAGCTTGTGGGCGACCAGGGGGTGGTCGACGACGTGGAGACGCATGGCGTCAACCCTAACCGGGACGCGGAGGGCCGGCGTCCCCGCGCGTGGCAAGGGGATGGGGCGCTCGTCACCCCTTCGCTGGCGTCAAACCGCCCGGTCGGGGGAAGGTGGGAGGGACGGACTGGGGTGATGAAGTGATGCCTGAGCAGGAGGATCGTGGGAATCCGTCGACTTCGGCCGGGGCGGCCGGGGGTTCCCGGGACGAGGGCGCCGGGGGTGTCGTGGACTGGGAGGCCGAGCGTCGGCGGCGGCGTGCGCGGTTTCTGAGGGAGCTGGCGGAGGCGCGGGCGTTGCGGGACCGGGTGCAGCCTCGGCGGGCGAAGGCGGCGCGGTTGCGGCATGCGATGCGGATGCGGACGTTTCGCTGGTAGCGGGGTTCTCAGGCGCCGGCGCCTGTGCCGGCCAGGGGGGCGTTTGCGCAGCCCGGCGCCGACGGGGTGCCGTCGCGCCCACCCTCCCCCACCCTCGGCTTCGCTCGCGCGGGAGGTACCCCCATCGCCCTGGGGGCACCTCCCAGGGCCCTTAAGGCAGTGGGGGAGGCACGACTGCCCGCGGCTTGCGGGAGCTGGGCCCGCGGCTTGCGGGAGCTGGGCCCGCGGCTTGCGGGAGCCGTGGCCGTGGCGGGAGCCGCCCTCCGGTACCGATACTCGCGGATTGCGGCAGCCCGGCCTGCGACTGGCGGGACCCGCGCCCGCGGCCTGCGGAAGCCGCAGCCGCGGCGGAAGCGCCGCCCTTCGACACGAACGCCCGCGACTGGCGGCAGCTGGGCCCGTGATGGGCGGAGGGCCGTGCCCCTGGATGGCGGGGCCGTGCCCCTGGGGACGGCGGGAGCCGTACCGCGGCCGGCGGTCGTCGCGACACGCGGGTTGCCCCGTAGGCAAAGGGGCCTGGGGTCCCTTTGACGTGCCGCGCTCCGGTGGTGGGGTTGGGCGCGTACGATCCGGTCTGGTGGTGACAAGCACGCTGGACCGCGATCCAGACTGCCGGACACAGGGAGCGGAAGACGTCCCCTGACGGCCTTGTTTCTGCCACGATTCCCAGTGGGCGGGGTCTCAGCTCCGCGTACCCGCCCGCACACCTCCGCCGGGGGGACCCCCAACCGGCACGCCTATGACCAGTGGGAGAGTCACGGTGTACTTCGCCGCACTGCTCGCGCGCACCGAAGACGGGTGGGAAGCGAGCGACACAGAGCTCGACGATGTGGAAACCCTGTCTGATCTGGCCGACCTGGCCCGGGAAGCCTCTCCTGACGAGGACACGGTGCTCGTGCTGATCGAGCAGGAGGACGGCTGGTTCGGCGTCGTCCGCGTGGACGGTGAGGAGGATCCCAGGATCTACGTCTCCGACGCCGCGGCGGCCGCCCGCAGCAGCTACGGGGAGATCCTGCTCACCGACGAACTGCTCGGCCGGGAGCCCGGGGACGACGGCCCCGACCTGGACGCCCTCGACCTCGACGGCACCGAGGACGGTGAGCCGGACGACGAGGACGCGGACGGCGGCCCGGCCGCGGCGTCCGGCGAGTCCGTGCCGCACGGCCCCGTCGGGGACGCGCAGGTCCTGGAGGACCTGGGCGTCACCGAGAAGGAGCTGCGCTCCATGACCCAGGACGCGGTCTCGGAGATCGCCGAGGCGCTGGGCGCCTCGGAGGTGCTGGAGACCGTCCGCTGACCGTGCCGACCACCACCCCCGCGCCCGGCCTCCCGGACCCGGTGCGCGACCGCTGGCGGGAGCCGATGCGACTCGCCCTGGACGAGGCCCGCCGGGCCGTCCCGGGCGGGGACGTCCCCGTCGGCGCCGTCGTGCTGGCCGCGGACGGGGTCACCGTGCTGTCCCGCGCGCACAACGAGCGCGAGGCGACCGGCGACCCCACGGCCCACGCGGAGGTCCTCGCGCTGCGCCGGGCCGCCGGGCGGGCCGGGGAGTGGCGGCTCGCCGGCTGCACCCTGGTGGTCACGCTGGAGCCCTGCACGATGTGCGCGGGCGCCGTCCAGCAGTCCCGGGTCGACCGGGTGGTCTACGGCGCCCGGGACGAGAAGGCCGGCGCGGCCGGATCGCAGTGGGATCTGGTCCGGGACCGGCGCCTCAACCACCGCCCCGAGGTGATCGAGGGCGTGCTCGCCGAGGAGTGCTCCGGGCTGCTCACGGAGTTCTTCCGGGGACGCTGAATACCGATTTCGATCCACGCGCCACCGTGCTGTAAGGTCTCCCTCGGTAGCGTGTCCGAGCGGCCGAAGGAGCTCGCCTCGAAAGCGAGTGTGGCGCAAGTCACCGAGGGTTCAAATCCCTCCGCTACCGCTTGAGAAGGGCCCCGTCGTCAGACGGGGCCCTTCGTGCGATCATGGGCCCGCTCGATGCGCGCGTGACAGCAGTGACAGCCGTGACAGGGGAGGGCCGCGATGGCGGTGAACGCGAAGAAGGCCGCCGTCTATCTGGTGGTGGTCTTCGTGCTGTACGTGATCATCACGGACCCCGAGACCGCCGGCGACTACGTCACCATCGGGTTCCAGGGCATCTCGGACGCCGCGAAGGCGATCGGCGACTTCATGACCTGGCTGGCCGCAGGAGGCAAGTGATGATCCGGCACCTGGTGCTCTTCAAGCTGAACGAGGGCGTCCGCCGCGACGACCAGAAGGTCGTCGAAGGCGTGGAGGCCTTCCGGGCACTGGAGGGGAAGATCCCGGAGATCCGCTTCTGGGAGTGCGCCTGGAACATCAGCGACCGCCCCATCGCCTACGACTTCGCGATCAACTCCGCGTTCGACGACGCCGAGGCACTGCGCCGCTATGTCGAGCACCCGGACCACCAGGCGGGCGTCGGCCTGTGGCGCGAGTTCGCCACGTGGGTGATCGCCGACTACGAGTTCTGACGCCCCCTCCGCGCACCGCGCACCGAGGCCCCCTGCCGTGCCGGCAGGGGGCCTTGCCGCGTCCGGCACCCGTCTGCGGCCCTCAACACGGAATATGCGGTGCTTGCACACAGTGAGTCAGTCTTGTGATGCTATGACCGCTTTTGACGGATGAGTTGACGGACGATGTGAGCGAATGAAGAGGTGGCGTTGACCGTGTCGGCCAGTTCCGCGCCGCCCCAGGACGAGGTGTCCCCCGACGCGGTCCAGACCCCCGCCAAGCGCCGTGGCGCGGACACCCGCGCCCTGACCCAGGTGTTGTTCGGTCAGCTCAAGAACCTGGAGCCGGGCACGCCGGAGCACGCCCGCGTGCGGGCGGCGCTCATCGAGGCGAACCTCCCGCTCGTGCGTTACGCGGCCGCCCGCTTCCGCTCCCGCAACGAGCCGATGGAGGACGTCGTCCAGGTCGGCACCATCGGCCTCATCAACGCCATCGACCGCTTCGACCCCGAGCGGGGCGTGCAGTTCCCGACCTTCGCGATGCCGACCGTCGTCGGCGAGATCAAGCGGTACTTCCGCGACAACGTCCGCACCGTCCACGTACCGCGCCGGCTGCACGAGCTGTGGGTGCAGGTGAACAGCGCGACGGAGGACCTCACCACGGCGTTCGGGCGCACCCCGACCACCGCCGAGATCGCCGAGCGGCTGCGCATCTCCGAGGACGAGGTGCTCTCCTGCATCGAGGCCGGCCGGTCGTACCACGCCACCTCGCTGGAGGCCGCGCAGGAGGGCGACGGGATGCCCGGCCTGCTGGACCGGCTCGGCTACGAGGACCCCGCCCTGGACGGCGTGGAGCACCGCGACCTCGTCCGGCACCTCCTCGTCCAGTTGCCGGAGCGGGAGCAGCGCATCCTGCTGCTGCGTTACTACAGCAATCTGACCCAGTCCCAGATCAGCGCCGAGCTGGGCGTCTCGCAGATGCACGTGTCCCGGCTGCTGGCCCGCAGCTTCCAGCGGCTGAGGTCCGCAAACAGGATCGACGCGTAACCCTGAAGAGCGAATCGCCCGACGGCGCGAATCTTCGCTCTTTCCGTCCAATACCCCGTCAGACCCCTTGTTTCCAGGTCTGATTCGCGTCTCGGATGTCGACATGTCACTACAGCGCGTTGCCGACATGTGACATTCTGCCGGAAGCGCGTTTGCCGGAGCCTCGGCGCCGGTATTCAGGTGAAGGCTGCGTTCCTCGGTTCGGGAGCGTTCGCCGCGACCGTCCCGCGACCCAAAGGGGGTGGCATGTCCGCAGAACAGGGCAGCTCGAAGGTGCTCACGCTCGCGGAGAGCGAGTCAGCTCCCCATGCTCTCGACGCACTCGGCCCCATCGACGAGGGCCCGGCCCTCGCCTCCACACCCGCTCCGGACCTCCCGGACACGGCGGCCCTCGACACCCGCACCCTGTCCCGCTCCCTGTTCCTGCGGCTCGCCGTGCTCGACGAGGACAGCCCGGAGCGGGCCTACGTCCGGGACACGCTGATCGAGCTCAACCTCCCCCTCGTGCGGTACGCGGCGGCGCGGTTCCGCTCGCGCAACGAGCCGATGGAGGACATCGTCCAGGTCGGCACCATCGGGCTGATCAAGGCGATCGACCGCTTCGACTGCGAACGGGGCGTGGAGTTCCCGACGTTCGCGATGCCGACGGTGGTCGGGGAGATCAAGCGCTTCTTCCGCGACACGTCCTGGTCGGTGCGGGTGCCGCGCCGGCTCCAGGAGCTGCGGCTGGCGCTGACCAAGGCCGGCGACGAGCTCTCCCAGAAGCTGGACCGCTCCCCGACGGTGAGCGAACTCGCCGCCGTGCTGGGGGTGTCCGAGGAGGACGTCGTCGACGGCCTCGCGGTGGGGAACGCCTACACGGCGTCCTCGCTGGACTCCCCCGCCCCGGAGGACGACGGCGGCGAGGGCTCCCTGGCGGACCGCCTCGGCTACGAGGACACGGCGCTGGAGGGCGTGGAGTACCGGGAGTCGCTGAAGCCTCTGCTGGCGAAGCTGCCGCCGCGGGAGCGGCGGATCATCATGCTGCGGTTCTTCGCGAACATGACGCAGTCGCAGATCGGCGAGGAGGTCGGCATCTCGCAGATGCATGTCTCGCGGTTGCTGACCCGCACCCTGGCCCAGCTGCGGGAGGGGCTCATCTCGGACTGACGTCCGCGGACGTGCTTATGAGCGCGGGGGCGCTCGGCTCCTTCTGGGCCGAGCGCCCCCGCGCTTCGTCGCGGGCTGCGCCGTGGGCCGGACGCATCTGTGCCGGGCGCGGGCCGGTAGGGGCCGGTCGCGCAGTTCCCCGCGCCCCTTGAGGGTGTGGCCGCCGAGGGGGTTGCCTCGGCGGCCTCCTTTTACTTCAGTGCGAGCCAGGCCACCGCTGCGACCACTGCCACGGCGACCACGATGCCGAGGATCAGGCCGACGCGGGGGCCGCCGCTCGTGGCCGCCGGCTGCCTGGCCTCGGGGGCCTCGTCGACGAACGCGCGGAACATCTGGGTGCTGCCGGCGGGGTCGTGATTGCCCTGCGGGCCCTGGGTGTTAGCCATGGACCGAGACCCTAGCGAATCGGCGTCCGGCACCCCAAGCGGGGCGGGACCGGCCGGGTACACCCCGTCCCACCTGCGTGTTTACTGGTGCGATTGCTTGCCTTTGCCAAGTTTTTGGTCCGGACGGCCCGTTTTTATTTGCCTTCAGCAACCATGCATCCATACGGTTGCTTCAAGCAACGAAACGGAGGTGCCATGGCCGAGTCGGCACAGTACGAGGAGCTGGTCCGGCAGTTCAGTGCCTTCGGCGCCGTCAAACGGGAGATGAGCCGGCTGATGCCGTCGGACTGCCCGAGCGGCTCCGCGGCCGTGCTGACCGTGCTGGGCCGCCATGGCGACATGCGCATGGGCAGGCTCGCCGAGCTGCTGTCCGTGGACATGTCCGTCACCAGCCGGCACGTCGCCCATCTGGCGGAGCGCGGCTGGATCGAGCGCTCCCCCGACCCCGCCGACAAGCGGTCCCGCATCCTGCGCCTCACCCCGGCCGGCCAGACCCGGCTCGAAGAACTGTTCCGGCGCACGACCCAGCTCCTCGCGGAGCGGCTGAGCGACTGGTCGGACGAGGAGGTCGACGACCTCACCCGGCTGATGACCCGGCTCAGGGACAGCTTCGGCGACCCCCGCACCGTGCCCCGGCAGGCGCCTCCGCCACACGAACAGACCACCCGTACACCCGCAAGCACGTAAGAGAAGGAAGTCCATGGCAACGACCACACCGAACGGTGTGCGGGCTCATGCCAAGCACGGGGGAGGATCCTCCACGGACGCTCCGATGACCCATCGGCAGATCATGGAGGCGCTGTCCGGGCTGCTGCTCGGCATGTTCTGCGCCATCCTGTCGTCGACCATCGTCACCAACGCCCTGCCCGAGATCGTCTCCGACCTCGGCGGCGGCCAGAGCGCCTACACCTGGGTCGTCACCGCCTCGCTGCTGACGATGACCGCCTCCACCCCCCTGTGGGGCAAGCTCGCCGACCTCATCAGCAAGAAGGCCCTGGTCCAGACGGCCCTGGTGATCTTCGTGATCGGCTCGATCGTGGCCGGCACGGCGCAGAACCCGGGCATGCTGATCACCGCGCGCGCCATCCAGGGCCTCGGCGGCGGCGGTCTCGCCGCGCTGGCCCAGATCATCATGGCCGCGATGATCTCCCCGCGTGAGCGCGGGCGGTACTCCGGCTACCTGGGCGCGACCTTCGCGGTCGCGACCGTCGGCGGCCCGCTGCTCGGCGGCGTCATCACCGACACCAGCTGGCTCGGCTGGCGCTGGTGCCTCTACGTCGGCGTCCCCTTCGCGCTGATCGCGCTGGTCGTGCTGCAGAAGACGCTGCACCTGCCCCTGGTGAAGCGGGAGGTCAAGGTCGACTGGGCCGGCGCCTTCTTCGTCACCGCGGCCGTGAGCCTGCTGCTCCTGTGGGTCACCTTCGCCGACGACAAGTACGACTGGATGTCCTGGCAGACCGGTGCGATGGTCGGCGGCGCCGTCCTGCTCACGCTGGTCTTCCTGCTCGTCGAGTCCAAGGCGAGCGAGCCGATCATCCCGCTGCGTCTGTTCCGCAACCGCACCATCGCGCTGGCGTCGCTGGCCTCGCTGTTCGTCGGTATCGCGATGTTCGCCGGCACCGTCTACTTCAGCCAGTACTTCCAGCTCGCCCGGGACAAGTCCCCGACCATGTCGGGCGTCATGACCATCCCGATGATCGGCGGTCTGTTCATATCGTCGACCGTCTCCGGCATCGTCATCACGAAGACCGGCCGCTGGAAGGCCTGGCTGCTGTCCGGCGGCGTGCTGCTGACGGCGGGCCTCGGCCTGCTGAGCACCATGCGCTACGACACCCCGTACTGGCGCATCGGCGTCTTCATGGCGCTGATGGGTCTGGGCGTCGGCATGATGATGCAGAACCTGGTGCTCTGCACGCAGAACCAGGTGGCCGCGAGCGACCTGGGCGCGGCCTCCTCCGTGGTCACGTTCTTCCGCTCGCTCGGCGGCGCGGTGGGCGTCTCCGTGCTCGGCTCGGTGATGTCGTCCCGCATCAGCCACTACGCGGCGGACACCATCGGCACGCTCAGCCCGCAGGAGCAGGCGGCGGCCGCCAAGGCCTCCGGCAGCGGCACCATCCCCGACATGGACCTGCTGCCCCCGGGCATCCGCACCTGGCTGGAGAGCGCCTACGGCCACGGCATCGCCGACATCTTCCTGTACGTCGCGCCGATCGCCCTGCTCGGCTTCCTGGTGACGCTCTTCATCAAGGAGGTCCCGCTGCGGACCACCGGCGCGCTGGCCCAGGCCGCGCAGGAGCAGGCCGCCGCGTCCGGCGACCCGGTCGCCCCGACCGTCGCCGAGGCCGCCGCCGTCCCGGCCGGGGGCGCCGCCCCCGAGGATTCGGCCGTCGCGGAGACGCAGGCCGCCGCGGAGGACACCTTCGCCAAGCCGGTGACCGCGGTCGCCACCGCCGCCCGGCCCGGGGAGTCCGCCTCCGCCGGAATCCCGGTGCGCGGCTTCGTCCGGGGCGCCGATTCCACCCCGGTGCCCCGCGCCGCGGTCACGCTGATCTCCCTGGGCGGCCGCCAGCTGGGCCGCTCCGTGGCCCAGGACGACGGCTCCTACGCGGTGGACGCCCCCTCGGCGGGGTCGTACGTCCTGATCGCCGCCGCCGACGGGCACCAGCCGCAGGCGTCGACGGTCGTGGTGAACGGCGAGCCGGTGTCCTACGACATCCTGCTCAGCGGCACCAGCGGCATGACCGGCGTGGTCCGCGCGGCGGACACCGGGCAGCCGGTGACGGACGCGATGGTCATCGTCACCGATGTGCGCGGCGACCTGCTGGCCACCGGGACCACCGGTGAGCAGGGCGAGTTCTCGTTCACCGAGCTGGTCCCGGGCGCGGTGACCGTGGCGGTGAACGCCGCCGGGTACCGGCCGCGCGCCCTGCCGGTGGAGATCGGCGCCACCGGCGTCACCCGGGTCGAGGCCGACCTGGAGACCGGCGCCCACGTCCGGGGCGTGGTCCGCGCCCCGCACGGTCCGCTGGCCGACGCCCGCGTCACCCTGGTCGACGCGGCGGGCAACGTGGTCGGCACGGCCACGACCGGCGACGACGGGGCGTACGCCTTCGCCGACCTGGACGGCGGCGAGTACACGGTGATCGCCACGGGTTACCCGCCGGTGGCGAGCGCCCTGACGGTGGCCGGCCCCGGTGTCGACGACCACGACATCGAGCTCGCCCACCCCGGCGAGTGACGAAGTTCCGGCCCGTGGCGGGCCCGCGCGTCCTGTAGCGGAGACGCGCCCCCGCCGCGGGCCGGTCGTATCACGACCTTTTCATGAGCCTTTTCAGGTCCATGAGCCATTTCAGGGAGAAGACGGGATGCCACTGACCGCGAGGATCCGCACCCGGGACGGATGGGCCGTGTCGCACGCGGTCGTCACGCTCACCGACGGGACCGGCAGCCAGGTGCTGCGCGCCGAGGCGGACGCCGAGGGCGCCGTCCGGGACGCCACCGAGCTGGCGCCGGGGGCGTACACGGTCGTCGTGACCGCGGTCGGCTACGCGCCCGCCGCCGCCAGCGCCCTCGTCACCGCGAGCGCGCGGGCGGAGATCGGGACGGTGACGCTGGCCAGGACCGGGGGCACGGAGCTGCCGCCGCCCGGCCCGTGGACCGTGGACCCGGCGCACAGCAGCGTGGCCGCCGCCGCCCAGCACCTGGGCATCTCCAGCGTGCGCGGCCGGTTCACCGACTTCACCGCCTCGGTGGAGATCGCCCCCGACGACGTCACCAAGTCCCGCGTGGAGGCGGTGATCCGGGCGGCGTCCATCGACACCGGCAACGCGATGCGCGACACCCATCTGCGGTCGCCGGACTTCCTGGACGTCGCGCGGTACCCGGAGATCACCTACCGGTCCACGGGGCTCACCCAGGCGGGCACCGACCGGTGGACCGTGCACGGTGAGCTGACCATGCGCGGCGTGGTCCGCCCGGTCGGCCTGGACCTGGCGTACCTCGGCACCGGCGCCGACCCGTGGGGCGGCACCCGGGCGGCGTTCCGCGCCACCACCGAGCTGCACCGCGAGGACTTCGCGATGAACTACAACCAGGTCGTCCAGGCCGGCATCGCCGCCGTCGGCACCACGCTGCGGGTGGAGCTGGACGTCCAGGCCGTGCAGGGGGAGAAGCTCCCGGAGGCCTGAGCACGACGCCCGGGACCTGCACCGCTTCCGGTCTCGTCCCGGGCGTGGTGCAATGGGCGGAGGGTCAGGAAGCGGCTCATTCGATTCCGGACGACCATGTCAGGTGAACGCCGTGACCCTTCCGCCCTTCTCCTCCGAGCGCGTGATGCTCCCGCTGCCCTCGGAGATCGACGCCCGCAACGCCGACGGCCTGCTGCCGCTGATCATGTACCAGGCCCGCTCCGGCTCCAAGGGGCCCGCGCGGGTGATGGTCCTCGACCTGTCCGGGACCCGCTTCATGGACTCCCAGGGCATCCGCCTGATCAACGACGCCCGCAGGCTGCTGCTCCCCCACACCCGGGTGCACGTGGTGGCCCTCCCGGAGTCCGTCGCGAGCCGCGTCCTGGAGGTGACCGGGCTGCGCCGCGACGTGCCCGTGTACGACAACCTCCCCGAGGCGATGGCGGCCTGAGCCCCGTCCGGCGGATCACGACCTAGGCTGACGCCATGGCACCCGACATCGCGACCAACACCCGCGTCTCCCTCGACGAGTTGCTCGACTTCGTACGCCCCCGGCACCGCGCGATCCTGCTCACCCGCCGCTCCGACGGCGGACCGCAGGGGTCGCCGCTGACCTGCGGGGTCGACGACTCCGGGCGGATCGTGGTGTCCACCTACCCGGAGCGCGCCAAGACCCGCAACGCCAAGCGGGACCCTCGGGTCGGCCTGATCGTCCTCAGCGACGACTGGAACGGTCCGTGGGTGCAGATCGACGGCACCGCCGAGGTGCTGGACGTGCCCGACTCGGTGGAGCCGCTGGTGGAGTACTACCGGAACATCGCCGGTGAGCACCCCGACTGGGACGAGTACCGCGCGGCGATGGTGAAGCAGGGCAAGTCGCTGATCCGGATCACCCCGGAGCGCTGGGGTCCGGTGGCGACGGGCGGCTTCCCGGCGCGGCTCGCGGAGAACGAGTAGCGGCGGCTTACCGGGGGGCACGCGCCCCAGGTCAGCCGCGCCCGCGCGCGACCATCGCCTCGATGCCGGCGATCAGCAGGTCGAGGGCGAAGGTGAAGTCCCGTTCGAGCATCTCCTCGACCGTGTCGCCGCCCCGCGCCTCCATGATCCGGGCCGAGCGGCCGATGACGTCGGAGGCGTCCGGGTCGCGCAGCACCTCGGTCATGGCGCGGTGGTGGTACTCGTCGGCGGTCAGGCCCGTCGACGCCACCCGGTCGCGGAAGTGGCCCTCCACCGTGCCGTGTCCGTACACGAACTGGAACACGGCGGCGATCGCCCCGGTCACCTCGTGCTCGGGCAGACCGGTACGGCCGAGGACCCGCTGGACGGCGCCCGAGAACCGCAGCGCGTGGGGGCCGATGTTGAGGAAGCGGCCGACGAGCGCCGGCAGCCAGGAGTGCCGGACCAGCAGCGCCCGGTACTCGCGGGCCAGCGCGCGCAGTTCGTCGCGCCAGTCGGCGCCGGACTCCGGGTCGGGCAGGGCGAGTTCGCCGAAGGCGCGGTCCAGGGCCAGTTCGAGCAGGTCGTCCTTGGTGTCGACGTACCAGTAGACGGACATCGCGGTGACGTCGAGTTCGGCGGCGAGGCGGCGCATGGAGAACTTCCCCAGGCCCTCGGCGTCCAGCAGCCGCACGGTGGCCTCGGTGATCCGGTCCCGGTCGAGGCCGGACGGCTGGCCGCCGCCGCGTCTGCCGCCCCGCTCCCGGTCCTCCAGCCAGACACTGGGCCGCGGCGCCTTACCGGACCGCTGGTCTGCCCTCACCATGGCGCACCTTCCTCGACTCGCGGACGCCGGTTCATGCTAGGCGTCCGCCTGGGTCCGCGCGGCGCGCGCGTCGGCGCGGTCGGCGCGATGCAGCAGCGACGCCGCGAGCAGGCCGCCGAGCAGCACCGCGACCGAGCCGACCAGGAGGCTCGTCTCCAGACCCGAGGAGAACGCCCCGGTGATCTCGGCGCGTTCGCGGTCCGAGCCGGCCGCGGCCAGCGCCGCCGGCAGCGAGGCCGCCGCGACCGGCACCAGCGCGGCGAAACGCGCGTTCAGCACGGCGCCGAGGACGGCCACGCCGAGTCCGTTGCCGAACTCGGCCAGGGTGCCGTTGATCCCGGCGCCGACGCCCGCCTTCTCGCGCGGCACGGAACTCATCACGGCGTGCGCCATCACCGGGCTGCCGATCGCGGTGCCCGCGCCGATCAGCACCAGGCCGAGCAGGGTGCCGCCGTAGCCGTGTCCGGTGAGCGTGGCGATCGACACCAGGCCGGCCGCCATCAGTCCCATGCCGACCGCTATGGACAGCGGAGTGCCCATCTTCGCCGACCACTTGGTGCCCACGCCGGTGAAGTTGAGGGCGACCACGGTCAGCGCCATCGGCGCGGTGCGCAGCCCCGCCTCCAGCGGGCCGTAGCCGAGGACGAACTGCAGGTACTGGGTGAGCAGGAACAGCGCGCCGCCCATCCCGAAGGTGATCAGCACCAGACCGCCGACCGCGCCGGTGAAGCGCCGGTTGCGGAAGAAGTGCGGGTCGAGCATCGGGTACGGGATCCGGCTCTCCCAGTACGCGAAGACGCCGAGCACCACGGCCGCCGCGCCGGCGGTGGCGAGCACCCTGCCGGACGTCCAGCCGTGCTCGGGTCCGGAGATGATCGCGTAGACCAGGGCCGTCATGCCGATGGTGGAGAGCACCGCGCCGACCAGGTCGGGCCGGTCGCCCTGCCGGTTCCGGGACTCCGGGACGTACGCGGCGACGGCGGCCAGCGCCAGGGCCGCGACCGGCAGGTTGATCAGGAAGATCGAGCCCCACCAGAAGTGGTTCAGCATGAACCCGCCGACCAGCGGACCGGCCGCGAAGCCCAGGGAGTTGACGGCGCTCCAGATGCCGATGGCCTTGGGCTGCTCCTCGGGCGTGAAGATCTGCATGACCACGGCGAGGGTGGTGGTGAGCAGCAGCGCCCCGCCGACGCCCATGCCGGCCCGCGCGGCGATCAGCTGCCCGGAGGACTGGGCGAGACCCGCCGCCAGCGACCCCGCGCCGAACAGGGCGAGGCCCACGATCAGCATCTTCTTGCGGCCGTAGCGGTCGGCCGCGTTGCCGGCGCTGAGCAGCAGGCCCGACTGCACCAGCGAATAGGCGTTGATCATCCACTGGATGTCGGCGGTCGAGGCGTCCATCTCCCGGGTGAGGGAGGGGATCGCCACGTTCAGCACCGTGTTGTCGAGCAGCACGGTGAGCTGGGCGAGACAGATGACCCCGAGAATCAGCCAGCGCCGCGCGTGCCCCCGGGGAGCCCCGTCCGCCGGTGCGGTGTCCGGGGACGGGTCGGGGGCCGCGGCGGGCTGCTGCTGCGAGGACGTGGTCATGCTGTACACCGTAGAACAGCCCTCTTACGGTGTACAACGCGGGGGCGGGGTCAGCTTTCGGACGTGGGGCGGATGAGGTCGTAGAAGGTGGCGGAGCCGGCGGTGACCTGGGTGAAGTTCTCCTGGACCCAGGCGGTGATCTGGGAGGAGGTGCCGGTGCCGTCCGCTCCGCCTCGGCCGCCGCCTCCGCCGGTGCCTCCGCTCGAGACGAAGTAGTGGATGCGGCCGTCCTTCACGTACTGCTGGAACTGGGCGAGGGTCGGGGACGGGTCGGTGCCGTTGAAGCCGCCGACCGCCATGACCGGTTCACCGGTGGCGAGCTGGTAGCTCGCGGCGTTCTGCGCGCCGACCGCCGCGGCGGCCCAGGTGTAGTCGTCGGCGTCCGTCTCCAGCAGCTCGCGTGCCTCGGCGTCGACGGAGGTGCCGCCGAGGAGGCCGCCCATGCCGGCGCCGCCGCGCGATCCCCGGCCGGGGGTTTCTGTCGTGGTGCCGTCGGTGGCGCCGGGCGGGGTGCCGGTGCCGTTCCGGCCCGACGGGGCGCCGCCGGGGAAGCCGCCGGTGCCGTTGGTGGCGGGCGGATTTCCGGTGGGCGGGGTGCCGTTCTGGGCGCCGCCGTTCTGGCCCTGGGTGCCGCCTCCGCCGGGGCCGCCGCCTTGGGCTCCGTCCCGGCCGCCGTTCTGACCGCCGCCCGGGCCTCCGCCCTGGGGACCACCGCCGCCGCCCCTGCCCGTCGACGCGGGACCGGCCGTGACGATGGAGCCGGAGTGGCCCTCCCGCACGGTGCTCAGGGTGTACGCCGTCGGGCCGGCCAGGGAGGCCGCGAGGCCGAGGCCGGCCGCCGCGAGCACCACCCGGCGTCCCGCCCGGCCCGCGAAGACCAGCCCGAGCGCGGCGGTCAGCCCGCCCACCAGGACGATCCAGCGCAGCCACGGCAGGTGGTCGGGTGTGCGCGCGAGGAGGACGCAGCCCCAGGCCGCGGTCGCCGTGACGGCCGCCGCGAGGACGAGGGCGGCCCAGGTCTCCCGCCGCCGCTGCCACAGGGCGGCCGCGCCCATGCCGGTCACGGCCGCGAGATAGGGGGCCAGGGCGACCGTGTAGTACTGGTGGAAGATGCCGGCCATGAAGCTGAAGACGGCGGCGGTCGTCAGCAGCGAGCCGCCCCACACGAGGAACGCCGCACGGGTGATGTCGGTCCTGCCCGCCTTACGGGTCAGGTACAGGGCGGCGGCCAGCAGGATCAGCGCGGCGGGCAGCAGCCAGGAGATCTGGCCGCCGACGTCGTCGTTGAACATCCGGTCCCAGCCGGTCTCGCCCCAGCGGCCGCCGCCGCCCGCGCCGCCTCCGCCGCCGCCGACGCTGCCGGTCTCCTCGCCGTTGAGACGGCCGAGGCCGTTGTAGCCGAACGTCAGCTCCAGGAAGCTGTTGCTCTGCGAGCCGCCGATGTACGGCCGTGAGGACGCCGGCCACAGCTCCACGACCGCGACCCACCAGCCTCCGGACACCACGAGCGCGACGGTCGCGAACGCGAGCTGCGCGAACCGCTTGCGCGGGCGTACGGGGGCACAGACGGCGTAGACCACGGCCAGCGCAGGGAGGATCAGGAACGCCTGGAGCGTCTTGGTGAGAAAGGCGAAGCCGATGGCGACGCCCGCCCACACCAGCCACTTGGTCCGGCCGTCCTCCAGGGCGCGGACGACGAGGTGACAGGCGACGGCCATGAGCAGGGCGAGCAGGGCGTCCGGGTTGTTGAAGCGGAACATCAGCGCCGCGACCGGCGTCAGCGCGAGGACCGCTCCCGCGAGGAGGGCGGCGCCGTGTCCGGCACGGCGGCGCACGGACGCGTGCACGACGGCGACGGTGCCGAGGCCCATCAGCACCTCGGGCGCCAGGATCGCCCAGGAGCTGAGCCCGAACAGCCGCACGGAGAGGGCCATCGGCCAGAGCGCGGCCGGGGGCTTGTCCACGGTGATGGCGTTCGCGGCGTCGAGCGACCCGAAGAAGAAGGCCTTCCAGGACTGGCTGCCCGCCTGCACGGCCGCGGAGTAGAAGGAGTTGGCGTAGCCGGAGGCGTGGAGGTTGTAGAGATAGAGCAGGCCGGTGGCGAGGAGCAGCGCGAAGAGGGCGGGGCGGGCCCAGCGGGGGTGGTTGGTGGCGGTGACCAGGGCGTGCTTCGGTTGCGCGCCCGGCGGTGCGGGCTGGGAGCCGTCGGCGGTTTCGGGGTACGTGCCGGACGGCGCGGACGCCGGGTGGAGACCGTCGGCGGTGGTGCCGGCTCCGTACGGCGCGGGCGCGGGATACGGCGCCCCGCCGGCGGGATCGGCCTGCGGGTCCTGTGAGGGGGTCATCGGGTGGTCCTCGGGTCGTGGTCGGTGTGCCGGGCGTGGCGCGGTGCGCGGGCCGGGGCGGGTGGGGGCGTGACCTGCGGATCCGGCTGGGGCGTCGGCCGGGCCCAGGGAGCGGGGCCGGTTTCCGAGGTGGTCCAGGAAACCGCCTGCCCCGATGTGGCACCGCGCCAGGTCTCCGTCCGCGTGGTCGGCGAGGCCCCCGACGGGCCAGGCGCCGTGGCGTCCCGCTCGGGCGTCGCACCCGGCTGCCGGGACCCCGTGTCAGAGGCGCGGTCCGGGAAGACCCAGGCCCGGAACAGCAGGAACCGCAGGACCGTCGCCGCCAGGTTGGCCGCCACCAGGACCGCCAGTTCCGTGGAGTGGGCCGGGTCGCCGCTCGCCGTGTCGAGGGCGGCGAGGGAGCCGCTGGTCAGGGCGAGGCCGATGGCGAAGACCACCAGACCCTGCGCCTGGTGGCGGACCATCCCGCCGCGCCCCCGCACCCGGAAGGTGAGCCGGCGGTTGGCGGCGGTGTTGGCGACCGCCGACACCAGCAGGGCGAGCCCGTTGGCGAGCTGGGAGCCGGTGACGGTGCGGAAGGCGCTGTAGAGGACCAGGTAGAACACCGTGGACAGGACGCCGACGGCGCAGAAGCCGACGAGCTGGCGGGCCAGTCCGCGCGGCACGTCCGCGAGGGTGCGGTCGCGCGGGTCGTCGCCGAAGGGCCGGGAGAGGCGGTCCAGCGGCAGCGCGCCGGTGGCCAGCGCCCTGCCGACCCGCCAGACGCCCTTCAGGTCCTCGGTGGCCGTCCGCACGATGTGGACGGTGGAGTCGGGGTCGTCGACCCAGTCGACCGGCACCTCGTGGATCCGCAGCCCCGCCCGCTCGGCGAGCACCAGCAGCTCCGTGTCGAAGAACCAGCCGCTGTCCTCCACCAGCGGCAGCAGCACCTGCGCCACGTCACGGCGGATCGCCTTGAACCCGCACTGCGCGTCGGAGAAGCGCGCCTGGAGCGAGCCGCGCAGGATCAGGTTGTAGCTGCGGCTGATGAACTCTCGCTTGGCGCCCCGTACCACCCGCGCGCTGCGGCTCAGCCGGGAGCCGATGGCCAGGTCGGAGTGGCTGGAGATCAGCGGGGCGACCAGCGGCAGCAGGGCGTTGAGGTCGGTGGACAGGTCCACGTCCATGTAGGCGAGGACGGGCGCGTCCGAGGCGGACCAGACGGTCCGCAGCGCCCGCCCGCGGCCCTTCCGCTCGAGCCGGACGGACCGCACCTCCTCGATCCGCCGCTCCAGGTCGGCGGCGATGAGCGGGGTGCCGTCCGTGGAGGCGTTGTCGGCGATCGTGATGCGGAACGCGTACGGGAAGGTCCGGGTCAGATGTTGGTGGAGCCGGCGGACGCAGGGCTGGAGGTCCTTCTCCTCGTTGAACACGGGGACGACGACGTCCAGGACCGGTGTGCCGGCCCAGGCGGCCGGAAGGTGCTCCCGAGCCGGCAGCGTGCCGGTGAAAGAGTCGGTTCGCATGGGACCGACCCTCGTCAACTGCCCTGTCGTGCCTCTGTGGTGAGGCTGTGCCACGGCTGTGAGTGCGGCGCGTCCGGCACTCCCGGGGCGGCGGCGGGCAGGCGGAGGGTGAACGCCGTCCGCCCCGGCACGCTGTCGACGGTCACCGAGCCGCCGTGCGCGGCCGCCACCGCCTGCACGATCGCCAGCCCCAGGCCCGTCGATCCTGTGGCCCGGGTGCGGGCCGAGTCGCCGCGCGCGAACCGTTCGAAGACGTGCGGGAGCAGCTCGTGCGGGATGCCGGGCCCGTCGTCGGCGACGTCCACCCGCAGCCAGGGGCCCTCGCGGCGCACCCGCGCGGTGACGGTGGTGCCGGGCGGGGTGTGGGTGCGGGCGTTGGCGAGCAGGTTCACGAGGACCTGCTGGAGGCGGGCGGCGTCGGCGGTGACCGGCGCGGGCGCGTCGGGCAGATCCAGGCGCCAGTGGTGGTCCGGACCGGCCGCGCGGGCGTCGCTGACGGTGTCCACGACCAGCGGCACCAGGTCGGTCTCCTCGAACCGCAGGGGTCGGCCCGCGTCCAGGCGGGCGAGCAGCAGCAGGTCCTCCACCAGCAGGGTCATCCGGCCGGCCTCGGACTCGATACGGCGCAGCGCGTGCCGGGTGTCCGGGCCGACCTCCTCCCGGCCGCGCCGGGTGAGTTCGGCGTAGCCGCGGATGGAGGCGAGCGGGGTGCGCAGCTCGTGGCTGGCGTCCGCGACGAACTGCCGTACCCGGGTCTCGCTGAGCTGGCGGGCGTGCAGGGCGCCGTGGACGTGGTCGAGCATGCGGTTGAGGGCGGCGCCGACCCGGCCGACCTCGGTGTGTGGATCGCATTCGGACTCCGGCACGCGCTCCTTCAGCGTCACCTCGCCACGGTGGAGGGGGAGTTCGGCGACGCGGGTGGCGGTTGCCGCGACCCGGCGCAGCGGGCGGGTGGCGACGCCGACGATGACGGCGCCGGCCAGGGACGCGGCGACGAGTCCCGCGGCGGTGACGCTGATCTCCACCAGGATCAGGGTGGTGACGGTGGCGTCGACGTCGGCGGTGGGCACGGCGACGTAGAAGGCGCCGTTGGGGCCCTCCTCGTAGACGACGCGGTAGCTGCCTAGACCGGGGAGGTCGGCGGTGTGCTCCTGCCGGTCGCGCGGCACGTCCTCCAGGGCGGCGAGCTGGGCGGTGGTGAGGCGGCCGGCCTCGGGTGTGCGGACGCCGTTCACCTCGCGGGAGTTGCTGACCACCCCGTCGGTCACCGCGCCGTCCACGACGGTGGCGCCGACGGTGCCGAACATCTGCGGTCCCCTCGTCACGAAGTCGAGGGCGTCCGCGTGCGGGCCGGGGCGCGGCCCGTCGTCGGCCGGGCCGCCGGTCGCCCGCATCGCCACCTCGCGCAGCTGCCCGTCGAGCTGCTCGTACAGGTGCGAGCGCAGGGCCAGGGCGGTCACCGTGCCGATCACCGCGCACACCACCGCGATCAGGGTGACGGACGCGACGACGAGCCGCGTCCGCAGGGTGCGCGGACGCGGCCGCCCCGGTCCGCTCACGACACCGCGGGCTTCAGCAGGTAACCGGCGCCGCGCCGGGTGTGGATCATCGGCTCCCGGCCCGCGTCGATCTTCCGGCGCAGATACGAGATGTACAGCTCGACGACGTTCGCCTGGCCGCCGAAGTCGTAGGACCAGACGCGGTCGAGGATCTGCGCCTTGCTGAGCACCCGGCGCGGGTTGCGCATCAGGAAGCGCAGCAGCTCGAACTCGGTGGCGGTCAGGTGGATGCTCTGGCCGCCGCGGGTCACCTCGTGACTGTCCTCGTCCAGGGTGAGGTCGCCGACCACCAGCAGGGCGTCGGAGCGGCGGTCGGTCGCGTAGGAGCGGCGGATCAGCCCGCGCAGCCGCGCGACGACCTCCTCCAGGCTGAACGGCTTGGTCACGTAGTCGTCGCCGCCCGCGGTCAGCCCCGCGATCCGGTCCTCGACGGCGTCCTTCGCGGTGAGGAACAGCACCGGCACGTCCGGCAGTTCGCGGCGCAGCCGGCCGAGGACGGTGAGCCCGTCCATGTCCGGCAGCATCATGTCCAGGACGACGGCGTCGGGCCGGAACTCGCGGGCCGCGCGCAGGGCGCCCTGCCCGTCGCCGGCGCTGCGGATCTGCCAGCCCTCGTAGCGCAGGGCCATGGACAGCAGTTCGGTGATCGACTGCTCGTCGTCCACCACCAGCACCCGGACGGTGCTCCCGTCCGGCCTCAGCAGTTCGGTGCGCCCCTGGGGCGAGATCGTGGTCATACCGGACACGATCGGCCGGTCCCCTGAGAGCACCCTTGCGTCTGTCTGTGTTTTCCCTGAGAAATCCACAGGCGGTTCTCAGGCAGGGGGCTCCGGGGCGTGTGGGGCGTCCGGCAGGCCGAACAGCCGGGCCGCGTTGTCGTGGCACACCGCCCGCAGCCAGTCGTCGCCGAGCCCGAGGTCCGCGAGGACGTCGAGCTGATGGGCGTACCGGTAGGGGATGTTGGGGAAGTCGGTGCCGAGCAGGACGCGGTCGCCGAGGGCGGCCAGGCGGGGGAGCGCCCGCCTGGGGAACGGCGCCATCCGCTCACTGAAGCCGGTGAACGCCATGGTGGTGTCGAGGCGGACCTCCGGGTACCGCTCGGCCAGGTCGAGGAAGTCCTCGTACTCGGGCATGCCCATGTGGGCGACGATCAGCCGCAGCCGGGGGTGGCGGGCCAGCACGCGGGCGACGGGCTCGGGGCCGGTGTGCTTGCCGGGGGCGGGGCCCGAGCCGCAGTGGACCACGACCGGTATGCCCGCCTCGGCGAGCAGCCCCCAGCAGGCGTCGAGCGCCTCGTCGGAGGGGTCGTACGCACCGACCTGGACGTGCGCCTTGAAGACGCGCGCCCCGTTCTCGACGGCCTCGCGGACGTAGTCGGCGGCGCCGGGCTCGGGGAAGAGGGTGGAGGTGTGCAGGCAGTCGGGGGTGCGACGGGCGAAGTCGGCGGCCCAGTCGTTGAGCCAGCGGGCCATGCCCGGCTTGTGCGGGTAGAGCATCGAGGTGAACGCGCGCACGCCGAACGCCCGCAGCAGCGCGGCCCTTTCGGCCTCCTCCGCGCGGTATGTGATCGGCCACTCGATGCCACCGGTGAGCGGCCCGAGTGCGTCGAAGTACGCCCACACCTTGTGGAGGACGCGCTCGGGCATGAAGTGCGTGTGCACGTCGATCAGGCCGGGGAGGCCCAGGTGCTGCCAGAAGCGGCGGACGTCGGCGGTTTCGGCCGTGCCGGTGGTCCCGTCGGTCTCATCGGGTGTGACGGGCGGAGTCGGAGGGTGCGCGCTCATGCCGGACACGATCACCCGCGAGGGCGGCATCGGTCCAGCCCCCGGCCTCGCTGCCCACCGCTCAGAACAGCCCGTCCTGCCCCGTCGGCCGCTCCTTCAGCGCCCGCACCGGCACCTCGACCCGGCGTCCCCCGGCCGGGACCAGGTCCCAGCCGGGCAGCAGGCGCGTGTCCAGCACGAGGACGCCCCGGTCCGTCGCCAGATGCAGATCGGGCCCGGCGGCCGCCACCAGCTCCCCGCTCACCGCGCCCCCGGCGGCCAGCTCCCCCACCACACCCACCGGCGCCGGAGCCTCCGCCAGCCCGAAGGCCTCCACATGGTCGACGGGACGGAAGGGCGCGGGGTCGAGCGACTCCGGCCAGCCGGTGAGGGCGAGCGCCCGCGCGTGCAGCCCGGCTATCCCGGCCGCCCGCTCCTCCCCGGTCGCCGGGAGCACCGCCCGCGCCGCGCGCTTGGCGGCGTAGGGGACGCGGTCGGGCACCCGCAGCGCGGCGCGCAGCAGCTCCTCGGCGCGGCGCGCCGCCATCAGCGGTCCCGTGCCCAGCCAGCTGAAGCAGACCGCCCCCTGCTCCAGCAGCCGGGCGGATCCGCGCCGCTCTGCGGTGATCCCGACCTTGGTCATCCCGGGCCCGAACCACGCCAGGTAGACCCGGTACGGCCGCGGGTCGTCCGCGAGCGTGTCGGCGGCCACCGAGTGCGCCCGGTCCAGGCGGGCGCACTCCTCGCAGCGCGGCCCGGTGCTCCGCGCGGACACCCGCGCGGCGAGCGGACACATGGTCCCCCGTGCTCCCACACAGGTCCGCGCACCCCCTTCCGCGACCCCGAAGGCCACCGTCTTCCCCCAGGTCAGCGCCGAGCGCCGGCCCCCGTCCCAGATCAGCACGGGACCGCCCGCCGTCCAGCTCAGCCCCGTACACCGCCATGCCTGTGCCATCCCGGCCGAGACTAGAGGGGACCACTGACAACGGGCCGTGGCCGCCGGAGCCGGCCTGGACGAGAACCCGTACGGGAACCTGTCCGGGCATCCGGACGCGAACTGACCCCCGCTCACCCGCCGAGGTGCCGCGCGGGGCCCGTGGTGCCAGTCTGAGAAGGATCGAACCGCTCGGGGACATCCGGAAGGTCGAGAACATGGCCAGCAATGTCAGCGGTACGGGCTTTCGCGGGGCGGGCCGGGAGGCCGAGAGCCCCTGGGCGGCGAGCTGGACGGTGGCCGCCGCGTTCCTGATGGTGTTCGGCGGTGTCATGGCCATCTTCGAGGGCATCGCCGCCATCGCCCGGGACGACGTCTTCGTCGCCACGCCCAACTTCACGTACGAGTTCAGCCTGACCGGCTGGGGCTGGGTGCATCTGATCCTCGGCGCCCTGGTGGCCGCCGCGGGCCTGGCGCTGTTCAAGGGGGCCACCTGGGCGCGCGCCGTGGGTGTCGCCCTGGCCGGGCTGAGCATGATCGCCCACTTCGTGTGGCTGCCCTACCAGCCGGTGTGGTCGATCGTCCTGATCGTCATCGACGGCTTCATCATCTGGGCCCTGTGCGCACCCCGCCGCGAGAACCCGGCGTAGAGCGCGGGCCCGGGAACCGGTCCGGCGCCTGGCCGTGGGTGATCCAGGCGGCCGGGCTGACCGCGATGGTCGCCGCCTACTTCCTGCTGCCGCTGGACCGGCTGGGCCCGCGCCGGCCGGTGCTGAGCTGGGTGCTCTTCGCGGCGGCCCTCGCGCTGATCGCCGTCCTGCTGCTGGTGCAGGTCGCCCGGGTGCTGCTGAACGTCCCGGGCGTCCGTCCGGGGATGGTGATCCCGCCGCTGATGTGCCTGTCCGTGCTGGTCTTCGCGACCGCCTACCAGGGTCTCGCCCAGCGCCCCGGCGAACTGGACGGCATCGGCACACGCCTGGACGCCCTCTACTTCACGATGGTCACGCTCGCCACCGTCGGCTACGGGGACATCACGCCGCGCGGGCAGTCCGCGCGCCTGGTCGCGATCCTGCAGATCCTCTACAGCTTCATCTTCCTCACGGCGGCGGCCACCGCCCTGACCAACCATCTGCGCAACGCCCTGCGCCACCACGGGAATCCGGACCCGCCACGCTGATCCGCGCCCACGTCGCGCACTCATGTGGCTGGCGTCACACTGAAAGAAGCAGGGTGCGCCTCGGACCCCCGGGGACCGCATCCCCCAGGACCCCGGACGAACACCGGCCGCCGGGCTCCTCGTGAGGCCCGGGACGCCTCCGAGCCCCGGGACGCTTGCGAGGCCGGGCCGCTTCCGAGGCGCGGAACGCCCCGGTGACCCGTGACGCCGGTTCGTCCGCCCGCGGGCCCGCATCCGGTTCCGCACTGCTCCAAGGGGTGTCCGCCATGAGCGGCATGGACGCAACCGCACTGGACAATCTGCGCGAGGCCCTGCGAGGCCCCCTCGTGACGCCGCAGGACGCCGAGTACGACGAGACCCGCTCCATCTACAACGCCATGATCGACCGCCGTCCCGCCGCCATCGCCCGCTGCACGGGCACCGCGGACGTGCGTACGACGATCGCCTTCGCCCGGCAGACGGGCGCCGAGCTGGCCGTGCGCGGCGGCGGGCACAGCGGCCCGGGTCTCTGTCTGGTCGACGGAGGGCTCACCCTCGACCTGTCCCTGATGCGCTGGGTGCGCGTCGACCCGCTGAACAGGACGGCCCAGGTGGGCGGGGGCAGCGTGCTGGGCGACCTGGACCACGAGACGCACAGCTTCGGGCTCGGCGTGCCGGCCGGCATCAACTCCACCACCGGCGTGGGCGGCCTCACGCTGGGCGGCGGCCACGGCCACCTCACCCGGAAGTACGGTCTGACGATCGACAGCCTGCTCGCCGCGGACGTGGTCCTGGCCGACGGCGGCGTCGTCACCACCACCGAGAAGGAACACCCGGACCTGCTGTGGGCCCTGCGGGGCGGCGGCGGCAACTTCGGCGTGGTCACGTCCTTCATGTTCCGGCTGCACCCGGTGGACACGGTCGGCGTGGCGGCCACCGTGTGGCCGGTCGAGCAGACGCAGGAGGTGCTGCGCTGGTACCGGGAGTTCCTGCCCTCGGCGCCCGAGGACCTCAACGGCTTCTTCGCCGTCATGGCCGTCCCGCCCGCACCGCCGTTCCCCGAGCCGCTGCACGGGAAGAAGGTGTGCGGCGTCATCTGGTGCTACACCGGCGACCTGGAGGGCGGACGCCTGGACGACGTGCTGTCCGTGGTGAACGACCCGGCCCCGCCGGCCTTCCACTTCGCCACGCCGATGCCGTACCCGGTGCTCCAGACGATGTTCGACGACCTCGTCCCCAAGGGTCTCCAGTGGTACTGGCGCGGTGACTTCTTCGACACGGTCACCGACGAGGCCATGGCGGTGCACGAGCGGTTCGGGCGGGAGCTGCCGACCGGCCTGTCGACCATGCACCTGTACCCGATCGACGGGGCGGCCCACGACGTCGCCCCGGGCGAGACGGCCTGGGCGTACCGGGACGCGACCTGGTCCGGCGTCATCGCCGGCATCGACCCCGACCCGGCCAACGCCGACCTGATCCGCCGGTGGTGCGTCGACTACTGGTCGGCCCTCCACCCGCACTCCATGGGCGGCAGCTACGTCAACTTCCTCGGCGAGTCCGAGGAACCGGACCGCGTCCGCGCCACCTACCGCGACAACTACGCCCGCCTCGCCGCCGTGAAGCACACCTACGACCCGGACAACTTCTTCCACGCCAACCAGAACATCCCGCCGGCGGCCTGAGCGGCGCCGGGCCGGGCGGGTCGCCAACGGACCCGCCCGGTGGCTGCGCGGGAGGGCATGCCGAAGACTGGGGCGCAGGACGCTACGGATCGACCGGGGGCCCTGCGGATGGAGCGGTACCAGCGCACGAAGCGCTCCAGGCGGCTCGCCTGGTCCCGCGCCCTGCCGCCCGCCGTGGTGGTCG
This sequence comes from Streptomyces cellulosae, assembly GCA_014655195.1. GTDB lineage: Bacteria > Actinomycetota > Actinomycetes > Streptomycetales > Streptomycetaceae > Streptomyces > Streptomyces cellulosae. Next base: position 200,813 of record BNBH01000003.1, on the reverse strand, counting down.
TCGCGGTCGTCGTCGACCTCGCCTGGCCGCCGTTCAACACGTTCCCGCTGCTGGCGACCGTGTCGCTGATCGCGGCGCCGATGTACCCGCTGCCCTGGACGATCACGAGCGGCGCGGTGGCCTGCCTGACCGGCTGGCTGCTGTCGTTCCGTGAGAACGAGGAGGTGCTCTCCCGGGCGAACGTCATCGGCTTCACGACCCTCCTCACTCTGACGGTCGTGGCCGCGTTCCTCAACCGGATGTTCGCCCGCGAACGGGAGCAGCTGCGGACGTCGCGCCAGGTGGCGGAGGCGGTCCAGCGCGCGATGCTGCCCACCGTGCCCGAGCGGGTCCGGGGGCTGGCCCTGGCCGCCCGGTACCAGGCCGCCCAGGAGGAGGCCCTCATCGGCGGCGACCTGTACGCCGTGCACGAGACGCCCCACGGGCTGCGCCTGGTGATCGGGGACGTCCGCGGCAAGGGCACCCAGTCGGTCTCCATGGTCAACACCCTGCTGGGCGTCTTCCACGCGGCGGCCCTGCAGCTGCCGGACCTGCCGTCGGTCGTGCAGGCGGCGGAGATCCAGGTGCAGGACCTGAAGGCCCGGGAGGAGGAGATGCCGTTCGAGGACTTCGTCACCGCCGTCTTCGTCGAGATCCTCCCCGACCGGTCCGCGTTCCGCATGGCGAACCGGGGGCATCCGACACCGCTGCTGGTCCACGACGGCCGGGTGACCGCGCTGGAGCCGAAGGAGCCGTCGCTGCCGCTGGGCCTGGGCGACCTGGCCGGCCCCGTCGTCCCGGTGGACCGCTACGACCTGCCTCCGGGCGCCACGCTGGTGCTCTTCACCGACGGCATCATCGAGGCCCGTGACCGCACCGGCGCCTTCTTCGACCCGGTCCCCCCCGCTCACCTGCCCGCTCCCCCCGAATCCAGGTGCGGTGCTGGACGCCATGCTGGCCGCCCTGTTCCGCCACACCGACGAACTCGGGGACGACGCGGCGGCCCTGGCGATCACCCGCCTCCCGGACGAGGAGACGCCCGCGGCCGTACGGTCTGAACCCGCTCCTCGCATCTGGTGACCCGAGTCGGAGATTCGTCGGCAGTAGGCGGCGAATCTCCGACTCAGGTCACCAGGCCGCACCCACGGTGAGTAGGGAGTCCACCCGACCGAGAAGCCGCCCGACCGGCCGCGGATCTCCAGCGTGCTCCCCTGCCTCCGGCGCGGGCAGCTGGCGCGGCCCGCTCTCCGGTCAGCGCACGCCCCGCTGTCCCAGCAGGCGAGCTTGCCGCTCCTTCAAGTGGGCGAACCCCTGACGGGCATACCCGGCGATCTCTTCGCTGGGGAAGGGAACCACCGAGAGGTGCTGGTCGAAGTCGCCCTGCTCCCAGCGGGCAGCCGTGATCTCGTAGCCCGACACGTGGGCACACAGCTGCAGCAGGATCGGCGGCATCGCCGGCTCCCTCAAGAGGTCGGCGTGCCTGATGACGAGATCGCGCATGGCGCGGATGTTGGGCAGGAAGACGGTGGTCACCCACAGCCGCCACTCGGCCAGCTCCTCCTCGGTGGGGGGTGTCTCGTGATCGAACGGCGAGCGTCCGCCAGGACGGGCATTGCGCTCCTTGAACGCCTGGAAGCTGCGGCTGTTGGCTTCCGTGAGGGCGAACAGTGGCCCGTAGAAGTCGCTGAGCTGGCGGTTCACACGTGCGAGGCGTTCCTGGCGCTGCGCCAGGCGCAGACCGTTGAGGTAGGTGGCGACGTAGCCGACGAACGCGAGCCCGATGGTGGCAACCAAGGCGATCATGCGCGGCGATGCTAACCAGGAAGAGTCACCGTGTCAGTGAGAACCGTGGTCACCTACTCATGCCAGAGGCCCCGCCGGGCGAACCGGCGGGGCCTCTGAACTGTGTGCACTCGGCAGGATTCGAACCTGCAACCTTCTGATCCGTAGTCAGATGCTCTATCCGTTAAGCTACGAGTGCTTGTCTCTTCATTTGTCTCGCCGCTCCCGGCCCTTTCGGCCCGCTCGCGGCGACAGGAAGAACATTACATGACTGCCGCCGCCATGTGAAATCCGATTGCCCTACCCCTTGTGACCTGCGGAAACGCGATGTGGGGCCGGTATGACCGGGGGAACGGCGAAGCCCCGGCCGCTGGGACCGGGGCTTCGCGTTCGGGGCGGAGGCGGAGGGATTTGAACCCTCGATGGGCTTTAAGGCCCAAACCGCATTAGCAGTGCGGCGCCATAGACCGGACTAGGCGACGCCTCCATGCACAACCTGCTGCGCGCGGGCGCGAGTGGGTGGTGCGTGCCGATGATGACACAACCGTGTGGGGTGTCACCAATCGCCCCCCACGGTACTAGGCGGGGAGCCCGCAGGGCAAAGCCCTGGCGAACGGCACGCCGTCGTGGCGCAACGTCCCGGCCGCCGGCGCGTTGATCACGGCATGACTGCCTTGTCTTCGTCTTCCTTCTCTTGCTCACCGACCCCGCGGCGGCTCCTCACCGGGACCGCCGCCCTCGTCGCCGTCCTCGCCTCGCTCGCCGCGTCCCCCTCCCCGGCGCGAGCCGCGGGACCGGCGCCGGAGGACGACCGGCTCACCGTCACCGTGCGGGACGCGGGCGGCGGGGCGGACGGGACGTACGAGGTGCGGTGCCGGCCGAGCGGCGGGACGCACCCCGACCCGGACGGCGCCTGCGCGGCCGTGGAGCGGCGGACGCGGTGGGGGCAGGACGCCTTCGCGCCGGTGCCGGAGGACGCCGTGTGCACCATGCAGTACGGCGGCCCCGCCACCGCCCGCATCACCGGCACCTGGGCGGGCCGCCGCGTCGACGCGACGTACGACCGGGCGAACGGGTGCGCGATCGAGCGGTGGGACCGGCTGGTGCCGCTGCTGCCGGCGGTGGGCCGGGCGGAGGGTGCGCCCGGGGCGTAAAGGTCCCGCGAAGGTTCGCGGTGCGTCGGCCCAGGCAGGCGCGGTTCCGGACGTACCGGGCGTCACATCACCGTCACCTCGGGGTGCGATGTGCGTCCCATCCGGCGTCCCCGGCGCACCCCCAGCCCTTAGACTCCCTCCCGTGACACGTTGCGGGCCCGTTGGCAAGATGGCCCGAGCGGTCGGCACGTCGCGGTAACAGGGAGGAAGCGTCTCGTGAGCAGCAGGCCATCCCGAGGCGCTGCTCGCCTCGCAGCCATACTGGACGCGCTTCCCGACGCCCTGGTGCTGGTCAACGCCAACGGGACCGTCGTCAACGCCAACACCATCGCCCTCGAGGCCTTCGAGGCGCCGGGCACCGCCCTGGTGGGGCGCGGGCTGCTCGACCTGCTGCCGGAGTTCGACAGCAAGCTCATCCCCGGCTCCATGCGGCGGCCCGACCACATCGACCCGCGCGGACGCACCAAGCCGACCCGGATGACCGCCCGGCGGACCGACGGCACCGAGTTCCCCGTCGAGGTCACCAGCGCCAACCTCGAGAACACCTCGCAGGCCTACGACAGTTACGGCTACACCGGCGACGAGCTGCTGATGCTGGTCGTCCGGGACCTCTCCGGCACGGTCGACACCGAGGCGGAGCTCGCCCGGTCGCAGCGGCAGACGGAGATGATCCTGCGGGCCGCCTCCGAGGGCGTCGTCGGCACCGACACCGACGGGCGGATCGTCCTGGTCAACCCGGCCGCCGCCCAGATCCTCGGCTACCGGGCCGGCGAGCTCGGCGGACGCGAGCTGCACACCCTGGTGCTGCACTCGCGCGCCGACGGCTCCCCGTTCCCGTACTCCGAGTCCCCGCTCGCCGACACCCTGCGCTCCGGCCGCAAGCACCGCGTGCGCGGCCAGGTCCTCTACGCCAAGAACGGCGACAAGCTGCCGGTCGACCTCACCACCGCCCCGGTGCGCGACGGCGACCAGCTCGTCGGTGCGGTCATGACGTTCCTCGACCGCCGCCCGTACGACGCGCTCCTCAAGGAGAAGGAGGACGCCGAGCGGGAGCACGCGAAGGAGCTGGAGCGGCTCGCCGAGGAGCACGGCTCCGAGCTGACCGCCCTGCGCCAGAGCCACGTCACCGAGGTGGAGGAGCTCCGCGAGAAGCACGCGGAGGAACTCGCCGCGCACGAGGAGCGGTACGCGGCCCTCGGCGAGCGCGAGAAGGACCGCTACGACGCCCTCGCCGCCCGTCACGAGCAGCTGCTCACCCTCCTCGGCCGCTCCCTGCGCGGCCCGCTCGACGAACTGCGCCGCGAGCTCGCCGCGCTGGCCGCCGACGACGCGGGCCAGCTGTGGCCCGAGGCCAACCAGGTCCTCCACCACCTGTCGGCCGGCTACTCCCGCATCACCACCCTCATCGACAACGTCCTCGGCTACCAGCGGCTCGACTCCGGCACCGAGCAGATCGCCCGTACGAAGGTGATGCTCGACGCGGTCGTCGCGGCCGGCGTCGACGGCGCCGTGGAGCTGATCGGCCCCGGCCGGGTGCAGTTCGCGGTGCACGCGCCGCCCATCGAGGCCGAGGTGGACGCGCGTCTCCTCGCGACCGCCCTCGCCCATCTGGTCGCGGACGTCGCGGGCGTCGACGCGACCGGCAACACGCCCCTGTCGGCGGGCGGTTACCTGGACAACACGGTCGTCGTCGCGGCGGCCCAGCGCGGCGAGGTCGTCCGCATCGAGGTGCGCGGCCCGTACGGCGGCGGCGACCCGGTGCACGAGCCGGTCGTGCGCGGCATCGTCCGGGCACACGGCGGCGTGCTCCAGACGCACGAGGTGCCGGGGATGAGCGGCAGCGCGTTCGTCCTCGAGGTGCCGATCGGCGGCGGGGCGGGATCCGTGCCGCAGGAGGCGGCTCCGCAGGCCGAGGAGGCCGCGGCTCCCGCCGAGCCCACGCAGGGCGGACGGCGCCGGGCACGGCGGTCGTCCGTCGACGCGTTCCTCGAGAGTGATGCGCCGGGTGGTGACGGCGAGGCTCCGGCGGCTCCTGCCGCGGAGGCGCCTCAGCCCACCGGGCGGCGCAGGCGGCGGGCGGCTCCTGCCGAGCCCGCGCAGGCGCAGGCGCAGCAAGCCCAGCAGGGGCACCAAGCTCAGCTTCCGGCCCAGGCGTCCGGCGAGGGCGCGGCCGTGTCCGGCGGGACCGGGCGACGGCGTGGCCGTCCCGCCGAGGGCGCGGCGGCCGCGACGGGTACGACGGGCGCCGAGGTCGAACTCGCCGGTGCCGCGGCGGGGGCGGGGGTGTCCGAGGGCGCCGTCGTCACCGCGGCCGAGCACGCGGCGGGCGCCGCGGCCTCCAACACGGGGCTGGGCGGGACCGTACCGCCGCAGGGTGTTCCCGCGCCGTCCGGACGCCGGGCCCGGCGCGCGGCCGGTGAGCAGCCGGCGCTCGCGCCGGCGCTGCCCGCGGGCGGCGAGGCGAACGGCGCTCCCGGCGCGGTCGCCGTGCACGTGCCCGCCCAGGGCGCGGGCCCCGACCAGCAGCCGCAGCCGACGGGACGCCGCCGGCGCGCGCTGGCCGCCGCGAACGAGCGGGCGGCGGCGCAGGAGGCCGCGCCGCGCACGGTGTTCGCGCTGCCGCCGGCCGGGGCGGACCAGGACGAGCAGGTGGCGCCGGCGTCGGCGGCTCAGGCCCCTGCCGGGCAGCCTGGACAGGCGGCGCCGGCCGAGGTCGCGGGGCAGGGCCCCGTGGTGCCGGGTCAGGTGCCGGGTGGTCAGGAAATGCCGGGTGCCCAGGGGGTCGCGCCGGTGGCGCCGGGTGCCGTGCCCAACGGGGTGGCTCCCGCGCCGCAGCCTGCGGTTCCGGGCGCGCAGCCTGTGGCGCCCGGTGGGCAGCCTGCGGCTCCCGTCGCCGGTCAGGCCGTACCGCCGAACGGGCAGGCGGCGCCGGTCGCCCCGCAGGCCGTACCTCAGAACCGGCAGGCCTCCGGACCGAACGCCGCGGCCGCGGGCGCGCCTCAGCCGGCCGCGCCCGGTCTTCAGCCGGTCGGGGCCGACGCCCAGCCCGTGCCGCCGAACCAGCAGGCCGCGCCTCAGCCCGCCGGGCAGAACCTCCAGCCCGTCGGCCCCCACGCACAGCAGCAGCCCGTACCGCCGAACGCACCCGCCGCCGGGCCCGCGCCCCAGCCGGCCGCGTCGGGCCTCCAGCCCGTGGGTCCGAACCCACAGGCAGCCCAGCCGGTCCCGCCGAACCAGCAAGCCGTGCCCCAGGCGCCCGGGCCGAACCTCCAGCCCGTCGGCCCCGACGCGCAGCCGGTGCCGCCGAACGCGCGGGCCCCGCAGGCGGCCGGGCCCGGTCTTCAGCCCGTCGGCCCGAACGCGCAGCCCGCGCCCCAGCCCGCCGCACCCGCGCTCCAGCCGGCCGGGCAGGCCAACACGCAAACTCCGCAGCCCGTTCCGCCGAACCCGCAGGCCCCGCAGGCTCCGCAGCCGGCCGAGGTCACCGCCGCCCCGGCGCCGCAGGCAGGCGCGCAGCCCGCCCCCGCTCCCGTACCGCAGGGCGGACCCGCCGCCGATGCCGGGCAGCACGACGCCGTGCCCGTGGACCAGTCCGAGGACCACACCCCGCCGCAGCCGCACCCCACCAGCGCGCCCACCGGCCGCCGACGGCGTGCGGTCACCCCGTCGGCCGATGCCGCGCAGGCGCCCGGTGCTCCCGAGCAGTGGGGGGCGGCACCCCAGCAGGGCGCAGCGGCCCCGCTCCCTCCGGCCCAGCCGCTTCCCGCCGAGGCGCCGCCCGCCCAAGGCGCGCCACCCCAGCCCGCCCCGGCCGCGGCCACCCCGCCCGCCGGGACGCCGGCCCCGCAGCAGTGGCCCGCCGCCGGTGACACCTCCGGCGCCGGTGCGGCGCCCGTGCCGAACGCGGCGCAGCCCACGCCCTCGGGCGGCACCCCGCTGCCGCCCGAGGGCACGCCCGCGCCGGCCCGGCCAGCCGCCCAGCCGCTGCCCGCCGAGGCCTCCGCGCCGGTGGACCCGAACTCGACCCAGGGCCGTGCGATCAGCGTGCGGACGCTGGGGCAGGGCGTGCCGTTCAACCGGCAGGCCGCCCAGGTGCAGCAGCCGCTGGCGTCGGCCACGCCTCCCCCGCACCAGCCGGGCGGTTCCGGCCGCCGCCGCAAGCTCGGCACCCGCAGCGACCAGGCCGCCGCGAACGGCCAGACCTCCGCCGGCCAGACCTCCGCCGGTCAGGCGCCCGGCGCCGCCCAGGGCGCCCGCCCGCACCCGCAGACCGAGCCCGTGCCGCCCCCCGGTCAGGCGCCCGCGCCGCAGCAGGACCGCACCCCGGCCGCCGCCCTCGCCCAGCCCGCCGCGCAGCCGACCCCGACGCCCGCCGGGCAGTCCCGGCTCGCGCCGGCCGCCGAGGCCGCCGGACGCTCGTACGCGATAGGGGCGCCGGACGCGGACGCCGCCGAGGGTCCCGAGCCGCTGGACGGTCCCGGCGGGGCCGTGGAGGTGGCGGACCCGCCGCGTCCGCAGCCGATGGACGACGAACTGCCGCCGGAGCCGCTGGACAACCCGCGCCGGCTGCTGGTGTGGCCCGCGCCGGACGTGGCGACGCAGCAGGCGCTGAGCGACCGCGGCTACCGCCCGGTGATCGTGCACTCCCGTGAGGAGGTCGACGCGCAGATCGCGGCCTTCCCGGCGGCGCTGTTCGTCGACCCGCTGACCGGGCCGATCACCCGGACCGCGCTGCAGTCGCTGCGTCAGGCGGCGGGCGCGGCGGAGGTGCCGGTCATGGTGACGGCCGGACTCGGCCAGGCCTCCCGCGACGCCGCGTACGGCGCCGACCCTGCCGTGCTGCTGAAGGCGCTCGCGCCGCGCGACAGCGAACAGCATCCGCCGCGCGTCCTGCTGATCGAGGAGCACGCGGAGATCGCGCTGGCCCTGACCGGCACGCTGGAACGGCGCGGCATGCAGGTCGCGCGGGCGGCGAGCGACGCCGACGCGGTGACGCTGGCGGGCCAGTTCCGGCCGAACCTGGTCGTGATGGACCTGATGCAGGTGCACCGCCAGGCCGGGCAGGCCGGGATCGTCGACTGGCTGCGCGCGAACGGGCAGCTCACCCGCACCCCGCTGGTCGTCTACACGGCCGCCTTCGACGCGGCGGACCTGCCGCGGCTGGCGTCCGGCGAGACGGTGCTGTTCCTCGCGGAGCGGTCCACCAGCCCGGAGGTGCAGGAGCGGATCGTCGACCTGCTCCTGCGGATCGGCACCAACTGACGGTCCCCCGCACGGGCAGCGGGGTGCACGGACAGCAGTACGCCGGGCGGTGGGCGCGAGTCCCGCGCTCACCGCCCGGCGCATGTCCGGGTCCTGGCGTCGTCAGATCTGCGTGACGTCCAGCGCGCCCTCGGCGTACTGACGGCGCAGCACCTTCTTGTCGAACTTGCCGACGCTGGTCTTCGGCACCGCCTCGACGACCGTCCAGCGCTCCGGAAGCTGCCACTTGGCGATCTTCCGCTCCTCCTGGAGGAAGGCGCGCAGCGTGGTGAAGTCGGCGGAGGCGCCCTCCTTGAGGACGACCGTGGCGAGCGGGCGCTCGCCCCACTTGTCGTCGGGGACGGCGACCACGGCGGCCTCGGCGACGTCCGGGTGCGCCATCAGCGCGTTCTCCAGCTCCACCGAGGAGATCCACTCGCCGCCCGACTTGATGACGTCCTTGGCGCGGTCGGTCAGGGTGAGGAAGCCGTCGGGGCTGATGGTGCCGACGTCGCCGGTCTTGAGCCAGCCGTCCTCGCTGAACTTGTCGTCCGGGCGCAGCGGTTCGGCGTCGGGGCCGTTGTAGTAGGCGCCGGCGATCCAGGGGCCGCGCACCTCCAGCTCGCCCGCGGACTCGCCGTCCCAGGGCAGACGCTCGCCGCCGGGTCCGGTGAGGCGGGCCTCGACGCCGGCCGGGAAGCGGCCCTGGGTGAGCCGGTAGGCGAACTCCTGGTCCGTGCCGACGACGTGGGCCGGCGGGCGGGCGATCGTGCCGAGCGGGGAGGTCTCCGTCATGCCCCAGGCGTGGCAGACCCGCATGCCCAGCTTGTCGAACGCCTCCATCAGCGAGGGCGGACACGCGGAGCCGCCGATGGTCACCTGGGTGAGGGAGGAGACGTCGCGGGGGCGGGCGGTGAGCTCGGCGAGCAGGCCTTGCCAGATAGTGGGGACGGCGGCGGCGTGCGTCGGCCTCTCGCCCTCGATCATCTCGGCGAGCGGGGCGGGCTGCAGGAAGCGGTCCGGCATCAGCATGTTGACGCCGGTCATGAACGTGGCGTGCGGCAGGCCCCAGGCGTTCACGTGGAACTGCGGGACGACCACCAGGGACGTGTCCTGGTCGGTCAGGCCCATCGACTGGGTCATGTTCACCTGCATGGAGTGCAGGTAGATCGAACGGTGGCTGTAGACCACGCCCTTGGGGTCGCCGGTGGTGCCGGAGGTGTAGCACATGGCGGCGGCGGAGCGCTCGTCCAGCTCCGGCCAGTCGTAGGCCACGGGCTGTCCGGCGATCAGCTCCTCGTACTCGTGCACCTGGACGTGGGTGTCGGCCAAGGGGGAGCGGTCGCCCGGTCCGGAGACCACGACGTGCTCGACGGTCTTGAGGTGCGGCAGCAGCGGGGCGATCAGCGGGATCAGCGAGCCGTTGACGATGACCACGCGGTCGGCGGCGTGGTTGACGATCCACGCGAGCTGCTCGGCCGGCAGGCGCAGGTTCAGGGTGTGGAGCACGGCGCCCATGGAGGGGATCGCGTAGTACGCCTCGACGTGCTCGGCGTTGTTCCACATCAGGGTGGCGACCCGCTCGTCGCCGGTGACGCCGAGGTCCTCGCGCAGGGCGTGCGCCAGCTGGGCCGCCCGGGAGCCGATCTCCGCGTAGGAACGGCGCTGGGGTGACCCCTCGCCGGTCCAGGTGATCACCTGCGAAGTGCCGTGGATCGACGACCCGTGGGTCAGAATCCTCGAGATCAGCAGCGGTACGTCCTGCATGGTGCTCAGCACGGCGTCCTCCTGGGCGACATTGCCTGGCGTCGGTACGGTGTGCGCTGATTCTGCGCACATACCGCGCGGTATGTCACTAGGGGAGCGGATGATCGATCACGCTCCGGGGGACGACGTTTCCCGTCAGGATCAGCTCATATCTCCTCAATTCCGAACAATCCCCAGCTCAGCGTCCTCGCGGAGCTTGCCGAGCGCACGCGACACGGCCGACTTCACCGTCCCGACCGAGACACCGAGCACCTCTGCCGTCTGGGCCTCGCTGAGATCCTCGTAGTACCGCAGCACGACCATCGCCCGCTGGCGCGCCGGCAGCCGCATGACCGCCCTCCACATCGCGTCCCGCAGTGCCTGCTGCTCGGCGGGGTCGTCGCCGGCCGGCACCGGGTCCGGCTCGGGCAGCTCGTCGCAGGCGAACTCGTCGACCTTGCGCTTGCGCCACTGCGAGGTGCGGGTGTTCACCAGCGCCCGGCGGACGTAGCCGTCCAGCGCCCGGTGGTCCTCTATCCGCTCCCAGGCGACGTACGTCTTGGCGAGCGCGGTCTGCAGCAGGTCCTCCGCGTCGCTGGGGTTTCCGGTCAGCGACCGGGCGGTCCGCAGGAGCACCGGCTGGCGGGCCCTCATGTACGACGAGAACGACGCGTACGGCGGGGTCTGCGTCGCCGGAGCGGCGGCGTTCGAAGCGCTGGTGCAGACGGGTGTGGTCATGTCGTCCACGCTAGGAGCGGGGCCCGCCCGGCGGATCGCCCGCAGGTCCCGAAGCCGGGTCCCCCTCAGGTTGTAGGGGTGGGGCCTGCCTCACCTCCCAGAGGTGGACGAGCGGATGAGGGGTCCTGCGGGTCCCCCCTGACGTACGGCGCGCCGTCTTGAGGACGGCCCGCCCGGCGCGGCGGCGCCGAAGCGCCGCCGCGGCCGACGTCCTCCCCCTGTCCGGTGTCCCCCTTCTCCCCTGGCTCTCCCCCTGCCTACGCGGTCAGATCGCCGGCCACCAGAAGGGGGCGAAGCTGATGGCCACGTTGTCCTCCCCCTGGTTGACGGTCGTGAACGCGGAGCCGTTGACCTGGGCGGTATTGCTCTCGTTCTCGGCGCCCTCGCCCACGGCCTGCTGCTGTGTGGTGGCGGAGTTCCCGAAGTTGTCCCCGCCGACTCCGGTACCGAGGGCGCCGACGCCGTTGTCCGCCGTCGCGACTCCCGCGAAGAGCGCGGCCGCGAGCGGGAGCGCGGCGGCGACGGCGACGACACGGGCGGTACGGATGCTTGCCATGTTGTGTTCCCTCCAGAACCAAGGACGCGCCGGGTCAAGGCCGTCCATGCGTGCACTACGACTGTGAAGCACTGCTGTGAAGTACTGCTGTGAACTGCGGTTTCCCACCAGGGAAGTTGGCCCCCGCCCTGGTGCGGTGCACGACGTCGCAAGATCAGGATTGCCCAACCGGAGCCGCGGAACCACCTCGTAAGCCCTGATTCGCACGCAAGCGTGAGGAGCCGCCGATAAACCCCGAGTCGACCCCGATTTGGCGCCTGTTGGACCCAGGGTGGCGACAGCCCCGGCGCCCCAAGGGGCGAAGCGTTTCGGCGCCCGCCCGGCCGGCCCCCGCACCCCCTGGGTGACACCCCTCACCCCCTTCCCTTCTTCGAACGCGTGTACGAACATAGAGGCATGGCCACCACCGACCGGCAGGCCACGACGCTGGCCCTCGCACACGCCCTGTCAGCCGCCGAACGCGGACTGGCCGTCATCCCGCTGTCCCGCACCAAGCTCCCGGCCCTGCGCTCCCCCCACCGCGGCGACCCGTCCCACCCGCCCTGCCACGGCGGGTGCGGCCGCTTCGGCCACGGCGTGTACGACGCCACCACCGACCCGGCGCGCGTCCGCGCCCTGTTCGCCGCCGCGCCCCGCGCGACCGGCTACGGCATCGCCTGCGGCCTGCCCCCGCACCACCTCGTCGGCGTCGACCTCGACACGAAGAACGGCACCGACCCCGGCGCGGCCCTGCGCGCCCTCGCCTCCCGGCACGGCTTCACCGTCCCGCCCACCGTGGTCGTGCTCACCCCCAGCGGCGGCCGCCACCTGTGGCTCAGCGGCCCGCCCGACGTCGTCGTCCCCAACTCCGCCGGCCGCCTCGCCCCCGGCATCGACATCCGTGGCGCCGGCGGTTACCTCGTCGGCCCCGGCTCCCGTACGCAACACGGCACGTACAGGGCCGCACCCGGCACGGCCGGCCTGGCGCCCGCGCCCTGCCCGTCCGCCCTGCTGCGGCTGCTCCTGCCGCCGCCCCGCGCCCACCACCCGACACCCCCGTCCGCCGGTGACCACGGCCAGGGCCTGGTGCAGTTCGTCCTCGCGGCGCACGAGGGCCAGCGCAACACCCGCTTGTTCTGGGCGGCCTGCCGCGCCTACGAGGACGGCACAGGACCCGAGCTGGTGGAGCCCCTGGTCGACGCGGCCCGCGCCACGGGCCTGTCCGAACGCGAGGCGCGCGCGACGGTCGCGTCGGCCGCGCGCATGACCGGCCGCTGAGGCCGGCCACGGTTTCTCTCCCGCCGAGGCGGCCGCCCTTCCTCCCCCACGCCCTCCCGCGCACGCGCCCGAAATTCGAAAGACCCGCATGCACCAGCGCCTTAAAGTGCCGACCATGGCACTCTCCCGCGTCGTCCTCGCCTCGGGCCGCTCCGTCGACCTGACCGAGCTGCGCCTGTCGGCGACGTACGGGGACGTGCTCGAGGGATACCCGTGCAAGCCGCTGAACGACCTCACGATCGCCGGGCTGCTCCGGTCCGCCGAACACGTCCACCCGGGCGTCCCGGTGCATCTGATCCCGCCGCCGCGCGAGTACCCCGACCAGTTCGCGGGCGGCTTCGGCCCGGTGGAGGTGCTGCCGGCCGTGACCTGCGTCGGCAGCTTCCGCTCCGAGGCACTCGATCCCGGACACGACCGCGCCCTGTACCGCTCCCGCCTCACCGTGGTCTGGTTCCAGCCGACGTCACGCATCCCCTCGGGGTGCGACGCGGAGACGGAACTGCTGGACATGGACTGGGAGCGACTCGCCACCGACGAGGAACTGTGACCGCACCTGAACCTGCCGCCGCCCGCGTCGACCTGCTCCGCTGGCAGTTCGACCTGACCTGGTCCCTGTTCGAGTACCACCTGGAGCGCCTGGAGCCGGAGGACTTCCTCTGGGAGCCCGCCCCGCTCTGCTGGACGGTCCGCCGGTCGCCCGAAGGCGCCTGGGTCCCGGACTGGGCGGACACGGAACCCGACCCGGTGCCGGTGCCCACCGTGGCGTGGGTGAGCTGGCACATCGGCTGGTGGTGGAGCGTGACGCTGGACCACGCGCGCGGGGAGCGCCCGCGCGAGCGGACGGACATCGTGTGGCCCGGCGCGGGCGAACCCACGGTCACCTGGCTCCGCTCCCTCCGCACGGAATGGCTCGCCCACCTCGGCACCCTCACGGACGCCGGCCTGGACGCCCCGGCGCCGTTCCCGTGGCCGGACGACCCGTCCCGCACGAAGGCGCACATGCTGGCCTGGGTCAACGCGGAGCTGATGAAGAACGCGACGGAGATCGGCCACCTGCGCATGCTGCGGGCGGCGTCATGAACGGCGCCACCGCGGGGCAGCCGTACTCTTTGCTCGACCTCGACAGGGCGTTCCGCGCCTGCTGGGCCGCCGACACGTGCTCACCGGACGACCTGCCCGACTGGAGCCCGGACAACCCGTCCGTGGGCCACTGCGACATCACGACGCTGGTCGTCAACGACCTGTTCGGCGGCGACCTCCTGGTCGCCGACGTGACCCGGGCGGGCAACCCCCACGGCTACCACTGGTGGAACCGCCTGCCCAGCGGTGTGGAACTCGACCTGACCCTGGAACAGTTCCGCGCGGGAGAAACCCTGTCGCCCCCTCGCACGGTGACACGCCCTCCGGGCCGGCTGCCCCGCCGCCACCCGGAGTACGAACTGCTGCGCACGCGCCTGACAAGGCACTTGGGTCCGCTGCCCTCGGCGGAAGGGGGGATGGCAGTGCCCGCGGACTGGATTTGACCCCTTCGACCGGTCCGCGCCGGTCCGCACAGCTACGTTGACCGCCATGGCCACCCAGATCATCACCTTGGTCGGCGTCCTGATCGGCGCACTGACGTCCTACTTCGCCACGACCATGACCGAGCGCACGAAACTGCGGCACCTCATGGCGACGCGGTGGGACGAGCGGAAACTGGACACGTACATCGAGTACGTGTCGTGCATCAAGGAGATACAAAGGGCCGCCATGGACGCCGGCCGCGCCCGCGACGAGGGCGAGGACGCGTCCGCCGCATTGGCGCTCATGGAGGAGGCCGAGAACAAGCGCTCGGTACTCTTCGAGACCTTCGTCCTGCTGAGCGACGAGAAGGCCGCAGCCGCTGCCCACGCCGTCAACCAGCGCGCCTGGGAACTCCTCCGAGCGGCACGACGCCCCTCGAACGGGGCGGCCCCACTGCGCTCGATCCCGTTGGTGGAAACCCTGAACGTCCTGCACGAGGCGGCCAGATCGGACCTGACGATAACCGGCAACGCGCCCGCCTCCCGCTAGGACGGTCAGCCGGCCCCCATGGCAGAGACCAGCGCCGCCCCGAAGCCGAGGACGACCAACTGCAGGATGCCGGGGATGCGCCATCTCAAAGCGAGGAGGCCACAGCCGGTCAGAACCGCGCTACCTCCCAGGAGCCACGCAGCCTGTGAGGCCACGCGCGGCCCACCGGGTGGGACGCCGTCGCTCTCGAAGCTGTCGGCCCAGCCTTCCATCCCGACCGCGAACACCGCCCAGGCAACGAACATGAGGTCGATGACCAGAAGCGCCACGCTGACGCCGATCTGCCGGCCGGTGGACGGCCCGTCCGCCTGCCTCATGTCCATTGCCTCCCCGTCCGCAGGTGACGTTCTCCTAAGTGCATGCGACCAGTGTGGGGAGGCATCGGGCAGCGCACATGAGCGCCGGTACTCAGAAGCCCCGTCATCGTCACCAGGGTCCGCCCCCTCGACCGGGGCGGACGGCAAGATCGGCTCACCCCCCAGTGAACACAGGCACGATCACCGCAGCCACGGCCGACAACAGCCCGCCGACAGCCAGAGCGCCGTTGAACTTCTCCTTGGCCGTGGGGAACACCGACCGGCTGGCGTTCCCGACCTTGCTCCGCAGAACGATCATCTTCATCTTCTGCCAGCGGTGCTGACGTTTCGAACAGCCCATCAACACGCCGTAAGCGTTGTTGCGGCAGTACGTCCGCCCGTCCCGGTTCACGGCACCGCACCAGACAGGCACTTGGAAGGCTGCGTACGCCGAGACGCCAAGTGACAAAGCGACGATCACAGGCAAGGACCATTGCTGCGCCCAGGCAACGATCAGAGCCGCAGCCACCATGTATCCCCAGTACAGATGCACCACCTTCGCCATGAGCACTGAGGGTAAGAGTGCATATGCACAACGCATAGGAGGGAACCGGTCAGACACTTCCTGACCAATCGGCTGCGTCCCGGTCCAGGGGTTCGGAGCCATTCGGCATCGCAGGCCACTGTGGTCCGGGGACGCCTACGTGGCCAGCCGCCGTGTCCCGACGCAGGACACCGACGGGACCGGCGGGAAGCCCCGGGTTCGAGCGAGCGAACGGCCCCTGACCAGATACCAGGTCAGAGGCCGTTCTCAGTGCTCATCCTGCGGAGGCGGTGGGATTTGAACCCACGGTGACATCGCTGCCACGACGGTTTTCAAGACCGTTCCCTTAGGCCGCTCGGGCACGCCTCCCCGCGCCGGCCGGTGATCGGCGGCGCGGGGACAAGGGTAACGGGTTCGGGGGTGGCGGGTGGGGTCAGCTGTCGCCGACGCGGGAGCCCAGGGTGAGTTCCGTGGTGTGCTCCTTGCCGCCCCGCTCATAGGTGATCGTGACCTCGTCGCCGGGCTTGTGGGTCCAGATTTCGCCGATCAGGGTGGGGCCGGAGTCGATGACCCGGTCGTCGAGCTTGGTGATGACGTCGCCCGGCTTCAGGCCGGCCTTGTCCGCGGGGCCGCCCGGGTCGACGGGCTCGGCGCCGCCCACGCCCTGATCGGTGATCTTCGCGCCGTCGGTGGTGTCCTCCAGGGAGACGGACGCGCCGATCTTGGCGTACACCGGCTTGCCCGTCCTGATCAGCTCCTGGGCGACGTACTTCGCCTGGTTGATCGGGATGGCGAAGCCGAGGCCGATCGAGCCGGCCTGGCCCGTGCCGAAGCCGCCGTTGCTGGTCGACTGGATCGCCGAGTTGATGCCGATCACGTTGCCCTGCGCGTCCAGCAGCGGGCCGCCGGAGTTGCCCGGGTTGATCGACGCGTCGGTCTGCAGGGCGCTCATGTAGGAGGCCTTGCTGCCGCTGCCGTCGCTGGAGGCGACCGGGCGGTTCTTCGCGCTGATGATGCCGGTCGTCACCGTGTTGGACAGGCCGAAGGGCGCGCCGATGGCGATGGTCGAGTCGCCGACCGCCACGTCGTCGGAGTTGCCCAGGGTGAGCGGCTTGAGGTCCGACGGCGCGTTCTTCAGCTTGATGACGGCGACGTCGTACCCCTGCGCGTTGCCGACGACCTCGGCCTCGTACTTCTTGCCGTCGGGGAACGTCGCGGAGAGGTTGCCGCCGTCGACGGCGTCCGCCACCACGTGGTTGTTGGTGACGATGTGGCCCTGCTTGTCGAAGACGAAGCCCGTGCCCGTGCCGCCCTCGCCGCTGCTGCTCGCCGCCTCGATGGTGACCGTGCTGGGCAGCGCCGCCGCCGCGACCGCGGCGACCGTGCCCGGGTCGCGCTTGACGTTGCCGCCGGTGGTGCCGGACGACACGGTCGTCGAGCTGCCGCTGTCGTTCTCCCGGGCGAGCGTGTAGCCGAGGCCGCCGCCCAGACCGCCCGCGACCAGCGCGGCCACCAGGACCGCGGCGACGAGCCCGCCGCGCCCGCGGCCGTTCTTCGGCGCGGGCTGCTGGTGCGCGGCGCCCCAGCCTGCGCCCCAGCCGCCACCGCCCTGGCCCGCGGCGCCGTGTCCCGCTCCGTCGTCACCGCCGTACGCCGGGGAGGACGGCGGCGGGGGCGGCGGCCAGGAGGGGTCGGGGGCGGACGTGGATTCGCCCGACCCGGCGTCGTGGTGGGCCGGGGGGCCGTAGGGGTCGCCGGCCGCCGGAGCCGACCCCGGGTGTGCGCCCTGGGGTGCGGAAGCAGCGGGAGCATCCGCCGGGGGCGGCGGAGCCGACGGGGCCGGGGGGACCGCGGTGCCCTCGTTCTCGGTGCTCACAGCTTCTCTCCTCGATCCACGGCTTTCAATCGGTCGCACTCGGGCCCGCATGTCACGCGCGCCTGACGTCCGGCGCGATGCAGATGGAGCTGTGCACGTCTCTTTGTATGACGTCAGCTTTTCCCACACGCCGTCAGGGCACCGTAAGCCGTTCCTGTGGGTCCGGGGTCATTCTTTATATAGGGCATTACTCACTTAAGGTGCGCCACTCGATGGCTCCGCCCGGACTGCCGTACCGATCACACCATGCTGCCCGCCCGTCCTCCGGCGAGCGGTGGCACCATGACGCGGTGACCCACGCACGTCAGCATCTGACCCGAGTCGTCGCGCACCGCGGGGCGTCCGAGGACGCCCCCGAGCACACCCTGGCCGCGTACCGGAAGGCGATCGAGGACGGCGCGGACGCACTCGAGTGCGACGTACGCCTCACCGCCGACGGACACCTGGTGTGTGTACACGACCGTCGCGTCAACCGTACGTCGAACGGACGCGGCGCCGTCTCGGCGCTCGAGCTGTCCGACCTCGCCGCGCTCGACTTCGGCTCGTGGAAGACCAGGGACGCGGCCGGCGGGCCCCGCGTCGAGGAGCCCGACTGGGAGCACCGCCCGGAGGACCGCGAGGCCACCTCCGTGCTCACCCTGGAGCGGCTGCTGGAGCTGGTCGCCGACGCCGGACGCCGGGTGGAGCTGGCGATCGAGACGAAGCACCCCACGCGCTGGGCGGGGCAGGTCGAGGAGCGGCTGCTGGTGCTGCTCAAGCGGTTCGGCCTGGACACGCCCGCCTCCCGTGAGGACTCGCAGGTACGCGTGATGAGCTTCTCCGCGCGCTCCCTGCACCGCGTGCGGGCCGCCTCCCCGACGCTGCCGACGGTCTACCTCATGCAGTTCGTCACACCGCGGCTGCGGGACGGGCGGCTGCCCGCGGGCGTGGACATCGCGGGCCCGTCGATCCGCATCCTGCGCAGCCACCCCGGCTGCATCGAGCGTCTGAAGCGGACCGGGCGCCAGGTGCACGTCTGGACGGTCAACGAGCCGGCGGACGTCGACCTGTGCGTGCGTCTCGGCGTGGACGCCATCATCACCAACCGGCCGCGGGCGGTGCTGGACCGGCTCGGGCGCTGAGCCGGGCGGCGCAGGCACCAACCCCGGCGGACGGCTGGAAACACACCCGTCCACCTCAGCGTGCCCGCCACATCCGTCCCGTGTGTCCCAGTGGTTACCCACCTGCCTCTTGACCGGCAGGGCCGGGCGCCCACATCCTCCTATCTCGGCCACATCGACGAAATCCAGCCATATGACTACGGGGAGTGCTCCGGCGCGTTCGGTACGTATTCGATCGTTCCGAGTGCGTCACCGCGCACGGATCGGCCGGTTTCCGGTTCAGGCCGATGGGGCATCCACACCGTGGCGTGGGGCGAAGGAGGTCTCGGGGGTGGCGTTGGTGGTGGCACAGGAGGTGCCCACGTCGTCGAGCATGGCCGTGCCCCATGGCCCTGCGGGCGTGGGGAAGGCGAGGCGCCGGATGCGCGCGCAGCTGCGCGACGGAGGTGTCCCGGAATCGGTCGTCGACGATGCCGTACTGATCCTTTCCGAGCTGTTGAGCAACGCGTGCAAACACGGCCGGCCCCTGGGCGACAGCCTGGCGGGCGACGGCGACGTGCGTGCGGCCTGGCGGGTGGACCCGCGCGGCCGGCTCGTCGTCGAGGTCACCGACGGGGGCGGACCGACCCGCCCAGCGCCTGCCACCCCGTCGGTCACCGCCCACGGCGGCCGCGGGCTCAACATCATCTCCGCGCTCTCCGACGACTGGGGCGTACGCGACGAGGTGCCCGGCGAGGTCACGGTGTGGGTCGTCGTCCACGAGGACGTGCACGACCCGGACGCCGCGAGCTGCCACCGCCGCGAGGACTTCGCGGCACGGGTGACCGCGCCGCCGGTCGCGCGGCTCACGGGGCTGGACTTCGCGGACGTGTTCGAGGACCTGGACTGACGGTCTTCGGCAACCCGGGCTGATGGCACGGCGGTCGGACCGGGCTGCCGTCGGCAGGGTGCCGGCCCGCTCCGGTCGGACGCCCCCGAATGCGGTCGCGTCCACGCGCCCCCGTTGTCCACAGGCAGCCCGTCGTCCACAGGTACCGGTCCGCCGCGGCCCGAACGGCTAGGCTCGCGCCGTACGAGACGAGCCGTAACCGGGAGACACCCACGATGGCCAAGAAGCGACCCCAGACGAAGGCCAAGCGCCCGCAGCTCACGGACGGGCAGATCCCGGTCGTCGGCGCCCGCGAACCCTGCCCCTGCGGCAGCGGCCGCCGCTACAAGGCGTGCCACGGCCGCGCCGCCGCGCAGGCGGTGACCGAGCTGGTGCACCGCCCGTTCGAGGGCCTTCCGGGCGAGTGCGACTGGGTGGCGCTGCGCGAGCTGGTGCCCGCCGCGACCGTCGAGCTGACCCTGAAGGACGGCCTGCCCGAGGGCGTCCCGTCCGTCACCCTGGCCACGGTGCTTCCGATGGCCTGGCCGGCGCTGCGCCGCGACGACGGCTCGGTGCTGCTCGGCCTGCAGAACGACACGCCCTCCGGCGACATCAGCCGCGACCTCGCCGACACGCTGCGGCGCGCGCTGACCGCCGAGCCGGGCACCCCGGTGCAGGCCCGCCGCGCGCCCGCCGACGGCCCCCGGCTGCAGGACCTGCTCGACCCGAAGGGTCCTTTCGAGCCGGTCGTGCACGACGGGTTCGAGTTCTGGGTCCCGGACCCGGAGAACGCCACCCCGGACGTCACCGCCTCCCTGGAGCGGGCGAACGCTGCGGCGATCCCGACGGTGAAGCTGACGGGCGTGGACTCCGCGTACTGGTGCGAGACGCCCGAGAAGAACCACCTGCGGTGGGTCATGCCGCACCCGGAGGAGCAGCTTCTGGACGCGCTCGCGCGGCTGCACGCGGCAGGCACCTCCTCCCTGGGCGAGGGCACCCGTCTGGTCGGCTCCTTCCGCGCTCACGGGCTCACCGTGCCGGTCTGGGACCTGCCGAGCGAGGTCCGCGCGGAGGACGTGGAGAAGCCGGCCGCCGAGTTCGCCGAGCGGCTCGCCGCAGCGCTGGCGACCGACGCCCCGCTCACCGCGGACGAGCGCCGGGCGCGCGGCGGTCTGACGAACCGCCAGGTCACGCTGAGCTGAGGCGCCCCGCACCCGGCTCCTCACGGATGCCCCGGGCGGCCGAAACACCCGGGGCACAAGTTCTTACGCGCGGGTAACTACCCGTTCACTCAAGCCAGTCGGTGACCGGAAACGCCGAGATCGAATTTGCTTACCGCCGATCTCTTGTTACCGTTCCAGTAGCCCGGTTGCTGGTGCATCCCCCGTCGCCAGCAACCGGGTCTTTACGTGCCCGCAGCGCGCCCCGCTCACGGGCCTCCGGAGCCGACCGTTCCGGATCTCCGGCACCCGGCTCTCCCGGTGGTCGACACAGGCTCGCCCCGGCCTCACCGGTCCTCCCCCGACGGGGAGTTGCTCCCGGCCCGCAGCAGCAGCGGCCCCTTCTCCGCACCGCCCGCGTGGGCGGCGAACTCCGCGACCGCCGCGTACCGCAGGGGCTCCCCCTCCAGTCGCACGCGCGGCGTCTCGCACAGGGACGGGTCGTCCCCCGCTCCCGCCACGCACCGGCTCCGCACGCTGTGCCCGTCCGGGCCGAGCAGGGACAGGGCCGCGTCCAGGGACGCGCCGGTGGTGTTGCGGTAGTACGTCCGCGCCCACACGTCCTTCCCCCGCACCGCCACGCACGTCTGCGCCTCGACGCCGTCCGGCGAGGACAGGGCGGGGCCACAGCGCAGAGCGGTCGACAGATGCGCGCCGGGCGGCGCCTGGTCGGCTGTCGGCGCCCGCACGGGGGTGTCCGCGTCCCCTGGGGCACGCCCTACGGAGGCCCGTCTCTCGGGGGCGCTTGCCTCCGCGGCGCGTCCCTCGGGATTGCGTCCCTCGGCATTGCGTCCCTCAGCTCCGGAAACCGGACGCAGATCGTCAGGACCGGCCGGGCCGGCCGAGGCCCTGCGCCGGTCGTCGTCCTGGCCCGCACAGGCCACCGCCAGCGGCAGCGCGAGCGCGCAGGCCGCCGCGACGGCCGCGAAGGCGGTCGCTCGGGTTCTGCGGGACGTCCTGGCACGGCCCCCGGCATGACGCGGCATGCCCCGGGAAGATAGCGGCCCGGCACCGGGTGCCGGGCGCGGCGCGCGATGGCGCCGCCTACATCTCGGGGGCGCTCACACCCGTACGGGTGAGGGCGTCGACCACCGCGTCCACCACGGCCTCGACGTCGGGGACCCAGGGAGACGCCGAGCCGGGCAGCGGTGCCCGCTCCCAGCGGACCTCGCCCTGCGCGGTGACGGACGGGGGCAGGGCCAGATAGCCGCCCTCGCCGTGGAAGCGGAGCGAGCCGGGGACGAAGTCCTGGGCGTACAGCAGCTCGCCCAGTTGCTCCAGGGAGTACGGCTTGACGAGGATCGCCCAGCGGGTCGGCGAGGCGACGACCGGGCCGAGCCGCATCCCCCGGCGGTCCAGCGCGGCGAGCGCGCGGGCGGCCGGCAGGGCGGGCAGGGACACCGCGCACGGGGCCTTGCCGCCGGTGGCGAGCACGATCGGCGCCGTCGGCCGGTTGGCCCACCACCAGCGCACCATCCGCGCGTCGGTGGTGGCGGCGAGAAGGCCGGGGTCGAACGGATGGGCGCCCGGCACCGTGCACTCCGGGTCGGGGCAGGCACAGCGGGACCCGTCCTGCGGGTCGGCCGCCACGCCGGGGAGTACGGGCCACTGCCATTCCGCGGCGAAGGTCAGGGCCGCACCGATCAGATCGGGCCCTTCGTCACCGCGCCGGGACAGGAGCCTGCGTCGCCTTCCGAGGATCTCGCGCATGAGCGCTCGTTCCTTTCCGTTGCACGCCTGGCAACACCGTGGACCACTCACGTCATGTGTCGATCACTTCACTGTGCGTACCTGTTGGCGCATCACACCCCCGCGCCGGGCAGGGGGAACCCCTATGGGCCGGGCATGGGCTGCCTCCGCGGCCGTTCCACCCATACAGCGTTTATCAGAAGTACGGGTACGGCGTGGGGTGGCGAAGTCTGGCGTTTACCGTCGCGCGTGTTTCTCTCCGCCTCCGCCACGGGAGGATGGGGCACGGTCGTCGGTGGTTAAGACGCCCGGGTCCGTCGCCAGGTTCCCAGGCGGTTCCCAACCACCCCTGGCCTTCTCCGAGTACGTACCCATCACGACCGCTGTGACGCTCCGTCGAGCAAGGCCAGTCGACCGCAGTAAGCCTCCCCCTGAGGCAGTTTCAAGCCAACTTCGAATTTCAGCAAGAGGACTGTCGGGAGTTCCCCTCGGTCACACGGACACCAGGAATCCCAGCAGGACAATGCTGGACATCTCCTCACGAGTACGTGTACATGTGGAGACACTGCCGGCGACGCAGAACGACATGGGGGTTTGCGATGCTTTTGAGCAGTACGTACCGGCCGGAAAGCCGGACGCCATGAACGCTCCGCACCCTCCGAAAGTGGCCGGAATCGATTCAACGGTTCCCGCCCCCGCACACACTGTCGCGCCCGCCACGGGTACGGTCCCGGCCGCCGCGGCACACCCCCAGAACGCCCCGGGCGCGCTGCTCCAGGACCGCCTCGCCGGCTGGGTCTCGGACCTCACCACCCTGCACGAGCTGACCGAGCGCCTGGTCCGCGCCGGCACGCTCGACGCCGCGCTGGACGAACTGCTGCGCGCGGGCGCCGCCCTGGTGGGCGCACGACGCGGACTCGTCGCCCTGGAGCCCGCCGACGGCCGCGGGCCGTCCACCACCGTCGGGTTCGGCCTCGGCCGCGCCGACCTGGGCCACATGGAGACGGTGCCGCGCAGCGCCCTGCCGCACGGCCGGATCCTCGACGGACTGCGTGACGGGGACGACGGCGTCGCCGAGCCCGACCTGTTCGCCGAGAAGGGCCTCGACCCCCGGCATCGCGAGGTGGCCGCCCGCCTCGGTTACGCCGCGAGCTACGCCCTCCCCCTCGCCACCGACTCCGCCGGACGCCTCGGCGCGGTCGTCTGGCTGTACGACGAGCCCGCCGAACCCGCCGAGCGGCAGCGCCACCTCGTCGGCCTGTACGTCCGGCACGCCGCGGAGCACCTTGCCCGGCTCCTCGAACTGGAGCACACACGCGCGTCGATGGCCACGATGACCGAGGAGCTGCTGCCCTCCCGGCTGCCGCGGGTGCCCGGTGTGCAGCTCGCCGCCCGCCATCGCACCTGCCCGAGCGGGGGCGGCGACTGGTACGACGCGCTGCCGCTGCCGGACGCCGCGCTCGGTCTCGCCGTCGGCTCCGTCACCGGCTCAGGGCCCAGCGCGGTCGCCGCGATGGGCCGGCTGCGGGCGTCGCTGCGGGCGTACGCCGTGATGGAGGGCGAGGACCCGGTCGCCGTCCTGTCCGACCTGGAGCTGCTGCTGCGGCTGACCGAACCGGCCCGGTCGGCCACCGCGCTGTTCGGCTACTGCGAGCCCGCGATGCGCCGGATCACCCTCGCCGGGGCCGGGCACAGCCCGCCGCTGCTGCTCGGCGAGCGCCGCACCGAGTACGTGGAGACGTCCGTCTCGGCCCCGCTCGGGATGCTCGCCTGCTGGGAGGCGCCCAGCGTGGAGGTGCAGGCGGAGGCGGGCGACACCGTACTGCTCTACACCGACGGCCTGCTGCACCGCACCGGCGACCCGACCGACCGGGCCTTCGCCCGGCTTCACTCCGCCGCGGCCGGGGTGCCGCGCGCGCTGCGCCGCGATCCGGGGGCCGTCGCCGACCATGTGCTGCGGGCGGTGCTGCCCGAGGGCGCCCAGGACGCGGACACCTCGGAGGACGTGGTGCTCCTCGCGGCGCGCTTCGACTGACCCGCCCGGTCCGCGCGCCGCTCACTCCGCGTGCCTTTGAGGTAACAGGCGCTTCCCCGGTTCGTCCGTTTCCGCCCGACCGTACGATGGGGGGTGGTCCAGTGCCGTATCGAGGAGGATGACCGTGGCGGAGGAGCTGCCGGAGACCCCGGAGACTGCCGACGAGGAGCCCGTCAAGCAGCGGAAGAACGGCCTGTACCCGGGCGTGTCGGACGAGCTGGCCGAGAACATGAAGAGCGGCTGGGCCGACACGGAGCTGCGCGACCTGGAGCCGATCCCGCAGGCCGCCGAGACCGCCGCCCGCCGCGCGGCGCTGTCCGCCCGCTTCCCCGGTGAGCGCCTGGTGATCCCGGCGGGCAACTTGAAGACCCGCTCGAACGACACGGAGTACCCGTTCCGTGCGTCCGTCGAGTACGCGTACCTCACCGGCAACCAGACGGAGGACGGCGTCCTCGTCCTGGAGCCGACGGCCGACGGCCACAAGGAGACGATCTACCTCCTGCCCCGCTCCAACCGCGAGAACGGCGAGTTCTGGCTGGACGGCCAGGGCGAGCTGTGGGTGGGCCGCCGCCACTCCCTCACAGAGGCCGAGAAGCGGTACGGCATCCCCGCCTCCGACGTCCGCGAGCTGGCCGGCGCGCTGCGCGAGGCCACCGGTCCGGTGCGCGTGGTCCGCGGCTACGACGCCGGGATCGAGGAGGCGCTGACCGACAAGGTCACCGCCGAGCGCGACGAGGAACTGCGCGCCTTCCTCTCCGAGATGCGGCTGGTCAAGGACGACTTCGAGATCGGCGAGCTGCAGAAGGCCGTCGACTCCACCGTGCGCGGCTTCGAGGACGTGGTGAAGGTCCTCGACAAGGCCGAGGCCACCAGCGAGCGCTACATCGAGGGAACGTTCTTCCTGCGCGCCCGCGTCGAGGGCAACGACGTCGGCTACGGCTCCATCTGCGCCGCGGGACCGCACGCCTGCACCCTGCACTGGGTGCGCAACGACGGCCCGGTCCGCTCCGGCGACCTGCTGCTGCTCGACGCCGGCGTGGAGACGCACACGTACTACACGGCCGACGTCACGCGCACCCTGCCCGTCAACGGCCGGTACACGGAGCTGCAGAAGAAGATCTACGACGCGGTGTACGACGCCCAGGAGGCGGGCATCGCGGCGGTGAAGCCGGGCGCCAAGTACCGCGACTTCCACGACGCCGCGCAGCGCGTGCTGGCCGAGCGGCTCGTCGAGTGGGGCCTGGTCGAGGGCCCGGTGGAGCGCGTGCTGGAGCTGGGCCTGCAGCGCCGCTGGACGCTGCACGGCACCGGTCACATGCTCGGCATGGACGTCCACGACTGCGCCGCCGCGCGCACCGAGACCTACGTCGACGGCACGCTGGAGCCGGGCATGGTCCTCACCGTCGAGCCGGGCCTGTACTTCCAGGCCGACGACCTGACGGTCCCGGAGGAGTACCGCGGCATCGGCGTCCGCATCGAGGACGACATCCTGGTCACCGAGGACGGCAACAGGAACCTGTCCGCCGGCCTGCCGCGCCGGTCGGACGAGGTGGAGGCGTGGATGGCGGGCCTCAAGGGCTGAGTCACCCACCCCGTACCTACGAGCGAGGGCCCCTAGAAACCGCCATCGTCGGAAGGGGCCCTCGTCGTGCGTGCTAAACCGCCGTCAGCGGTGCGTCCTCGCGCCATTTGAGGATCTTGTCGAAGCTCACCACCGCGCCGCCGCGGCCCGGTTTGTTGCCGATGTGCACATGGTCGGCCAGCTGCTCGATGAGGCGGAGGCCGCGGCCGTGTTCCGCCTCGGCGGGGACGGGCTGGGGGCGGGGGCGGGTTCCGGCGGCGGGGAAACCGGGGCCGGCGTCGGCGACCTCGATGCGGCACTTCTCGCCGTCGAGGTAGGCGGTCACCCGGAAGGCCTCCGAGGTGTGGTCGCGTGCGGCGCCGCCGCCGTGCTCCACGGCGTTCGCGCAGGCCTCGCTGAGGGCGACGGACAGGTCGTACGAGATCTCGGGATCGACGCCCGCGGTTTCCATGGTGCCGAGCAGCAGGCGCCGGGCGAGCGGCACGCTGGCGGCATCACGCCGCAGATGGAGTGACCACCAGATGCTCATGCTCCAGCCTCCTGGCTGCGGCTCGACATACCGTTACGTATTGCCCTGAGTGATGACCGGTAAGCACGAAGTTGACGTGAGACCGCCCATATGGCGGGTGTACGGGGGAGCCGATCGGTGTATGTGGGACGCCGCACCGCACAGGTGATCTTACGGTCGTACCTCATCTTGCGGACCTGGCGTACGGCGCCCCTGTGGCTGGTGCGATGATGAGGCCGCCATGTCTGCCCCTTATCCGCGCATGACGCGCGCCGGACGAGGACTCCGGATCCTGCGGGCCGCGGTGTTCGCCGCGGTCTGTGTCGTGCTGGCCGGGGCAGGCCACTCGCTCGCCTCCTGCGACGCCGTCCCGTTGTGGACGCTCGGCGCGGGATTCCTCGCCGCGGTCGCCGTCGCCGTGCCGCTCGCCGGGCGCACCCGCCCGCTGCCGGTGATCACCGCGCTGCTGGCCGGCGGGCAGACCGCGCTGCACACGCTGTTCGGGCTCGGGCAGCACGGCACGCCCTCGGGCGCCGTGTCCGACGCCGCCCTGGTCGCCCAGGCGGCCCGCCTGCTGTGCGGGCCCCGCGCGATCAGCCCGGCCGAGGCCCAGAAGGTCCTCGCCGACGCCCGGATCGCACCGCACGGACCCGGCGCGCACGCGACCGACGCCGTGGCGGCCGGACCGGCCTCGCTGCTGCCCTCGCTGCCGATGCTGCTGGGGCACCTCCTCGCCGCGCTGGTCGCGGGATGGCTGCTGCGCCGGGGCGACCTGGCGCTGCTGCGCCTGGCCGACCTGTCCGCGCAGGGCGTCGCCGAAGGCGCCCTGGTGCGGTCGCTCCGCGGGGCGCTCGCCCTGGTGCGGGCCCTGCGCGCCGGGCTCCCCGGCGCGCCCGAGGCCGGCCCCGTCACCCCGCGCACCGCGCTGCCCGCACCGCTTCCGCCGCGCTGGGCGGGGCTGCACCACACGGTGATCCGCCGGGGTCCCCCGGCCTCCGCCTCCGCGCTCGCGCTCGCCGTCTGACGCGGGGCGACCCACCGTTCCGGGGGTTCCGGACGGAATGAGGGGCGCCTCCGTGCGGCACGCGTGTGCGCCGGTTCCGCCACGTGCGCCCGGCCGTCGTCCCGCTCCAGGGACCGGCCGTCCGCGCCGCGTGTTCCTCACCGTCCAGTGAAACCTCTACACAGCGGAGTGCTTCTGCCATGAAGGCTTCTCGTATCGCCGCCGCCGGTGCCGTCGCCGGCGCCGCCGTCCTCGCCGTGTCCTCCCCCTGCTTCGCGCACGTCAGCGTGCAGCCCGAGGGAGAGGCCGCTCAGGGCGGCTACGCGGTCGTCGGCTTCAAGGTCCCCAACGAGCGGGACAACGCCTCGACCACCAAGCTCGAGGTCACCTTCCCCTCGGACCACCCCCTGTCGTCCGTGCTGCCGCAGCCGGTCGAGGGCTGGGACATCAAGGTCACCAAGTCGCGCCTGGCCAAGCCGCTCGAGGTGCACGGCAAGAAGATCGACGAGGCCGTCACCAAGGTCACCTGGACCGCCAAGGGCGAGGGGATCAAGCCGGGCTTCTTCCAGAAGTTCCCGGTGTCCGTCGGCACGCTGCCCGAGGACACCGACCAGCTCGTCTTCAAGGCCCTGCAGACGTACTCCAGCAAGGAGGTCGTCCGCTGGATCGAGGTGCCGCAGGAAGGCCAGGACGAGCCCGAGAACCCGGCCCCGGTGCTCGACCTGACCGCTCCCGCCGAGGACGGCCACGGGCACGGCGCCGCCGCCGACGACAAGGCGTCCGACGACGCGGAGAAGGCCTCCGCCGAGACGTCCGCCGCGTCCGACGGCGACTCCGGCGGCACCGACACCACCGCCCGCGTGCTGGGCGTCGTCGGCATCGTGGTCGGCGCCGCGGGCGTCGCGTACGGCGTGCTCGCCGGGCGCCGGCGCACCGCCTGAGCCTCCCCTCTCCACGGCGCGCACTGGGACCGGCCGCGGCCCCGCGGCCTCCCGGTGCGCGCCGCACACCCACCCTTCAGGACCATCCCATGCGCAAGAAGACCCTCGCGGCGGCGGCTCTGCTCGCCGTCCTCCCGCTGACCCTCACCGCCTGCGGCGGTGACAAGGAGGACAGTGGTTCGCCCGTCTCCGTGGTCTCCGAGGAGACCGGCGGCCAGCAGGCGGCCACCGTCCTCGACAAACCCTTCGAGAAGCCCGACCTCGTCCTCACCGACACCCAGGGCAAGCCGTACGACTTCCGCGAGCAGACCGCCGGCAGGCCCACACTGATCTACTTCGGCTACACGCACTGCCCCGACGTGTGCCCGCTGACGATGAACAACATCGCGGTGGCCAAGAAGCAGCTTCCCAAGGAGCAGCAGGACCAGCTGCGGATCGTGTTCGTCACCACCGACCCGGAGCGGGACACCCCGGCCGAGCTCGGCACATGGCTGAAGGGCATCGACTCCCAGGTCGTGGGCCTGACCGGTGACTTCGCCACGATCCAGGCCGGCGCCCGCACGCTCGGCATCTCCATCGACCCGCCGCGCAAGGACGACAACGGCAAGACGGTCTCCGACCACGGCACCCAGGTCATCGCCTTCTCCCCGAAGACGGACGGCGGTTACGTCCTCTACGGCGAGGACGCCACCGTCGAGGACTACACCAAGGACCTGCCCAAGATCATCAAGGGTGAGAACCCGTGAGGCACCGCGCGGCCGCCGCCCTGGCCCTGGCCGGCGCGCTGTCCCTGACCGCGTGCGGCGGCTCGGACGACGGCTCCGCACGCCTTTCGGTCGGGTCCGCGTACATGCCGCAGCCGGTGTCGGACCTGGCCGCGGGCTTCCTCACGATCACCAACGACGGTGACGCCGCGGACCGGCTGACCGCGGTCAGCAGCGACGTCGCCGGCCAGGTCACCGTGCACGAGACCGTCGACGGGTCGATGCGGGAGGCCGAGTCCCTCGACATCCCGGCCCACGGCAGCCTCGTATTGGAGAGCGGCGGCAACCATCTGATGTTCGAGCAGCTGAAGCGCAAGCCGAAGCAGGGTCAGAAGGTCTCCGTCGAGCTGCGTTTCGCCCACTCCGACCCCGTCACGGTCGAGCTCCCGGTGAAGCCGGCCACCTACCGCCCGACGACCG
The DNA here is from genome assembly GCA_014655195.1 of Streptomyces cellulosae. GTDB lineage: Bacteria > Actinomycetota > Actinomycetes > Streptomycetales > Streptomycetaceae > Streptomyces > Streptomyces cellulosae. The sequence continues at coordinate 171,462 of BNBH01000003.1, read as the reverse complement.
GACACTGAGGGAGACACCCCTGTGACCCAGACCATCGCCCCCCGCGTACGGACCCTGGTGCTGCTGATCCTGGCCGTCGCCGGCGCGCTCCTCGCCGGGGCCGCTCCCGCCTCCGCGCACGCCGCGCTGACCGGCAGCGACCCCGCGCAGGGGGCGGTGGTCGACACCGCGCCCTCTCGGGTCTCCCTCACCTTCTCGGAGCCGGTCGCGGTCGGCGACGACTCCATGCGGGTGCTCGACCCCAAGGGCGAACGGGTGGACAAGGGAGAGCCCGCCAACCCCAGCGGCACCACGTACAGCGTGCCGCTGGTGAGCGGGCTGCCCGACGGCACCTACACGGTGGCCTACCAGGTCGTGTCCGCCGACAGCCACCCCGTCGCCGGCGCCTTCACCTTCTCCATCGGCGCCCCCTCGGAGACGACGGTCCCGGTCGACGCGCAGGCCTCCGACGACGGCCTCGTCGGCTGGCTCTACGGCTTCGGCCGCTACATCTCCTACGCGGGCTTCGTCGTCCTGGTGGGCGGCGCCGCCTTCGTCCTCGCCTGCTGGGGACCGGGCGCCCGGGTGCGGGCGGTCCAGCGTCTTGTCGTCGCCGGGTGGCTCGCGCTCACCGCGGCGACGCTGGGCCTGCTGATGCTGCGCGGCTCCTACACCACCTCCGGCAAGGTCGGCGACGTCTTCGACCTGGAGCTGCTCGGCGACGTGCTCCAGACCAAGACGGGCGCGGCCCTGGTGTCGCGGCTGCTGCTGCTCGCGGCGGCGGCGTTGTTCATCGCGGTGCTGTTCGGGGCGTACGCGCGCACAGCGGACGCCGGTGACCCGGACCACCCTGCCGAGGGGGACGGCGGCGAGCCGGACAAGCGGGACCTGACCTTCGGGCTGGCTCTCGGCGGGACGGTCGTCGCGGCAGGGCTGGCCGCGAGCTGGGCCATGTCCGAGCACGCCTCGCAGGGCCTCCAGGCGGGCGTGGCCATGCCGGTCGACGTGGTGCACCTGCTGGCGGTGGCCGCGTGGCTGGGCGGGCTCACCGCTCTCCTCGTCGCGCTCTACCGCGCGCCCGTGGAGACGCCGGTCGGGCGGGACGCCGTCCGGCGGTTCTCGCGCCTCGCCTTCGGCAGCGTGGTGGTGCTGGCCGTCACGGGCGTCTACCAGAGCTGGCGGCAGCTCGGCTCCTGGTCCGCCTTCACCGACACCCGGTACGGGCAGCTGCTCCTCGTCAAGATCGCGCTGGTGGCCGTGATGGTCGCCGTCGCCTTCCTGTCCCGGCGCTGGACGCAGCGACTGGCCGACGCGCGCGTGTCCGCTGCGGCTGGGGAGGCCGAGCGGGCGGAGAGCGCCGAGGTGAGTGAGCGCGCCGCCGCTGCCGAAGGGAGCGACCGGGACGAGGAGGGCGAGGAGACGGAGGCGTCCGAGCGCGCCGAGGAGGAGAAGCAGCCGGCCGGCGCTGTCCCGGCCGAGGCGTCCGCGAAGTCCGGAGCGTCCGCTACGTCGGAGAACTCGAAGGCCTCCAAGGCGTCCGACGGGGCGTCCCCAGCAGCCGATGCCGAGGCGTCCGAAGCGTTCACGGCATCCGATGGCGCTTCCACGGCATCCGACGCCGACAAGGCCGAGTCCGGACCGGACGCCGTACGCGCCGCGCAGCTCGCCCGGCAGCGGGCCGCGACGGAGGCCGCCCGGCAGAAGCGGCTGCGGGACGCCGACCCGAACCGCTTCGGACTGCGCCGCTCGGTGCTCGCCGAGGCGGGCGTCGCCGTCGTGCTGCTGGCCGTGACCACCGTGCTGACGCAGACCGAGCCGGGCCGCACCGAGCAGGACGCGAAGGTGGCCGCCGCCACCTCGTCCGTCACCTCGGCGACCGGGCAGGGCAGTGGCGCGGTGAGCCTGACCATGCCGTTCGACACAGGCGGAGCGAACGGCAAGGGCGTCGTCTCGGTCGACCTCGACCCCGCCCAGACCGGTGACAACTCCCTGCACATCTACGTCGAGGGCCCGGACGGCACGCCCGTCGACGTGCCCGAGGTGCAGATCGCGCTCACCCTCGCCGCCCAGGACATCGGTCCGCTGCCCGTCGCACCCGACCACATCACCACCGGACACTGGTCGGCGAGCGGAGTGCAGATCCCCATGGCGGGCGACTGGAAGGTCGAGGTGACCGTGCGGACCTCCGACATCGACCAGGTGACCGTCTCCAAGAACGCTCAGATCGGCTGAACCACCATGGCTGACCCTTCCCTGTCGCAGACCCGCGCCCCTGAGGAGGAGCCCCGGGCGGAATCCACCGCCTCCGGCATCTCGCGGCGCCGTCTGCTCGGCACGGCCGGCGCCACCGGGCTCGTCCTCGGCGCGGCCGGCGGCGCCGTCGGGTACGCGTCCGCGCCCTCCGGAGCCACTCCGCTCACCTCGGTCGGCGCCACAAAAGTCCCGTTTCACGTGAAACATCAGCCGGGCATCACCGACCCGCTCCAGTCGCGAGGCCATCTCCTCGCCTTCGACCTGGCGCCCGGCGCCGGACGCAAGGAGGCGGCCGCACTGCTGCGTCGCTGGTCCGACACCGCCCGGCGGCTGATGGCCGGGGAGTTCGACGCCGAGGGCGACAGCGACGTGGCCCGTGACGCCGGGCCCTCCTCGCTGACCCTGACCTTCGGTTTCGGACACAGCTTCTTCGCGCGCACCGGGTTGGAGAAGCAGCGTCCGGCCGCCCTGGACCCGCTGCCCGCCTTCTCCTCCGACCGTCTCGACCGGGCCCGCAGCGACGGGGACCTGTGGGTGCAGATCGGCGCCGACGACGCCCTCGTCGCGTTCCACGCCCTGCGCGCGGTGCAGAAGGACGCGGGCGCGGCAGCCCGGGTGCGCTGGCAGATGAACGGCTTCAACCGCTCGCCGGGCGCCACCGCCCGCCCGATGACCACCCGCAATCTGATGGGCCAGGTCGACGGCACCCGCAATCCGAAGCCCGAGGAGCCCGACTTCGACCAGCGGATCTTCGTACCCGAGCAGGGTGAGCCCGCCTGGATGGCGAACGGCTCCTACGTGGTCGTCCGGCGGATCCGCATGCTGCTGGACGACTGGGAGAAGCTTTCGCTCACGGAGCAGGAGGGCGTCATCGGGCGGCGCAAGGCGGACGGCGCCCCGCTCTCCGGGGGTGACGAGACGACCGAGATGGACCTGGAGAAGACCGACGCCCAGGGCAACCTGGTCGTCCCCTTCAACGCCCACGCACGGATCACCCGGCCCGACCAGAACGGCGGGGCGGCGATGCTGCGCCGGCCGTTCTCGTACCACGACGGCATCGACGCGGACGGGACGCCGGACGCGGGCCTGCTGTTCGTCTGCTGGCAGGCCGACCCGCTGCGCGGCTTCGTGCCGGTGCAGCGCAAGCTGGACCGGGGCGACGCCCTGACACCGTTCATCCGCCACGAGGCGAGCGGGCTGTTCGCGGTCCCGGGCGGGGCGGTGGAGGGCGAGTATGTGGGCCAGGCGCTGCTGGAGGGATGAGAACCGCCCGGAGTCACCCTCCGGAGCTCTCTCGGGAGGGGCCGCGGGCGTGGGCCCATTAGGGTGAGGTCATGCCAGCGAGCTATGCGTATCTCGGCCCAGAGGGCACCTTCACCGAAGTCGCTCTGCGCACGCTTCCCGAGGCGGCCACGCGTGAGCTGGTCCCGTACGTGTCCGTGCAGTCCGCGCTCGACGCGGTGCGCGCCGGCGAGGCCGAGGCCGCTTTCGTCCCCATCGAGAACTCGGTGGAGGGCGGGATCACCACCACTCTCGACGAGCTGGTCGCGGGCACCCCGCTGATGATCTACCGCGAGGTGCTGCTGTCGATCACCTTCGCGCTGCTGGTCCGCCCAGGCACCAAGCTGTCGGACATCAAGACGGTGACCGCGCACCCGGCCGCGCAGCCGCAGGTGCGCAACTGGCTGCGCACCCACCTGCCCGACGCACTCTGGGAGTCGGCCGCCTCGAACGCGGACGGCGCGCGGCTGGTCCAGGAGGGCCGGTACGACGCGGCCTTCGCCGGGGAGTTCGCGGCGGCCCGGTACGGCCTCGAGGCGCTGGAGACGGGCATCCACGACGCGGAGAACGCCCAGACCCGGTTCGTGCTGGTGGGGCGGCCCGCGCGTCCGGCGGCGCCGACCGGCGCGGACAAGACCTCGGTGGTGCTGTGGCAGCGCGACGACCACCCGGGCGGGCTGCGTGACCTGCTGGGCGAGTTCGCCACCCGGGGCATCAACCTGATGCTGCTCCAGTCACGGCCGACCGGCGCCGGCATCGGCAACTACTGCTTCTGCGTCGACGCCGAGGGGCACATCTCGGACCGCCGGATGGCGGAGGCGCTGATGGGGCTGAAGCGCATCTGCCTCCAGGTGCGCTATCTCGGTTCGTACCCGAGGGCGGACGTGAAGCCGGGCGAGGTGCGGCCGCCGTTCCCGGGAACGTCGGACGAGGAGTTCGTGGGGGCCGCGGACTGGGTGGCGCGCTGCCAGGACGGCCGGTTCTGAGCGGTCCGCCGCCGGTCCTACCTGCCGATTGTCGTTATCCACAGAAGTTATCCACAGGTCCGCTTCTCGACCTGGGGACAAGTCGACACCCAGCCGCCCTTCGGTCGACAAATCGCCCTACAGACCATGATCACGTTCATTGCGCCGCACCTCACCCTTCGTCCACCTTTTTGAAGGGATCAATCCTTTAGAGGGAGGTCTTTCCACTCGAAAGTGGCTGCGGAGCGCGTTTGTGCGGCGAATGTCCGTGGTCGGCCGAGCGTTTCGGAGTGATCAATTCCGACGTCCACAGATCTTCCCCACAGCCTGTGGATAACTTTTCGCCCGGCGTGGACAGCTGTGGACAGCACGACCTCAAGTCCCCTTCGCCGCAAGGGTTTCCGGTCAACCCTGCGCCGCGCGGACGACTCTTTCAAGCGGTCACACCCCTTTTATTGACCTTGAGGAACACAAGGGGTAATTCATCAGTAAAGGGACACAGAACGCGTCACCGCAATAGTGAGTCGTGAGCCCTCACCCCGCACCGGTAGCCTTGACCGCGTGATTGACCTTCGCCTGCTCCGTGAGGACCCCGACCGTGTGCGCGCTTCGCAGCGCGCCCGTGGAGAGGACGTCGCGCTCGTCGACGCCCTCCTGTCTGCCGACAAACGGCGCAGGTCGTCCGGCGTCCGCTTCGACGAGCTGCGCGCCGAGCAGAAGTCGCTCGGCAAGCTCATCGGCAAGGCCACCGGCGACGAGAAGGCCGAGCTGCTCAAAAGGGCCGAGCAGCTCAAGGCCGACGTCAAGGCCGCCGACGCCGAGCGCGACGCCGCCGACGCCGAGACCCAGGAACTCCTGCTCAAGCTGAGCAACCTCGTCCACCCCGACGTGCCCGTCGGCGGCGAGGAGGACTTCGTCACGCTCGAGACGCACGGCACCATCCGCGACTTCGCCGCCGAGGGCTTCGAGCCCAAGGACCACCTGGAGCTCGGCCAGCTCCTCGGCGCGATCGACGTCGAGCGTGGCGCCAAGGTCTCCGGCAGCCGCTTCTACTTCCTCACCGGTGTCGGTGCGATGCTCGAGCTGGCCCTGGTGAACGCCGCGATGGCGCAGGCCACGGCGGCCGGCTTCACGCCGATGCTGACCCCGGCGCTGGTGCGCCCCCAGTCGATGGCGGGCACCGGCTTCCTCGGCCAGGCCGCGCAGGACGTCTACCACCTGGACAAGGACGACCTGTACCTGGTCGGCACGTCCGAGGTGGCCCTGGCCGCCTACCACATGGACGAGATCCTGGACGCCGACAAGCTGCCGCTGCGCTACGCGGGCTTCTCGCCCTGCTTCCGCCGCGAGGCCGGCTCGCACGGCAAGGACACCCGGGGCATCTTCCGCGTCCACCAGTTCGACAAGGTGGAGATGTTCTCCTACGTCAAGCCGGAGGAGTCACAGGAGGAGCACCGGCGGCTGCTGGAGTGGGAGAAGCAGTGGCTGACCTCGCTGGAGCTGCCGTTCCGCGTCATCGACGTCGCCTCGGGCGACCTGGGCTCCTCGGCCGCCCGTAAGTACGACTGCGAGGCGTGGATCCCGACCCAGGGCAAGTACCGCGAGCTGACCTCGACCTCGGACTGCACCGAGTTCCAGTCCCGCCGCCTGCAGATCCGCATGCGCGAGGACAAGAAGGTGCGCCCGCTGGCCACGCTGAACGGCACGCTGTGCGCCGTACCGCGCACCATCGTGGCGATCCTGGAGAACCACCAGCAGCCCGACGGCTCGGTCCGCGTGCCCGAGGTGCTGCGTCCCTACCTGGGCGGCCGGGAGATCCTGGAACCGGTCGCCAAGTGAGCGGCGCGTCCTCCTCCTTCCCGTACCGGCTCGTCGCCACCGACCTGGACGGCACGCTGCTGCGTGACGACCACTCGGTGTCGCCGCGCACCCGTGAGGCGCTCGCCGCGGCCGCCGCGGCGGGTGCCGCCCACATCGTCGTCACCGGCCGCGCCGTGCCGTGGACCCGCCCGATACTCGAGGACCTCGGCTACGAGGGCCTCGCGGTCTGCGGCCAGGGCGCCCAGGTGTACGACGCCGGCGCCGGACGGCTGCTGACCTCCGTGACGCTGGACCGGCAGCTCGCCGGGGTGGCGCTCGCCAAGATCGAGGCCGAGGTCGGCCCGCTGCACCTGGCGGCGAGCCGGGACGGCCTGGACGGCGAGGTGCTGGTCGGGCCGGGCTACGACGTCATCGGCGAACTGCCGGCGACGCCGTTCACGGACGCCTCCGACCTGTGGGCCGCCCCGCTGAACAAGCTGTACATCCAGCACCCGGAGCTGACCTCCGACGAGCTGGCCGCGGCGGCCGAGCGCACCGCGGGCGGTTTTGTCACCGTCGTCATGGCGGGCGAGGGCATCGTCGAGCTGCTGCCGCTGGGGCTTTCCAAGGCGACCGGGCTGTCGCTGGCCGCCCGCCGGCTCGGCGTGAAGGCGACGGAGACGATCGCCTTCGGCGACATGCCCAACGACATCCCGATGTTCGCCTGGTCCGGCCACGGCGTGGCCATGGCCAACGCCCACCGCGACCTGCGGGCGGTCGCGGACGAGGTGACGGCGTCCAACCAGGACGACGGCATCGCGGTGGTGCTGGAGCGCCTGCTGGGCTGACGCCCGACGGTTTCACGTGAAACGCGTTCTTGCGGAGGATGCACGGATCGAACGTGCGCGGGCTCTCACCCGACCACGGCTTAGCAAGCCGGTGCCTTACCACTCGGCCAATCCTCCGGGGGGGGGCGGCCCGCGCGCGGTGAGCGCGCGCTCGAAGCGGCCGCCCCGGGCAGGTCCTCGGGGGGACTCGACGGAGCAGTAGGGATTACTCCGGAGTCCGCCTCGGGCCGCCCCGACGGAAGCGGAACGTACCGCCGTGCATGGGCATGGTCCCGCTCCTCTCCCGGCTCTGGGCCGCCGGACGTCCCCGGCGGCGCGGACACCTCACTGTGCCCGGCCGGGCACGTCCGACGCCACCGAATAAATCACCGCAGGACGTGACGAAGGGCGGTGCCGCCGACACCGGCGGCACCGCCCTCGCGCACATCAGGGGGTGTGTCCCTCACTCCTCGCCGGCGAGCGTCAGCGTGCGCAGCTTCTGGCCCGCGTACCAGGTGGCCAGCACCGTGACGGCGGCCAGCGCGACCGTCGCCGTGGTCAGGCCCACGTCCGAGGTGACCAGCTCACCGCCGGCCACCTTCTCCGCCACGGCGAGGGACCACTGCTGGACGCTCAGGGTGCGCGCGCCGGGCACCAGGGAGCCGAACAGCGCCTCCCAGATCAGCGCGTACACCAGGCCGAAGACGACCGCGTGCCGCGAGACCGTGCCGAGCAGCAGGAACAGCGCCGCGTAGGCGATGGAGGCGACCAGGGCGGCCACCGTGTAGGCGACGGCGACCTGCTGGCCGTTGCCGTTGAGGATGAACCCGGCGATCAGCGTCGGCACCGCGGAGAACACCATGGTGACGGCGATGGCGACGATCAGCTTGGTGTAGATGATCGTGGGCCGCTTGATCGGCTTGGACAGCAGGTACACCACGGAGCCGTCGTCGATCTCCGGGCCGATCGCGCCGGTGCCCGCGATGACGCCGATGATCGGCACCATCGTGGCCAGCGCGAGCCCGCCGAGGACGTCGGCGGCGGTCTGGTCGTCGGCGCCGGCGAGGGCGCGCACCGCCAGGGAGATGACGATCAGCAGCAGGGGCAGCGCGCCCAGGATGAGGGCCCGGCGACGGCCGAGCAGGGCCCGGTAGGTGAGCCGGGCGACTGTGGGGTCGTACATCAGGGCCTCCTACGCCGCGACCAGGTACGAGAACACGGACTCGAGGGACTCGTCGGACGGCGAGACCGTGAGCAGGCGGATGCCGTGCTCCCTCGCGACCTTCGGCAGCAGCGCGGTGAAGCGGCCGAAGTCGACCGCCTGGATGCGCAGGGCGCCCTCGGTGACGTCGACCTCGATGCCGGAGGTGGACGGGTCGGCGATCAGCGCGGCCGCGAGGGCGCGGTCGTCGCTGGAACGCACCAGGTAGCGGTGCGGGCGGTCCGTCATCAGACGGCGGATGCGGCGGAAGTCGCCGCTGGCCGCGTGCCGTCCGGCGACGACGACCTCGATGTGCCAGGCGAGCTGCTCGACCTCCTCCAGGATGTGCGAGGAGAACAGCACGGTGCGGCCCTCGTCGCCCATGCGCCGCAGCAGGTCCATCAGCTGCATGCGCTGACGCGGGTCCATGCCGTTGAACGGCTCGTCGAGCAGCAGCAGCGACGGGTCGTGGACCAGCGCGGACGCCATCTTCACGCGCTGCCGCATGCCCTTGGAGTAGGTGGCGATCTTCCGGTCCTGCGCGTACTCCATCTCCACCGTGGCGAGCGCTTTCTGGGCGGCCTTGGCGCCCAGTCCGTGCAGCTCGGCGTTGGCGAGGACGAACTCGCGTCCGGTGAGGAAGTCGTACATCGCCTCGCGCTCGGGGACGATGCCGATGTGGCGGTAGATCTTCTCGTTGCGCCACACCTGCTCGCCGTCGAGGGTGACGGTCCCGGTGGAGGGGGCGAGGAAGCCGGCCATCATGTTGATCAGGGTGGACTTGCCGGCGCCGTTGGGGCCGAGCAGACCGGTGACGCCGGGGCCGATGGTCATCGTGACGTCGTTGACGGCGACCACGTTGCCGAACCAGCGGGAGACGTGGTCGATGCTGAGGGTTGTCACAGGCCCACCTTCTTGTAACGGCGCATCAGGAGAGCGTGGGAGCCGGCGATCAGGCCGAGGGTGACCAGAACGAAGAGGATGCCCTCGGTCCGGTCGGGCCCGACCCCGCCGGGGAAGGAGGAGCTCGCGCCCAGGTAGGCGGACTGCACCCCGTCGATGAGGGTGGTCGGCGAGAACAGGCCGATCAGGATGCCCGCGTCGCCGCTGCCCTGGACGTCGGCGATGGCCTGGAGGGTGGAGACGGCGCCGTAGGAGATGGTCAGCACGGCGATCACGGCGGCGATGCCGAAGCCTCGGCGCGGCGTGACCGACGCGATGACGAGGCCGATGCCGGCGAACAGCAGTGAGAGCAGGGCCACGGACACCAGTCCCTGTGCGAATCCCTTGGTCTGGTCGGTGAAGTCGAGTTCGGCCAGCAGCGCCCCGACGTACAGCACCAGCAGGGGCGCCGCGGTGAGGACGAACAGGGCGGAGGCCAGCGCGGCGTACTTGGCGCGGACGTAGTCACCGGTCTCGATGGGCCGCGAGAAGTACAGCGGCACCGTCTTGAAGCGCAGGTCACGGGAGACCGACTGGGGCGCCTGCGAGGCGACGTACAGGCTGATGACGGCCTGCATGACGATCGCGTAGCGCGTGTAGTCGAGCGGCAGTTCCTTCGCCTTGGTGGCGACGGCGACGGCCACCATGATGGCGGCCGGCACGCACATCACGACGAACAGCAGCATCGGCAGCACCTTGGACTTCGCCGAGCGGCCGAGGCCGTAGGCGCCGCGCAGGGACTGCGAGTACAGCGACATCCTGGCGTACGAGCGGCCCAGGCGGGGGCCGTCGTAGGAGCGGTAGCCGATGTTGTGGATACGGGTGTCACCCGACGGGGTGGCTGGTGCCTGCAGGGACTGCTCAGCCGCCATGGCCGACCGCCTCCTTCCGCTGTGCGTCGTCGGTGTTGTCGGTGAAGACCTCGGCGATCTGGTGCCGCCGCTGTTCCATGCGCACCAGGCCGAGTCCGAGGTCGGCGATCACGTCGCGGACCAGGTCGTAGGTCTCCTCGCCCTGCGCGGTGAGCAGCAGGATGTGCCCGGCGCCCGGCAGCCCGCTGCCGTCCTGGACGGTCACCCCGCGCGCGTGGAGCGCCTCGCGCACCGCGCGGGTGCCGTCGGGGTGCTCGTCGGTGTCGGTGACCTCGATCGCGAGGGTCGTGGTGGTCTGCGTGAAGTCCCGGGTGGAGGAGGAGCGCAGCAGCTTGCCGCCGTCCACGACGACGACGTGGTCGCAGGTGCGCTCCAGCTCGCCCAGCAGGTGGGAGGTGACCAGGACCGAGATGCCGAAGTCGGTGTGGATGCGGCGGATGAGGCCGAGCATCTCGTCGCGGCCGACCGGGTCGAGGCCGTTGGTGGGCTCGTCCAGGAAGACCAGTTGCGGGTCGTGCACCAGGGCCTGCGCGAGCTTCACCCGCTGCTTCATGCCGGTGGAGTAGCCGCCGATGGGGCGGTAGCGCTCCTCGTACAGGCCGACGTGGCGCAGGGTGTCCGCGGTGCGCTCCCGGGCCGCGGTGGCCGGCAGGCCGGACATGCGCGCCATGTGGACGACGAACTCGGTGGCCGAGACGTCCGGGGGGAGGCAGTCGTGCTCGGGCATGTAGCCCACCCGTTCACGGATGGCGGCGCCCTCGGTGGCGACGTCGAGTCCGAGCACTTCGGCGCGGCCCTCCGTGGCGGGGGACAGACCCAGCAGGATCTTGATCAACGTGGACTTGCCGGCCCCGTTGGCTCCGACGAGCCCGGTCACACCGGGCCCGACGTCCACGGAGAGCCGGTCAAGCGCGGTCACCCGGAGGAACCGCTTGCTCAGGCTTTCGGTCGCGATCACAGTCACATCCATGAAGGTAGTGACCCGGACCACTGCGGTCGTCAGACCGCGGGGCCGTCTTGGCGTCCGTCTGGAGTCGTACGCGCCCGTAGGGGACACCCTGCCTGAGAGTTAGGCGCGGCTCGGGGCGCACTGTTGACGACTTGTCTCACAGCTGCGAGATTCGCCGCTGTGACGGGACTCGAGGGTGCGCGGCAGCGGTGGGTGCGGACGGGCGGGGTCGAACTGTGCGTGGCCGAGCTGGGCGACCCGGAGCGGCCCGCGGTCGTCCTGGTGCACGGCTACCCGGACAGCAAGGAGGTGTGGTCGCGGGTCGCGCCGCGCCTCGCCGAGCGCTTCCACGTGGTGGCCTACGACGTCCGGGGCCACGGCGGGTCCACGGTGCCGCGTCCGCTGCGCGGCGGGTTCACGCTGGAGAAGCTGACGGACGACTTCCTGGCCGTGGCGGACGCGGTCAGCCCGCACCGGCCGGTGCACCTCGTGGGGCACGACTGGGGCTCGGTGCAGGGCTGGGAGTTCGCCACGGCGCCGCGCGCCCGGGAGCGGATCCTGTCCTTCACCTCGGTCTCGGGCCCCTCGCTGGACCACTTCGGGCACTGGATCAAGAGCCGGGTGTCCCGCCCGACCCCACGCCGGGCGGGACATCTGCTGGGCCAGGGCCTGAGGTCCTGGTACGTGTACGCGCTGCACACGCCCGTGCTGCCCGAACTGGCCTGGCGCGGGCCGCTCGGGCGGCACTGGCCTCGCATGCTGGAGCGCATGGAGCGGGTGCCCGGCGACGGCTACCCGACGGCGTCCCTGCCGTCGGACGCCGCGCACGGCGCCTGGCTGTACCGGGACAACGTGCGGCCCAGGCTGAGCGACCCGCGTCCCGACGCCTACGCGCACGCGCCCGTGCAGCTCGTCACGCCTCTGGGCGACCGGTTCCTCTCGCCGCGGCTCCACGACGGCCTGGAGCAGTGGGCGCCCCGGCTGACCCGGCGCACCCTGGCGTCGGGCCACTGGGTGCCGCGCAGCCGGCCCGACCAGCTGGCCACCTGGATCGCCGACTTCGTGACCTCCGTGGAGGACGGGCGGCCCGAGGCGCGCGCCCGTGGCCGGTACGCCGACCGGTTCGCCGGGCGGCTGGTGCTGGTGACGGGCGCGGGCAGCGGCATCGGGCGGGCCATCGCGCTGGCGTTCGCGGAGGCGGGCGCACGGGTGGTGGCGGTCGACCGGGACACCGGCTCGGCGCTGCGCACCGCCGGGGAGGCGCGGGCGCGGGGCGCGGCGGACGCCTGGGCGGAGACGGCGGACGTGGCCGACGAGCGGGCCGTGGAGAAGCTCGCCGAGCGGGTCACCGCGGCGCACGGCGTGGTGGATGTGCTGGTGAACAACGCGGGCGTCGGGCTGGGCGGCGCCTTCCTGGACACCACGACGGAGGAGTGGAAGCGGGTCCTCGACGTCAACCTGTGGGGCGTGATCCACGGTTGTCTGCACTTCGGGCGGCGCATGGCGGAGCGCGGGCAGGGCGGCCACATCGTCAACGTGGCGTCCGCGGCCGCGTTCCAGCCGTCGCGGGCGCTGCCCGCCTACGGGGCGTCCAAGGCGGCGGTGCTGATGCTCAGCGAGTCCCTGCGGGCCGAACTGGCGGGGCGGGAGATCGGCGTGACGGCGGTGTGCCCGGGGTTCGTCACCACGGGCATCACGTCCACCGCGCGCTTCGCGGGCACGGACGCGGCGGAGGAGCGGCGCAGGCGGCGGAAGGCGGCGCGGCTGTACGAGCTGCGGAACTACCCGCCGGAGAAGGTCGCCGCCGCGGTGCTGCGGGCGGTGGTGCGTGACGAGGCGGTCGTGCCGGTCACCCCGGAGGCGCGGGTCGCGTACGCGCTGGCGCGGTGGCTGCCGGCGGCGGCGCGGAGGGTGGCGCGGGTGAAGCCGCCGGTGTGACGGGCGTGAGCCGTGTGACCAGCGGGACCGGCGTAAGCGGGCCCGGTTGTCCACAGAACCCGGCGTTCCCCTGTGGATAACCTCACTTATCTGTGGATCAAACCTTCGGATGTAAATCGATCGCGTGACGCGCGTCTCTCCCGGCAGTCTGAACAGATGGACGAAAGACGCACCGTGCGGGTGTCGAAGTACCTCGCGAAGCACCTCCGCCATCAGCCCGAGCGGATCGGGCTGACCCCCGACGAGGCCGGCTGGGTCGAGATCGACACGCTGCTCGCCGCCGCGGCGGACCACGGCTTCCCGATCACCCGGGAGGAGCTGGACCATGTCGTCGCCGCCAACGACAAGCGGCGCTTCGCCGTCGAGGGCACCCGGATCCGAGCCAGCCAGGGCCACACCATCCCCGTGGACCTCCGGCTGCCGACCGCCGAACCCCCGGCCTGGCTCTACCACGGCACCGTCGCCCGGAACCTGGACGCGATCCGCGCCGAGGGCCTGCGCCCGATGAACCGGCACGCCGTCCACCTCTCCGCCGACCGCGAGACCGCCACCCGCGTCGGCGCCCGCCGGGGACGGCCGGTGGTGCTGTCGGTCGACGCGGGCGCCATGCACCGCGACGGCCATGTCTTCCACGTCAGCGCCAACGGCGTCTGGCTGACCGAGGCCGTTCCCAGCCGGTATCTGCGCTTCGGCGAGAGCCGGTAGGCCAGGATCGACGGCATGGAGCATCTGCCCACCACCGAGGCCGCCGTCACCGCCCTCCGCGCCCTCGCCGACCGGTACGGCCGCGAGATCGAGGTCACCCACGACATCGGCGCCGACCAGACCTCACGTCGCACCGCGGCCGGCGTCGGCGTGACCACCGACCCCGACGGCTCCCTGCCGCACGAGGCCTACGTCGAGTTCGGCGGCCTGCCCCGGGTGCGGGTGCGCCTGTACCCGGAGGACGATGCGCTGATCGACGTCGAGGGCGTCGAGTGCCCCGACGTCCCCCGCGACGACGTGCCCGCCTTCCTGCGCTCGCTCTTCGACGGGCTGGCCTGTGTGAAGGCGCGGCGCTTCCCGCCGGGCTACTTCCTCGTCGTGCCGCTGTCGGGGGACCGGACGCACAAGGAGTTCATCCCGATGGTCGTGCTCACTCCCTGGCTGAGCGCCCGCGTGCGGTGACGGGTAAGCGGCGAGGCCCCGGGAAGACTCACGTGTTTCACGTGAAACCGGACGCGCCGCTTAGGCTCGGGGCATGAGCCTGCGTCTGAGCACCGTGATCCTCCCGTACCGCCGCTGGCACGACGGCAGCCGTTCCGCCTGGGTGCGGGCCGAGGAGCTGGGCTTCCACGCGGGCTACACCTACGACCACCTGTCCTGGCGCAGCTTCCGCGACGGCCCGTGGTTCGGGGCCGTCCCGACCCTGACCGCCGCCGCGGGCGTGACCGAGCGGATGCGTCTGGGCACGCTGGTGACCTCGCCGAACTTCCGGCACCCGGTCACCCTGGCCAAGGAGCTCATCTCCCTCGACGACATCTCCAACGGCCGCGTCACCCTCGGCATCGGCGCGGGCGGCACCGGCTTCGACGCCACCGCCCTCGGCCAGGAGCCGTGGACCCCGCGCGAGCGCGCCGACCGCTTCGCCGAGTTCGTGCCCCTGCTGGACCGGCTGCTCACCGAGGACGCCGTGTCGTACGAGGGCGACTTCTACCAGGCGCACGAGGCACGCAACATCCCCGGCTGCGTCCAGCGGCCCCGGCTGCCCTTCGCCGTGGCGGCGACCGGCCCGCGCGGACTGCGGCTCGCGGCCCGGTACGGGCAGGCGTGGGTGACCACCGGCGACCCGAAGCTGTACGAGGACGGCACGCCCGAGCAGTCGGTTCAGGCCATTCGCGGTCAGGTGGAGAAGCTCACGGACGCCTGTGCCGAGATCGGCCGGGACACCGGCGAGCTGGACAGGATCCTGCTCACCGGCTTCACCCCGGAGCGGGGCCGTCCGCTGGAGTCGCTGGACGCGTTCGTCGACTTCGCCGGCCGCCACATCGAGCTGGGATTCAACGAGATCGTGGTGCACTGGCCCATCCCGGACTCCGACTTCGCGGCGGACCAGAAGGTCTTCGAACGCATCGCGATGGAGGCTCCGGCGCAGCTGCGGTGAGCGACAACGGGCGCCGCCCCTCCGAGGCGGGTCGTGAAGCCGCTGGTGACGTCGGTAATCACTCAGATGTGCGGAGTCCCGCACGGCCGTGCGGGCATATGCGCGACAATGAGCGGGTGACCTCAGCGATCCGAGAGCCCGAGACCCCGGCCGCCGCCACCCCACCGCGGCTCATCGCCACCGACCTCGACGGCACCCTGCTCCGCGACGACAAGTCGGTGTCCCCACGGACCGTCGCCGCCCTGGCCGCCGCCGAGGAGGCGGGCATCGAGGTCTTCTTCGTCACCGGCCGCCCGGCCCGCTGGATGGACGTGGTCAGCGACCATGTGCACGGCCACGGCCTGGCCATCTGCGGCAACGGCGCCGCCGTCGTCGACCTGCACGGCGGCCCGGGCGCGCACCGCTTCGTCAAGGTCCGCGAGCTGCCGCGGGACAACGCCCTGGACGCGGTGGGTCTGCTGCGCGACGCCGCCCCGGGCACGGTGTACGCCGTGGAGCAGACGTACGGCTTCCACCAGGAGCCCGCGTACCCGAAGCTGCACATGGAGGTGCCGGACGACCTGGCGCCCGCCGAGGACCTGCTGGCCGACGACTCCCCCACCGCCGCCGAGCCGGTACTCAAGATCCTGGCGTACCACCCCGAGATGGAGCCGGACGCGTTCCTCACCCTGGCCCGGCTGGCCATCGGGGACCGCGCCAACGTGACCCGCTCCAGCCCGAGCGCCCTGCTGGAGATCAGCGGGCCCGGCGTCTCCAAGGCCAGCACGCTCGCGCTGTGCTGCGCCGAGCGCGGCATCTCCCACGAGGAGGTCGTCGCCTTCGGCGACATGCCGAACGACGTCGAGATGCTGACCTGGGCCGGCCGCTCGTACGCGATGGGCAACGCCCACCCGGACGTGCTCGCCGCCGCCTCGGGCCGCACGGTCGCCAACAACGACGACGGCGTGGCCGTGGTGATCGAGCAGCTGCTGAACGGGCGCGTGTAGGCACTACCGACGGGGCGGGGCAGACGCTGTCGGGCCGGCGCTCAGAGCGTCACCCCGTGCTCGGCGAGCCACCGCACCGGGTCCACCGACGACCCCATCTCCGGGGTCACCCGCACCTCGAAGTGCAAGTGCGGGCCGGTGGAGTTGCCGCTGGTTCCGGACTGGCCGATCCACTGCCCGGGGGACACCCGCTCCCCCTGGTCGACGGCGACGGCGGCCAGGTGCGCGTACTGGGTGCAGTAGCCGCCCGGGTGCTCGACCACGATCTCGATGCCGAACGCGCCGCCGCAGGACACCTTCACCACGGTGCCGCTGCCCACGGACCGCACCGGCGTCCCGATCGGCACCGCGAAGTCCTGCCCGGTGTGCCGGTTCGCCCAGCGCGCGCCGCCGCTGCCGTAGGAGGCGGACAGCTCGTACCCCTCCACGGGCGCCACCCACGGGGTGCCGTACTGCAACGGCGGCTGGTCGAGCCGTACGGCGCCACGGCAGGAGCCCGATGCCACCGAGGCGTCCGCCTCGCCCTGGAGCTTCCAGCGCGCCGTCTCGAGCTTCTCCTCGATGTCCCGCTGCAGCGCGGCGAGTTCCTCGTTCCGCTTCTCCAGCTTCTTCCAGGCCGCCGCGGCCTTCGCCTCGTCCCGGGCGAGCCGCGCCTCGGCCCGCCCGCTGCGGCCGAGCGCCTGGTCCAGCGTCACCTCGGCGTGGTGCACGACACGCTGACCGCGCATCAACTGCTCGGGGTCGTCGGCGAGGAGCATGTGCGCGGTCAGCGGCAGCCCGCCGCCGTCCCGGTACTGGGAGCTGGCGATCCGGCCCAGGTCCTCGCGGAGCACGGCGGCCTCCTGCCGTTCGCGGTCGAGCCGCTCCTCCAGCCGCTGGGCCAGCTCCCGCTGCTTCTCCGCCTCCTCGCGCCCGGCCTCGTACCGCTCGGTGGCCTTCGCCGCCTCCTCGTACAGCCGAGCCACCTCGGCGCTGACGGCGGAGGAGCCATGACCGGGGGCGTGGGATCCGTCGCCGTCGGCGGGCCGGGCGGCGAGCACGGCGAGCGCGCAGAACAGCACGGCGACGAGCAGCGGACGACGGCGGGTGAGACGCATGCCTGCGATCCTGTCCCCGCCCCGGGGCGGGAGGCGCGTTCACGTCGTACACATGGGGGAGGACACGCCCCCGGACGGATGCTTCGACGGTCGTCCGGAGGGCAGCGTGTATGACGAGCAGTCAACCCCCGTTCACCAAGCCTCCCCTCACGAATCGAACTGAGGGTCAGACACTCCTCAGATCGGGTGTCTGATGCCCATGTGGCTGCGGTGGTCCGAGTGACCCGGTAATCCTTGTAGGGCACAAGCAACGGGCTGCAGACCGGTGTCTTGCGCATGTCCCCCATGCGTTCCCGCGCATGGAGCGTGCGTAGTCCCACGCACGCGCTGCACATCACAGGAGGATCTGCCATGAACGTTCTGACCGAGCTGCTCGCCGGTGTCGTCCACCTCGTGGGCTGGCTCGTCTGACGTGCCGGAGGGGGCCGTCCCGACGCTGTGTCGGGGCGGCCCCCTCGTGCGTGGGCGGCAGGCTCGGTCAGGACACCGCCACCAGCTCTCCCGCCTCCTCCTCGCGCAGCGCCATGTCCCGCAACGGCCCGTCGACGGCTCGGAGTTCCTCGTACGGCCCGCGCTGCACCACCCGTCCCGCGTCCAGCACGATCACCTCGTCCACCGCCTCCAGGCCGGCCAGCCGGTGGGTGACGAGAACGGTGGTGCGGCCCTCGGTCGCGGCCAGCAGATCGGCCGTGAGCGCGTCCGCGGTCGGCAGGTCGAGGTGCTCGGCGGGCTCGTCCAGCACCAGCACGGGGAAGTCCGCCAGCAGGGCCCGCGCCAGGGCGAGCCGCTGCCGCTGGCCCCCGGACAGCCGCGCACCGTGTTCGCCGACCAGCGTGTCCAGACCGTCCGGCAGTCCGTCCACCCAGTCCAGCAGCCGGGCCCGGCGGAGCGCGTCGCGCAGGTCGGTCCCGGTCGCGTTCTTCCGCGCCAGCAGCAGGTTCTCCCGCACGGAGCTGTTGAACAGGTGCGCGTCCTGCGCGCACAGCCCCACCATCCGCCGTACGTCGTCCCCGTCCAGGGCGCGCGCGTCCACACCCGCGAGCGTGTAGGAACCGGCCCCGGGGTCCAGGAACCGCAGCAGCACCTGGGCGAGGGTCGTCTTGCCGGAGCCGGAGGGACCGACCACCGCGACGCGGCGCCCCTGTTCCAGCGTCAGGTCCACCCCGGCGAGCGCGTCCCGGTCCTGCCCGGGGTGGCGGGCGGCAAGCCCCTTGAGGGTGAGCGGGAACGGCGACACGGGCGCCTGCCGAGGCGTCTCCGGCTCGCGTACGGGTGGCTGCGCGTCCAGCACCTCGTACACGCGCTCCGCGCTGCGGCGCACCCGCTGCCGGTAGCGCACGGCGAGGGGCATGCCGAGCACCGCCTCGAACGCGGCCAGCGGGGTGAGGACCACCACGGCCAGGGCCACGCCGTCGAGCCGGCCGGAGGTCACGCCCTGCACGCCGACGAGCGCGGCGGCGGCCACGGTCAGCCCGGAGATGAGAGCGGTGAGCCCGTCCCCTGCACCGGTGACGGCGGCGGAGCGGGAGGCGATGCGGGTCAGCACGCCGTCGGCCCGCCGCGTCCCCTCGGACCGGGCGGGAAGCGCCCCGGCGACGGTCAGTTCGGCGGTGCCGGTGAGCAGGTCGGTCACCCGGGTGGCGAGGTCGCCGCGGGCCGGGGCCAGCCGGCGCTCGGTACGCCGTGCGACGGCGGCGGTGAGCAGCGGGACGCCCGCGCCCGCCAGCAGGAGCCCGGCCGCGAGCACGGCGCCGGCCTCGGGCAGGAGCCACGCGGTGAAGCCGACGGACAGGGCGGACACGGCGACGGCGGCGCCGGCCGGGAGCAGCCAGCGCAGCCAGTAGTCCTGGAGTGCGTCGACGTCGGAGACCAGCCGGGTCAGCAGGTCGCCCCGGCGGGTGCCGCGCAGTCCGGCGGGCGCGAGGCGTTCCAGCCGCCGGTAGACCGCGACCCGGGTGTCCGCCAGCATGCGCAGCACGGCGTCGTGGGACACCAGGCGCTCGGCGTAGCGGAACACGGCCCGGCCGATGCCGAAGGCGCGCGTCGCGGTGACGGCCACCATCAGGTACAGCACCGGCGGCTGCTGCGAGGCGCGGGAGATGAGCCAGCCGGACGTCGCCATGAGGCCGACGGCGCTGCCCAGGGCGAGGGTGCCGAGGAGCAGCGCGAGCGTGATCCTCCCCCGCCGGGCGCCCGAGAGGGCACGGACCCGGGCGAGTACACGGCCGGGGGTCGGATCGGTGGGCGCGACCGTCTCAGATTCGGAGCCCTTCTCGGGTGCCGTCACCGACACCGTGTCCGCGTCCGTCCGCCCCGCCGCGACGGCCGCGACCCCGTCGTGCGCTTCAGGCACCGCCAGCCGAACCACCCGGTCGGCCACGGCCAGCAGCGCCGGGCGGTGCACCACGAGCAGCACCGTCCGGCCCTCCGCCAGCCGCCGTACCGCCTCCACGACCTCGGCCTCCGTGGCCCCGTCGAGAGCGGCCGTCGGCTCGTCGAGCAGCAGCACGGGCCGGTCCGCGAGGAACGCGCGGGCCAGGGCGAGCCGCTGACGCTGCCCGGCCGAGAGGCCCGCCCCGTCCTCGCCCAGCACGGTGTCGGCGCCGTGGGGGAGGGCGTCCACGAAGTCCAGCGCGCCCGCGTCCCGCAGCGCGCGCCGCACTGCCGCGTCGTCCGCGTCGGGGCGGGCCAGCCGGACGTTCTCCGCGATCGTCCCGGCGTACAGATGCGGCCGCTGCGGCACCCAGGCCACGCGGCGGTGCCACTCGCTGAGGTCGAGTCCGCTGAGGCCGGCCCCTCCGACGCTCACCCGGCCCGCGTCGGGGCGGACGAAGCCCAGCGCGGCGCTGAGCAGCGTGGACTTCCCGGCCCCGCTCGGTCCGACCAGGGCGACCGTCTCGCCGGGGGCGACGGTGAAGGACACGTCTGTCACGGCATCGACGGCCCGGCCCGGATATCGGACCGTCACGTCCTCGAAGGCAAGGGCGCCCTGCGGCACTGTGCCCTTCCCCGCCGCGGGTACGGGCGTCTCCAGCACCGTGAAGATCTCCTCGGCCGCGCCCAGCCCTTCCGCCGCCGCGTGGTACTGCGTCCCCACCTGACGCAGCGGCAGATACGCCTCCGGCGCCAGGATCAGGATGAGCAGACCGGTGTACAGGTCCAGGTCACCGTGGACCAGACGCATGCCGATGGTCACGGCGACCAGCGCCACCGAGAGAGTGGCGAGCAGCTCCAGCGCGAACGACGAGATGAAGGCGATCCGCAGCGTCCGCATGGTCGCGCGCCGGTACTCGGCGGTAATGGCGCGGATGGACTCGGCCTGCGCCTTGGCCCGCCCGAAGACCTTCAGCGTCGGCAGCCCGGCGACGACGTCCAGGAAGTGCCCGGACAGCCGCGACAGCAGCAGCCACTGCCGGTCCATCCGGTTCTGCGTGGCCCAGCCGATCAGCACCATGAAGACCGGGATGAGCGGCAGGGTGCCGACGATGATCGCCGCCGACACCCACTCCTCCGTGACGATCCGCGCCAGCACGGCGGCCGGGACGACCACCGCGAGGCCCAGCTGGGGGAGATAGCGCGAGAAGTAGCCGTCGAGGGCGTCGACGCCCCGGGTCGCCAGGGTGACCAGCGACCCGGTGCGCTGTCCGTCCAGCCACCCCGGACCCAGGGACGTCGCCCGGTCCAGCAACCGGCCCCGCAGCTCCGACTTCACAGCGGCGCTCGCCCGGTGCGCGGCCAGCTCGGTCAGCCAGCCGACCAGGCCCCGGCCGGCCGCCACCGCGACGAGCAGCAGCAGCGGCGTGCGCAGCTCACCGACGGAGAGGCCGTCCTGGAACGAGCCGACCACGATCTCGGCGATGAGCATGGCCTGGGCGACGACCAGTCCCGCGCCGACGGCCCCGAGGCCGACGATCGCTGCCAGGAAGGCGCGGGTGGCACGCGCGTACCGCAGGAGCCGGGGGTCGATCGGTTTCACGTGAAACACACCCTCAGTGCACGGGGTCGGCGATGTGCTGGGTGCCGATCCGCTTGCGGAAGACCCAGTAGGTCCAGCCCTGGTACAGCAGCACCAGCGGGGTGGCGAGGACCGCGAGCCAGGTCATGATCTTCAGCGTGTACGGGCTGGACGAGGCGTTGGTGACGGTCAGGCTCCACGCGGGGTCCAGGGTGGAGGGCATGACGTTCGGGAACAGCGTCAGGAAGAGCATGGCCACCGCGGCCACGATCGTGACGCCGGACAGGGTGAACGCCCATCCCTCACGGCCGGCCTGGTTGGCTCCCAGGGCCGCGACCAGCGAGGCGACCGCCACGCCGGACGCCACCAGGCTGGTCCCGTCACCGCTCTCGACCTGCGTCCACAGCAGGAAGACCAGGGCCAGCACGGCGGCGGCCAGACCCACCTTCAGGGCCAGCTTCCGTGCCCGTTCCCGGATCTCCCCGACGGTCTTGAGGGCCGTGAACACCGTGCCGTGAAGGGTGAACAGGGTGAGCGTGACCAGACCGCCCAGCAGGGCGTACGGGTTGAGCAGGTCCCCGAGGGTGCCCACGTACTCGAAGTCGGCGTCGAGCTTCACCCCGCGCACGATGTTGCCGAAGGCGACACCCCACAGGAACGCCGGAACCAGCGAGGTCCAGAAGATCGCCGTCTCCCAGTTGCGCTGCCAGTTCTCCTCGGGCCGCTTGGCCCGGTACTCGAAGGCGACACCGCGGACGATCAGGCAGATCAGGATGGCCAGCAGCGGCAGGTAGAAGCCGGAGAAGAGGGTGGCGTACCACTCGGGGAAGGCGGCGAAGGTGGCGCCGCCGGCCGTGAGCAGCCAGACCTCGTTGCCGTCCCACACCGGCCCGATGGTGTTGATGAGCACCCGCTTCTCGGCCCGGTCGCGGGCCAGCAGCCGGGTCAGGACGCCGACCCCGAAGTCGAAGCCCTCGAGGAAGAAGTAGCCGGTCCACAGGACGGCGATGAGGACGAACCAGACGTCGTGCAATTCCATGACAGTGCAGCTCCCTCGGCCTAGTACGAGAAGGCCATCGGCTTGTCGGCGTCATGGACGTCGCCGCCGATCTTCGTGGGCGGGTTGAGGTCGGAGTCGCTCAGCTCGGGCGGCCCCGCCTTGACGTACTTGACGAGCAGCCGGACCTCGATGACGGCCAGCACGGCGTAGAGCAGGGTGAAGACGGACATCGAGGTGATGACCTCGGCCTGCGACACGTTGGGGGAGACCGCGTCCTCGGTGCGCATGACGCCGTAGACGACCCAGGGCTGACGGCCCATCTCGGTGAAGATCCAGCCCCAGGCGTTGGCGATCAGTGGGAAGGCCATCGTCCACACCGCGGCCAGCCAGTACAGCCGGGTCAGCCGGGAGCCGAGCGGGCGCTTCAGCAGCACCAGATGCGGCACCTCGTCCTCGCCGGTGCGGTACGCGGCCGGCAGCAGGAACTTCTTCCGGGTGAGCCACAGCCCCAGCAGACCCAGCGAGAAGGAGGCCATGCCGAACCCGATCATCCAGCGGAAGCCCCAGTAGGCGACGGGCACGATCGGCTTGTAGTCGCCGGGCCCGAACTTCTCCTGCAGCGCCTCGTTCGTGTCGTTGATGCCGGGCACGTACGACTCGAAGTCGCTGTGGGCGAGGAAGGACAGCAGGCCGGGGATCTCCAGGGCGACCTTGTTGTGCCCCTCGTCGACGTCGCCGTAGGCGAAGACGGAGAAGGGCGCCGGTTCCTCGCCGTCCCAGAGGGCCTCGGCGGCGGCCATCTTCATCGGCTGCTGCTCGTACATGACCTTGCCGAGGGTGTCGCCGCTGATCGCGGTGAACAGTCCGCCGACCGCCAGGGTGACCAGGCCGAGCCGCAGCGAGGTGCGCATCACCGGGATGTGCTTCCTGCGCATCAGGTGGAAGGCCGCGATGCCGACCATGAAGGCGCCGCCGGTGAGGAAGGCCGCCGAGAAGCTGTGGAAGACCTGGTTGAGCGTGGTGTTCTGGGTCAGCACGAGCCAGAAGTCGGTGAGCTCGGCGCGGCCCTTCTCCCCGTTCATCCGGTAGCCGACCGGGTGCTGCATCCAGGAGTTGGCGGCGAGGATGAAGTACGCCGACAGCAGCGTGCCGATCGACACCATCCATATACAGGCCAGATGGATCTTCTTCGGCAGCCGGTCCCAGCCGAAGATCCACAGGCCGATGAAGGTGGACTCGAAGAAGAAGGCGATCAGCGCCTCGAAGGCGAGCGGGGCGCCGAAGACGTCACCGACGAAGCGTGAGTAGTCGGACCAGTTCATACCGAACTGGAACTCCTGCACGATGCCGGTGACGACACCCATCGCGATGTTGATCAGGAAGAGCTTGCCCCAGAACTTCGTCGCCCTGAGGTACTTCTCCTTCTCCGTCCGCACCCAGGCGGTCTGCAGCCCGGCGACGAGGGCGGCGAGCGAGATCGTCAGGGGAACGAAGAGGAAGTGGTAGACGGTGGTGATGCCGAACTGCCATCGCGCCAGGGTCTCCGGCGCCAGAGCCAGATCCACGTCGTCGCTCCTTACTTCGCCGTGGTGCAGCAGCCGCGGTCCCGCTCCGTCCCCGTCCATCTCGGGAGAAACGGGATGCGCTTGTGAACGCGTTCACATTCACAAGCAATTATGACCTACTGCTTTTCCGACCCGGAAGGGGGGTCCTGTGTGACGTCAACCCCTTCGCCGGAACTCATTCGGTGGAGGCGTGCGACCGGCCCCGGACACACGGAAGCGGCCGGCGGACCAGCCGCCGGCCGCTTCACATCCGTACAGCTCAGACCTGGGCGCGGAACTCCTCCGCGACCTTCAGGAAGATGTCGTTCGCCTCCGTCTCACCGACGGTGACGCGCACGCCCTCGCCGGGGAACGGCCGGACGACCACACCCGCCTGCTCGCACGCCTGCGCGAACGCCACGGTGCGCTCCCCCAGCCGCAGCCACACGAAGTTGGCCTGGGTCTCGGGCACCGTCCACCCCTGGGCGCGCAGCCCTTCGACCACCCGGTTGCGCTCGCAGACCAGGGAGCCGACCCGGCCGATCAGCTCGTCCTCGGCGCGCAGCGAGGCGATGGCCGCCTCCTGTGCGATCTGGCTCACACCGAACGGCACCGCCGTCTTGCGCAGCGCCGCGGCCACCGGCTCGTGGGCGATGGCGAAGCCGACGCGCAGGCCGGCGAGACCGTACGCCTTGGAGAAGGTGCGCAGGACGCAGACGTTGGGCCGTTTGCGGTAGATCTCCACGCCGTCCGGCACCTCGGTGTCGCGGATGAACTCGCGGTAGGCCTCGTCCAGCACCACCAGGACGTTGCGGGGCACCCGGTCGAGGAACCGTTCCAGCTCGGCGCGGCGCACCACGGTGCCGGTCGGGTTGTTGGGGTTGCAGACGAAGATCAGCCGGGTCCGGTCGGTGATCGCGTCGGCCATCGCGTCCAGGTCGTGCACGTCGCCGTCGGTCAGCGGGACCTGCACGGATGTGGCGCCGCTGATCTGCGTGATGATCGGGTAGGCCTCGAAGGAGCGCCAGGCGTAGATCACCTCGTCGCCGGGGCCCGAGGTGGCCTGCAGCAGCTGCTGGGCCACGCCGACCGAGCCGGTGCCCGTCGCCACGTGGGACGCCGGCACCCCGAACCGCTCGGCCAGCTCGGCCGTGAGGGCGGTGCAGGCCATGTCCGGGTAGCGGTTGAAGGTGGAGGCGGCGGCCGCCACCGTCTCCATCACGCCGGGCAGCGGCGGATAGGGGTTCTCGTTGGAGGACAGCTTGTACGCCACCGGCCCGTCGGCCGCCGCGGGCTTGCCCGGCTTGTAGGTGGGGATCCCCTCCAGCTCGGCGCGCAGCTTGGGGCTCGTCTCGCTCACCGCAGTCCTCCTCGCGAAGACCGGCGGCCCATGACCGCCGCCGACATCCAATACTCCTCACCTTATGAGGATTCGGCGTCGTTGCGTACAGGGGCGGCGACCGGGCCTTCTTTCTCACGCGTCACAGGGACAACACAGGCAACATCGCCCGTACGGGGGCGAAGGGCGTGCGGGCCAGGGGCGCGCCGCACATATATCTACGCGCCGGTGGTTCGCGCCGTGGCGCGCGTCACCCGTGCAGGTGAGTTGAGACCTCTTCGCAACATCACACCCTCGCCAGGCGCGCATGCACCGACACGTCAGGGACTGGCATTGAACCGTTCAACACCCATGGTTTCCACGGCGATTGAGGCACAATGATCATGCAGAAACGTGCCTGTCAACGCGTGCATATGCGTCCGCCCTACCCCACCGCATGAGCCCTACTATCGGCTCGCCATGACAGCAGCAGGGAAGCACCAGGTGAGCCGCGCGGAAACCTCACGCCGAGGCAGCCGGCCGGGTCGAGCGGGCATCAGGGACGTGGCCGCCGCCGCCGGAGTCTCCATCACGACCGTCTCCGACGCCCTCAACGGCAAAGGCCGGCTCCCGGACGCCACCCGGCGCCACGTCCGCGAGGTGGCCGAAAGACTGGGGTACCGCCCCTCGGCCGCCGCCCGAACGCTCCGCACCGGGAAGTCCGGACTCATCGGCCTGACCGTGACGACGTACGGGGATGAACCTTTCACCTTCACGGAGTTCGCGTACTTCGCCGAGATGGCGCGGGCCGCCACCTCCGCCGCGCTCGCCCGCGGCTACGCCCTCGTCATCCTGCCCGCGACCTCCCGTCACGACGTGTGGTCCAACGTGGCCCTGGACGGCACGGTGGTCATCGACCCCTCCGACCAGGACCCGGTGGTCAGCGAGCTGGTCCGCCAGGGCTTACCCGTGGTCTCCGACGGCCGCCCGGCCGGCTCCCTGCCGGTCACGGCCTGGGTCGACAACGACCACGAGGCCGCCGTGCTCGGCATCCTCGACCATCTCGCCGCCGCCGGAGCCCGCCGCATCGGCCTGCTGACCGGCACCACCACCGACACGTACACCCACCTGTCGACCACGGCGTACCTTCGCTGGTGCGAGCGGGTGGGGCAGGACCCGGTGTACGAGGCGTACCCGGCGCACGACCCGTGCGCGGGCGCCGTCGCCGCCGACCGGCTGCTCGCCCGCCCGGACCGCCCCGACGCGGTCTACGGCCTCTTCGACCCCAACGGCACGGATCTGCTCGCCGCGGCCCGCCGCTACGGGCTGCGCGTGCCGGAGGACCTGCTTCTCGTCTGCTGCAGCGAGTCCACGGTGTACGCCAACACCGAGCCGCCCGTCACCACGCTTTCCCTGAAACCACGCCGCATCGGCACGGCGGTGGTGCAGCTGCTGATCGACGCCATCGAGGGGGTCGAGTCGGACCAGCCGGTCGAGCAGGTGATACCGACCGAGCTGATCGTGCGCACGTCCTCGCAGCGCCGGCCGCCCCGCACGACGGTCAGCCCGCCGAGGTCGCCGCAGGGCACATGAACACCCGGGGGCACGAGGGGCCGGAGTACCAGGGGGAATGCCCCGCTTCCGGAGGGGTGAAGCGAGGTGGAACCCGGTCCGCCCGAGGCTCCCGGGGAAGACGGACCGGCCGGCCCGCGGGACGGTCGGGTCGACTGAGGGGTGCGGGGGCGTGAGCTCAGGGGGTACGGCGCGGATCGCGCGCCGAGGGGATGACCGGACGGGCCCGCAAACGGAATCCGGGCCACCGGCCGGGCGCCCGGCGAGCCCGATCCGGCGTTCGTAGGGCGTTCGGGGGACGGCCGCGCGCCGGTGTCGAACACCATTCGACGGGCCGGAGACCACCACAAACGGGATGAAAGCCGCGATGAACCGGAGTCCTGTTCTGATTCACCACCCCTGGGTCATCACACGGCGCGATCCGCATTCCTATGATGGGCCCACGACACCGCGGGCCGCTGCGACCAGGCAGTCCGACGCGGTGCAGATGCGGCGCGATGGTGGAGGGGTCGATGACTCAGGGGGCCGGTCAGGGACCCGAGGTGGAGCGAACGGCGACGTTGCGCGACTTCCGGGTGCCCGCGTACGTCCACGAGACCGGTCCGTACGTCCACAGCGGCACGCACCCCGGTGACGTCGTGCCGCCGGCCGAGGAGGCGTACCCGGAGGGGTACACGCCGACCCAGCGGGACCTTCCCGTCATCAACCGGGGTGACACGGTCCAGGTGACCGTCGACCCCGTGGCCGCGCCCGCCCCGCAGCCCGCCACCGGCAAGGGCCCCCTGTACGTGGTCGGCGACGTCCACGGCTATCTGGACGAGCTGGTGGCCGCCCTCCAGGAGCAGGGCCTCATCGACGCCGCGGGCAACTGGTGCGCCGGGACCGCGCGCCTGTGGTTCCTCGGCGACTTCACCGACCGCGGCCCGGACGGCATCGGCGTCATCGACCTGGTGATGCGGCTGTCCGCCGAGGCCGCCGCGGCCGGCGGGTACTGCAAGGCCCTCATGGGCAACCACGAACTGCTGCTGATCGGCGCGAAGCGGTTCGGCGACACGCCCGTCAACTCCGGCGCGGGCACCGCCACCTTCCAGGCGGCCTGGCTGCTGAACGGCGGCCAGAAGACCGACATGGACCGCCTCCAGGACCACCACCTGCAGTGGATGGCCCGCCTCGACGCCGTCGAGGAGGTCGACGGCCATCTGCTGCTGCACTCGGACACCACCGCCTACCTCGACTACGGCCGTTCGATCGAAGAGGTCAACGACACGGTCCGCGAGACCCTCACGCGCAACGACGCCGACGAGGTCTGGGACCTGTTCCGCAAGTTCACCAAGCGGTTCTCCTTCCGGGACGAGGGCGGCGCCGACGCGGTGCGCTCCCTGCTCAATACGTACGGCGGCACCCGGGTCGTTCACGGGCACAGCCCGATCCCGTATCTCCTGGGCGAGGTCGGCTCCGAGGACGGCGAGGACGACGGCGGCCCCGTGGTGGCCGAACCGCACGTGTACGCCGACGGACTCGCCATCGCGATGGACGGCGGCGTGACGATGGCAGGAAAACTGCTGGTACGACAGTTGCCGTTGACCAACTGAGGGGTGCGCGGGCCGCGTTGAGGCGGCCCTCGACCGCATCCCGGGGACGGCAATTTTCGCAGACCCCCTGTCACCGCGCGCCGTCACCGCTCTACCATCGGCTTATCCGTAGCAGGCTCCCCTCCGTTTCTGCCCGACGGCTCGTCAGCATGCCGAGCCCCAAGCCCTACGGAGCATCGGGGGATGCACATGAACAGCGTTCCGCAGCACCTGCTGAGCGAGGACCGCCAGGACTACGAGCGGATTCTCGATGAGGCGCTGCGCTCCGCACCGCACAACCCGGAGCTGGCCGCTGTGGGACAGCGGCTCAACTCGGAGCAGCTGCGCACGATGGCGCTGAACGCCACCGCGCTCATCAGCGCGGCCGCGGCGACGGAGTACCAGCACTACGTGAAGGTCCGCGAGGAGGCGCGCAGGCCGCCCACGGTCACCCCGGCCGTGCGCGACGCGGGCACCGAAGATCCGGGCGTCACCGGCGCGGCGGGGTTCGCCGCGTCGATGGGCGAGATGGCCGAGGCCGCCGGAGCAGGGGTGGCGGCCGTCGTCGCCGTCCTGGCGCCGGTCCTGGCCGGGACCGCCGCCGCGATATTCCTGCTCGTCGGCTTCGTCCTGCGGACGCTCGACTCGGAGAACGAGTTCGCGCGGACGATGCTGACCACCGGCTGGGTGTTCGGCGCGGTCACGGCGGTCGCCATCCTCGTCGCCGGGGTGGGCCTGCTGCTCACCGCGCTGCGCAACAAGCCGTCGGCGCTCGGCGGGACGTACCGCGAACTCGACGAGGAGGTGGCCCAGGCGCGGGACGCCTGGCGTGAGGCGCTGCTGGAACGGGGCATCGTGCCGTTCCTGCGGGAGGCGCTCGCCGACCCCGCGGGGGCCACGGCGCTCCAGCACACGGCGCCGCCCGCGCCGACCAGCCGCATCCCGAACCTGGGGTACGACCGGCCGGGCTTCTCCAGCCCCGACGACGGGGCGCACCGGGGCACCCGCCCCAGCTACTCCAGCCCGGACTGGTCGAGCCCGGACTTCGGGGGCCCGGAACACCAGCCGGAGTAGCCGCCAGGCTGCGCGACGGGGGCGGGGGGTCAGAGGATGCCCGCCCCGCGCGCCGCCCTGATCCACTGCGGGAACTCGGACAGCAGCCGGTCGTACAGCTCGGCGTCCGGGACCCTGCTGATGTCGTCGACGGAGAAGAAGCCGACGTTGTCGACGCGCCGCCCGGGCAGCGTGTCGAACCGCTCCAGGACGCCGTAATTCGCATGCCCGAGCCCCACGAACTGCCAGAACACCGGCTCCTCGACGGCCTCGCGCAGCTGCGCCTCGATCTCGGCGTTGCGGTAGACGCCGCCGTCGGAGAAGAACAGCACGAGTGTGGGGGCGGGCACCGGGTTCTCCCGTACGTACGCGCGCACCTCCGCGATGACCTTCTGCTCCTCGTTCTGGATGCCGACCTCGCGCATGTCGACCTGGCTCGGGTCGAGGCCCTTCTTGCGCTTGCGCCGGAACAGGGAGATCTCCCCCACGCGGACGTGCAGCCGCAGCCACTCGGGAAGCTCCCCCAGCCGCAGGTCGGGCAGCCGGGCGGGGGTGGTGGCGAACGTCCAGGCCTGCATCTCCCCGTCGTCGTCCAGTTGCGCGGCGACGGCCGCCATCCGCTCGACGACGTCGGCGACGGCGCCCTTGGAGTACAGGAAGGACATCGACCCGGAGGCGTCCAGCACGAGGATCACACGTGCGGTGACGTCGGCGGCGCCGTGTTTGCGCAGGCTGACGGCGACCTGCTCCTTGCGCAGGGACAGCCGCTTGCGCATGTCGACGGGGAGCCGTTCCTCGCCCTTGCCGGGGCGGGCGGCGCCGGACGGGGACGGTCCGGGCGGCCCCGGATCGGCCGGCGGAGGCGGCAAGGGGGGCACAGGCGCGGTGACGAGGGGGGTCTGGGCGGGGTCGTCGACGGTGATGCCGAAGTCCGTGGCGAGTCCGGCGAGGCCGGAGGCGTACCCCTGGCCGACCGCGCGGAACTTCCAGGCGCCCTGCCGCCGGTACAGCTCGCCGCCGATGAAGGCGGTCTCGGTCCCTGCCGCCATGTCGAAGCGGGCGATCTCCGCGTCCGAGGCGGCGTCCAGCAGCCGCAGCACCAGGCCGGGCACCTGTCCGAAGGTCCCGCCGTCGGCCGACGCCCCGAGCACGATCCGCTCGACGGCCGGCTCCAGGGAACGCAGGTCCACCTCGACGGTGTCGGTGGCGGCCCCGTCGGCATGCCGCTTGCCCAGGTGCCGCACGGCCTCGGAGGCGTGACGCGGCTGGTTGTAGAACACGAAGTCCCCGTCGTCCCGCACCCGCCCCACCGACGTCAGCAGCAGGGCGGACGCGTCGATGTCGGGCACCCCGGGCCCCACCGCCCACGCCAGCTCGGCCCGCACGACAGGCACCTCGACGGAACAGTTGGACCCCTTGCTCAACGCCCACGCAGTCATGGGCCCAGTCTGCCCAGACCGGACGGATTCCACGAGGGTGACCCACGGAGCGGGCTCATCACGTCGTGCGACCGGGACAGACCGTCCCCCACCGCCGGGTCACCGCACAGCGTCCTACGATGCGTCAGTCCTCCGGCGGCTCCGGTTCCCCGTACAGCAAGGAAGCTCGATGCGCCTGTCCAGCCAGTTCGGGAAGGCCGCCATGGGCGCGGCGGTCCTGCTTCTCCTCGCCGGGTGCGCAGGGGAGCGCGACGCGGGCGGGGCGGTGGTCGGAACGTCGGAGAGGCCGGCCTCCTGGACCGACCTGCCGGTGCGGACCGGCGCCCGGGACGTCGTCCACACGGACGTCGACGACCGGCCGCACACGGTCCGGATCACGGTCAGGAGCCTGGTCCGGGGCTCGGAGAAGGACATGCGCGGGGCCCGTGTGGGCGAGGAACTGAAGGGCACGGTCCCTCACTACCTCACCTTCGAGGTCACCAACACCGGCCCGAGGACGATCCCCGACCCGTTCATGGTGGACAGCGATCTCGTCCTCATGGGCACCGACTGGGAGGACGGGCAGGAGGCCCACCTCAGCGGCGGCAGGCCGGGAGGAGCCGATCTGCCGTGCGCGAACTTCCCGCCGGAGACACTGGCACCCGGCGCCTCCTACGAGGTCTGCGTGACCTACGCACTGCCGGAGGGTGTCGGGGTGCTGTCCGTGCTGCACTACGCCGGCGGCTACCACGACGAGACCGCCGCCGTCGCGGTCTGGCCCGTCGACGGCGGCGTGGAGACGGTCTCGGCCGGGCTGGCGGAGCCGGGAGACGTCATCCCGGTCCGGCACGACGCCGACGAGGACGGCATCCTCGAACTGCCCGCCACTCCGGTGTCCGTACGCCGGGGCAACATGGCCGACCTCAAGGACGCGGGTCTCCCTCTCACCGAGGAGGAGCGACGCGGCGTGCCGTACTACGTCTCGGTCACCTACACCAACACCGGCACGTCGGACCTCTACAACGACCAGTCCGACCGCATCCGCCTCCTCACGCGGGACGGCCGGCAGATCCCGGAGAAGAGCCACTACTTCATGGACTCGGAGGTTCCCGGCTGCCCGTCCGACTGGATCTTCGCGACCGTCCCGACGGGCGACAGCGTCACGCAGTGCAGCATCCACGTGGTGACCGGTGAGGGTCAGAAGCCGTTCGCGGTGGGCTTCGACCAGGTGGATCGGGCGGGTCTGGTGGCCTGGAGAGCCGAAGGTCTCTGAGGCCTCCGGAACGGGGACGGCGCCGGCAGCCGTGTGGGCGCCGGCCGCCGCCTCCCCCTCGGTCAGTCCGCGATCGGCAGATACACCCGGTTGCCCGCCGCCGCGAATTCCCGCGACTTCTGGGCCATCCCCTCCTCGATCTCCGTGCGGCTGCCGCCGTGTTCGCGGCGGATGTCCTGGGAGATCTTCATCGAGCAGAACTTCGGCCCGCACATCGAGCAGAAGTGCGCCGTCTTCGCCGGCTCCGCCGGAAGCGTCTCGTCGTGGAACTCGCGGGCCGTGTCCGGGTCGAGGGCCAGGTTGAACTGGTCCTCCCACCGGAACTCGAACCGCGCGTCGGACAGCGCGTCGTCCCACTCCTGGGCTCCGGGGTGGCCCTTGGCGAGGTCGGCCGCATGGGCGGCGATCTTGTAGGTGATCACGCCGGTCTTCACGTCGTCCCTGTTGGGCAGACCCAGGTGCTCCTTCGGCGTGACGTAGCAGAGCATCGCCGTGCCCCACCAGGCGATCATCGCGGCGCCGATGCCCGAGGTGATGTGGTCGTACGCGGGCGCGACGTCCGTGGTGAGCGGGCCGAGCGTGTAGAACGGCGCCTCCTCGCAGATCTCCTGCTGGAGGTCGATGTTCTCCTTGATCTTGTGCATCGGGACGTGTCCCGGCCCCTCGATCATGGTCTGCACGTTGTGCCGCTTGGCGATGCTGTTGAGCTCACCCAGCGTCCGCAGCTCCGCGAACTGCGCCTCGTCGTTGGCGTCCGCGATGGACCCGGGCCGCAGACCGTCGCCCAGCGAGTACGTCACGTCGTACGCGGCGAGGATCTCGCACAGTTCCTCGAAGTGCTCGTAGAGGAACGACTCCCTGTGGTGCGCCAGGCACCACGCCGCCATGATCGACCCGCCGCGCGAGACGATCCCGGTCTTGCGGTTCGCGGTGAGCGGCACGTATGCGAGCCGGACGCCCGCGTGGACCGTCATGTAGTCCACGCCCTGCTCGGCCTGCTCGATGACCGTGTCCTTGTAGATCTCCCAGGTCAGCTCCTCGGCCTTGCCGTCGACCTTCTCCAGCGCCTGGTAGAGCGGCACGGTGCCGATGGGGACCGGGGAGTTGCGCAGCACCCACTCGCGGGTGGTGTGGATGTTGCGGCCGGTGGAGAGGTCCATGACCGTGTCGGCGCCCCAGCGGGTCGCCCAGGTCATCTTCTCCACCTCCTCCTCGATGGAGGAGGTGACCGCCGAGTTGCCGATGTTGGCGTTGACCTTCACCAGGAACCGCTTGCCGATGATCATCGGCTCGCTCTCCGGGTGGTTGACGTTGGCGGGCAGCACCGCGCGGCCCGCCGCGATCTCCTCGCGGACCACCTCGGGGGAGACGTTCTCCCGGATCGCCACGAACTCCATCTCGGGCGTGATCTCGCCCCGGCGCGCGTACGCCAGCTGCGTGACGGCCTTCCCCTCCCGGCCCCGGCGCGGCAGCCGTGGCCGGCCGGGGAAGACCGCGTCGAGGTTGCGCAGTCCCCCGCGCGGCGAGGTGTGCTTGATCCCGTCGTCCTCGGGACGGACGGGACGGCCCGCGTACTCCTCGGTGTCGCCGCGGGCGACGATCCAGTTCTCGCGCAGCGGGGCCAGTCCCCGGCGGACGTCGGTGTCGACGAGTGGATCGGTGTACGGGCCCGATGTGTCGTACAGGGTGACCGACTGCCCGTTGGTGAGGTGCACCTGACG
This sequence comes from Streptomyces cellulosae, assembly GCA_014655195.1. GTDB lineage: Bacteria > Actinomycetota > Actinomycetes > Streptomycetales > Streptomycetaceae > Streptomyces > Streptomyces cellulosae. The sequence goes on along the minus strand of BNBH01000003.1, from coordinate 137,804 downwards.
GACCGGCACCCGCAGGTCGGGGCGGCTGCCCTCGACGTACGCCTTGTGCCAGCCGATGGACTTCCCGGCCTCCACGGCCTCCGACGTCTCCGTCGGGTTCTGCGTGGAGGCAGGCGTGCGTGCGTCCTTGTTGGTCATGAGACCTACTCCCTACGCCGGCATTACCCGGTAACAGGTTCGGCGGTCGACGCAGCGGTTTCCGTCTGCCGACGTCCCGTGTGAAACATCACCCGCTGTCGGTGATGTTTCACGTGGAACATCGCTGAGACGGAGGTCAGCGCCCTCTCAGCCCGGTGCTCCGAGCTCCCGCGTGTACAAAAGGTGCCTCCACGCTAGCGTCATTTCTGGCGCGGTGAACAGAGGGCCCCCTTCCTTCTTGCGATGATCGGTCGGTGACTCCGAACTCTCCGCCTCCGTACCCGCCGTCCGAGCCACCGCGCGGTGCCGACGCCCCGCACGGGCACGGACCCGGGCAGCCGCACGGGCACGGTCCCGGGCAGGGACGCACGGGCTCGCACGAACACACCGGCTCCCACCGGCGCTTGAGCCCGCCGGGGACGCCGGCTGATGCCCCGTCTCCGACGAGCGGGCAAGACCACGGGCACGGCCCCGCTCAGGTCCACAGCCACGGGCACAGCCACAGTCACGGCCCCGCCGCCCCCGTCTCCCGCCACCTCCGCAAGGTCATCGCCGCGGTCCTCATCCCCTTCACCGCGGCGGTCCTCGTCGGCCTGGCCGTGTTGTGGCCGGGCGGCGCCCCCGCGCACGAGCGCACCGGCGTCGGCTTCGACCGCCAGACGCAGCAGGGCACGGTCACCGAGGTGGTCGCGATGGACTGCGCCTCGGCCAACCCCTCCGCCGGCGTCCCGACCGGTGACACCTCCACCGCCGAGGGTTCCTCGGCCCAGCAGCAGGCGAACGGCACCTGCAAGAAGGCGACGATCCGGGTCGACACCGGCAAGGACAAGGGCCGGACGTTCACGGAGATCGTGCAGCCGGACCAGTCACGGCAGTTGAGCGAGGGCCAGGGGGTCGTCGTCGCCTACGAGCCGTCGGCCCCGGAGGACCTCCAGTACTCGGTCGCCGACGTGAACCGCCGCTTCCCGCTCGCCCTGCTGGCCGGTGTCTTCGCGCTCGCCGTGGTGGCCGTGGGCCGTCTGCGGGGCGTCATGGCGCTGGTCGCGCTGGCGGTCAGCTTCCTGGTGCTCAACTTCTTCATCCTGCCGGCGATCCTGCAGGGCTCGAACCCGCTGGTCGTGGCGGTGGTGGGAGCGAGCCTGATCATGCTGCTCGCGCTGTACCTCTGTCACGGGCTGTCGGCCCGCACCTCGGTAGCGGTGCTGGGCACCCTGGTCTCGCTGTTGCTGATCGGCATCCTGGGGTCGGTGTTCATCGGCTGGTCGGCCCTCACCGGCAACACCGACGACAACACCGGCCTCATCCACGGCCTCTACCCGGACATCGACATGAGCGGCCTGCTGCTCGCGGGCGTCATCATCGGCTCGCTAGGCGTCCTGGACGACGTGACGGTCACCCAGACGTCCGCCGTGTGGGAGCTGCACGAGGCCAACCCTGCGATGGGCCGCCGCGCGCTGTACCGCGCGGGCATCCGCATCGGCCGTGACCACATCGCGTCCGTGGTCAACACCCTCGTCCTCGCCTACGCGGGCGCCGCGCTGCCGCTGCTGCTGCTGTTCTCGGTGGCGCAGAGCAGCGTGGGGACCGTCGCCAACAGCGAGCTGGTCGCGGAGGAGATCGTGCGCACGCTGATCGGGTCGATCGGCCTGGTGGCCTCGGTGCCGGTGACCACGGCCCTGGCCGCGCTGGTCGTCTCGGCGGACCGCCCGGCGGACCGCGCCCCGGTGCCCGGACAGCCGGTGGCGCACGACCAGGCCGTCGGCCACGCACCGGAACCGCGGCCTGCCATGGCTCGGGGCGGGCGGGGCAGGCGCCGCAAGCGCTGACGCACGCCGCCGCGAGAGGACGTCCGGAGCGCGCTGAAGCGTTACGCCACCGGCTCACCCGGTCGGCTCAACGCGTCAGCCGGCGCTCTGCTCCGCGAGGATGCGGTCGAGCGCGTCGTCGAGGTGGGCGTCGAAGTCGGCGAGCGCCCCTTCCTGCCCCAGCGGCACCAGTTTGTCGGTGCGGTCGAGGAAGGCCACGATCGGGGCGGTCGACGAGCGGAACAGGGCCTGGTCGCTGCCGACCTGGAGCCGGATCAGCACCTCGCCCAGGGTGTCGGGGTCGACCGGCGCGACCCGCACATCGCCCTCGCCGCAGGGCCTGCCCACGCCGTCGACCAGCAGCTCCCTGCCGAACGCCCAGGTCACGGGGGCGTCTCCGGGCAGATGGAAGGTCAGCCGCACCGCGTAGGGATCGCAGGTGTCATAACGCAGCTCCACCGGAATGCGGAAGGAAAGCTCCTCCGACACGAGAAAGCTCATCATGACCTCTGCCTGTACGGATTCGCGCATCGCCTACCCCGTCATTCGCCGCGGACTGGCCGGGCATGGACCCTGACTCTAGAGGGAATCTTGCTGAACGTACACAGCAGATCACAAGGAGTGAGTTTTCAAATACTGATAGACAGTGCGAGCGAGCCGAGCAGGCAGCGCATTTCGGCCTGCAGCCGCTGGACCGTCGGAAGGAGCCGGTCGCCCTGGTGCACAGGCAGTGAGACGGCCACAGTGGCCGCCGTCGCGCCGACCTTGAGGGGGATCGCGGCGCACACCGTCCCCAGCGCGTACTCCTGACGTTCGATCACCAGGTCCGTCTCCCGCACCCGTTCCAGGCGCCGCAGCAGGCTCGCGGCGTCGCGAACCGTGTACGGGGTGACCGGGCGCACCGGGTAGCGGCCGAGGTGGTCGCGCCGGGCCGCGTCGTCCAGCTGCGCGAGGAGACACTGGCCGAGGGCGTGGGCGTGGGCGGTCTCCCGGAAGTCGGTCCACTCCTCGACGGCCGGATTGCCCGGGGTGTCGGCGACGCCGATCAGGCCGATCTCGCCGTCGCGGTAGGCCGCGTAGTAGACGGGGACGCCGACCGCGTCCCGCCAGCGGGCGAGGGTGTCGGCCACCGTGCTGCGACGTTTCTGCCGGGCTCCGCTGCCGCCGAGCCGCTCGGCGGCCTCCCCGAGGTAGAACATCCCGCGGTCACGCCGCAGATAGCCCTCGTGCACCAGGGTGCGCAGCAGGTGGTAGGCCGTGGGGAGCGCCAGCCCGGTCTCTCGGGCGAGCTGCTTGGCGGGGGCGCCGTGCTCATGGGCGGCGACGGTCTCCAGCAGGCGCATGGCGCGCTGGACCGAGCCGATGAGGGTCGTGCCGGGGGGAGACGTGGGCGGGGCCGGCGAACGGGGCTGCGGGGGGACCGCGGTCCGAGATGCGGGGGCGGTGCCAGTCGTGGCCAAGGGTCACTCCCGTAGCGCGAGGGGGCAGCCCGTGCGGGGAACACGGGTGGTGGGGTCGCCGTTCGCGGGGACCGGCCCCGCGTCGAGTTCCGGACTCTAACCGTCCGTCACCGCACGCAGGAGGCCCTGTACGGAAACTTCCCCCACCCGAGGGAACCGGCGTATCCCGTTACCGCCCCGCCGGTTCCCGCCGGCTCACCAGTCGCGCGAGGAGGAGCTCGCCGTGAACTTCCGCACCACGTAGATGAGTCCGCCGACCAGGGCGACGAAGACCAGCGCCTTGAAGAGCAGGCCGATGACGAAGCCGACCACGCTCGCTATCAGGCCGCCGAACACCACCAGGGCGATGACCGGCACCGCGATCCACTTCACCCACCACGGCAGTCCCGTGAAGATCTCTCGCATGGCCTCGTCCTTACCTCTCCGCCCGCTGCCTGCCGGGTCCTGTCGATGACGTCCGCTCCCGATGCTAGGGCGGCCGGGGACCGGACGGGGCTCCCGGATCCCTTGTCCTCCCCTGACCCGTCCCCTAGGGAACCCCGGGGCCCGCCCTCAGCTCTCCGGCGGAGAGAACACCACGACGACCCGCAGGTCCTCGCTGATGTGGTGGAACTTGTGCGCCACCCCGGCCGGCACGTAGACGACGCTGCCGCGCGCGACCTCGGTGGTCTCCATGCCGACGGTGATCGAGGCACGGCCGCTGACCACGAGGTACACCTCGTCCTGGTGGTGCGGCTGCTGCGGGTCCTGGGCGCCCGCGTCCAGGGCGTAGAGACCGACCGACATGTTCCGTTCCCGCAGGAACTGCAGGTACGCCCCGTCGTTCGCGGCGCGCTCCGCTTCGAGTTCGTCCAGCCTGAATGCTTTCACGGGTCCCGCCCCTGCCCTCACTGCCCGATCACGATGCTGTCTGCCACGATCAGACACATGAAGAATTTCCTAGTCAAGACGATCGCCAACGCGGGAGCCCTCGCGGTCGCGGTCTGGCTCCTCGACAAGATCACCCTGACCGGGGACAGCACCGGCAAGGAGATAGGCACGCTGTTCCTGGTGGCGCTGATCTTCGGCGTGGTGAACTTCCTGGTCAAGCCGGTGGTCAAGCTGCTGAGCCTGCCGCTGCTCATCCTGACCCTGGGCCTGTTCACCCTGGTCGTGAACGCCCTGATGCTGCTGCTCACCTCCTGGCTCGCCGACCAGTTCGACCTGAGTTTCCACGTGGACGGCTTCTGGACGGCCGTGGTGGGCGGTCTCATCATCTCCGTGGTCTCCTGGGCCCTGAACGTGATCCTGCCCGACGGGGACTGACCACCATGACCTACCGCGTCTGCTTCGTGTGCACCGGCAACATCTGCCGCTCTCCGATGGCCGAGTTCGTCTTCCGCGCGCGCGTGGCCGAGGCCGGTCTGGAAGACCTGGTCGAGGTCGACAGCGCCGGCACCGGCGGCTGGCACGAGGGCGAGGGCGCGGACCCCCGCACCGTCGCCGTGCTGCGGGAGAACGGCTACGACGCCGAGCACACGGCCCGGCAGTTCGACCCGTCCTGGTTCGGCCGGCTCGATCTCGTCGTCGCCCTGGACGCGGGTCATCTCAGGGCGCTGCGCCGCCTCGCACCCACGGAGCGGGACGCGGAGAAGGTGCGGCTGCTGCGGTCGTACGACCCGGCGGCCGGCGACGACCTCGACGTGCCGGACCCGTACTACGGGGGTCCCGAGGGTTTCGACGCGTGTCTTGAGATGGTGGAGGCGGCGAGCCACGGGCTGCTCGCCGCGGTACGTGAGCAGGTGGAAGGACGGGCGGCATGAACGACGCGACGAGAGGCACGGGCGGGCCGGGCGACGGCACCCGTGCGGTGCGGGCCGGGCTGCCCGAGCCGGTGAAGCACGAGCCGACCCTGCCCGGGCCGGTGTTCGCGGCCCACTTCCATCTGCCGGGCGACCCCACCGGCCCGTACACCTACGGCCGGGACGAGAACCCGACGTGGACCCTGCTGGAGCGGGCGATCGGCGAGCTGGAGGGCCCGGGGCGGGACGGCGTCGAGACGCTGGTGTTCGCCTCGGGCATGGCCGCCATCTCCGCGGTGCTGTTCTCGCAGCTCCGCGCGGGGGACGCGGTCGTCCTGCCCGACGACGGCTACCAGGCGCTGCCGCTGGCGCGCGCCCAGCTGGAGGCGTACGGCATCGAGGTGCGCACCGCGCCGACCGGCGGGGACGCCCAGATGGAGGTGCTGGACGGCGCGAAGCTGCTGTGGATCGAGACGCCCTCGAACCCGGGTCTCGACGTGTGCGACGTGCGGCGGCTCGCCGACGCGGCCCACGCGCAGGGGGCCCTGGTCGCCGTCGACAACACATTGGCGACGCCGCTGGGTCAGCGCCCGCTGGAGCTCGGCGCGGACTTCGCGGTGGCCAGCGGCACCAAGCAGCTGACCGGACACGGTGACGTGCTCCTCGGGTACGTCGCCGGCCGGGACGCCGAGGCGATGGCCGCGGTCCGGCGCTGGCGGAAGATCGTCGGCGCCATCCCGGGGCCGATGGAGGCGTGGCTCGCGCACCGGTCGATCGCCACGCTGCAGCTGCGGGTCGAGCGGCAGAACGCGACCGCGCTGCGGCTCGCCGAGGCGCTGCGGGAACGGCCGGAGGTCACGGGTCTGCGCTATCCGGGGCTGCCGGACGACCCGGCGCACAAGATCGCGTCGCAGCAGATGCGCCGCTACGGGTGCGTGGTGTCCTTCACGCTGCCGTCCCGCGAGCGTGCGGACGGCTTCCTGGACGCCCTGCGTCTCGTGGACGACGCGACGAGCTTCGGCGGTGTGCGGTCCACGGCGGAACGGCGCGGCCGCTGGGGCGGGGACGCCGTTCCGGAGGGCTTCGTCCGCTTCTCCGTCGGGGCCGAGGACCCGGAGGACCTGATCGCCGACGTACTGCGGGCTCTGGACGCGACAGCGGGCTGACCTGCGCACATCTGACGGACGACACCCCCTGCGGACGGTCCGAGCCTCCCCCCTCGTGGCTCGGACCGTCCTCGGTTCCGCGTGCGAAGAACCGCGCGACTCAGGCTAGTTGACTCAGTGTCAGTGTCCAATCACAGTAGCGACAGCGACCTATCGACAAATTTATAGTTGGCTCCGTCCGGTCTGCGGCGGGCCGACGAGGGAGGGGTGCGTGCCGTGGATCTGGCCTTGCTCCGGACCTTCGTGACCGTGCACCGGGCCGGTTCCTTCACGCGCGCGGCCGCCCTGCTGGGCCTCTCGCAGCCGGCCGTCACCTCGCAGATCAGAACCCTGGAGCGGCAGGTCGGACGGCCCCTGTTCCTGCGGCAGGCGCGCGGGGTGACGCCGACGACGATCGGCGACGAGCTCGCCCACAAGGCGGCGCCCCACCTGGACGCGCTGGTGAAGATAGCCGAATCCGGGCTGGAGGAGGACTCCTCCTTACGCACCCTGCATCTCGCCGGGCCTCCCGAGTTCACCGCCGAGCGGGCGCTGCCCGCGCTCACGGAGCTGACCGGCGAGGACGGCCAGGGCTTCGCGCTCCGCGCCTCCTTCGGCACCGCCGACGAGGTCCTCGAAGGGCTCGCCGCCGGCCACCAGGACCTGGCCATCAGCACCGTCCGCCCGCGCGGCGCGCTGCTCTCGGCGACCGCGCTCTGCGACGAGGAGCACGTCCTGGTCGCCGCCCCGCGGTGGGCCGAGCGGATCGGCACCGGGACGCTGCGCCGGTCCGGTCCGGGCGCCCTCGAACGGGTCCCGGTCGTGGAGGTGCACGAGTCGCTGCCCTTCGTCGCCCGCTACTGGGCCTCCGTGTTCGACTCCCGTCCGGTCTGTCCGGGGACGGTGATCGTCCCGGACCTGCGCGCCGTGCTGGCGTGCGCTACGGCCGGGGCGGGTCTCGCCGTGCTGCCGCGCTATCTGTGCGCGGGCGCGCTGGAACGCGGCGAGGTGGTGGCCCTGCACGAACCGACGGTGCCTCCGCTGCGCACCTACTTCCTCGCCGTCCGTACCGGCACGCTGGCGATGCCGCACATCGCACGGGCCCATGAGTGGCTGGAGCGGGCGGCCGTCGGCTGGAGCTGACGAAGATGCCGCCGACCGGTGCTGACGGGGGTACCGCCGACCGGTCTGACGGGGGTACCGCCCACCGGTCTGACGGGGGTGCCGCCGACCGGTGCTGACGGGGTGCCGTCGGCCCGGTGTCCCGGCGGCCGGAGCAAGGGCGTCCGGCGATGTTTCACGTGGAACCAGCTGGGCCACATTCCCCCCATGACCGTCCGACCCGTGGTCAAGCGCACCGCCCGAGCCGTTCTGCTGGACGGCGATCACCTGATCCTGATCAAGCGCACCAAACCTGGTGTGGACCCGTACTGGGTCACCCCCGGCGGCGGGGTCGAGCCGGAGGACCCGACCGTCGTCCACGCCCTGCACCGCGAGGTGTACGAGGAGCTCGGCGCCAAGATCACGGATGTGGTGCCGTGCTTCGTGGACACCGTGGAGCACATCGGCGAGGACGAGAGCTCCACCGGCGTGAAGGTGCAGCACTTCTTCGTCTGCCGTCTGGAGTCCATGGACCCGTCCCTGCGGCACGGCCCGGAGGTCGAGGAACCCGCCGGCGAGTACGAGATCGTGCGCGTGCCCTTCACCCGGGTCGGCATCGCCTCCGTCCACCTCGTACCGCTGTCCCTGCGGCACTACCTCGACGGCAACATCGAGGGCGTGCGTGCGCTGCACGCCTCCGACCTGGGCTGATCCCGGCCTGGACGGGATGGCCAAAAGCACGTATGCATCTGCGGAAACAGGTGGACGCCGAAGGCTCCGGTCGGACAGCCTGACTGCGTGCCGACACCTTCTCTCGACTCCCTGCCCATCCGTCGTCTGACGCTCCGCGATCTCACCGCCTGCGCCGACCTGTCCGAGGACCGGGGGTGGCCCCGGGAGGAGCACAAGTGGGGACTCCTGCTCGCGGCCGGACGCGGCCACGGCGTCGACGCCCCTGACGGCGGTCTGGCAGCCGCCTGCGTCGTCACCGAGTACGGGCCCCGCGAGCGGCCCTCCCTGGCGGCCGTGGGCATGGTGCTCGTCGCGGAGCGCCACTCGCGTCAGGGCCTCGGACGCCGGCTGATGCGCCATGTCGTCGAGGAGGCGGGCATCACTCCCCTCACCCTGCACGCCACGCCTCTGGGCCGGCCGCTGTACGAGGAGCTCGGTTTCAAGGCCACCGGGCAGGCCGAGACGGTGCGCGGCCGCTTCGTCCCGTCCGGCCGGCCGGACGTCCTGACCCGCACGGCCACCGCCGACGACCTTCCGGCGATCCTGCGGCTCGACGAGGAGGCCTTCGGCACCGACCGGACCCACATCGTGACCCGCCTGCCCGCCTTCGCGGACCAGCTCCGGGTGGCCGAGGAGGACGGACGGATCATCGGCTACGCCGCCGCCTGGCCCAACATGGACACCCATGTCGTGGGCCCGCTGATCGCCCGGGACACCGCGACCGCCCAGGCACTCATCGCTTCTCTGGCCGCCCACACCAACCGGCCGCTGCGCACCGACATCGACGTCCGGCACCGTGAGCTGCTCGACTGGGTGAAGGAACACGGCCTCGAACCGGTCGCGTTCAACGCCGTCATGACGCACGGGATCACGGAGCTGCCGGGGGACTGGAGCAGGCGGTTCGCCCCGGTGACGGTAGCGGCCGCCTGACGGTGTGCACGAACGGCGACGCCGGTCCCGCGTGTGCTGCGGGACCGGCGTCACTGTGCGGTGCGCCGTACAGGCGCGCTGTGCCACGTCGTACGGGGTTGGCGGCCCGTGCGCCGTCAGGCGAGGGACTCCACGGCGGCGGTGGCGAAGCCGTGGTCCTGTTCCGGGGCGCCGCCGCCGACGCCGACGGCGCCGATGAGCCGGCCGTCACGCCGTACGGGCACGCCGCCCGCGATGAAGAGCAGCGGCCGGTCGAGGGCGGTGGGCAGGGTGTGGAAGAGGCCGCCGGGCTGCACGGCGTCCACCAGGTCGGCGGTGGGCGTGTTCAGCTGCAGAGCGGTGTAGGCCTTGCGCGTGCTGGTCTCACCGGAGATCAGCACGGCCCGGTCGTCCCGGCGGAAGGCGAGCAGGTGCCCGCCCGCGTCGAGGACGGTGACGCTGACGGTGACACCGGCCTTCTCGGCGGCCTCGACGGCGGCGGTGACGAGGGCTTCGGCGTCCGCGGTGGTCAGCGGGGCGACGGCGGTGGTGGTCATGAGGTGGTTCTCCTTGCGGTTCGTGCGGTGTCCGACGTGACGGACGGAAGGGGGATCGGCGGGCGCGGGGACGGCCCTGGCCCCGCGCCCGGAGGCGCCGGGGGTCAGTGCATGACGACGGTCGGGTGCTCCGCGGGGACCGTGCCGGCGACCGGGGCGCCGGCCGCCCGCTCACGGCGCTCGAGGCCGGCCGAGAGGACGGCGAGCGCCAGGGCGGCCGCGGCGAGGACGGCGCCGACCCAGTTGGGGGCGGTGTAGCCGAGTCCGGCGGCGATCACGAGGCCGCCGAGCCAGGCGGACAGCGCGTTGCCCAGGTTGAAGGCGCCGATGTTGAGTGCCGAGGCCAGGGTGGGCGCGCCGTGCGCGTGGTCCAGGACTCGCTTCTGCAGCGGCGGGACGGTGGCGAAGCCGAGCGCGCCGACGAGGGCGATGGTGACGGCCGCGGCGATCTTGTTGTGGGCGGTCAGGGTGAACAGCGCCAGGACGGCGGCGAGGGCACCGAGGGACACGTACAGCATCGGCATCAGGGCGCGGTCGGCGTACTTGCCGCCGACGAGGTTGCCGCCGACCATGCCGAGGCCGAACAGCACCAGCAGCCAGGTGACGGAGCCGTCGGCGAAGCCCGCGACGTGCGTCATCATCGGCGCGATGTAGGTGATCGCCGCGAAGACGCCGCCGAAGCCGAGCACGGTCATCGCCATGGCGAGCAGGACCTGCACGTTCTTCAGCGCGGCCAGCTCGTGGCGCAGCCGCACGCCCTCGGGCTTGGGCATGTCGGGCACCAGCTTGGCGACGCCCAGCAGGCCGACCACGCCGAGCGCGGCGACGATGCCGAAGGTGACGCGCCAGCCCAGGGACTGGCCGACCAGGGTGCCCAGCGGCACACCGACGACGTTGGCGACGGTGAGGCCGGTGAACATCAGCGAGATGGCGCCGGCCCGCTTGTCGGGGGCGACCAGGTCGGCGGCGACCACGGAACCGATGCCGAAGAAGGCGCCGTGGGCCAGGGAGGCGACCACCCGTCCGGTCAGCATGAGGCCGAAGGTGGGGGCCAGCGCCGACAGCAGGTTCCCGACGACGAAGAGGCCCATCAGCAGCATCAGCATGCGCTTACGGGAGATCTTGGTGCCGAGCACGGTCATCAGGGGGGCGCCGAACATGACACCCAGGGCGTAGCCGGTCACGAGGTAACCGGCGGTGGGGATGGAGACACCGAAGTCGCCCGCGACCTCGGGCAGCAAGCCCATGATCACGAATTCGGTGGTGCCGATCCCGAAGGCCCCGATCGCGAGGGCCAGAAGCGCGAGAGGCATGAGGGAACAGACCTTCCGGAGATTGCGGGAGCACTTAACGAGACTCGACAATAATTGCAGACGCGGGATATTTGCAAGCGCGGGATATTTCGTTCGTGCTCTACCCTGGTGTCAGACCCTGCTGGACGGAGGACCACCCCATGACAGCCACGGATCCCGCACTCACCGCCCTCACCCAGGGCTGGTGCGCTCTCTCGCTGCTGCACGGGAGGATCGAGGCGCACATCGAGCGCGCCCTGCAGGCCAAGCACGATCTGAGCGTGCGGGAGTACTCGCTGCTCGACGTGTTGAGCCGGCAGCACTCCGGTGAGGGTGGACATCTGCAGATGAAGCAGGTCGCCGACGCGGTCGTACTCAGCCAGAGCGCCACCACCCGGCTGGTCACCCGGCTCGAGGACCGCGGTCTGCTGGAGCGCTACCTCTGCCCCACCGACCGGCGAGGCATCTACACCGACGTCACCGAGGCCGGCCTCAAGCTGCTGGAGGAGGCGCGGCCCACCAACGACACCGCGCTGCGCGAGGCGCTCGACGAGGCGGCGAAGAACCCCGACCTCGCCCCGCTGGTCCGCGTCGTGGAGACACTGAAGGCGCCTGTGCCCGCATAGGGTGCGCGGCATGGGAGATTTCGAGATACGGCCCGCGACCGCCGACGACGTCCCGGCGATCGTCGCCCTGCTCGCGGACGACCCGCTGGGTGCGCAGCGCGAGTCACCGGAGGACCTCGCGCCCTACCTGACCGCGCTGGAACGGCTGCGCGCCGACCCGAACCAGCACCTTGTCGTCGCCGTCCGGGAAGGACGCGTCGTCGGGACGCTTCAGCTCACGATCATTCCGGGACTGTCCCGGCGCGGCGCCACGCGGTCGGTCATCGAGGGCGTACGCATCCACGCGGACGAACGCGGCGGCGGTCTGGGCACCCGGATGATCGAGTGGGCGATCGACACCTCTCACCGCGAGGGCTGCCAACTGGTCCAGCTGACCTCGGACAACACCCGCACCGACGCCCACCGCTTCTACGAGCGGCTCGGTTTCACGGCGTCGCACGTGGGCTTCAAGCTGGCGTTGTGAGGAAGCGGCCGTGTTTCACGTGAAACACGGCCGCTCTGCGTACGTCGGTGTCGCGCCCCGTCGGACCTACTGCAGGCCCCGCCACCCCTCCGCGTCCACGCCACCGGGCACCGGGGCGCCCTCCTCGTACGGCTGCCGGGTGAACACGAACGAGCCGAGGTCGAGGTGGCTGACCGTGCCGTCCGGGCGCCGTACGGGCTTCAGCACCTCCCCCGCGTAGTAGCCCTCGAGCCCCACCCAGCCGCCGTCACCGTCCGCCCGGAAGCGTGAGCGCCGCCCCTTCCCGGAGAGCGGCTCCAGCGCGAGCACCCCGTCGGCCGACAGCCGCAGCCCGAAGGCGTAGGTCCCCCAGTACCACTGGCCCACGAGGTCGAGCACGGCGGATTCCTCCTCCTGGACCTGCCGGAGCGGCCGCCACGGCGCGGGGATACGCGGCTCCGCCTCCGCGACGATCCGCACCAGGTCCGCGGCGACGGTGAACGGCGCGGGTCCGGAGGTGCAGTTGGCGAGGACCACCGCGCTGACGTCGTCTGCGAGGCCCATGGTCAGGCAGGCCAGGAACCCCGGGAGCGAGCCGGTGTGCCCGACGAGCGCCCTCCCTGCCTGATGGCGCAGCTCGAGCCCCAGGCCGTACGCGTACCCGTCGTTCACGTCCGCCGCCTCGGCCGGCGCCGCCGGTGTCCGCATCTCCCGGACCGACTCGGCGCTCAGCACCCGCTCGTCCCCCGCCGCCAGGAAGGCCGCGAAGCGCGCCAGGTCCCCGGTGGTGGACCACAGCTGCCCGGCGGGAGCCATCACGCCCAGGTTCTCCAACGGCTCGGGCTGCATCACGTCGGCCCACGGATGCACGGCCCAGCCGCCCGCGTGCGGCGCCACGGGCTCCACGGTCGTGCGGCGCAGTCCCAGAGGTTCGAGCACCTCGCGCCGCAGGACGTCCGGCCACGGCGCCCCGCGCAGCTCCTCGACCAGGGCGCCGAGGAGCGCGTAGCCGGGGTTGGAGTAGTGGAAGCGCCGGCCCACGGGATGGACGAAGGGACGCTCCCCCAGGATGTCGGCGAGTCCGGGACGCAGGGATCCGGGGGTCCGCTCCCACCAGGGGCCGGGCGTCTCAGCGGCCAGCCCGGCACGGTGCGCGAGCAGATCGACAACGGTCACCTCGCCCACGCCGGTGCCGGGCAGGTGCTTCTCCAGCGGGTCGGCGAGGTCGAGCAGCCCCTCGTCGCGCAGCCGCATCACCAGGACGGCGGTGAAGGTCTTGGTGATCGACCCGATCCGGTACTGGACGTCGCCGTCCGGGACCTCCCCCTCCACCGAGCTCCTGGACCCGCTCCACACGGTCCTCCCGCCCCGCACGACAGCCGCGACGAGCGACGGAGCCCGCCCTTCCCTCTGCGCGACGGCGATCCGGTGCAGCAACGCCCGCCGGGTACCGGGCAGCAGTTCTTCCTGAGGTGACGTCATGCCACCAGTTCAGCAGGTGAGCCAGGCCGACGCGCCCAGCAGGTGGCGGGACGCCTCAGGTCTGCGCCATGTCCACGAAGCGCGAGTAGTGACCCTGGAACGCGACCGTGATCGTGGCCGTCGGGCCGTTGCGGTGCTTGGCGACGATCAGGTCGGCCTCGCCGGCGCGCGGGGACTCCTTCTCGTAGGCGTCCTCGCGGTGCAGCAGGATGACCATGTCGGCGTCCTGCTCGATGGAGCCCGATTCACGCAGGTCGGAGACCATCGGCTTCTTGTCCGTGCGCTGCTCGGGACCACGGTTCAGCTGGGACAGCGCGATGACCGGGATCTCCAGCTCCTTGGCGAGCAGCTTGAGGTTTCGGGACATGTCCGAGACCTCCTGCTGGCGGCTCTCGGCGCGCTTGGAGCCGCCCGACTGCATCAGCTGGAGGTAGTCGATGACCACCAGCTTCAGGTCGTTGCGCTGCTTCAGCCGACGGCACTTGGCGCGGATCTCCATCATCGACAGGTTCGGCGAGTCGTCGATGTAGAGCGGGGCGGCCGAGACGTCCGGCATCCGGCGCGCCAGGCGGGTCCAGTCCTCGTCGGTCATCGTGCCGGACCGCATGTGGTGCAGGGCGACGCGGGCCTCAGCCGACAGCAGACGCATCGCGATCTCGTTGCGGCCCATTTCGAGCGAGAAGATGACGCTGGGCAGGTTGTTCTTGATGGAGGCCGCCCGCGCGAAGTCCAGCGCGAGCGTCGACTTGCCCATCGCGGGACGAGCGGCGATGACGATCATCTGACCGGGGTGCAGTCCGTTGGTGAGCGAGTCGAAGTCGGTGAACCCGGTGGGCACACCCGTCATCTCGCCGCTGCGCGACCCGATCGCCTCGATCTCGTCGAGGGCGCCCTCCATGATGTCGCCGAGCGGCAGGTAGTCCTCGCTGGTGCGCTGCTCGGTGACGGCGTAGATCTCCGCCTGGGCGCGGTTGACGATCTCGTCGACGTCGTCGTCGGCCGCGTATCCCATCTGGGTGATGCGCGTCCCCGCCTCGACCAGGCGGCGCAGCACCGCCCGTTCGTGCACGATCTCCGCGTAGTACGCGGCGTTGGCCGCCGTCGGCACCGTCTGCACGAGGGTGTGCAGGTACGACGCCCCGCCCACCTTGTTGATCTCGCCGCGCTTGGTCAGTTCCGCGGCGATGGTGATCGGGTCGGCCGGCTCGCCCTTGGCATAGACGTCGAGGATGGCGGTGTAGATCGTCTCGTGGGCCGGCTTGTAGAAGTCGTGGCCCTTGAGGATCTCGACGACGTCGGCGATGGCGTCCTTGGACAGCAGCATGCCGCCCAGTACGGACTGCTCCGCCTCCAGGTCCTGGGGAGGAACCCGCTCGAAGGCCGAGCCTCCGCCGTCCCACACACCCCGGTCCGGGCCGCGGTCGTGCTGCTCGTCCCTGCCCCGGCCGTGATCACCCGTACGGCGGGAGGCGGGCAGACGATCACTGGGACCGCTGTCGGCCCACGGGTCGTCCAAGGGCTCGGAAATGCTCACCGAGCCACCTCCTCCCGTCCGCCGGAGCGGATCTCGCCGTGCCACTCAGTTCTACGGCACGACACTGACAAATAAGGGGGCCCAACTCCGCTTGACGGACGCCGGTTTTGTGACGTTTCCGAAACCGATGGACGGAGCAGGCGCCGGACCACCGTAGGCCCGTCGGCACCGTCAGCCAATCTGGTTATCCACAGGCCGTGTGGACAGCAGCCCCAGAGCTGTGGAGAACTCCGCGAAACCTGTGCACGAGCCGGTGGACAGCGCTGTGAACAAGCCCGTGAACACCCTGTGAAGAAGCACCTGACCTGCTGCTTTGCCGTCCACGGGCTGTGCAGAAGAAAAACTTCCCCCCGGGGATCACAATCCGTTCGACAGGTGTACGCAACCCCACACCCTGAGCCACAAAGTAAGGGGCACAAAGTGCTGGCATCTCTTACCTGTGGATGATTAGATTGGTGCACATGACACAGGCCCCCGCGCGCCCCAAGGCCGCCCGCCGCCGGCATGACCGAGAGATCGTCATGCTGGCCGTCCCGGCCTTCGGCGCCCTCGTCGCCGAGCCCCTGTTCGTGATGGCGGACAGTGCCATCGTCGGCCATCTCGGCACGGCACAGCTCGCCGGACTCGGCGTCGCGTCGGCCCTCCTGGTGACCTCGGTGAGCGTCTTCGTCTTCCTCGCCTACGCCACCACGGCGGCCGTCGCCCGTCGGGTCGGCGCCGGTGACCTCCCCGCCGCCATCCGCCAGGGCATGGACGGCATCTGGCTGGCGCTGCTGCTCGGCGCCGCCGTCATGGCCGTCGTCCTCCCCACCGCGCCCGCACTCGTGGACCTTTTCGGCGCCTCCGAGACCGCCGCCCCGTATGCCGTCACCTATCTGCGCATCTCGTCGCTCGGCATCCCGGCAATGCTGATCGTGCTCGCGGCGACCGGAGTGCTCCGCGGACTGCAGAACACCCGGACACCCCTCTACGTGGCGGTTGCCGGCTTCGTCGCCAACGGCATCCTCAACGTCGTCCTGGTCTACGGCGCCGGCCTCGGTATCGCCGGGTCCGCATGGGGCACCGTGATCGCGCAGTGCGGCATGGCCGCGGTCTATCTCGCCGTGGTGCTGCGCGGCGCACACACGCATGGCGCCTCTCTGCGACCTGACGTCGCCGGTATCCGGGCGTCGGCGCAGGCGGGTGCGCCGCTGCTGGTGAGAACCCTCTCGCTACGGGCGATCCTGATGATCGCGACGGCGGTGGCCGCCCGGCTGGGTGACTCCGACATCGCGGCCCACCAGATCATCCTTTCCCTGTGGAGCCTGCTCGCCTTCGCCCTCGACGCCATCGCGATCGCGGGGCAGGCCATCATCGGGCGCTACCTCGGAGCCGGTGACGCGCAAGGGGCACGGGACGTGTGCCGCCGCATGGTCGAGTGGGGCGTGGCCGTGGGTGTCGTCCTGGGCGTGCTGGTCGTCCTGGCACGGCCGGTGTTCCTGCCGCTCTTCACCAGCGACTCGGCCGTGAAGGACGCGGCGCTGCCCGCCCTGATCATCGTGGCGCTGTCCCAGCCGATCTGCGGCATCGTCTTCGTGCTGGACGGCGTCCTGATGGGCGCGGGCGACGGGCCGTATCTGGCCTGGGCCATGCTCGTGACCCTCGCCGTCTTCACCCCGGCCGCCCTGCTGGTGCCCGCCCTCGGGGGCGGACTCACCGCACTGTGGGCGACGATGACGCTGATGATGGCCGTGCGGATGCTGACCCTGTGGCTGCGGTCGCGCTCCGGCCGCTGGGTCGTGACGGGCGCGGCACGCTGAACGTTTCACGTGAAACATCGCGCTCATGCCGGTTTCATGCGAAACACCCTCCACGAGGAACAGCAATGGGGGCCGCACCCTCACGGGTGCGGCCCCCATTGCTCACTGCTTCAGCGAGCGCTGCCCTCAGGCGGCGACGACCTCGATGTTGACCGTGGCGGCAACCTCGGGGTGCAGACGCACCGACGTCTCGTGGGCGCCCAGCGTCTTGATCGGCGCACCGAGCTCGATGCGGCGCTTGTCGACCTCGGGGCCACCGGAAGCCTTGATCGCCGAAGCGATGTCGGCCGGGGTGACAGAACCGAAGAGACGGCCGGCGTCGCCGGAGCGGACGGCCAGGCGGACCTTGACGCCCTCGAGCTGAGCCTTGACCTGGTTGGCCTGCTCGATGGTGTGGATCTCGTGGATCTTGCGAGCGCGACGGATCTGCTCGACGTCCTTCTCGCCACCCTTGGTCCAGCGGATCGCGAGCTTCCGCGGGATCAGGTAATTGCGAGCGTAGCCGTCCTTGACGTCGACGACGTCGCCCGCGGCACCGAGGCCGGAGACCTCGTGGGTAAGGATGATCTTCATGAGTGGGTCACCCTTCCCTTATCGCGCGGTGGAGGTGTAGGGCAGCAGCGCCATCTCACGGCTGTTCTTCACGGCCGTGGCGACGTCACGCTGGTGCTGCGTGCAGTTGCCGGTCACGCGGCGGGCACGGATCTTGCCGCGGTCGGAAATGAACTTCCGCAGCATGTTCGTGTCCTTGTAGTCCACGTACGTGACCTTGTCCTTGCAGAATGCGCAGACCTTCTTCTTCGGCTTGCGCACAGGCGGCTTCGCCATGGTGATTCTCCTGTGTGATCAAGAAGTGTGGGTACGGCCCGCCCTAGAAGGGGGGCTCGTCCGAGTAGCCGCCGCCGCTGCCGCCGGAGCCACCGCCCCAGCCGCCGCCACCGCCCTGCTGGCCACCGGCGGGAGCACCGGTCGCCCACGGGTCGTCGGCAGGAGCGCCGCCGCCCTGCTGGCCGCCGCCGGGGCCGCCGCCCCAGCCGCCGCCCTGCTGGCCGCCGCCACCGCCGCCGTAGCCGCCCTGGCCACCGCGGCCGGTGGTCTTGGTGACCTTGGCCGTGGCGTTGCGCAGGCTGGCGCCGACTTCCTCGACGTCCAGCTCGTAGACCGTGCGCTTGACGCCCTCACGGTCCTCATAGGACCGCTGCTTCAGCCGGCCCTGCACGATGACGCGCATGCCTCGCTGGAGCGACTCGGCGACGTTCTCCGCCGCCTGACGCCAGACGGAGCAGGTCAGGAACAGGCTCTCGCCGTCCTTCCACTCGTTCGTCTGACGGTCGAAGGTGCGGGGGGTCGACGCGACACGGAACTTCGCGACGGCCGCACCGGACGGGGTGAAGCGCAGCTCGGGGTCGTCGACAAGATTGCCGACGACCGTGATGACGGTCTCGCCTGCCATGGGGGAACCTCTCGGCGGGTTTGCTGCTGGCTGCTTGTGCTGCTACTCGGATCCCGGGATCAGCTGAGCGGAGCTCAGTGGGTCTCGGGACGGAGGACCTTGGTCCGGAGGACCGACTCGTTCAGGTTCATCTGGCGGTCGAGCTCCTTGACGACCGCAGGCTCGGCCTGCAGGTCGATGACCGAGTAGATGCCCTCGGGCTTCTTCTTGATCTCGTACGAGAGACGACGACGGCCCCAGGTGTCGACCTTCTCGACCTTTCCGCCGCCGTCACGGACGACAGAGAGGAAGTTCTCGATCAGCGGGGAGACAGCGCGCTCCTCGAGATCGGGGTCGAGGATGACCATCACCTCGTAGTGACGCATGTGGAACCCACCTCCTTTGGACTCAGCGGCCACGGTCGTTCCGTGGCAGGAGGGTCGTGATGCGTTGCGCAACGTTGCCTGTCAGTAGAACAGCCGCCACTGACAACGGGGTCGGGCGGCGGGTTTCCGGGCCGGACGGAGGGGCCGTGGCCCTCCCTGTTCCCGCCTGGCTCTGTCCGGACAGACACCGGTGCAGACGCTACAGAGTACCCGCACAGCGGCTTCCGGTTGAAATCCGGCCGTGAGGACCGTCAATCTGGACACATCGGGTGTGTACGGCGCTACGATGCGCCGCCCTTCGCAGGAGGTGCCCATGGCACAGGCAATGCGACCCAACACCGCCGGCGGACTCTTCGCCACCGACGGCAAGCCCCATCCGCTCCAGGACACCCTGCTGGCGGTGACCCTGGTGCTGGGGCTCACCGCCTTCATCTCGGCGCAGTTCCACCACCTGCACCTGCTCAGCTCCTGGACCGGCCTGATCGGCATCCTCACCGGGGCGTACGGCCAGTGGATCTCCGTCACGACGCGCGAGCGTTTCGGCCTGATCCTGGGCCTCGGCCTGTCGGCGGTCGGTTTCTTCCTGGGCATGGCGCACGGTGGACTGTTCGGCGGAGTCGTCGACTGACGCCGCCACCACCCGCGCACACCACACATCGTCGTGACGCCCCGGTCGGCCCCCGGCCGGGGCGAAGGTCCCGTGCGCCCAGACGGGCCACACCCCGGGCGCAGTAGGCTTCGCGCGAGAGCCGGAGCCCCTGTACCCATGGGGACACACCAGCCCGAGGAGCGCCCCGAATGAGCCTGACCCTGAGGACCATCAGTCGCGAGCAGCATCTGGCATACATCCAGAGCCTGCCGTCGGCGAGCCACATGCAGGTCCCGGCCTGGGCAGACGTGAAGGCGGAGTGGCGCTCCGAGAACCTCGGCTGGTTCGACGAGCGCACGGGCGAGATGGTCGGCGCGGGTCTGGTGCTCTACCGGCAGCTGCCCAAGATCAAGCGGTACCTCGCCTACCTGCCCGAGGGCCCGGTCATCAACTGGTTCGCCCCGAACCTGCAGGAGTGGATCGAGCCGATGCTCGCCCACCTGAAGCAGCAGGGCGCCTTCTCCGTGAAGATGGGCCCGCCGGTGATCATCCGCCGTTGGGAGGCCTCGACCATCAAGCGCGGCATCCAGGACCAGGACGTGAAGCGCCTGCGTGACCTGGAGGCCGACTTCATCGAGCCCCGCGCCTTCGAGGTCGCGGACAAGCTGCGCCGCATGGGCTGGCAGCAGGGCGAGGACGGCGGCGCCGGCTTCGGCGACGTCCAGCCGCGCTATGTCTACCAGGTGCCGCTGGCGAACCGCTCGCTCGAAGAGGTCCACAAGAACTTCAACCAGCTGTGGCGCCGCAACATCAAGAAGGCCGAGAAGGCCGGCGTCGAGGTCGTGCAGGGCGGCTACGAGGACCTGGCCGAGTGGCAGCGGCTGTACGAGATCACCGCCGTGCGCGACCACTTCCGGCCGCGCCCGCTGTCGTACTTCCAGCGGATGTGGACGGCCCTCAACACCGAGGACCCCAACCGCATGCGGCTGTATTTCGCGCGGCACAACGGCGTGAACCTGTCCGCGGCGACCATGCTGATCGTCGGCGGGCACGTCTGGTACTCCTACGGCGCCTCCGACAACATCGGCCGTGAGGTCCGCCCCTCGAACGCGATGCAGTGGCGGATGCTGCGCGACGCCTACGCGCTCGGCGCCACCGTCTACGACCTGCGCGGCATCTCCGACTCGCTGGACGAGACCGACCACCTCTTCGGCCTGATCCAGTTCAAGGTCGGCACCGGCGGGCAGGCGGCCGAGTACCTCGGCGAGTGGGACTTCCCGCTCAACAAGCTGCTCCACAAGGCGCTCGACATCTACATGTCCCGCCGCTGACCCGCGCTTCGGCGCGGTATCCGTCTTCGTAGCCCGACGGGCTTCGTCGCCTCCCATACCTTTGTTACACCGCAGCCACGAGAAAGGTTCCAGGTCCGGCCATGGCGCTCACGCTCTACGTCGACACCGCGCGCTGGCGGGCGCATCACAAGCACGTGCAGGAGCAGTTCCCGGGACTCGTCCCCGTCTGCAAGGGCAACGGCTACGGCTTCGGCCACGAGCGGCTCGCCGAGGAGGCCACACGGCTGGGCACGGACGTCCTGGCCGTCGGCACGACGTACGAGGCCGCGCGGATCAAGGACTGGTTCGGCGGTGACCTGCTGGTGCTGACGCCGTACCGGCGGGGCGAGGAGCCGGTGCCGCTGCCCGACCGGGTCATCCGCTCGGTGTCGTCGGTCGACGGCGTGTACGGCCTGGTCGGCGCCCGAGTCGTCATCGAGGTGATGTCCTCGATGAAGCGCCACGGCATCAGCGAGCAGGACCTGCCCCAGCTGCACGCCGCGATAGAGAACGTCCGGCTGGAGGGCTTCGCCATCCACCTCCCGCTGGACCGCACCGATGGCTCCGACGCCGTCGAGGAGGTCATCGGCTGGATGGACCGGCTGCGGGCGGCACGTCTGCCGCTGCACACGATGTTCGTCAGCCACCTCAAGGCCGACGAGCTGGCCCGTCTCCAGCAGCAGTTCCCGCAGACCCGTTTCCGCGCCCGGATCGGCACCCGGCTCTGGCTGGGGGACCACGAGGCAACCGAGTACCGCGGTGCGGTCCTGGACGTCACCCGGGTCGCCAAGGGGGACCGGTTCGGCTACCGGCAGCAGAAGGCCGCCTCCGACGGCTTCCTGGTGGTCGTGGCGGGCGGAACGTCCCACGGGGTGGGTCTGGAGGCACCCAAGGCCCTGCACGGCGTCATGCCGCGCGCCAAGGGCGTCGCCCGGGCGGGCCTCGCGACCGTCAACCGGAACCTCTCGCCGTTCGTGTGGGCCGGCAAGCAGCGCTGGTTCGCCGAGCCTCCGCACATGCAGGTGTCCATCCTGTTCGTGCCGTCCGACGCCCCCGAGCCTCAGGTCGGCGAGGAACTGGTGGCGCATCTGCGGCACACCACGACCCAGTTCGACCGGCTCGTCGACCGCTGAGGCGGCACCGGGACCCCCACGCGAAGGGCCGTGCACGGACGTTGCCGTGCACGGCCCTTCGCGTGGTCCAGGGCTGCGCCTCCAGGCGGTTCGCTCAGAGCGAACCGCCCCTGGCCTCCGTCCTGCCCCAGTCGACCTGAAGCGTCTCGAACTGGGCCGCGTGCCGCGCGGGACGCGCCGCGGGGCCGAGCACGAAGACGTCCTCAGCGCCGTCCAGCACACCTCCTGAGGGGTCGTCATCGCCGGAGCGGCGCACCGGGTCCCGCTCGGGCATCAGGATGTCGCGGACGACCATGACGCACAGGAAGAGCGTCCCCGCCAGGTGCGCGCCGATGGCCCAGTGGTAGCCGTCGGTGGGCAGGCCCTTGTGGGCGTCCCCGCTGGTCGTGTAGGCGAGGTACATCCAAATGCCCAGGAAGTACGTCACCTCGCAGGCCTGCCAGATCAGGAAGTCACGCCACTTGGGCCGGGCCAGCGCCGCGAGCGGCACCAGCCACAGCACGTACTGCGGCGAGTAGACCTTGT
The DNA here is from genome assembly GCA_014655195.1 of Streptomyces cellulosae. Classification (GTDB taxonomy): domain Bacteria; phylum Actinomycetota; class Actinomycetes; order Streptomycetales; family Streptomycetaceae; genus Streptomyces; species Streptomyces cellulosae. Next base: position 115,605 of record BNBH01000003.1, on the reverse strand, counting down.
TGGTGAGGATGAACGCCGCGACGATCAGGAAGGCGAGTTGGGCGAAGCGCGGCCGACGTGGCGCCGTGAGCGTCAGGGCCGCCACGCCCACGCAGCACAGCAGCATCAGCAGCGTCGCGAGCGTGTTGACCGTATCGGTGGCGATCGGGTCGTCCGAGTTCTGCGCCAGGATCAGCCAGAAGGACCCGAAGTCGACGCCGCGTTCCTGGCTGAACGTGTAGAACTTCGACCAGCCGTCGAAGGCGAACAGCATCACGGGGCCGTTCACGACGATCCAGGAGACGGCAGCCCCGCCGAGCGCCGTGCCGTACTCCCGCCACCGGCCGGCGCGCCAGCACAGCACGAGCAGGGGACCGAGGAGCAGCACGGGATAGAGCTTGGCGGCCGTGGCCAGGCCCAGCAGGACGCCGAAGGCGAGGGCGCGGCCCCGCGACCACATCAGCATCGCGGCGGCCGTCAGAGCGACCGCCAGCAGGTCCCAGTTGATGGTGGCGGTCAGCGCGAAGGCCGGGGCGAGGGCAAGGAGCAGTCCGTCCCAGGGCCGCCGGGCGTGGGTCCGCGTGACGCACACGGCGATGACCGCCGCGCACGCCATGAGCATCCCGGCGTTGACCATCCAGTACCACTGCTCCTGGTGCTGGATGGAGCCGCTGCCCGGGGTCAGCCAGGCGGCGACCTCCATGAACACGCCCGTCAGAACCGGATACTCGAGGTACTCCATGTCCCCGGGGAGCCGGTCGAAGTACGGCACCAGCCCGTCGGCGAAGCCGCGTCCCTGGTACAGGTGCGGAATGTCCGAGTAGCAGGCGTGTGTGTACTGCGAGCTGGCGCCGAAGAACCAGGCGCCGTTGTAGCAGGGCGCCTTCTGCACCAGCCCGAGGGCGAACACACCGATCGCCACGAGCGCGATCACCCGCACCGGGGTCCACCAGGATCTGCCGAGCAGGGCACGCCGCCCGATCGGTCCCCCGATCAGTTCGCTGCCGGCCGCTGCGACCCGGTCCTCCTCCGTCGGCCGCACCGGCTCCGGCTCGTGGACGCTCGTCGTTTTTCCACTGGGCATGCCGCACATCCTGCCGTACCTGTCCGGTGATACGGCGAGGGCCGCCGTACCCGTCGGGTACGGCGGCCCATGTTTCACGTGAAACACCCACATCGGGCAGGGGACGGCTCAGCCGCTGCCTCCGAAGAGACCACCGCCGTTGCCGCCGCCCCGGGTGCCTCCGGGGTCCTCCGTCTCGGTGGGATCGGGCGACGTGGTCACGCCTCCGTCGGTGCCGCCGTTGTCGGCGCCGCCGTTCCCGGTTCCGCCGTCCTCTTCTTCCTCGTCCCGGCAACGGAAGTCGAAGGGACCACAGGTCTCGGTCTCCGTGGGCGACGGCGGAGCGGTCACCGTCTCGGTCGGCGTCGGAGTGGCCGACGGCGACGCCTCCTCGGTCTCCGTCTCGGTCGGGGTCGGCGACGGTGCACCGACGCCGTCGGCGACCTCGCCGATCTTCTCGGCCTTGGGGAAGCCGGGGTCGGACTCCCCCTTCAGCGCGGCCTTCATGAATTCGGTCCAGACCTGGGTGGGGATGTCACCACCGTGGATCGAGTCCTTGCCCGCCGTTCCGTTCATGGAGAGCAGCTTGTGACTCTTGGGGTCCTCACGGAACATCGCGACCGAGGTCGACAGCTGCTGGGTGTAGCCGACGAACCAGGCGGACTTGTTCTCGTCGGTGGTACCCGTCTTGCCGGCCGCCCGGCGCCCCAGTTCCTTGGCGTGCTGGGCCGTACCGTTCTCGATCACGTTCTCGAGCACGTCGGTGACGTTGTTCGCCACGTTCTCGGGCATCGCCTGCTTGACCCGCGGCTTCTCGAAGCCGGGCAGCTCCGAGCCCCGGTACTTGACCTCGGTCACCGAGTACGGGTCGGCCTGCTTGCCCGAGGCCGCGAAGGTCGCGTACGCGTCCGCCATGCGGATCGCGCTGGGCGTGGACGTACCGAGCGCGAACGAGGCGTTCAGGCCGGCGAAGCTGGTCTTGAGGATGCCGGACTTCTGTGCGACGTCCGCCACCCTCGCCATCCCGACGTCCATACCGAGCTGCACGAACGGGGTGTTGACCGACTGCTCCATCGCCTTCCGCAGGGTGATGTAGCCCCACGGCTTGTCGCTCTCGTTCTCCTGGAAGAATGGCGTGTTGTCCTTCTTGAGGACGTAGGAGCCGTCGTTGTCCAGGATCTTCAGGTGGTCGTTGCCGTTGTACTTACTGGCCGGCGAGACGCCCACACCGTTGGTCTTGTACGTGCCGTGCTGCATCGCGGCGGCGAGCACGAAGGGCTTCCACGTCGAACCGACCGGGACGCCGGAGGTGTCGGCGTTGTTGTTGAAGTGGCCGTTCTCGTAGCCGGCGCCGCCGTACAGGGCGACGATCGCGCCGTCCTTGGGCTTGACCGTGGCCGCGCCGAACTGGACGTGCTGGTCCAGCTCGCGCTTCGGGTCGATGTTCTCCTTCTCGACCTTCTGCACGGCCTTGGCCAGCGCCTCGACCTTTTCCTTCTCGAAGGTCGTGTAGATCTGGTAGCCGCCCTGGTCGAACTGCGCCTCGGTGATGTCGGAGTTCTTCAGGACGTACCGCTTGGCCGTGTCGACCAGGTAGCTGATCTGGCCGGTCATGCCCTTGGTCGCCTTGCGGCCCTGGGGCATCGGGTACCTCTTGATCGCCTCCTGGTACTCGGCGGTCGAGAGGTGCTCGTCCTTGTGCATCTGCTCGAGGATCCAGGCCCAGCGCTCCTCGGAACGCTTGCGGTTGGCCTCGGGGGTGGCCGAGCTGTCGATGCTCGCGTTGCCGGCCGGGTCGTAGTACGTCGGGCCCTTGAGGAGGGCGGCGAGGAAGGCGCACTCGCTCGGCGTGAGGTCGACCGCGTCCTTGCCGTAGTACGTCTGGGCGGCGGCCTGGATGCCGTAGGCGCCGCGCCCGTAGTAGGAGGTGTTCAGATAGCCTTGGAGGATCTCGTCCTTGGAGAGCTTGGTGCCCACCTTGATCGAGATGAACATCTCCTTGAACTTCCGGGAGAGCGTCTGCTCCTGGCTCAGGTAGGTGTTCTTCACGAACTGCTGGGTGATCGTCGAACCACCCTGGGTGTCACCGCCGCGCGCCATGTTGCCGAGCGCGCGGGCGATACCCATGGGGTCGATGCCCGAGTCGCTGTAGAAGCTCTTGTTCTCGGCCGAGATCACCGCCCAGCGCATGGCCTCGGGGATCCGGTCGAAGCTGATGTTCTGCCGGTTCTGGCCGCTACCGGTGGCAACCATCTGGGTGCCGTCTTCCCAGTAGTAGACGTTGTTCTCGGACAGCGCCGCGGCGTTCTCCTCGGTGGGCACGCTCACCATCGCGTACCCGATGCCGGCCACGGCCACCAGGCCGCCGAAGAAGGCGAGGCACAGTCCGGACACGAGCTTCCAGGACGGCATCCAGCGACGCCAGCCGTCCTTGTCGTAGCGCGGATAGTCGATGATTCTCTTCCTGGCCGGAGGGGCCGCGCGCCCTCGTCCGCGGCCGGGACCGGCGGCACGGCGGGACCCTCCTCGCTGTGCCGCGCGTCGTGCCTCGGCACGGCTGCCGTAAGGACGGGCCTCACCCCCCGCGCCGCGGGTGCCCGACCCATAGGCATCGGACGGAGTTCCGGTGGCGCCTCGCGGTGCCGCTCGGCGGCCGGAGGACGAGCCGGACTGGCCGCGTCGGGCCGCGGCACGTCCGCCTCCCTGCGGCTGCGGCGGTTTGCGACGGTGCTCGCTCATCGAACGACTACTCCTCGGGCAGGCGCACCTCTGCGCGCCTGGAAACGGCGGCTGGTTTCCGGTCCCCCCGAAGTACGGATGCGACGCTCGACGCATTCATCCGTACTGCACCGGGGACAAGGACGCCCCCAGTCGTCACTCGGTTCCCGGTGGTCTGCATGGCGCACAGACTACGCACCGCCAAAACCCCCCGGGCCCAGAAGTTCACCTCAAATCAGGCAACTTGCCCGCAACGAAACAGTGATGTGATCCCGTTCACTCTTCCCCCTCTTGTCGGCCCCGGAAGGTCGTTCTATCGTCGTGATGTATCGAGTCGATACATCAGCGCGACATAAAGGCGGCCGTGAGCCGTACACGAGCCCATCACGGCACGAGCGGGGCAGAGGGGAGGCGACGATGAGCCGGCGTTCCGGAATCCTTGAGTTCGCCGTACTCGGCCTGCTCCGCGAGGCCCCGATGCACGGGTACGAGCTGCGCAAACGACTCAATACGTCACTGGGTGTGTTCCGTGCGTTCAGCTACGGGACGCTCTATCCCTGCCTCAAGACGCTGGTCGCCAACGGCTGGTTGATCGAGGAACCGGGGAACACCACCGAGGACGCCCTCGCCGCACCGCTGGCCGGGCGCCGCGCCAAGATCGTCTACCGCCTCACGGCGGAGGGCAAGGAGCACTTCGAACAGCTGCTCGCCCAGACGGGACCGGACGCGTACGAGGACGAGACGTTCGCCGCGCGGTTCGCCTTCTTCGGGCAGACGTCGCGCGACGTCCGCATGCGCGTGCTCGAGGGCCGCCGCAGCCGGCTGGAGGAGCGCCTCGAGAAGATGCGCGCCTCCCTGGCCCGGACCCGGGAGCGCCTCGACGACTACACGCTTGAGCTCCAGCGCCACGGGATGGAGTCCGTGGAGCGCGAAGTGCGCTGGCTGAACGAGCTCATCGAGAGCGAGCGGGCCGGCCGGGACCTCAAGGGGTCCGCCGCCGGGGGGCCCGCTCAGCAGGACACCACATCTGGAGCGACGGGCGACCTGCCCCGGTCCGGGGACGACCCCCGGCCGGATACGCCCGGCGACACCGCCACGTGAGAGTCCGCGAGGACCTCACTCGTACACACAGGGAGCAACCGGAATGGGTTCGGTTCGCGTAGCCATCGTCGGCGTGGGCAACTGCGCCGCATCGCTGGTGCAGGGAGTCGAGTACTACAAGGACGCCGATGCGGCGGCCAAGGTGCCGGGCCTGATGCACGTCCAGTTCGGCGACTACCACGTCGGTGACGTCGAGTTCGTCGCCGCCTTCGACGTGGACGCCAAGAAGGTCGGCCTCGACCTCGCGGACGCCATCGGCGCCTCCGAGAACAACACCATCAAGATCTGCGACGTTCCCCGCACCGGCGTGACGGTCCAGCGCGGCCACACGCTCGACGGTCTCGGCAAGTACTACCGCGAGACCATCGAGGAGTCCGCCGAGGAGCCGGTCGACGTCGTGCAGGTCCTCAAGGACAAGCAGGTCGACGTCCTCGTCTGCTACCTGCCCGTCGGCTCCGAGGACGCGGCGAAGTTCTACGCCCAGTGCGCCATCGACGCCAAGGTCGCCTTCGTCAACGCCCTCCCGGTCTTCATCGCCGGCACCAAGGAGTGGGCGGACAAGTTCACCGAGGCGGGCGTCCCGATCGTCGGCGACGACATCAAGTCGCAGGTCGGCGCCACCATCACGCACCGTGTGATGGCGAAGCTGTTCGAGGACCGGGGCGTCATCCTGGACCGCACGATGCAGCTGAACGTCGGCGGCAACATGGACTTCAAGAACATGCTCGAGCGCGACCGCCTCGAGTCGAAGAAGATCTCGAAGACCCAGGCCGTCACCTCGCAGATCCCCGACCGGGAGCTCGGCGAGAAGAACGTCCACATCGGCCCGTCCGACTACGTCGCCTGGCTGGACGACCGCAAGTGGGCCTACGTCCGCCTCGAGGGCCGCGCCTTCGGTGACGTCCCGCTGAACCTGGAGTACAAGCTCGAGGTCTGGGACTCCCCGAACTCCGCCGGTGTCATCATCGACGCCCTGCGCGCCGCGAAGATCGCCAAGGACCGGGGCATCGGCGGCCCCATCCTGTCGGCCTCCTCGTACTTCATGAAGTCGCCGCCGGTGCAGTACTTCGACGACCAGGCCCGTGAGAACGTCGAGAAGTTCATCAAGGGCGAGGTCGAGCGCTAAGCGCGACCACCGCGGGCAGTCGGGGGTCTCCGGGTCGTATGTCCCGGAGACCCCCGTCGTATGTGAGGCTGTGCCTCATGGCCGTCGTCCGTGACCTGCGCGTTCTGCTGCGCTTCCAAGGCTTCCGGCGCCTGCTCGCCGTCCGGTTGCTCTCCCAGGGCGCCGACGGCGTCTTCCAGGTCGCGCTCGCCGCCTACGTCGTCTTCTCGCCCGAGCGGCAGACCTCCGCCGCGGCCATCGCCTCGGCCATGGCCATCCTGCTTCTGCCCTACTCCGCGATCGGCCCGTTCGCCGGCGTCCTGCTGGACCGCTGGCGCCGCCGCCAGGTCTTCCTCTACGGCAATCTGCTGCGCGCCCTGATGGCGACGGTGACCGCCCTGCTGATCCTCGTCCGGGTGCCCGACTGGCTCCTGTTCGTGGCCGCGCTGTGCGTCACGGGCGTCAACCGCTTCGTCCTCGCCGGGCTGTCCGCCGCGCTGCCCCGGGTGGTGGACACCGAGCGGCTCGTCATCGCCAACGCCCTCTCCCCGACCGCCGGGACGCTGGCCGCGACCGCGGGCGGCGGGCTGGCCTTCGTGGTCCGGCTGGTCGTCGCGGACTCCGACGCGGCCGTGGTGCTCGTGGGCGCCGTTCTCTATCTGTGCGCGGCCCTGGCCGCGCTGCGCATCGCCAAGGAACTGCTCGGCCCGGACCGTGCGTTGGAGCACCCCCGGCTGTCCGCCGCCCTCTCCGGCACGGTCGCCGACCTGGTGGCCGGCGTACGTCATCTCGCGGCGCCCGCGCGCAGGGACGCGGCCTGGGCGCTCACGGGCATGTTCCTGATGCGCTTCTGCTACGGCGGCATGCTCGTCATGTTGCTGATGCTCTGCCGGTACCACCTGACATCGACCACGGACGAGGGACTCGCCCTGCTGGGACTGGCGTTGGGGGCGTCCGGCGCGGGGTTCTTCGCCGCGGCCGTGCTGACCCCGTGGGCCGCGGGGCGGATGGGGCCCGGCCGCTGGATCGTGACGTGCGCCGCGGCGGCGGCCGTGCTGGAGCCCGCGCTCGGCCTGCCGTTCACCTCCGGCCCGCTGCTGGCAGGGGCGTTCGTCCTCGGCCTCTCCACCCAGGGCGCGAAGATCTCCACCGACACCATCGTCCAGGCCTCCGTGGACGACGACTTCCGCGGCCGGATCTTCTCGGTCTACGACGTGCTGTTCAACGTCGCGTTCGTCGGGGCCGCAGCCGTGGCCGCCCTGGTGCTCCCGCCTGACGGCCGTTCAGTCACGCTGGTGGTAACAATCGCCGTTATCTACGGAGCAGTAGCAGTGGCTATGGCCCGGTTTGAGCGCCAGTAAGTGTCACATCAGCGCCACAGAGTCATATCTCGCTACAGAGTTGTCAGTCTGGGCCGGTAGCTTACGTGCGTCTTATCAACGCGTCTTTCGCGTCACGTGCCTATGTACTAGGGGGACCCCCAAGTGACCACTCCGCCGCCCCAGGGCAACCCGTTCGCCCAGGGCCAGCAGCAGCCCTACGGCCAGCCCCAGGGCCAGCCCCCCTTCCCGCAGCAGGCCGGTCAGCCCGGCTTCCCGCCGCCGGGAGCCCCGGTGCCCCCGCAGCAGCAGGGCCGCAAGATCAGCTTCAAGACGATCAAGAACGTCGTCATCGTTCTGATCGTCGCGGGTGTGGCCATCGGCGGGTGGATCGCCAGCCGTGACGACGCCGCCGCGGCCGCCGTGGGCGACTGCATGCACCGTGGCAGCACGGACGACAACAACCCGGACCTCGAGGTCGTCGACTGCGGCGACGCGAAGGCGCAGTACAAGGTGCTGGCCAAGGTCGAGGGCGACTACTCCGGCCTGACCGCCCAGAGCAAGTGCGAGGCCGAGGCCAAGGACTTCGAGTACGTCTACACGGAGACCAACGGCAGCAAGAGCTTCCTGCTCTGCCTGAAGGACAAGTAGGAACGACGTCGGGGGCGGTGTTTCACGTGAAACACCGCCCCCGACGCATGTGCGGGGTCATGTTTCACGTGAAACATGACCCCGCTTCCGTTCTCAGCCCTGCTGTGCGGCCCACCACTCCTTGAGGGCCTTCACCGCTTCGTCGTGCTCCATCGGGCCGTTCTCCAGCCGGAGCTCCAGCAGGTGCTTGTACGCCTTCCCGACCTCCGGACCCGGCTTGATGCCCAGGATCTCCATGATCTGGTTGCCGTCGAGGTCCGGGCGGATGGAGTCGAGCTCCTCCTTCTCCTGCAGCTGGGCGATGCGCTCCTCCAGTTGGTCGTACGCGCGGGAGAGAGCGGCGGCCTTGCGCCGGTTCCGCGTGGTGCAGTCCGAGCGGGTCAGCTTGTGCAGCCGGCTGAGGAGCGGTCCCGCGTCCCGGACGTAGCGGCGGACGGCGGAGTCCGTCCACTCTCCCGTGCCGTAGCCGTGGAACCGCAGGTGCAGCTCGACCAGCCGGGAAACGTCCTTCACCAGGTCGTTGGGGTACTTCAGCGCGGTCATACGCTTCTTGGCCATCTTCGCCCCGACCACCTCGTGGTGGTGGAACGAGACGCGGCCGTCCTTCTCGAAGCGGCGGGTGCGGGGCTTGCCGATGTCGTGCAGCAGGGCGGCGAGGCGGAGGGTCAGGTCGGGGCCGTCCTCCTCCAGGGCCATCGCCTGCTCCAGCACGATCAGGGTGTGCTCGTAGACGTCCTTGTGCCGGTGGTGCTCGTCACGCTCCAGGTGCAGGGCGGGCAGCTCCGGCAGGACATAGGAGGCGATCCCGGTGTCCACGAGCAGGGTGAGGCCCTTGCGGGGGTGCGGGGACAGGATCAGCTTGTTCAGCTCGTCCCGGATCCGCTCGGCGGAGACGATCTCAATACGCCCCGCCATGTCCTTCATCGCCGCGACGACCTCGGGGGCCACCTCGAAGTCGAGCTGGGCGGCGAAGCGCGCGGCCCGCATCATCCGCAGCGGGTCGTCGGAGAAGGACTCCTCGGGCGTTCCCGGCGTGCGCAGCACCCGCTCCGCGAGGTCGTTCAGCCCGCCGTGGGGGTCGATGAACTTCTTCTCGGGGAGGGCGACGGCCATCGCGTTGACGGTGAAGTCACGGCGGACGAGATCCTCCTCGATGGAGTCGCCATAAGACACCTCCGGCTTGCGCGACGTGCGGTCGTACGCCTCGGACCGGTAGGTGGTCACCTCGATCTGGAAGCTCCGGTCGGTGTCCCCGACTCGCGCCTCCTTCTGGGCCCCGACCGTGCCGAAGGCGATGCCGACGTCCCAGACGGCGTCCGCCCAGGGCCGCATGATCTTCAGGACGTCCTGCGGGCGGGCGTCGGTCGTGAAGTCCAGGTCGTTGCCGAGGCGGCCGAGCAACGCGTCCCGCACCGAGCCGCCGACCAGGGCGAGTGAGAACCCCGCCTCCTGGAAACGGCGGGCTAGGTCGTCGGCGACAGGGGCGACCCGCAGCAGTTCACTCACGGCGCGGTCCTGCACCTGGCTCAGGGCACTGGTTGCTTCGTTGGCGTTCGGCACAACAGAAGAGGGTACGTGGCCCGCACGGCCCCGGGCGCCCGGAAAAAGACGCGGGGACGGACACCTGTGGCGATCATGGACAAGGCGCGCGCCGCTCGATCTTGGGCACCGGTCCGCGGCACTTCCCCTCCTCGCACCTCGTTACCATGCCTGGACGCACATTCCGACGACCACTGACGACGACAAGGGACGGGCGAGCGCGTGGCCGAGGCGGCAGACTTCCAGGGGACCAGTCCCTCACCTGCCCGCCGCTGGCTGCGGCGCACCGGTGCCGTGCTCGCCGGGACGCCCCTCCTGGCCGGGCTCCTCCAGCTTCCGGCGGGGTCTCCCGCGGAGGCCGCGGCCCAGGCCGCGCCGAAGGCCGCCTCCGACGAGGGTTCCGTGTCCGTCTCCGTGGACTCCCTCACACCCAGCGCCCCCTCCGAGGGCGACACCGTGACCGTCTCCGGGACGGTCACCAACAAGGGCAAGAAGGCCGTCACCAACGCCTCCGTCGGGCTGCGGGTGAGCTCCCTGCTGGACACCCGCTCGAGCATCGACACGGTCGCCAAGAACTCCGGTGACGTCGACAGCCCCGTCGGGGCGGAGATCGACGACAAGTACACCGAGAAGTTCTCCAAGCTCATCCCCGGCGTCTCGCAGCACTACACGATCTCGGTTCCGGCGGACGAGCTGGACCTGGGCAAGGACGGCGTCTACGACCTCTCCGTCACCCTCACCGGCGAGACCTCCGACCAGCCCTGGGAGCAGACGTTCGGCGTCCGCCACACGTTCCTGCCGTGGCAGCCGGACGAGCTGGACACCAAGACGAAGACCACCGTCATGTGGCCGCTGATCTCCACCGTCCACATGACGGCGGAGACCGGCTCCGACGAGGAGCAGACGCCCGTCTTCCACGACGACGAGCTCGCCGCGGAGATCTCCCCGGGCGGCCGGTTGGACCGGATGGTGGCCCTCGGCAAGGACCTCGACGTCACGTGGGTGATCGACCCCGACCTGCTCGCCTCCGTCGAGGCGATGACCACCCGCTACGAGATCCCCGGTGAGGACGAGGACGACAAGAACGCCGTCGGCGGCCACCAGGAGGTCGCCAAGCGGTGGCTCACCGAGGTGCAGAGGGCGGTGGCGGACAAGGAGGTCGTCGCGCTGCCGTTCGGCGACCCCGACCTCGCCTCGCTCGCCCACCACGGCACGTCGGTCACCGGCTCGCTGCGCCACCTCAAGGAGGCCACCGACGTCGCCGCCGGCACCGTCGAGTCGATCCTCCACGTCAAGCCCAGCACGGACTACGCATGGCCTGTCGAGGGCGCCGTCGACCCCTCCATCGTCAAGGTCTCCACCTCGGCCGGCGCCGACAAGCTGATCGTCCGCGGCGACACCTTCGAGACCGGCCACGACCTGACCTACACGCCCACCGCGCCCCGCCCCATCGGCGGCGGCACCACGGCCGTGGTCGCCGACGCACGGCTGTCCACCGTGTTCGAGGGCGACATGACGCGAGCCTCCTCCTCCACGCAGGCGGTGCAGCGCTTCCTGGCCCAGAGCCTCACCCTCGCCCAGCAGACGGACCGTCCGCGCAGCGTCGTGGTCGCCCCGCAGCGCACCCCGTCCGCCGCACAGGCCCAGACGATGGCCGAGGCCGTCGGCGCCCTCCAGGACAGCACCTGGTCGCAGCCGCAGGACCTCACGGCGGCCGCGAAGTCCAAGCCGGACCCGGCCGCCGCCACCGAGGTACCCTCGGCGTCCGCGTACCCGAAGTCGCTGCGCAAGCAGGAGCTGCCGCGGTCGGCCTTCGAGCAGATCGCCAGGACGCAGGACAAGCTCGACCGCTTCAAGGTGATCCTCTCCGACCAGTCCCGCGTGGTGACGCCCTTCGGCCGCGCCCTCAACCGGGGCATGGCGGCGTCCTGGCGCGGACGGCCGGCCGAGGCGGCGATCTACCGCAGCGGCGTCGAGACGTACCTGGACACGCTGAGCGGCCAGGTCCGGCTGATCGAGAAGTCGGAGACCAAGCTCTCCGGCCGCAGCGCGACGATCCCCGTGACGGTCCAGAACAACCTGGTGCAGGGCGTCGAGCACCTGGTGCTCCGGCTCACCTCCACCAACCCGACCCGCCTGGAGATCGGCGGCAACGCCTACGAGGAGCAGCCCGTCGCCGTCTCCGGCGGCCACAGCCAGTCGGTGAAGTTCACCACGAACGCCAACGCCAACGGCCGGGCCACCGTGGTCGCCCAGCTGTACACGCAGGACGGCCGACCCTACGGTCAGCCCGTCACGTTCGACGTGAAGGTCACCGAGATCACCGCGACGGTGATGCTGGTCATCGGCGGCGGTGTGCTGCTGCTCGTCCTGGCCGGCTTCCGTATGTACACCCAGCGCAAGCGGGCGGCGGGCCGCCAGGCCGAGAAGCGGGAGCAGGAGGACGCGGCGGACGAGGCGGACGCCGGCGACGCGCAGAACCCCGACGCCTCCGGGATGCGTCCCACCGAGGAGTCCGCCCCGGACACCCGGGAGGACGCCCCGGAGCAGCCGAGTGACCCGGCCCCGGACACCGCTCCGGAAAGCGCCGACCCGTCCGGCACGGGTGAGAGAGTGGACCGTTGAGAAGGTCGTGGCCGGTGGGCCAGGGACGATGAGGTGGGGTAACCATGAACGCGCCGTACGACGGTGACCGCGGCGACGCCGCGGCCAACTCGGGCCATCCCGAGTCGGACCCCGCCGGGGGTCCGCCGCCCGGGCACGACCAGGCGTCACAGCCACCCGCCGACCCGTACGTCCAGGACGCCTACGCCCAGGACCCCTACCGGGCGCAGGACATCGACGCCCAGGACCCGGTCGCGGAGGCGCTCTACGACCGGTCGGCGCACCCGCCGCCCCCGCCCGGCGCGCAGCAGCCGCAGCAGCCCCTCTACGGGCAGCCGCCGCAGTCGCCGTACGCGCCCGACCCCCGGGTCTGGGCCAGGACGCCCGCCCCGGAGCCGGACGGCCCCACCCAGCACCTGCCGTACGGCGACGACCCGCGCACCACGCAGTACGTCGGTGTGGACGACCTCGTCGGCCAGGCGGGGGAGCAGCGCCACGAGCCGGACGCCTTCGCTCACCTCTTCCGCGACCAGCAGCAGAGCGGCGCCTTCCCCGACCAGCACGGCGGCCAGGCCCGTCCCCAGGGCGGCCCGCACCCCGGACAGCCGGCGGGCGGCCCGCCCCCGTACGCCTCCGCCCCGGTGCCCGGACCCGCGGCCCCGACGCCCGGCCACTACGCGGGCGCCACTCCGCCCCCCGCGGCGGAGCCGGCGGCCCCGGAACCCGCGTCCGCGCCCGCCCCGAAGAAGGGCGGCCGCGCCGGCGGCCTGCTGAAGTCCAGCGCCGTGATGGCGGCGGGCACGATGGTGTCCCGCCTCACGGGCTTCATCCGGTCCGCGCTGATCGTGTCGGCCCTGGGCCTCGGCCTGCTCGGCGACTCCTTCCAGGTCGCCTACCAGCTGCCGACGATGATCTACATCCTCACCGTCGGCGGCGGCCTCAACTCCGTCTTCGTGCCGCAGCTCGTGCGCGCCATGAAGGACGACGACGACGGCGGCGAGGCCTACGCCAACCGGCTGCTGACGCTGGTGATGGTGGCACTGGCGGTGCTCACCGCGGCTGCCTGGCTGGCCGCCCCGCTGCTGGTGCGTGCGCTGTCGAACCCCGTCGCCTCGGACCCCGCCGCCAACGACGTCGCGGTCACCTTCACCCGGTACTTCCTGCCCTCGATCTTCTTCATGGGCGTGCATGTGGTGATGGGTCAGATCCTCAACGCGCGCGGCCGGTTCGGCGCGATGATGTGGACCCCGGTCCTGAACAACATCGTCATCATCGTCACGCTCGGCACGTTCATCTGGGTCTACGGCACCGCCGCGGATTCGAAGATGCAGGTCTCGAACATCCCGCCGGAGGGTCTGCGGCTCCTCGGCATCGGCGTGCTGCTGGGTCTCGTGGTGCAGGCGCTCGCGATGATCCCGTACCTGCGGGAGACCGGCTTCCGCATGCGGCTGCGCTTCGACTGGAAGGGCCACGGCCTCGGCAAGGCGGCGATGCTCGCCAAGTGGACCATCCTGTTCGTCCTCGCCAACCAGGCGGGCGCGCTGGTCGTCACCCAGCTGTCCACCGCCGCGGGCCTGGACTCGGACGTCGAGGGCACCGGTTTCGCCGCCTACGCCAACGCCCAGCTGATCTGGGGTCTGCCGCAGGCCATCATCACCGTGTCCCTGATGGCCGCCCTGCTGCCGCGCATCTCCCGGTCGGCGGCGGAGGACGACGCGGGCGCCGTCCGCGACGACATCTCCCAGGGCCTGCGCACCACCGCCGTCGCGATCGTGCCCATCGCCTTCGGCTTCCTCGCACTCGGGATCCCGATGTGCACCCTGATCTTCGGGTCCTCGGGCACCAGCGAGGCAACCAACATGGGCTACATGCTGATGGCGTTCGGCCTCGGCCTGATCCCCTACTCCGTGCAGTACGTGGTCCTGCGCGCCTTCTACGCGTACGAGGACACCCGGACCCCCTTCTACAACACGGTCATCGTGGCCGCCGCGAACGCGGTCGCCTCCGGCCTCTGCTTCGTGGTGCTGCCGGCCCGCTGGGCCGTCGTCGGCATGGCCGCCTCGTACGGCGTCGCCTACGCCCTCGGGGTCGGCGTCGCCTGGCGCCGGCTGCGCAAGCGGCTGGGCGGCGACCTGGACGGCTCCCGGGTGCTGCGGACCTACGCCCGCCTGTGCATCGCGTCCGTCCCGGCCGCCCTGCTCAGCGGCGCGGCCTGTTACGGCATCAGCAACGCGCTGGGCCAGGAGGTCCTCGGCTCGTTCGCCGCGCTGCTCGGCGGCGGGGCCGTCCTGCTGGGCGTCTTCTACGTCGCCGCGCGCCGGATGCGCATCGAGGAGGTCAACTCACTGGTCGGTATGGTCCGGGGACGCCTGGGACGCTGAGGCAGGGGGTAGGCGCACAACCATCATCCGCCCCCGTGTGTCGTGCATAGCGGCGGACTGTGGGCACAATTGGGTTCGGCGTCGGACTGCGCGCGACGGACGCCGGGCCGACGCGCAACGGATGGGGAGGCAGGGAACGACGGTGGCGGAACGGAGCACAGCTGCCGTCGACGTGGCAGACAACAGCGGCGAGCAGTCGCTGACCGCGGAGGCGGACCAGTCCACGGCCGACGGGGTGGCCAAGAACCGGGAGCGGGACACGGACAACGACGAGGCACAGGAGAGCACCGGGACCGAGGGTCCCGCGACGACCTCGCCGCCGGAGCTGCACAGCGGCCACAAACTGGCCAGACGCTACCGTCTCGAGGAATGCGTCACCCGTCTGGACGGGTTCAGCAGTTGGCGTGCCGTGGACGAGAAGCTCCGCCGTGCCGTCGGCGTGCACGTCCTGCCCGCGGACCACTCGCGCGCCCGGTCCGTGCTGGCGGCGGCCCGCTCCTCGGCCCTGCTGGGCGATCCGCGCTTCGTCCAGGTCCTCGACGCCGTCGAGGAGAACGACCTCGTCTACGTCGTCCACGAATGGCTGCCCGACGCCACCGAGCTGACCACCCTCCTCGCCTCCGGGCCGCTGGAGGTGTACGACGCCTACCAGATGGTCAGTCAGGTCTCGAGCGCCATGGCGGCGGCCCACCGTGAGGGCCTCGCCCATCTCCGCCTCAACCCCAACGCCGTGCTGCGCACCTCGACCGGCCAGTGGCGCATCCGCGGTCTCGCCGTCAACGCCGCACTCCGCGGGGCCGCCTCGGACACACCGCAGCGCACGGACACCGAGTCGATCGGCGCCCTGCTGTACGCGGCGCTGACCCGGCGCTGGCCGTACGAGAACGACGCCTACGGGATGTCAGGTCTGCCGAAGGACATCGGTCTGATCCCTCCCGACCAGGTCCGGGCCGGCGTCCACCGCGGTCTGTCCGAACTGGCCATGCGCGCCCTCGCCAACGACGGCGCCACCGCCTCCCGCCACGAGTCGCCGTGCACCACTCCCGAGGAGCTGGTGAAGGCGATCGGCGAGATGCCCCGCATCCGTCCGCCGGAGCCCGCCTTCACCGCCCCGCCGGACTACCAGCGCACCACGTACCAGCAGGGCTCCTACGGGCGCCCCGCCGCTTCTCCCCGTGTCACCCAGCCCACGCCGGTGCCGCCTCCGCCGCTGCAGAGCCGCACCGGCAAGGCGCTGAAGTGGGCCGTGTCGGCGCTGCTGATCGCCGCGCTGGGTCTGGGCAGTTGGCAGCTCGCGGACGCGCTCATGGACCAGGGCGGCAAGGGCGACGACACCACCAACACCCAGACGACGGACGGCGACGACAAGAACGCACCGAAGCCGGTGCGCGGAAAGCCGATCGCCATCTCGGAGCTGCACGACTTCGACCCGTTCGGCGCGGACGGGTCCGAGTACCCGGAGAACCTGCCCAAGATCCTGGACGGCGATCCGAAGAGCTACTGGCAGACCAGCTACTACGCGAGCTCCGACTTCGGCCGGCTGAAGCCGGGCGTGGGCGTCGTCGTCGACCTCGGCAAGGCCCAGGAGGTCGGCAAGGTTGACGTCACCTTCATCGGCAGCACGTCCGTCGAGCTGCGTGCGGCACCCGGGGACGCGGAGTCCCGGCCGACCTCCTTCGACTCGTACGACAAGGTCGCCGAGGGCTCGGGCACCACGGTCTCCCTCGCGCCCAAGGACACGGTGAAGACCCGCTACCTCCTGGTCTGGCTGACCGAGCTGCCCATGCAGGCCGACGACGGCCAGTGGCGTGGCCGGGTCGCGGACATCAAGGTGACCAGCTGAGGCCGGCTGCGTCGAGGGAGGGGATCCGATGGCGGACGGTGCCGCATACGACGGAGTGAGCGATCAGGAACTGCTCACCCGGCACGTCGAGGGCGACGCCGACGCCTTCGGCGAGATCGTGCGGCGGCACCGCGACCGGCTCTGGGCCGTGGCCCTCCGGACGCTGGGGGACCGCGAGGAAGCCGCTGACGCCGTCCAGGACGCCCTTGTCTCCGCCTATCGGGCCGCCCATACCTTCCGCGGCCAGTCGGCCGTCACGACGTGGCTGCACCGCATCACGGTGAACGCCTGCCTGGACCGCGCCCGCAAGGCCGCCTCCCGGAAGACCGCGCCGGTCGACGACACCGAGCGTCTGGAGCAACTGCTCGAGCCGCACGAGTCGGCCTCGGCTCCCGCGGAGCGCAACGATCTGCACCGGCAACTGATCGAGGCGATGGGCACCCTCCCGCCCGACCAGCGGGCCGCGCTCGTCCTGGTGGACATGCAGGGCTATCCGGTCGCCGAGGCGGCCCGCATCCTCGACGTGCCCACCGGCACGGTCAAGAGCCGGTGTGCCCGCGGACGCGCGAGACTCCTGCCCCTGCTCACCCACCTGCGCCCGGGAGGCACGGGTGAGGAGGAGCACAGAGGTGGGGGACGGAACCGGAAAGGGGGGACATCCGTCCCACCCGCAGCGGGTCCACGGCGACCGGACCCACCCGACACAGGATCGAACGACCCGGCTGCAGTGAAGGGCGGAGGTGGGCGAGCGTGACGTCGACGACCGACAAGGCGGAACACCCGGACGTCGCGGAGATCTCCGACCTCACCGAAGGTCTCCTCCCGGCGGACCGCAGGGACGACATCCAAAGGCATGTGGACCGGTGCGAGCTCTGCGCCGACGTCCACGCCTCCCTGGAGGAGATCCGGGGACTCCTCGGCACGGTTCCCGGTCCGCCGCGTATGCCGGCGGACGTCGCGGGACGCATCGACGCGGCGCTGGCCGCCGAGGCCCTTCTGCACGCCACGGCACCCGCGACCGACGACGAGGACGAGACCGCCACCGCCACCGCAGCGACGGCCGACGGCGAACCACTCCATGTTTCACGTGAAACATCGGCGCCCTCGTCCGACCGTCCCGCCGGCCGCCCTCGCTCTTCGACCACAGGGCCGGGCCGCAAGCCGCGCCTGCGGATTAGGAGCCGCAGGGCCGTCCTGGGGGCCGCGTTCGCCGTGGCCGCTCTCGGTCTCGGCTCCGTGGTGCTGTCGTCGCTGAACGGCGGCGGAGGCCCGGACGACGAGCAGCGGACGACGACCGCGGCGGACACCTTCTCCGAGGGCAAGCTGGAGGAGAAGGTCGACAATCTCCTCGCACGCAGCCCCGAGCAGAACAAGGGAGCCCGCTCCCCCCACACCTTCGGCACGGAGCCGGAGTCCTCCGGAGCGAAACCCAGGGTGCTGACAAAGCCCGAGGTGCCGCAGTGCGTCCAGGAGGGCATCGGCCGCAACGACACCGCGCTGGCCACCGAGCAGGGTGTCTACGAGGGCAAGGCCGCGCTGCTGGTCGTGCTGCCCGACGCCTCGGACGCCACGCGCGTGACCGCCTACATCGTCGACGCGACCTGCGTGGAGAACACCTCTCCGTCCACCACCGCGAAGGTGCTGCTGGAGCAGTCCTACGCGCGCTGACCGCAGACGCGTGGTCTTGGCTCTGCGTGGTATCCCGTACGGTGTGTGGCCCCGGCGTGCCCGCCGGAGCACCCTCCGCGTGTGCCCGGGCACGGCGGGAATGCGGGCCCCTTAGGATCCGTTGGGTGGGGTGAGAGTTCCGAAAGAAGCTCCCACCGGTCGAACGACGCCAGACCAGAGACGAGGAATTCAGCCGTGAGCGACGTCCGTAACGTGATCATCATCGGCTCGGGGCCCGCCGGCTACACGGCGGCGCTCTACACCGCCCGTGCGTCGCTGAAGCCCCTCGTGTTCGAGGGCGCTGTCACCGCCGGCGGTGCGCTGATGAACACCACCGAGGTGGAGAACTTCCCCGGTTTCCAGGACGGCATCATGGGCCCGGAGCTCATGGACAACATGCGGGCCCAGGCGGAGCGCTTCGGCGCCGAGCTCGTTCCGGACGACGTCGTGGCTGTCGACCTGACCGGTGAGATCAAGACCGTCACGGACACCGCCGGCACGGTGCACAAGGCGAAGGCCGTGATCGTGACGACCGGTTCGCAGCACCGCAAGCTCGGGCTGCCGAACGAGGACGCCCTCTCGGGCCGCGGTGTCTCGTGGTGCGCCACGTGTGACGGCTTCTTCTTCAAGGACCAGGACATCGCCGTCATCGGCGGCGGTGACACCGCCATGGAGGAGGCGACCTTCCTGTCGCGCTTCGCCAAGTCGGTGACGATCGTCCACCGCCGTGACACCCTGCGCGCCTCCAAGGCGATGCAGGAGCGCGCCTTCGCCGACCCGAAGATCTCGTTCGTCTGGGACAGTGAGATCGCGGAGATTCTGGGCGACCAGAAGCTCTCGGGGCTGAAGCTGCGCAACGTCAAGACGGGTGAACTCTCCGACCTGGCGGTGACCGGCCTGTTCATCGCGATCGGTCACGACCCGCGGACCGAGCTCTTCAAGGGCCAGCTCGAGCTGGACGAGGAGGGCTACCTGAAGGTCGACGCACCCTCGACGCGCACCAACGTCACGGGCGTCTTCGCGGCTGGTGACGTGGTGGACCACACCTACCGCCAGGCGATCACCGCGGCCGGTACCGGCTGTTCGGCAGCCCTCGACGCGGAGCGCTTCCTCGCCGCTCTCGCCGACGAGGACAAGGCCGAGCCCGAGAAGACCACTGTCTGACCTGACCCCCTCTCCCCACGCACCAACGATTAAGGAGCCCGCTGTGGCCGGCACCCTGAAGAACGTGACCGACGACTCCTTCGAGCAGGACGTCCTGAAGAGCGACAAGCCTGTCCTGGTGGACTTCTGGGCCGCCTGGTGCGGTCCGTGCCGTCAGATCGCCCCGTCCCTCGAGGCCATCGCCGCCGAGTACGGCGACAAGATCGAGGTCGTCAAGCTGAACATCGACGAGAACCCGGGCACGGCCGCCAAGTACGGCGTCATGTCCATCCCGACCCTGAACGTGTACCAGGGTGGCGAGGTCGCCAAGACCATCGTCGGTGCCAAGCCGAAGGCCGCGATCGTCCGCGACCTTGAGGACTTCATCGCCGAATAAGGCGGTGAGCCGCCTTCACGGCGGTGCATGTTTCACGTGAAACACGAATGGGCCGGCCCTCTTGGGTCGGCCCATTCGTGTGAGCGGGATCAGAGCGGCCGCAGGGCCGGTTCCTTCTGCACGGCCCCCAGCAGCCGGTCGAGCGCCATCTCCACGTCTTCCTTCCAGGAGAGCGTCGACCTCAGCTCCAGACGCAGCCGGGGGTAGGCAGGGTGCTGGCGGACGGTCTTGAAGCCCACGGCAAGCAGATGGTCTGCGGGAAGCACGCACGCCGGTTCCTTCCACCGGGCGTCGCCGAAGGCTTCGATCGCCTTGAACCCGCGGCGCAGCAGATCCTTCGCCACCGTCTGCACCATCACGCGGCCGAGCCCCTGCCCCTGGTAGTCGGGCAGGATGAAGGCGGTCATCAACTGGACCGCGTCGGGGGACACCGGGCTGGTGGGGAACGCCATGGAGCGCGGCACATAGGCCGGGGGCGCGTAGAGGACGTAGCCGACGGGGACCTCGTCCACGTAGACGACGCGTCCGCAGGAGCCCCAGTCGAGCAGGACCGCCGAGATCCAGGACTCCTTCTCCAGCGCCGCGCTGCCCGCCTTTACCGCTGCTTCGCCGCTGACGGGGTCGAGCTCCCAGAAGACGCACGACCGGCAGCGCTGGGGAAGGTCCGGAAGGTTGTCCAGCGTGAGCGGTACGAGCCGACGGCCCATGAAGGCTGTTCCTCGCTTCCTTCGCCCGCTGCCGCCCGGGCGGCGGTCAGAGCACTCCGTTCCCTGAGCAGGCTGCCGATGAAGCCGCTGACGACACCCACCCCCAGCCCCGCGCTCATCAGTCCGGTGCGGCTCGTCATTCGCATGGCCCCTGCCTAGCTCTCAGAGGTGTTGCCGGGTGGATGCGCCATATACGAACGCATCGTATCCATGAAGCGATTCCCCCGATACCGACACAAGGCAAAGGGCGGACCGTGTTCCGGTAGGTACCGGACACGGTCCGCCCTGGCGGCTTTCAGGCCGAGCGGAGCGATTCCTCAGGAATCGGTCTCCTCGGTCTCGTCGTCCTCGTCCACGAGGCTCTTCTGGAGCACCGGGCCCTCTCCCGGGGCGAGGGTGCCGAGGATGCGCTCCAGGTCCTCCATCGAGGCGAACTCGACAGTGATCTTGCCCTTCTTCTGACCCAGGTCGACCTTCACCCGCGTCTCGAAGCGGTCCGAGAGTCGCGTCGCCAGCTCGGACAGGGCCGGGGAGACCCGGGCGCCCGCGCGCGGCCCCTTGGAGCGCTGGGCCTTCTGCGGCCGCGAACCCATCAGGGTCACGATCTCTTCGACGGCCCGCACCGAGAGGCCCTCGGCCACGATGCGGTGGGCCAGCCGGTCCTGCTCCTCGGAGTCCTCGACGGAGAGCAGCGCGCGGGCATGCCCGGCGGACAGCACTCCGGCGGCCACACGACGCTGCACGGTCGGGGACAGCTTCAGCAGACGGAGGGTGTTGGACACCTGCGGCCGGGACCGGCCGATGCGATCGGCCAGCTGGTCGTGCGTGCAGTTGAAGTCCTTGAGCAGCTGGTCGTAGGCGGCTGCCTCTTCCAGCGGGTTCAGCTGCGCACGGTGCAGGTTCTCCAGCAGCGCGTCCAGGAGGAGCTTCTCGTCATCCGTGGCGCGCACGATCGCCGGGATGGCCTCCAGGCCGGCCTCGCGGCAGGCACGCCACCGGCGCTCACCCATGATGAGCTCGTAGCGGCCACCGCCCACCTGTCGCACGACGACCGGCTGGAGCAGACCCACCTCCTTGATGGAGGTGATCAGCTCGGCCAGGGCGTCCTCGTCGAAGACCTCACGGGGCTGCCGCGGGTTCGGCGTGATGGAGTCGAGGGGGATCTCGGCGAAGTGGGCGCCCATCGGCGCGGCAGGCACCGAAGGGGTCGTCGCTGCCGTGTCTTCGGTTTCACGTGAAACAGCGGCCAGAGTGGCGACCTTCGCGGCCGCCACTCCGCGCTCGTTCGGCAGCACCGGGACCGCTGCGGGCGACGGGGAGGCCGTCCCGCCCAGTGCGGCCGGCGGCACCGTCTTCTCTGTCGGGGCAGCGGGGATCAGTGCTCCGAGCCCACGACCCAGCCCCCTCCGTCGCTCACTCACTGCACGCCCTCCACCATGTTCGGATCAGTCTGCTGTGCGCCGATGTGCGCCTGCGACGCGTCGTACCGGACGCCGACGCCCCTCAGTGCGATCTCGCGTGCCGCCTCGAAGTACGAGAGAGCACCGCTCGATCCAGGATCGTAAGTCAGCACCGTCTGTCCGTAGCTCGGCGCCTCGGAGATACGGACGGAGCGGGGGATGCTGGTGCGCAGCACCTCGTCGCCGAAGTGGGTGCGCACCTCCTCGGCAACCTGGGAGGCGAGCCGCGTCCGGCCGTCGTACATGGTGAGCAGGATCGTCGAGACGTGCAGGGCCGGGTTGAGGTGGCCCCGCACCAGGTCGACGTTCCGCAGCAGCTGCCCAAGCCCCTCCAGCGCGTAGTACTCGCACTGGATCGGGATGAGCACCTCCTGGCCGGCCACGAGCGCGTTGACCGTGAGGAGGCCGAGCGACGGCGGGCAGTCGATGAGGATGTAGTCCAGCGGCTGCTCGTAGGCCTGGATGGCCCGCTGCAGCCGGCTCTCCCGCGCCACCAGCGACACCAGCTCGATCTCCGCACCGGCGAGATCGATGGTGGCGGGGGCGCAGAAAAGGCCCTCGACATCGGGGACGGGCTGAACGACCTCGGACAGAGGCTTGCTCTCCACCAGCACGTCGTAGATGGAGGGCACCTCGGCGTGGTGGTCGATCCCCAGGGCGGTGGACGCGTTGCCCTGTGGGTCGAGGTCGATCACCAGGACGCGGGCGCCATGCAGAGCGAGCGAGGCGGCCAGGTTGACGGTGGTCGTCGTCTTCCCGACGCCGCCCTTTTGGTTGGCGACCACGATGACGCGGGTCTGCTCGGGTCGCGGCAGTCCCTCACCGGCACGGCCCAGAGCCTCCACCGCCAGTTGGGCAGCGCGACCGATGGGAGTGTCGTCCATCGGAGGCGGTGTTTCACGTGAAACATCCGCCCCCATCGATTCGGTACGGGGACCGGGGACCGGATCGGTCATCGGTCCCGCGATGTTGGCGTCGGACCGCAAGGATTCACTCTCCTCGACTTCAGGCTCGCAATGAACAGAGCCTCCCATGCCGTCGGGGTCGCGAACCAGTGAGGCCTGACGTTCTGTGGAGAAATCCACCTCTGTGGACATCTCCGTGCCCCGTGAGGGGGGAGGTGACTCGCGTGGAGCGGAGCTCTCGCCGAGGGAGCCCAGAGGCTTCCGTTCACGAGGTTCGGCCGCAGCGCGGCCCCGACTGATGATGCCGTGCAGCAGTGAGCGACGTTTCACGTGAAACACGATGCACAGCGGCGGAGGCGGCGCTGGCGCGACACTCCGGCATGTGTGGCTGAGGCAGCTTGTGTGGAGTACGCCCGGCCTCGAGGACCGGGCGCGTCGTCCCGACGTATGTCTTCGCCGCACGGGACCCCTCGCGCTCCACCGCGAGGGAGAGACAGCTATCCGCGCCGGCGCCGTGCTCGTCCGGTGCGGGCGGCCTTGGCGCGCTTGGCGGCGAAGCGGACCCCTCCGGGGCTCTCCCCGACCTCGACCCGCACCACCGTGGACAGGGGGTCCACGACGCCCTCACCCACGTGGACGATCGACGTGGTGACGGCGCCGAGTTTGGTCAGGGCGGTGGCGGCGCTCTTCAGCTCCTCCTCTGCGGTGTCACCCTTGAGCGCGAGCATCTCGCCGTACGGCCGCAGCAGGGGGATGCCCCAGGTGGCCAGACGGTCGAGCGGCGCGACGGCGCGGGCGGTGACCACATGTACGGGAGGCAGCTTGCCCATGACCTCCTCGGCGCGTCCCCGCACGACCGTCACATGATCCAGGCCGAGCAGTTCCACGACCTCGGTCAGGAAGTTGGTGCGGCGGAGCAGCGGCTCCAGCAGAGTGATCTTCAGGTCCTCCCGGACCAGCGCCAGCGGGATGCCCGGCAGACCGGCCCCCGAGCCGACGTCGCACACGGTGACGCCCTCGGGCACGACCTCCGAGAGCACCGCGCAGTTCAGCAGATGCCGCTCCCACAGGCGGGGCACCTCGCGCGGCCCGATCAGACCGCGCTGCACGCCCGCCTCGGCGAGCAGTTCGGCGTACCGGACCGCGTCCGCGAAGCGTTCACCGAACACCTCACGGGCCTGCTCGGGCGCGGGGGGAAGCTCCGCTGCCTCCGTCACGGGGGACCGTCCTTCCGTACCGTGCCGGCGCGGGGCGCCGACACCAGAACCAGAACTACCAGGCTGACAAAGAGCGGCCCCGCCTGCGCAACAGACGGGGCCGGTGGAACGGTGGAGCCGCTCAGGCGGGAAGCACGACGACGAAGCGCTGCGGCTCCTCGCCCTCGGACTCGCTGCGCAGGCCGGCCGTCTTGACCGCGTCGTGCACGACCTTGCGCTCGAACGGGGTCATCGGGTCGAGCCGCACGGGCTGTCCGCTGCTCTTGGCCTCGGCCGCGGCCTTGGCGCCGAGGTCGGCGAGCTCGGTGCGCTTGCGGGCGCGATAGCCGGCGATGTCGAGCATCAGACGGCTGCGGTCGCCGGTCTCCCGGTGGACCGCGAGGCGCGTGAGCTCCTGGAGAGCCTCCAGTACCTCGCCGTCACGGCCCACGAGCTTCTGCAGATCGCGGCTGCCCGTGTCACTGATGATCGAGACAGAGGCGCGGTCGGCCTCGACGTCCATGTCGATGTCGCCGTCGAGATCGGCGATGTCGAGCAGACCCTCGAGGTAGTCCGCCGCGATCTCGCCCTCCTGCTCGAGGCGGGTCAGGGTGTCTGCGCCCTCGGCAGCGGCCGCGGTGGTGCCTTCCGTCACGGGATGGACTCCTTCTTACTTCTTCGACGGGGACTTGGGCCGCTGCGGGCCCTTGCGCTGTCCGGACTGGGCCCTGCTGCGCGTGGAGCCGTTGCCGGCGGGCTTGGCGTTGCCCTTGCCGCCGGTGGGCTTGGCGTCCTGCGGGTCGTCGGCCTTGGTCAGCGAGGTGGGTTCGCCCGCCGGCTTGGCCGCGCCGGGGTTGTGGCGCTTGGACTTGGGCTGCCGCTTGGGCTGCTGCCGCTTGGGGGCGGCGGTGGTGGTCGTCGTGCCACCCTCGGCCTGGGCGGCGGCACTGCTCTCGCTCTTGATCACGGTGCCGTCGGACTGGGCGGCGAGACCCGCCTTGTTCAGGCCGTTGATGAACTTGCGCTCGTACTCGTTGCGGTCGCGGCCCTTCGCGACAATCGCCTTGACGATGGCGCGCTCCCGGCGGTTGCGGGTCTTGCCGTGCTTGGCGACGTGCTTGGAGAGGCGCTCCAGGTAGGCGGCCTGGGCCTTGGAACCCGGCGTCGGGTTGTTGTGGATGACGTACATCTGCTGGCCCATGGTCCACACGTTGGTGGTCAGCCAGTAGACGAGGACACCGACGGGGAAGTTGATGCCGAAGACCGCGAAGATGACGGGGAAGACGTACATCAGCATCTTCTGCTGCTGCATGAACGGCGTCTTCACCGTGGTGTCGACGTTCTTCGTCATCAGCTGGCGCTGCGTGTAGAACTGCGACAGCGACATCAGGACGATCATGATCGCCGTGACGACGCGCACGTCGGTCAGCGACGAGTTGAGCGCCTCGACCTTCTCGGGGCTGTCCGTGAACTTCGCGGCGAGCGGGGCGCCGAAGATGTGGGCCTTCTGGGCGCTCTCCAGCAGCCGCTCGTTGATCACGCCGATGGTGTCGTTCGACGCGATGCTGTTGAGCACGTGGTACAGGGCGAAGAAGAACGGCGACTGCGCCAGGATGGGAAGGCACGAGGAGAGCGGGTTGGTGCCCGTCTCCTTGTAGAGCTTCATCATCTCTTCGGACTGGCGCTGCTTGTCGTTCTTGTAGCGCTCCTGGATCTTCTTCATCTCCGGCT
This sequence comes from Streptomyces cellulosae, assembly GCA_014655195.1. GTDB lineage: Bacteria > Actinomycetota > Actinomycetes > Streptomycetales > Streptomycetaceae > Streptomyces > Streptomyces cellulosae. Next base: position 90,095 of record BNBH01000003.1, on the reverse strand, counting down.
GGAGCGTCTGCATGGCGCGCGTCGCCTTGATCTGCTTCACGAAGAGCGGGATCAGGCAGATGCGGATGAGAATCACCAGGGACACGATGGACAGGCCCCAGGCCCATCCTGTGTCAGGCCCGAAGAGGGAGCCGTACACGCTGTGGAACTGGACGATGACCCAGGAGACAGGTGTCGTGATGAAGCTGAAGAGGCTGGCAATCGTGTCCACTAATCATGCTCCTTGGGCATGGGACGGGGTCTCTGCGGCCGGGCCCGACGGACTCGTAGGACTTGTGGGAGAAGCCTGTCCCTCGGTGGCCGGTTCGGCGGCGGAGGTCCCGCCCTTGCGTGCACGCCAGGCGTTACGCAGCATTTCGTGCCACCGCGGGCGCTTACGCGGCGGGACATGATCCACACCGCCCAGCGACCACGGATTGCACCGCAGGATGCGCCAGGCCGTGAGTGCTGTTCCCTTGACGGCACCGTGCCGGTCGATGGCCGTGTAGCCGTAGTGGGAGCACGACGGGTAGTACTTGCACACCGGGCCCAGCAGTGGACTGATCGTCCACTGGTAGAGCTTGATCAGTGCCAGCAGCGGGTACTTCATCGCGCGCCCCCTCCCAGCAGCCGCTGCAGAGCGGCGTCCAGGTCTCGGGCCAGCTGTGCGTGGTCGGCGTCGCCCGCGGGGGGCAGCGCTCGTACCACTACCAGGCTACCGGGGGGCAGCTGGTCGATTCGCTCGCGCATCAGATGGCGAAGCCTCCGCTTCACCTTGTTGCGCGCCACCGCTCCGCCCACGGCCTTGCTCACGACGAAACCCGCACGCGCCGGGGGAGCGCTCTCCCCAGGCGCATGCGGGTCCGTTGCACCGCTACGAAGATGGACGACGAGGTGCTGGCGCCCGGCCCGGCGTCCTCGTCGTACCGCGGTCGCGAAGTCCTCGCGCCGCCTCAGCCGGTTCTCGGTGGGCAGCACGACGTCATGACCTGATCGGGATCAGGCGGACAGACGGGCGCGACCCTTGCTGCGGCGGGACGCGAGAATCGCGCGGCCGGCACGGGTGCGCATACGCAGCCGGAAGCCGTGGGTCTTGGCGCGACGACGGTTGTTCGGCTGGAAGGTGCGCTTGCTCACTCGGGGGCTCCAGAAAGAATCGGTGTTTGCGGGGTGCCGTCCTGGCTGTCACCGTGCGCCCACGAGTAGCTCGCGTTACGCCCGAGTGCACCGCTGACCGATCATCTTGCGCGATCTGTGCCCATCGGAGGCAGGCGGCAGCAGCCATCGACAACTCGACCTGGTTACGGTACGCGCGGCTGCGCCATTCGGTCAAACCGACGGTCGCCGGGAGACACTTGTCCACAGCCTGGGGACAACAACTTGAACCGTACCGGTCGCGCTGACTACCGTGACTGGACTCCGATTCGTTCCCTTGACCCTTCACCACCCGATTTACATCCCGACCCGTCCCCCGGATCACACGATCGAGGGACCTGTGAGAGAGCGTGCCCTGTGGCTGACGTACCTGCCGATCTTGCCGCAGTGTGGCCACGCGTACTGGAGCAACTGCTCGGCGAGGGCCGTGGCCAAGGTGTCGAGAGCAAGGACGAACACTGGATCCGGCGCTGCCAGCCGCTGGCCCTGGTCGCCGACACCGCGCTGCTCGCCGTGCCGAACGAGTTCGCCAAGGGCGTGCTCGAGGGCCGGCTGGCCCCGGTCGTCAGCGAGAGCCTGAGCCGCGAGTGCGGCCGCCCGATCCGCATCGCGATCACGGTCGACGAGACCGCCGGCGAGCCGCCGGCCACTCCCGCGCCCGCTCCCCGTCCGCAGCCGCGCTACGAGGAGCCGGAGCTGCCCTCCGCGCACCAGGAGCGTCCGGAGCACCAGGACCACCGCGGGCGTCCGGACCACCAGCGCCCGGACCACCGCGACCGCCAGGAGCGCGAGCCGTACCAGGACCGTGAGCCGTACGGCGGATACGACCGCCGCCGCGGCGACCAGCAGGGCCGTCCGGACGACCAGCTGCCCTCGGCGCGTCCCGCCTACCCGTCGGAGTACCAGCGCCCCGAGCCCGGCTCCTGGCCGCGTCCCTCGCAGGACGACTACGGCTGGCAGCAGCAGCGGCTCGGCTTCCCCGACCGCGATCCGTACGCCTCGCCGTCCCAGGACGCCTACGGCTCCCAGCAGGACGCCTACGGCGCGCAGGACCCGTACGGCAGCAAGGATTCGTACGGCTCGGACTCCTACGGGGGTCCGTCGTCCCAGGACTACCGTCCCCAGCCTGTGGAGCGCCCGTCCTACGACCAGCGCTCCGACTACGAGGCGTCCCGCGGCGACTACGACCAGCGCGACGACCGCCGCCGCGACCTGCCCGAGCCGCCGCCCGGCTCGGGGCACGTGCACCGCGGCGGCCCGGTCGGCCCGAACCTGCCGACGACCGGCGCGCCCGGCCCGCTGGCGGCGCAGCCGGCCCCGGCGACGGGTCCCGGCGAGCCGACCGCGCGGCTGAACCCGAAGTACCTCTTCGACACGTTCGTCATCGGCGCGTCCAACCGCTTCGCGCACGCGGCCGCGGTTGCCGTCGCGGAGGCGCCGGCGAAGGCGTACAACCCCCTGTTCATCTACGGGGAGTCGGGCCTCGGCAAGACGCATCTGCTGCACGCCATCGGGCACTACGCGCGGAGCCTCTACCCGGGCACGCGCGTGCGGTACGTGAGCTCCGAGGAGTTCACCAACGAGTTCATCAACTCCATCCGCGACGGCAAGGGCGACAGCTTCCGCAAGCGCTACCGCGAGATGGACATCCTGCTCGTCGACGACATCCAGTTCCTGGCGGACAAGGAGTCGACGCAGGAGGAGTTCTTCCACACCTTCAACACGCTCCACAACGCCAACAAGCAGATCGTGCTGTCCTCCGACCGGCCGCCCAAGCAGCTGGTGACGCTGGAGGACCGGCTGCGGAACCGTTTCGAGTGGGGCCTGATCACCGACGTCCAGCCGCCGGAGCTGGAGACGCGCATCGCGATCCTGCGCAAGAAGGCGGTGCAGGAGCAGCTCAACGCCCCGCCGGAGGTGCTGGAGTTCATCGCCTCCCGGATCTCGCGCAACATCCGCGAGCTGGAGGGCGCGCTGATCCGGGTGACGGCCTTCGCGTCGCTCAACCGGCAGCCGGTGGACCTGGGGCTCACGGAGATCGTCCTCAAGGACCTGATGCCCGGGGGCGACGACTCGGCCCCGGAGATCACCTCGACGGCCATCATGAGCGCGACCGCCGACTACTTCGGGCTCACCGTCGAGGACCTGTGCGGCACCTCGCGCGGACGCGCGCTGGTGACCGCCCGGCAGATCGCGATGTACCTGTGCCGCGAGCTGACGGACCTGTCGCTGCCGAAGATCGGCGCGCTGTTCGGCGGCCGGGACCACACCACGGTGATGCACGCCGACCGGAAGATCCGCAATCTGATGGCCGAGCGGCGGTCCATCTACAACCAGGTCACCGAGCTGACCAACCGCATCAAGGCCGGCTGACGGCCCGCACGCACCCCTGAGGGCGCCCCTGGAGAGATCCGGGGGCGCCCTTCTTCGTGTTCCGGACGTCCCTGCTTCGTGTCGCAGGCGGCCTTCTTCGCGCTCCGGACCCCCGGCGGGCGACGACGGACGTCCACACCGCGACGCCGGCCCCGCGCGCTGTTCGATTTCCGCCACGGGTTACGGCCTTCCTCCACAGATTCGGCGACTTTTTTCCGTCCACACGCTGGGGACCGGAAAGTTGTCCCGACACCGTCCACAACCGCCCCTGGTGAGAAGCTGTCTGCGCAGGTCACCTGCCTGTGGATCCGTGGACGAACGATCTCCACAGACTGTGGACGACGGGATGATCCACAGGCTGTGCATCAAGTTGTCCACGGGCTTCCCACAGGCTGAGGCCGGTTGTCCCCAGTGACCGGCCGCTTCTCCACATGGCTGTCCACTGTTCGGCAACGCGACGCGCCCTCTCACCGCCCCGAGTGAAAGGCGTCACACCGAGGTGCCGGAGGGGGCTGTGGGAAAGGACCTCAAACCTGGGGACGTGTCTGGGGAGAACTCGGCCTCCCCTGTGCACGGGATGTGCAGAACTTTCCGTTCTCCACAGCAGGGCCCGGTTGTCCACCGCCCCCACCCACAGGACCCGTGGACAAAAAACCGGCCTTGAGCTGCGAAAACGAGGTTATCCACGGTATCCACAGGCCCTACTACTACTCCCGACTAGAGAGAGCGAGGAATTCGTTTCGAAGGGGGCCCTGTGCACAACTCGCTGTCCCGGCCTCGACTGCCACTCGTCACGACTTGACCCCGACGGGCACCTACTGTCAGTGCGGTGCGTCAGACTGGACCCCGGTGTCCTTCCCCTCCGAGGGGCCGACGACACCGAGTCAGACGACGAAGCCAGGCAGGGCGAGAAGCGCCGGCAACAGCAGGAGGCGGCAACAGTGAAGATCCGGGTGGAACGCGACGTACTCGCGGAGGCAGTGGCCTGGGCGGCTCGCAGCCTCCCGGCCCGTCCGCCGGCGCCTGTCCTCGCCGGCCTGCTGCTCAAGGCCGACGACGGCCAGCTGAGCCTGTCCAGCTTCGACTACGAGGTCTCCGCGCGCGTGTCGGTCGAGGCCGAGGTCGAGGAGGAGGGCACGGTCCTGGTCTCCGGCCGCCTGCTCGCCGACATCTCGCGCGCCCTTCCCAACCGTCCGGTGGAGATCTCCACGGACGGTGTGCGGGCGACGGTGGTGTGCGGCTCCTCGCGGTTCACACTCCACACACTGCCTGTGGAGGAGTACCCGGCCCTGCCCCAGATGCCGAACGCGACGGGCACGGTCCCCGGCGAGGTCTTCGCCTCCGCCGTGCAGCAGGTCGCCATCGCGGCCGGCCGTGACGACACGCTGCCCGTCCTCACCGGTGTGCGCATCGAGATCGAGGGCGACACGGTGACGCTGGCCTCCACCGACCGCTATCGCTTCGCGGTCCGCGAGTTCCTGTGGAAGCCGGAGAACCCGGAGGCGTCCGCGGTCGCCCTGGTGCCCGCGAAGACCCTGCTGGACACGGCCAAGGCGCTGACCAGTGGCGACCAGGTCACCCTGGCGCTGTCCGGCTCCGGCGCCGGTGAGGGCCTGATCGGCTTCGAGGGCGCCGGCCGCCGCACCACCACGCGTCTGCTGGAGGGCGACCTCCCGAAGTACCGCACGCTGTTCCCGACGGAGTTCAACAGCGTCGCCGTGATCGAGACCGCCCCCTTCGTGGAGGCCGTGAAGCGCGTGGCCCTGGTCGCCGAGCGCAACACCCCGGTGCGGTTGAGCTTCGAGCAGGGCGTGCTGATCCTGGAGGCCGGTTCCAGCGACGACGCACAGGCTGTGGAAAGGGTCGACGCCCAGCTCGAGGGCGACGACATCTCCATCGCCTTCAACCCGACGTTCCTGCTGGACGGCCTGAGCGCCATCGACTCCCCGGTGGCCCAGCTGTCGTTCACCACGTCCACCAAGCCGGCGCTGCTCAGCGGCCGCCCGGCGATGGACGCGGAGGCGGACGAGGCCTACAAGTACCTGATCATGCCGGTGCGGCTCAGCGGCTGATCCGTGGCCCGCGGCGAAGCCGCAGGTGGGGACGGGCGTGTGAGCGCGTATGCCCACAGATGTGCGCGAGCGTCCGGGTTTAGGCTCGGACGCCGGTACGACAAGTGCCGGCACGTCCCGTCGCAACCTTAAGGAACACATCTGATGGAGCTCGGTCTCGTCGGTCTCGGCAAGATGGGCGGCAACATGCGCGAGCGGCTGCGCCGCGCGGGCCACACCGTCGTCGGTTACGACCGCAACCCGGACCTCGCCGACGTCCACAGCCTGCGAGAGCTTGTGGACAAGCTCAGCGGGCCCCGCGTGGTGTGGGTGATGGTCCCGGCCGGTGCGGCGACCCAGTCCACCGTCGACGAGCTGGCCGAGCTGCTGGAGCCCGGCGACGTCGTCGTGGACGGCGGCAACTCCCGCTGGACCGACGACGAGAAGCACGCCGCGGAGCTGGCGGCCAAGGGCATCGGCTTCGTCGACTGCGGCGTCTCCGGCGGCGTCTGGGGCCTGGAGAACGGCTACGCGCTGATGTACGGCGGCTCCAAGGAGGACGTCGCCAAGGTGCAGCCGATATTCGACGCCCTCAAGCCGGAGGGCGACTTCGGCTCGGTGCACGCCGGCAAGGTCGGCGCGGGCCACTTCGCGAAGATGGTCCACAACGGCATCGAGTACGCCATGATGCAGGCCTACGCCGAGGGCTGGGAGCTGCTGGAGAAGGTCGACTCGGTGACCGACGTCCGGGAGGTGTTCCGCTCCTGGCAGGAGGGCACCGTCATCCGCTCCTGGCTGCTCGACCTGGCGGTCAACGCCCTCGACGAGGACGAGCACCTGGACGAGCTCCGGGGTTATGCACAGGACTCCGGTGAGGGACGCTGGACTGTGGAGGCCGCCATCGACAACGCGGTCCCGCTGCCGGCGATCACCGCCTCGCTGTTCGCGCGGTTCGCCTCGCGCCAGGAGGACTCGCCGCAGATGAAGATGATCGCGGCGCTGCGGAATCAGTTCGGCGGCCACGCGGTCGAGAAGAAGTAGTCCACAGGGACGTCATCCGTCCACGGGACCGATGTCCACAGGACCGCGCGGCGGTCCACAACGCCGGAGGAGGTCGGCGGAACGACCATGCACGTCACGCATCTGTCGCTGGCCGACTTCCGCTCCTACCCCCGGGTCGAGGTCCCGCTCGACCCCGGGGTCACGGCCTTCGTCGGTCCCAACGGGCAGGGCAAGACGAACCTCGTCGAGGCGGTCGGCTACCTCGCCACCCTCGGCAGCCACCGGGTGTCCTCGGACGCTCCGCTGGTGCGCATGGGAGCCGACCGCGCGATCGTCAGGGCCCAGGTCCGCCAGGGCGACCGGCAGCAGCTGGTCGAGCTGGAGCTCAACCCGGGACGTGCCAACCGCGCCCGCATCAACCGGTCCTCGCAGGTGAGGCCGCGTGACGTGCTGGGCATCGTGCGGACGGTGCTGTTCGCGCCCGAGGACCTGGCACTGGTCAAGGGCGATCCGGGTGAGCGCCGGCGCTTCCTGGACGAGCTGATCACGGCGCGCTCCCCGCGCATGGCGGGCGTGCGCTCCGACTACGACCGGGTGCTCAAGCAGCGCAACACGCTGCTGAAGTCGGCGGCGCTGGCCCGCAGGCACGGCGGCCGCACCCTGGACCTGTCCACGCTCGACGTGTGGGACCAGCACCTCGCCCGCGCGGGCGCCGAGCTGCTGGCGCAGCGCCTGGACCTGCTGGCCGCGCTGCAGCCGCTGGCCGACAAGGCGTACGAGCAGCTGGCGCCCGGCGGAGGTCCGGTGGCGCTGGAGTACAAGCCGTCGGCGCCCGGCGAGGCGCACACCCGGGAGGATCTCTTCGAGCAGCTGATCGCCGCGCTCGCGGAGGTCCGCAAGCAGGAGATCGAGCGCGGGGTCACCCTGGTCGGCCCGCACCGCGACGACCTGCTGCTCAAGCTGGGCCAGATGCCCGCCAAGGGCTACGCGTCGCACGGCGAGTCCTGGTCGTACGCGCTGGCGCTGCGGCTGGCCTCCTACGACCTGCTGCGGGCCGAGGGCAACGAGCCGGTGCTGGTGCTCGACGACGTCTTCGCGGAGCTGGACGCGCGCCGCCGGGAGCGACTGGCCGAACTGGTGGCCCCCGGTGAGCAGGTGCTGGTGACGGCCGCCGTCGACGACGACGTGCCGCACGTGCTGGCGGGCGCGCGGTTCGCCGTGTCCGAGGGGACGGTGGAGCGCGCGTGAGTGGACAGCAGCCGCCCGCGGGCGGCACCGGCAAGGAACCTGAGCCCTCGGGCGTCGACCTGGCGCGGGTGGCGCTGCGTGCGGCCCGGGAGGCGGCACGCGCGCGTGGCGACGCGGCGCAGCAGAAGAAGCAGGCGCGGCGCGGGGGCCTGCGCTCCGGCGCGCGGGGCGACCGGCGCGATCCGATGGCGCTGGGCGCGGCGATCAACCGGCTGCTGACCGAGCGCGGCTGGGAGGCCCCGGCGGCGGTCGGCGGGGTGATGGGGCGCTGGCCGGAGATCGTCGGCGAGGACGTCGCCAAGCACTGCGAGCCGGAGCGCTACGACGAGGACGAGCGCGTGCTGGTGGTGCGCTGCGACTCGACGGCCTGGGCGACCAATCTGCGGCTGCTGGCGCCGACGCTGGTGGCCCGTCTCAACGACGACCTCGGGCACGGCACCGTGCGGCTGATCAAGGTCGTCGGACCCACCGGTCCGGCCCGCCGTTACGGCCCGCTGAGGGCCCCCGGCAGCACCGGTCCGGGCGACACGTACGGGTGATCCGGGGCTTTTTCCGCCTCGCCGCGCACACGTGAGAGACATCACATCCGGGTGTCCGAGCACCGCGTTCGCGGGCCGGATGACCGCTTCGCCGTGCCGTCGGACGCGGTTGCGAATCGCCACCTGACTCCTAAGTAGCCAAGGGTTGACGGCCGGAAGCGCTGAGTGCCCTCGTGGGGCCTCTGGAGCCCCCATCCGCATATCGGGAGTCGGGCGAGGCCGTTTCCGGGCGGCACATGCGGACTCAGTGGCCCGCAAACCCCCATCGATGTCAGCGCTACCGGTAGACTGGAAGACAATCCCGCCCCGATCGTGGGGACCGCCCGGGAAGACGCTGAGCAACGCTGATCAAGGCTTACCAACGCAACATGCCGCAGCCGCTCCGGCAACCTGCCGACGAGCCCGGCTCGTGCTGTGCCAGAAAGGGCGCTTCGTGGCCGATTCCGGCAACCCCAACGAGAACATCCCGTCCACCGACACCGCCGCCGGCGACGCGGCAGGCTCCCCGACCGGAGACGCCACGTCGTACGACGCGAGTGCCATCACCGTCCTCGAGGGCCTGGACGCGGTCCGCAAGCGACCCGGCATGTACATCGGGTCGACGGGCGAGCGGGGCCTGCACCACCTGGTGCAGGAGGTCGTCGACAACTCGGTCGACGAGGCGCTGGCCGGTTACGCGGACACCATCGACGTGACGATCCTGGCCGACGGCGGCGTCCGCGTCGTCGACAACGGCCGTGGCATCCCCGTGGGCATCGTCCCCTCCGAGGGCAAGCCCGCCGTCGAGGTGGTCCTGACCGTGCTGCACGCGGGCGGCAAGTTCGGCGGCGGCGGTTACGCGGTCTCCGGCGGTCTGCACGGCGTGGGCGTGTCCGTGGTCAACGCGCTGTCGACGCGCGTCGCCGTCGAGGTGAAGACCGACGGCTACCGCTGGACGCAGGAGTACAAGCTGGGCGTGCCCACCGCGCCCCTGCAGCGGCACGAGCCGACGGAGGAGACGGGCACGTCGGTCACCTTCTGGGCCGACCCCGACATCTTCGAGACCACGGACTACTCGTTCGAGACGCTCTCCCGGCGCTTCCAGGAGATGGCGTTCCTGAACAAGGGCCTGCGGATCAACCTCACCGACGAGCGTGAGTCGGCGAAGGCGACCGCCGGCGCGGACGAGGCGGGCGAGGACGAGAAGCACGAGGTCAAGAGCGTCTCGTACCACTACGAGGGCGGCATCGTCGACTTCGTGAAGTACCTCAACTCCCGCAAGGGCGAGGTGATCCACCCCACCGTCATCGACCTCGAGGCGGAGGACAAGGAGCGGCACCTGTCGCTCGAGGTCGCCATGCAGTGGAACAGCGGCTACACGGAGGGCGTGTACTCGTTCGCCAACATCATCCACACCCACGAGGGCGGTACGCACGAGGAGGGCTTCCGTGCGGCGCTGACCTCGCTGATCAACAAGTACGCGCGCGACAAGAAGCTGCTCCGCGAGAAGGACGACAACCTCACCGGTGACGACATCCGCGAGGGTCTGACCGCGATCATCTCGGTCAAGCTGAGCGAGCCGCAGTTCGAGGGCCAGACCAAGACCAAGCTGGGCAACACCGAGGTGAAGACCTTCGTGCAGAAGGTCGTCTACGAGCACCTCGCCGACTGGCTGGACCGCAACCCGAACGAGGCCGCGGACATCGTCCGCAAGGGCATCGCGGCGGCCACCGCGCGCGTGGCGGCCCGTAAGGCGCGCGACCTGACGCGCCGCAAGGGCCTGCTGGAGTCGGCGTCGCTGCCGGGCAAGCTGTCCGACTGCCAGTCGAACGATCCGACCAAGTGCGAGATCTTCATCGTCGAGGGTGACTCCGCCGGCGGCTCGGCCAAGTCCGGCCGTAACCCCGAGTACCAGGCGATCCTCCCGATCCGAGGAAAGATCCTCAACGTCGAGAAGGCGCGCATCGACCGGATCCTGCAGAACCAGGAGATCCAGGCGATGATCTCCGCGTTCGGCACCGGCGTGCACGAGGACTTCGACATCGAGAAGCTCCGCTATCACAAGATCATCCTGATGGCGGACGCCGACGTCGACGGCCAGCACATCAACACCCTGCTGCTGACGTTCCTGTTCCGCTTCATGCGGCCGCTCGTCGAGGCCGGGCACGTGTTCCTCTCCCGTCCCCCGCTCTACAAGATCAAGTGGGGCAAGGACGACTTCGAGTACGCGTACTCCGACCGCGAGCGCGACGCGCTGATCGAGATGGGCCGCAACGCCGGCAAGCGCATCCGTGAGGACTCCGTCCAGCGCTTCAAGGGCCTCGGCGAGATGAACGCCGAGGAACTGCGCATCACCACGATGGACCAGGAGCACCGGGTCCTCGGCCAGGTCACCCTGGACGACGCCGCCCAGGCCGACGACCTCTTCTCCGTCCTGATGGGCGAGGACGTCGAGGCCCGCCGCGCGTTCATCCAGCGCAACGCCAAGGACGTCCGCTTCCTCGACATCTGAGTCGGTCTCAGCTGACCGCACCAGGAAGGACCTTCACCAGCAATGACCGACGAGAACACTCCCGTCACGCCCCTCGAGGACCCGGACGCGGCCGGCATGCGCGTCGAGCCGGTCGGGCTCGAGACGGAGATGCAGCGCTCGTACCTCGACTACGCGATGTCCGTCATCGTGTCGCGTGCGCTGCCCGACGTCCGTGACGGCCTCAAGCCCGTCCACCGCCGTGTGCTGTACGCGATGTACGACGGCGGCTACCGCCCCGAGCGCGGCTTCTACAAGTGCGCCCGCGTCGTCGGCGACGTCATGGGCAACTACCACCCGCACGGCGACTCCTCGATCTACGACGCGCTGGTCCGCCTGGCGCAGCCGTGGTCGATGCGGATGCCGCTGGTGGACTCCAACGGCAACTTCGGCTCCCCGGGCAACGACCCGGCGGCGGCGATGCGCTACACCGAGTGCAAGATGGCGCCGCTGTCGATGGAGATGGTCCGTGACATCGACGAGGAGACCGTCGACTTCACGGACAACTACGACGGCCGCTCCCAGGAGCCGACGGTCCTGCCGGCCCGCTTCCCGAACCTGCTGATCAACGGCTCGGCGGGTATCGCGGTCGGCATGGCGACCAACATCCCGCCGCACAACCTGCGCGAGGTCGCCGCCGGCGCCCAGTGGTACCTGGAGAATCCCGAGGCGTCGCACGAGGAGCTGCTGGACGCGCTCATCGAGCGCATCAAGGGCCCCGACTTCCCGACCGGCGCCCTCGTGGTGGGCCGCAAGGGCATCGAGGAGGCGTACCGCACGGGCCGCGGCTCGATCACCATGCGCGCGGTGGTCGAGGTCGAGGAGATCCAGAACCGCCAGTGCCTGGTGGTCACGGAGCTGCCGTACCAGACCAACCCCGACAACCTCGCGCAGAAGATCGCCGACCTGGTGAAGGACGGCAAGATCGGCGGCATCGCCGACGTGCGCGACGAGACGTCCTCGCGGACCGGCCAGCGCCTGGTCATCGTGCTGAAGCGGGACGCGGTCGCCAAGGTCGTGCTGAACAACCTGTACAAGCACACCGATCTGCAGACCAACTTCGGCGCCAACATGCTGGCCTTGGTCGACGGGGTGCCCCGCACGCTGTCCCTGGACGCGTTCATCCGCCACTGGGTGACGCACCAGATCGAGGTCATCGTCCGCCGTACGCGCTTCCGGCTGCGCAAGGCCGAGGAGCGGGCGCACATCCTGCGCGGTCTGCTGAAGGCCCTGGACGCCATCGACGAGGTCATCGCGCTGATCCGGCGCAGTGACACCGTCGACGTCGCGCGCGGCGGCCTGATGGACCTGCTGGAGATCGACGAGATCCAGGCCAACGCCATCCTCGAGATGCAGCTGCGCCGGCTGGCCGCCCTGGAGCGCCAGAAGATCGTCCAGGAGCACGACGAGCTCCAGGCGAAGATCAGTGAGTACAACGAGATCCTGGCCTCCCCGGTCCGCCAGCGCGGCATCGTCAGCCAGGAGCTGGCCGCGATCGTCGAGAAGTACGGCGACGACCGCAAGACGAAGCTGATCCCCTACGAGGGCGACATGTCCATCGAGGACCTGATCGCCGAGGAGGACATCGTCGTCACGGTCACGCGGGGCGGCTACATCAAGCGCACCAAGACCGACGACTACCGGGCGCAGAAGCGCGGCGGCAAGGGCGTGCGCGGGGCGAAGCTCAAGGAAGACGACATCGTCAACCACTTCTTCGTCTCCACCACGCACCACTGGCTGCTGTTCTTCACCAACAAGGGCCGCGTGTACCGGGTGAAGGCGTACGAGCTCCCCGACGCGGGCCGCGACGCGCGCGGGCAGCACGTGGCGAACCTGCTGGCCTTCCAGCCGGACGAGACCATCGCCCAGATCCGCGCCATCCGCGACTACGACGCGACGCCCTACCTGGTCCTGGCCACCAAGGGCGGCCTGGTGAAGAAGACCCCGCTGAAGGACTACGACTCCCCGCGGTCCGGCGGTGTCATCGCGATCAACCTGCGTGAGCGCGAGGACGGATCCGACGATGAACTGATCGGCGCCGAACTCGTCTCGGCCGAGGACGATCTGCTGCTGATCAGCAAGAAGGCACAGTCGATCAGGTTCACGGCGACGGACGAGGCGCTGCGGCCCATGGGCCGTGCCACCTCGGGCGTCAAGGGCATGAGTTTCCGCGAAGGGGACGAGCTGCTCTCGATGAATGTTGTTCGACCCGGTACGTTCGTGTTCACTGCCACAGACGGCGGGTACGCGAAGCGGACCGCTGTCGACGAGTACCGCGTCCAGGGCCGCGGCGGCCTCGGCATCAAGGCCGCCAAGATCGTCGAGGACCGCGGTTCCCTCGTCGGCGCGCTGGTGGTCGAGGAGAACGACGAGATCCTCGCCATCACGCTGTCGGGTGGTGTGATTCGCACGCGAGTCAACGAGATCAGGGAAACCGGCCGTGACACCATGGGCGTCCAACTGATCAACCTGAGCAAGCGCGATGCCGTGGTCGGCATCGCCCGTAACGCCGAAGCAGGACGCGAGGCGGAGGAAGTCGACGGCGACGTGGTCGTCGACGAGTCCGCCGACGGGGACGCGACCACCGGTACGGACCAGGGCGAGGCGCCCTCGTCCGAGTAGCACGAGGAGTGAGTCAGCGTGAGCGGAGCCACGGGCGCCGGACCGGCCGGTACCAGTACGGGAACGGACGGCGGCGGCCGTGGCTCCGCCGCGCGGGCGACAGATCCGCACACGACCAATCTCAAAGCGATCAAGGCGCCGGTCCCCGACGCCTCCTCGTCCACCAGGCAGGGATCCCAGGGGGGAACCGTGACGGACACCCGAGGCCCGCAGGCCGCACCCGGTCAGGGTGCTGCCGCTCCGGCGGCCTCACCGCTGCCGGGGGAACGGCAGCCGCAGCAGCAGGCGGGCCCGTACCACCCGCCGCAGGCCTACCCGGCCCAGGCCGGCGCGGCCGCCGCCCGCACGGGAGCGGTGCGCCGTCCCCGCACGGGCGCCAGCACCACCCCGCGCGTGCGCAAGGCGCGTCTGCGGGTGGCGAAGGCCGACCCGTGGTCGGTGATGAAGGTCAGCTTCCTGCTGTCGATCGCGCTCGGCATCTGCACGATCGTCGCGGCCGCGGTGCTGTGGATGGTCATGGACGCCATGGGCGTCTTCTCGACCGTCGGCGGCACGATCTCGGAGGCGACCGGCTCGGAGGGCTCGAACGGCTTCGACCTGCAGTCGTTCCTGTCGCTGCCGAACGTTCTGATGTTCACCACGGTCATCGCCGTCATCGACGTCATCCTGGCGACGGCGCTGGCGACCCTGGGCGCGTTCATCTACAACCTCTCGGCCGGTTTCGTGGGCGGCGTCGAGCTGACCCTGGCCGAGGACGAGTGACCAGCTCACCGGTCGCGCCCGGGCCGCGCTGACGCCCCGCGGGAAACCGATTTTGGGACTGCCCCGGTCGTGCGCTAATCTTCAGGAGTCAGCGCGCGGGACACACCCCGCACAGCGCGGCGGGGCTATAGCTCAGTTGGTTAGAGCGCATCCCTGATAAGGATGAGGCCACAGGTTCAAATCCTGTTAGCCCCACAGCAAGGAAACCCCCGGTCCACTCGGACCGGGGGTTTTTGCGCTGCGCGGGCCGGCAGCGGCCGGTTACGGTCGCCGGATGACATCCGATCCCACGCCGCCCGCCGCGGACGTCGCGGCGCTGCCCACGGCGGAGTTCGCCTTTCCCGGCCCGCTGCGCGACCGGCTGGTCGCGGCGGTCCTCGACGGCTCCAAGACCGCCACGACAGGACTCGTCGCCGAGTACGAGCGCGAGGGGGAGCCCCTGCCCGAGGTCGGGGACCGTTCCGTGCTCGTCGACTCGGGCGGCCGGCCGGTGGCCGTCCTGGAGGTGACGGACGTGCGTGTCGTCCCGCTGGCGCGGGTGGATCTCGCCCATGCGGTGGACGAGGGCGAGGGGCACGGCGGCGTGGACGAGTGGCGCGCCGGTCACGAGCGGTTCTGGGGCGGTGAGGAGATGCGTGCGGCGCTGGGCGACCCGGACTTCGCCGTGGACGACGCGACGCCGGTCGTTCTGGAGCGCTTCCGCGTCGTCGCCGACCTGCGCGGCTCCGGCTGAGCCGCGCCACCCCTCGCGTGGCGCGATGGCCGGCGGTACGGTCGCGGGCCCGTGGTGCCGATGGGAAGGTGGGGCCTCATGGCGAGTCGGATCAGGGAACTGGTGCTGGAGTTGCCGTGACCCTGAGCTGCTCGCGCGGTTCTGGTGCGAGGTGCTCGGCTTCGTGGAACTGGACCGGGACGGCGAGGACACCGAGATCGGTCCGCGTGAGGGGTTCGGCGGGGCGCGGCCGACGCTCGTCCTCAGCAAGCAGGAGCGTCCGCGGCCGGACAGGACACGGCTGCACATCGACGTGAACGCCACCGACCGTCACCAGGACGCCGAACCGGGGCGTCTGCCGGCGCCCGGGGCGCGGCCGGCCGACGTGGGGCAGACCGGCGAGGAGCCGTGGCATGTGCTCGCTGACCGGGAGGGCAATGTGTTCTGCCTGCTGAGGAGGCGTCTCGGCCCGCTCTGAGAGCCTGTCGAGGGCCCTGTGGTGCCGGAGGCTCCACGGAAGCCTCACAGAGGCCCACGCCGCCGTGTGCGGGCGCTGAGTCCGGACATGACCCGGACCCCGGTCGGGGGCGACCGGGGTCTTCGTTCTCTCTGCTCGTGTCGTGCCGTTGTGCTGTACGCAAGTTCGCCAGGACTCCGGTGAAGCAGCGACGGCACGAGGAGGGTCGGGTCAGGAAGAGCAGCGGGGGCGCGGTGGCCTCAGCGTTGCAGGGGGATCCGTGCGGAGGCGGGTGCGGGAAGCGTGGTCACGGTGTCCGGGGAGCAGTGCGCGGGAACCAGCTCGGACTCGGGGCGTTCGGAGGAACGGGCCTGTTCCGCCTCGGCGTCGGATTCCGCGGCCGTGTCCTCGAGGGGCCGGTGCCGGCAGCTGGGGGACTTGCCGTGTGCCTCGGCGTGGATGCGCTGCTTCATCGTGGGGGGCAGTGCTCTGATCAACGACCAGGACCACAGGGAGACCGCCGGCGCGGGCGCCTCGGTCTTCGGCGCGCTGTCGCTGTTGCGCGTCTTCTGGGTCTGGGGTACGGCCGCCGCGGCGGCCGTGGTGACGAGACCGAGCGCCGTGCACAGCGCGAGGAAGGCGGTGACAACGGCGTTCCACAGCTGCATGACCTTGTTCCTGGCCATGGCCCCTCACTTTCGGGTTGGGCGATTTGCGTACTTTCCTCATGATGTGTATGAGGGCCTCGAAGTGGTGGACCGACGCCCGTGCCGCGTGGATGTTCAGATGAACACCACTCGGATGGGCGCATGAGGTAAGAAAATCCCTGGTTACGGGAGGAAAGGGAGCGAAAACACCGTGCGTGCGGGTGTGATCACCCTCCGATCGGACCGTCCGCGTCCCGTCGATCCGGTTGTCTCCGGCGGCAGTTGGGGGCGGCGACGTAGGTCACCGATCGGTATCGACCGGTGTGTATAGTCGGGCGCCAGAGGTCCCCTACGTCAAGGAAAGACGAGGTCGCGCGGTGAAGAAGCTTCTCCTGGTCGCACTGGCCGCCATCGGCGGGCTCCTCGTGTACCGCCAGATCCAGGCGGATCGCGCCGAGCAGGATCTGTGGACGGAGGCGACTGACTCCGTGCCCACGGGTTCGTGAGTACCGACATACGACGCTGAACAGACCCCGGCCGCCTGTGCGGTCGGGGTTTTGTGCGGCCGGGACCTTGTGGGCGGGCCGCGCCCCCGGTGCAGGATGGGCGGCGGCAGGCAGCGGGACCCGGCGGCGACGAGGGGGGCGCGTGAGGGGACGGCAGGGCACGGCGCGGCGGACGACGGCACGGAGCCGGTACGTGGGACGCCTGGGCCTGGCGGCCGCGCTCGGACTGGGGACCGCGGCGACCGCCCTCACGGGGCAGCACGCCCAGGCCGCGGGCGAGGACACCGGCCTCATGTACGCCTTCGCCGAGGACGCCCGCCGGATCGAGGGCGCGGGGAGCACCGCGGACGCCGTGGAACTGGAGCCCGGCCGGACCTACCGCAGCACCCTCCCGCCCCACGCCAAGGTCTTCTTCCGTCTGGAACTGGACGACACCGAGACCGCGTACGCCTCCGCCACCGCCGTCCCGCCGTCCGGAACCGGCGTCTCCGTCGCCGACGGCGTCAAGGTGACCGTGGAGGACGCAGACGGCCGCTCCTGCGATACGGACACGGCGACCTTCGGAGCGCCGGGCAGCCCCCGTCCGGTCGCCGCATGGGCCATGCGGGAGATCTCCCCCAGGAGAAGCCTCTGCGCCGAGGCCGGGACGTACTACGTGATGGTCGAGCGCGCCGCCCCCGACGCGCGCGGCGCCTCGCCCGACCCCTGGGAGCTGGAGATCGGCACGGTCTCCGAGCCCGGGACGGAGACACCGGCCGGCACGGCGGCGCCCGAGGCGTGGGACTCGGCCACGCCCGCCCCCGTCCAGGGAACCGCTCAACGCCGCCCGGGCGGCGCGGGGTTCGCCCAGGCCACCCCGCTCGGCGAGGGCGTGTGGCGCGACGACATACGGCCGGGCCAGACGCTCTTCTACCAGGTCCCCGTCGACTGGGGCCGGCAGCTCCACGCCACCGCCGAACTGGGCAGCTCCGGCACGGACGCCTCCGGCTACGTCGCCTCCGCGCTCACCCTCGACCTCTACAACCCGGTGCGCGGGGAGGTCGACGACCTGTCCCTCGGCTACAACGGCGGGCAGAAGTCCAAGGCGCTGAAGCCCCTGCCGCCGGTGGCGTACGAGAACCGGCACGCCTCCGGGCAGCAGATCTCGGCGGTGCGGTTCGCCGGCGCCTACTACCTCGTCGCGCACCTGTCCCCGGAGGTCGCGGAGGACTTCGGCGACGGGCCCGTGCCGCTGACGCTGCGCGTGCGGCTGGGCGGGCCGGCGCAGGACGGGCCGGACTACGCGGGCGGGACCGTGCCCGCGGACGTCTTCACCGTCGGCGGCGGGGACGGCCTGACCTCCGGCGGGGGCGGTGACGCGGGCGACGAGACCCTGTACCGGGTGCTCGCGGCGGGCGGCATCGGCACCGGGAGCGCCCTGGTGATGGGGCTCGGGGTGTGGACGGTGGTGGCCCGGCGCCGGGGGGCGGGCCACCCGGGGTGACCCTGTGACGCCGCGACCCGGTGCGCCGTTGCCACTGGTGGTTCCGGTGGCGCGTGCTTGCGGCGGTGGCCGTCAGATGCGGGTGAGCGCCCAGAAGCCCACGGCGTAGCAGGCCAGCGCCAGCAGCAGTACGGGCACGGCGACGCGCGCCGGCGGACCGGGCCTGCGGACGCCGCGCCGGCGGTGGGAGCGAGGGGCCGGTGCCTTCTGTGCGGTCACCGTGTCCGGGTGCGGAACCTGGGACGGCCGGGCGGTGTATTCAGCAGTGGAGGGTTCGGGACGCACGGCCGGTGGCGGCGGCAGGGGGGAGCGCAGCTGATGGGTGACTTCGTGGGCGGCGGCCTCGGGCGCCTGCTGCTGGTGGCCGTACGGGGGGTGGGGCACGTATTGCGGGGGGTGTGGCGGCTGCTCGGGGGAGCGCGGGAGGGGGACGGAGGAGGGCTTGGGCGGCGGCAGGGTGAAGCTGCCGGTGTCCGACAGGGCGGCGGACTGCGGGGCCGCGTCGGGTGGCGTCGCGGGGGAGCCGTGGGTGGTAGCGGTCGGGGTCGCGTGCCGTGGGTCGGCAGGAGCCCCGCCGCTCCCTGCGCTCTGCCCCGCCGTCCCGCTCGCGCCTTCGCCCGCACCCGCCGGCCCACCGACCTCCGGAGGCAGCCCGGACGCCCTCTTCTCCGGGCCGTCCTCCGTGAACCCGGGCGGCAGCGGGCCGAGTTGGTCGAAGATCTCGATCAGTTCGTCGTCGGGGCCGGGCTCCGGCAGCAGCTCCGCCGCCGCGGCGAGCGCCTTCCGCGCCCCTGTCGCCGTGCGGAAGCGCGCTGCCGGGTCGGGCTGCA
Organism: Streptomyces cellulosae; assembly: GCA_014655195.1. Lineage (GTDB taxonomy): Bacteria > Actinomycetota > Actinomycetes > Streptomycetales > Streptomycetaceae > Streptomyces > Streptomyces cellulosae. The sequence goes on along the minus strand of BNBH01000003.1, from coordinate 71,220 downwards.
GCAAGGTGGCCACCACCTGCCACAGCGGCTCGGGGATGCCCTTCGGGGCACCCGGCGTCCCGTGATCGGCGAAATACTGGATGAGGGCCTTGGCGTCCGGCTTCGCGCCCTCGAGCAGATACAGGGCGACCAGGCCCACGGCGAAGAGGTCGGCGGGGAAGTCCGGCTCCGCGCCCATCATCTGCTCGGGCGCGAGATACCCCGGGGTGCCGACGACCAGGTCGGTCTCCGTCAGCCGGGGCTCGCCCAGCCGCATCGCGATGCCGAAGTCGGACAGCCGGAGCTTCGGTCTGCCCCGGCCGGTGGCCTCCAGCAGCACGTTGGCGGGCTTGACGTCGCGGTGCACCACGTCCTCCGCGTGCACCGCGGCGAGCCCTGAGAGGAGCTGGTCGAGGAGGGTGCAGACGAACGCGGGTGGCAACGGTCCGTAGTCGCCGACCAGGTGCACCAGGGAGCCGCCGGCCACCAGGTCCATGGTGAACAGGACCTTGTCGTCGTCGGCGGCCCAGCTGGTGGGGGCGAGCACATGCGGGTGGTCGATCCGCAGAGCCTGCTCGCGCACGAAGCGCAGCAGCGAGTGGGCGTCGCTCTGCAGCAGCACCTTCGCGGCCACATAGCGGCGACGGCGGTGGTCCCAGGCGCGCCAGACCGCGCCCACACCCCCACGTCCGATCGGGTCGACCAGCTCGTACCGGCCGGCGAAGACCTCACCCATGGCTGTGCGTCGCTCCTCCCCCTGAGGTGTCCCCCGGTCTCTCCCCCACGACGAGCAATACGACTCCCCCCGAGCCTCGGCGTCCCCCGTGTCCCCCTGACCCCCACGTGTCACCGGCGGCCGAACCCCCTTCGGCCGCCGGGCGGTGCATCAGCTCTGGTGCGCCTGGTAGTGCGTGACCGCGTCGGCCGTGCGGCCGGCGCCGTAGACCCGGAGGAACTCCGCCAGCTCGGGGTGGGTGGGTGCGAGGGAGTCCGCGGCGTCGAGGATGTCGCCGGCGGCGGCCACCGAGCGCAGCAGGGACTGGATCTCGCGGACCACGCGCTTGACCGTGGGAGCACCTGAACTGCTCGTGGTCTGCGTGGTGTTGGTGAGGACGGAACCCCCCTGGGACTTCTTGATCTCCTCCATGCGCTCCGTCGCCTCGGCCGCGCTGACGCTGCCGTCCGCGACCTGCCCCGCCAGGTCCTGGAGCAGCTGCACGCGCTGGACCACCGCCGGATTGCCGATCTTCGCCCGCTGGCCGCTCATCAGCTGCGACAGCATCGGAGCGGACAGTCCGAGCACCCCCGCCAGACGGGCCTGGTTGAGACCCAGGTCGTCTATGAGCCTACGGAAGAGCGCCCCCAACGGCTCCCCGTACCAATTCCGCTGCAGTTCCCGCGCTCTGGCGGTGGCTTCCTGCTGTGCGGCGTCCATTGCGTCTCCCCATCGCTTCCCCATGAACCGTGGGTTCGCTAGAGCGAACCACGCCACGCATCTTACGGAGAGTGGTTGGTCACGGGGACCCCCAATCTTTTTGCGGAATCCCCGGGGGGACCCGGTACTCTTGTCCCGGACGCCTGCCGGGATCTGTTCTCCCTGGTGGACGCATTCCCTCCGGGGCCTTAGCTCAGTTGGTAGAGCGCTGTCTTTGCATGGCAGATGTCAGGGGTTCGACTCCCCTAGGCTCCACAGAAAAGACCCCTCCACCTGCGGAAACGCGGTGTGAGGGGTCTTGTTTCACGTGAAACGACGCGGCGGGACGGAGGATCAATTCCTCTGTCCCGCCGCGTCGTTCGCGCTGTTCCTCGTGATGACGGTGATCTTGCGCGGTCACTCCTCGTCGCGCTTGGCGGCCTCTTCCTCGGCCTCCTTGGCCGCGACCTCGGGGTCCAGGGAGGACCCCACGTCGCTGCCGTCCACGGAGGTCAAGGTGGTCGAGCCGGACACGTCCGTCGCGGCCGGCGGTTCCACCAGCCAGTCGGGGTTGGCCTGCTTGTCCCACCACTTCCACGCGGCGTAGGCGCCTCCGGCCACGGCGCCCAGGATCAGGACGACCTTGGCCGCACGGCCGGCCGCGGCCCGCCGCTGCTGCTTGCGCACGAGCTTCTGGATCTGCCGGGCCGTGACCTGGCCCCGCAGAGCGGCGAGCGCGGCGGCGCTCCTGGCCGCGGCCTCCTCCCGCGCGGGTCCGGCGGCGGCCACCGCCTGCTCGAGCACCGGCCGGGAGTACTCCGCGGCCTGGCGCGCGGCAAGGCGCGTGCGGACGGCGGCCTGGTGGGCGGCCTTGTCGACCTTCGGCGGCACGTGGGTCCGGGCCTGTTCCAGATACGGCTGCACACGGGCGTCGTACTGCACACGGGCCTGTTCCGCGGCCACGCGTGCCTGCTCCGCGGCCTGCGACACCTTGGGCGCGAGCCGTACGCGGGCCTCCTGTGCGTAGTGCGCGGCCCTGACCTTGGCCGTGTCGGCGTAGGGCGCCACCACTTCCGCGGCGTGCAGCACGCTGTCCTTCGCCGAACCGGTCGCGGCGCGCACGCTGTCGATGCGGGTCACGAGTTCCTCCTCCTCGGTGGCGTACGGTAATTCGACTTTCCACCCTTTTCCGGATCATGCCTGCCGGGTCGGCGCGCGGCATGCGTGGACGGGCGAACGGGTGCCGTCCCCGGTGACCGACGGCGGTATCGAGGGCAAGGCGGGCGAAACGGTGCAACGGGTGCCAGTCGCCGACGATGCCACGGATCGGCACGATGTGCCCCCGGCGCGGAAGGACTCGTGACGGTTTCCGCAAGCGGTACGGCCCCGGACGCCCCCTGTGCACCGAGGCCGGGCGACTGCGGGGCCGGTCCGTGCGAGGATCAGGGAGTCACGGAAAGACAACGGAAGGCACATCGTGGCTACGCAGCTCTACGCCACCCTGAAGACCAATCACGGCGACATCCAGGTCCAGCTCTTCCCGGACCAGGCGCCGCAGACGGTCAAGAACTTCGTCGAGCTCGCCAAGGGCGAGCGGGAGTGGACCAACCCCAAGACGGGGCAGAAGACCACGGACAAGCTCTACGACGGCACGGTCTTCCACCGGGTGATCAGCGGTTTCATGATCCAGGGCGGTGACCCGCTGGGCAACGGCACCGGCGGCCCCGGCTACCAGTTCGGGGACGAGTTCCACCCGGACCTGCGCTTCGACAAGCCCTACCTGCTGGCGATGGCCAACGCCGGCCCGGGCACCAACGGCTCGCAGTTCTTCATCACGGTCTCCCCGACGGCCTGGCTGAACCGCAAGCACACGATCTTCGGCGAGGTGGCCGACGCCGCCAGCCAGAAGGTCGTCGACAGCATCGCCTCGACGCAGACCAACCCGCGCACCGACCGTCCGGTGCAGGACGTCGTCATCGAGTCGGTCGAGATCCGCGAGGGCTGAGTCCCCCGCTCCCCGGGGCGCGAAAGCCTCCAAGGGAACCAATCGCCCCGCTCATCCGTAAGGATGGGCGGGGCGGGGCTTTTCCAACGACCTAGGGGATCTCATGGACGACCAGGCCGCCGGCGGCCGGCAGGGGGCCCAGCGCGTCCCCGGCTGTTATCGCCATCCGGACCGCGAGACCGGCGTCCGCTGCACCCGGTGCGAGCGGCCGATCTGCCCCGAGTGCATGGTCGAGGCCTCGGTCGGCTTCCAGTGCCCGGAGTGCGTACGCGGTGGCGGGGGCACGGGTCATGCGCCGTCCGCCTCCATGCCCCGCACGCTGGCCGGCGGGACCATCGCCGGGGATCCCCGGCTGGTCACCAAGATCCTCATCGGGATCAACGTCGCGGTCTTCCTCGCGGTGATGATCGAGAGGTCGCTGCTGTCCGATCTCTACCTGGTGGGCGCCTGGCCGCCGGCGCCGTTCACGCCCACCCAGGGCGTGGCGGACGGTGAGTGGTACCGCCTGGTGACCTCGATGTTCACGCACGAGGAGATCTGGCACATCGGCTTCAACATGCTCAGCCTCTGGCTGCTGGGCGGACCGCTGGAGCAGCATCTGGGCCGGGCGCGCTATCTCGCGCTGTATCTGATCTCCGGCCTGGCGGGCAGCGCCCTCACGTATCTGCTGGCCGGAGGAAGCACGGCCTCGCTGGGCGCGTCGGGCGCCGTGTTCGGGCTGTTCGGCGCGATGGCCGTCCTGATGCGCCGCCTCCGCTACGACATGCGGCCGATCGTCGCCCTGCTGGCGGTCAACCTCGTCATCACCTTCACCTGGAGCGGCATCGCCTGGCAGGCCCACATCGGCGGTCTGGCCGCCGGTGTCGTCATCGGCTACGCGATGGTGCACGCCCCGCGGGAGCGGCGGGCGCTGGTGCAGTACGGCACGTGTGCGCTGGTCCTGGGTGTGGTCGTGCTGCTCACACTGCTGAGGACCGCGCAGCTCACCTGAGCCGGAGTTTGTCCACAGTCGGTGCCGGATCTTGTGCACATCGTGCGAGAAGCGTGCCCTGTGCGGTCACCGACCGCTGTTTCCGCAGGTCAGGCTACATACGAACAGACTTTCGGTTGGTGGTGTTTCTGTCACACCGGCGTCAACCTGAAAGAGGGTTATCCACAGATCGGGTCGCCTATCCACATGTGGACAGGGCTGTGGATAACTCAGGGGATAACCCTGCCCAGAGCTGTGGACCTCTCCGGGCAGGGCAGGGCTCAGCGGCAGGCCGGAGCCGTGCGCGGAGCCCGGTCCGGCGCTACTTCCACTGTGTGGAGACGCCGAACCCGGCGGCGATGAAGCCGAAGCCCACCACGATGTTCCAGTTGCCCAGCTTGTCGATGGGCAGCGAGCCGTCCGTGACGTAGAAGACGACGATCCAGGCCAGGCCGATGAGGAACAGGGCCAGCATCACCGGCGCGACCCAGGCGCGGTTGGTCAGCTTGATCGCGGTCGTCTGCTTGGCCGGAGGCGGCGTGTAGTCGGCCTTCTTGCGGATACGTGACTTCGGCACGAGGGTCTCTCCTGTCGATGCGCTGCGTGGCCGCGCAGGGTCTGGGTCGGGCTCGGGGCAGCGTACAAGGGGACTCTGAGTGCTCCCCCGGGCGTCCGTTAGCGTAGTGCTTCTACGGCGCCGAAGGAGATAAGGGTACGTTGAGCAATTCTGCCGACTCCCCGGGGACGGAATCCAGTCCCGCGGCCCGCCCACGCCGTCTGCGTCCGGTGCGGGCGCTCACCGCGGGCATCTTCGCCCTCGCGGGCCTCCTCTTCTTCGTCAGTTTCGACACGGCCAAGGGCACGAACATCCGCACGGACGCCTCCCTCCTGAAGCTGTCCGACCTGATCCACGAGCGCAGCCGCAAGAACGCCGAGCTCGACGAGTCCAACGGCGCGTTGCGCAAGGACATCGAGGCCCTGGCCGAGCGGGACGACGGCAGCACCGAGGCCGAGGACGCCCGGCTCGCCGCGCTGGAGGAGCGGGCCGGCACCCAGAAGCTCAAGGGTGAGGCGATCACCGTCACGCTGAACGACGCGCCGCCGGACGCCACCGCCAAGCTCCCCGGCTACCCCGAGCCGCAGCCGGACTATCTGGTCATCCACCAGCAGGACCTCCAGGCCGTGGTGAACGCCATGTGGCAGGGCGGCGCCGAGGGAATCCAGGTCATGGACCAGCGGCTGATCTCCACCAGCGCCGTCCGCTGCGTGGGCAACACCCTGATCCTCCAGGGCCGCGTCTACTCCCCGCCGTACACGATCACAGCGGTCGGGGACCCGGAGAAGCTGCGGAAGGCGCTCGCCTCGTCGCCGGCGATCCAGAACTACATGGTCTACGTCAACGTCTACGGCCTCGGCTGGAAGGTCGAGGACGAGGGGACCACGACCCTGCCCGGCTACTCCGGCACGGTGGACCTGCACTACGCCGAACCCGTGGACTGACACCCGCCGCGCCGGTTTCACGTGGAACATGCGCCCGGTATCGAGGCGATCGGCCCCGCGGCACGTACTCAAGGGTGTGGACAGCGGACCGGTCGGCTTGTCACACAGCCTGTGGAGGCCGGGAAACAGAGGGCGTTGCGCCGTTAGTCTGGTGGCGTACGGCGTGGGTCTGGTGCCGTGGTACGACGGAAGGGACGGCATGTACAGCTGGATCTGGCGGCATCTGCCGGGCAACGGATGGGTCAGGGCACTCATCTCACTCGTGCTGGTCACCGTCGTGGTCTACGTCCTCTTCCAGTACGTCTTCCCGTGGGCGGAGCCGCTGCTGCCCTTCAACGATGTGACGGTGGACAACCAGTGAGCGCGCGCATTCTCGTCGTCGACAACTACGACAGCTTCGTCTTCAACCTGGTCCAGTACCTGTACCAGCTGGGCGCCGAGTGCGAGGTCCTGCGCAACGACGAGGTGTCGACCTCGCACGCCCAGGACGGATTCGACGGCGTGCTGCTGTCCCCCGGCCCCGGGACCCCCGAAGAGGCCGGCGTCTGCGTGGACATGGTGCGGCACTGCGCCGCGACCGGCGTGCCCGTCTTCGGCGTCTGCCTCGGCATGCAGTCGATGCAGGTGGCGTACGGCGGTGTCGTCGACCGCGCCCCCGAGCTGCTGCACGGCAAGACCTCCCCGGTGACGCACGAGGGCAAGGGCGTCTTCGCCGGGCTGCCCTCCCCGTTCACCGCCACCCGGTACCACTCGCTGGCCGCCGAGCCGGCCACGGTGCCGGCCGAGCTGGAGGTCACCGCACGCACCGAGGACGGCATAGTGATGGGCCTGAGGCACCGTGAACTCGCCGTGGAGGGGGTGCAGTTCCACCCCGAGTCGGTGCTGACCGAGCACGGCCACCGGATGCTGGCCAACTGGCTCGCGGAGTGCGGTGACCCGGACGCTGTGGCGAGGTCCGCCGGGCTCGCCCCGGTGGTGGGCAGGTCCTCGGCGTGACGGCGCTGCGCCCCGAGCGCGAGTCCGGCGCCCACGGATACGGCGCCGGCGACCAGGGCACCTCGTACGGCGGGCAGCCGTACGGGGCCCAGGGTGCGTACGGGGTCGATGGCGCGCACGGGGTCAATGGTGCGTACGGGGACGGCTGGTACGGCCGGGCGGCGACGCCCGATCCCTACGCGGGCGGCGCCGGGGACGCGACCACGCAGCTTCCGCCGGTCGACGACGCGACCACGCAGCTTCCGCCGGTCGACGACGCGACCGTCGCGCTGCGCATCCCGGACCCGCCCCCGCGGCCGGCGCGCGAGGAGGCTCCGCCGACCGGAGGCCGCGCGGCCCGCAGGAAGGCCGCCAGGAAGCGCCACGGGCGCCGTGGAGGCTCCCACAAGGCCGGGGACGGCCCGACTTCCGGAAGAGCAGGTGGCAGCGCCTCTGAGAGGGCGCCACGGGCTCCGCTGTCCCGGGTCGAGGCGCGCCGACAGGCACGGGCGCGCAAGCCCAGCCCCGCGGTCATGGCGAGCCGGGCCATCGGCGAGGTGTTCATCACCACCGGCGTGCTGATGCTGCTGTTCGTGACCTACCAGCTGTGGTGGACGAACGTGCGCGCGCAGGCGCAGGCCGGCAAGGAGGCCAGCGACCTCCAGCAGGACTGGGCGAACGGCGAGCGCAGACCCGGCGCGTTCGAGCCCGGGCAGGGGTTCGCGCTGCTGCACATACCGAAGCTGGACGTGGTCGTGCCGATCGCCGAGGGCATCAGCAGCAAGAAGGTGCTCGACCGGGGCATGGTCGGCCACTACGCGGAGGGCGCGCTGAAGACGGCGATGCCGTACGACAAGACCGGCAACTTCGGTCTGGCGGGGCACCGTAACACGCACGGGGAGCCGTTCCGGTACATCAACCGGTTGCAGCCGGGCGACCCGATCGTCGTGGAGACGCAGGACAAGTACTTCGTCTACAAGACGGCGTCGATGCTGCCGGTGACGCCGCCGAGCAACGTCAGCGTCCTCGAACCGGTGCCCAAGGGCTCGGGCTTCACCGGACCGGGCCGCTACATCACGCTCACCACCTGCACACCTGAGTTCACCAGCAAGTACCGCTTGATCGTCTGGGGTCAGATGGTCGAGGAACGGCCGCGCAGCAAGGGCAAGCCGGATGCGCTCGTCAGTTAAGGGCAGAGGAAACGTGGCAGCGACCGCCGACGACACCGCACAGCACACACACGCGTCCCCGCCTCCCCGGGGGCGCCGCCGTCTGGGCCCGGTGGCCATGGTGATCAGCTTCTTCGGGGAGATGCTGATCACCGCGGGCGTGGTGCTCGGCCTGTTCGTCGTCTACTCGCTGTGGTGGACGAACGTCGTCGCGGACCGCGCGGCGGACCGGCAGGCGGACAAGGTCCGCGACTCCTGGGCGCAGGAGTCCGACGGCGCCGAACGCGAGGCCCCCGCCGTCTACGACAGCAAGAACGGCATCGGCTTCCTGCACGTGCCCACGATGAGCGGCGACGACATCCTCGTGGAGAAGGGCACGTCGATGAAGGTCCTCAACGACGGCGTGGCCGGCTACTACACGGACCCCGTGAAGGCGACGCTGCCGACGTCCGGCAAGAAGGGCAACTTCTCGCTCGCCGCGCACCGGGACGGCCACGGCGCCAAGTTCCACGGCATCCACAAGATCAAGAAGGGCGACCCGATCGTCTTCGAGACGAAGGACACGTGGTTCGTCTACAAGGTCTACGGCATCCTCCCGGAGACCTCGAAGTACAACGTCGGCGTCCTCGGCAAGGTCCCCGCGGAGTCCGGCCGTGAGAAGGCCGGCCACTACATCACGCTGACGACCTGCACGCCGATCTACACCAGCAAGTACCGCTACATCGTGTGGGGCGAATTGGTCCGCAAAGAGAAGGTGGACGAGAACCGCACGCCGCCGGAGGAGCTGCGCTGAGCGTCTTCCCCTACGGGAACAGCAAGGAGCCCCGGTCCCCTCCGAAGAGGGGGCCGGGGCTCCTGTCGTACTACGGGGATCCGCGGGTCAGCCGAAGATGCCGCCGTCGCCGCCGCCGCCGTTACCGCCGCCGATCGTGAACAGGGTCACTCCGGTGCCCTTGTCCACCTGGCTGTCCTGGGCCGGGTTGGAACCGAACACGCGGGCGTTGGGGTCGTTGGGGCCCTGCACACCGGCGACGGAGAGTCCCGCCTCCGAGAGCATCCGCTGGGCGTCCTCGAGCCGCTGGCCGTTGACCTTGGGCACGGCTACCTTCTCGGCTTCCTTCGCCTTGCCGATGAAGATCTGGACCTGGGTGCCCTTGGAGACCTGGGTGTTCGCAGCAATCGAGGTGCGGATGACCCTGTCGACCAGGTTCGGGTCGTCGGTCGGCTCCTGAACACAGGTGCCGGTGAGGTTGTTCGCCGTCATCTGGGCCGTGGCCTCGTCACACGTCTTGCCCGTGACGTCCGGCACCGTGACCTTCTCCTCCGCCTTCGCGACCGTGAGGGTGACCGTGGTGCCCTTCTCCACCTCTTCGCCGAGGTCCGGGTTCTGCTCGATGACCGTCCCCGGCTCCTCGCCGCTGACCTCTTCCTCGACCTCGACGACGAAGCCGTACTTGTCGCCCTCGAGTTCGGCCTTGGCGTCCTCGAGCTTGTCCCCGATCACGCTCGGCACCGCGACCTTCGGCGCGCCGGTGGAGACGACCAGGCCGATGGTGTCGCCCTTCTCCACCTTGGTCCCCGCCTTGGGGTCCTGGTCGCAGATGTTGCCCTTGACCTGGTCCTCGCAGGGCTTGTCCGTGAAGCTCAGCTTCAAGTCGGTGTTGTCGGCGAGTTTTTGCGCGTTCGCCTTCGTCTCACCGATGAAGTTGGGGGTCGGGACGGTGGTGTTGTCCACACCGCCGCCGCTGATGGCCCACCGGCCGATCAGGATGGCGCCGATCAGGACCAGGACACCGGCCACGACCAGCAATATCGTGCTGGTGTTGTTCTTCTTCTGCGGACGGCGCCGGCTCTGGCGCTCGTCGTAGCCGTAGCCGCCGTCGTCCGGGTTCATGGGCGGCAGCATCGAGGTGGCGCCCGCGCCGGCGTCCGCGCGCAGTGCCGTCGTCGGCTGGTCGTCGGGGTAGCCGCCGTAGCCGACGGCGCCCATGGCCGCGGTGGCCGCGACGGGCTGGCCGTCGAGGCAGGCCTCGATGTCGGCGCGCATCTCGTCGGCCGACTGGTAGCGGTAGTCGGGGTCCTTGACCAGCGCCTTCAGCACGATCGCGTCCATCTCGGGCGTGATCTCGGGGTCGAAGACGCTCGGCGGCTGCGGCTCCTCCCGCACGTGCTGGTACGCGACCGCGACCGGGGAGTCGCCGACGAACGGCGGCCGCACGGTCAGCAGTTCGTACAGCAGGCAGCCGGTGGAGTACAGGTCGGAACGCGCGTCGACCTGCTCGCCCTTGGCCTGCTCCGGGGAGAGGTACTGGGCGGTGCCGATGACGGCGGCGGTCTGGGTCATCGTCATGCCGGAGTCGCCCATGGCGCGGGCGATGCCGAAGTCCATGACCTTGACCTGGCCGTTGCGCGTCAGCATGACGTTCGCGGGCTTGATGTCGCGGTGGACGATGCCGGCCCGGTGCGAGTACTCGAGCGCCTGGAGGATGCCGATGGTCATCTCCAGCGTGCGCTCGGGCAGCAGCTTGCGACCGCTGTGCAGCAGCTCACGGAGCGTGGAGCCGTCGACGTACTCCATGACGATGTACGGGATGGAGACCCCGTCGATGTAGTCCTCGCCCGTGTCGTAGACCGCGACGATCGCGGGATGGTTGAGCGAGGCGGCCGACTGGGCCTCCCGGCGGAACCGGGCCTGGAAGGACGGGTCACGCGCCAGATCGGCGCGCAGCGTCTTCACTGCCACGGTGCGGCCGAGCCGGGTGTCGTGCGCGAGGTAGACCTCCGCCATTCCACCGCGACCGAGCACCTGGCCCAGTTCGTACCGGCCGCCGAGGCGACGCGGCTCTTCCATAGCTACCTACCAGCCCTCTCCGTCGGTCCCGACCGGCACCCTTGTGCGATCGGAGGCTGCGTTCCGGGCCTACCGTACCCGGCTCTTTTTCTGTGCCCTGGCAAAGTGCGTCAGCCGATACAGGACCGGTACCGCAACGTGCACCGATGTGAAGCAGACGTGACCGGGGTCACTGCTTGCTCTTGAGGACCGCCTCCATCACGCTCTTCGCGATCGGCGCCGCGAGACCGCCACCGGAGATGTCACCTCGCACCGCGTTCTCGTCCTCGATGACGACGGCCACGGCGACGGGCGCGCCGCCGTCGCCGGTCTTGGCGTAGGAGATGAACCAGGCGTAGGGGTTCTTGCTGTTGTTCTCGCCGTGCTGGGCGGTACCGGTCTTGCCGCCGACCGTGACACCGTCGATCTTGGCGTTGCCACCGGTGCCGTCGTTGACGACGGTCTCCATCATCGACTGGAGGATCTGCGCGTTCTCCGGCGAGAGCGGCTCGCTCAGCTTCTCCGGGTCCGTCTTCTCGACGGTGTCCAGGCTCGGGGTCTGCAGCTCGTCGACCATGTACGGCTTCATCAGCGTGCCGTTGTTGGCGACGGCGGCGGCGACCATGGCCATCTGGAGCGGGGTGGCCGCGGTGTTGTACTGGCCGATGGAGGACAGCGCGACCTGCGACGGCTCCATGTCCTTGTCGAACAAGGAGGCGCTGGTGCGGACCGGCGTGAAGTGCTCCTGGCCGAAGCCGAACTTCTCGGCCGTCTCCAGCATCTTGTCGTTGCCGAGGTCGGTGCCGAGCTTGCCGAAGACGGTGTTGCAGGACACGCGGAGCGCCTCGCGGAGGCTGGCGTCCTTGCAGGGCAGGTCGCCGTCGTTCTTCAGCTCGGTCGTGGTGCCCTTCATGATGTAGGGCAGCGGGGTGTCGGTCTTCTGGTCCGCGTCCTCGACCATGCCGTGCTCCAGCGCGGCGGCCGCCGTGACGACCTTGAAGGTCGAGCCGGGCGGGTACACCTCACGGAGCGCCCGGTTCAGCATCGGGTCGTCCGGGTTGTTCTTCTTCTGCAGCTTCTCCCACGCCTTGGCGTCCGTCTCCAGGCTGTTGCCCGCGATCGTGGACGGGTCGTACGACGGGTACGAGGCCAGTGCGAGGATCTTGCCGGTGGACGGCTCGAGAGCGACGACGGAACCCTTGCCGCCCTGCTTCTTCAGGCCGTTGTAGGCGGCCTTCTGGGCGGCGCTGCTCAGCGTGGTGACGACGTTGCCGCCCTGCTTGTTCTTGCCGGTCAGCATGTCGAGCGTGTTGCGGAAGAACAGCCGGTCGTCGTTGCCGGTGAGGATGCCGTCCTCGATGGACTCCAGCTGGTTGGCGCCGAAGGCCTGGGAGACGTAGCCGGTGACCGGCGCCCACATGGCGCCGTCCTTGTACGTCCGCTTGTACGCGAAGTCGCCCCCGGTCGCCTTGTGGCCGGTGATGGGCTCGCCGTCGACGATGATGTCGCCGCGTGGGGAGGCGTAGCGCTCGATGGCCACGCGGCGGTTCTTCTCGTCCGTCCGCAGCTTGTCGGCCTGGGCGTACTGGATCCAGTTGTTCCTGACGAGCAGGGCGAGCATGAGCAGGCCGCAGAAGATGGCGACCCGGCGCAGGGGCTTGTTCACGGGCGGACCACCTGGGTCATCTCGGCGTCGGGGTTGGACACGGGTGCGGGCGCCGGACGGCGGGCGGTGTCGCTGATCCTGAGCAGGATGCCGATCAGGGCCCAGTTGGCGATCACGGAGGAACCTCCGTAGGCCAGGAAGGGCATCGTCATACCGGTCAGCGGGATGAGGCCCATGACGCCGCCGGCCACCACGAAGACCTGGAGCGCGAAGGCGCCGGAGAGGCCGATGGCGAGCAGCTTGCCGAACGGGTCGCGGGCGGCGAGGGCGGTGCGCACGCCCCGCTCCACGATCAGCGCGTAGAGCAGCAGCAGCGCCATGACGCCGGCCAGGCCCAGCTCCTCGCCGAAGGTGGCGAGGATGAAGTCGGAGTTGGCGGCGAAGCCGATCAGGTCGGAGTGTCCCTGTCCCCAGCCGGAGCCGAGCGTGCCGCCGGAGCCGAAGGCCCACAGTGCCTGCATGGCCTGCTCGGAGTGGACGATGCCGTCCTGGACGCCGGCGCGGCTGAGGTCGAACTCGCGCTCCGGGTTCAGCCATGCCTGCACACGCGTCTGGATGTGCGGCTCGAAGCTGGCCACGCCGACGGCGCCGACCGCGGACATCAGCAGGCCGAACACGATCCAGCTGGTCCGCTCGGTGGCGACGTACAGCATGATCACGAACATGCCGAAGAACAGCAGCGAGGTACCGAGGTCGGTCTCGAAGACCAGGATCAGGATCGAGATGATCCAGACCACGATGATCGGGCCGAGGTCACGGCCGCGGGGCAGGTAGAGGCCCATGAAGCGGCGGCTGGCGAGCGCCAGGGCGTCGCGCTTCACCATCAGGTAGCCCGCGAAGAACACCGCGAGGACGATCTTGGCGAACTCGCCGGGCTGCAGCGTGCCGAGACCCGGGATCTTGATCCAGATCCGCGCGCCGAAGACGTTGTGGCCGATGCCCGGGACCAGCGGCAGGAGCAGCAGCACCAGCGCACCGGCCATGGAGATGTAGGTGTAGCGCTGCAGGACGCGGTGGTCCTTGAGGAAGAACAGCACGGCCACGAAGAAGGCCACGCCGATCGCCGAGTACATCAGCTGGCGCGGCGCCGCCTCCACGAAGGTCCGGCTCGCCTGGAGGCGCTCGGACTGGTCCAGACGCCAGATGGCGACCAGTCCCAGGCCGTTGAGCAGCGTGGCGAGCGGCAGCAGCAGCGGGTCCGCGTACGGCGCGAACTTGCGCACGGCGAGGTGGCCGAGGCCCGCCATCAGACCGAGGCCCAGGCCGTAGCTCAGCAGCCCGGCGGGCACCTGGTCGTCGAGGGCGAGACCCACGTTGGCGTAGGCGAAGACCGGGATGACGACGGCGAACACCAGCAGCGCCAGCTCGGTGTTGCGGCGGCTGGGCGCGCCGATGGCACCGATCGTGGACGTGTGCTGCGTCGACGGGTTGGAAGTACTGCTCATCGTGTGACAGGGCCTCTCACGGCTTGCCTACTGCTTACCGCACAGCGAGACGACCTTCTGCTCTTCCTCCGAGAGGCTGGGGCCGGGGCTGGTAGTGGGTGCGGTCGTGGACGGGGTCGTGGACTGCTCCGGGTCAGGGTCCTTCGCCGAGCCGGAAGGGTTCGGCGACGGCGATGCCTTGGACGCGAAGGAGGCGGGAGTGGTTCCCGTGGTGCCTCCGGCCTGGCCCTCGCCGGTGCGTGCGCTCTTCTCGGTGTCGGCGGCGCGCCGCTCGGCCTGCTTCCTGCACGCGGAGGCCTGGACGGCCAGTTCCTCGATCTTCTCCCGCGCGCCGTAGAGATCGCCCTCGACGATGGTCGCCTCGACCTGCTTGCGCTGGTAGGGCGGCAGGTACTTGAGTTCGATCTCGGGGTGGTCCTTCTCGACCTTCGAGAGGGACACCCAGGCCAGATCCTGGTTGATGCCCCGGTACAGCGCGACGTGCTCGCCCTTGGCGCCGACGTAGTACTGCGTCTGCGTCCAGCGCCATCCGCCGTACATGCCGGCGCCGATGACGGCCAGCGTGAGCAGGCTGTACACGGACCTCTTGATCCACCGGCGGTTCTTGGCGGGCTTGACGAAGTCGTCGTCGCCGTAGCCGAAGCCGTCGGTCTGGATGAAACCGGTGACGTCGCCGCTGCCGGGCGGGCCGAACTCGCCGCCCCCGCCGCGCCGCCGCCCGAGGCCGGAGGCACGGCCCGCGGGCGTCTGCATGATGCCGTTGTCGTGCAGCTGGTTCTGGTTCTCCGCGACGGCGCCGACCACGACCGGGGTGTCGGACAGCTGACCGGCCAGGGTGTCCCCGGTGTCCAGGTCGAGCACGTCGGCGACGATCACGGTGATGTTGTCGGGCCCTCCGCCGCGCAGCGCCAGCTCGATCAGGTTCTGGACCGTCTCCTCGGGGCCCTGGTAGCTGGCCAGGGCCTCCTCGAGGGTCTGGTGGGAGACCACGCCGGACAGGCCGTCGGAGCAGATCAGGTAGCGGTCGCCGGCCCGGACCTCGCGGATGGAGAGGTCGGGTTCGACGTGCTCGCCGCTGCCCAGGGCCCGCATCAGCAGGGAGCGCTGCGGGTGGGTGGTGGCCTCCTCCTCGGTGATCCGGCCCTCGTCCACCAGGCGCTGCACCCAGGTGTGGTCCTGGGTGATCTGGGTGAGGACGCCGTCGCGCAGGAGGTAGGCGCGGGAGTCGCCGACGTGCACCATGCCGAGGCGCTGGCCGGTCCACAGCAGCGCGGTCAGGGTGGTGCCCATGCCCTCGAGCTGGGGGTCCTCCTCGACCATCATGCGCAGCTGGTCGTTGGCCCGCTGGACGGCCGTGCCGAGGGAGGTGAGCAGGTCGGAGCCGGGCACGTCGTCGTCGAGGGCGACGATGGTGGAGATCGCCTCGGAGGAGGCGACCTCGCCGGCGGCGGCGCCGCCCATGCCGTCGGCGATGGCGAGCAGGCGGGGACCGGCGTAACCGGAGTCCTCGTTGCCCTCCCGGATCATGCCCTTGTGCGATCCGGCGGCGAAGCGCAGGGACAGACTCATGCGCACCTCGCCCGTCGGCTCCGGGTACAGCCGGTCGTGTCGAGCCACACTGCCCACCCTCCGGTCGGGAGCGCGCCGGGACCCTGGGTGAGGACCCCCACTGCGTGCTCGCTCCGCTCGCTCATTCTCGTACTACTTCCGCAGCTCGATGACGGTCTTGCCGATGCGGATCGGTGCGCCCGGCGAAATCGGTGTGGGGGTCGTCAGCCGGGTCCGGTCCAGGTAGGTGCCGTTGGTGGAGCCCAGGTCCTCGACGATCCACTGACCGTCGCGGTCCGGGTAGATCCTGGCATGGCGGCTGGAGGCGTAGTCGTCGTCCAGCACGATCGTGCTGTCGTGCGCCCGGCCCAGGGTGATGGTCTGGCCCTGGAGCGCGACGGTGGTCCCGGTCAGGGTGCCCTCGGTCACGACCAGCTTGGTGGGGGTGTTGCGGCCGCGGCGGCCGCCGGACTGCTGGCGCTGCTGCGGCGGCGCCTGGCGGGCCGCCTGCTGCCGGCCGGCCTCGCGCCGGGATCCGCGCTGGGTGACGCGAGTGCCGAACAGGTCACTCCGGATGACCTGCACGGCCACGATCACGAACAGCCACAGAACGGCCAGGAAACCCAGCCGCATGACCGTGAGGGTCAGCTCTGACATTGCCCCCGCTTCACCCTTCGGCTTGCCTATAGATAACGGTGGTGCTGCCCACGACGATCCGCGAGCCGTCGCGGAGCGTAGCGCGGGTGGTGTGCTGTCCGTCCACCACGATGCCGTTGGTGGAGCCGAGATCCTGGATCGTCGAGGGCGTTCCGGTCCGGATCTCGCAGTGCCGGCGGGAGACGCCGGGATCGTCGATCCGCACGTCGGCCTCGGTGCTGCGGCCCATCACCAGGGTGGGGCGGGAGATCTGGTGGCGGGTGCCGTTGATCTCGATCCAGTAGCGGGTGCGTCCGCCGGGCACGGGGCCGGGGGCCGCAGCCGGCGGGTAGCCGTAGCCGCTGGGGCGGCCGGGAGGAGGCGCGGCGGGCATGGGCGGGACGCCCGCGGGGGCGGCCGGCGGGTAGCCGTAGCCTCCGGGACGGCCGGCGGGCGGGGCCGCGGGGGCCGCGCCGGGCGCCGCCGCCTGGCTGGTGGACGAGGCGAGCGTGCGGCTGCGTACCCGGTACAGGCCGGTGTCGAGGTCCTCGGCCTTCTCCAGGTGCACCTTGATCGGACCCATGAACGTGTAGCGCTGCTGCTTGGCGTAGTCGCGGACCATGCCCGCGAGCTCGTCGCCGAGCTGCCCGGAGTACGGGCTCAGCCGCTCGAAGTCCGGTGTGCTCAGTTCCACGATGAAGTCGTTGGGCACGACGGTTCGGTCGCGGTTCCAGATGGTGGCGTTGTTGTCGCACTCCCGCTGGAGCGCACCGGCGATCTCCACGGGCTGGACCTCGGACTTGAACACCTTGGCGAAGGTGCCGTTGACCAGACCTTCGAGACGCTGCTCGAACTTCTTCAGGACTCCCATGGGGCACCTCCTCCGTCGCTGCCGTCCTGTGTACTGCCCCGTGCACGCCTGCGTGCACCGCTTACCTGGTACTGCTTACTGATCGTATCCACGCGCCGCCCGATCGGCTGGTTCCCCCTGTCCGCCCGGCCGCCGGGTGTCGGCGCCTGACGAAGTTCCCTCCGAGGCTCCTCTTCGAACTCCGCCGGCCGTGGTGGTGCCCGTCGTTCTGCCATGGATCGTAGAGGGGGCCACAAACCAGTGTCCCGCACCCGGCGGCGGACTCGGTCCGCCTCCTGGGGAGACGGACGCCACCGGTACGAGGTTGATACGTGGAGCGGTCATGACCGCGACAGAACGAGCGTGCGGGTCGCCGCTGTGAACGGCGGCGGGCCAGGGCGGATGCCGTCCCGGCCGGCGAGCGGGGGGCCATGGGCAGATGTGAACGGGACGCCTCGTGGGGGCCGTGGCGGCGTCGCCGCCGGTCGGAGGCGGTCCCCGGAGAAGGGATGTGAATCCACCCCGGCCAGCGTGCTAATGTTCTCGATGTCGGAAGGCGCCAGGCCCCACGGGGCAAGGACCGGAAGACACACCCAATGCGCGGGTGGCGGAATAGGCAGACGCGCTGGATTCAGGTTCCAGTGCCCGAAAGGGCGTGGGGGTTCAACTCCCCCCTCGCGCACACCGTCGAAACGGGCGGCATCCATCGGATGCCGCCCGTTTCGCATGTCCGGGATCACGGGGCGGCGGGTGCGTGTGTGAGGAACATCTCATGATCCAATTGCGGCCGCCGGGGCGGTACAGGGGCGGCAAGAGGGGTGAACTCCGGTCGTAACGGACCGGGGGCGGGGTGCGGTTCGGGGTCGGCCGGGCAGGGTGTGGCCGAACGGGCGGTCGACTGGAGGGTGTTGTCGTCGCGCCCGACTGTCCACAGGCTGTGCGTCGTCCACAGGGCTGCCGCCCGCGCGGCCGCCGGTTGTACGGTCTGCTCGATCGATGTCGGCGGGTGTGCACCGCACACATGTGCATGGGGGGAGGCGGTCGTGATGAGCGACGCCCGAGCCGGAGGGGTCGACGCCGGAGGGGTCGAAGGGGACGCCGGAGTGCCCGGGGCCGAGGGCGCCGGGAGCGGACCGCGGCTGCCGCGGGTGCCGGGATTCGGCCGCCGGCCCGCCGCCGGGACGCCCCAGCGGGAGGGCAAGGCGCTGCGCGCCCGGGTCCCCCGGAGCGCCCACGCCGCCCTCGACCTGGACGCGTCCCGCCCCGGCGCCGTGACCGCCGTCGAGGAGTCCGGCCGCGGCCGGCTGCCCGAACTGACGCCGATCCGTGTCGGCCGGATGGCGGCCACCCCGTTCGCCTTCCTGCGCGGCTCCGCCGGCCTCATGGGCCACGACCTCGCCCGCACGCCCGTCACCGGGATCGGCGCGCAGATCTGCGGCGACGCCCACGCGGCCAACTTCGGCCTCTACGGCGACGCCCGCGGCGGCCTGGTCATCGACCTCAACGACTTCGACGAGACCGTGCACGGCCCGTGGGAGTGGGACCTCAAGCGGGTCGCCGCCTCCCTGGTGCTCGCCGGGCGGGAGGCCGGAGCGGACGAGGACGTCTGCCGCGCGGCCGCCCACGACGCGGTGGGCGCCTACCGCCGCACCATGCGCCTGCTGGCCAAGCTGCCCGCCCTGGACGCGTGGAACGCCATCGCGGACGAGGAGCTGGTCTCCCACACCGACGCGCACGATCTCGTCGGCACCCTGGAGCGGGTCGCCGAGAAGGCCCGCGCCAACACCAGCGGCCGCTTCGCCGCCAAGTCCACCGAGCGCACCGAGGACGGCGGACGCCGCTTCGTCGACGCCCCGCCCGTGCTGCGCCGCGTCCCGGACGCCGAGGCCTTCGCCGTCGCCTCCTCCCTCGAGCAGTACCTCGCCACGCTCCCGGCCGACCGCCACCCCCTCCTCGCCCGCTACGCCGTGCACGACGTGGCGTTCCGGGTCGTCGGCACCGGCAGCGTCGGCACCCGCTCCTACGTCGTGCTCCTTCTCGACCACCGGGGCGAGCCGCTCGTCCTCCAGGTCAAGGAGGCCCGTCCCTCGGCGCTGGTGCCGCACCTCCCCGCCGCCGGCTTCGACGCCCCCGCGCCGGAGCACGAGGGCCGCCGTGTGGTCGAGGGGCAGAAGCGGATGCAGGTGATAAGCGACAGCCTGCTCGGCTGGACCACCGTCGACGGGCGGCCGTACCAGGTGCGCCAGTTCCGCAACCGCAAGGGCAGCGTGGACCCGGCCGCGCTGGCCGCCGACCAGATCGACGACTACGCCCGCATGACCGGCGCCCTGCTGGCCCGCGCCCACAGCCACAGCGCCGACCCCCGCCTGATCACCGGGTACTGCGGCAAGAACGACGAGCTGGACGAGGCGGTCGCCGCGTTCGCCGTCTCCTACGCCGACCGCACCGAGGCCGACCACGCGGACCTGGTGGCGGCGGTGCGCGCGGGGCGGATCGCCGCGGAGATGGGGGTCTGAGGCGGTCCTGGGCCGGTCCGGAGCCGTTCCTGGGCCGGTCTTGGGCCGTTCCTGGGCCGGTCCCGGTCCGGTCCTGGGCCGGTCCGTCACGGGACGTCCCGGCCCGGCGACGGCGCAGGTCCCGGTGACAGGGCGTGCCGTCGCCGCAGGTGGCCTACGCTGTCCGGGTGACGACCTCGGAAGGTGAGCAGGGTGAAGGCGCCGGCGCGCAGCGTACGCCCGCCGGCGGTGGCGCGACGCGGCCCGAGGAGCGGCTGGAACAGGCCGTGCGGGCGGCGGAGAAGGCGCTGATCGAGTTCGAGATCGCCGTGGAGACGTTCCGCGTCGAGGTCGAGAACTTCGCCCGGCTGCACGAACAGAAGCTGGGCCCCATGTACGCCCGCCTCGAGGAGCTGGACGCCAGGATCCTCGAGATCAAGGCGGCCCGCAGCGACGACCCCGAGGACCGGCGCAGGGCCGACGAGGCGCGCGCCCGGCTGATGCCGATCCCCGGTGTCGAGGAGCTGATGAACGGCTGGATGGACGGGGACGGTCTGTTCCCCGAGGCCACCGCCATGCTCACGGACCAGCCGGTGCGTCCCCCGCAGCGGGTGCGGCCCAGCGAGGAGGCCCGCAAGCTCTACCGCGAGCTGGCCCGCAAGGCGCACCCCGACCTGGCGCAGGAGGACAAGGAGCGCGCCCGCCGCGAGGAGTTCATCACCCGCGTCAACGCCGCCTACGCCCGCGGCAGCGCGGAGGAGCTGCGCGAGCTCGCCGAGGAGTGGGCCGCCGGACCTGAGCTCAAGCTCACCCCCAGCCCCGCGGACGAGCTCTACGCCCGCCTGGAGTGGCTCTCCGAGCGCAAGGAACTGCTCACGCTGCTCGCCAGGAACCTGGAGGAGAGCGCCATCGGCTCCATGCTGCGGCTGGCACCCGACGACCCCGACGGGCTGCTGGAGGACATCGCCGCGCAGCTGCGGGCCCAGGTGGCCGAGCGCGAGGCGGAGCTGGCGGCGCTGCAGGACTGAGCCGGCCCCGTGGACGACGGCCGGCGGGCGTGCCCGGTCCGGTAGCGTCGGAGGCATGAGTTTTGGAGCTGGTGTGCCCACGGTCCAGGTCGGCGACCTCAAGGACGACGACTTCCTGCTGGACGTCCGTGAGGACGACGAATGGAAGGCCGGTCACGCCGAAGGCGCGCTGCACATCCCGATCAGCGAGTTCGTCGCCCGCTACGGCGAGCTGACCGAGGCCGCCCCGCAGGACGGGCGGATCCATGTGATCTGCCGCTCCGGCGGACGCTCGGCCCAGGTCACCATGTACCTCGCCCAGCAGGGCATCGACGCCGTGAACGTGGACGGCGGTATGCAGGTGTGGGAGGCCGCGGGGCGTCCCGTCGTCACGGACGACGGACAGCCGGGGCACGTGCTCTGACGGTCCCCCAGCACGTCCGGGGACGCCCAGGAGGTGTCCTGCGCGCCGGTCCCGCCCGGCGGGACGGGACCGGCGGTGTCAAGGTGTCAGAGTCTCAGCGGTCGAAGTCCAGCTCGACCTTCTCCGTGACCGGGTGCGACTGGCAGGCCAGGACGTATCCCGCCTCCGTCTCCTCCGACTCCAGGGCGAAGTTGCGGTCCATGCGCACCTCGCCGGAGACCAGGAACGCACGGCAGGTGCCGCACACGCCGCCCTTGCAGGCGTAGGGCGCGTCGGGGCGGTTGCGCAGCACCGTGTCCAGCAGGGACTCGCCCGCCTGGACGGGCCAGGTGCCGCCGCGTCCGTCGAGCCGCGCCGTCACCGTGCTGTGCGCGGGGGCGGCCGAGGCGCCGGCGGAGGCGGACGGTCCGGAGTCCACGTGGAAGATCTCCTGGTGGATGCGGGAGCGGGAGACGCCCAGCCCGCGCAGCGCCCGCTCGGCGCCCTCCACCAGTCCGTACGGTCCGCACAGGAACCAGCCGTCGACCCGGTCCACCGGCAGCAGCGCCGGGAGCAGCGAGACCAGCCGCTCCTGGTCCAGCCGTCCGGACGGCAGCCCGGCCTGCTGCTCCTCCCGGGAGAGCGCCGTCACCAGCTGGAACCGGTCGGGGAAGCGGTCCTTCAGGTCGGCGACCTCCTCCAGGAACATCGTCGAGGCGGTCGTCCGGTCGCTGCGTATCAGGCAGAACCGGGCCTCCGGCTCACGGGCCAGGAGCGTCGAGGCGATCGACAGCACCGGGGTGATGCCGCTCCCCCCGACTACGGCCGCGTAGAGCCCGGGGGCCGGGGGGAGAGTGAAGCGGCCCGCGGGGGTCATGACCTCCAGCTCGTCGCCGAGGCCGATCTCCTTCAGCGCGTACGTGGAGAACGCGCCGCCCTCCACCAGCCGCACGCCCACCCGCAGGGTGCCGGGCGCCTCGCCGTCGGGGGCGGGGGAGCAGATCGAGTAGGTGCGGCGGATCTCCTCGCCGTCGGCGACGCGGCGCAGCGTGAGGTGCTGGCCGGGCAGGTGGCGGTACTCCTCGCGGAGCTCCGGGGGAACGGCGAGGGTGATCGCGACGGAGTCGTCGGTGAGCCGGTCGACCGCGGCCACCCGGAGCCGGTGGAAGCGGGCCATCACAACTCCTTGAAGTGGTCGAACGGTTCACGGCAGGCCAGACAGCGGCGCAGCGCCTTGCACGCGGTGGAGGAGAAGCGGCTGAGCAGTTCGGTCTCGGGGGAGCCGCAGTGCGGGCAGAGGATGGGCTCCCGCGTCCCGTCGGCGCTGTCGCCGTCGCGGCTGCGTGTGGGTCCGAGCTCGACCCGCACGGGCCCGGAGGAGGCGCCTGTGCGCGGCGGGGCTATGCCGAACTCCCGCAGTTTGCGGCGGCCTTCGTCCGTGATGTCGTCGGTCGACCAGGCGGGGGCAAGGACCGTGCGCACCGTGACCTCGCGGACGCCGTGCTCGCGCAGCACGCGCTCTATGTCGAGGCTCATCACCTCGACGGCCGGGCAGCCGGTGTAGGTCGGGGTGAGGTCGACCTCGACGCTGTCGGTGCCGTGCGCCCGCACCGCGCGGACCACGCCCAGCTCGCGCAGGGTCAGCACGGGCAGCTCCGGGTCGGGCACCGAGCCGGCGAGCTCCAGCAGTTGCTCCTCCAGGGGCGTGGTGGTCACCATGTCGCCCCCGGGTGGCTGCGGTGCAGATGCTGCATCTCGGCGAGCATCCGGCCGAACGGCTCGGTGTGCAGGCCCTGGCGGCCCGCGCCGGCCCTCCAGGCTCCCGTGCGGGGGCCGTCGGGCACGGTGAGCGTGGCGCGGCCCAGCACGTCCTCGATCACGCCCAGCCAGTCGCGCTCCAGGGCGGGCCAGTCGACGCCGTCGATCCCCTCGACGGGCTGGAACATCTCGCCGGTGAAGCGCCACAGCGCGTCCACGGCCCGCTGCATGCGCGCGTGGCTCTCGTCCGTGCCGTCGCCGAGGCGCAGGGTCCACTGCTCGGCGTGGTCGCGGTGGTAGGCGGCCTCCTTGACGGCCTTGCCGGCCAGCGGGGCGAAGGGGCCGTCGCCGGAGGCCAGGCGGTCGTGCAGAAGGTGCTGGTAGACCGAGAAGTACAGCTGGCGGGCGATGGTGTGGGCGAAGTCGCCGCCTGGCTGCTCCACCAGCTGGAGGTTGCGGAAGGCGCGCTCCTCGCGGAGGAAGGCCAGCTCGTCCTCGTCGCCGGCCATCGACAGCAGCACCCGGGCCTGGCCGAGCAGGTCGAGCGCGATGTTGGCGAGGGCGACCTCCTCCTCCAGCACGGGGGCGTGCCCGGCCCACTCGCCGAGGCGGTGGGAGAGCACCAGGGCGTCGTCGCCGAGGGCGAGCGCGGCGGCCGTGGGGACCGTGTCCGCGGCGGGTGTCGTGGTCACAGGTGCTGCACCCCCTCGGGGATCTCGTAGAAGGTCGGGTGCCGGTAGGGCTTGTCGGCGGACGGCTCGAAGAAGGGGTCCTTCTCGTCGGGCGAGGAGGCCGTGACGGCGGAGGACGGCACGACCCAGATGGAGACGCCCTCGCCGCGGCGGGTGTACAGATCGCGCGCGTTGCGCAGGGCGAGCTCCGCGTCCGGGGCGTGCAGGCTGCCGGCGTGGGTGTGGGACAGGCCCCGGCGGGAGCGCACGAAGACCTCCCACAGCGGCCAGTCGGTGTGGGTCATGCGCGCGTCGCTCCCGTCGTGTCGTCGCTGTGCTTGGCGGCGTGGGCCGCTGCCGCCTCCCGGACCCAGGCGCCGTCCTCGTGGGCCTGCCTGCGCCGGGACAGGCGCTGTTCGTTGCACGGGCCGTTGCCCTTGAGCACGTCCCAGAACTCCGACCAGTCGATGGCGCCGAAGTCGTAGTGCCCGCGCTCCTCGTTCCACTGCAGGTCCGGGTCGGGGAGGGTGAGGCCGAGGGACTCCGCCTGCGGGACGCAGATGTCGACGAAGCGCTGGCGCAGCTCGTCGTTGGAGTGCCGCTTGATCTTCCAGGCCATCGACTGCGCGGAGTGCTGCGACTCGTCGTCGGGCGGGCCGAACATCATCAGCGACGGCCACCACCAGCGGTCCACCGCGTCCTGCGCCATCGCGTGCTGCTCCGGGGTGCCCTTGCTGAGGGCCAGCAGCAGCTCGTACCCCTGGCGCTGGTGGAAGGACTCCTCCTTGCAGACACGGACCATCGCGCGGGCGTACGGGCCGTAGGAGCAGCGGCACAGGGGCACCTGGTTGGTGATCGCGGCGCCGTCCACCAGCCAGCCGATGGCGCCGACGTCGGCCCAGGTCAGCGTCGGGTAGTTGAAGATGGAGGAGTACTTCTGGCGGCCGGCGTGCAGCTTGTCGAGCAGCTCGTCGCGGCTCACGCCGAGGGTCTCGGCCGCGCTGTACAGATACAGCCCGTGTCCGGCCTCGTCCTGGACCTTCGCCATGAGGATGGCCTTGCGGCGCAGGGAGGGGGCGCGGGTGATCCAGTTGGCCTCCGGCTGCATGCCGATGATCTCGGAGTGCGCGTGCTGGGCGATCTGCCGCACCAGCGTGGCGCGGTAGGCGTCCGGCATCCAGTCGCGCGGCTCGATCCGCTCGTCGGCGGCCACGGCCGCGTCGAAGGCGCGCTGGAAGGCGTCGGTGTCGCCGGGGCCCGCCGGCGCGTCGTACGCCGTCGGACTGCCGGCCGTATCGCGGGCGGCTGCTGTCGCCATGGGGTCCCCCTCGACCTGGTGCTTCCCGGAGCACGCTCCCGACCGATCGTTCGGTTCGTGCGGTTCCATGGTGAGACGGGGGCCGCGAGGTGTCAACCGCTGTGGATAACCTGCCGGTGCCGGCCGCCGGCGCCCGTCGGCCGGCCGGATGTGGTGACCGCCACGGGACGGAGCGCCGACGGGACTGTGTCCGGGCGGCCGGGGCTGAGTACCGTTCCGTGCGACGCGGCGGAGCCGTCGTGGCCCCGCACGGCGAGGCCTCAGGGCGGGGCGGACGCGGCAAGGGACCGGGGACTCGGGGATCGGGGCGGAATGGACGCGCAGGACAAGGGCTCGGACGCCCGGCACGGGCCCGCGGAGCCGGGCGTGCCGGGACCGCGCGCCCCGCTGCCGGGGCCCGTGGTGCCGGCGGACGAGCCTCCCGCGACGGAGGAGCCGCAGCCGTCACCGGAAGCCGAGGGGACGGCCGAGCCGCCGACGGACCCCTCCGACGGCCCCCGCACCGGCGTCGCCGCCCTCTCCTTTCGCTACCAGATCGGAGCCGCCCTCGCCCTCACGGCCGTCGCCGTCGGGGTCTGCGTGCACCTCGGCATGACGTTCCTGCATGTGGCGCCGCCGAACACGGTGAGCAAGAAGCACAGCGAGACGATCGCCGACTGGATCTACCCGGAGTTCGAGCAGAACTGGAAGCTGTTCGCCCCGAACCCGCTCCAGCAGAATGTGTCCGTGCAGGTCAGGGCAGAGATCCGCACCCCGGACGGAACGAGCCGCACCACCGGCTGGTACGACCTCTCGGCGCAGGACGGCCGGGACATCGACGGCAACCCGGCGCCCAGCCACACCCAGCAGAACGAGCTGCGCCGCGCCTGGGACTTCTACGTCTCCACGCACGACGACGACAACCGCCCGGTGGGCCTGCGCGGGGCGCTGTCCGAGTCGTATCTGCGGCGGATCATGGCGATGCGGCTGGACCGGGCCGACGCGGCGGGGGCGGACGGCGAGGTCGCGCGCGTCCAGGTGCGCTCGCGCACCACCCAGGTGCCGCCGCCTTCGTGGAGCGGCGAGAAGGTGTCGGACAAGGCCGTGTACCGGGTGCTGCCCTGGTGGCTGCTGCCGGAGGGCGAGACCCGGGGAGGCATCGGATGAACCGCCTGTCGCTGGCGGTCTCCCGGGCGATCGCCCGGGTCACCGACTTCGCGCTCGGCCCGTACCAGACCGCCGTGCTGCGCATCGGCCTCGGCCTGACCTGGCTGCTGTTCCTCCTGCGGGAGTACCCCCACCGGCAGGAGCTCTACGGCCCCGCCGGCCCCTGGTCCTGGGACCTCGCCGCGCAGCTGGTCGGGGAGAACGACGCCTTCACCGTGCTGCTCTGGTCGGACAGCCAGGTCTGGTTCGAGGCGGTCTACGCGCTGGCGGTGCTGTTCAGCCTTCTGCTGCTGCTCGGCTGGCGCACCCGCACCATGGCGGCGCTGTTCATGGTGGGCGTCCTCACCCTGCAGAACCGCAGCGTGTTCATGGGCGACGGCGGCGACAACGTCGTGCACATCATGGCCGTCTACCTGGTCTTCACCCGCTGCGGCCGGGTCTGGTCGCTGGACGCGCGGCGGGCGCGCCGGGCCGCGGAGGCACGCGCGCGTGGGGAACGGACGCCCGACCGGGCGGGCCCCGCGCTCTGGGCGGTCCTCGGCTTCGTGCTGCTCCTGGGGTCGCTGTCGGGCCGGACGGACGGCGACTGGTTCATACCCGCGCTGCTGTGGGCGGTGTGGCTCGGGCAGGCCGTGTGGTGGCTGGTCGGGCGCCTGGCGAGGACGGACCAGCCGCGCGTCCTGCTGGACGTGGTCGCGAACGTCGTGCACAACGGCGCGCTGCTCGTGATCATGGCGGAGGCGTGTCTGATCTACGCCACGGCGGGCTGGTACAAGGTCCAGGGCTCCCGCTGGCAGGACGGCACCGCGGTCCACTACCCGCTGAACCTCGAGTACTTCTCCCCCTGGCCGTCTCTGGCGGAGCTGTTCACCGCGAGCGGCACGCTGGTGATGCTGGTGACCTATGTGACCGTGGTGGTGCAGGTCGCCTTCCCGTTCACGCTGTTCAACCGGCGGGTCAAGAACGTCCTGCTGGCCTTCATGATCCTGGAGCACGCGGTGATCGCCGTGGTGCTCGGACTGCCCTTCTTCTCCCTGGCGATGATCGCGGCCGACGCGGTCTTCCTCCCCACGGCCTTCCTGCGCCGTGTCGGCCGCCTGGCCGTACGCGCGCGGGAGCGGCTGCGGCCGGGCGGGCACGGGACTGCGGCTGCCGTCCCGCAGCAGCGGCGCCCGGACGGTGCTCCCGGCGGTCCGCCCGCCGTGGGTCCGGCGGAGGCCGCTCCGGTGACCGGCAAGGTGCCCGGCCCGCGCACGTAGGCTGCTCGGCATGACCGACCCCGCCCACGACCCGTCCGCCGCGACCTCGGAGGACCCGGAGAACCAGGTGGATCCGGTGGCCGTATGGCGCCGGGCCGCGCCGGACGCCGTGCTGCTCGACGGCTTCCACGCGCTCAAGCACGCCGTGCGCTTCGGGGCCGAGGTGCTCGTCGCGGTCACCGCCGACCGGGCCGCCGCCCTTGCGCTCGCCGACGAGCTGGCCGCGGACGTACGGGACGCGCTGGCGGAGCTGCTCGCGGAGGTGTCGCACGCGACGTACGCCTCGCTGGTGCCGCGGCCGCACCCCACGGCCGTCGCGGCGCTCGCCGTACGGCCGGACCGCGCGGGCAACCTGGCGAAGCTGGCGTACGCGCCGCGCACCGCGCCCGTGGTGGTCCTGGACCAGCCGCGCAACCTGGGCAACGCGGGCGCCGTGGTCCGGCTGGCCGCCGGCTTCGGGGCGACCGGCGTGGTCACCACCGGGACGCTGGACCCCTGGCACCCCACCGTGGTGCGCGGGGGCGCGGGGCTGCACTTCGCCACCGCCGTGGAACGCCTGACCGTGGACGAGCTGCCGCCCGGGCCGCTCTTCGCGCTGGACCCGGAGGGCGAGGACATCCGCTCCCTGAAGCTGCCGGACGAGGCGCTGCTCGCCTTCGGCTCCGAGCGCACCGGGCTCTCGGCGGAGCTGCGGGCGCGGGCCGACCATCTGGTGGCGCTGCCGATGCGCCCCCAGGTCTCCAGTTACAACCTCGCGACCAGTGTGGCCATGACGCTGTACCACTGGTGCGCCACCGGGGGCGCACCCGCCTGAGGAGGCTCAGGCCTCCTTGCGCACCTCGACCACCCGGAAGCGGTTGGCGACGAAGGCGCCGTCGCACAGGGCCGCGTTGGCCGCCGGGTTGCCGCCGGAGCCGTGGAAGTCGGAGAAGGCGGCCGTCTGGTTGACGTAGACCCCGCCGGTGAGGTTCAGCGAGAGCTGCGCGGCCTCCTCCAGGCAGACCTCCGTCACGGCCTCCTCGACCTCCGGGGAGGTCGTGTACGCGCCGACGGTCATCGCGCCCTTCTCACGGATCGTGCGCCGCAGCAGCTCCGTCGCGTCGGCGGCCGAGTCCACGGCGACCAGGAAGGAGACCGGGCCGAAGCACTCGCTCATATAGGCGGCCTCGGCGTCCGGCTTGGAGCCGTCCAGCTTCACGATCACCGGCGTGCGCACCACCGCGCCCGGGAATTCCGGGTTGGTGATCTCACGGGAGGCGAGCGCGACCTCGCCGAGACCGGCGGCGGCCTCCAGGCGTGCCTTCACGTCCGGGTTGACGATCGCGCCCAGCAGGGCGTTCGCCCGGGCGTCGTCGCCGAGCAGGCCGTCGACGGCCTTGGCCAGGTCGGCGGCGACCTCGTCGAAGGACTTCGGGCCCTGGTCGGTGGTGATGCCGTCGCGGGGGACCAGCAGGTTCTGCGGGGTGGTGCACATCTGGCCGCTGTACAGGGACAGGGAGAACGCCAGGTTGGACAGCATCCCCTGGTAGTCGTCGGTGGACTCGACGATCACCGTGTTGACGCCGGCCTTCTCCGTGTACACCTGCGCCTGGCGCGCGTTGCTCTCCAGCCAGTCGCCGAACTCCGTCGAGCCCGTGTAGTCGATGATCCGGATCTCCGGGCGCGTGGCGAGCGTCTTGGCGATGCCCTCGCCGGGCCGCTCGGCGGCCAGCGCCACCAGGTTCGGGTCGAAGCCGGCCTCGGCGAGCACCTGGCGGGCGACCTGCACGGTGAGCGCGAGCGGCAGCACCGCGCGCGGGTGCGGCTTGACCAGGACCGCGTTGCCCGTGGCCAGGGAGGCGAACAGGCCCGGGTAGCCGTTCCACGTCGGGAAGGTGTTGCAGCCGATGACCAGGCCGATGCCGCGCGGCACCGGGACGAACCGCTTGGTGAGGGCGAGCGGGTCCCGCTTGCCCTGCGGCTTGGTCCACTCCGCGGTGTCCGGCGTGCGCACCTGCTCCACGTACGCGTAGGCGGCGGCCTCCATGCCGCGGTCCTGCGCGTGCGGGCCGCCGGCCTGGAAGGCCATCATGAACGCCTGGCCGGAGGTGTGCATGACCGCCTGGGCGAACTCCATGGTCCGGTCGCTGATCCGCTTGAGGATCTCCAGACAGACCACCGCGCGGGTCTCCGCGCCCGCGTCACGCCAGGCGCGCATCCCGGCCTTCATCGCCGGCAGCAGCACGTCCAGGTCCGCGTGCGGGTAGCTGACGCCCAGTTCGACGCCGTACGGGGAGGTCTCGCCGTCCACCCAGCCGTCCGTCCCGGGCTGGTCCAGCTCGATGCGGCTGCCGAGCAGGGCGTCGAAGGCGGCCTTGCCCGCGGCCATGTCCAGGCTGCCGTTCTCCCCGTACGCCTTCGGGTGCTCGGGGTGCGGGGACCAGTACGCGCGCGTGCGGATCGCTTCCAGGGCCTGGTCCAGGGTGGGACGGTGGCGGGCGATCAGCTCGTGCGCGGTGAGTTCGGCGGCCATGGGGGACCAACTCCTCGTCTGGAGAACTCTTCGTCGAGCTCTGGGACCTGTGCGGAAACGTAGTCAGGAACGGGCGGTCAGAGTTAGAGTAACCGAACGATCGGTCGGGACAAGGGGGTCCGCCGCATCTGTGGAAAACACCGTGCGGGAGGATCGCGCACATGACAGCACTCGACCTCAGCAGTCCCGTGGCCGTGGTCGGCACCGGCACCATGGGGCAGGGAATCGCCCAGGTCGCGCTGGTCGCGGGCCATCCCGTGCGGCTCTACGACGCCGCCCCGGGCCTGGCCCGCAAGGCCGCCGACACGATCGGTTCCCGGCTCGACCGGCTGGTGGAGAAGGAGCGCCTCACCGCGGACGAGCGGGACGCGGCGCGTGCCCGGCTGACTCCCGTCGACGAACTCTCCGGGCTCGCCGGCTGCTCCCTCGTCGTCGAGGCGGTCGTGGAGCGCCTCGACGTCAAGCAGGAGCTGTTCCGGGCGCTGGAGGACGTCGTCGCCGACGACTGCCTCCTCGCCACCAACACCTCGTCCCTGTCGGTCACCGCGATCGGCGGCGCGCTGCGCGTGCCCGGCCGTTTCGTCGGCCTGCACTTCTTCAACCCGGCGCCGCTGCTGCCGCTCGTCGAGGTCGTCTCCGGCTTCGCCACCGACTTCGGCGCCGCCACGCGCGCGTACGAGACCGCCCGCGCCTGGGGGAAGACGCCCGTCGCCTGCGCCGACACCCCCGGCTTCATCGTCAACCGTGTCGCGCGCCCCTTCTACGCCGAGGCCTTCGCGGTGTACGAGACGCAGGCCGCGGACCCGGCGACCGTCGACGCGGTGCTGCGCGAGTCCGGCGGCTTCCGGATGGGCGCCTTCGAGCTGACCGACCTCATCGGGCAGGACGTCAACGAGGCGGTGACGCACTCGGTGTGGCAGGCGTTCTTCCAGGACGTGCGCTTCCGGCCGTCCCTGGCGCAGCGCCGGCTGGTCGAGTCCGGCCGCCTCGGCCGTAAGACGGGCCGCGGCTGGTACGACCACCGGGAGGGCGCCGAGCGCCCGGAGCCGCACACCGCCGAGCCCGCCGAGCCGCCCGCCTACGTCGTCGCCGAGGGCGGTCTGGGGCCCGCCGCGGAGCTGCTCGACCTGATCCGCGAGGCGGGCATCGAGGTCCGGGAGGCCGAGGAGGACGAGGGCACCCGCCTGGTTCTGCCGAGCGGCGGCCAGCTCGTCCTCGCCGACGGGCAGCTCTCCGCGGAGTTCGGCGACGTCGTCCACTTCGACCTGGCGCTGGACTACCGCAGGGCCACACGCGTCGCCCTCTCCCACGCCGCGCACACCTCGGCGGAGACCGTCGCGCAGGCCACCGGGCTGTTCCAGGCGCTCGGCAAGAAGGTGAGCGTCATCGGGGACGTCCCCGGGATGATCGTGGCGCGGACGGTGGCCCGGATCATCGACCTCGCCGTCGAGGCGGTCGCCCAGGGCGTCGCCACCGAGGAGGACGTCGACACCGCGATGCGCCTCGGTGTGAACTACCCCCTCGGACCGTTCGAGTGGAGCCGCCGCCTCGGCCGGGGCTGGGCCGGGGCCCTGCTGGACGAGATGCACGGGGTGGACCCGTGCGGCAGGTACGCGCCGTCCCTCGCGCTCCACCGGTACGCGTGCGCCACCGACCAGCGGGAGGACACCCCATGACGACCGCCAAGCGGGACACCTACACCCCGGAGACGCTGCTGAACGTGGCGGTCCAGGTGTTCAACGAACGCGGCTACGACGGCACGTCCATGGAGCACCTCTCCAAGGCCGCCGGCATCTCCAAGTCGTCGATCTACCACCACGTGGCCGGCAAGGAGGAGCTGCTGCGCCGCGCGGTGAGCCGGGCGCTCGACGGTCTCTTCGGGATCCTCGACGAGGAGGACGCGCGCGTGGGGCGTCCCGTCGAGCGCCTGGAGTACGTCGTACGGCGCATGGTCGAGGTGCTGATAGCGGAGCTGCCGTACGTGACGCTGCTGCTGCGCGTGCGGGGCAACACGGACACCGAGCGGTGGGCGCTGGAGCGGCGGCGGGAGTTCGACCACCGGGTGGCCGAGCTGCTGAAGGCCGCGGCGGCCGACGGGGACGTGCGCGAGGACATAGAGGTGCGGCTGGTGACCCGGCTGGTCTTCGGCATGATCAACTCCATCGTGGAGTGGTACCGGCCGGACGGACGCGGCATGAACGAGCGCGAGGTGGCCGACGCGGTGGCGCAGCTCGCCTTCGGGGGACTGCGCAAGGCGGGCGACGGACGCGGGTGACCGCCGCCCCGGTGGAAACCGGCGGGCGGCCGGAGGCCTACCCTCCCCGCTGATGGAGATGTCCTTCCGGACGCTGCCGGACGACCAGCACGGGATCCTGGTACGGCGTGACGAGGGGCCGGACGTACGGCTCCCCGCCCAGCCCGCCGGACCGTCGATGCCGCACGACCTGGTGCACGCGGTGGTGGAGACCGCGCTCGGGACCGACGACGGCTTCTGGGGCGCGACGGCGCGCGGCGCCACCTTCCAGGGCTTCGAACGTCACCCCGGCCGGCACCGCCGGTCCGGGATGAAGGTGCTGCGCCGGGGCGGGGACGCCGTGCTGGACGCCGAGCTGCGCGTGGCCTGGGCCTACCGGGCCTGGAGCGGCCAGCCCACCGAGGGCCACGGGGTCGGTCCCGCGCTGCTCGACGCGGAAGCGCGGGCCAGGACGGGGCCGCGGCTGGACGCCGCCGCGAAGCGCTGGACCGCCGTACCCGTCGGCGGGGAACTGGTGTGGCGCTGGGGAGTGGACAGCTGAGGGCCCTCTGCGGCTCCTGGTCACCACTGCGGCTCCAGGTCCTCCTCCTCGAACACCAGCAGCGTGCGGGTGCTGAGCACCTCGGGAATGGCCTGAAGTCGCGTCAGGACGAGCTCGCGCAGCGCCCGGTTGTCCGGCGTGTGCACCAGCAGCAGGACGTCGAAGTCCCCGCCCACCAGGGCGATGTGCGAGGCGCCGGGGAGCTGC
The DNA here is from genome assembly GCA_014655195.1 of Streptomyces cellulosae. GTDB lineage: Bacteria > Actinomycetota > Actinomycetes > Streptomycetales > Streptomycetaceae > Streptomyces > Streptomyces cellulosae. The sequence goes on along the minus strand of BNBH01000003.1, from coordinate 38,662 downwards.
CTGAGTTGCTCGCGCACCGTGCGCCAGGTGTTCTGCACGATCTTCAGCGTGATGTACGCCGATGTGCCGTGACCGGCGCGTTCGTGGTCGACGCGGGCGCCGAAGCCCCGGATGACGCCGTCCTCGACGAGCCGGTTGATCCGCGCGTAGGCGTTCGCGCGGGACACGTGCACGCGCTCGGCGACCGACCGTATCGACGCGCGGCCGTCGGCCTGCAGCATGCGCAGGATGTCCTGGTCGATCGCGTCGAGGGGCCGCGCCGGCGGCAGCGGCCCCGTCCCCTCCTGTCCCTCGGCCATTTGTTCAGATGCCACCCGCCCCCACCTCTCAGCCGTGGACGTCCTGCATCCATCCCACGATGTGGAGAACCGTTTGTCCACAGCCTGACGCCACCCGTAGCCAAAATGTGCCGGCGACCGAACAATCGGTTGGTGAGGCGCGTCACAGACGCCGCGCCTCCGTCAGCCGTCCCACGAGGAGGTGCCGTCATGACGGTCATGGAGCAGCGGGGGGCCTACCGGCCGACCCCGCCGCCCGCCTGGCAGCCCCGTACCGACCCCGCCCCCCTGCTGCCCGACGCGGAGCCGTACCGCGTGCTCGGCACGGAGGCGGCGGCCGAGGCGGACCCGGAACTGCTGCGCAGGCTGTACGCGGAGCTGGTGAAGGGCCGCCGTTACAACGCGCAGGCCACCGCCCTCACCAAGCAGGGCCGTCTCGCGGTGTACCCCTCCAGCACGGGCCAGGAGGCGTGCGAGGTCGCCGCCGCCCTGGTGCTCGAGGAGCGCGACTGGCTGTTCCCGAGCTACCGCGACACCCTCGCGGTCGTCGCGCGTGGCGTGGACCCGGTCGAGGCGCTCACCCTGCTGCGCGGCGACTGGCACACCGGCTACGACCCCTACGAGCACCGGGTGGCCCCGCTGAGCACCCCGCTCGCCACCCAGCTGCCGCACGCCGTGGGTCTCGCCCACGCGGCCCGCCTCAAGGGCGACGACGTGGTGGCGCTCGCCATGGTGGGCGACGGCGGCACCAGCGAGGGCGACTTCCACGAGGCGCTGAACTTCGCGGCCGTCTGGCAGGCCCCGGTCGTCTTCCTCGTCCAGAACAACGGCTTCGCGATCTCCGTCCCGCTCGCCAAGCAGACCGCGGCCCCGTCGCTGGCCCACAAGGCCGTCGGCTACGGGATGCCCGGCCGTCTGGTCGACGGCAACGACGCGGCCGCCGTGCACGAGGTCCTCGCCGACGCGGTGCGCCGTGCCCGCGCGGGCGGCGGCCCGACCCTGGTCGAGGCGATCACCTACCGCGTGGACGCCCACACCAACGCCGACGACGCGACCCGCTACCGCGGCGACGCCGAGGTCGAGGCGTGGCGGGAGCACGACCCCATCGCGCTGCTGGAGCGGGAGCTGACCGGCCGCGGCCTGCTGGACGAGGCCGGTGCCGAGACCGCCAAGCAGGACGCCGAGACCATGGCCGCCGATCTGCGCGCCCGGATGAACCAGGACGCGGAACTCGACCCCATGGACCTGTTCACCCACGTCTACGCGGAGCCCACGCCCCAGCTGCTGGAGCAGCGGGAGCAGCTGCGGGCCGAGCTGGCGGCCGAGGCCGAGTCGGAAGGAGAGCGGCCATGACCACCGTCGCCGTGAAGCCCGCCACCATGGCGCAGGCCCTCACGCGCGCGCTGCGCGACGCCATGGCCGACGACCCGTCCGTGCACGTCATGGGCGAGGACGTCGGCACGCTCGGCGGCGTCTTCCGCATCACGGACGGCCTGGCCAAGGAGTTCGGCGAGGACCGCTGCACGGACACCCCGCTGGCCGAGGCGGGCATCCTCGGCACGGCCGTCGGCATGGCCATGTACGGGCTGCGGCCGGTCGTGGAGATGCAGTTCGACGCCTTCGCCTATCCCGCGTTCGAGCAGCTCGTCTCGCACGTGGCGAAGATGCGCAACCGCACCCGCGGCAAGATGCCCCTCCCCCTGACGATCCGCATCCCCTACGGCGGCGGCATCGGCGGTGTCGAGCACCACAGCGACGCGTCCGAGGCGTACTACATGGCGACTCCGGGGCTCCATGTCGTCACGCCCGCGACCGTCGCCGACGCCTACGGCCTGCTGCGGGCCTCCATCGCCTCCGACGACCCGGTCGTCTTCCTGGAGCCCAAGCGGCTCTACTGGTCCAAGGACGCCTGGAACCCGGAGCAGCCGGCGGCCGTTGAGCCGATAGGCCGTGCCGTGGTCCGGCGCACCGGGCGGAGCGCGACCCTCGTCACCTACGGGCCGTCCCTCCCCGTCTGCATGGAGGCGGCCGAGGCCGCCCAGGCCGAGGGCTGGGACCTGGAGGTCGTCGACCTGCGCTCGCTGGTGCCGTTCGACGACGAGACGGTGTGCGCCTCGGTGCGGCGGACCGGACGTGCGGTCGTCGTCCACGAGTCGGGCGGCTTCGGCGGCCCGGGCGGTGAGATCGCGGCCCGGATCACGGAGCGCTGCTTCCACCATCTGGAGGCGCCGGTGCTGCGCGTGGCCGGGTTCGACCTGCCGTATCCGCCGCCGATGCTGGAGCGTCACCACCTGCCCGGTGTGGACCGGATCCTGGACGCCGTGGGGCGTCTGCAGTGGGAGGCCGAGAGCTGATGGCACAGGTGCTGGAGTTCAAGCTGCCCGACCTCGGTGAGGGGCTCACCGAGGCGGAGATCGTGCGCTGGCTGGTCGAGGTCGGCGACGTGGTCGCCGTGGACCAGCCGGTCGTCGAGGTCGAGACGGCCAAGGCGATGGTGGAGGTGCCCTGCCCCTACGGCGGTGTGGTCACCGCCCGCTTCGGCGCGGAGGGCACCGAACTGCCGGTCGGCGCCCCGCTGCTGACGGTCGCCGTCGGCGAGACGGCGGACGGCCGCCCCGCCGGTGACGCGGGCACCCCTGCCACCGCGGGAGCCGGCCGCGCGAGCGGCCGGGAGCCGGCCGCCGAGGGCTCCGGCAACGTGCTGGTCGGCTACGGCACCTCCGAGGCCCCGGCCCGGCGCCGCCGGGTGCGCCCGGCCGCTCCCGCGGTGAACGGACGGCCGAGGACGCCGGAGCCGGTGCGGGAGACGCGGCCGGCGGACACCCCGCAGGCCGCCCCGAGCGCGCGGACCGCACGCCCGGCGCCGGAGGACGGTCCGGTCCCGGTGATCTCCCCGCTGGTGCGCAGGCTGGCCCGGCAGAACGGCCTGGACCTGCGGAAGCTGACCGGTTCCGGCCCCGACGGACTGATCCTGCGCGCGGACGTGGAGCACGCGCTGCGGGCCGCCGGCGCCCAGGACCGCACGGACACGACGGAACCCGCCGCCGCCCCGGCTGCCGCCGCCCCTTCCGCGAGCACCGCCTCGGTCACCCGCGTCCCCCTCAAGGGCATCCGGGGCGCCGTCGCCGACAAGCTCTCCCGCAGCCGCGCCGAGATACCGGACGCGACCTGCTGGGTGGACGCCGACGCGACGGAGCTGATGCGGACCAGGGCCGCGATGAACGCGGCGGGCGGGCCCAAGATCTCCGTGCTGGCGCTGCTGGCCCGGATCTGCACGGCCGCGCTCGCCCGCTTCCCGGAGCTCAACTCCTCGGTGGACACCGAGGCCAGGGAGATCGTCCGGTACGCGGACGTGCACCTCGGGTTCGCGGCGCAGACCGAGCGGGGGCTGGTCGTCCCCGTGGTCCGCGACGCGCACACGCGGGACGCGGAGTCGCTCACGGCGGAGTTCGCCCGGCTGACCGAGGCGGCGCGCGAGGGCACGCTGACCCCCGCGCAGCTCACCGGCGGCACGTTCACCCTGAACAACTACGGGGTGTTCGGCGTCGACGGGTCCACTCCGATCATCAACCACCCCGAGGCCGCCATGCTGGGCGTCGGCCGCATCGTCCCCAAACCGTGGGTGCACGAGGGCGAGCTGGCGGTCCGGCAGGTCGTGCAGCTCTCGCTCACCTTCGACCACCGGGTGTGCGACGGCGGCACGGCGGGCGGGTTCCTGCGGTACGTGGCCGACTGCGTGGAACAACCGGCGGTGCTGCTGCGGACGTTGTGACCGTCACGGCCTGACCTCGCCCACCCCCGGCGGGCCGGGGTCACCTCTTCCCGCGTGCCCCTGCGTTCCCTGTGATCGCGGGGGCACGCATACTCGGGGGGTGACCGAGTACCAGCCACCCGCCGCCGCGCACGGCGTCCCGCCCGATGCGCACGGCGACCCGAACGCCACGGCTCACGCGACCGTGTACGACGCCGTCGTGCTCGCCGGCGGTGCGGCCCGGCGGCTGGGCGGCGCCGACAAGCCGGCCGTGCGGGTCGGCGGACGCCCTCTGCTCGACCGGGTGCTCACGGCCTGCGCCGACGCCCGCGCCACGGTGGTCGTGGCCGGTCCCCGCCCCACCGCGCGCCCCGTCACCTGGGCCCGCGAGGACCCGCCGGGCGGCGGCCCCGTCGCCGCGCTCGACGCCGGACTGCGGCACGTCACCGCCGAGCACGTCGTGCTGCTCTCCGCCGACCTGCCCTTCCTCGACGCCCGTACCGTCGCCGCGCTGCTGGACACCCTGCGCCGGAGCGCGGCCGACGGTGTGCTGCTGACCGACGCCGACGGCCGGGACCAGCCGCTGGTGGCCGCGTACCGCGTGCCGTCCCTGCGCCGTGAGCTGGCCGGGCTCTCCGTCGCGCACGGCGGGACGGCCGGGCTCCCCCTGCGCCGGCTCACCGGTGCCCTCGACCTTCTCCGTATCTCCGACCCGGTGGCGTCCTTCGACTGCGACACCTGGGACGACATCGCCACTGCCAGGGCACGCATCAGGGAGCATGGACACGTGTTGGACGAATGGATCTCCGCAGTCAAGGACGAGCTGGGCATCGACCTGGACGTCGACACCGGCGTGCTGCTCGACCTCGCCCGTGACGCCGCCCACGGGGTGGCACGGCCGGCCGCCCCGCTGACCACCTTCCTGGTCGGCTTCGCCGCCGCGCGGGCGGGCGGTGACGCCGACGCCGTGGCCGAGGCGGCCCGCAAGGCCGCGGCGCTGGCCAACCGCTGGGCCGAGGAGGACGCACAGGACACGGCGGACGCATCGCCCTCCGGCGGCGCGGAACCCGAAACCCGCACGGACGCCGGATGACCCCGCGCACGCCCCGGGCCGGTGAGGACGCCGACGACCTCGACGTCGAGGAGGCGCTCGCCCTCGTGAACGACGCCCACACCCCCGGCGACCGCCCCTCCGGCGACCGCACGCACGGTGACGACGGCGCAGGTGGCAGCGGTTCGCACGGCAGCGGCTCGCACGGCGCCTCTGCCTCCGGAGCCCCCGCGCACCGCGACGGCACCGACTGGGCGGAGGCCCGCGCGACCGCCGCGCAAGCCCCCCGCCGGGGCGGCGGCCACCGCGGCGGACACCTTCCGCCCGTCTCGGTCCCGCTGTCCTCCGCGCTCGGCCTCACCCTGGCCGCCCCGCTGATCGCGCTGACCGACCTGCCGTCGTTCGACACCTCCGCCATGGACGGCTGGGCGGTCTCCGGTCCCGGTCCCTGGGACGTGCGGGAGGAGGGCGTCCTCGCCGGGCACACCGCGCACGCGCCGTTGACCGACGGGGAGGCGGTGCGGATCGCCACCGGCGCGCGGGTCCCGCCGGACACCACCGCCGTGCTCCGCAGCGAGCACGGCCGTACCGACGACAAGGGCCGGCTGCACGCCACCGCCGCGACCCGGGCGCCGCACACCGTCTCGCACGGCCAGGACATCCGCCCCCGAGGCCAGGAGTGCCGCAACGGCGACCAGTTGCTGCCGGTGGGCACGCTGGTGACCCCGCCGGTGCTCGGCATGGCGGCGGCGGCCGGGTACGACACGCTCACCGTCGTCCCCCGGCCCCGTGCGGCCGTCTTCGTGCTCGGTGACGAGCTGCTGGGCGAGGGGCTGCCGCACGAGGGGCTGATCCGGGACGCGCTGGGCCCGCTGCTGCCGCCGTGGCTGCGCGCGCTGGGCGCCGACGTGGTCGACGTACGGCGGGTCGGGGACGAGGAGGACGCGCTGCACCAGGCGCTGAAGGGCTGCGACGCCGACGTCGTGGTCACCACCGGCGGCACGGCCGCGGGCCCGGTCGACCATGTGCACCCCACGCTGCGGCGCCTCGGGGCCGAGTTGCTGGTGGACGGGGTCGCGGTGCGTCCCGGGCACCCGATGCTGCTGGCGCGGATCTCGGAGAAGCAGTACCTCGTCGGCCTGCCGGGCAACCCGCTCGCCGCCGTGTCCGGGCTGGTCACGCTCGCCGAGCCGCTGCTGCGCACCCTGGCGGCCCGCCCCGCCCCGGAGGGGTACACGCTGCCGCTCAGGGACGCGGTGCAGGGGCATCCGTACGACACCCGGCTGGTGCCCGTCGCCCTGCGCGGTGACCGGGCGCTGCCTCTGCTCTACAACGGTCCTGCGATGCTGCGTGGGATCGCCGCGGCGGACGCGCTGGCCGTCGTACCGCCAGGGGGCGCCAAGCCCGGGTACGAGGCGGAACTGCTGGACCTGCCCTGGGCGTCCGGGGGAATCGGGGTGTGTTTCACGTGAAACTTCCGGGCCAGGACGCCATCGCCCGTCAGGCCGACGAGCATCTGGTCACCTACCGGGTCAAGCTGCCGCGCAAACTGGTGGAACACCCGATCCGCCAGGTCGCCAAGCGGCTGTCGATGGCCCTGCTGGTGCTCGTGGTGACGGCGTTCATCGTGTACGCCGACCGGGACGGGTACACGGACAACTCGGACGGTTCCCTCGACCTGCTCGACGCGTTCTACTACGCGACCGTCACCCTCTCGACCACGGGCTACGGCGACATCACCCCGGTGACGGACGGGGCCCGGCTCACCAACATCTTCGTCATCACGCCGCTCCGGGTGATGTTCCTGATCATCCTGGTCGGCACCACCCTCGAAGCCCTCACCGAACGCACCCGGGAGGAATGGCGACTGAACCGCTGGAGGTCCACGTTGCGCGATCACACCGTAGTCGTCGGGTTCGGGACCAAGGGCAGGTCCGCGATCAGGACGGTCTGTGCGACGGGACTCCGCAAGGAGCAGGTCGTGGTGGTCGACCCCAGCGCCAAGGCGATCGAGGCGGCCACGGCGGACGGGTACGCCGGTGTCATAGGGGACGCGACGCGCAGCGAGGTGCTGAAGCGCGCCGAGCTCCAGCGGGCCCGTCAGGTCATCATCGCCACCCAGCGCGACGACACCGCGGTCCTGGTGACGCTGACGGCACGCCAGCTCAACCGGAACGCCAAGATCGTCGCCGCGGTCCGCGAGGAGGAGAACGCGCCGCTGCTCAAGCAGTCGGGCGCCGACGCGGTCATCACCAGCGCCAGCGCGGCCGGACGCCTGCTGGGCCTCTCCGTGCTGAGCCCTGCGGCGGGCATGGTCATGGAGGACCTGATCCAGCAGGGCACCGGTCTCGACGTCGTGGAACGGCCGGTCATAAAGTCCGAGGTGGGCAAGACCCCGCGGGAGCTGGACGACCTGGTGGTGAGCGTGGTGCGCGGGCACCGGGTGCTCGGCTACGACGACCGGGAGGTCGGGACGCTGGAGCTGACGGACCGGCTGATCACGATCGTGCGGGCCACACCGGTCACGCAGATCGCGCCGGATGTGCGGCCGTTGCGTTAGTCGGGACGCTGCGAGGCTGAGACGCTCCGCGGCCAGGACGCTTCGTTGCCAGGGCGCGGTACGGCCCCGAGGGTTCGGTCCCCGGGGCCGTTTCCATGCCGTGAGCCGTCTACTTCCGGTTGTACAGCCGCATCGTCACCGGGCCGAAGACCAGCACGAGCGCCGCCGCCCAGCCCAGGGTCCACATGATGTCCGCGGCCGGCCAGTCGCCCGCCATCAGTCCGCGGACCGCCGACGCCAGGTGGGTCACCGGGCTGTTGTTCACGAAGGCCTGGAGCCAGCCGGGCATGGTGCGCGGGTCGACGAAGACGTTGGACAGGAAGGTGAGCGGGAAGATCACCATCATGCTGACGCTCATCACCGACTTCTCGGTGCGCAGCAGCAGCCCGAACATCGTCCAGATCCACGAGAACGCGAACGAGAACACCAGCAGCAGGGCGATCCCGGCGACCACTCCGGGGAAGCCGCCGTCGGGCCGGTACCCGAGCAGCAGGCCCATGGCCAGCATGATCACGGACGCGATGGTGTAACGCAGGGCGTCGCCGAGCAGGTAGCCGACCATCGCCGAGGGCCGCCAGATCGGCAGCGAGCGGAAGCGGTCGAAGACGCCCTTCTCGATGTCGATGTTCACCGAGACACCCGTGTACATCGTGATCATGACGACCGACATCACGAGGATGCCCGGCAGCACGAACTGGATGTAGTCCGTCGGCGAACCCGCCAGCGCACCGCCGAAGAGGTACGTGAACATCAGCAGGTTCATGATCGGGAAGGCGGTGACGTCGAAGAGCTGCTCGGGCACATGTTTGATCTTCAGCATGGCGCGCCAGCCGAACGTGAGGGACGTGGACAGCGAGCTGGGCCGCTGCGGCCGCTCCTCGGCGACCAGCAGCGCCGCCAGGGACTCGGTGCTGACGGGCGCGAGTTCCTTGGTCTCGGTGCTCGTGGCCGTGCTCATGCCGCCACCTCGTCCTTCGTGTCGTCGCCGGTGCCGTCCGTGCCGTCCGTGCCGTCCGCCGAGCCGGTGTCGTGGCCGGTCAGCGCGAGGAAGACCTCGTCGAGGCTCGGCTGGCCGAGGGAGAAGTTGTCGACGGTGACGCCGGCCCGGGACAGCTCGGTGAGCGCCCGCGCCGCCTGGTCGGCCGCGCTGTCGCTGGTCGCTGCGTTGAGCCTCGCGGTGAGCGCCACGGGGTCGGGTTCGAGCTGCACCTCGGCGAGCAGCAGGTCGCGCAGCAGCCGCTCGGCGTCCGGGCGCCGCTCCGGGTCGCGCAGCCGCACATGGACGGACCCCGCGCCCACGGACGCCTTGAGCTCGCCCTTGGTGCCCTCGGCGATGACCCGGCCCTTGTCGATCACCGCGATCCGGGAGGCGAGCTGGTCGGCCTCGTCCAGGTACTGCGTGGTCAGCAGCACGGTGGTGCCCTGGGCGACGACCGCCCGCACGATGTCCCAGACCTGGTTGCGGCTGCGCGGGTCGAGTCCGGTGGTGGGCTCGTCGAGGAACAGCAGGTCCGGGGTGTTGAGGATGGACGCGGCGATGTCGATGCGGCGCCGCATGCCGCCCGAGTAGTGCTTGACCTGTTTGCCCGCTGCCTCGGTGAGACCGAACGCCTCCAGCAGTTGCGCGGCGCGCTCTCGGGCCGCGGGCTTGCGGTGGCCCAGCAGGCGGCCCAGCAGGACCAGGTTCTCCGTGCCGGTGAGGTCCTCGTCCACCGACGCGTACTGGCCGGTGAGGCTCACCCTGGAGCGGACGGCGTCGGCGTCGCGCACGACGTCGTGACCGAAGACGCGGGCCTCGCCGCCGTCCGGGCGGAGCAGGGTGGCGAGCATCTTCACGGTGGTGGTCTTGCCGGCGCCGTTCGGGCCGAGGACGCCGTAGACGGTGCCCGTGGGCACGGTGAGGTCCACGCCGTCGACGGCCCGTGTCTCACCGAAGGTTTTGACCAGGCCCGCGGTTTCGATCGCCGGGGCGGACGGGTGCGTGCTCATGCTTCGGGGTCCTTCCGCGTGCTTGGGCTACGCATGGGGGGACTTTTACGGTCGCGCGAACTCATCGGTTCCGCACGCGGATTTTTTGGCGCCGGCGCCGTAGGAGGGGGTTTCAAGGACTCCGCCTCTTGGACCTCCGTTCGCGCAGTTCCCCGCGCCCCCTGGGGGTGTGGGTGCCCAGGCTTCTTGAGGGGCGAGGCGTCCCTGACGTCCGTTTGCGCAGTTCCCCGCGCCCCCTGGGGGTGTGGGTGCCCGGGTCCTTCGAGGGGCGAGGTGTCTCTGGCCTCCGTTCGCGCAGTTCCCCGCGCCCCTGGGGGCCTCGGAGTACCGTCCCCCTCATGTATGCGATCACGATTCCCGAACCCGGTGGGCCCGAGGCGTTGGTGTGGGACGAGGTTCCCGATCCTGTCGTCGGTGAGGGGGAGGTCCTCGTCGACGTGGTGGCCACGGCTGTCAACCGGGCCGACATCCTGCAGCGTCAGGGCTTCTACGACCCGCCGCCCGGTACGTCTCCCTACCCCGGTCTGGAGTGCTCCGGACGGGTCGCGCAGGTCGGGCCGGGGGTGAGTGGCTGGGCCGTCGGGGACGAGGTCTGCGCGCTGCTCTCCGGCGGCGGCTACGCCGAGAAGGTGGCCGTTCCCGCCGGGCAGCTGCTGCCCGTTCCCGAGGGGGTCTCCGTCGAACGGGCCGCCGCGCTGCCCGAGGTGGTCTGCACGGTCTGGTCGAACGTCTTCATGATCGCCCACCTGCGCCCCGGCGAGACCTTCCTCGTGCACGGCGGCTCCAGCGGCATCGGCACCATGGCCATCCAGCTCGCCAAGGCGGTCGGGGCGAAGGTCGCCGTGACCGCCGGCACCAAGGAGAAGCTGGAGCGCTGCGCCGAGCTGGGCGCGGACATCCTGATCAACTACCGCGAGCAGGACTTCGTGGCCGAGCTGCGGGAGGCCACCGACGGCAAGGGCGCGGACGTCATCCTCGACAACATGGGCGCCAAGTACCTGAACCGCAACGTCCAGGCCCTCGCCGTGAACGGACGCCTGGTGATCATCGGCATGCAGGGCGGGGTGAAGGGCGAGCTGAACATCGGCGCCCTGCTCGCCAAGCGCGGCGCGATCACCGCCACCACCCTGCGCGCGCGTCCCGTGGAGGAGAAGGCCGCGATCGTGGCGGCCGTACGGGAGCACGTCTGGCCGCTGGTGTCGGCCGGTCATGTCCGTCCGGTGATCGACCGGGAGATCCCCATGCCGGACGCCGCCGAGGCGCACCGGATCGTGGAGGACAGCTCCCACATCGGCAAGGTCCTGCTCGTCACGCCCAGGTGAGCCGTCAGCGCGTCCCGCGTTCCTGACGCATCCGCAGTCCCAGGAAGGCGAGGGCGAACCCGAGGCCCATGAGGACCAGGCCGCTGCCCAGCGGCAGGATCCGCAGCACCGGCTCCACGGCGGTCCCCGTGACCGCGTCCGGCTCGGCGGTCCGCGACGACGAGGCGGTCGCCGGGACCACGGCCGAGGACGAGGGTCCCGTCGGCCCTGTGGCGTCGGAGCCGTCCGGGTACCCCTCCGCCGTGTCGTCCTCGGCCGGTGTGGACGCGTCGCGCCGGGCGCCGGGACGGCGCATCCCGTCGCCGTCCGGGCGTCCGGCCGCCTCGGTGGGACCCGAGCCCTCCTCCTCGGCACGGCCCCGGCGGGGCGGCTCGGTGTCCCGGGACTGCTCACGTGCCGTCTCCTGCCGCCCTGGCCTGTCCCGTCCCTCGCCCTGCCCGTTCCCGGACCGGGCGGCCGACGGCGAGGCCGAGCGCGAGGGGGAGGCCGGGGCGGACGGGGAGCGGGAGGCCGGGGCGGACGGGGAGCGGGAGGCCGCGCGGGCGCGGTCGCTCGCGTCGGGGCCCGGAGGCGTCCGCTCCGCCCCGTACGCCACGCCGGCCGCACCCGGCGGGCCGGGGAACGGGCCGTACGGCAGCAGCACGGCCCCCGCCCCCAGCACGAACGTCGCCCCCAGTGTGCGCAGCCATGGAGTCACGGCCGGGACCTCCCGCGCCGGCCGGTGCTCGGCCGCACCGTCGGCAAGTTGGGACGGATGGACGCCCACCAGCCTCGCACCGGGGGACGGGACCGGCATGCCGGACAGGGCCGTACGGAGGACCCGCCGCCGCGACCCCCTCAGAGGCGGGCCTCCCGCGCTGAGAACGCGGCCGCTTCCGGGGGCCCACCGCGTTGTGAAGCGGGTGTGCGCGACAATGGTCGAATGGAGATGCCGAGGAACGAACGGTCGCCGGAGAATCCGCAGATCCTGGTCGTCGGCCAGGACGGTATGGCGCTCAGCGGCGGCAAGGGCGGCGACGAGGACTCCCGTGAGACTCCGGTGACGGAGCAGGTGGAGCAGCCGGCGAAGGTCATGCGGATCGGCAGCATGATCAAGCAGCTGCTGGAGGAGGTGCGGGCGGCCCCTCTCGACGAGGCCAGCCGCAACCGCCTCAAGGAGATCCACGCCAGTTCGGTGAAGGAGCTCGAGGACGGCCTGGCGCCGGAGCTGGTCGAGGAGCTGGAGCGGCTCTCCCTGCCCTTCACGGACGAGGCAACCCCCAGCGACGCGGAGCTGCGCATCGCGCAGGCCCAGCTGGTGGGCTGGCTGGAGGGGCTCTTCCACGGGATCCAGACGACGCTCTTCGCCCAGCAGATGGCGGCGCGCGCGCAGCTGGAGCAGATGCGCCGGGCCCTGCCGCCGGGTGTCGCCGAGGGGCACGAGGACGCCCACCATCCGGGTGGTCGCGCGGGTGGCCCCTACCTGTAGAACGCCTCATCACAGCGGAAGGGGCCCGGCACGGACGCCGGGCCCCTTCCGTATGGTCCGGGTGTCAGGAGGTGGGCGGGTTGCCCGTCGAGACCTTCAGCGTGATCTCCGGCATGTCCTCCGGGTCGACGTCCGTGCCGGCCGGCGGGAACTGCTCGCGGACCGAGCCCTCGCCGTAGGTGTTCTCGTCGACCGTGACGATCTTGAGGTTGCCGCCCCAGCCGGCGGCCTGGAAGCACGCCTTCACCGAGGCGATGTGCTTGAACTTGAAGTTCGGCAGCCGGATCAGCTCGGGGTCGTTGTACGACTCCTGCGGCTCCTCGCACTCCTCCGGCTCGATCGTCTTGGACGTGTCCGGACCGCGGTAGCCCTCGGGCTTCTCCGTGGCGGAGGCGCTGCCGCCGCCCGCGTTCGGTTCCTTCTCGTCCCCGTTGTTCAGCACGAGCGCCGTCACCAGACCGCCGACCGCCAGCACCGCGACCAGCACGGACGCGACGATCACCGAGGTGTTCCGGCCGCGCCCCTGACCACCGCCGGTGCCCTGCGGCGAGATCGTGTACGGCGCGGGCGTCGACGGACCCTGCGGGGCGTACGGGCTCGGCGTCGGGTAGCCGCCCTGCTGCGGGTAGCCGTAGGCCGGGGCCGGGGTGCCGTACGGGTTCGGCGGGGGCGTCGGCTGGTACGGCGTCTGCACGCTGCCGGCGGGCGTCTGCCCGGACTGGTCGACCGGCGGGAACACCGCGGAGCCGACGCCGGCGCCGCTGGGCGTCTGGCTGCCGGGCACGATGCTCGGCGGGGCCGCCTGGAAGGACTGCGCCACCCGCAGGCACTCCCCGCGCATGGCCTCCGCGCTGGGGAAACGCTCGTTGGGGTTCTTCTTCAGGGCGCGGGTGATCAGCGCGTCCACGGCCGGCGGCAGCGAGCGGTTGATCGTGGAGGCGACCGGCGGCTCCTCCTGCACGTGCGCGTAGGCGATGGCGAGCGGCGAGTCCGCGTCGAACGGCAGCCTGCCGGTGACCAGCTGGAAGAGCATGATGCCGACCGAGTACAGGTCGGAGCGGGCGTCGACGCCCCGGCCGAGGGCCTGCTCCGGGGAGAGGTACTGCGGGGTGCCGACGACCATGCCGGTCTGCGTCATCGACGTCACGCCGGACTGCATGGCGCGGGCGATGCCGAAGTCCATCACCTTGACCACGCCGCGCTTGGTCATCATCACGTTGCCCGGCTTGATGTCGCGGTGGACCAGCCCCATCTCGTGGCTGATCTCCAGCGCCGCCAGCACGTCGGCGGTGATCCTCAGCGCCTTGTCGGCGGGCATCGCGCCGTGCTGCCGTACGTCGTCGTCGAGCACGGAGCCGAGCGGGCGGCCCTCCACGTACTCCATGACGATGTACGGAGTGGTCATCCCGTCGACGTCGTCCTCGCCGGTGTCGAACACCGAGACGATGTTGGTGTGCGTGAGCTTCGCCACGGACTGGGCCTCGCGGCGGAAGCGCTCACGGAACGCCTGCTCCCGTCCGAGTTCCGTGTGCAACGTCTTGATGGCGACCTGACGGTCCAGCACCGTGTCGTAGGCGAGATGCACCGACGCCATGCCACCCTGGCCGAGCAGGTCCCGCAGTTGGTAGCGTCCGCCCGCGAGCGCCCGCCCCGTGTGCCGGCCCTGTGCGCCGTCCTGGCTCATGTTCCGCGTCCCCCGTAGCCTCTCCGGCGTCCGGCGCCGCCGTCGGTGACTTGTCTCTCATGACGTGTCGTCGTCGTAGATCGAAAGTGCTATTCCCGGCCAAGTCTGCCCCAGGGCACCGACACGTCAAGCGCGGTGCCCGTTCCGTGACCGTACGCGAAAGAAGCGTCGCGGAAGCGTTACAGCGGTCGTACGGCCGGTACACGGAATTTGCACGACGGTACGGCCAGCGGGTTTGATGACCGGTCCGTCGCGTGCCGGACCGGGCAGCCCGTCCCGGACCGGAGGCCCCGGCAGAGGCTGTAGCGTGGCCGACGGAGACCGTAACAACACCGCGCGCACCGCGGGCAGAAACGACGGCGAGGACTGATGGCACAGCAGCAGCGCGCTCAGGGCCCGTCCGACCCCGAGGCGACTGGCGGCGGCATGTCGGACGCGCCGGACAACTGGGGCAACGGCGGGCTGGTCGGCGACGGCCGGTACCGGCTCACGCACCGGCTCGGCCGGGGCGGCATGGCCGAGGTGTTCGCCGCGGAGGACGTACGCCTCGGGCGTACCGTCGCCGTGAAGCTGCTGCGCTCCGACCTGGCCGAGGACCCGGTGTCCAAGGCGCGCTTCACACGCGAGGCCCAGTCCGTGGCCGGCCTCAACCATCACGCGATCGTCGCCGTGTACGACTCCGGCGAGGACCTGATCGGCGGCCAGTCCGTGCCGTACATCGTGATGGAGCTGGTCGAGGGCCGCACCATCCGCGACCTGCTGATGAACGCGGAGGCGCCGGGTCCGGAGCAGGCGCTGATCATCGTCTCGGGCGTCCTGGAGGCCCTGGCCTACTCGCACCAGCACAACATCGTGCACCGCGACATCAAGCCGGCCAACGTCATCATCACCGACAACGGCGCCGTGAAGGTGATGGACTTCGGCATCGCCCGCGCCATGCACGGCGCGTCCACGACGATGACGCAGACCGGCATGGTCATGGGCACCCCGCAGTACCTCTCCCCGGAGCAGGCGCTAGGCAAGGCCGTCGACCACCGCTCCGACCTGTACGCGACCGGCTGCCTGCTGTACGAACTGCTGGCGCTGCGCCCGCCGTTCACCGGCGAGACGCCGCTGTCGGTGGTCTACCAGCACGTCCAGGACATCCCCACGCCTCCCTCCGAGGCCTCGGACGCCTGCCCGCCCGAGCTGGACGGGCTCGTGATGCGCTCCCTCGCCAAGGACCCGGACGACCGGTTCCAGACGGCCGAGGAGATGCGCGGTCTCGTCCAGTACGCGCTGCAGATGCTCTACGACCAGGGCGGCCACACCGGCACCTGGAACACCGGCCCGGTCGACATGCACGAGGGCCCGCGCACGCCCGCGGCCGGGTACGCAGGCACCGCGGCCATGCCGCACCCGGACCAGTCCGGCACCACGGCCATCCCGCAGCCGATCCTGCCCCACGGGTACGGCGGCCGGGACGACGGCGGCTTCGAGGGCCACGGCAACCAGGGCAGCGGCCGCGGCAAGCTGTGGATCCTCGCCGTGCTCGCGGTGATCGCCGTCGCGGCCGGTGTCGCGCTCGCGCTGAACAACGGCGGCGGCGGGGGCGAGGGCGGCAAGACCGACACCTCGCCGTCGGTCTCGCAGAGCACGAAGGAGGAGTCGCCCAGCGAGTCGCCGACGGAGGAGGAGACCGAGGAGACCTCGGGTCCCGACACCGACCCGGGCTCCGGCTCCGGCGGCAACGGCGACTGGACCCCCAGCTACGAGCCGTCCTGGACTCCGTCCCAGCCGGACACGGAGCAGCCGACGGAGGAGCCGACGGCGACGCAGTCCACCGAGACGGGCGGCACCGACGACGGCGGCACCGACGACGGGGGCACCGACGACGGCGGTACCGGGGACGGCGGCACGGAGACCGGCGGCACCGAGACCGGGGGCACCGGTCCCGGCGGCGCGGGTGGCGCCGACGCGGGCGGGCTCAACGCCGGCGTGCCCGGCGGCGCGGGCAACTGACCGGCGTCACCGTCCCCCGACTGAACAATTCGCCCTCCCTGAGGGCACCCCGTGACTTCCCCGGCGGCACCCCGTGCCGCCGGGGAAGTCTGCTCTTCCCGTGCCCGGCTCGGCCGGGATAACGTGCCGTTGCTCCGGCCTCCTGCAAGGCTGTGACCAGCGCGCCTTCCGGGCCTACCCCGATTTACTTGGATATCCAAGCAAAATCGCAGGTCAGAGGGGGTTTCACAGAAATGTGGAGCACTGGGTAACGTGCTGTGTGCAGGGCGCTCGCCGGGGCACCTGTCACGCCTGTTCCCGGTCGAGTGGCACCCACCCCGTGCCCGGTGGTCGGAACAGGTGAGCCGCACTGGCCTACCGGCAACCCCGGGGGCCGGACCGACGGAGGAGCACACGTGACCGTGGAGAGCACTGCCGCGCGCACACCGCGACGCAGCGCCGGAAACAAGGCCGGCACCACCGGCACCAAGCGCACCACCAGCACCACCAAGAAGGCCGCAGGCGCCGGGAAGGGCGCCGAGCCCGCCCTCGTCCAGCTGCTGACGCCCGAGGGCAAGCGCGTCAAGAACGCCGAGTTCGACCAGTACGTCGCCGACATCACGGCCGAGGATCTGCGCGGGCTGTACCGCGACATGGTGCTCACCCGTCGCTTCGACGCCGAGGCCACCGCGCTCCAGCGCCAGGGCGAGCTGGGCCTGTGGGCCTCGCTGCTCGGGCAGGAGGCGGCGCAGATCGGCTCCGGCCGGGCGCTGCGCGACGACGACTACGTCTTCCCCACCTACCGCGAGCACGGCGTCGCCTGGTGCCGCGGGGTGGACCCGACGAACCTGCTCGGCATGTTCCGCGGCGTCAACAACGGCGGCTGGGACCCGAACGGCAACAACTTCCACCTGTACACGATCGTCATCGGCTCCCAGACGCTGCACGCCACGGGCTACGCGATGGGCATCACCAAGGACGGCGCCGACAGCGCGGTCATCGCGTACTTCGGCGACGGCGCCTCCAGCCAGGGCGACGTGGCAGAGGCCTTCACCTTCTCCGCGGTCTACAACGCGCCCGTGGTGTTCTTCTGCCAGAACAACCAGTGGGCGATCTCCGAGCCGACCGAGAAGCAGTCCCGCGTGCCGCTGTACCAGCGCGCGCAGGGCTACGGCTTCCCGGGCGTGCGCGTGGACGGCAACGACGTGCTGGCGAACCTGGCCGTCACCAAGTGGGCCCTGGAGCGGGCCCGCGCCGGCGAGGGACCGACGCTCGTCGAGGCGTTCACGTACCGCATGGGCGCGCACACCACCTCCGACGACCCGACCCGCTACCGCACGGACGACGAGCGGCTGGCCTGGGAGGCGAAGGACCCGATCCTGCGCCTGCGCCGCCACCTGGAGGCCTCGGGCCACGCGGACGAGGGATTCTTCGCGGAACTGGAGACCGAGTCCGAGGCGTTGGGCAAGCGGGTGCGCGAAGCGGTCCGTGCCATGCCGGACCCGGACCACTTCGCCATCTTCGAGAACGTGTACGCGGACGGCCACGCGCTGGTGGACGAGGAGCGGGCGCAGTTCGCCGCCTACCAGGCCTCGTTCGCGGACGAAGACGGGGGTAAGTGACATGGCTGAGAAGATGGCTCTGGCCAAGGCGATCAACGAGTCGCTGCGGCGCGCCCTGGACGCGGACCCGAAGGTCGTCGTCATGGGCGAGGACGTCGGCAAGCTGGGCGGCGTCTTCCGGGTGACGGACGGCCTGCAGAAGGACTTCGGCGAGAGCCGGGTCATCGACACCCCGCTCGCCGAGTCGGGGATCGTCGGCACGGCGATCGGCCTGGCCCTGCGCGGCTACCGCCCGGTGGTGGAGATCCAGTTCGACGGCTTCGTCTTCCCCGCGTACGACCAGATCGTCACGCAGCTCGCGAAGATGCACGCCCGCGCGCTGGGCAAGGTCAAGATGCCCGTCGTCGTGCGCATCCCCTACGGCGGCGGCATCGGCGCGGTGGAGCACCACTCCGAGTCGCCGGAGGCGCTGTTCGCCCACGTGGCCGGTCTGAAGATCGTGTCGCCGTCGAACGCGTCGGACGCGTACTGGATGATGCAGCAGGCCGTCCAGAGCGACGACCCGGTGATCTTCTTCGAGCCGAAGCGCCGCTACTGGGACAAGGGCGAGGTCGACACCGAGGCGATCCCCGGCCCGCTGCACAAGGCGAAGGTGGTGCGTGAGGGCACGGACCTGACCCTCGCCGCGTACGGCCCGATGGTGAAGCTCTGCCAGGAGGTCGCGGACGCGGCCGCCGAGGAGGGGCGCAACCTGGAGGTCCTCGACCTGCGCTCGGTCTCCCCGATCGACTTCGACGCCGTCCAGGCGTCGGTGGAGAAGACGCGCCGTCTGGTCGTCGTGCACGAGGCACCGGTGTTCTTCGGCTCGGGCGCGGAGATCGCCGCCCGGATCACGGAGCGCTGCTTCTACCACCTGGAGGCCCCGGTGCTCCGGGTCGGCGGCTACCACGCCCCGTACCCGCCGGCCCGTCTGGAGGAGTCCTACCTCCCGGACCTGGACCGGGTGCTCGATGCCGTCGACCGCTCGCTGGCGTACTGAGGAGAGGGTCGTGACGACGATGACGAACGCGTCCGTACGCGAGTTCAAGATGCCGGACGTGGGCGAGGGCCTCACCGAGGCCGAGATCCTCAAGTGGTACGTCCAGCCCGGTGACACCGTCACCGACGGGCAGGTGGTCTGCGAGGTGGAGACGGCGAAGGCCGCCGTCGAGCTGCCCATCCCCTACGACGGCGTGGTCCGTGCCCTGCACTTCCCCGAGGGCACCACGGTCGACGTGGGCACGTCCATCATCGCGGTGGAGGTGGCGGGCGGCGCCCCGGCGCAGGAGGAGGCCCCCGCGGCCCCCGCCCCCGCCCCCGCCGCGGAGCCGGAGCAGCCCGCCGAGCAGCCCGCGGCCCGTCAGCCGGTGCTGGTCGGCTACGGCGTCGCCACGTCCTCCACCCGCCGCCGCCCGCGCAAGCAGGCGCCGGACGCGGCGGCCGGGCAGGCCGCGTCGGCGGTCCAGTCCGAGCTGAACGGCCACGGGGCCGCTCCGGCCGCCGCCGCCGCTCCGGCCGCCCCCGAGCAGCGTCCGCTGGCGAAGCCGCCGGTGCGCAAGCTGGCCAAGGACCTGGGCGTCGACCTGGCCACGGTGACCCCGACCGGCCCGGGCGGCGTCGTCACCCGCGAGGACGTCCACGCGGCCGTCGCCGCGGCCCAGGTCCCGCAGCAGACGGCCCCGGCGGCCCAGCCGTCCGCCCCGGCCGTCCCCACGCCCGTCCAGCCCGCGGCCCCGGCGTCCTACGACTCCGCCCGCGAGACGCGCATCCCCGTCAAGGGCGTGCGCAAGGCGACCGCGGCGGCCATGGTCGGCTCGGCGTTCACCGCGCCGCACGTCACGGAGTTCGTGACGGTCGACGTGACCCGGACGATGAAGCTGGTCGAGGAACTGAAGCAGGACAAGGAGTTCGCGGGCCTGCGCGTGAACCCCCTGCTGCTGATCGCCAAGGCCCTGCTGGTCGCGATCCGCCGGAACCCCGACATCAACGCCTCGTGGGACGAGGCGGCGCAGGAGATCGTGGTCAAGCACTACGTGAACCTGGGCATCGCGGCGGCCACCCCGCGCGGTCTGATCGTGCCGAACATCAAGGACGCCCACGCCAAGACGCTGCCCGAACTGGCCGCGTCCCTGGGTGAACTGGTGTCCACCGCCCGGGAGGGCAAGACCTCCCCGTCCGCCATGCAGGGCGGCACGGTGACGATCACCAACGTCGGCGTCTTCGGCGTCGACACGGGCACGCCCCTCCTCAACCCGGGCGAGTCCGCGATCCTCGCGGTCGGTGCGATCAAGCCCCAGCCGTGGGTCCACAAGGGCAAGGTCAAGCCGCGCCAGGTCACCACCCTGGCTCTGTCCTTCGACCACCGCCTGGTCGACGGCGAGCTCGGCTCCAAGGTCCTCGCCGACGTGGCGGCGGTCCTGGAGCAGCCGAAGCGGCTGATCACCTGGGCCTGACGGTCACGCAGCAACAGAGAGGGGCGCCGCACACCAGGTGTGCGGCGCCCCTCCGCGCGTCCGGGGCCCGGGTGGGTCAGATCTTGCTGAACGCGTAGTTCATGAGGGCCTTCGCGTCCTTCTCGCGCTGCGCGGCGGAGGAGGAGGCGAGGACGGTGCCGACGACCGTCTTGCCGTTGCGGGTCGCGGCGAAGACCAGGCAGTACTTGGCCGTGGGGCCCGAGCCGGTCTTCACGCCGATGGTGCCGCTGTAGCTGCTCAGCAGGGTGTTGGTGTTGACCCACGGCGCCATCGTGCGGGTGCCGCCCGTCTTGGTCTTCGTCTTCGCCGTGTACTTCTTCGTCTTCACGATCGCGCGGAACGTGGCGTTCTTCATCGCGCTGCCGGCGATCTTCGTGAGGTCACGAGGCGTCGAGTAGTTGCTGCCGTTGCCGATCCCGTCGAACGAGTCGAAGTGGGTGTTCTTCAGGCCCAGCTTCTTCGCGTCTGCGTTCATCTTGGAGATGAAGGACTTCACGCGGGCCGAGCGGGTCGAACCGGTGCCGAACTTGTCGGCCAGCGCGTACGCGGCGTCGCAGCCGGACGGCAGCATCAGCCCGTAGAGCAGCTGGCGGACGGTGACCTTGTCGCCGACGATCAGCCGCGCGGACGAGGCGTTCTTCGACACGATGTAGTCGCTGTACGCCTTCTGGATCGTGACCGTGGCGTTCAGGTTCAGGTTCTTCTGGGCGAGCACGACCTTGGCGGTCATGATCTTGGTGGTGGAACCGGTGGCGCGGCGGGTGTCCCCGAGCTTCGTGTACAGCGTCTTGCCGTTCGCGTTGTTGATCACGAAGCCGCCCTTGGCGACGACGGACGGAACGGGGGCGGCGGCCTGTGCCGGCGCCGCGTAGAGAGCTCCGGAGGCGAGCACGGCGCCGGTGGTGACGACGACGCCGGCGGCTCTGCGGAAGCGGATGCCCTGGATGCCGATTTTCAAGTCAGATACCCCGATTTACCTGAAAGGCCGTGCTGCCCGGCCTGGTTGAGGAGCGGCCGCGCGGAAGGGGCCGCACGTGTCTGACGCGTACGCCGAGGGGATGGTTGTACGGGAGAAGGGCGCATTTTCCCGGCAGGCGGTGTTTCGCATGGTGGACGGATGCTTCCATGCGTACCTGTTGTATCTATGCTGTCCGCATGAGTGTGTCCGCCCCCGCGAAACGTCCCCCCGCAGCCGACCGCGTCTACGCCCACGTCAAGCAGGGCGTGCTGGAGCGCACGTACGAGGGCGGGACGCTCCTCACGGAGGGCGAGCTGGCCGAGGCCGTGGGCGTCTCCCGCACGCCCGTGCGCGAGGCCCTGCTGCGCCTGGAGGCCGAGGGGCTGATCAAGCTCTACCCGAAGAAGGGCGCTCTTGTGCTGCCGGTCTCCGCGCAGGAGATCGCCGACGTCGTCGAGACGCGGCTGCTCGTCGAGGAGCACGCGGCGCGCAAGGCCGTGCCCGCGCCCCCCGGTCTCATCGCGCGCCTGGAGGAGCTGCTCGCGCGCCAGAAGGAGGAGGCGGCGGCCGGTGACTTCGCCGCGGCCTCCGTCACCGACCGGTGCTTCCACGCCGAGATCGTCCGCAGCGGCGGC
This sequence comes from Streptomyces cellulosae, assembly GCA_014655195.1. GTDB lineage: Bacteria > Actinomycetota > Actinomycetes > Streptomycetales > Streptomycetaceae > Streptomyces > Streptomyces cellulosae. Next base: position 16,911 of record BNBH01000003.1, on the reverse strand, counting down.
AACGAGATCCTCTCCCGCCTCTACGACCAGCTGCGCGACCGTCAGCTGCGCATGGGCCAGGCCGTGATGCACTCCCACCCCGACCGCATCGCCAAGACCCTCGCCGAGCACGAGGAGATCCTGGGCGCGCTGCGCTCCGGCGACGCCGACGCGGCCGTCGAGGTCGTCCACCGGCACGTCGGCTGGTTCTCCCACCTCGCCCGGGGAGAGGTGCGATGAGCGGCGCCGCCACGCGCGCCGCCGGCACGCTGCCCGGCGACCCGCCCGGAGGGCGGCGCGCGCTCGCCGTCTGGGGGATCGGCGTCTCCGTCTACTTCGTCGCCGTCATCTTCCGCACGTCCCTGGGTGTGGCCGGTCTCGACGCGGCCGACCGCTTCGACGTGGGCGCCTCCGCGCTGTCCACGTTCTCCATCCTCCAGCTGCTGGTCTACGCGGGCATGCAGATACCCGTCGGCCTGCTGGTGGACCGGCTCGGCACCAAGAAGGTGCTGAGCCTGGGCGCGGTGCTGTTCACCCTCGGACAGCTCGGCTTCGCCCTCTCCCCGTCGTACGGCATGGCGCTCGCCGCCCGCGCGCTGCTCGGCTGCGGCGACGCGATGACCTTCATCAGCGTGCTGCGGCTGGGCGCGCGGTGGTTCCCGGCGCGGCGAGGGCCGCTGGTCGGGCAGATGGCCGGACTCATCGGCATGGCCGGCAACCTCGTCTCCACGCTGGTCCTGGCCCGGCTGCTGCACGGCGTCGGCTGGACGGCGGCGTTCGCGGGCAGCTCGCTCGCGGGGGCCGTTGTGCTCGTCCTGGTGCTGCTGTTCCTCAAGGACCATCCCGAGGGGCACGAGCCGGAACCGGTGTCGCACCAGGGCGCCGCGTACGTCCGCCGGCAGATCGCCCGGTCCTGGCGTGAGCCGGGGACCCGGATGGGGCTGTGGGTGCACTTCACCACGCAGTTCCCGGCGATGGTGTTCCTGCTGCTGTGGGGCATGCCGTTCCTGGTCGAGGCCCAGGGGCAGTCCCGCGCGGTGGCCGGTGAGCTGCTCACCCTGGTGGTGCTGGCCAACATGGCCGTCGGTCTCGTCTACGGCCAGGTCGTCGCCCGGCACCACGGGGCGCGGCTGCCGCTGGCGCTCGGCACGGTGGGCGCGACGGCCCTGCTGTGGGCCACGACGCTGGCCTGGCCGGGGGACAGGGCGCCGATGTGGCTGCTGGTCGTGCTGTGCGCGGTGCTGGGGGCCTGTGGGCCGGCGTCGATGATCGGCTTCGACTTCGCCCGGCCGGCGAACCCGCCCGAGCGGCAGGGGACCGCCTCCGGCATCACCAACATGGGCGGGTTCGTCGCCTCGATGACGACGCTCTTCGCGATCGGCGTGCTGCTGGACGCCACGGGGGACGACTACACGGTCGCCTTCTCGGCGGTGTTCGTCCTGCAGGCGCTGGGGGTCACGCAGATCCTGCGGTTGCGCCGGCGGGCGGCGCGGCGGGAGCGGGAGCGGTTGGTCGCCAGCAGGGTGTCGACGGTGCATGTGCCTGCGTGACGGGCGGGGGTGTTGCGGTGCGGGCGGGTGCAGGGGCGCCGCCCGCGCCCACCCGCGCCGCTCATGGGCGGCACGCATGCCCGCGGGCGGCGGGGACCCTGGCCGCGCGGGCGGCCGGTGCCGCCCGGGCACGTAGGCCCGCGGGCTGTGGGGATCGGGATGTCGCGCGGGTTGTGCCGGGGGTGTCGGGGTCTCCCGTGGGGGCGGGGGTGCCGCCCGGGCCCACCCGTGCCGCCCACGGTGGCACGAATGCCCCGGGCGGCCGGAGCCGGGGCTGCCGCCCGGGCATGTAGGCCCGCGGGCTGTGGGGATCGGGATGTCGCGCGGGTTGTGCCGGGGGTGTCGGGGTCTCCCGTGGGGGCCGGGGCGCCGCCCGGGCCCACCCCCGCCGCCCTGGGCGGCACGTATGCCCGCGGGCGGCGGGGGTCGGGATGCCGTCCTGGGTGGCACGCACGCCCGCGGGCGGCGGGAGCCGGGGCTGCCGCCCGGGCGCCGGCCCGGGCGGCGGGGGTGCTGCCGTCCACCCGCGTGCTGCGGCGGGCGGCGTCAGGGGGCGCCCCCGGTTACGGCGTCACCGCGAAGTGGCGAAGGATCGCCGCGGCCAGGTCCTGGTCGCCCTCCGTTTTGATGCGGTCCGCGACCGCCTCCGCCGTCACGCGGCCGCAGGCCAGGCGGACGTAGGTCTCCCAGTCGAGGACGAGGGTGGCGGCCGGGCCGAGGGCCGGGGCGGTTTCGAGGGTGCCGCGGCCCTGGATGTCGACGCGGATCGTGCGCAGGAACTCCACCGGGCCGTGCACGTCCACGACCACCGCGGAGCTGCGCGGCGCCTGCGCCAGGTCGGCCACGACACGCGGGAGTTCGTCGAGCAGGACGTCGCGGGCGACATGGGCGCCGGGGGAGTCGAGATTGCCGGGGCGGCCCAGCGCCGTGCGGAGGTCCTGCTCGTGCGCCCACACGTCGAACGCGTGCCGGCGCATCGACTCCTCCAGCGTCAGCTCCGTGCCCAGCGGCCCGCGCACCTTGGTGCCGGGGTCGCGGGACTCGTTCCGCAGCTGGCGGTTACGCCGGATGATCATCAGCTCCAGCTCGGAGGTCATCTCCGGCGCCGTGTGATGGCGGCGCACGTCGACCTGCATCTCCATGTACCGCTGGTGGTCGTTGGTGACGTGGAACAGGTCACGCGGCAGCGAGTGGATCGGCCGGGGGTCGCCGTACATCTCCGAGTCGAGGCCGATGACGTGCGAGACCACGTCACGGACCGACCAGCCCGGGCAGGGCGTGCGCCGGTTCCAGTCGGCCTCCGGCAGCGGCTGCACCAGCTCGGATATCGCCTCGATGGAGTGGGACCAGGCGTCGGCGTAGGGCTGGAGGGCGGGATGCAGACTCACGGAACGGGACCCCTCGGCGGTCGGTACACGGGCAGGTTGTGGCGGCGGTGCCAGTGGGCGATGGCTGCACTGCGCGGGTGTCTCGGGTCTCCCCCGGTTCTCGGCTTCGCTCGAACCGGCGGGACCCCCAAGTTACGCTGCTGACAGGCACCCCGGCAGTGCTTTCGTGTGACGATCGTAGGCCCGTGGACGCGGGTCGAATGCCAGGACGGTGGTAGTGTGCGCGCTTCCTTGCTGCAAGTCGCCGTGAACGAGGACGAATCGGTCGAATCGCGTCGGCGCCGGGTGGCGGCCCTGGTACGCGATCAGGCCGGGGCGGACCTCGTGGTCCTCCCCGAGCTGTGGACCACGGGCGCCTTCGCCTACGAGGGCTTCGGCGCCGAGGCGGAACCGCTCCAGGGACCGACGTACGAGGCGATGGCCAAGGCGGCGAGCGAGGCGGGCGTCTGGCTGCACGCGGGGTCCGTCCCGGAGCGGGACCCCGACGGCACCCTCTACAACACCTCCCTCGTCTTCTCCCCCTCCGGCGAACTCGCCGCGTCCTACCGGAAGATCCACCGCTTCGGCTTCGACAAGGGCGAGGCCGTGCTGATGGGGGCGGGCGAGGAGCTGGTGACGGTCCGTCTGCCGGACACCGTCGTGGGCGTGGCGACCTGCTACGACCTGCGCTTCCCGGAGCTCTTCCGCGGCCTGGTCGACGCCGGCGCGGAGACCTTCGTCGTCCCGGCGGGCTGGCCCGAACGGCGCCGCGCCCACTGGACGCTGCTGGCGCGGGCGCGCGCCGTGGAGAACCAGGCGTTCGTCCTCGCGTGCGGAACGGCCGGGACGCATGCGGGAGTTCCGCAGGCGGGACACTCGGTCGTGGTGGACCCGTGGGGCGAGGTCCTCGCCGAGGCGGGTCCCGGCGAGGAGGTCCTGACCGTCGACTTCGACCCGGCGACGGTGGCGGGCACCCGGGACCGCTTCCCGGCCCTCAAGGACCGCGTCCTGGGTCTGGACCGCCCCCGCCGCTGACCGGACGGGCCGGGAGTCAGTCCTCCCGCTCCTTCTCCGCCAGATGGATCACACACACCGCCACCGCGATCAGCAGCGCCGGGTCGGCGTCGTCGCGGACGACGTCGACGCCGTAGGTGTCGCGGAGGGTGTGCCAGCGGCGGGAGATCACGGCGAGGAGTTCGCCGTCGTACTCGACGGCGAACTCCCGGTCGAGGATCCGCCCGCTGACGTCCAGCTCGGTGCTGCCGTCCGCGAGTGTCACCCGGTAGTGGTTGCGCAGCAGCGACAGCCGCTTGCGCCGCACGGTCGCGAGCGGCTCGCCGCCCCGCTCGATCACCATGGTGTCCCGCAGCGCGAGCATCTTCTTGTGGATGTCGATGAGCACACGCCCCTCGGCGTCCTTCAGCTCGAAGGTGTCCCGCAGCCGCATCGCCTTGCCGTCGACGAGGAAGACCTTGTTGCCGCGGTCGTCCTCGATCCAGTAGTCGTCCCCGATGCCGAGGATCCGGTCCCGTACGAGAAGTCTCATGCGCCGAGGGGTTCCCCGCCCGGCTCCGTCCGACGCCGCCACTAGGCCGACGGGCGGAGCCCGCCCCATGTCCGCCGGTGGCACGCTGGACGTATGGACGACGCCGCCTCCGCTCCCCCCGTCCGCCGCTCCGCACGCGTGCGGGCGCCCGAGCTCGCGGGGAAGGGCGGCTGGCTGAACACGGGCGGCGCCGCGTACAGCCTCACCGGCCTGCGCGGGCGCATCGTCCTGCTGGACTTCTGGACCTTCTGCTGCGTGAACTGCCTGCACGTCGTCGACGAGCTGCGGGAGCTGGAGGAGCGGCACCGGGACACGCTCGTGGTGATCGGCGTGCACTCGCCGAAGTTCCCGCACGAGGCGGAGCACGCGGCGGTGGCGGACGCCGTGGAGCGGTACGCGGTCGCGCATCCCGTGCTGGACGACCCCGAGCTGACGACGTGGACGCAGTACGCGGTGCGGGCGTGGCCGACGCTGGTGGTCGTCGACCCGGAGGGGTACGTCGTGGCCACGTACTCCGGTGAGGGGCACGTGTCCGAGATCGAGCGGCTGGTGACCGAGCTGGAGGCCGAGCACGAGGCGAAGGGCACCCTCCGGCGCGGCGACCTCCCGTACGCGCCGCCGGAGCCGGAGCCGACGGTCCTGCGCTTCCCCGGCAAGGTGCTGCGGCTGCCGTCGGGGACGTTCCTCGTCACGGACACCACCCGGCACCAGGTGGTGGAGCTGGCGGAGGACGGGGAGACGGTCCTCAGGCGGTTCGGCAGCGGCGGGCGGGGCCTGGCAGACGGCCCGCCCGGCCGGGCGCGCTTCCAGGAGCCGCAGGGGCTCGCCCTGCTCCCGGACGGCGCCGTGGCCGTCGCCGACACCGTCAACCACGCCCTGAGGCGCCTCGACCCGGGATCGGGCGAGGTCACCACCCTCGCCGGCACCGGCTCCCCCTGGCGCCCCGGGGACCCCACGGACGGCCCGGCCTGGGACGTGCGCCTCTCCTCGCCCTGGGACGTCGTGTGGTGGCGGGACCGGGTGTGGATCGCCATGGCCGGCATCCACCAGCTCTGGTCCTACGACCCCGCCGCCGGCATGGTCGCCCGTGAGGCCGGGACGGGCGGGGAGCAGCTGGTCGACGGGCCGGCGAAGGAGGCCCTGTTCGCGCAGCCCTCGGGGCTCGCGGTGACACCGGAGGGGCTGTGGGTGGCCGACTCGGAGAGCTCCGCGCTGCGCCTGCTCGACACGGACGGACAGGTGCGTACGGCCGTCGGCGCGGGGCTGTTCGCCTTCGGGTACGAGGACGGTCCGGCGGACCGGGCGCTGCTCCAGCACCCGCTCGGGGTGACAGCGCTCCCCGACGGCTCTCTGGCGGTCTGCGACACGTACAACAACGCCCTGCGCCGCTACGACCCGGCCACCGGCGAGGTGACCACCCTGGCGGCCGATCTGCGGGAGCCCAGCGGGGCCGTGGTGGCCGGCGAGGACGTCGTGGTGGTGGAGTCGGCGCGGCACCGGCTGACCCGGCTGCGGCTGCCCCAGGAGGTACTCGGCGGTCCGCGGGAGGCGGAGCGGCCCGTCACCGAGGTCGCCGTCGGCCCCGTCCGCCTGGAGGTGGCCTTCGAGCCCCCGCCCGGCCAGAAGCTCGACACGCGGGACGGTCCCGCGACCCGTCTGCTCGTGTCCGCCTCACCGCCCGCGCTCCTGCGCGGCGGAGAGGGCGCGGGGAGTGACCTCTCCCGCGCCCTCGAGACCGACCCCGCCGTGGGGCAGGGGGTGCTGCATGTCGTGGCGACGGCGGCCGCGTGCGACGCCGACCCGGCCGTGGCCCATCCGGCCTGCCATGTGCACCGCCGTGAGTGGCGGCTGCCCGTGCGTCCCGTCGAGGGGGGCGCGGACCGGCTGGTCCTGGAACTGCCGTAGCCGTCCGGGGCGGACGGCGCGGGGCGGGCGTCCGGTCAGACGCCGTACCCGTCGCCGTAGCCGTCGCGGGTGTGGTGGTGCGGACGTGCCGGGTCGTCGACCACCGGGGTGGCGGGGGGTACCACGACCCGCCGGCGCCGGGCGATGCTGCTGAAGGTCGCGACGCCGATCAGTCCGACGATCATGAAGATGACGCCGACCAGGTCAAGGTTGACACCCTGCATGTCCCAGTCGGTCGCGAACGTGAGGATTGCTCCCACGGCGATGAGGATGATGCATCCGCCGAGGCCCATAGGTGTCGCCTCCCTGTCCGGTGTTTCCGGTGCGCACCGGGTACCCGGAGGGGCGGCTCCCATGCGCCGGGGAGCGCACGGGAGTTGACCGCCGCTCAGGAGGCTGCCCCGTCAGGGCCTGCGGCCGAACTAGCCCTCCAGGAAAGCCGTCAGCGCGTTCGCCAGCAGGAACGGGTCCTTGGCGCCGCACAGTTCGCGGACGCTGTGCATCGACAGGATCGCCACACCGATGTCGACCGTCTTGATGCCGTGGCGGGCCGCGGTGATCGGGCCGATCGTGGTGCCGCAGGGCATCGCGTTGTTGGAGACGAACGTCTGGAAGGGCACCCCGGCCTTCTCGCAGGCCGCCGCGAACACCGCGCGCCCCGAACCGTCCGTGGCGTAGCGGTTGTTGACGTTCACCTTGAGGATGGGGCCGCCGTCGACGCGCGGGTGGTGCGTCGGGTCGTGCCGCTCCGCGTAGTTGGGGTGCACGGCGTGGCCGGTGTCGGAGGACAGGCAGACGGTCCCGGCGAGGGCGCGGGCGCGGTCCTCCAGGGAGCCGCCGCGCGCGTGCACCGAGCGCTCCAGGACGCTGCCGAGCAGCGGGCCGTCCGCGCCGGTGTCGGACTGGGAGCCGTTCTCCTCGTGGTCGAAGGCGGCGAGCACGGGGATGTACGACAGGTCGGAGCCGCGTGCGGCCGCGGCGGCGAGGGCGGCCATGCCGGCGTGCACGGACAGCAGGTTGTCCATGCGGGGGCCCGCGACCAGCTCGCGGTCGCGGCCCAGGTAGGCGGGCGGCTCGACGGGGTGCACCATCAGGTCCCAGCCGGTGACCGAGCCCTCGGGCAGCCCCGCGGTCTCCTCCAGGAAGGCGACGAGGTCGCCGTCGCGGACGTCCTCGCCGAGGCCCCACACCGGCTGCATGTGCCGCTGCTTGTCGAGCTTGAGGCCGTCGGAGTTGACCGCGCGGTCCAGGTGGATCGCGAGCTGGGGGACCCGCAGCAGCGGCCGGTCGACGTCCACCAGGCGGGTCGTGCCGTCGCGCAGGGACAGCCGCCCGGCCAGGCCCAGGTCGCGGTCGAGCCAGGAGTTGAGCAGGGGCCCGCCGTAGATCTCCACGGCCACCTGGCGCCAGCCGTGCGCCCCGCTGTCGGGGCGCGGCTTGACGCGCAGGTTGGGGGAGTCGGTGTGGGCGCCGACGATCCGGAACGGCGTGTGCGCCTCGGCCCCCTCGGGGACGTACCAGGCGACGATCGCGCCGCCGCGCAGCACGTACTTGCCGCCTGCCGTGCCGTCCCAGGCGTCCGTCTCCGCGACCTGCCTGAAGCCCGCCTTCTCCAGCCGCTCGGCGGTGTTCGCCACGGCGTGGTACGGCGTGGGGCTCGCCGCGAGGAAGGACATCAGGTCGTCGGTGTGGCCGCGGTCGAAGCGGGGGGGTTCGCTCATGGGTTCACCTTAACGAGCGCGAGGGCCCGCCTCCCTGTACGGGAGCGGGCCCTCGCGGAGCGGGCAGCGACTAGAACGCCGCCTCGTCCAGCTCCATCAGGTCCAGCTCGACGCCCTCGGCGACCTTGCGGGCCAGGGTGACGCCCGGGAGGACGTTGGCCGCGAAGAACTTCGCCGCCGCGATCTTGCCGGTGTAGAACGCCTTGTCCTTGGCGGAGGCCGTCGGGAGCTTCTCGGCGGCGATCGCGGCGTGCTTGAGCAGCAGGTAGCCGACGACGACGTCACCGGAGGCCATCAGCAGGCGGGTGGTGTTGAGGCCCACCTTGTAGATGTTCTTGACGTCCTTCTCGGTGGCCGCGAGGTCGGTCAGCATCAGGCCGACGATGGCCTCCAGCTCGACGGCGGCCTTGGCCAGGTGCTCGCGGGCGCCCGCCAGCTCCTCGCCGCCCTCGTTGACCGCGAGGAACTTCTTGATGTCCTCGGCGAGCGAGTTCAGCGCGGCGCCCTGGTTGCGGACGATCTTCCGGAAGAAGAAGTCCTGGCCCTGGATCGCGGTGGTGCCCTCGTAGAGGGTGTCGATCTTGGAGTCCCGGATGTACTGCTCGATCGGGTACTCCTGCAGGAAGCCGGAGCCGCCGAAGGTCTGCAGCGACTGGGCGAGCTGCTCGTAGGCCTTCTCGGAGCCGTAGCCCTTGACGATCGGCAGGAGCAGGTCGTTCATCGCGTGCTCGGTGGAGGCGTCCTCGCCGTTCGCCTCCTTGAGCTGGATGGCGTCCTGGATCGACGCGGTGTACATCACCAGGGCGCGCATGCCCTCCGCGTACGCCTTCTGCGTCATCAGCGAACGGCGGACGTCGGGGTGGTGGGTGATGGTGACCTTGGGGGCGGTCTTGTCCATGAAGTTCGCCAGGTCGGGGCCCTGGACGCGCTCCTTGGCGTACTCCAGCGCGTTCAGGTAGCCCGTGGACAGCGTGGAGATCGCCTTCGTGCCGACCATCATGCGGGCGAACTCGATGATGCGGAACATCTGGCGGATGCCGTCGTGCTTGTCGCCGATCAGCCAGCCCTTGGCGGGGTGCTTGTCGCCGAACGTCATCTCGCAGGTGTTGGAGGCCTTGAGGCCCATCTTGTGCTCGACGTTCGTGGCGTAGACGCCGTTGCGCTCGCCCAGCTCGCCGGTCTCGAAGTCGAAGAGGTACTTCGGGACGAGGAAGAGGGACAGGCCCTTGGTGCCGGGTCCCGCGCCCTCGGGGCGGGCGAGCACGTAGTGGAGGATGTTCTCCGACATGTCGTGCTCACCGGACGTGATGAAGCGCTTCACGCCCTCGATGTGCCAGGAGCCGTCCTCCTGCTGCACGGCCTTGGTGCGGCCGGCGCCGACGTCCGAGCCGGCGTCCGGCTCGGTGAGCACCATCGTGGAGCCCCACTGCTTCTCCGTGGCGATCTTCGCGATGTGCTTCTGGACCTCGTTGCCCTCCTCGAAGAGGATGCCCGCGAAGGCGGGGCCCGAGGAGTACATCCACACGGCCGGGTTGGCGCCCAGGATCAGCTCGGCGTAGGCCCAGATGAGGGAGCGGGGCGCGGTGGTGCCGCCGATCTCCTCGGGCAGGCCGAGCCGCCAGTACTCGGAGTCCATGAAGGCCTGGTAGCTCTTCTTGAAGGACGCGGGGACCGGCGCGGTGTTGGTCTCCGGGTCGAAGACCGGCGGGTTGCGGTCGGCGTCGGCGAAGGACTCCGCGAGCTCGTTCTCGGAGAGGCGGGCCAGCTCCTCCAGGATGCTCTTCGCGGTGTCGACGTCCATCTCCTCGAACGGGCCCGTGCCGTACAGCTTGTCGCGCCCGAGTACCTCGAAGAGGTTGAACTCGATGTCGCGGAGATTCGACTTGTAGTGCCCCATGGCGACGGCTCCGTTTGAGAGGGATCGGCGAGGGACTGATTCCTCGCAACTGATTCACGTACCGACAAGTAGCTACGATGATGCTACCCGTCGGTAATAAGAAGCAACCCCGATCCGGACATCTGTGACCCAGCCCTCGCGCGGGGTCAGTAGTCTGTGGGCCATGTACGGCTACGACCAGAGTGCGGGGACCCAGCAGGGTTACGTGCCGCCGCAGCAGCAGATGCCGGGCGGGTACGGGCAGCAGGCGCCGGCGTATCCCGAACCGTCCGCACCCTCGCTCGCCGACGCCGTGCGCGCGTTCACCACGGGGCAGATGGCGGCGGAGGACTTCCAGCAGATCTTCGCGACGTCCAAGGTCTACTGCCCGCGCGGTGACAACCCCGGCTTCCTCGCCCTGCACAACACCCAGCAGCCCGTGATCCCGATGTTCACCTCGCTCAAGGAGCTGCGGCGGTACGCGGGCAAGGAGTCCAAGTACTTCGTGATCACCGGCGCCGAGGTGATCGACCTGCTGCCCACCGGCTACGGCTTCGTCCTCGACATGGAGGGCGAGCACCGGATGGTGTTCGACGCCAAGGCCGTCGAGCAGATGGTCGAGTTCGCGATGCGCCGTATGTACGGCTGACCGCAGACCCTGTGACCGCCGTCAGGAGCCCGGAGGGAATTCCCTCCGGGCTTTCTCGGTTCCAGGTGGCAAGAAGTTAAACGCTCAACTAAAGTGGGCGTACCCGAGGAGGTACCGATGCCTGCAGTGACCGTCGAGAACCCGTTGACGCTGCCCCGTGTGACCGCTCCCGCCGACGCCGTGGCACGTCCCGTGCTGGCCGTCACGACCGCTCCCGGCGGTTTCGAGGGCGAGGGCTTCCCGGTGCGCCGGGCGTTCGCGGGAATCAACTACCGCCATCTCGACCCGTTCATCATGATGGACCAGATGGGTGAGGTGGAGTACGCGCCGGGCGAGCCCAAGGGCACCCCCTGGCACCCCCACCGCGGTTTCGAGACCGTCACCTACATCATCGACGGGATCTTCGACCACCAGGACTCCAACGGCGGTGGCGGCACCATCACCAACGGCGACACCCAGTGGATGACGGCCGGCGCCGGCCTGCTCCACATCGAGGCGCCGCCGGAGCACCTGGTGATGTCCGGAGGGCTGTTCCACGGCCTCCAGCTGTGGGTGAACCTCCCCGCCAAGGACAAGATGATGGCGCCCCGCTACCAGGACATCCGCAGCGGCAGCGTCCAGCTGCTCACCTCCCCGGACGGCGGCGCGCTGCTCCGCGTCATCGCCGGCGAGCTCGACGGTCACGAGGGCCCGGGCATCACGCACACGCCGATCACGATGATCCACGCCACGCTCGCCCCGGGCGCCGAGGTCACCCTGCCCTGGCGGGAGGACTTCAACGGCCTGGCGTACGTCATGGCCGGGCGCGGCGCGGTGGGCGCGGAGCGGCGTCCGATCCACCTCGGCCAGACCGCGGTGTTCGGCGCCGGCGGCTCGCTGACCGTCCGAGCGGACGAGAAGCAGGACTCGCACACGCCGGACCTGGAGGTCGTGCTGCTCGGCGGCCGGCCCATCCGTGAGCCGATGGCGCACTACGGGCCGTTCGTGATGAACACCAAGGAGGAGCTGATGCAGGCCTTCGAGGACTTCCAGAAGGGCCGCCTCGGCACGGTCCCCGCGGTGCACGGCATGACGGAGAAGGGCCCGGACCAGGACTGAGTCCGAGTCCGGACGGAAGACGTCACGGCGACGGCCCCGGTCACCCGGGGCCGTCGCCGTTCTTCGGCTCGTAGAGCTCGAACCAGATGCTCTTGCCGCGGCCGCGCGGGGCGACGCCCCAGGTGTGGGCGAGAAGCTCGATCAGCAGCAGACCGCGGCCCGAGGAGGCCAGCTCGCCCGGGCGGCGCGGGTGCGGGAGGTCGTCGCCGGTGTCGGTGACCTCGATCCGGATACGCCGGCCGTCGCCGCCGTCCGTGACCTCGGCGAGCAGCAGAGCGTCGGAGTCGGTGTGCACCAGCACGTTGGTCAGCATCTCCGACAGCAGCAGCACCGCCGAGTCCACCTGGTCCGGCGACTCCCAGTCGTGCAGCAGCTCCCGCAGCTGCTGCCGGGCGACGGACACGCGCTCCGGCTCGGCCTGCGCCACGGTGAGCGCCGTACGGCGCACCGGGGGCGGCGCCGTGTCGTCCGCGCCGCAGCCGCAGTCGGTGCCCTGCCGGGTGAGCAGCAGCAGGGCTATGTCGTCCTCGCGGCGGTCGGCCAGCGGTCCGGTGGTGTGGTGCGAGGAGGGGCCGTGCACCGCCTGCACCAGCGCGTCGGCCAGCTCCTCCTGCGTGCCGCTGTGCCGCTCCAGGATCTCCCGCAGCCGCTGCCAGCCGGTGTCCAGGTCGTGCCCGCCGGTCTCGATCAGTCCGTCCGTGCAGATCAGCAGGGTCTCGCCGGGCTCCAGGATCAGCCGGGTGGTCGGGTAGTCGGCGTCCGGGTCGATGCCCAGCGGCAGTCCGCCCTCCGTCGGCCGGGTCAGCACCGTCCCGTCGGCCATGCGGACCACCGGCTCGGGATGTCCGGCGCGGGCCACCTCCAGCACGCCCGTCGCCGGGTCGACCTCGGCGTACAGGCAGGTCGCGAAGCGCAGCTCGGCCGGGTCCTCGCCGATGCCGTGCAGGAAGCGGGAGGCGCGGGACAGCACGGCGTCCGGCCGGTGCCCCTCCGAGGCGTACGCCCGCAGGGCTATCCGCAGCTGGCCCATCAGCCCCGCCGCCCGTACGTCGTGCCCCTGCACGTCGCCGATGACCAGCGCGAACCGCCCTCCCCCGGACGCCGTCGTCCCCGAGGCGCCCCCGGGCAGCGGGATCACGTCGTACCAGTCGCCGCCGACCTGGAGGCCGCCGCCGGTCGGGACGTAGCGGGCGGTGACGTCCATGCCCGGGATGCCCGGCCCGAGCTTCGGCATCATCGTGCGCTGGAGGCCCTCGGTGAGCTCCTTCTCGGTCTCCGCGGTGCCCGCGCGGGACAGCGCCTGGGCGAGCATCCGGGCGACCGTGGTGAGCACGGACCGCTCGTCGGGCGTGAAGGCGACCGGGTAGGCGAAGGCGGCCAGCCAGGCGCCCATGGTGTGTCCTGAGGCGGTCAGCGGGAGGAAGGCCCAGGACTGGCGGCCGAAACGCTGGGCGAGCGGCCAGGTGAGCGGGTAGCGCGCCTTGTACTCCTCGGGGGAGGAGAGGTAGACCGCGCGGCCGGTGCGCACCACCTCGGCGGCCGGGTAGTCCGTGTCGAGCGGCATGTAGAAGGGGCTGTCGGCGCCGGGCTCGTGCCCGTGGTGGCCGATGATCGTGAGCCGGTCGCCCTCCACGCCGAACACGGCCAGGCCGTCCGGGGTGAACCCCGGCATGGACAGGTTCGCGGCGACCCGCAGCACCTCCTGCGTGGAGCGCGCCTCCGCCAGCGCGCGGCCGGCGTCCAGCAGGAACGCCTCACGGGAGCGCCGCCAGTCGCCGGTGACCGCGCTGCGCGCGGCGGGTGTGCCCGGCGCCGGCTCGGTCACCTCCTGGAGGGTCCCGGTCAGGACGTACGCCTTGCGCTCGGGGTCGTAGATCGGCTTGGAGCGGCTGCGGACGACGCGGACGACGTTGTTCTGGTCGTCCATGATCCGGATGCGCACCTCGGCGAGGGTGCCCTCGGCGACGGCCAGCTGGATGATCCCGGTGATCTCGTTCCAGTCGACGGGGTGGAAGCGGGAGCGGACCTGGGCCTCCGTGAGGGTGGCCGGCTCCTCGGGCAGCCCGAGCAGCCCTGCTGCGACGGCATCGACCGTGACCTCTCCGGATGCGGTGTCCCAGTGCCACACGCCGGTTCCGAGGGCGGCGAGGACGTCCCCCAGGGCGGGCAGGGGCTCACCAGTGCGCATTGCACCACTTTATGAAGATGCTCCTGAAAACTTCCACCCATGTCGTTTCCGGACCCCGGGGGAGCGCGGGTTCGACGCCCGGAAAAGGGCGGAGCAGCGATCTTGGCCTGGCCGGTAGGCTTGGGGGGAGTTTCACGTGAAACAACGACCCCGATCCGCGAAGGCTGGATGAACGACGATGCATCGGTACAGGTCCCACACCTGCGGCGAGCTCCGCGCCTCTGACGTCGGCACCGACGTCCGGCTGAGTGGCTGGCTGCACAATCGGCGCGACCTGGGCGGCATCCTCTTCATCGATCTGCGCGATCACTACGGGATCACCCAGCTGGTGGCCCGTCCGGGCACCGCGGCGTACGAGGCGCTCGACAAGCTCTCCAAGGAGACCGTGGTCCGCGTCGACGGCAAGGTCGTCTCGCGCGGTACGGAGAACGTGAACCCCGACCTGCCGACCGGTGAGATCGAGGTCGAGGTCTCCGAGGTCGAGGTGCTGGGCGAGGCGGCCCCGCTGCCCTTCACCATCAACACCGAGGACGGTGTCAACGAGGAGCGGCGCCTGGAGTACCGCTTCCTCGACCTGCGCCGCGAGCGCATGCACCGCAACATCATGCTGCGCACGCAGGTCATCTCGGCGATCCGCCACAAGATGACCGCCCTGGGCTTCAACGAGATGACCACGCCGATCCTGTCCGCGACCTCCCCCGAGGGCGCGCGCGACTTCGTGGTCCCGTCCCGGCTGCACCCCGGCAAGTTCTACGCGCTGCCGCAGGCGCCGCAGCAGTTCAAGCAGCTGCTGATGATTTCGGGCTTCGACCGCTACTTCCAGATCGCGCCCTGCTTCCGTGACGAGGACGCCCGCGCGGACCGTTCGCCGGGCGAGTTCTACCAGCTCGACGTCGAGATGAGCTTCGTCGAGCAGGAGGACGTCTTCCAGCCGATCGAGAAGCTCATGACCGAGCTGTTCGAGGAGTTCGGCAACGGCCGCCACGTCACATCGCCGTTCCCGCGGATCCCGTTCCGCGAGGCGATGCTGAAGTACGGCTCCGACAAGCCGGACCTGCGCGCCCAGCTGGAGCTCGTCGACATCACCGACATCTTCGAGGGCTCGGAGTTCAAGGCGTTCGCCGGCAAGCACGTGCGTGCGCTGCCGGTGCCGGACGTCTCCGGCCAGCCCCGCAAGTTCTTCGACCAGCTCGGCGACTACGCGGTCTCCCAGGGCGCGAAGGGCCTGGCGTGGGTGCGCGTCGGCGAGGACGGCTCGCTGACCGGCCCGATCGCGAAGTTCCTCACCGAGGAGAACGTCGCGGAGCTGACCAAGCGGCTGGCGCTGGCCCCGGGCCACGCGGTGTTCTTCGGTGCCGGTGAGTTCGACGAGGTCTCGAAGATCATGGGCGCGGTGCGGGTCGAGGCCGCCAAGCGCGCCGGCCACTTCGAGGAGAACGTCTTCCGCCTCTGCTGGATCGTCGACTTCCCGATGTACGAGAAGGACGAGGAGACCGGGAAGATCGACTTCTCGCACAACCCCTTCTCGATGCCGCAGGGCGGCCTGGAGGCCCTGGAGACCCAGGACCCGCTGGACATCCTGGGCTGGCAGTACGACATCGTCTGCAACGGCGTCGAGCTGTCCTCGGGCGCGATCCGGAACCACGAGCCGGACATCATGCTCAAGGCGTTCGAGATCGCGGGCTACGACCGCGAGACGGTCGAGGAGAAGTTCGCCGGCATGCTGCGCGCGTTCCGCTTCGGCGCCCCGCCGCACGGCGGCATCGCCCCCGGCGTGGACCGCATCGTGATGCTCCTCGCCGACGAGCCGAACATCCGCGAGACGATCGCCTTCCCGCTCAACGGCAACGCCCAGGACCTGATGATGGGCGCCCCGACGGAGCTGGAGGAGGCCCGGCTGAAGGAACTGCACCTGTCGGTGCGGAAGCCGCAGCCGAAGTAGTCCGTGACTGAGGGAAGGGCCCGGAACCTGGTCGGTTCCGGGCCCTTCCCTGTTGCCGCCGACGGCACCTCAGGGTGCAGGCGTCTCGTCGGCGAAGAGGTCCTCGGCCTTGGAGACCGTCAGGGAGCGGTCGAACCAGGTGGTGAGGGTGTCGAGGTCGGTGCAGGTGGTGATGCGCTCACGCACCTCGTCCGGGACGGCAATCCCACGCACCCTCAGCGCGTGCAGGATGGCTTCCGCCTTCCCTTCCGCCTTCCCTTCCGCTCTTCCCTCGAGGTACTTCTCCTCGAAGAGCGTTCCGTGTCCCGGGAAGTGGGTGACGACGTTCTGCATCAACTTCCTCCAACTTGCCTTGGCCGAAGTGGACTCCAGCCCGACTTCCACGACTTCGAACCAGTACCTCGTGACGTCCGGCTCGAAGGACACGAGTCCGCGGGCGACCGCTTCCAGTATGGCCGCGGATCGCTTGCTCTGGCTGTGCACGATGGCCGAGAGGGCGGCGAGGGCCGGCTGCTGGGCCACCACCGCCTCGTCGGTGACCTCCGGGACCGTTTGCGGTCCCAGCACGAAGGGCCGGGTGACCTGCGTCGTCCAGGGGCCGACCGAGCACTCGAAGGGGCCCATGGCCCAGGCGGCCGTCGAAGGGTCGCGGCACACGGCGACCAGCAGGACCGGCAGGTCGTACTTGGCACGCAGGTACGAGACGTAGTACGCCCAGTTCCTCGCCTTCTCCGGATCCTTCTTCGTCTGGGCCTCGACGGCCAGGACGAAGTGCTCCCCCATGTCGGGCTCGAACATCAGGATCGTGTCGGCGCGGCGCTCCACCGGACGGATCTCGGTCGTGTCCGGAGAGAGCTCGTGGAAGTCCGTCTTCGCGGGCGGCGGCAGCCCCAGTGCCTCGAAGACTGGGGCGAGGGCCTCCGGATGCTCCTGGAAGAGCCGGTGGGAGGCCTCGTGTGTGGCGGTGACCATGAGCGGCACGGTAGGTGTCCGCGTACTCATCTGAGTGCACCACCGAGTACGAAGTTGTGTGCACCACTGCTCAGGCTACGTCGGTGTCCCGTTCGATGGCCTGGAGGCGGTTCTTGAG
>BNBH01000002.1 GCA_014655195.1 Streptomyces cellulosae | reverse complement strand
GCTCAAGAACCGCCTCCAGGCCATCGAACGGGACACCGACGTAGCCTGAGCAGTGGTGCACACAACTTCGTACTCGGTGGTGCACTCAGATGAGTACGCGGACACAGCGGCGAGATCGTCGGTCTGATCGGCCCCAACGGCGCCGGCAAGACCACGTTCTTCAACTGCCTCACCGGGCTGTACATCCCGACCGAGGGCGAGGTCCGTTACAAGGACAAGGTGCTGCCGCCCAAGTCGTTCAAGGTGACCGCGGCCGGCATCGCCCGTACGTTCCAGAACATCCGTCTGTTCGCCAACATGACGGTCCTGGAGAACGTGCTCGTGGGCCGCCACACCCGCACCAAGGAGGGCTTCTGGTCGGCCGTCCTGCGCGGGCCCGGCTTCCACAAGGCGGAGGCCGCCTCGCGGGCCCGCGCCATGGAGCTGCTGGAGTTCGTCGGCCTCGCCGAGAAGGCCGAGCAGCTCGCGCGCAACCTCCCCTACGGCGAGCAGCGCAAGCTGGAGATCGCCCGCGCGCTCGCCAGCGAGCCGGGGCTGCTGCTCCTCGACGAGCCCACCGCGGGCATGAACCCGCAGGAGACCCGGGCGGCGGAGGAACTCATCTTCGCCATCCGCGACAAGGGCACCGCGGTCCTCGTCATCGAGCACGACATGCGGTTCATCTTCAACCTCTGCGACCGGGTCGCCGTGCTCGTCCAGGGCCAGAAGCTGATCGAGGGCGACCCGGCCACCGTCCAGGGCGACGAGCGGGTCATCGCCGCGTACATCGGCGAGCCGCTGGCGGACGACCCCGGGGCCGCGGAGGTCGCCGAGGTCGAGGCCGCGGAGGCCGCGGCCGAGGCGGCGGGCCGCCCGCAGTCGCCCGCCAAGAAGGCCGGCGTCCCGGCACCCGCGGCCGGGACCGAGCCCGCGGCCTCAGAGACCGCCGACGAGCGGCCGGAGACCGAGGCGGAGGCCGGCACCGAGGCGGAGGCGGCGGCCGACGCACCCGCCGAGGCCACGGACGCCGACACAGAAGCACAGGCGGAGGCGGAGGCCGAGGCCACCACGGACGCCGCGCCCGGCAAGGAGAACGACCGATGACCGCACTCCTCGAGGTCGAGGACCTGAAAGTCGCCTACGGCAAGATCCAGGCCGTGAAGGGCATCTCGTTCAGCGTCGACGCCGGCGAAGTGGTCACCCTGATCGGCACCAACGGCGCCGGCAAGACCACCACCCTGCGCACGCTGTCCGGGCTGCTGAAGCCGGTCGGCGGGCAGATCAAGTTCAACGGCAGGTCGCTGAAGAGGGTCCCCGCGCACAAGATCGTCTCGCTGGGTCTCGCCCACTCCCCCGAGGGACGGCACATCTTCCCGCGCATGACGATCGAGGACAACCTGCGCCTCGGCGCCTTCCTGCGCAGCGACAAGCAGGGCATCGAGCAGGACATCCGGCGCGCCTACGACCTCTTCCCCATCCTCGGGGAACGCCGTAAGCAGGCCGCGGGAACGCTGTCCGGCGGTGAGCAGCAGATGCTCGCCATGGGCAGGGCCCTGATGTCCCGTCCGCAGCTGCTCATGCTCGACGAGCCCTCCATGGGTCTGTCGCCGATCATGATGCAGAAGATCATGGCGACCATCGCCGAGCTGAAGTCCCAGGGCACCACCATCCTGCTCGTCGAGCAGAATGCCCAGGCGGCCCTGTCGCTGGCCGACCACGGCCATGTGATGGAGGTCGGCAACATCGTCCTCTCCGGCACCGGCCGCGACCTGCTCCACGACGAGTCGGTCCGCAAGGCCTACCTCGGCGAGGACTGAGGCTGACAGGCTGACAGGCGGACAGGCGGACGGAAGCGAAAGGCCCGCACCCCGGGAGACGGGGTGCGGGCCTTCGTCGTGCGCGCGGCCACGGCGCCGGGCCGTCAGCCGCCCTTCGCGGCCTTCTTCTCCTCGGCGTCGTCGATGACCGCCTGTGCGACCTGCTGCATCGACATGCGCCGGTCCATCGAGGTCTTCTGGATCCAGCGGAACGCGGCCGGCTCGCTCAGCCCGTACTGCGTCTGCAGCACCGACTTGGCGCGGTCCACCAGCTTGCGCGTCTCCAGGCGCTGGCTGAGGTCGGCGACCTCGCGCTCCAGCTCCTTCAGCTCGGTGAACCGGGAGACCGCCATCTCGATCGCGGGCACCACGTCGCTCTTGCTGAACGGCTTGACCAGGTACGCCATCGCGCCCGCGTCCCTCGCCCGTTCGACCAGGTCGCGCTGCGAGAAGGCGGTCAGCATCAGCACGGGGGCGATGGACTCCTCGGCGATCTTCTCGGCCGCGGAGATGCCGTCCAGCTTGGGCATCTTCACATCGAGGATCACCAGGTCGGGGCGGTGCTCGCGCGCCAGCTCGACGGCCTGCTCACCGTCGCCGGCCTCGCCGACGACCGTGTACCCCTCCTCCTCGAGCATCTCTTTGAGATCGAGCCGGATCAGTGCCTCGTCCTCGGCGATGACCACACGGGTCGTCATCGGCGGCACGTGCGACTTGTCGTCGTCGGGCACGTCTGCGGGCTGGGGCGACTCGGGGGCGCTCAACGTGGGCTCCTTGGTGCGGGGCAGGCCGGTACTGCTGCTTGTGCAGCCTACCTAGAGGCGGTGACCGAGGGGGACCCGGTATGATTCCGTGAGCCGGTCCTGCCGGGTTGGTGGAATGGCATACACGGATGTCTCAAACACATCTGCCCGAGAGGGCTTGCGGGTTCGAGTCCCGCACCCGGCACTCCCAGAGCGGAGGATCACGTTCGCGTGGTCCTCCGCCTTTTGCTGCGTGTCGTCACGGTTGCTCACGCACTGTGGCCGCATGGAACAGCACAGCCCTTCGATCCGCGCACACGCTGTCGCACTCATGCGACAGGGCGTCCCCAACCATGTGGTGGCGGAGCAACTGAACATCCCGCGAGGCACCGTCGGCTGGTGGCGTTGCGAGGACCGCAAACTACGCGGCGAGGTGTACCGGCAGCCAACGGATTGCCCGAAGTGCACAGGCCGCGGTTTCGACGAAGTGGCGTACTCGTATCTGCTGGGTCTCTACCTCGGCGATGGCCACATCGTCTCGAAGCCGAAACAGCGCCACCTGTCGATTTTCTGCGACGCCAGGCAGACGGGCTTGATCGCGGCCGCCGAAGACGCGATGCGCAAGGTGATGCCCTCCCCCAGCGTCGGACGGCACCGAAAGCCCGGCTGCGTCGAAGTGAAGTCGTACACCAAGCACTGGACGTGCATGTTTCCCCAGCACGGCCCCGGCAAGAAGCACGACCGCCTCATCGTCCTCGAACCGTGGCAGCAGGCCATCGTCGACGAGCATCCCTGGGAGTTCATCCGCGGGCTCATCCATTCGGACGGCTGCCGGATCACCAACTGGACGACCCGCACGGTCGCCGGCGAGCGCAAGCGCTACGAGTACCCCCGGTACTTCTTCAGCAACAAGTCGGACGACATCAGGAAGCTCTTCACGGACACCCTGGACAAAGTCGGCGTCGGGTGGACCACGCTGGCTCGTGGCAGCGATCCCTTCAACATCTCCGTCGCCCGCAAGGCGTCCGTCGCCCTGATGGATCTCCATGTGGGCCCCAAGTACTGACCGGGGCCCGGTTCCGTCACTTCGGGCTGTCGTCCTCACCGATGTGATGGACGCGGACCATGTTGGTCGAACCGGAGACCCCGGGCGGGGAACCGGCGGTGACGACGACCGTGTCGCCCTCGGCGCAGCGCGCGTACCGCAGCAGCAGCTCGTCCACCTGGTCGACCATGGCGTCGGTGGAGCCGACGTGCGGGCCCAGGAAGGTCTCCACACCCCAGGACAGGCTGAGCTGGGAGCGGGTGGCCGGGTCCGGTGTGAAGGCGAGCAGCGGGATCGGCGAGCGGTAGCGGGACAGACGCCGGGCGGTGTCGCCCGACTGGGTGAAGGCGACCAGGAAGCGGGCGCCGAGGAAGTCGCCCATCTCCGCGGCCGCGCGGGCCACGGCGCCGCCCTGGGTGCGGGGCTTGTTGTGCTCGGTCAGCGGCGGCAGGCCGCGGGCGAGGATGTCCTCCTCGGCGGCCTCCACGATGCGGGCCATGGTGCGCACGGTCTCCACGGCGTGCTTGCCGACGCTGGTCTCGCCGGAGAGCATCACCGCGTCGGTGCCGTCGATGACGGCGTTGGCGACGTCGGACGCCTCCGCGCGGGTGGGCCGGGCGTTGTCGATCATCGAGTCGAGCATCTGGGTGGCCACGATGACCGGCTTGGCGTTGCGCCGGGCCAGCTTCACGGCGCGCTTCTGGACGACGGGCACCTGCTCCAGCGGCATCTCGACGCCCAGGTCGCCGCGGGCCACCATGATCCCGTCGAAGGCCGCGACGATCTCGTCGAGGGCCTCGACGGCCTGAGGCTTCTCGACCTTGGCGATGACGGGGAGCCGGCGGCCCTCCTCGTCCATGATCCGGTGGACGTCCTTGATGTCCCGTCCGCTGCGGACGAAGGAGAGGGCGACGACGTCGAAGCCGGTGCGCAGCGCCCAGCGCAGGTCGTCCTCGTCCTTCTTGGAGAGGGCGGGCACGGAGACGGCGACGCCGGGGAGGTTGAGGCCCTTGTGGTCGGAGATCACCCCGCCCTCGACGACGGTGGTGCGCACGCGGGGGCCGTCCACGGCGGTGACCTCCAGGGTGACCCGGCCGTCGTCGACGAGGATCCTCTCCCCCGGGGCGACGTCCTCGGTGAGCCCGGCGTGGGTGGTGCCGCACATGTGGCGGTCGCCCTCGACGCCGTCCTCGACGCTGATCGTGAAGGGGTCCCCGCGTTCGAGGAGTACGGGTCCTTCGGCGAAGCGGCCCAGGCGGATCTTCGGGCCCTGAAGGTCGGCGAGGATTCCCACGCTGCGGCCGGTCTCGTCGGCGGCCTTGCGCACCCTTCGGTACCGCTCCTCGTGCTCGACGTGCTCGCCGTGGCTGAGGTTGAAGCGGGCCACGTCCATTCCGGCGTCGACCAGGGCCTTGATCTGGTCGTACGAGTCCGTCGCGGGACCCAGGGTGCAGACGATTTTCGCTCGGCGCATGGTTCGACCCTAGGGCTTACCGACGGGTAGTGATTTGGCGGCGCGTGACGACTCAACGGCGCGCGGGTGAAGGGGTATTGACAAGCACTGAATCCTGCGCGGCGCCGCTCACCCGTGCGCGCGGCGGCGGTCACCGGATCGAAACCTGGAAGGACTGTTCCGGATCGACGTGTTCAGGTCAGAATCGTCGGGCGAATCTACGCGCGTTGTGCGCCGTCGTCGTACGAGGAGAGCCTGATATGCCGTTGGACCGCCGGAAGTTCCTGAAGAAGTCCGCCGTCACGGGGGCGGGGGTGGCGCTGGCGGGTACGGTGGCCACCCCTGCGGCCGAGGCCGCTCCTGAGGCGGGACGGGGGAAGAAGCCGGTGAAGCGGTACGCACTGACCGTGATGGGCACCACGGACCTGCACGGTCACGTGTTCAACTGGGACTACTACAAGGACGCCGAGTACCAGGACCCGGCCGGCAACGCGCAGGGCCTGGCCCGCGTGTCCACGCTGGTGAACCGGATCCGCGAGGAGCGCGGCCGGGAGAACACCCTGCTGCTGGACGCGGGCGACACCATCCAGGGCACCCCGCTGACGTACTACTACGCCAAGGTGGACCCGATCACCGCCAAGGGCGGTCCGGTGCACCCGATGGCGCAGGCGATGAACGCCATCGGGTACGACGCGGTGGCGCTCGGCAACCACGAGTTCAACTACGGCATCGAGACGCTGCGGAAGTTCGAGGAGCAGTGCGACTTCCCGCTGCTCGGCGCCAACGCGGTCGACGCCAAGACCCTCAAGCCCGCCTTCCCGCCCTACTTCGTCAAGAAGTTCCACGTGAAGGGCGCGCCGCCGGTGAAGGTGGCAGTGCTGGGCCTGACCAACCCGGGCATCGCGATCTGGGACAAGGCCTACGTGCAGGGCAAGCTGGCCTTCCCGGGCCTGGAGGAGCAGGCGGCCAAGTGGGTGCCGAAGCTGCGCTCCATGGGCGCCGACGTCGTGATCGTCTCCGCCCACTCGGGCACCTCCGGCACCTCCTCCTACGGCGACCAGCTGCCGCACGTGGAGAATGCGGCGGCGAACGTGGCGCGGCAGGTGCCGGGCATCGACGCCATCCTGGTCGGCCACGCGCACGCGGAGATCGCGGAGCTGCGGGTCACCAACGAGAAGACCGGCAAGGAGGTCGTACTGTCGGAGCCGCTGTGCTACGCCGAGCGGCTGACTCTCTTCGACGTCGAGCTCACCTTCGAGCGGGGCCGCTGGCAGGTGGAGTCCGTGAAGGCGTCGCTGCGGGACGCGGCGACGGTGGAGGACGACCCGAGGATCACCCGGCTGCTGGGCGACGAGCACGCGCAGGTCGTGGCGTACGTCAACCAGGTGGTGGGGACGGCGACCGAGACGCTGACGACGGTGGAGGCGCGCTACAAGGACGCGCCGATCATCGACCTGATCAGCAAGGTGCAGGAGGACGTGGTCCGGGACGCGCTGGCGGGCACCGAGTACGCCTCGCTGCCGGTGCTGTCGCAGGCCTCGCCGTTCTCCCGGACCAGCGAGATCCCGGCGGGCGACGTGACCATCCGGGACCTGTCGAGCCTCTACGTGTACGACAACACGCTGGTGGCGAAGCTGCTGACGGGCGCTCAGGTGCGGGCGTACCTGGAGTACTCGGCGGAGTACTTCGTGCAGACCGCGGCCGGCGCGCCGGTGGACGTCGACAAGCTGACGAACGCGAACGGCCGCCCGGACTACAACTACGACTACGTGTCGGGCGTGCGGTACGACATCGACATCGCCCGGCCGGCCGGGTCGCGCATCAAGAACCTGACGTTCGACGGCGCCCCGGTGGACGACGCGCAGCGGTTCGTGTTCGCGGTCAACAACTACCGGGCCAACGGCGGCGGGGCGTTCCCGCACGTGGCGTCGGCGCCGGAGCTGTGGGCGGAGTCGACGGAGATCCGTACCCGGATCGCCGAGTGGGCGACCGCCAAGGGCGTGCTGGACCCGAAGGACTTCGCGTCGGAGGACTGGCGCCTCACCCGGGACGGCACGCCGGTGTTCTGACCGTCCCTCGCAGCGGTGCCCGCGGGGGCGCCGCCGGTCCGTCCGGCGGCGCCCCCGCGCCGTTGTGTCGCGTTGCCCCCTGCCCCGCCGGGTCTCAGGCCTCCTGGACGCGCAGGGCGCGGGCCAGGTCGTCGAGCCGGTCGGTGAACTGGCGGCGCAGCGCCGGCACGGGGTCGGCCTTGCGCAGCGTCTTCTCGCCGAGCTTCAGCGTCTCGGGCTCCACGGCGTGCGCGGGGAACGCCCAGCGTCCCGCGGCCGTGGCGATGGCGGGGCCGCGGCGCGCGGCGACGGCCACGGCGTCCTTGAAGTAGCGCGCCACGTACGGGCGGACCAGCTCGGCCTGCTCGGGCTGCCAGAAGCCGCGGGCGGTGGCGGTGAACAGGTAGTTGGACAGGTCGTCGGAGCCGAACATGGCGTCCCAGGCGCGGGCCTTGGCGTCCGGGTCGGGCAGGGCGGCCCGGCAGCGGGCGGCGCCCTCCTGGCCGGTGGCGCTGGGGTCGCGGCGCAGTTCCTCGGCGACGTCGGTCTCGTCGACGGCGCCGAGCACGGCGAGCCGGCCCAGGATCCGCCAGCGCAGCTCCGGGTCCAGCTCGGGGCCGCCGGGGACGGTGCCCTCGGCGAGCCAGGCGGCGATGGTCTCGGGGCGGGAGGCCGCGTCGATGCAGTGGCGCACCGCGACCAGGCGCAGGCCCGGGTGGTCGCCGTCCTCGGTGCGGCGGATGAGGTCGCGGCACAGGTCGGTGAGGGTGGCGAGCGCGGCGGGCCGCCGGTCCGGGGCGAGGTAGTGGTCGGCGACCTCCCCGGAGGCGAACGCGAGGACGCCCTGGACGAGGGCGACGTCGGTCTCCTCGGGCAGATGGGCGGCGGCGGTGGCCAGGTAGGCGGAGGGGGCCAGGTCTCCGTCGCGGACCATGTCGCGCAGGCTGTTCCAGACGACGGCCCGGGTGAGCGCGTCGGGGATGCCCGACAGGCCGCGCAGTGCGGTCTCCAGGGAGGTCTCGTCGAGGCGGATCTTGGCGTACGTCAGGTCCAGGTCGTTGGGGACGACCAGGGCGGGGCGGGTGCCGGGGCGCGGCTCGGGGGCGGCGGTCCGCGGCACGTCGGTCTCGTAGCGCTCGCGCAGGGTGAGGGTGCGTCCGTCGCTGAGGTCGCGGTCGTAGACCCCGACGGTCACCCGGTGCGGGCGGCCGCCCTCGCGGTCCAGGGTGAGGGTCCACCGGCCGGGCACCGCGTCGACGGAGGCGGTGAGCGTGTCGACGCCGCTGGTGCGCAGCCAGGCGTCGGCCCAGGCGTGCACGTCCCGCTCGGTGGCGGAGGCGAGGGAGTCGATGAACTGGGCGAGGCCCGCGTTGCCGAAGCGGTACCGCTCGAAGTGGGTGTTGATGCCGGCGAGGAAGTCCTTCTCGCCTAGCCAGGCGACGAGCTGGCGCAGGGCGGAGGCGCCCTTGGCGTAGGAGATGCCGTCGAAGTTGAGCAGGGCGGAGGCGGTGTCCTCGACGTGCTCCGGGGCGACGGGGTGGGTGGAGGGCCGCTGGTCGGCGTCGTAGCCCCAGGTCTTGCGGGAGACGCCGAAGTCGGTCCAGGTGCCCTCGCCGCGCCAGCGGGGCGGCTGCCCGCCGGGGCTGGCGGGGGTGACCTCGTTGAGGGTCTGGTAGCCCATGTACTCGGCGAAGGACTCGTTCAGCCAGATGTCGTCCCACCAGCGCAGGGTGACGAGGTCGCCGAACCACATGTGGGCCATCTCGTGGGCGATCACCATGGCGCGCCGCTGCCGCTCGGTGTCGGTGACGGCGGAGCGGTAGACGAACTCGTCGCGGAAGGTGACAAGGCCGGGGTTCTCCATGGCGCCCGCGTTGAACTCGGGCACGAAGGCCTGGTCGTAGGAGTCGAAGGGGTACGGCTCCTCGAACTTCTCGTGGTAGCGGTCGAAGCAGGCGCGGGTGATCTCGAGCAGCTCCTCGGCGTCCGCCTCCAGGTGGGGCGCGAGGGAGCGGCGGCAGTGCAGGCCGAACGGCAGGCCGCGGTGCTCGGTGCGCACGGAGTGCCAGGGCCCGGCGGCGACGGCGACGAGGTAGGTGGAGACGGGCGGGGTGGGCGCGGCCTTCCACACGCCGCCGCCGGTGTGCTCGGTGACACCGTTGGCGAGGACCGTCCAGTCCTCGGGGGCGGTGACGGTGAGTTCGAAGACGGCCTTGAGGTCGGGCTGGTCGAAGGCGGCGAAGACGCGCCGCACGTCGTCCAGGAAGAGCTGGGTGTAGACGTAGGTCTCGCCGTCGCTGGGGTCGGTGAAGCGGTGCATGCCCTCGCCGGTGCGGGAGTAGCGCATGCGCGCGTCGACCAGCAGCTCGTGCTCGCCGGCGGTGAGGTTCTTCAGCGGGAACCGGCCGCCGTCGAGGAGGGCTGGGTCGAGGGTCCGGCCGTCGAGCGTGACGGAGCGCAGTTCGGCGGGGTCGATCTCGACGAAGGTGTCCGCGTCCGCGCGGGCGCCGAACCTGATGAGGGTGCGGGAGTCGAACGTCTCGTCCCCGGCGGTCAGATCGAGGGCGATCGTGTAGCGGTGGACGTCGATGAGCTGTGCTCGGTTCTGCGCTTCGTCGCGCGTCAGTACGGACATGAACGCCATGCTGCCTGATGGCGTCGGCGCGGCACAGAGGAGGATGGGGTACGCGGCCTATGTCCGGTCCCCGCCGAGTTCCGCGGTGTGCGCCCCCGGGGGCTGCGCGGGGGGCACGTGCGCGTGCGGCGGGGGCGGCGCGGGGCGTGCGGCGGGGGCGCCGGCCGCGTCGAGCCGGGCGCGCAGGGAGCGCACCTCGGCCTCCAGGGCGAGCCGGCGCTGGTGGGTGTCGTAGAGGTGGCGCACCTTGGTGCGCAGCGCCCAGGGGTCGACGGGGGTGGTGACGAGGTCGGCCACGCCGAGGCGGTAGGCGGCGGCGCCGAGCCGGTGGTCGCGGGCGAAGCCGGTGAGCAGGACGACGGGTATGTGCCGGGTCTGCTCCAGGCGGCGCATCCAGCGCACGACGTCGAGGCCGCCGGTGCCGGGCATGTGGGCGTCGAGCAGGAGCACGCCGACGTTGCCGCGCAGCAGCTGCTTGAGCGCCTCGTCGCCGCTGGTGGCCCGGCCCAGCGGCTGTCCGAGCGGCGCGAGGGCGCTCTCCAGGGCGTACAGCGTGTCCTCGTGGTCGTCGACGAGGAGGATGCGGGCGGTGGGCGGCATGGGGCACGTCCTTCCCCGCCAGGGCCGGACGCGGGTCCGGGTGCTGACGGACGGTGTGCGTGAGCCGACTAGGCGTGCACAGCGAGCATGCACCGTGCGGGCCGCCCTGTCACTCCCCGCCGCGTCCCGGACGCCTCACCGGCCCGCTCAAGCCGTGCCGTTCGCCGCGTCGTCCGCGATGCTCTCGTGGTGGCGGATCACCTCGGCGATGATGAACGTCAGGAACTTCTCCGCGAAGGCCGGGTCGAGCTTGGCGTCCTCGGCGAGGGCGCGCAGCCGGGCGATCTGACGGGCCTCGCGCCCCGGGTCGGCGGGCGGCAGCCGGTGCTCGGCCTTGAGCCGGCCGACCTGCTGGGTGCACTTGAAGCGCTCGGCGAGCATGTGGACGACGGCCGCGTCGATGTTGTCGATGCTGTCGCGCAGACGGGTCAGTTCCTCGAGGACCGCGGGGTCGGCGTCGGGGGTGGCGGCGTTGCTGGTGGTCATGGCGGCTCAGCCTACGGCGGGGCGGGCCCGCGGCGGCGGCTCGGCTCGTACAGTGGACGGTGTCCAGGCGCGGCGGGGGTGCGACGTGGCGAACGGCGGACCGGTGGAGCACGGTTACCCGCATCTGCGGACGGTGCGGGAGTCGCTCACGGCGCTGTACCGGCGCCTGTCGTACGACACGGTGCGCACCTTCTCGGCGAGCGTCGCGCCGGCCGACGTGGCGTTCGCGGACGCGGACGACCTGCATCTGGGGGCGCAGCGGGTGGCCCGCGAGATGGTGGCGCACTACCGGCTGCCGGACGCGCGGCTGATCGTCGGGTTCCGGGAGATGACCCATGCGGCGAACGTCGAACTGACCGCGGGGCCCGAGTACTTCGTCGAGCTGAACGACCGGTTCCGGGACCACCGCCGGGACATCGGGGCGGCGCTGGCGCACGAGGTGGCGCACGTCTATCTGCACCGGCTGGGGCTGTCGTTCCCGTCGACGCGGGAGAACGAGATCCTCACGGACACCGCGGCGACCTATCTCGGGGCGGGGTGGCTGCTGCTGGACGCGTTCCGGGAGGACGGGACGTCGTCGCAGAAGCTCGGGTACCTCACGCCGGAGGAGTTCGGGTACGTGCTGGCGAAGCGGGCACTGCTGTTCGGCGAGGACCCGTCGGTGTGGTTCACCAGTCCGCAGGCGTACACGGCGTACCGGGAGGGGCTGGCGCTGGCGCGGCGGGACGCGGAGCAGCCGCCGCTGCGCGCGGCGGGCTGGACCGGGCGGCTCCGGTACGCGCGGGACCGCAGGCACGCGCAGGGGCACGCTCCTGCGCCGGAGGCGGGGCGGGAGACGGCGTACCGGTTCTCGGCGGACGGGCACGGCCCGCTGCGGGTGTCGTTCCCCTGTCCCACCTGTCATCAGCGCATCCGGGTGCCGGTGGCGGGGAGGGTGCGGGCGCGGTGCGGTCTGTGCCGGTCCGTGCTGGAGTGCGACACGTAGGGCCCCCGGCGGTTCGACCCGGTGCCGGCCCTCGGGCGCCCGGCACCCGTGCCCCACGCTCAACCACCGCCACAAGAGCGGCATTTCACCCCGCCGTTCGCTCACTTCTCAGGTGTTCGCTATTTTGTTCGCCGCTGTCGTAGTGTGCGCCGCCGTCCCCCGCCGGCCGTTTTCGTCCCGACTCGCCGAGGAGCCGGCCTGTGGAACCCGAGTCCGCCGTCACCACCTGCTACCGCCATCCGCGGGTGGAGTGCCATGTGCGCTGCGTCCGCTGCGAGCGGTACATCTGCCCCGACTGCATGCGCGAGGCCGCCGTGGGCCACCAGTGCCCCGACTGTGTGCGGGAGGGCGCCCGGTCGGTGCGGCAGGCGCGCACCCTGGTGGGCGGCCGGGTCTCCGTCGTCCCCGTGGTCACGTACGCGCTGATCGCGCTCAACGTGCTGGCGTACCTGGCGGAGGTGGTCCGGCCGGAGGTCGTGGACCGGTTCGCGATGGTGGGCGCGGGGCTGCTCGGCCCGGACGGCGGCCACTACGTGTGGACGCAGCCGTACCCGGCGGACTTCACCCCCGAGGGGGTCGTGGGCGGCGAGTGGTACCGGCTGCTGACCGGCGCGTTCCTGCATCTGCCGCCGACGGAGGGGACGTTCGGCCTCCTCCACGTGGTGATGAACATGGCGGTGCTGTGGAACCTGGGCCGGGCGGTCGAGCCGATGCTCGGCCGGGTCCACTACCTCGCCCTGTACCTCCTGTCGGCGCTGGGCGGTTCGGTGCTGGTGCTGCTGATCGCGCCCTCGGACCCCACGGTCGGCGCCTCCGGCGCGCTGTTCGGGGTCGGGGCCGCCTACTACGTCGTGGCCCGGCGGGTCGGCGCCGACATGCGCGGGGTGAACCGCTTCATGACCGGGCTGCTGCTGTGGCTGGTGGTCTCCGCGGTGTTCACCTCGTGGCAGGGCCACCTGGGCGGGCTGCTGACCGGCGGGCTGGTGGCGCTCGCGTTCGCCTGGGCGCCGCGCGACGGACGCCGCGTGCTGGTGCAGGCCGGCGCGTGCGCCGTGCTGGTGGTGCTGCTCGCCGTCCTGGCGGCGGTCAAGGTGTCGGACCTGACAGGTGGAGGGATCCCCCAGTGAAACGTGCCGGTGTGCTCTTCCTCGCGGGCCTTCCCGTGGTCGCCACGGCGGTGTACTTCGTCCTGCCGTCGACAGCCGCCGACGCCCCCGCCGGCCCCACCTCGGTCGGCGCGCAGTCCTCCCGCGACGACGCCAAGGACCGGGCCGAGCAGGACCACGAACAGCAGCGGGACGAGGACGACAAGACCGTCGCCTCCCTGCCGCCCGGTCTCGCCGCCCCCGCCAAGAGGGAGCTGGCGCACCGGCTGGTGGCGAGCGCCGAGCACTCCACCACCGACTGGCGCTCCACCTACGGGAGCATCGAGGACCGCGACGACGACTGCGGCTACACCGCGGGCATCATCGGCTTCTGCACCGGCACCCACGATCTGCTCACCCTCGTCGAGCACTACACGAGGAGCAGCCCCGGCAACGGCCTCGCGCGCTACCTGCCCGCCCTGCGGAAGGTCGACGGCACCGGCTCGCACGAGGGACTCGACCCGGGCTTCACCGAGGCGTGGAAGGCGGAGTCGGAGCTGCCGGAGTTCCGCGCCGCGCAGGAGAAGGAACGCGACCGCGTCTACTTCGAGCCCGCGGTCCGCCTCGCCAAGCTGGACGGCCTGGGCACCCTGGGCCAGTTCGTGTACTACGACGCGATGGTCTTCCACGGCACCGGCACCGACGAGAACGGCTTCTACGCCCTGCGCGAGCGCGTCCTGGAGAAGGCGAAGACGCCCGCCGCGGGCGGCTCGGAGACGGCGTACCTGGACGCCTTCCTCGACGTCCGCCGCGAGACCATGCTCACCCGCTACCCGGACCGCGACACCTCCCGCGTCGACACCGCGCAGCGCCGGTTCCTCCAGGCCGGGAACCTGGACCTGGACACCCCGCTCACCTGGGAGATGTACGGGGACTCCTACACCCTGTCCTGAACATGTCGCGGCGCCTGCCCAGTCGGTCCGGTCGGGGACTGGCGGGCAGGCGCCGCGGTGTTCCGCACGCCTTTGTGCGGGACGTTCTCAGGGGTGTCAGACCGCCAGGGCGCGGTCCGTCGGGCGGATCGGGGCGGGCAGGGCGCTCGCCCCGGTCAGGTACCGGTCGCAGCCGCGGGCGGCCGAGCGGCCCTCGGCGATCGCCCACACGATGAGCGACTGGCCGCGGCCGGCGTCACCGGCGACGAACACGCCGGGCACGTTGGTCTGGAAGTCGGCGTCGCGGGCGATGTTGCCGCGCGCGTCCAGCTCCAGGCCGAACTGCTCGACCAGGCCGTTCTCCCGGTCGGTGCCGGTGAAGCCCATGGCGAGGGTGACCAGCTGCGCGGGGATCTTGCGCTCGGTGCCCGGCTTCTGCGTCAGCTTGCCGTCGACGAACTCCACCTCGGTCATGTGCAGCCACTGGACGTTGCCGTCCTCGTCGCCCTCGAAGTGGGTGGTGGAGACGGAGTAGATCCGCTCGCCGCCCTCCTCGTGCGCGCTGGTGACCTTGTACAGCATGGGGAACGTCGGCCACGGCTGGGCGACCGGGTCCCGCTCCTCGTTCGGGCGGGGCATGATCTCCAGCTGCGTCACCGAGGCCGCGCCCTGGCGGTGGGCGGTGCCCACGCAGTCCGCGCCGGTGTCGCCGCCGCCGATCACGACGACGTGCTTGCCCTCGGCGGTGATCGGCGGGGAGACGAAGTCGCCCTCCTGCACCTTGTTCGCCAGCGGCAGGTACTCCATGGCCTGGTGGATGCCCTTGAGCTCGCGGCCGGGCACCGGCAGGTCGCGCGGGGTGGTGGCGCCGACGGCGAGGACCACGGCGTCGTACCGCTTGCGCAGCGCGGTGGCGGGCATGTCACGGCCGATCTCGATGCCGGTGCGGAACTTGGTGCCCTCCGCGCGCATCTGCTCGATCCGGCGGTTGATGTGCCGCTTCTCCATCTTGAACTCGGGGATGCCGTACCGGAGGAGGCCTCCGATGCGGTCCGCGCGCTCGTAGACGGCGACGGTGTGGCCGGCCCGGGTCAGCTGCTGGGCGGCGGCCAGACCCGCGGGGCCGGAGCCGACCACCGCGACGGTCTTGCCGGACAGGCGCTCGGGGATCTGCGGCGCGACGTCACCGGTCTCCCACGCCTTGTCGATGATCGAGACCTCGACGTTCTTGATGGTGACCGGCGGCTGGTTGATGCCGAGCACGCACGCCGACTCGCACGGGGCGGGGCACAGCCGCCCGGTGAACTCGGGGAAGTTGTTCGTGGCGTGCAGCCGGTCGCTCGCCGCGCCCCAGTCCTCGCGGTAGGCGTAGTCGTTCCACTCCGGGATGAGGTTCCCGAGCGGACAGCCGTTGTGACAGAACGGGATGCCGCAGTCCATGCAGCGGCTGGCCTGCTTGCTGATGATCGGCAGCAGGGAGCCGGGGACGTAGACCTCGTTCCAGTCCTTCGTGCGCTCCTCGACCGGTCGGGACCTGGCGACCTCGCGGCCGTGGTTCAGAAAGCCCTTCGGGTCAGCCATTGATCGCCGCCTCCATCATCTTCTCGGTGATCTCGGTCTCGGACAGACCGGCTCGCTCGGCGGCGTCCTTGGCGGCGAGCACTGCCTTGTACGTGCTGGGGATGATCTTGCTGAAGCGCCGCACGCTGGTGTCCCAGTCGGCGAGCAGCTTCTCGGCGACGGTGGAGCCCGTCTCCTCCTGGTGCCGGCGGACCACGTCGTGCAGCCACTGCTTGTCGGCGTCGTCCAGCGTCTCGACGGCGGAGAGGTTGCCGGCGTTGACGTTGTCCAGGTCCAGGTCGATGACGTACGCGATGCCGCCGGACATGCCGGCCGCGAAGTTGCGCCCGGTCTCGCCGAGGACGACCGCGTGACCGCCGGTCATGTACTCGCAGCCGTGGTCGCCCACGCCCTCGGAGACGACCAGCGCGCCGGAGTTGCGGACGCAGAACCGCTCGCCGACCTTGCCGCGCAGGAACATCTCGCCGCCGGTGGCGCCGTAGGCGAGGGTGTTGCCCGCGATGACGCTGTACTCGGCGAGGTGGTCGGCGCCGCGGTCCGGGCGGACGACGATGCGGCCGCCGGACAGGCCCTTGCCGACGTAGTCGTTGGCGTCGCCCTCCAGGCGCAGCGTGACGCCGCGCGGGACGAAGGCGCCGAACGACTGGCCGGCGGAGCCGGTGAAGGTGATGTCGATGGTGTCGTCGGGCAGGCCCGCGCCGCCGAACTTCTTCGTCACCTCGTGGCCGAGCATGGTGCCGACCGTGCGGTTGATGTTGCGGATGGCGACCTGGGCGCGCACCGGCTGGGCGTCCTCGGCGCCGGAGGCGGACAGCGCGTCGGCGGCGAGCTTGATCAGCTCGTTGTCGAGCGCCTTCTCCAGGCCGTGGTCCTGGCCGACCACCTGGTGGCGGGCGGCGCCCTCGGGCAGCTCGGGCACGTGGAACAGCGGCTCGAGCTCCAGGCCCTGCGCCTTCCAGTGGTTGACCGCGCGGGTCACGTCCAGCACCTCGGCGTGGCCGACGGCCTCGTCGATGGAGCGGAAGCCCAGCTCGGCGAGGAGCTCGCGGACCTCCTCGGCGATGAACCGGAAGAAGTTCACGACGTACTCGGCCTTGCCGGAGAACCGGTCGCGCAGCACCGGGTTCTGGGTGGCGATGCCGACCGGGCAGGTGTCCAGGTGGCAGACGCGCATCATGACGCAGCCGGAGACGACGAGCGGCGCGGTGGCGAAGCCGAACTCCTCGGCGCCGAGCAGCGCGGCGATCACCACGTCACGGCCGGTCTTCAGCTGGCCGTCGGTCTGCACGACGATGCGGTCGCGCAGGCCGTTGAGCAGCAGGGTCTGCTGGGTCTCGGCGAGGCCGAGCTCCCAGGGGCCGCCGGCGTGCTTCAGCGACGTCAGCGGGGAGGCGCCGGTGCCGCCGTCGTGGCCGGAGATCAGCACGACGTCCGCGTGGGCCTTGGAGACGCCCGCGGCGACGGTGCCGACGCCGACCTCGGAGACCAGCTTGACGTGAATGCGCGCCTGGGGGTTGGCGTTCTTCAGGTCGTGGATCAGCTGGGCGAGGTCCTCGATGGAGTAGATGTCGTGGTGCGGCGGCGGGGAGATGAGCCCCACGCCCGGCGTCGAGTGCCGGGTCTTCGCGACCCACGGGTAGACCTTGTGGCCAGGCAGCTGGCCGCCCTCGCCGGGCTTGGCGCCCTGGGCCATCTTGATCTGGATGTCGTCGGAGTTGACCAGGTACTCGGAGGTCACACCGAAGCGGCCGGAGGCGACCTGCTTGATGGACGACCGGCGGGCCGGGTCGTACAGGCGCTCCGGGTCCTCGCCGCCCTCACCGGTGTTGGACTTGCCGCCCAGCTGGTTCATGGCGATGGCGAGGGTCTCGTGCGCCTCCTGCGAGATGGAGCCGTACGACATGGCGCCGGTGGAGAACCGCTTGACGATCTCGGAGACCGGCTCGACCTCCTCGACCGGGATGGGCTTCCGGTCCGACTTGAAGCCGAACAGGCCGCGCAGCGTCATCAGCCGCTCGGACTGCTCGTTCACCCGCTCTGTGTACTTCTTGAAGATGTCGTAGCGGCCCGAGCGCGTGGAGTGCTGCAGGCGGAAGACCGTCTCCGGGTCGAACAGGTGCGGCTCGCCCTCGCGGCGCCACTGGTACTCGCCGCCGATGTCCAGCGCACGGTGCGCCGGGGCGATGCCGGAGGCGGGGTACGCCTTGGCGTGGCGGGCGGCGACCTCCTTGGCGATCACGTCGATGCCGACGCCGCCGATCTTGCTGGTGGTGCCGTTGAAGTACTTCTCGACGAAGGACTCCTCGAGACCGACGGCCTCGAAGACCTGGGCGCCGCGGTAGGAGGCGACGGTGGAGATGCCCATCTTGGACATCACCTTCAGCACGCCCTTGCCGAGGGCGTAGATCAGGTTGCGGATGGCCTTCTCGGGCTCGACGCCCGGCAGGAAGGTGCCGGCGCGGACCAGGTCCTCGACCGACTCCATCGCCAGGTACGGGTTGACCGCGGCGGCGCCGTAGCCGATGAGCAGGGCGACGTGGTGGACCTCGCGGACGTCGCCGGCCTCGACCAGCAGGCCCACCTGGGTGCGCTGCTTGGTGCGGATGAGGTGGTGGTGGACGGCCGCGGTGAGCAGCAGCGACGGGATCGGCGCGTGCTCGGCGTCGGAGTGCCGGTCGGACAGGACGATGAGCCGGGCGCCGTTCTCGATGGCGGCGTCGGCCTCGGCGCAGATGTCCTCGATGCGGGCGGCGAGGGCCTCGCCGCCGCCGGCCACGCGGTACAGGCCGGAGAGGGTCGCGGCCTTGAAGCCGGGCATGTCGCCGTCGGCGTTGATGTGGATGAGCTTGGCCAGCTCGTCGTTGTCGATCACCGGGAAGGGCAGGGTGACGCTGCGACACGCGGCGGCCGTCGGCTCCAGCAGGTTGCCCTGCGGGCCGAGCGAGGAGCGCAGGGAGGTGACCAGCTCCTCGCGGATCGCGTCCAGCGGCGGGTTGGTGACCTGCGCGAAGAGCTGGGTGAAGTAGTCGAAGAGCAGCCGGGGGCGCTCGCTGAGCGCGGCGATCGGCGAGTCGGTGCCCATCGAGCCGATGGGCTCGGCACCGGTCTTGGCCATCGGCGCGAGGAGGACACGCAGCTCCTCCTCGGTGTAGCCGAAGGTCTGCTGACGGCGGGTGACCGAGGCGTGCGTGTGCACGATGTGCTCGCGCTCGGGCAGGTCGGACAGCTCGATCACGCCGGCCTCGAGCCACTCCTCGTAGGGGTGCTCGGCGGCGAGCTGCGACTTGATCTCGTCGTCCTCGATGATGCGGTGCTCGGCGGTGTCCACGAGGAACATGCGGCCGGGCTGCAGACGGCCCTTGCGGACCACCTTCGCCGGGTCGATGTCGAGGACGCCGACCTCGGAGCCGAGGACGACCAGGCCGTCGTCGGTCACCCAGTAGCGGCCGGGGCGCAGGCCGTTGCGGTCCAGCACGGCGCCGACCTGGGTGCCGTCGGTGAAGGTGACGCAGGCCGGGCCGTCCCAGGGCTCCATCATCGTGGAGTGGTACTGGTAGAAGGCGCGGCGGGCCGGGTCCATGGACTCGTGGTTCTCCCACGCCTCCGGGATCATCATCAGCACCGAGTGCGGCAGGCTGCGGCCGCCGAGGTGCAGCAGCTCCAGCACCTCGTCGAAGGACGCGGAGTCGGAGGCGTCGGGCGTGCAGACCGGGAAGATCCGCTCGAGGTCCTTCTCCGTGCCGAACAGGTCGGACATCAGCTGGGACTCGCGGGCGCGCATCCAGTTGCGGTTGCCCTTGACGGTGTTGATCTCACCGTTGTGCGCGACGAAGCGGTACGGGTGCGCGAGCGGCCACGACGGGAAGGTGTTCGTGGAGAACCGGGAGTGGACCAGCGCGATCGCGGAGCCGAAGCGGCGGTCGGAGAGGTCCGGGAAGAAGGGCTCGAGCTGGCCGGTGGTCAGCATGCCCTTGTAGACGATGGTCCGCGCGGACAGCGACGGGAAGTAGACGCCCACCTCGCGCTCGGCGCGCTTGCGCACCACGAAGGCCTTGCGGTCCAGTTCGATGCCCGTGCTGACCCCGTCGGTGACGAAGAGCTGACGGAAGACCGGCATGGTCGAGCGGGCGGTGGCGCCCAGCAGCTGGGGCGCGACCGGCACCTCGCGCCAGCCGAGGACGGTGAGCTCCTCGGCGGCGGCGATCTCCTCGATCCGGGCGACGGCCTCGTCGGCGCCCTCCTCCGGGAGGAAGGCGATACCGACGGCGTAGCCGCCGGCCGCGGGCAGCTCGAATCCGGCCACCTCGCGGAAGAAGGCGTCCGGGATCTGGGAGAGGATGCCCGCGCCGTCGCCGGAGTCCGGCTCGGAGCCGGTGGCGCCGCGGTGCTCGAGGTTCCGCAGGACGGTGAGGGCCTGCTCGACCAGGGTGTGGGACGCCTCGCCGGTGAGGGTGGCGACGAAGCCGACGCCGCAGGCGTCGTGCTCGTTGCGGGGGTCGTACATACCCTGCGCAGCAGGGCGAGCATCCATGAACGACCAGCTCGGGCGCTCGTTCGAGGAATGCTGGGACGGCTGGCGCGGCGTACGCATCGGCTCTCCCGTCGTCGTCAATTGGCATTGGTGCAAGTGCCGAGGGACGACGTTGGCCCTCTGCGTGGCTAAATTTCGTGCAGGTTACATGATGGAACGGCTCTCGGGTACCGGGATAATGCGTTCCAGCATGCGGACATCGTCCGGGTCGCGGCGGGGTTCCGCGCCCGTCGACGGAAGCTGTGGGGAGCCGGTCCGGACAGATCGGTGTCCGTCGGCCCGATGGCGGGAAGAGGCCTCTTCGCCTCTTCCGCTGGGCACGCCGTCGGCCTCATTGCCTGCAGCGCGTACGGCTCATGCCCACTGGTCACACATTCGAAACCAGCAAGTAATGATTGTTTATGCGACGCACCGCATAGACGCAAGAGGTCATCCTACGGCGGTACCGAAGAGCGATCCCAGGGCGTACGTCACACCGGCCGCCGCGCCGCCGAGGGCGAGCTGCCGCAGGCCGCTGAACCACCAGGAGCGCGCGGTGACCTTCGCGACCACGGCTCCGCACAGGAAGAGCCCGAGCAGCGCGACCAGCACGGCCGGCCACAGGCTGCTCGCGCCGAGCAGGTACGGCAGAACCGGCAGCAGCGCGCCCAGCGCGAAGGACCCGAAGCTGGAGACCGCGGCGACGGTCGGCGAGGGCAGGTCTCCGGGGTCGATGCCCAGTTCCTCGCGGGCGTGTATCTCCAGGGCCTGCTCGGGGTCGCGGGAGAGCTGCCGGGCGACCTCGCGGGCCAGGCCGGGCTCGACGCCGCGCGACTCGTAGAGCGCGGCCAGCTCGGCCTCCTCGTCCTTGGGGTGCTTGCGCAGCTCCCGGCGCTCGACGTCCAGTTCGGCCTCGACCAGCTCGCGCTGGGAGGCCACGGACGTGTACTCGCCGGCCGCCATGGAGAAGGCGCCGGCGGCCAGTCCCGCGAGACCGCTGAGGACGATCGTCTGCTGGCCGACGGCCCCGCCGGCGACGCCGGTCATCAGGGCGAGGTTGGAGACCAGTCCGTCCATGGCGCCGAACACCGCGGGGCGCAGCCAGCCGCCGTTGACGTCGCGGTGGGTGTGGTTGTCGCGGTGCGCCTCGTGGAGCGTCGCCTCGGTCTCGATGATGGCCATGCCGGGTCCCCCTGGACTCTGCCGGGCGCCCTCTCTTCCGGACGCCCACACGTATGCACTTTGGACTCATTCCAATTTTCGACGCAACCCAGTCTACGCCTCGGCGGAACCCCCCGCCAGCAAGGAAAGGCTGCGCTAACCAGCGCTTTTGCCGTCCGCCCCGGTCCGCTCGGACGCTCCGCGCATCTCGTCCGGGTGACGCTCCGGCACGGGAGGCTGCGGCGGACACGGCACCGGGGACAGTTCCGCAAAGGGCCGGCGCCCCACGGGGCGCGCCTGAGAGGAGAGCCGCGTATGGCATCGACCGCCCGCATCCCCTCGGCGCCCGCGCCCGGGGACGCCCTCGGGCTCCGGGAACGGGCCCGCGGCGCGCTGCTCGGCCTGGCCGTCGGCGACGCGCTGGGCGCCCCCGCCGAGAACATGAAGCCTTCCGAGATCCGCGCGAAGTGGGGCCGCATCACCGGCTATGTGAGCGACCCCCCGGCCGGCACGGACGACACCGAGTACGCGATCTTCTCGGGCCTGCTGGCCGCCCGGCACGGCTCCGGACTCACCCCCGCGCACGTCGAGGCGGCCTGGCACGAGTGGATCGCGGACCGGGCCGAGGGTCCCTTCCGCGGCGCCGGCTTCAGCGAGCGGGGCACGCTGGAGAACCTGCGCCGGGGCCTGGCCGCGCCCATCTCCGCCCAGCACCGGCACGCCTGGAGCGACGGCCTCGCGATGCGGGCGGCGCCGTACGGCGTGTACGCGGCCGGGCTGCCCGACGAGGCGGCCCGGCTCGCGGCGGTCGACGGCTCGGTCAGCCACGACGGGGAGGGCATCTACGGCGGGCGGGCGGTCGCGGCGGGCGTCGCGGCGGCCATGGCCGGGGCGCCGGTGGTCACGGTCGTGGCCTCGGCGCTGGCGGTGGTGCCGGAGGACTCCTGGACCGCCCGCTCGCTGCGCCGCGCGGTGACCGCCGCCCACCGCGGCGAACGGGCCGTCCGCGCCGCGGTGGTGATCGGCGGCTACCCCTGGACCGACCTCGCCCCGGAAGCGGTGGCCCTTGCCTTCGGCGCCTACGCGGCGGCCGACGGCGACTTCGAACAGGCGGTGCTGACCGCCGTGAACATGGGCCGCGACGCCGACACCACGGCGGCCGTGGCCGGTGCGCTGGCCGGAGCGACCCAGGGCGTCGCCGCGGTCCCCGGGCACTGGGCCGCGGCCATCACCCCGGCCCGCGGCAGCTGTCTGCCCGCCATGGCCGGCCACCACGTCCTCGACATCGCGGACCTGCTGACCCCGGAGACCCCCACATGACCTCCACCACCCCCGCCCCGACCACCGACGACACCCTCGCCCCCACGGCCGGGCAGGACGACGCGGCCCCCGCGCCGCGCCCGCCCGCCGCGCCCGCGCCCGCCCCCCGACCGCCCCGCGCGGCCGTCGAGGGGCTGCTCCTCGGACTCGCCGCCGGGGACGCCGCCGGCTGGCCCGCCGCCCGGCACCGCGCCGCCCGTATGCCCGAGTGGACCCGCCGCCTCACCCGCGAGCTGGACACCTTCGCCGAGCAGAACGCCACCACCACGCTGCCCGTCCCCATCGCCCTGAACCAGCCGCCCGAGCCGCTCCGTCTCGGCCCCTCCGACGACGCCGAGTGGGCCGCGTTCGCCGCCGAGGCGGTACTGCGCGCGGGCGACGACACCGTGCTCGGCGACCTCAGCCGGGAGCGCCGCACCCGCGCCGCCATCGACCTCACCTGGAACGCGGTCGCGGCCGAGGTCGCCGCCGCCACCGAACGGGCCCCCGAGACCGAGTCCGCCGTGCTGCCGCTGCGCGCCCGCATCTCCGTGCGCGCCGGACTCGGCAACCTCGCCACCGGGCTGCGCCCGCCCGCCTCCGGCCACGACAACCCGCACTACTTCGACGACGCGGCCTGCGTCCGGGCCTGCGTGCTGGCCGTGGCCCACCCGGGCGACCCGCGGGCCGCCGCCGACCTCGCCGAGTTCGACGCCCGCTACACCCAGGACGGCGACGGCGTGCACGGGGCCCGCGCCATGGCCGCCGCCGTGTCCCTAGCGCTCTCCGGGGCCGGCCCGGACGCCTGCGCGGCCGCCGCCTGCGCCGAACTCCCCGAGGACACCGAGATCGGCCGCAACGCCCGGCACGCCCTGGCGCTCGCGGCGGACGCCGACAGCGCCTTCGCCCTGGTGCCGCCGCTGGAGCACCAGATCGTCGACCACGTCTACAGCTACGGCGTGGCCGCCGCCGAGACCGTCCCCGTCGCCCTCGCCCTGACCACCGCCGCCCGCGGCCGGATCGCGGAGGCGGTCCCGGCGGCGGCCTGTCTGTCCCGGGTCGCGGACTCCGCCCCGGCGCTGGCCGGCGCCCTCACCGGGGCGCTGGGCGGGAGCGCCGCGATCCCCGCGTCCTGGCGGGAGAGCTGCCGCACCCTGTCCGGCTGCGTGCTCCCCCGGCTCACCGGGACGGACCTGGTGGAACTCGCCGGGCTGCTGGAAGCCGCCCAACCGACCGCACCCGGAGGATGATCCCGGCATGACGTACGAAGACACCCAGAACATCCCTTCCCTGGACGAGCGGATCACCGGCGCGCTCGTCGGGGCGGCCGTCGGCGACGCCCTCGGCGGCCCGGTGGAGGGCTACTCCCCCGAGCAGATCGCCGAGCGCCACGGCGGCCGCGTCCACGGCGTCGTCGGCCCGTGGCACGGCGACGACTGGCGCACCGCCCGGCCGATCGCGCCGTACCACAAGGGCGACGGGCACGTCACCGACGACACCCTCATGACCCACGCGCTGGTCCGGGTGTACGCGAAGGTCCGCGACCACCTGGACGCCTACGCGGTCGCCGACCACCTGGTCCCGGACCTGATGACCGGCCCGCGCTGGATCCCGGAGCTGGAGGCGGAGACGATCCCGCTGCACCGGATCTTCCTCGCCGAGAAGTGGCTGGTGGCGCGGCTGCACTACGGGCACGTCGACCCGCGCGAGGCGGGCGTGGGCAACATCGTCAACTGCGGCGCCGCGATGTACATGGCCCCGGTCGGCCTGGTCAACGCCGCCCACCCGGCCGCCGCGTACGCCGAGGCCCTGGACGTGGCGGGCGCCCACCAGTCGTCGTACGGCAGGGAGGCGGCCGGGGTGTTCGCGGCGGCCGTGGCGGCGGCCTGCGCGCCGGACGCGACCCCGGACTCGGTCGTCGCCGCGTGTCTGTCGCTGGCCAAGGACGGCACGCGGGAGGCGGTCGAGAAGGTCTGCGAGGAGGCGTCGAACCACACCGACGTCGAGTCGGCGCTGCGTCCGCTGCGCGAGGCGGTCGCCCCGTACGACACCGTCGGCCCCGACTACCGCTCCCCCTCGCTGGGCGCCCGGCGTCCGTCCCGGCTGCACGCGATCGAGGAACTGCCGGTCGCGCTGGGCATGGTGGTGGCGGCCCGCGGCGACTTCCGGCATGCCGTGCTGGGCGCGGTGAACTACGGCCGCGACTGCGACTCCATCGCCACGATGGCCGGGGCGGTGACCGGCGCGCTCGGCTCCCCCGTGCCCGAGGAGTGGGCCAAGACGGTGGCGGAGGCCAGCCGTCTCGACCTGTGGGAGCCGGCCGCCGCGCTCACCGCGGTGGCCCGTGAGGTCTTCGCCCGGGACGTGGAGCGCCGCCGCGCCCACGAGCGGGCGTTCGCACGGCTCGGAGGCGCCGGATGCTCCGACTGACCTGGGTCCAGCCCGAGGACCTCGTCGGCCATGAGCTGCGCCAGGCCGCGCTGGACGGCCGGGAGGCGTCCGCGGTCGCCGCCCGCTGGCACGCGGCGGGCGGACCCCCGTCCCCGCTCACCGCCGGCGCCTCCCCGCGCCCGGTCTCCCGCTACCTGCGGCTGCTGGCCTGCGACCTGCTGGACGAGCTGGCCGAACTGCCCGGCACACTCGCCGACGACGAGCCCTCCGACCTCGCCGCCATCCAGGCGCTGTGCCCCGAGTGGCCCCTCTCCCCCGGCGCCCCGGCCGCCTGGGACGGGCCCGTGTTCGAGGCGCGGCTGGAGGCGGCCTGGCTGGGCCGGGCGGCCGGCTGTCTGCTGGGCAAGCCGGTCGAGAAGCTGCCCCTCCACGCCATCCGCGCCCTGGCCCGCGCCGCCGGAAACTGGCCGCTGAGCGGCTTCTTCACGGCCCGGGGCGTCCCCGCGGAACTGCTGGCCGAGCACCCCTGGAACCGGCGCTCCGCCGCCACCTCCCTCGCCGAGAACATCGACGGCATGCCCGAGGACGACGACCTCAACTACCCGCTGCTCGCCCTGCTGGTGCTGCGCCGCCACGGCCGCCGCTTCACCACCGCCGACGTGGCCCGGGTCTGGCTCGACGAACTGCCCGCGGGCCGCACCTTCACCGCCGAGCGCATCGCCTACCGCAATCTCCTCTGCGGGCTCGAACCGCCGCTGACCGCCCGCCACCGCAACCCGTTCCGCGAGTGGATCGGCGCCCTGATCCGCGCCGACGTCCACGGCTGGACCAACCCCGGCGACCCGGGCGCCGCGGCCGAGCAGGCGTACCGGGACGCCGCCCTCACCCACACCGCGAACGGCGTCTACGCGGCCATGTTCACCGCCGCCGTCATCGCCGTCGCGGCGGGCGGCGAGCGGGACGTGCACACCTGTCTGCGCACCGGGCTCACCGTCGTCCCGCCCCGCTCCCGGCTCGCCCGGGCCGTGCGGGACGCCGTGGGGCTGGCCCGCGAGCACCGCGACTTCGACACCGTCGTCGACCTGCTGCACGAGCGGCACGGCGCGACCCACCACTGGGTGCACGCCGTCCCCAACACCGCCCTGCTCGCCGCCGCCCTCACCCACGCCGACGGGGACTTCACCGCCTCGGTCTGCCGCGCGGTGTCCGGCGGCTGGGACACCGACTCGACCGGCGCCACCGCCGGCAGCGTCGCCGGGCTGCTCGCCGGCTCGCCCCGCGCGCTCCCCGAACGCTGGACGGCCCCGCTGAAGAACCGTTTGGCCACCTCCGTCGGCGACTTCGACGGCACCGGCTTCGACTCCCTGGCCCGTCTCACCCATCTGGAGGCGTCCCGCCCATGACTCCCCCCGAACCGGCCCCCGCGGCTCCTGCCGCGCCGCCGGCCGCTCCCCCGCTGGCCGGCCTGCGCGTGCTGGACCTCGCCACCCTCTTCGCCGGCCCCCTCGCGGCCACCCTGCTCGGCGACTTCGGCGCCGACGTCGTCAAGGTCGAACACCCGAGGAGGCCCGATCCCTCGCGCGGCCACGGACCGTCCAAGGACGGCGTCGGCCTGTGGTGGAAGGTGCTCGGCCGCAACAAGCGCACCGTCACCCTGGACCTGTCCACGCCGGGCGGCCGGGACATCCTGCTGCGCCTGGTGCGCACCGCCGACGTGGTCGTGGAGAACTTCCGCCCCGGCACCCTGGAGAAGTGGGACCTGGGCTGGCCCGAGCTGTCCGCGGCCAACCCCCGGCTGGTGCTGGCGCGGGTCACCGGTTTCGGCCAGTTCGGCCCGTACGCGCACCGGCCGGGCTTCGGCACCCTCGCCGAGGCGATGAGCGGCTTCGCCGCGCTCACCGGCGAACCGGACGCGGCGCCGACCCTGCCGCCCTTCGGCCTCGCCGACTCCGTCGCGGGCCTCACCACCGCGTACGCGATCATGACGGCGCTCGCGGCCCGCGACCGCACGGGCGAGGGGCAGGTGGTCGACACGGCGCTGATCGAGCCGATCCTCGCCGCCCTCGGACCCCACCCCACCTGGTACGACCAGCTCGGCCACGTCCAGCCGCGCACCGGCAACCGGTCGCAGAACAACGCCCCGCGCGGCACCTACCTCACCGCCGACGGCACCTGGGTCGCCGTCTCCACCTCCGCCCAGTCGATCGCCGAGCGGGTGATGGTCCTGGTGGGCCGCCCGGACCTGATCGACGCGCCCTGGTTCGCGACCGGCGAGGGCCGGGCCCGGCACGCGGACGTGCTGGACGAGGCCGTCGGCGGCTGGATCGCCCGGCACAGCCGCGCCGACGTGCTGGCCGCGTTCGAGAAGGCGGAGGCCGCCGTCGCCCCGGTGCAGGACGTCCGGGACGTCATGGCGGACCCCCAGTACCAGGCCCTGGACACCATCACCACCGTGGACGACCCGGAGCTGGGCCCGCTGCGCATGCAGAACGTGCTGTTCCGGCTCTCCGCCACCCCGGGCTCGGTCCGCTGGGCGGGCCGACCGCACGGCGCGGACACCGAGGAGGTGCTGACCGAGCTGGGCCTCACCCCGGCCGACCTGGCGGAGCTGCGGGCGGAGGGCGCCGTATGAAGAGTGTCCCGCTGACCTGGCTGTACGCCCCCGGCGACCGCCCGGACGTGGTGGCGAAGGCCCTCACGGCCGGGGCGGACGTGGTGGTGGTCGACCTGGAGGACGCGGTCGCGCCGGACCGCAAGGCGTACGCCCGCGCGGCCACCGCCGAGCTGCTGCGCGACCCGCAGCCGGTGCCGGTGCACGTCCGC
Source organism: Streptomyces cellulosae (assembly GCA_014655195.1). GTDB lineage: Bacteria > Actinomycetota > Actinomycetes > Streptomycetales > Streptomycetaceae > Streptomyces > Streptomyces cellulosae. The sequence goes on along the minus strand of BNBH01000002.1, from coordinate 337,097 downwards.
GTCAACGCCCTCACCGGGCCCTGGGGACCGGCCGACGTGGCGGCGCTGGCCCCCGCGCCGGGCCTGTCGGGGCTGCGCCTGCCGAAGGTGTCCTCCCCGTCCGACGTGGTGCGGGTCGCCCGCCGGGCCGTCTCCGCGCGCGGCGGTTCCCCGCCCCTGTACGCACTGCTGGAGACCGCGCTGGGCGTCGAGCACGCCCACGCCGTGGCCACCGCGCACCCGGCGCTGCGCGGGATCGCGCTCGGCGAGGCGGACCTGCGGGCCGATCTGGGGGTGCGTGAGGACGCCGGCCTCGACTGGTGCCGGGCACGGGTGGTGGTCGCGGCGCGCGCGGCGGGGCTGGCGCCGCCCACCCAGTCGGTGCACCCGGACATCCGCGACCTGGAGGGCCTGGAGGCGTCCTGCGTGCACGGGCGCGCGCTGGGTTTCCTGGGCAGGGCGGCGATCCATCCGCGTCAGCTGCCGGTCATCGAGCGGGCGTATCTGCCCACGGAGCGGGAGATCGAGCAGGCGGAGACGGTCCTCAAGGCGGCGGCCGCCACACAGGGCGCGCAGGCGCTGCCGGACGGCACGTTCGTGGACGCGGCGGTGGTGACGGCGGCGCACCGGACGCTGGCGCTGGCGCACAGGCGGTGAGCGGGCCGGACGCGCGGAGGGCGCCCGGGGTGTCCCCGGGCGCCCTCGGCATGCGTACGGCGGGCGGTCAGGCCTTCTTGGCCGACCCGGCCCCGTCCCTGGACTCCTCCGGCTCCTCGGCGGCCTCCGGCTCGGCGGACGCCTCGGGCTTCCCGGACTTGTCGAGCTTCCCGGGCTTGTCGAGCTTCCCCGGGTTCCCGGAGTGGTCGGTGTCCGTGGCGTCGTCCGTCGCCGCGTCCTCGGCGGAGGCCTCCTCGGCAGAGGCGTCCTTCTCGGTCGCGTCGCCGTCGGTCGTCTTTCCGTCGGCCGTCTTCGCGTCGGCCGCCGGGCCCTCGCCGTCGCCGGCGCCCGGCTCGACCACGGCCTCCCTGCCCGGACGCTTCCGCGCGGACAGCACGATGTAGAGCACCGCCAGCAGGAAGACCAGGACCGCCGTCCAGTTGTTCAGCCGCAGGCCGAGGATGTGGTGGGCCTCGTCGACCCGCATGTACTCGATCCAGAAGCGGCCCGCGCAGTACCCGGCGACGTACAGCGCGAAGGCGCGGCCGTGGCCCAGGTTGAAGCGCCGGTCGGCCCAGATCACCAGCAGCGCCACGCCGATGCACCACAGCGACTCGTACAGGAAGGTCGGGTGGTAGGTGCCCGGCATCCGGCCGTCGGCGGAGGAGGTGATCTCCACGGCCCACGGCAGGTCGGTCTCCCGTCCGTAGAGCTCCTGGTTGAACCAGTTGCCCCAGCGGCCGATGGCCTGGGCGATCGCGATGCCGGGGGCGATGGCGTCGGCGTACGCGGGCAGCGGGATACCGCGGCGGCGGCAGCCGATCCACGCACCGAGCGCGCCCAGGGCGATGGCGCCCCAGATGCCGAGGCCGCCCTCCCAGATCTTGAAGGCGTCCACCCAGTCACGGCCCTCGCTGAAGTACAGCTGGTAGTCCGTGATCACGTGGTAGAGCCGGCCGCCGACCAGGCCGAACGGCACGGCCCAGACAGCGATGTCCGCCACCGTGCCGGCCCGCCCGCCCCGGGCGATCCAGCGCTTGTTGCCGAGCCAGACGGCAACGAAGACGCCGATGATGATGCAGAACGCGTAGCCGCGCAGCGGAACGGGGCCGAGGTACAGCACCCCGCTCGACGGGCTGGGAATGTAGGCAAGTTCCATGGCAGGACCGACGCTACCGTGCCGGACCGCCCGCGCGGCAGGCAGCCCGGCTACGGCTCCATAACAGGCCCCGGGGAGGCGACCCCCTAGGACTTGTCGGCCTTCTCGACCATCTCCTTGAACTTCTCGGGGGTCATGGAGCGGTCCTGGTAGATGTTCTGCCCCTCGAACAGCACCGTCGGGGTGCCGCTGAAGCCGCCCTTCTGGAAGGCCTCGTTGGACTTGACCACCCAGCTGTCGTGCGTGCCGTCCTCGACACACGTGCGGAACTCGGGGGTGTCGAGGCCGTCGACCTTGCTGGCCAGGTCGAACAGCTTGTCGTCGCTCGAGAAGGCGTCGTCGCTCTCCATCGGCTGGTTCTCGAACAGCACGTCGTGGTACGCGGTGAACTTCCCCGCGTCCTGGGCGCACGCGGCGGCGTTGGCCGCGCTCAGCGAGCCGCTGCCGCCGAGGCCGCCGTCGATCAGCGTGACCAGGTGGTACTCGACCTTGAGCTTGCCGGCCTCGGTCAGCTCGTTCAGCGTCGAGCGGTAGGTCTCCTCGAAGGACTTGCAGGCGGGGCAGCGGAAGTCCTCCCACACCGTGAGGGTGGCCTTGGCGTCCTCCTTGCCGACCGGGATGGCCAGGCCGTCCTTGCCCTGGGCCCCCGAGGGCGCCACGACCGGGCCGGACGCCTTGCTCTCGTCGTCACCGCCGGAGTTGGCCGCGACGACGCCGATCACCGCCGCGAGTCCCAGGACACAGACCACGCTCGCGCCCACGATCAGGGTGCGGCGCCGCCTCTCCGCCGTCTTCTGCTTCTCGCGCTCTGCCGCCAGCCGCTCGCGGGCGGTGCGCTTTCCCTCACGGTTCTTGTCGCTCACACCCCGCAGAACGAACCGGGGAGGCGCCCAGCGCCTCCCCGGTCCCAGGTCCACCCGTACGAGGGACCCCGACGGCCCGCCGCGGGCGGCGGGCCGGTGCCGTCACACCTGTCCGCGCACGCCCTTGGCCAGCTCACCGGCGAGGTCGCGGACCGCCTCGACGCCCGCGGCGTCGTCGGGCGCGTCCAGCATCCGCTTCACGAAGGCGGAGCCGACGATCACCCCGTCGGCGAACCGGGCGACCTCCGCGGCCTGCGCCGGGTTGGAGACGCCGAGGCCGACGCAGACGGGGACGTCGGTGGTGGCGCGGGTGCGCCGCACCAGGTCCTCGGCCTGCGAGCTGACCGACTCACGGGTGCCGGTGACGCCCATGAGGGAGGCGGCGTAGACGAAGCCGCTGCCGGCCGCGGTGATCTCGGCGAGCCGCTCGTCCTTGCTGCTGGGCGCGACCACGAAGACCGTGGCGAGCCCGTGCTTCTCGGCGTGCTCGCGCCACAGCGCGGACTCCTGGACCGGCAGGTCGGGCAGGATGCACCCGGCGCCCCCGGCCTCCGCCAGCTCGGCGGTGAACCGCTCCACGCCGTAGCGGTCGATCGGGTTCCAGTAGGTCATCACGAGGATCGGCGCGCCCGTGGCCGCGTGGGCCTCGCGCACCGTGCGCATCACGTCGGCGATGCGCACCCCGCCGCGCAGGGCGATGTCGTCGGCGGTCTGGATGACCGGGCCGTCCAGGACGGGGTCGCTGTGCGGCAGCCCCACCTCGACGACGTCGGCGCCGCCCTCGATCGCCGCCTTGACCGCCTCGATGCCGCCGTCCACGGTCGGGAACCCGGCCGGGAGGTAGGCGATGAGGGCGGAGCGGCCCTCCTCCTTCGCCGCGGCGAGGGTGTCGCTCAGCAGCCGCACGTTCCCGCTCACTTGGCGTCCCCCTCGATCTCGGCGGTGCCGGAGGCGTTCTCCTCGACCTCGGCGTCCGTGTCGTACAGCCCGAAGTAGCGGGCCGCGGTGTCCATGTCCTTGTCGCCGCGCCCGGACAGGTTGACGACGATCAGCCCGTCCTTGCCCAGCTCCTTGCCGACCTCCAGGGCGCCTGCGAGGGCGTGCGCGGACTCGATGGCCGGGATGATGCCCTCGGTGCGCGACAGCAGGCGCAGGGCCTGCATGGCGGCGTCGTCGGTGACCGCGCGGTACTCGCCGCGGCCGCTGTCCTTGAGGTACGCGTGCTCGGGGCCGATGCCCGGGTAGTCCAGGCCCGCGGAGATCGAGTACGGCTCGGTGATCTGGCCCTCGTCGTCCTGCAGGACGTAGGAGCGGGAGCCGTGCAGGATGCCGGGCTCGCCGGCGGTGAGGGTGGCGGCGTGCTCGCCGGTCTCGATGCCGTGTCCGGCCGGCTCGCAGCCGATCAGGCGGACGGTCTCGTCGGGGATGAACGCGTGGAACAGGCCGATGGCGTTGGAGCCGCCGCCGACGCAGGCGACCGCGGCGTCGGGCAGGCGTCCGGCGCGCTCCAGGAGCTGGCGGCGGGCCTCGACGCCGATGACGCGGTGGAAGTCGCGGACCATCGCCGGGAAGGGGTGCGGTCCCGCGACGGTGCCGAACAGGTAGTGGGTGCGGTCGACGTTGGCGACCCAGTCGCGGAACGCCTCGTTGATGGCGTCCTTGAGGGTGCGGCTGCCGGACTTCACGGCCACGACCTCGGCGCCGAGCATGCGCATGCGGGCCACGTTGAGGGCCTGGCGGCGGGTGTCGATCTCGCCCATGTAGATGGTGCATTCCAGGCCGAACAGGGCGCAGGCGGTGGCGGTGGCCACGCCGTGCTGTCCCGCGCCGGTCTCGGCGATGACGCGGGTCTTGCCCATGCGCTTGGTCAGCAGGGCCTGGCCGAGCACGTTGTTGATCTTGTGGGAGCCGGTGTGGTTGAGGTCCTCGCGCTTGAGGAAGATCCGGGCGCCGCCGGCGTGCTCGGCGAAGCGGGGGACCTCCGTGAGGGCGCTGGGGCGGCCGGTGTAGTGGGCCAGGAGGTCGTCGAGCTCGCGGGCGAACTCGGGATCGTGCTTGGCCTTGTCGTACTCGACGGCGACCTCGTCGACGGCGGCGACGAGGGCCTCCGGGATGAACTTGCCGCCGAAGGCGCCGAAGTAGCCCTCCGTGGAGGGGGTTCGGCCCTCCGGGTCGGGGACGAAGAAGGTGCTGGGCATGAAGGTGTACCTCACGGTGAGTGTGTGGACGACACGAGCGCCGTGGGGGCGGGGTTTCTGTGCGCGTGCGGGCCCTTTGCGGCTTGTCGCGCCCACGCGGCGGAGCCGCAGATCGGCAGAGCCCCGCGCCCTGGAAGGGCGGAGGTCGTCAGGCCGCTTCGGGTCCGTTGTGGCCGGTCGCGCAGTTCCCCGCGCCCCTGTCGGGGCGCTGCCATCGTCTGCCGTTCACCTGGCCCGGTTCGTCGCCGATGACGTAGCGGACCCTGCGGCCGTGGACCCGGCGGGCCGGGGCTCGGCAGCCGCGGGGCCTGCAGCCTCGGGCGAGTCGGGAGAGCGTCATCGGGGGTCAGCCTAGCGAGGTCTCAGCGGCCGTGCCGGAGGGCCGGGTGCTCGCCGGCCGCCACCAGGTCGGCGACCGCCGTCTTCGGGTCCTTGCCGGTCACCAGGGACTCGCCGACCAGGACGGCGTCCGCGCCCGCGTTGGCGTAGGCGATCAGGTCGTGCGGGCCGCGCACGCCGGACTCGGCGACCTTGACGAGGTGCGCCGGGATCTCGGGAGCGACCCGCTCGAAGGTGCCGCGGTCGACCTCGAGGGTCTTGAGGTTGCGCGCGTTGACGCCGATGACCTTGGCGCCGGCGTCGACCGCCCGCTCCACCTCGTCCTCGTCGTGCACCTCGACCAGCGGGGTGAGACCGATGGACTCGGCGCGCTCGATGAGCGACTCCAGGGCCGACTGCTCCAGGGCGGCCACGATCAGCAGCGCCAGGTCGGCGCCGTACGCGCGGGCCTCCCAGAGCTGGTACGACGTGACGATGAAGTCCTTGCGCAGCACGGGGATGTCCACCCGGGCGCGGACGGCCTCCAGGTCGGCCAGCGAACCGCCGAAGCGGCGCTGCTCCGTGAGGACCGAGATGACGGCGGCGCCGCCCGCCTCGTAGTCGGCGGCGAGGCCTGCCGGGTCGGCGATCGCGGCGAGCGCGCCCTTGGACGGGCTGGAGCGCTTGACCTCGCAGATCACCTTGACGCCGTCACCGCGCAGGGCGGCGACGCCGTCCTTGGCGGCGGGGGCCTTGGCCGCGCGCTCCTTGAGCTCGTCGAGGCTGACGCGCGCCTGCCGCTCCGCGAGGTCGGCACGGACTCCGTCGATGATCTCGTCGAGCACACTCACGCGAGCGGCCCCCTTCCTGACGGTCGGGCTTGGCTGGTCCCTGCGATGGTATCCGGAGCAGGGCGAATGCCCCGCATCCGGCTGTCGCGGCGTCCAGCACCTGGACGATCAGCGGTGTTCACGGGTGCAGCCAGCCGCCGAACGGCGTGTTCCGCAGCACCGTGAAGACCAGCAGCAGCCCGCCCGCCGTCCACAGCACCGCGGGCGGCGGGTCGAGCCGCGTCGGCCGGCCGCGCGCCGCGCGGATCACCCAGACGGTCCACAGCACGGCGAAGACGCCATAGCCGAGGACGGCGGGTGCGTTGGCCTGGAGGGCGGTGGCGAGGTCGCCGTGGGCGACGGCGTGGGCGCTGCGCAGTCCGCCGCAGCCGGGGCAGTACAGGCCGGTGAGGCCGAGCAGCGGGCAGACCGGGTAGTGGCCGGGTTCGTTGGGGTCGACGGCGGCGACGTAGGCGAAGGCCGCGGCCACGGCGGCGAGCAGGCCGGCGGGGGCGGCCAGCCGGGCCGCCCGGCCGGGGACCGCGTGGGGGCTCGGGGCGTTCACGGGAGGCATTGTCCCCCGGACACACCGCGGGGGCGGCCCCGGCTCACGCCGGACACCGCCCCCGTACGGAGTGGTCCGCGGGGCTCAGCCCTGGGCGCGGGCCGGCTCGCGGTCGCCGGTGGTCGCGTGCACCGGGTGGTCGCTCTTCGGCTGGCCGAGGCCCATCGAGCGCATGACGGCGCCGACCACGCCGCCGAGGAGGACGACGCCCATGCCGGCCCAGAAGCCCACGGGCCGGTCCATCACCATGAACGCGCCCGCGGCGCAGAAACCGATGAAGGCGATGATGACACCGGTCCAGGCGGCCGGGGTGTGACCGTGGCTGCTGCCCGCCATTGCTTGCTCCTCGTTGCCGTGTGCGTGGGTGAGCGGGACGCTCGTCCCCATTGTCCCGCACACGCCGGGCCGCCGTGCGCCGGGGGTCGGCCGTGGGCGGGTTGCGCGGTTCAGGCGCCGGTGGGGTCCTCACCTCGGTCGAGGGCCTTCCACAGCTCCTCGGGGCGGTCCGGGTCGGCGGGAGCGGCCGGCCGGCGCGCACGCGGGGCGCCGCCCCGCTCGTATCGGCCGGACATGGCGGGCCACAGGCGTCCGTAGCGCAGCGCGAGCAGTCCGGCGGCCAGCAGCAGCAGTCCGCCGACGGCTGCGACGTACGGCCAGGCGGTGTGGGAGAGGGCGCCGACGGTCGCGGAGGCGTCCCCGGAGGCCTGGGCGGCCTTCTCGTCGAGGGCGGTGGAGTCGGACGCGCCGAGCAGCGCGGCGGCGACCGTGCCGGCCCCGGAGAGGGCCAGTACGGCGGAGACGGCGAGCCGTCCGGCGCGGCGCACGGCGAAGACGGCGACCAGGGCGGCGAGCCCGACGACGGCCAGGGCGGCGGGTACGCCGGTGACGTCACTGCCCTTGGCGGTCAGCGGGAACGCGCCGCCGGCCACCGTCGCGGTGCCCTCCGACCACTCCTGCCGGGTGGCGAGCAGGGTCACGGCCGCGCCGAGGGCGCCGCTCAGCAGGGCGGCGGCGAGGCTCGTACGGCCGGTCCGGGAGGGGCCGGCGGGCTCGGGACGGGGGCTGGGTACGGCAGTCACGCCCTCCACTATGGCCCGGACCCCGGCCCGCGCGGCATCCGGGGGGCTGTGTCAGCCGTCACCCAGGCGGTTCGCGGTGTGCACGGCGCGCAGCACCGCGGCCGCCTTGTTGCGGCACTCGGTGTCCTCGGCGACCGGGTCGGAGTCGGCCACGATCCCCGCCCCGGCCTGCACGTACGCGGTGCCGTCGCGCAGCAGGGCGGTGCGGATGGCGATGGCCGTGTCGGAGTCCCCGGCGAAGTCGAGGTAGCCGACGCAGCCGCCGTACAGGCCGCGCCGGGACGGCTCCAGCTCGTCGATGATCTGCATCGCGCGGGGCTTGGGCGCGCCGGAGAGGGTGCCGGCCGGGAAGCAGGCGGTGAGCACGTCGAAGGCGGTGCGGTCGGCGGCGACCCGTCCGGTGACGGTGGAGACGATGTGCATGACGTGCGAGTAGCGCTCGATCGACATGAAGTCGACGACCTCGACGGAGCCCGGCTCGCAGACCCGGCCGAGGTCGTTGCGGCCGAGGTCGACGAGCATCAGGTGCTCGGCGCGTTCCTTGGGGTCGGCGAGGAGCTCGTCGGCGAGCGCCTGGTCCTCCTGCGGGGTGGCGCCGCGGTGCCGGGTGCCGGCGATGGGGTGCACCATCGCCCGCCCGTCCTCGACCTTCACCAGCGCCTCGGGGGACGAGCCGGCCACGTCGAAGCCGTCGAACCGGAACAGGTACATGTACGGCGACGGGTTGGTGGCGCGCAGCACCCGGTAGACGTCCAGGGCGCTCGCCGTGCAGGGCGTCTCGAACCGCTGCGAGGGCACGACCTGGAAGGCCTCGCCGGCGCGGATGCGCTCCTTGACGTCCTCCACGGCCGCCTGGAAGTCGGGGCCGCCCCACAGCGCGGTGTACTCGGGCAGCTCGGACGGGGGCAGCACGGCCGGGGGCTGGGCGACCGGGCGGGCGAGGTCGGCCTCCATGGCGTCGAGGCGGGCCACGGCGTCCGCGTAGGCCTCGTCGACGCCGGTCTCCAGGTCGTTGTGGTTGATCGCGTTGGCGATCAGCCAGACGGAGCCCTCCCAGTGGTCCATGACGGCGAGGTCGCTGGTGAGCAGCATGGTCAGCTCGGGGAGCTTCAGGTCGTCCCGCTCGCCGGGGCCGATCTTCTCCAGGCGGCGCACGATGTCGTAGCCGAGGTAGCCGACCATGCCGCCGGTGAAGGGCGGCAGGCCGAGGTCCTGGGCGAGGTCGCGCGGGGTGTGCAAGGTCTGCAGGGTGGCGCGCAGCGCGGTGAGCGGGTCGCCGTCGACGGGCACGCCGACCGGCGGGGTGCCCTCCCAGTGGGCCTGTCCGTCGCGCTCGGTGAGGGTGGCGGCGGAGCGGACGCCGACGAAGGAGTAGCGGGACCACGAGCGCCCGTTCTCCGCCGACTCCAGCAGGAAGGTGCCGGGGCGTTCGGCGGCGAGCTTGCGGTAGAGCGCGACCGGGGTGTCGCCGTCGGCGAGGAGCTTGCGGGTGACCGGGATGACCCGGCGGTCGGTGGCGAGCTTGCGGAACGTCTCGAGGTCCATGGCGGCTGACCCTACTGATCCGTGGCGGGCGCGCCGGTACCGGCGTCCTTGAGCAGCACGTCGGCGTCGAAGCAGGTGCGGTCGCCGGTGTGGCAGGCGGCGCCCACCTGGTCGACCTTGACCAGCACGGTGTCGGCGTCGCAGTCCAGCGCGACCGACTTCACCCACTGGAAGTGGCCCGATGTGTCGCCCTTGACCCAGTACTCCTGGCGGCTGCGCGACCAGTAGGTGCAGCGGCCGGTGGTGAGGGTGCGGTGCAGCGCCTCGTCGTCCATCCAGCCCAGCATCAGCACCTCTCCGGTGTCGTACTGCTGGGCGATCGCGGGGAGGAGGCCGTCGGGGCTGCGCTTGAGCCGCGCGGCGATCTCCGGGTCGAGGCGGCTGGGCGGAGCGCTGTGGCGCGAAGCGCCTTCCTGGGGGGTGGTGGCCGGGCGACGGGCGGGCGTGCTGGTCATGGGGACCATTGTGCCGCGCGGGGCACGTCCCCCCGTGCCGTCGTCCACTGTCCGGACGTGACGGCCCGCCGTAGGCTGGCTCGCATGTCGACCCATGCCAAGCGTGAACGACTCCTCCTGGCCGACCTGCTGGAGACCGCGGGCCCGGAGGCGCCCACCCTCTGCGAGGGCTGGAAGACCCGGGACCTGGCCGCGCACGTGGTGGTGCGCGAGCGCCGTCCGGACGCGGCGGGCGGCATCCTGGTGAAGCAGCTGGCGCCGCGCCTGGAGCGGGTCACGGCGGAGTTCCTGGCGAAGCCGTACGACGAGCTGATCCGGCTGATCCGCACGGGCCCGCCGCGGTTCTCCCCCTTCTCGCTCAAGCAGGTCGACGAGATGTCGAACGTGATCGAGTTCTACGTCCACGCCGAGGACGTCCGCCGGGCGCAGCCGGACTGGTCGCCGCGCGAGCTGGACCCGGTGTTCCAGGACGCCCTGTGGTCGCGCCTGGAGCGTTCCGCGCGGCTGATGGGCCGCGGGGTGCCGACCGGTCTGGTGCTGCGCCGTCCGGACGGGCAGACGACGGTGGCGCGCCGCGGTGCGCCGGTGGTGACGGTGACCGGGGAGCCGTCCGAGCTGGTGCTGTTCGCGTACGGCCGGCAGGGGGCCGCGAAGGTGGAGCTGGACGGCGACGAGAACGCGATCGCCCAGCTGCGCGCCACCAAGCAGCTCGGCATCTGAGGCTCCGGAAAGGCACGGCTCGTGATCAAGGTCGCCATGACGAGTGTGTACGTGGAGGACGTGGCCAGGGCGCACGCGTTCTACACCGGGGTGCTCGGCTTCGAGACCCGCACCCATGTGGACCCGGGCGGCGGCACGCCGTTCGTCACCGTGGGGGCGCGCGACGGCGCCCAGCCGGACCTGGAGCTGCTGCTGGAGCCGGGCGACGGGCCGATCGCGGAGCCCTACCGGCGCGCGGTGCGGGAGGCGGGGCTGCCGGCGATCGTGTTCTCCGTGGACGACCTGCGGGCGGAGTTCGAGCGGCTGCGCGGGGAGGGCGTCCACTTCGTCCGGGAACCGGAGAAGCAGGGCCCGGTGCTGACCGCGCTGCTGGACGACACGGTCGGCAATCTGATCCAGCTCACGCAGCCGCTCGGCTGAGGTTCACCGCACGGGGTGGCCGGCGTCCCGGAGGGTCTGCTTGACCTCGCCGATACGCAGGTCGCCGAAGTGGAACACCGAGGCGGCCAGCACCGCGTCCGCGCCGGCGGCGACCGCGGGCGGGAAGTCGGCGAGCTTGCCGGCGCCGCCGGAGGCGATCACCGGGACCGTGACGTGCTTGCGCACGGCGGCGATCATCTCCAGGTCGTAGCCGTCCTTGGTGCCGTCGGCGTCCATGGAGTTCAGCAGGATCTCGCCGGCGCCCAGCTCGGCGGCCCGGTGCGCCCACTCGACGGCGTCGATGCCGGTGCCGCGGCGGCCGCCGTGGGTGGTGACCTCGAAGGTCCCGCCCTCCGTGCGCCGGGCGTCGACGGAGAGGACGAGCACCTGGCGGCCGAACCGCTCGGCGATCTCCCGGATGAGGTCGGGCCGGGCGATGGCGGCGGTGTTCACGCCGACCTTGTCGGCGCCGGCCCGCAGCAGCTTGTCGACGTCCTCGGCGGTGCGCACGCCGCCGCCCACGGTGAGCGGGATGAACACCTGCTCGGCGGTGCGGCGGACCACGTCGTAGGTGGTCTCGCGGTTGCCGGAGGACGCGGTGATGTCCAGGAACGTCAGCTCGTCGGCGCCCTCGGCGTCGTACACCTTCGCCATCTCGACGGGGTCGCCCGCGTCGCGCAGGTTCTGGAAGTTGACGCCCTTGACGACCCGGCCGCCGTCCACGTCCAGGCAGGGGATGACTCGGACCGCCAGGGTCATGAATCCACGGCTCCTCTGAATGCTTCGAGTTCCACTGAGACCAGTACGCGCGGGTCGACGAAGCCCTCGACCACCAGCAGCGTGGTGACCGGTCGGACCGCGTCGAACAGCTCCTTGTGCGCGCGGCTGACCTCGTCCACGTCCCGCGCGTGGGCGAGATGGATGCGGGTGCGGATCACGGACCCGGCGTCGAGCCCGAACTCCGCGACCGCCTCCAGCGCGTTGGTGAAGGCCACCTTGGCCTGTTCGTACGGGTCGCCCTCCCCGTACAGCACGTCGCCCCGGAACGCGGTGGTGCCCGCGACCAGGACGAGGTCGCCGGCCGCGACGGCGCGCGCCGAGCCGAGGGTCTCCTCCCAGGGATTCCCGCTCTGCACGCGCCGCACGGCTTCCGACGTCATCGGGACACGGCCTCCAGGGCCTCTTCCAGGGTGAAGGCCTTGGCGTACAGGGCCTTGCCGACGATGGCGCCCTCGACGCCCAGCGGCACCAGTTCGGCGATCGCCCGCAGGTCGTCCAGGGAGGACACCCCGCCGGAGGCGACGACCGGGCGGTCGGTGGCGGCGCAGACGTTCTTCAGCAGCTCCAGGTTGGGGCCCTGGAGGGTGCCGTCCTTGGCGATGTCGGTGACGACGTAGCGGGCGCAGCCCTCCTTGTCGAGACGGTCCAGCGTCTCGTACAGGTCGCCGCCGTCGCGGGTCCAGCCGCGGCCGCGCAGGGTGGTGCCGCGCACGTCGAGGCCGACGGCGATCTTGTCGCCGTGCTCGGCGATGACCTTGGCGACCCACTCGGGAGTCTCCAGGGCGGCCGTGCCCAGGTTGACGCGGGTGCAGCCGGTGGCGAGGGCGGCGGCGAGGGTGTCGTCGTCGCGGATGCCGCCGGACAGCTCCACCTTGATGTCCATCGCCTTGGCGACCTCCGCGATCAGCTCGCGGTTGTCGCCGGTGCCGAACGCGGCGTCCAGGTCGACCAGGTGCAGCCACTCGGCGCCGGAGCGCTGCCAGGCGAGCGCGGCCTCCAGGGGCGAGCCGTAGGAGGTCTCGGTGCCGGACTCGCCGTGCACGAGGCGGACGGCCTGGCCGTCGCGGACGTCGACGGCGGGGAGGAGTTCGAGCGTGGCCATGTCTCTACAGGGTTCCGATCCAGTTGGTGAGGAGCTGGGCGCCGGCGTCGCCGGACTTCTCGGGGTGGAACTGGGTGGCCCACAGGGAGCCGTTCTCCACGGCGGCCACGAAGGGCTTGCCGTGGGTGGTCCAGGTGACGAGCGGGGGTTCCATCGCCGCGTTGGTGACCTCGAACGACCAGTCGTGGACGGCGTAGGAGTGCACGAAGTAGAAGCGCGCGTCCTGGTCCAGGCCGGCGAACAGCTTCGAGCCCTCGGGGGCGTCCACGGTGTTCCAGCCCATGTGGGGGACGACGTCGGCCTGGAGCGGCTCGACGGAGCCGGGCCACTCGTCGAGGCCCTCGGCCTCGACGCCGTGCTCGATGCCGCGGGCGAAGAGGATCTGCATGCCGACGCAGATGCCCATGACGGGGCGGCCGCCGGCCAGGCGGCGGTCGACGATCCAGTCGCCGCGGGCCTCCTTGAGGCCCTTCATGCAGGCGGCGAAGGCGCCGACGCCGGGCACCAGCAGCCCGTCGGCGTTCATCGCCTTGTCGAAGTCGCGGGTGATCTCGACGTCGGCCCCGGCGCGCGCGAGGGCGCGCTCGGCGGAGCGGACGTTGCCGAAGCCGTAGTCGAAGACCACGACCTTCTTGGCGGTGCTCAAGGTGTCACACCTCCATTTGCAGCAGGCCCGTGACGATGCACAGCGCGGCGCCGACGGACATCAGCGTGATGAGGCTCGTGGGCATCTTCTGCTTGACGAAGGAGATGATCCCGCCGACGAAGAACAGGCCGACGACGATCAGGACGGTGGACAGTCCGTTCACGGTGTCCCTCCGTTCGCTTCTCCGCCCGCGCGGCGCACAGGCGCGGCCATCGTCGTCGTCTGCGGCCCGGCGGCCGCGCGTGCGTCGCTCACAGCGCGCCCTTCGTGGAGGGCAGGATGCCGGCCGCGCGCGGGTCGCGCTCGGACGCGTAGCGCAGGGCCCGGGCGAGGGCCTTGAACTGGCACTCCACGATGTGGTGGGCGTTGCGCCCGTAGGGCACGTGCACGTGGAGGGCGATCTGCGCCTGGGCGACGAAGGACTCCAGGATGTGCCGGGTCATCGTCACGTCGTACTCGCCGATCATCGGCGCCATGTTCTCGGGCTCGGTGTGCACGAGGTAGGGGCGGCCGGAGAGGTCGACGGTGACCTGGGCGAGGGACTCGTCCAGCGGGACCGTGCAGTTGCCGAAGCGGTAGATGCCCACCTTGTCGCCGAGCGCCTGCTTGAAGGCGGCGCCGAGCGCGAGGGCGGTGTCCTCGATGGTGTGGTGGGAGTCGATGTGCAGGTCGCCCTCGGTCTTCACGGTGAGGTCGAACAGACCGTGCCGGCCGAGCTGGTCGAGCATGTGGTCGTAGAAGCCGACCCCGGTGGAGATCTCGGTCTTCCCGGTGCCGTCGAGGTCGATCTCGACGAGCACGGAGGTTTCCTTGGTGGTGCGTTCCACGCGTCCTACGCGGGTCATGCGCTGTGCTCCTTCTTGATCTCACGTACCGCGTCGAGGAACGCGTCGTTCTCGGCCGGGGTGCCCGCGGTGACCCGCAGCCATCCCGGTACGCCGTTGTCCCGGACCAGGACGCCCCGGTCGAGGATCTGCCGCCATACGGCGTGGGAGTCCTGGAAGCGGCCGAACTGGACGAAGTTGGCGTCGGAGTCGGTCACCTCGTAGCCCAGGGCGCGCAGTTCGGCGACGAGCCGGTCCCGCTCCGCCTTGAGCTGCTCGACGTAGCCGAGCAGGGTGTCGGTGTGCTCCAGGGCGGCCAGTGCGGTGGCCTGGGTGACCGCCGACAGGTGGTACGGCAGCCGCACCAGCTGGACGGCGTCGACGACCGCGGGGTGCGCGGCGAGGTAGCCGAGACGCAGTCCGGCGGCGCCGAACGCCTTGGACATGGTGCGGGAGATCACCAGGTGGGGGCGCCCGTCGAGCAGCGGCAGCAGCGAGTCGCCGTGGCTGAACTCCACGTACGCCTCGTCGACCACCACGATCGACGGCTTCGCGGCCTGCGCGGCGTCGTACAGGGCGCGCACGGCGTCGGCGGGGACCGCGTTGCCGGTGGGGTTGTTGGGGGTGGTGACGAAGACCACGTCGGGCCGGTGCTCGGCGATCGCCTTCTCGGCGGCGGCCAGGTCGAGGGAGAAGTCCTCGTTCCGCGGGCCGGAGATCCAGCCGGTTCCGGTGCCGCGCGCGATGAGCGCGTGCATGGAGTACGACGGCTCGAAGCCGAGCGCGGTGCGGCCGGGGCCGCCGAAGGTCTGCAGCAGCTGCTGGATGACCTCGTTGGAGCCGTTGGCCGCCCAGACGTTCTCCAGGGCGACCGGGTGGCCGGTGGTCCTCGTCAGGTATCCGGCCAGCCTGGTGCGCAGCTCGACCGCGTCCCGGTCGGGGTAGCGGTTGAGGTTCCGGGCGGCCTCGCGGACGCGCTCGGCGATCCGCTCGACGAGCGGCTCGGGCAGCGGGTAGGGGTTCTCGTTGGTGTTGAGCCGTACGGGGACGTCCAGCTGGGGCGCGCCGTAGGGGGACTTGCCGCGCAGCTCGTCCCGTACGGGGAGATCGTCGATGCTCACGTCGCTCACTTGTTCTCGGGCACCTTCCAGCCGAACCTGGCCTTGATCGCCGCGCCGTGCGCGGGCAGGTCCTCCGCCTCCGCCAGCGTGACCACGTGGTGGGCGACCTCGGCGAGGGCCTCCTCCGTGTAGTCGACGATGTGGATGCCGCGCAGGAAGGACTGCACGGACAGACCCGAGGAGTGGCAGGCGCAGCCGCCGGTGGGCAGCACGTGGTTGGAGCCGGCCGCGTAGTCGCCGAGGGAGACCGGGGACCAGGGGCCGATGAAGATCGCGCCTGCGTTGCGCACGCGGTCGGCGACCGCGGCGGCGTCGGCGGTCTGGATCTCCAGGTGCTCGGCGCCGTAGGCGTCGACGACCCGCAGGCCCTCCTCGACGCCGTCGACCAGCACGATCGCGGACTGCCTGCCGCCCAGGGCGGGCGCGATCCGGTCCTCGACGTGCTTGCTGGCCCTGACCTGGGGCTCCAGTTCCTTGGCCACGGCCTCCGCGAGGTCGGTGGAGTCGGTGACCAGGACGGCGGCGGCCAGCGGGTCGTGCTCGGCCTGGCTGATCAGGTCGGAGGCGACGTGCACCGGGTCGGCCGTGGAGTCCGCGAGGATCGCGATCTCCGTCGGTCCTGCCTCGGCGTCGATGCCGATCCTGCCGGTGAAGTACCGCTTGGCGGCGGCGACCCAGATGTTGCCGGGGCCGGTCACCATGTTCGCGGGCGGGCACGACTCGGTGCCGTACGCGAACATCGCGACGGCGGTGGCGCCGCCGGCCGCGTACACCTCGTCGACGCCGAGCAGCGCGCACGCGGCGAGGATCGTCGGGTGCGGCAGGCCGCCGAACTCGGCCTGGGCAGGCGAGGCCAGCGCGACCGACGGGACGCCGGCCTCCTGGGCGGGCACCGCGTTCATGATCACGGAGGACGGGTAGACGGACCGGCCGCCCGGCGCGTACAGGCCGACGCGGTCGACCGGCACCCACTTCTCGGTGACCGTGCCGCCGGGCACGACCTGGGTGGTGCGGGTGGTGCGGCGCTGCGCGCGGTGGACGAGGCGGGCCCGGCGGATCGACTCCTCCAGGGCGGCGCGCACGGCCGGGTCGAGCTCCTCCAGCGCGCGCTCCAGCGCGGCGGCGGGCACCCGGACCTGGTCCAGCTTCACGCCGTCGAAGCGCTCGGCGAAGTCGATCAGCGCCGCGTCGCCGCGATGATGCACGTCCTCGCAGATGGGCCGCACCTTCTCCAGGGCGGCCGCGACGTCGAAGTCGGCACGGGGCAGCAGGTCACGCAGGGCGGGGCCCTCGGGGAGGGCGTCGCCGCGCAGGTCGATTCGCGAGATCACGTGCTCAATTCTCTCAGACCCGCCCCTGTGGACGTCCGCCCGTTCCAGTGGCTGATACATCACGCCTGTCGTGACGTTCCGCACCCGTTTTCAAGATCTTCTTCACTTTCCGTGTTCAGCGGGTCACCGTACCGGGCATGAACGGCTGTACGACGCGATGAACCGGTGAGAGTGATGAGGAGGAGGGGAGTTCCGTGGCCGAGGGGGCGGGACCGCGCGACGGCGAGCCGCCGGAGGACCTGACCGCCGCGGAGGCGGGCATGTGGCAGGCCTTCCGCAACGGCAGCGTGTACGACCTGAGCAGCGGCGACGCGCTGGTCGACGATCCGCACGGAGGCCACCCCTGGGGACCCGAGCGCACGGTGCGGGCCCGGGTGGTCTGCTGGCTGCTGCTGGACGGCCCGCCCGCCCTGGCCGGCCGCGTCTCCTCGCTGAAGCTGGTCGGGGTGCGGATCAGCGGCACCCTGGACCTCGCCGGGGGCACGGTCGTGCCGTACGTGGAGATGCGCGGCTGCCGTTTCGAACGGGACGTGCTGCTGCCGGAGGCGCGGTTCACCACGATGCGGCTGGTGGACTGCTCCATACCCCGGCTGGAGGCGGCCCGGCTGCACACCGAGGGTGATCTGCATCTGCCGCGCTGCCGCTTCCTCGGCGGCATACGGCTCACCGACGCCCGCATCGGCACGGACCTGCTGCTCAACCAGGCGGTCGTGCACCGCGACCGCAGCGGCCGCTCCATCGCCGGGGACGGGATGAGCGTCGGCCAGGACGTCCAGGCGGAGATGCTGGAGTCGCACGGCGAGCTGAGCCTGCGCGGCGCGACCATCGGCGTCTCGCTGAGCCTGCGCGGCGCCCGGCTGGTCAACCCGCGCGCCCGCCTCACGCTGAACGCGCCGCAGCTGACCGTGGAGCGCTCGCTGTATCTGACCCCGGCCGGGGTGGGGGCGCACGCCCGCAGCGGCATGACGCCCGCGCGGGGCACGCGCATCCAGCGGTTCGAGTGCGAGGGCGGGATCCGGCTGGACGACGGGCGGTTCGGGGACGCGGTCGACTTCGAGGGGGCCGAGTTCACCTTCACCGACGAGCAGGAGCTGTCGCTGCGCCGGGTGCAGACGCCGGAGCTGCGCTTCCTCGGGCAGCGGCCGGCGCGCGGGCGGGTGGTGCTGTCGGGGGCGCGGGTGGTGAACCTGATGGACCGCGCGGACAGCTGGCCGGGCCCGGGACGGCTGCACATGGGCGGCTTCGCCTACGAGAACCTGGTGCCGCGCGGCCCGTTCCCGCTGGCCCTGCGGCTGCGCTGGGTGGACGCGGCGAGCGCCGAGTACACCCCGGAGCCGTACGAGCGGCTGGCGGCGGTGCTGCGGGAGAGCGGGGCGGACGAGGACGCCCGCGAGGTGCTGCTCGCCAAGCAGCGCCGTCGCCGCGAGAGCCTGCCGCTCGCCGCGAAGCTGTGGGGGTACGCGCAGGACTGGACGGTCGCCTACGGGTACCGCCCCGGCCGGGCCGCGGTGTGGATGGCGGTCCTGTGGGCGGCCGGCTCGGTGGCCTTCGCCCGGGCGGACCACCCGCCCCTGAAGGCGGGCGAACACCCCGACTGGAACCCGGCCCTGTTCGCCCTGGACCTGCTGCTCCCGGTCATCGACCTGGGCCAGGCGGGCTTCTGGCAGATGCGAGGCGGCTGGCAGTGGCTCTCGACGGCCTTCATCCTCCTGGGCTGGATCCTGGCGACAACGGTGGCAGCGGGAGCGACGCGCACGCTGCGCCGCACGTGAGTCCCCTCCAGGGCCGCGGGGGACTGCGCGACGCGGGGTGCCTCCAGTGCCGCCCAAGGGGCGCGGGGGACTGCGCGACGCGAGCGAACCACCGGGCTCTGGGGACGCGGGGAACTGCGCGACGTCACCTGCCCGCCGGACCCGGCGAACGCGCGGGACGCAGTCACCCTCAAGGGGCGCGGGGAACTGCGCGACCTGAGATGCACACCGGTGCGAAGGAACCCACGGAGCCTGCGTCACCCTCAAGGGGCGCGGGGAACTGCGCGGCCGCCCGCCCCCACACGGTGCACGTGTGACAGAGGAGGCTCACAAAAACCCGCGCGCCCCCGGAAGCCCCCCGTTTTTACCCTCCCTTGACCCACCCCCGTACAACTTTCCACGAGTTCCGCGTGGACCCTGGCGCCCCCGTGACCAGCGGTCTTTCAATGGTCGACACCATGGCTCTGCTGCACGCGTTCACCCACACGTCCCGCGCGAGGGACAAGCGGACGGGCACCCCACCGCCCCCCGCTCACACCGCGCTGCCCGCCGACGACCAGGTCCTCCTCGACGTGCCGGACGACGCCCTGGGCCGAGCCCTGCTCGGAGCCGCCGCCGGCGACCCCGCCCCCGCGGCCGAGCTGCTCGAGGCCACCCGCCGCCAGGCCGCCTGGGAGCACCGCGACCGCTACGTACGCCGCCTCGCCGCGTTCGCGCGGTCGCGCCCCCAGTGGCTGGACACCTGGCGGACCCGCGCCCCGCGCGACCCGGACGCACTGCTGGTGGACGCCCAGCGCGCGGTGGACCGCGTCTGGGACTCCCCCGCCCGCGCCGAACTGCTGCGCGAGGTCAGCCCGCTGATCACCGCCGCCGCCCGCGCGGACCACCGCGACCCCGTGCCCTGGCGGCTGGCCCTGGACCACGCGCGCGGCGCGCGGGCCGGCCACACGTACTTCGAGGAACTGTGGGAGGCGGCGGTGCGCCGCGCCCCGCACCACCACGGCTGCCATGTGGCGGCCCTGCGCTACCTGGCGTCCTCGTGGCACGGCTCGCACCGTGAGTGCTTCGACTTCGCCGAGACGGCGGCGCAGGACGCGCCGGAGGGCTCGCTCACCCAGGCGCTGCCGCTGCGTGCGGCGTTCGGCTATCTCACCGACGGCTGCGGCCCCGCGGTCGAGCGGGCGCGGCTGGACGCGGCCGCCGACCGGGCGGTCGCCCTGTCCGCGCGGCTGCCGTCGGCCCAGCCGTGGCCGGCCGAGCCGCGCAACCTCCTCGCGTACGTCCTGGTGCGGCTCGGGCGGCGGCACGACGCGGTGGAGCAGTTCCGGCTGACCGGCCTGTACGCCACCTCGTTCCCCTGGGACCGGGACGCCGACGACCCGCTCGGGCGGTTCCTGGAGATCCGTCAGGAGGTGCTGAGAGAGGTCGCGTCGGGCGCCGGAACGACCGGAACGGACGCCTCCGACGCCGTGCCGGGGCGTCCAGGAGGCGAACGGCGCGGACGGCCGGACCCCGGCGGCCATTAGGCTCTTGCGTCGTGACCACCGTCCGGCTTCCGCTCTTCCCCCTGAACACGGTGCTGTTCCCGGGGCTCGTGCTCCCGCTCAACGTCTTCGAGGAGCGTTATCGCGCCATGATGCGCGAGCTCCTCAAGACCCCGGAGGACGAGCCGCGGCAGTTCGCCGTGGTCGCGATCCGGGACGGCCTCGAGGTGGCGCCGAGCGCCCCCGGGCTGCCCGACCCCACGGCCGTGCCCGAGCGGGGCCCGGCGGCCGGCTTCGGCGCGGACCCGCTGCGCGCCTTCCACAAGGTGGGGTGCGTCGCCGACGCGGCGACGATCCGGGAGCGGCCCGACGGCACCTTCGAGGTGCTGGCGACCGGGACGACCCGGGTGCGGCTGCTGTCGGTGGACGCCTCGGGCCCCTTCCTCACGGCCGAGCTGGAGCCGCTGGAGGAGGAGCCGGGCGAGGAGGCGGGGCCTCTGGCGGAGGGTGTGCTGCGGGCGTTCCGGCAGTACCAGAAGCGTCTCGCGGGGGCGCGGGAGCGGTCGCTGACCTCGGACGCGGAGCTGCCGGACGAGCCCAGCGTGGTGTCGTACCTGGTCGCCGCCGCGATGATGCTGGACACGCCGACACGGCAACGGCTGCTCCAGGCGCCGGACACCGCGTCCCGGCTGCGGGACGAGCTGAAACTGCTGCGCACGGAGACGGCGATCATCCGTAGTCTTCCGTCGTTGCCCGCGTCGGAGCTGACGCGGGCGCCGACGAGTCTCAACTGACGCGTACTGACACGCACTCACGCTTGCGGAGCGGCGACCGGCATGGCCAAGAAGTCCAAGAAGCAGCAGTCCAACGGCACGCCCGCCACGGTGGCGCTCACCGCGGCCGGGGTGCCGTTCACGGTGCACTCCTACGACCACGACCCCTCCCACCCGAGCTACGGCGAGGAGGCGGCCGAGGCGATGGGGGTCTCCCCCGACCGGGTCTTCAAGACGCTGGTGGCGGACGTCGACGGGGCGCTGACCGTGGCGGTGGTTCCGGTCGCGGGCCAGCTCGACCTGAAGGCGCTGGCCTCGGCGGCCGGCGGCAAGCGGGCGTCGATGGCCGACCCGGCGCTGGCGGAGCGCACCACGGGGTACGTGCGGGGCGGCATCTCCCCGCTGGGCCAGCGCAAGAAGCTGCCGACGGTGCTGGACGAATCGGCCACCCGCCACGGGACGATCCGCGTCTCGGCGGGCCGCCGCGGCCTGGAGGTCGAACTCGCCCCCACGGACCTCGCGAACCTCACCTCCGCGGTCCTGGCCCCGATCGGCCGGGTGTAGTCCCGGGCCCGCCGGCGCGGGACCCGCGGACCACGCGCCCGGCCGGCCCCGGCGCCGCCTTCCGCGGGCCAGGCCGCACGACGCGCTCCGCCCCGCGGCATCCGCCACGGCCCGGTCCACGGTCCACCCGGTCCGGGCCGGAGGCCACCCGTCGGCCCGCGCACGGTGCCCGCCCGCCCTGACGGCAGCACCGGCATCCCTTCCCAGGGCCGAGCGCAGCCTAGGGCCGGGGGGACGCCTCCGCGCCCGGGACGGCCTGTTCCGTACCTCGACGGTTCTCGCGCCCTCGGCTATGTACGGAAGGTATGTCGAAACGGACGCGCAAGCGCAGGTGGCGGATCAGGAAGCGGCGGGCCAACCACGGGCGGCGGCCGGCCTAGGTGTGCTGTCCCGGGACGTCGGTGACACGCGGACCGGGTGCTTGAACAGGTGAGGGCCTTTACCGGGGTGGCTGCCGCTCGCCCGGCGGCGGCCACTCCTCCGGGTCGCGCGGTCCGAACAGCGCCGTCAGGCCCAGGTGGAACACCAGCGCGGAGAACGGCCACGCCAGCAGCGCGCCCTTCGCGTTCAGCTTCAGCGGGGCGTCGAAGGTGACGCCCTTCCCGACGCTCTTGGCCTGCGCGATCACGTCCTGGGAGGGGCCGAGCCACACCCCGAGCCGCCAGGCCAGCACCGAGCCGAGCAGCCCGCCGACCGCCAGCCCCACCACCAGCGGGACGCCGCCGCGCCGCCGGAAGAGGAAGACCGCCAGGGCACTCAGCGCGCCGCAGCCCAGGGCGATCAGGGTGAACGTGCCGTCCACGCCGATGCTGTGCTCGCCCTCGGAGTCCTTGAGGTAGACCACCCAGGCGTCCCCCGAGGCGTCACCGACCAGCGGCACGCGCGGGGCGAGCCACCACCACAGCACCCCGAGCAGCACCCCGCCGAGGGCCACCGCGACGACCACCACGGCCGCCTCACGGAGCTCCTTCGCCATCCCCGGGCCGTCCTCGTCGTGCCACCAGCCGTGCCGCGGACGGGTGGCGTGGCCGGGCTTCCCGTCGTAGCGGTGCGCGCCCGCGCCGGGGGCGCCGGAGGGCGGCTGCCACGGGTCGTGCGCGGAGGGGTCGTGCGGTGGCGGGGGTGTCAGAGGTGCGCTCACCCTGCCATCGTGCCAGGCGTCCCTGTGGGCCGCGTCACCGGACGGCGGCCCTGCGGTACGCCCAGGTCGCCACGGCCAGCGAGATCACCCCGACCACGCCGCACACGGCGAGGTCGCCGAGGACGTGGGCCCAGTCGGGATCCGGGGCGAAGGTCCGCGCGAAGGCCTCGACGCCGTAGGTCGAGGGCAGCAGGTCACGGGCGAGGCGGACCGCCTCCGGCATCCGCTCGGGCGGCAGCACGCCGAGCAGCAGCGCCGCCGACATGCCGAGCTGGCCGAGCAGGGTGGCCAGTTCGGGCCGGGGCGCGAGGAGTCCGAGGGCGGCGCCGAGCCCGGCGAGCGCGGCGCCCGCGAGGGGGATCACCGCGGCGAGGACCCACAGGTGGGCGAGCGGCAGCCCGAACAGGGCGCAGCCGACCACGGCGGTGACGACGGTGCCGGGGACGGTGAACGACGCGTAGGCGCCGGCCGCGCCGAGCACCACGGCCGCGGGCGGCACGGGCAGGGTGGCGTAGTGGTCCAGTCCGCCGCTGGCGCGGAGCTGGCCGAAGTACTGGGCGAGCAGGTTCAGCGCGACGAAGGCGACGACCAGCACCGACGATCCGGCGACCACGGCGCGCGCCTCGCCGCCGCCGTCGACGACCCCGCGCATCAGGATCATGATCCCGACGGACTGGAAGGTCGCCACGAACAGCAGCGGGATCCTCGCCACCCGGGCCCGGGACAGCTGCGCCCGGTACACGGCCGCCAGGGACGGCCACAGCCGTGCGCGGGGGCCGAGCGCGGCGGGCCGCGGCGGGGCGGCCTCCTCCGCGGTCAGGACGCCGGCCGGCAGGGCGCCGGCGGGTACGACACTCACGTCGTGCTGCTCCCCTTCGCTCGGAGATCCGTCCGGAGCCGCTCCGGAGGTCGCCCCGTTCCGTACGGATGCCGCGGCCCGTGTGCTCACGCCTTCACCAGTCCCTGCCGCACGGCGCCGCCCAGCGCCAGGTAGACGTCCTCCAGGCTGGGCGTGGCCAGCGTGAAGTCGTCGAGGGCCGCGAACGCGGCGCCGCCGGTGACGGTGGCGACGACGGTGCGGGCCTCCTCGGGCGCGAGCCGCAGGGTCCAGCGGCGGCCGGACTCGACGGCCCGGTCGCGCAGCGCGGCCACCTCGGGCACGTGCAGCGGCGCGGCCTCGCGCCACACCAGCTCGACCCGGACCTCCCCGGCGACCTGTTCCTTCAGGCCGTTCGGGGTGTCGCAGGCGATGACCCGGCCGCGGTCGAGCACGGCGACCCGGTCGAGCACGGTCTCGGCCTCGATGACGTTGTGGGTGACCAGCAGCACCGTGGTGCCGTGCTCGGCGCGCCGCCGGTCGACGGCGGACCACACGGCGCGGCGCGCCACGGGGTCCATGCCGGTGGTGGGCTCGTCGAGCACCAGCAGCGGCCGCTCCCCCACCAGCGCGGCGGCGAAGCAGGCGAGGCGGCGCTGGCCGCCGGAGAGCTTGCGCAGCGGGCGGGAGGCGAGGGCGGCGAGGCCCAGCTCGTCGAGCACGTCGTCCCGTTCGGCGCGGGCCTGCCGGGCGTCGAGCCCGCGCAGCCGGCCGGTGGTCTCGGCGGCCAGGGACACGGTCAGGTCGTCCAGCGCGCTGGACTCCTGCCCGAGGTAGGCGAGGATGCGGGAGGCCCGCTCGGGGTGGCGGACGATGTCGTGGCCGAGGATCTCGACGCTGCCGCTGTCGGGCCGCATCAGACCGGTCATCTGCCGTACGAGGGTGGACTTGCCGGCGCCGTTCGGCCCGAGCAGGCCGAAGATCTCACCGCGCGCGATGTCCAGGGCCACGTCGTCGGTGGCCCGTACCTCGGGCGTCGCCGGCACCCCGCGCCGTCCGCGCACCGCCGGATAGGTCTTGGTCAGCCCGCGCACCGCGCACACGACGTCACCACCGTGCCGATGTGCCTGTGCCGCGCGCGTACTCACGAGGGACGAGCCTACGGGGTCGCCCCCGTCCCTCCGCTCCCGGGTCACCCTTGCGCCCGGCCTCGTCCGGGGGGACGCACCGGACACCGGGGGAGGGATCGGCACGCGTGACGGCGTGCGGGACTCCGAAATTGGACTGTACTGTAAAGTCCAGAGCCGCAGCGAGGAGGGAGCCCGCATGACCGCCCGTACGGAGGACGCCCCGGCCCGGGACACTGAGCGCCGCAGGTCGGCCTCGGACCTGAAGATCCTGCGTGCGGCGAAGGAGCTGTTCCTCGCCGACCGGTACGCCGGGGTCTCCCTGGAGCGGGTCGCCGAGCGCGCCGGGGTCTCCCGGCAGACCGTCTACAACCGCTTCGGGTCGAAGGAGGCGGTGTTCCGGGAGATGGTCCGCCACCACTGGGCGGCGTTCGCGGCGTTCGCCGAGCAGGACGGGCGGTCGGCCGCGGACGACGGGGGCGACGGGGACGCGAGCGCGGAGGAGGTGCTGCGGGCCTTCGCCCGGTCGCTGCGGCGCTTCGCCGAGGAGACGGACCAGATCCTCTTCGCGCGGCTCGTGGTCGCGGAGTCAGCCCGGCTGCCGTGGATCGCGGACGAGTTCCACCGGCTGGGCAAGGGGCCCGTCGTGGCGGCGTTCACCGGCCGCCTCGACGCCCTGGTCCGCGCCGGCCGGCTGCGCTGCCCGGACACACGCCTCGCCGCGCGGCAGTTCATGGGCCTGGTCCAGGAGTTCCTCGTCTGGCCGCGCGTCATGGGCTTCACCGAGGAGATCGCCGCCGGGCCCGGCCCGGACGTGGTGATCGACGAGGCCGTAGCCACGTTCCTGGCCCGGTACGCGGCCCCGGGCGAGGTCGGCTCAGCCTGACGCAAGTCCCGTTTCCCCGGAGGACCAGCCATGCCCGCACCCGCACCCGCATCGTGCTCGGCGATGTCGAGATCAACCGCGTGATCGAGTGGTCGGGCCCCGCACTGCGCGAGCGACCCACCACGACCTCCGCCGTACCCACAACCCGAGGGGCGCGGGGAACGGCGCGGAACGGGTGTCGGAACCGCCCCCGCCCACGAAGCCGCCGCGGCTCTACTCCCCCGCGGACGCGCGTTCCGTCCCCGTCCGCGTGTCCAGTTCCCGCCAGAACCCCGCCCGAATGGCGTACCGATCCCTCTCGTCGATCTGGTCGTCCTTGTGCGCCAGCAGCCCGAACCGCGCCGCGTACCGCAGCAGCTCCCCGTCGATCCGGTGCGGAATCCGCGGATACATCGCGGAGAGCCTCCGCACATGCCCCTGGTCCCCCAGCCGCTCCACCCACCGCCGGGCGAACACCTGCCCCACCTCGAAGGGGTCGCCGCCCACGGTGGTGATGTCCTCCTCGCGGTCCGCCCACCGCTGTTCCGCCGTGGTCAGCTGCGCCAGCGTCGGCATGGACGCGGCCTCCGGCGGCTCGGCGACGGGCCGGTCCACCCAGCCCTTGTCGGAGGACCACCGCAGGGTCGCGGAGGCGGGCTGCTGCGGCTGGTGCAGGCCGGGGTGGCGCAGCGCGGCCAGGTCCTTGGGGGTGGGGACGCCCTTGGCCGCGGGCGCCCGCTCCACCGTGCCGTTGTGCGCGGCGTCCGCATGGCGCGGCTCGGCGGGGGCGCGTTCGGCGGCCGGGGCGAGGGCGGAGTCGGGCAGCGGCGCGGAGAGGATCGCGGCGATCTCGGGCCGGGTGACGGGCGGCGGCGGGCACACCCCGCCGATCTCCTTGGCGCGCACGGCCTGGGTGATCCACGCCCGGTCCAGGACCCGGCGTTCGTCGGCCTCGGCGACGAGGTCCTCGGACTGGTTGTAGTCGCCGTCGGCGGCCTGCACGGCCCACAGGTGCACGGCGACCCCGTGCTCTTTCGCGGCCATCATGCCGGGCAGCAGGTCGCCGTCGCCGGTGACGAGGACGATGTCGGAGCAGGCTCGGTTGCGGGCGAGCTCGGTCAGCTCGGCGTGCATCGCCGCGTCCACGCCCTTCTGCGCCCAGCGCCCGTCGCTGCGGGTCAGCGCGCCCAGCCGGACGGTGACCCGGGGCATCACGCGCAGCCGGCGGTGCTCGGGCTGCGGCACGCGGTCGGGGGCGCCGTCGAACCAGTAGATGCGCAGCAGCGGCTGGCGCGTGTCGTTCTCGGCGCGGTCACGCAGTCCCTGGATCAGGGCGGCGTGGTCCACGGTGATGCGGGACCGTGAGGGCTCCCCGGCGAGGAGACTCGCGGCGGCCCCCAGCAGATACCCGGCGTCCACCAGGACGATGCAGCGGTCCACGCGATCCACCCTCTTTCCGGGAGGTTTGGCTTCGGGCTTCCTTCGAGTCTGCCCGACCCCGCCGGTGTTAACGGCCCGAACTCGATCTTCGGCGTGGCGTTTCCACACTTCCTCCCCCGACCCGCCCATTACAGACGGTAATTGTCTGACATGCGATGGTTATCGGCTTGTGTGAATCTGAATTCGGCCCTGGCCCCTAGTCCCCACAGGAGGCAACACCATGGCCAAGAACAAGAACCGTGACCGTAAGCAGCCCCAGGCCGAGCGCGCCCCGCGCGCCGCGCAGACGTCCACCCTGGAGACCCCGGACGAGCAGCGCACCACGCAGGTGGTGCCCGGCGAGGTCGGCCCCGGCAAGGGCCGGCAGAAGCGGTTCGGCCACAACTGACACCCGTGTGAGGGCCGTTGCGGCCCGGTAGCACAGGAAGAGGGGCGCACCCGTCACGGGTGCGCCCCTCCGGCGCGTCGGGGGCCGATGCCTAACCGGCCAGGCAGGACGGGCCGAGCAGCACCTTCAGGTCGCCGAACAGGGCCGGGTCGGGCTTGACCCGGTGCCGGTCGAGCCGCAGCACCGTCGTCTTCGTCGGACCCTGGAGCTTGATGCGGACCTCGCTGTCGCCCTTGTGGTGGGTGAGGATCTCGCCGAGCCGGCTGACCATCGGCGGGGTCACACGGGTGGCCGGGATGGTCAGCACCACGGGCGCGTTGGTGCCCGCGTTGGACAGGTCGGGGACCATCAGCTCCATGGCGACCAGCCGGGGCACGTCCTCCCGCTTGTCGAGCCGGCCCTTGACGAACACCACGGCGTCCTCGACCAGTTGCGTCGAGACGAGCTGGTAGGTCGCGGGGAAGAACATGCACTCGATGGAGCCCGCGAGGTCTTCCACGGTGGCGATCGCCCAGGCGTTGCCCTGCTTGGTCATCTTGCGCTGGAGGCCGGAGATGATGCCGCCGATGGTGACCACCGCGCCGTCGCCGAAGTCGCCGCCGGTGAGCTGGGAGATGCCCGCGTCGGCCTTGTCGGACAGCACGTGCTCCAGACCGAACAGCGGGTGGTCGGAGACGTAGAGGCCGAGCATCTCGCGCTCCTGCGCGAGCAGGTACGTCTTGTCCCACTCCTCGTCGGTGAACTGCACGTCCAGGCCGAAGCCCGGTTCGTCGCTCTGCTCCTCGCCCATGCCGCCGAAGAGGTCGAACTGTCCCTCGGCCTCCTTGCGCTTGACCGCGACCACGTTGTCGATCATCGGCTCGTACTGCGCGGTGAGGCCCTTACGGGTATGGCCCAGGGTGTCGAAGGCGCCGGCCTTGATCAGGGACTCGGTGGTGCGCTTGTTGCAGACGACCGCGTCGACCTTGTCGAGGTAGTCCGGGAAGGACGTGTACTTCCCCTTGGCCTTGCGGCACTTGATGATCGACTCCACCACGTTGGTGCCGACGTTGCGCACGGCGGAGAGGCCGAAGAGGATCACATCGTCGCCCTGGGCGGCGAAGTTGGACTCGGACTCGTTCACGTTCGGCGGGAGCACCCGGATGCCCATGCGGCGGCACTCGTTGAGGTAGACCGCGGACTTGTCCTTGTCGTCCTTCACCGAGGTGAGCAGCGCCGCCATGTACTCGGCGGGGTGGTTCGCCTTGAGGTAGGCGGTCCAGTAGGAGACCAGTCCGTACGCGGCGGAGTGCGCCTTGTTGAAGGCGTAGCCGGCGAACGGCACCAGCACGTCCCAGAGCGCCTGGATGGCCTCGTCGCTGTAGCCGTTCTTGCGGGCGCCGGCCTGGAAGATGACGAAGTTCTTCTCCAGCTCCTCCGGCTTCTTCTTGCCCATCACGCGGCGGAGGATGTCGGCCTCGCCGAGCGAGTAGCCGGCGATGATCTGGGCGGCCTTCTGCACCTGCTCCTGGTAGACGATCAGGCCGTAGGTGACGTCCAGGACCTCCCTGAGCGGCTCCTCCAGCTCGGGGTGGATCGGGGTGATCTCCTGCTGGCCGTTCTTGCGCAGGGCGTAGTTCGTGTGCGAGTTCATGCCCATCGGGCCCGGCCGGTACAGGGCCGAGACGGCGGAGATGTCCTCGAAGTTGTCCGGCTTCATCAGCCGGAGCAGGGAGCGCATGGGGCCGCCGTCGAACTGGAACACGCCGAGGGTGTCGCCGCGCTGGAGCAGTTCGAAGGTCGTGGGGTCGTCCAGGGGCAGCGACAGCAGGTCGATGTCGATGCCCTTGTTGGCCTTCACCATCTTGACGGCGTCGTCCATGATGGTCAGGTTGCGCAGGCCCAGGAAGTCCATCTTCAGCAGGCCGAGCGACTCGCAGCTCGGGTAGTCCCACTGCGTGATGGTCACGCCGTCGGTGTGCCGGACCCAGACCGGGACGTGGTCGGTGATGGTCTCGCTGGACATGATCACGCCGGCCGCGTGCACGCCCATCTGCCGCACCAGGCCCTCGACGCCCTTGGCGGTGTCGATGACCTTCTTCACGTCGGGCTCGTTCTCGTACATCCCGCGGACCTCGCCGGCCTCCGAGTAGCGGGGGTGCGAGGGGTCGGTGATGCCGGACAGCGGGATGCCCTTGCCGAGGACGTCGGCGGGCATGGCCTTGGTGATGCGGTCGCCCATCGCGTACGGGTAGCCGAGGACGCGCGCGGAGTCCTTGATGGCGTTCTTCGCCTTGATGGTGCCGTAGGTGCCGATCATGGCGACCTTGTCGGCGCCGTACTTCTCCGTGACGTACCGGATGACCTCGACGCGCCTGCGCTCGTCGAAGTCGATGTCGACGTCGGGCATGGAGATGCGCTCGGGGTTGAGGAACCGCTCGAAGATCAGGCCGTGCGGGATCGGGTCGAGGTCGGTGATGCCGAGGGCGTAGGCGACGATCGAACCGGCCGCGGAGCCTCGTCCGGGGCCGACCGCGATGCCCTGCTTCTTGGCCCACATGATGAAGTCGGCGACCACGAGGAAGTAGCCCGGGAAGCCCATCGAGATGATGGTGTCCATCTCGTACTCGACCTGCTTCATGCGGTCGTCCGGGATGCCGTCGGGGAAGCGGCGGTTCATGCCGCGCATGACTTCCTCACGGAACCAGCTGACCTCGGTGTATCCCTCGGGGATGTCGAACTTGGGCATCAGGTCGCGCTTGACGAACATGCCCGTGGTGTCGACCATCTCGGCGATCAGCCGGGTGTTGGCGCAGCCCTGCTGCCAGGCGTCCGAGGAGTCGATGGCGTACATCTCGTCCGTGGACTTCAGGTAGTAGCCGGTGCCGTCGAACTTGAAGCGGTCCGGGTCGGAGAGGTTCTTGCCGGTCTGGATGCACAGCAGCGCGTCGTGCGCCGCGGCCTCGTGCGCGTACGTGTAGTGCGAGTCGTTGGTGACCAGGGGCGGGATGCCGAGCTTCCTGCCGATCTCCAGCAGGCCGTCGCGGACCCGGTGCTCGATGTCGATGCCGTGGTCCATCAGCTCCAGGAAGTACCGGTCCTTGCCGAAGATGTCCTGGTAGTCGGCGGCGGCCTTGAGTGCCTCGTCGAAATGGCCGAGGCGGAGCCGGGTCTGGACCTCGCCGGAGGGGCAGCCGGTGGAGGCGACGATGCCCTCCGACCACTTGGCGATGGTCTCCTTGTCCATGCGGGGCCACTTCTGCAGCCAGCCCTCGGCGTAGGCGTCGGAGGAGAGCCGGAAGAGGTTGTGCAGTCCGGTGCTGTTCACCGCCCACATCGTCTTGTGGGTGTAACCGCCGGAGCCGGAGACGTCGTCCCGCTTCTGGTGCGGCTGGCCCCACTGGATCTTGCGCTTGTTGCGCCGGGACTCGGGGG
Organism: Streptomyces cellulosae; assembly: GCA_014655195.1. Taxonomy (GTDB): domain Bacteria; phylum Actinomycetota; class Actinomycetes; order Streptomycetales; family Streptomycetaceae; genus Streptomyces; species Streptomyces cellulosae. Next base: position 306,741 of record BNBH01000002.1, on the reverse strand, counting down.
CGACGTACGCCTCGATGCCGATGATCGGGGTGACGCCGGCCTTCTGCGCGGTGTGGAAGAAGTCGTACGCCCCGTGCAGGTTGCCGTGGTCGGACATGGCGATGTGCGTCATGCCCATCTCGTTGCAGGCGTTGAACATGTCCTTCAGCCGCGCGGCACCGTCCAGCAGCGAGTACTGGGTGTGGACGTGCAGGTGCGTGAACGGCGGCTTCGACACGGTGCGGCCTCCAGGGAGATCTCATCGGCAGCGGGTGGACGGGTCCCGGGGGACAGCGTCGAAGTCTATGCCCCGGCACTGACACCCGGAGCCCTTCCCCGCGTACCGTCGGGCGGGGGGCCGGGCACTCCCGCGCACCGTGGCACGTTAGGCAGGGCGACGGCACGGCCGTCCCCGAGATCCCGCACCAGGAGGCACCCAGCGATGCCGGACCCGCAGCTCAGCGACGAGCACCGCGGCGAGGAGATCCTCGCCGTCCTCGACACCGCCTTCGGCGAGCTCCTGGCCGCCGACCCGGCCGCGTTCCGGGTGAAGTTCCGGAAGATGGCGGCGTCGGCGTTCGCGTTCTACCGCGGAACGGCGAGCCTCTTCTACCACGACCTGTCCGCCGAGCACGGCGGGCACGGCGGCGCCGCGTACAGCGGGCCGTACCTGGACGAGCGCACGTCGCGCGTGTGGATCCACGGCGATCTGCACGCGGAGAACTTCGGCACGTACATGGACTCCAACGGCCGCCTCGTGTTCAACGTCAACGACTTCGACGAGGCGTACGTCGGCCCCTTCCTGTGGGACCTGAAGCGGTTCGCGGCGTCGATGGCGCTGATCGGCTACGCGAAGGCGCTCAGCGACGAGCAGATCACCGACCTGGTGTCGGTGTACGGGGCCGCCTACCGGGAGCGGATCCACGCCCTGGCGACGGGCGCGAAGGACGACGAGGTGCCGCCGTTCACGCTGGACACCGCGCAGGGTCCGCTGCTGGACGTGCTGCGGGACGCCCGGTCGCTGACCCGGTTCTCGCTGCTGGACTCGATGACGGAGATCCGCGACTTCGAGCGCCGCTTCACGGCCGGCGGCGGCGCGGTCGAGCTGGACGCGGCCACGCGCTACAAGGTGCTCGCCGCGTTCGACGGCTATCTGGAGACGTTGCCGGACTCCTCGCTGGCCCGCCCGGACTCCTACCGCGTGAAGGACGTGGTGGGCCGCCGCGGGATCGGCATCGGCTCGGCCGGGCTGCCGTCGTACAACATCCTGCTCGAGGGGCACAGCGACGCCCTGGAGAACGACGTCGTGATCTACGTCAAGCAGGCGCAGACCCCCGCCGTCTCCCGGCACATCGCGGACCCGGCGGTGCGGGAGTACTTCCTGCACGAGGGGCACCGCACGGTGATCTCCCAGCGGGCCCTGCAGGCGCACGCCGACCCGTGGCTGGGCTGGACCGAGCTGGACGGCGCCGGACAGCTGGTCGCGGAGGTCTCGCCGTACGCGGTGGACCTGGACTGGAGCGACCTGGACGACCCGGAGGAGATGGCGCTGGTGGTCGCCGACCTGGGCCGGGCGACGGCGGCGATGCACGCGGCGGCGGACGACACCTCCGGCGAGTCGCTGGTGCCGTTCTCCACGGAGCGGGCCATCGACGCGGCCATCGCGGCCGACGAGGACGCGCTGACGCCGCTGCTCGTGGACTTCGCCCACGACTACGGGGCGCGGGCCCGCCGGGACCACCAGATCTTCCTCGACCTGTTCCGCAACGGCCGGATTCCGGGGCTGTAACCTTCCGCACATTCACAGGGCCCCTTTAGGGATCCCTTAACGGAGCACGTGCCACACTCGTAGCCGCCATGGACATATCCGGACCCCAGCTCAGAGCCGTTCGCGCGGCGCTGTTCACGGCTGTCGTCGTGACGCTCAGCACCGCGTCGCACGTGCTGCTGTCCGGGGCCCCGCTGCCGCTGAACACGGTGGCCGCGATCGGCGCCGCCGTGTTCGGCCTGGCGTACGCGCTCGCGGGGCGGGAGCGTTCCTTCGGGCGGATCGCCGCCCTGCTGATCCCGCTGGAGCTGGCCGCCGACACGGTCTTCACCACCGGCCAGCACGTCTGCTACGGCCGCATGGGCGGCCCGGTCGCCGGTCCCCTGCGCTCCGTCGGGTTCGACGTGCTGTGCGGCGACGGCACCGGGGTGGGCGCGCCGCTGGCCCGGGTCACCGGGCACGCCGCCGAGGGCGGCGACCGGGTGGCGGCGGTGCTGGCCGAGGCGGGTCCGGCGACCGCCTGGCTGCTGCTGGGCGCGCACATCGGGGTGGGCCTGTTCGCCGCCGCCTGGCTGCGCCGCGGGGAGCGGGCGCTGGCCCAGCTGCTGGGCGCGGTCGCGGCGACGGCGTCGACGGCGGTCCGTCCGCTGCTGCTGGCCGTCTCCGTGGTGACCGTGCGCCGGGCGCCGAAGGCGGGCCGGCCGGTCCGCACGCCGCACCGCGCGACCATGGCGCGCACCCTGCTCCTCGCGCACTCCCTGGGACGGCGCGGGCCGCCGTGCTCCCTCGCCGCCTGAGGCGGATCACGCCCCGGGCGGCCGTCCGAGCATCTGCAGTCCCCCCCCCCGTACGCACCTCCGCACACGACCCGTGTGCGTCCCCTGTGGAGACATCACCATGAGCAAGCGGAACAGCCAGACGGCCAAGACGGCGGCGCGCGAGCGTCTGCGTCAGGAGCGCGAGCGTCAGGCGAAGAAGGCGAAGGTCAGGCGGCAGCTGATCGTCGCCGCGTCCGTGGTCGGCGTGCTGGCCGCGGCCGGCGGCATCGGCTACGCGGTGGTCCAGGCGAACAAGCCGGACCACTGGGAGGCCGCGAAGAGCGCGAAGCTGGTCAAGCCGGCGAACACCAGCGGCAAGGACGGCACGACCGTCGTCATCGGCAAGGCCGACGCGAAGAAGACCCTCGAGGTCTACGAGGACCCGCGCTGCCCGATCTGCGCCTCCTTCGAGCAGGCGGTCGGCGGGACGATCGAGAAGGACGTCGCGGACGGCAAGTACAAGCTGCAGTTCATAGGCGCCTCGTTCCTGGACCGCAATCTCACCGGCGAGGGCTCGAAGAACGCGCTGAGCGCCCTGGGCGCCGCGCTGAACGTGAGCCCCGAGGCGTTCCTGGAGTACAAGTCGGCCCTCTACTCCTCGGAGTTCCACCCCGAGGAGACGGACGACACGTTCAAGGACGACGCCTACCTGATCAAGATCGCCGACACGGTGGACGCCCTGAAGAACAACAAGGAGTTCCAGGCGGCCGTGAAGGACGGCACCTACGACCGCTGGGCGCTGGAGATGTCGGACAAGTTCGACAGCAGCGACGTCCAGGGCACGCCGACCGTGAAGATGGACGGCGAGAAGCTGACCGGCTCCGACGGGCAGAACGCGCCCATGACGGCGGCCGAGTTCACCACGGCGGTCGACAAGGCACTCAAGGGCTGACGTACCCGACGACGCCCCGCCGACGGGTGGTTGAAGAGCGGGCGAACTTTCCCGGGTTCGCCCGCTCCGGCGTCTACACGCGGCATGTACGCGTCAGTAACCTGATCGGCTGTGACCAGTCGACACGGAAGAACCGAGAGCGCCGTCTCCGCCACCGCGGACACCGCCTCCCTCACCCCGCGCCGCCGCACCGTCGTCAAGGCGGCCGCCGCCACCGCGGCGCTGGCCGGACCGCTCGCCGCGGCACTGCCCGCCCGCGCCGCCCAGTCGGCCCCCGCCTTCCTGCACGGCGTCGCCTCCGGCGACCCGCTGCCGGACGGCGTGCTGCTGTGGACCCGCGTGACACCCACCCCGGACGCCCTCCCCGGCTCCGGCGCGGGCCCCGACACCGAGGTGCGCTGGACCGTCGCCCGCGACCGGGCGTTCAGCGACGTCGTCGCCCAGGGCACGGTCGTCGCCACCGCCGCCTCCGACCACACCGTGAAGGCGGACGTCCGCGGCCTCAGGCCCGCCACCGACTACTGGTTCCGCTTCTCCGCCGGCGGTGCCGACTCCCCCGCGGCCCGCACCCGCACCGCGCCCGCCCCCGACGCCTCCGTGGCGGGGCTGCGCCTCGGGGTGGTCTCCTGCGCCAACTGGGAGGCCGGGCACTTCGCCGCGTACCGCCATCTCGCGGCCCGCGGCGACCTGGACGCCTGGCTGCACCTGGGCGACTACATCTACGAGTACGGCTCCGGCGACTACGGCACCCGCGGCACGGTCGTCCGCCCGCACTCCCCCGCCCACGAGATCGTCACCCTCGCCGACTACCGCGTCCGGCACGCCCGCTACAAGACCGACCCGGACCTCCAGGCGCTGCACGCCACCGCCCCGGTCGTCGCCATGTGGGACGACCACGAGTTCGCCAACGACACCTGGTCCGGGGGCGCGGAGAACCACACCGAGGGCACGGAGGGCGCCTGGGCCGCCCGGCAGGCCGCCGCCAAGCAGGCGTACTTCGAGTGGATGCCGGTCCGCCCGGCCGTCGAGGGCACCACCTACCGGCGGCTGCGCTTCGGCAAGCTGGCCGACCTGTCACTGCTGGACCTGCGGACCTTCCGCTCGCAGCAGGTCTCGCTCGGCGACGGCGACGTGGACGACCCCGGCCGCACCCTCACCGGCCGCGCCCAGCTCGACTGGCTGAAGGCGGGCCTGTCGGCGTCCGACACCACCTGGCGGCTGGTCGGCACCTCGGTGATGATCTCGCCGTTCGCGCTGGGCTCCCTGCCCGCGAGCCTGCTGAAGCCGCTCGCGAAGCTGCTCGGCCTGCCGCAGGAGGGGCTCGCCCTCAACACCGACCAGTGGGACGGCTACACCGCGGACCGCCGCGAGCTGCTCGCCCACCTGCGCGCCAACGCCATCCGCAACACGGTGTTCCTCACCGGCGACATCCACATGGCGTGGGCGAACGACGTGCCGGTGAACGCCGGCACCTACCCGCTGTCGGCGTCCGCCGCCACGGAGTTCGTGGTCACGTCGGTCACCTCCGACAACCTCGACGACATCCTCAAGGTCTCCGAGGGCTCGGTGTCCGCGGTCGCCGCCCCGCTGATCCGGGCCGCCAACCGGCACGTGCACTGGGTGGACACCGACCGGCACGGCTTCGGGGTGCTGGACCTCACGGCCGAGCGGGCGCAGATGGACTACTACGTGCTGTCCGACCGCACCGAGCCGGACGCCGGCGCGACCTGGGCCCGCTCCTACCGCACGCGCAGCGGCACGCAGAAGGTCGAGCGGGCCGACGCGCCCGTCTGATCACTCGGCGGGTACTCGGCCCGCGTCCTCCTCCAGCGAGTCGAGGAAGCCGAGCGCCGTCCGCCAGGTGGCCTCGGCGGCCTCCTCGTCGTGGTCGGGCAGGTCGGGGTCGGTGTAGAGGTGTCCGGCGCCCGCGTACCGGTAGACCTCCACGTCGGCCCCGGCCCGGCCCATGCCCAGGTACCAGGCGGTGAGCCAGTCGTCGGTCTCGAACGGGTCCGGCTCGGCGACGTGCAGCTGCACCGGCAGCCCGTCGGCCGCGGCGTTCTCCGCGATGTCGGAGGTGCCGTGCAGCAGCAGCAGCCCCTTGGCCTTCTCGTCGCCGAGGGCCAGCGTCTGCGCCACCGAGGCGCCGAAGGAGAAGCCCGCGTACACCAGGCCGCGCTCCGAGTAGGGCGCCGCCGCCAGGACGGCCCGCTTCAGCAGCTCGTCCTTGCCCACCTCGTCCTTGTACTCCATGCCCTCCTCGACGGTGTCGAACGTGCGGCCCTCGAAGAGGTCCGGCGTCCACACCTCGTGTCCGGCCGCGCGCAGCCGGTCCGCGGCCCGGTGCACCGCGGGGCGCAGTCCGTAGGTCGAGTGAAAGAGCATGATGTTCATGAAACCCATGGTGCCAGCCGGGTGTGACGGACCTCGCGGGCGGCACTACCCGGAACCGGACGGAAGTCACATGTTCATGCCGGAGCGGGCCGGTTAGGTTCGGGAGCATGGATGACGTGCTGCGCCCGCTGATCGTGGTCGGCGGCTCGGTGGTGCTGACGCTGCTGCTGGGCTGGGCCACCGACCGTCTGCTGCGGAAGGCCGACGAACGCCACCACGAGACACCGCTGTGGGGCCTGCTGCGCCGGGGCCGGATCCCGTACCAGCTGTTGCTCTGCGCGGTCCTGCTCAGAGCCTCGTACGACGAGACCCGGCTGCTGACCTCGCACGACGTCGCGGTCGGCCGGGTGCTCACCCTGGTGCTGATCGGTTCGGCCGCCTGGCTGACCATCCGGATCGCCGCCGCCGTCGTGGAGACCTCCTACACCCGGTACGCCTCCAACCACCGGGAGCGCGACCCGGCCCGCGTGCGCCGGGTGCGCACCCAGGTGACGCTGATCCGCCGCGTGGTGTCGGCGGTGGTGGGGGTGGTCGCGGTGGCCGCGATGCTGCTGACGTTCCCCGCGATGCGGGCGGCCGGCGCCTCACTGCTGGCCTCGGCGGGCATCCTCGGCATCGTCGCCGGTGTCGCCGCCCAGTCGACGCTGAGCAACATGTTCGCGGGGCTGCAGATCGCGTTCGGCGACATGGTGCGCATCGGCGACACCGTGGTGGTCGACGGCGAGTGGGGCACGGTCGAGGAGATCACCCTCACCTTCCTGACCGTGCGCACCTGGGACGAGCGGCGGATCACCATGCCGGTGTCGTACTTCACCTCCAAGCCGTTCGAGAACTGGTCGCGCGGCACCCCGCAGATGACCGGCACCGTCTTCTGGCACGTGGACCACAGCGCCCCGCTGGACGCCATGCGCGAGAAGCTGCGCGACATCCTGCGGGAGTGCCCGGAGTGGGACGGCCGCGCCTGCAACCTGACCGTCACGGACAGCACGCCGAGCACGCTGGAGGTGCGGGCGCTGGTGACGGCCAAGGACGCGGACGACATCTGGACGGTCCGGGTCACGGTCCGCGAGCGGATGATGCGCTTCCTGGCCGACGAGCACCCCTACGCGCTGCCCCGGGTCAACACCGCCGACGCGGTGCCGCCGCCGCGGGACGGCCGGGAGGGCGCGCCCGCGGACGCCCTGCCGGCGGCGCGCCGGGCCCACACCCACCCGGCCCGGCACCCGCGCTGAGAAGGCCTCAGCAGCCGCGCTCGGCGCCGCCGTTCACCTGGATGATCTGCGAGGTGATGTGGCCGGCGCCGTGCGAGGCGAGCCAGTGCAGGGTCGCCGCGACGTCACCGGGGCGGCCCGCGCGCTTGTCCGAGGTCTCGGCGATCAGCCGGGCCCGCCGCTCCTCGTCCAGGCCGTCGCCGCCGAAGAACGCGGTGTCCTCGATGTAACCGGGCGCGACCACGTTCACGGTGATCCCGTGCGGCCCCAGCTCGCGGGCCAGGGCGTGGGCGTACGGGTGCAGTCCCGCCTTGGCCGCCGCGTACGACACCCGGCCGGAGCCGCGCCTGGCGGCGATGGAGCTGAGGAACAGCACCCGGCCGCCGGGCACGGCGAGCCGGTCCCGCAGCGCCTCGGTGAGCAGCACGGCGGTCAGCACGTTGAGCCGGAAGTTGACCGTCCAGTCGCGGGCGACGGCGTCGAGCGGGTCGTCGCCGCCCACCGGCGGCTCCAGCAGCCCGTTGCCGCCCGCGCAGTGGACGAGCACGTCCACTGCGCCGAACTCGCGCCCCACGAACCCGGACACGCCCCGCACGGCCTCGGGGTCGGCCAGGTCGGCGGCGTAGGTCAGCGCGCCGGGCACCTCGGCCCGCTCCAGGACGTCGCCGCGCCGCCCGATGAGCAGGACGCGGTCGCCGTCGGCGGCGAACGTCTGCGCGGTGGCCAGCCCGATCCCGGTGCCGCCGCCGCTGATCACAACATTGCGTGTCATGCCCCGACCCTACGGAGCGGGCGACGGCGGACGGCGGCAACGCGGCGGCGCTCAGCGCAGACTGCGCACGTCCAGATGACGCAGCACCCGGTCCACCACCTCGGGGTCGGCGCCCGGCTCGCTGCGCGCGGTGAGCACCTCGTGCCGGGCGGCGCTCAGCATCTCCTGCTCGATGCGCCGGATCCGCTTCAGCCGCTTGCTGCGCTGCCGGACCGCCTCGCGCCGTTCGTCGTCCGCGATGTCCGGGCTGATCCGCACGCCCATGTCGAAGGCCCGGCGCATCAGCTGCTCGGACAGGTCCTCCGGCAGCTCCTCCACGTCCTCGATCTCCCGCAGCCTGCGCTTGGCGGCCTTCGCGGCCCGGACGGCGAGCCGGCGCTCCAGCTCCTTCTCCCGTCCGGTGTCGCCGCGCACCCCGAGCTTCCCCACCAGCCACGGCAGGGTGAGCCCCTGTACGAGGAGCGTGCCCAGGACCACGCCGAACGCCATGAAGACGATCTCGCCGCGGGCGGGGAAGTCGGCCCCGGACTCGGTCTCCAGCGGGATGGCGAGGGCCAGCGCGACGGACGCCACCCCGCGCATCCCGGACCACCACATCACCACGGTCTCGCGCCAGCTCAGCGGGATCTCCTCGCCGACGTCCCGCTCGCTGTGCAGCCGCTTGGTCAGCCAGGTCGCCGGCAGCAGCCACGCCAGCCGCACGAACACGACCACCCCGACGACCGCCGCCGACCAGCTCAGCAGCTCGCCCCAGTGCCCGGCCGCCGTGTCGACCGCGTTGTGCAGCTCCAGGCCGACCAGGCCGAACGCCACCCCGGTGACCAGGGTGTCCACGATGTCCCAGAAGGTGTGCCCGGCCAGCCGCGCCATCACGTCGTCGGCGTCGGTGGCGTACTCCACCAGGAACAGCGCGGTGACCAGCACCCCGAGGACGCCGGAGCCGTGCAGTTCCTCGGCGAGGACGTACGCGGCGAACGGCACCAGCAGGGTCAGCGCGACCTGGAGGGTGGGGTCGCCGAGCAGGTCCATCGCCTTGTTGGTGGCCCAGCCGAGCACCAGCCCGACGGCGACCGCCACCACCGCCGACAGCACCAGGTCGAGCCCGGCCGACCAGGGCGAGAAGGTGCCGCTCACGGCGGCGGCCACGGCCACGTGGTACAGCACGATCGCCGTGACGTCGTTGAAGAGGCCCTCGCCCTCCAGGATCGACACCAGCCGGCGGGGCAGCCCCAGCTTGCCGGCGACCGCGGTCGCCGCGACCGGGTCGGGCGGGGCGACCAGCGCGCCGAGGGCGACGGCGGCGGCCAGCGGCAGCCCCGGCACGATCGCGTGGGCGACGGCGGCGACGCAGAAGGTGGTGACGAAGACCAGCGCCACCGCCAGCAGCAGGATCGGCCGGACGTTGGCCGCGAACTGCCGCCAGGAGGTGCGGCGCACGGCCGCGTAGAGCAGGGGCGGCAGCAGCAGCGGCAGGATCAGCTCGGGCGGCACCTCGACGTTGGGCACGAACTCCAGCAGCGCCAGGACGATCCCGAACACCGTCATCAGCACCGGCGCCGGCAGCCTCAGCCGCTCCCCCACGGGGACGCTCACGACCGCCCCGAGCAACAGGGCGAACAGCAGGGCCAGCTGATCCACGGTCACCGCTCCCGGTGGTCGGACGGGTCGGGCGCTGTCCAGCCTGCCATGCGCGCCGCTCCCGGCGCGGGCACGGGTGCCCCGGCTACAGTGCGCGCCGCATGGCCCGGTGCGGCATGCCCGCGTCGGGGAACTCCGGACCGTAGGCCTGGTAGCCGAGCCGCTCGTAGAAGCCGAGGGCGTGGGTCTGCGCGTGCAGGTCGACGCCGGTGAGCCCGCGCTCCCGGGCGGCGTCCTCGACGGCCCGTACGAGCGCCGCGCCGACGCCGAGGCCGCGCGCACGCTTCAGCACGGCGAGCCGGCCGAGGGAGCCGACCGACGGGTCGCCGCCGTTCTTCGCCGCGGCGGCGGCGCCGTGCAGCAGCCGGGCCGTGCCGAGCGGGGTGCCGTCGGCGTCGGCCGCGAGCAGGTGCACGGCGTCCGCGTCATGGGCGTCGTACTCGATGTCCTCGGGGACGCCCTGCTCGGCGACGAAGACCTCCTTGCGGACCGCGAAGCACGCCTCGCGGTCGGCGGGGTCCTCCGCGACCCGCACCGTGACCGCCGGGCTCATGCCCAGGTCTCCTCGCGGACCTGGTCGAGCGCCTGCTGGAGGTCGTCCGGGTAGTCGCAGGAGAACTCCACCCACTGCCCGTCGCCGGGATGCTCGAAGCCGAGGCGCACGGCGTGCAGCCACTGCCGGGTCAGCTTCAGCCGCTTGGCGAGCGTGGGGTCGGCGCCGTAGGTGAGGTCGCCGACGCAGGGGTGGCGGTGGGCGGCCATGTGCACGCGGATCTGGTGCGTGCGGCCGGTCTCCAGCTTCACGTCGAGCAGGGAGGCCGCGCGGAACGCCTCGATCAGGTCGTAGTGCGTGACGGACGGCTTGCCCTCGGCGGTGACCGCCCACTTGTAGTCGTGCTGCGGGTGGCGGCCGATGGGGGCGTCGATGGTGCCGCTGGTCGGGTCCGGGTGGCCCTGGACGAGCGTGTGGTAGCGCTTGTCGACCGTGCGCTCCTTGAACTGGCGCTTCAGCGACGTGTACGCGTACTCCGACTTGGCGACCACCATCAGGCCGGAGGTGCCGACGTCGAGGCGGTGCACGATGCCCTGGCGCTCGGCGGCGCCGGAGGTCGAGATGCGGTAGCCGGCGGCGGCCAGACCGCCGATCACGGTCGGCCCGGTCCAGCCCGGGGAGGGGTGGGCGGCGACGCCGACGGGCTTCACGATCACGACCACGTCGTCGTCGTCGTGCACGATCTCCATGCCCTCGACCGGCTCGGCGACGACCTGCACCGGGGCGGGCGCCTGCGGCATCTCCACCTCGAGCCAGGCGCCCCCGCTGACCCGCTCGGACTTTCCGACCACCGACCCGTCGACCGTGACCTTCCCCGCGGCGGCGAGCTCGGCCGCCTTGGTACGGGAGAAGCCGAACATGCGGGAGATGGCGGCGTCGACGCGCTCGCCCTCCAGGCCGTCGGGCACGGGCAGGGTACGGATCTCGGGAATCGTGCTCACCCGTCGAGTATGCCGGACGGGTGAGTCGGTCCCGCACCGGAGTGACGGGACCCTCAGTCCTCGCGGGCCGCGCGGTCAGTCCTTGTGGACCGTGCCGTCCGGGTCGAGACCCCGGAAGGACAGCAGCACGATCAGGATGCCGCCGCACACGATGGCCGAGTCGGCCAGGTTGAACACGGCGAAGTGCTTGGGCGCGATGAAGTCGACGACCGCGCCCTCGAAGACGCCCGGCGAGCGGAAGATCCGGTCGGTGAGGTTGCCGAGGGCGCCGCCGAGGAGCAGGCCGAGCGCGATGGCCCAGGGCAGGCTGTAGAGCTTGCGGGCCAGGCGGAAGATCACCACGATGACGGCGGCCGCGATGACCGTGAAGATCACCGTGAAGGCCTCGCCGAAGCCGAAGGCGGCGCCCGCGTTGCGGATCGCCTCGAAGCGCAGCCAGTCGCCGACGACCTCGATCGGCTCGTGGTGCTCCAGCTTGGCGACCACGATCATCTTGCTGACCAGGTCGAGGAGGTAGGCGAAGGCGGCGACGGCGAACAGCACGGCGATCCGCCGCCTGCCGCGGGGCCGCTCCGCCTCCTCCGTCGTCCCGTCGGCGCCGGCCGGCTCCGAACCGTCCCGGTCCCGCAGGTCCCGGTCCTCCTGGTCCCGGTCCTGCCCGTCCCGGTCCGTGTCCGGGGTGTCCGGCGTACCGATGATGCGCTCCGCCTCTGCCACGTGAGTCCCTCAGCCTAGGTCCTTGACTGAGGACGAGGGTACGGCACGGCCTGCGGGGCCGCTCCTCAGTACCGGCGCTCCTGCTTCTGCTTGCACTCGACGCACAGGGTGGCCCTCGGGAAGGCCTGCATCCGGGCCTTGCCGATGGGATTGCCGCAGTTCTCGCACAGGCCGTAGGTGCCCGCGTCGAGCCGCTGGAGGGCCCGCTCGAACTGGTCGAGCATCTCGCGCGCGTTCGCCGCGAGGGCCAGTTCGTGCTCCCGGGTGATGTTCTTGGTGCCGGTGTCGGCGTCGTCGTCGCCCGCGCCGTCGCCGGAGTCCCGCATCAGGCCGGCCAGCGACCGCTCGGACGAGCTGATCTCCTCGCGCAGCCGCAGCACCTCCGACATCAGCTCGGCCCGCGCCTCCTCCACCTCTTCGTCGGTCCACGGCTCCTCGCCGGGACGCACCGCGAGCTCGCCCGGCTCCACCGCGCCGTGCCGGGCCTTGGGCACGGCGGTCGCCGCCGCCGTCGCCGCCGGACCAGGGGTCTTCTTCGCACCCACCGTCGTCACTCCCGTCTGCGCCGCGGCCTCGGCCGCGTCCGCGTCGTCGGCCGCGCTGTGCCCGGCCCCGTCCTGAGCGGACCCGCTGGTCCTGGCCGCACCGTTCTCCTCGGGGGCGCCCCGACGGCCGCCCTCACCCCGGCCCGCGGCGGCCGCCTTCCCGGCGGCCCCCCGTGCCGGCTTCTTCCCTGCGAGCTTCTTCGCGGTGGCCTTGCGGCCTTTCGCCTTCGCGGTGGCACCCTTCGACGCCGTCGCCCCGGACGCGGCCTCGGCCGCACCGGCCTCCGTCCCGGCGGCGGCCTCGGCCGCCGCACCCTTCTTCGCCACCATGGCCGCGGCCCCTTCACACATTGTGATCTTGCGCGCGCATCGTGCTGGGACGATAAATCGACTCGGACCCCGCGGCAACGGGGCGCACCGCCAGGTCGCCTCGCCCCGCGCACGCCGCGCGGCGACCTGCATGCGTTGTGCCCAGCTACCCGCCGGGTATGCCGCCCGCACGGACGTCCCGGCGTTCCGAACAGGCGTACCGCTCCATTCGGGGCATTCCCGGGCGTACCGTCGTGGGAAAAGCGGTCGGCCGCCCGTGCCGCCGCGCCGTACACTGGGCGGAGCGAAAAGCGTGGATGGGGACGAGTAGCGGCGTACGCAGCCCAGAGCGACCCGGGGACGGTGTGAGCCCGGGGGCGAGCGCGACGTGAAGATCACCCCGGAGCCGCCGGAAGAAAGCCGCAGCGGGCCGCAGCGGCGAGTAGAACCGGCATCGCGACCCGAATGAGGGGGCTCACCGTTGCGTACGGCGCACCGGAGGGCCAAGGAGGGTGGTACCGCGGGAGCGCGCCGCACACGGCGTCCACAGCAAGTGGCTCTCGTCCCTCCGGTCGGAAGGCAGCAAGTCCGCCGGAGGAAGCCCGCTGATGACAACGCCGACGTACCGCCCGGTACCCGCCCAGGTCGACCTGCCCGCGCTCGAGCACACGGTGCTCAAGTTCTGGGACGAGCAGAAGATCTTCGCCAAGAGCCTGGAGCAGTCCGAGGGCCGCCCCGAATGGGTGTTCTACGAGGGCCCGCCCACCGCCAACGGCATGCCCGGCGCCCACCACATCGAGGCCCGCGTCTTCAAGGACGTCTTCCCCCGCTTCCGCACCATGCGGGGCTACCACGTGGCCCGCAAGGCCGGCTGGGACTGCCACGGCCTGCCGGTGGAACTGGCCGTGGAGAAGGAGCTGGGCTTCTCCGGCAAGCAGGACATCGAGGCGTACGGCATCGCCGAGTTCAACGCCAAGTGCCGTGAGTCCGTGACCCGGCACACGGACGCCTTCGCCGAGCTGACGACCCGCATGGGCTACTGGGTCGACCTCGACGAGGCGTACCGGACCATGGACCCGGAGTACGTCGAGTCGGTCTGGTGGTCGCTGAAGGAGATCTTCAACAAGGGCCTCCTGGTCCAGGACCACCGTGTCGCCCCCTGGTGCCCCCGCTGCGGCACCGGCCTGTCGGACCACGAGCTGGCCCAGGGCTACGAGACGGTCGTCGACCCGTCGGTCTACGTCCGCTTCCCGCTGACCTCCGGCCCGCTGGCCGGCGAGGCGGCCCTGCTGGTGTGGACGACCACCCCGTGGACCCTGGTGTCCAACACGGCGGTCGCCGCCCACCCCGAGGTCACGTACGTGGTGGCGACGAACGGCGAGGAGAAGCTGGTCGTCGCCGAGCCGCTGGTCGAGAAGGCGCTCGGCGAGGGCTGGGAGACCACCGGGCAGACCTTCACCGGCGCCGAGATGGAGCGCTGGACCTACCGGCGCCCGTTCGAGCTGGTGGAGTTCCCCGAGCCCGCCCACTACGTGGTCAACGCCGAGTACGTCACCACCGAGGACGGCACGGGTCTGGTCCACCAGTCCCCCGCCTTCGGTGAGGACGACCTCAAGGTCTGCCGCTCCTACGGCCTGCCCGTGGTCAACCCGGTCCGCCCCGACGGCACCTTCGAGGAGGACCTGCCGCTGGTCGGCGGGGTCTTCTTCAAGAAGGCCGACGAACAGCTCACCGAGGACCTTCAGCAGCGCGGCCTGCTCTTCCGGCACCTGCCGTACGAGCACAGCTACCCGCACTGCTGGCGCTGCCACACCGCGCTGCTCTACTACGCGCAGCCGTCCTGGTACATCCGCACCACGGCCGTCAAGGACCGGCTGCTCGAGGAGAACGAGAAGACCAACTGGTTCCCGGACACGGTCAAGCACGGCCGGTACGGCGACTGGCTGAACAACAACATCGACTGGGCGCTGTCCCGCAACCGCTACTGGGGCACCCCGCTGCCGGTCTGGCGCTGCGAGGAGAACCACCTCACCTGCGTCGGCTCCCTCGCCGAGCTGACCGAGCTGACGGGCACGGACCAATCGGGGCTCGACCCGCACCGCCCGTTCATCGACGAGGTCACCTTCGCGTGCCCGCAGGACGGCTGCGCCGCCACGGCCACGCGCGTGCCCGAGGTCATCGACGCCTGGTACGACTCGGGCTCGATGCCGTTCGCGCAGTGGGGCTACCCGTACAAGAACAAGGAGCTGTTCGAGGCCCGCTACCCGGCGCAGTTCATCTGCGAGGCCATCGACCAGACCCGCGGCTGGTTCTACACGCTGATGGCGGTCGGCACGCTCGTCTTCGACAAGTCGTCGTACGAGAACGTGGTCTGCCTGGGCCACATCCTCGCCGAGGACGGCCGGAAGATGTCCAAGCACCTGGGCAACATCCTGCAGCCGATCCCGCTGATGGACCAGCACGGCGCGGACGCGGTGCGCTGGTTCATGGCGGCCGGCGGCTCGCCCTGGGCGGCCCGCCGCGTGGGCCACGGCACCATCCAGGAGGTCGTCCGCAAGACGCTCCTCACGTACTGGAACACGGTCGCCTTCCAGGCCCTGTACGCCCGTACGTCGAGCTGGGCGCCGAGCGAGGCCGACCCGGCCCCGGCCGACCGCCCGGTGCTGGACCGCTGGCTGCTGTCCGAGCTGCACGCCCTCACCGACCAGGTGACCCAGGCGCTGGAGAACTACGACACCCAGCGGGCCGGCAAGCTGCTGTCCGCGTTCGTCGACGACCTCTCCAACTGGTACGTCCGCCGCTCCCGCCGCCGCTTCTGGCAGGGCGACAAGGCCGCGCTGCGCACCCTGCACGAGGTCGTGGAGACGGTGACCAAGCTCATGGCCCCGCTGACCCCGTTCATCACCGAGCGGGTGTGGCAGGACCTGGTCGTCCCGGTCACGCCGGGCGCGCCGGAGTCGGTGCACCTGGCGTCGTGGCCGGAGGCGGACCTGTCCGCCGTCGACCCGGAGCTGTCCCGCCAGATGGCGCTGGTGCGCCGCCTGGTGGAGCTGGGCCGTGCCACGCGCGCCGAGTCGGGCGTCAAGACGCGCCAGCCGCTGCGGCGGGCGCTGATCGCGGCGGCCGGCTTCGACGCCCTCGGCCCGGAGCTCCACGCGCAGATCACGGAGGAGCTGAACGTCGAGTCGCTGGCGCTGCTGTCCGAGGTGGGCGGCTCGCTGGTGGACACCACGGCCAAGGCCAACTTCCGCGCGCTGGGCAAGCGGTTCGGCAAGCGGGTCCAGGACGTGGCCAGGGCGGTCGCGAACGCGGACGCCGCCGCGCTGTCCCAGGCCCTGCGTGAGGGCACGGCCTCGGTGGAGGTCGACGGCGAGACGATCACCCTCTCCCCGGACGAGGTGATCATCACGGAAACCCCGCGCGAGGGCTGGTCGGTGGCGTCCGACGCGGGCGCCACGGTCGCCCTGGACCTGGAGATCACCGAGGAGCTGCGCCGCGCCGGTCTGGCCCGTGACGCGATCCGGCTGATCCAGGAGGCCCGCAAGAACAGCGGCCTGGACGTGGCCGACCGGATCGCCCTGCGCTGGACGTCGGACGACGCCGCCACGTCGGCCGCGCTGACCGAGCACGCGGAGCTGATCGCCGACGAGGTGCTCGCCACGGACTTCGCCCGGGGCGAGGCGGACGACACCTACGGCGCCCCGTTCACGGACGAGGGCCTGTCCCTGACGTTCCGTCTGCGCAAGGCGTAGCCGGCGTCACACGCCGAAGGCCCGGTCCCCCGGAGGGCATTCTCCGGGGGACCGGGCCTTCGGCGTTGCGTGCGTCGGACATGTCCGCCGCATCCGAACAAACGGAGCGAACCATCGGGAACCGGCGGGAACACGCGTAGCACAAGGGCGGGGCCCCGGGTTGGTGTACCCGGGGCCCCGCCCTGAACGCTGCCGACTGCTACGCCGTACTCATGACCGCGAGGGCCGTCAGTTGTCGTCCTCGTCGATCAGGAAGCCACGCATCGGCGAGGGCGCCTGACCCATCGGCGACGGGCCCTGCGGACGGACCGGAGCCATGGGCTGGGTCATCGCCGGCTGCATCTGCTGCTGACCGCCGTACGACGGGCCGGACTGGCCGGGGCCGCCGCCCATCGTCTGGTTGCCGCCGTAGGACGGGGCACCCGCGCCGGCCGGGGCCATCGAGGGCGCCGGGGACGGCGGCAGGGACGGAGCGGCGCTCGCGGGCTGACGCGGCGGGGCGAGCGAGTCGTCCGCCTGCGTCTCCAGCTGGCGCAGCTGCGACTCCAGGTAGGACTTCAGCCGCGTGCGGTACTCGCGCTCGAAGCCGCGCAGGTCCTCGACCTTGCGCTCCAGCGTGGCGCGGGCGGACTCCAGGGAGCCCATCGCGACGCGGTGCTTCTCCTGCGCGTCCCGCTCCAGCGCGTCGGCCTTGGCACGGGCGTCACGCTCGAGGCCCTCGGCACGCGAACGCGCCTCGCCCACGATCTTGTTGGCCTCGGAACGGGCCTCCGCGATCGCCTGGTCGGCGGTCTGCTGGGCCAGCGACAGGACGCGCGCGGCGCTGTCGCCACCGGGACCCCCCTGACCGGGCAGACCGGGACCGCCCATGGGACCGCCCATCGGGCCGCCCGGGCCCATCTGCCCCTGCATCGGGCCGCCCTGACCCATCGGCCCGGGACCCTGGCCCATGGGGCCGGGACCCTGCGGGCCGCCCTGTCCGCCGGGGCCGGCGGGCAGTTGGGGAGCACCGCTCGGCAGCTGGGGCGGGCCACCCATGGGGCCGCCCATCTGCTGCTGCGGCGGGCCCGATATGCCGGCGGGCACCGGAGCGCCGGGACCTCGCATGCCCTGCTGGGGCATGCCGGGAGGCGGACCCTGCTGTTGCTGCTGGTCCTGCTGCTCCGGAGGCTTGCGCATGTTCTGCTGGTTCTGCGCCGCGGCACGCGTGGCGGCGGCCAGCTTGGCGCGCAGGTCCTCGTTCTCGCGCAGCAGGCGCGTCAGTTCGGCTTCGACCTCGTCGAGGAAGGCATCGACCTCGTCCTCGTCATAGCCTTCTCGGAGGCGGACGGTCGTGAACTGCTTGTTCCGCACGTCCTCGGGGGTCAACGGCATCTCTTCACCTCAACGTAGTCATCGGCAGTCGGCAAGACCGTATCGTCCAGCCTCATCACACAAACCTCTGTGCGACGGAGATGAGGATCCAGACGATGATCATCAGGACGAAGAAGGACAGGTCGAGCGCCACGCCCCCGAGACGCAGCGGCGGGATGAACCGCCGCAGAAGCTTCAGCGGTGGATCGGTGACAGTGTAGGTGGCCTCCAGAACGACCACCATCGCCTTGCCGGGTTGCCATGAGCGGGCGAACTGGAACACGTAATCCATGACCAAACGGAAGATCAGCACGATGAGGAACACCATCAGCGCGATGTAGATCACCTGCGCGAACACGCTCATGGCCTGCTTTTCCCTCTCCCCTGTACCGCTCTTGTCCGGTCCTGCGTCTCAGCTCTGGTTGAAGAACCCGCCCTCTGCGATGCGGGCCTTGTCCTCCGCCGTGACATCGACGTTAGCAGGCGACAACAGGAACACCTTCTGCGTCACCCGCTCGATGCTGCCGTGAAGACCAAACACCAAACCCGCCGCAAAGTCGACAAGTCGCTTGGCGTCTGTGTCATCCATCTCAGTCAGATTCATGATCACCGGAGTGCCCTCACGGAAGTGTTCCCCGATGGTACGGGCCTCGTTGTAGGTCCGGGGATGAAGCGTGGTGATCCGGTAAGGCTCTCGTTCCGACACGACCTTGGGCATGATCACCGGTGCGTTCTTCTCCAGGCTGGCGCGTTCTTGTGTGATGGATGCCACGGGCGCGATCCGCGCCGGGCGTGGCGATTCCGCGGGCAGCGAAGCGGACCGGGACACCGGTTCGCGGGGCGCGGGCGGGTGGACGACTCGTACCTCTTCGTCCCTTTGTGGCTGATGTGTTCCGTGGGACTGGTGTGACGGCTCGCGCCGCCGGTGGTCCCGCTCCGGCTCCGGGTCGAGCTCCGGTTCGAAATCGTCGTCTGGGTCGAATCCGCGGCCGTCGTACCCATCGTCCTCCACGAGGCCGAGGTAGACCGCCATCTTGCGCATCGCGCCGGCCATGCTCCGAGTCCTCCGCTCTGTGGTGGATCCGCTGACGACCGCCAAGTGCCCGCGATCCACTGGGTCCTTGCTCCGCTGTTGGGCGGAAATGACCATATTTTCTGCTGTGGTCCGACTTCTTGGCGACGTTACCCGAGCCTGGGGCGGACTCCGAGTACCGCACTGCCGACGCGCACATGTGTCGCTCCGGCGGCCACGGCCTGTTCGAGGTCCGCACTCATCCCTGCCGACACCATGTTCGCAGCCGGATGGGTCCGGCGCAGGTCGGTCGACAAATCCATCAACCGCTCGAACGCCGCCTGTTGGCGGCCGGCGTACTCCCCGGTGAGCGGCGCGACGGTCATCAGGCCGTCCAGCCGCAGCCCTTCGGCGCCGGCCACCAGGTCGGCCAGTTCCGCGACGCCGGAGGGCGCCACGCCGCCGCGCTCGCCCCGGCCGTCGACGCCGGCGTCGAACGCCACCTGGATGAGGCAGCCGACCTCGCGCCCGGCGCGGACGGCCTCCTTGGAGAGCGCCGACACAAGACGGGCACGGTCGACGGACTGCACGACATCGGCATAACCGACCACCGAACGCACCTTGTTGGTCTGAAGCTGACCGACGAAATGCCACACAAGGGGCAGATCCGCGCAGGCCGCCGCCTTCGGGGCGGCGTCCTGGTCACGGTTCTCGGCGACGTGCCGCACGCCGAGTCCGGAGAGGATGCGCACGTCGCTCGCGGGCCAGGTCTTGGTGACGACGATCAGCGTCACCTCGTCGCGGTCGCGACCGGCCGCGGCGCACGCGGCGGCGATCCGCTCCTCCACTCTCGCCAGGTTCGCGGCGAGTTCGTCCTTACGGTCCGTCATGTCCTCGGGTCCAGCCACACATAACTCGCGAGCCGCCCGGTGGTGCGGTCGCGACGGTACGAGAAGTGATCGTCCGACTCCCGTGTGCACACGGGCGAGCGCCCGGCGCCCAGGACGCCCAGCCGCTCGAGTTGCGCGTGCACACCCGCGACGACGTCGACCGCGGGGGTTCCCCAGCCGGTCTCCGCGTACGCGGCCGGTTCGACGGCGGCCACGTCGGAGCGCATCCGCTCCGGCACCTCGTAGCACCGGCCGCACACCGCGGGTCCGGTGCGGGCGACGATCCGGGCGGGGTCGGCGCCGAGTTCGGTCATGGCCCGCACGGCGGCCGGGACGACCCCGGCGACCAGTCCGGGCCGGCCCGCGTGCGCCGCGGCGGCGACGCCCGCGACGGGGTCGGCCAGCAGCACGGGCACGCAGTCTGCGGTGAGCACGGCGAGGGCGAGTCCGCGCCGCGCGGTGACGACCGCGTCCACCTCGGGCACCGGACGGTTGCCCCACGGCTCGTCGACGACGACCGCGTCGGCCCCGTGCACCTGGTTCATCCAGACCACGCGGGCCGGGTCCACGCCGAGCGCCTCGGCGGCGAGTTCGCGGTTGGTGCGCACGTTCCCGGGGTCGTCGCCGACGGCGCCCCCGAGGTTGAGCTCCTCATACGGAGCGGCGCTCACCCCGCCCCACCGGTCGGTGAAGCCGAAGTGCGCGCCGCTCACGCTCTCGCGCTGTCCTATCACTTCAGGAAGTCCGGGACGTCCAGTTCCTCGGCCGCGCTGTCGTAGCTCCGGGACGGCGGGACGGGGGGCTGGACGACGGGGATGTCGGCCACGGGCTCGGGGACCGGGGCCGGCTCCGCCTCCTCCTTCGGCGTGACGCTGCCGAGCGACCCGAAGGACGGGCGGCTCTCCGGGCGTCCCGCCGGGGCGGGCTCCTCGCGCTTGACCGAGGAGGAGCCGAGGACGTTGTCCCGCTTGGCGGGCGGCTGGCCGCCGTCGAAGCCGGCGGCGATGACGGTGACCCGCACCTCGTCGCCGAGGGCGTCGTCGATGACCGCGCCGAAGATGATGTTGGCCTCGGGGTGGGCGGCCTCGCTGACGAGCTGGGCGGCCTCGTTGATCTCGAACAGGCCGAGGTCGGAGCCGCCGGAGATGGAGAGCAGCACACCGCGGGCGCCGTCGATGGACGCTTCGAGCAGCGGCGAGGAGATGGCCATCTCGGCCGCGGCCACCGCGCGGTCGTCGCCGCGGGCCGAGCCGATGCCCATGAGGGCCGAACCGGCCTCGGACATGACCGACTTGACGTCGGCGAAGTCGAGGTTGATGAGGCCGGGGGTGGTGATGAGGTCGGTGATGCCCTGCACACCGGAGAGCAGGACCTGGTCGGCCGACTTGAAGGCGTCGAGAACCGACACCTGGCGGTCCGAGATGGACAGCAGCCGGTCGTTGGGAATCACGATGAGGGTGTCGACCTCTTCGCGGAGCTCCGCGATGCCGTCCTCGGCCTGGTTCGCGCGGCGCCGTCCCTCGAAGGTGAACGGGCGCGTGACCACGCCGATGGTGAGGGCACCGAGGGAGCGGGCGATGTTGGCCACGACGGGCGCGCCGCCGGTGCCGGTGCCGCCGCCTTCACCGGCCGTCACGAAGACCATGTCGGCCCCCTTGAGGACCTCCTCGATCTCCTCGCGGTGGTCCTCGGCGGCCTTGCGGCCGACGGCCGGGTTCGCTCCGGCGCCGAGTCCGCGGGTGAGTTCACGGCCGACGTCGAGCTTGACGTCGGCGTCGCTCATCAACAGCGCCTGCGCGTCGGTGTTGATGGCGATGAACTCGACGCCCTTGAGACCGACCTCGATCATCCGGTTGATGGCATTGACACCACCGCCGCCGACACCGATGACTTTGATGACTGCGAGGTAGTTCTGCGGTGCTGCCACGTCGAAGGCCTCTCGCCTCGAGTTACGTGTCGCCGGGGCGCCGGAGCAACTGCTGCCCCCGCGATCCGACGACTGATGCCGAATGGGACGGTCCGTATCGCCGACCCGAACCCTAACGTTGAAGTTTAGGGTTACCAGTGTGTCTGTTCCCTGGAGTCTTCTGAACAGGACACTAAGTCGACACGTGGCGCACGTTCAACGAACACGCCGAACCTCCCGTTTTTCTTTTCACCCTATGTGATCAGCCGTGTCGCTGCCCAACCAGGGTGCTGGCCTGCGCGGATGTGCGTCAACTCCCTGATGACGCCGGGGCGCTGGGAACGCTGACGTCGAAGTGCCGTGCGTCCGGCTCCGCTTTCATCAGCGCGACCAGGGCGCGGGCCTTCCGCGTCCCCTTCTCGCTGCTTCCCCAGTCGACCGTACGGCCGTCCGTGAGTTCCAGCGAGATGGCGTCGTAGGAACGGACCTTGACGCTGCGCGTTTCCGGCGCGAGGGACTCGGGGACGGCGCCGGCCACGCGTACCGCCTCGCGCACCAGACGGTCCTCGTCGAATCGCCGGAGACTGGCCGCGGCGGAACCGGAACGGGAGAGATCCATTTCCAGCGCGGGTACCCCCTTGGGGGCTTTCTCCACCGTGGCGAACCGCACGCCCTCGTCGTCGACTTCGACGAACTCGCCGCCCTTGTGGACCAGGAGGACGGGGATGCGTTCGGTGACCCGGAGCTTGATCTCGTCGGGCCAGGAGCGGACCACGTCGACGGTGTCGATGCGGGGCAGCTTCTCGGCGGCCCGCCGCTCGATGGCATCGGTGTCGACCGAGACGAGCTGTTCCCCGAGCGGCACCTCGGCCGCCTTCCGGACCTGGTCCGGCGTCAGGACGCCGGCGCCGGACACCGAGACGCGCTCCACGCGGACCAGATCGGAGCCGTACAGCAGCCAGAAGGCGCCGCTGCCGAGGAACAGGAGGACGACCGCCGATGCGATCATCAGACGAAGACGCCGTCGCCGTACGGCTCGTACGGGCGGCGGGCCGGACGACTCCCGCTTGCGTTCACCGCGCTCGGCGGTCGTCGATCCGGCCACGCTCCCTGCCTTCCGTCACATGCCTCTACCTGTGGGCACGGGCGGCGACCGCCTCGTACACCATGCCGACGAGCAGTTCGTCGGCGTCCCGGCGGCCGAACTCGCTTGCGGCGCGGGACATCTCGTACAGCCGGTGCGGGTCGGCGAGCACGGGCAGGACGTTCTGCTGCACCCACTCCGGGGTGAGGTCCGCGTCGTCGACCAGCAGTCCGCCGCCCGCCTTCACCACCGGCTGGGCGTTGAGCCGCTGTTCGCCGTTGCCGATGGGCAGCGGGACGTAGGCGGCCGGGAGTCCGACGGCGGAGAGCTCGGCGACGGTCATCGCGCCCGCGCGGCAGAGCATCATGTCCGCCGCCGCGTACGCGAGGTCCATCCGGTCCAGGTAACTTACCGGGATGTACGGGGGCATGCCCGGCATCTGCTGCACGTGCGGCAGTTCGTTCTTCGGGCCGACCGCGTGCAGGATCTGGATGCCGGCCTGCTGCAGCCACGGGGCGACCTGCTGGACGACCTCGTTGAGCCGGCGGGCGCCCTGCGAGCCGCCGGACACCAGCAGCGTCGGCAGGTTGGGGTCGAGCCCGAACGCGGCGCGCGCCTGCGGGCGCATGGCGGCCCGGTCCAGGGTGGCGATGGTGTGCCGCAGCGGGATGCCGATGTAACGCGAGTTGCGCAGCTTGCTGTCCGGGGTGGCGACGGCGACCTGGGCCGCGTACCGCGAGCCGATCTTGTTGGCCAGGCCGGGGCGGGCGTTGGCCTCGTGGATGACGATCGGCACGCCGAGCCGCTTGGCCGCGAGGTAGCCGGGCAGGGCGACGTAGCCGCCGAAGCCGACCACGACGTCGGCGCGGGTGCGCTCCAGGATCTGCTCGGTCGCCTTGATGGTGCCGCGCAGCCGGCCCGGGACGGTGATCAGCTCGGGGGTCGGCTTGCGTGGCAGCGGGACGGCGGGGATCAGCGCCAGTTCGTACCCGCGCTCGGGTACGAGACGGGTCTCCAGGCCGCGCTCCGTGCCCAGGGCCGTGATGCCCACGGACGGATCCTGCCTGCGCAGCGCGTCCGCGAGGGCGAGCGCGGGCTCGATGTGGCCCGCGGTTCCTCCGCCGGCGAGTACGACATGCACCGAAATTCACCGCTCTCCGGACGAACGCGCCCCCGGGGCACGCCGTCGCATCGTGTTCCATCTCCGGGGCCGCCGAGGACCCCCGATCCGCTTTCTACCAAAGCGGGGTTGCCGCATCGCAAGCGCCATCCGCGCAGCGGGGTCCTCACGCGCGAAGGCGATGAGCAGCCCGATGGCGAACATGGTCGGCAGCAGGGCGGACCCGCCGTAGGAGAACAGCGGGAGCGGGACTCCGGCGATCGGCAGCAGACCGAGCACCGCACCGATGTTGATCACGGCCTGCGCCGTGATCCAGGTGGTCACGCCTCCCGCGGCATACCTGACGAAGGAGTCCTCCGTGCGTCCGGCCACGCGGATACCCGCATAGCCTAGAGCGGCGAACAGGGCGAGCACCGACAGCGTCCCCGCCAGGCCCAGTTCCTCACCGGTGACGGCGAAGATGAAGTCCGTGTGCGCTTCGGGTAGTTCACCCCATTTCTCCAGACTCGCCCCGAGCCCGGAGCCGAAGATCCCGCCGGAGGCCAGGGCGTAGATGCCGTGCACGGCCTGCCAGCAGTCGACCGGTCCGGTCTGCGGCTCGGTGGCGCCGAGGCAGGCGAGCCGGGCCATGCGGTTCTCGCTGGTGCGGATGAGGATGGCGCCGAGCAGCGCGGCGACGCCCAGCACCCCGGCGAACAGCCGGGTGGGGGCGCCCGCCAGCCACAGCAGGCCGAAGAGGATCGCGGTGAGGATGATGGCGGTGCCCATGTCGCCGCCGAGCATGATCAGCCCGAGCAGCATGAACGCGGCCGGCACCAGCGGCACCAGCATGTGCTTCCACTGGGCCAGCAGCCGCTTGTCCTGTTTCCGGGCGAGCAGGTCCGCGCCCCACAGCACCAGCGCCAGCTTGCCGAACTCGCTGGGCTGGAGCTGGAAACTGCCGCCGAGCGCGATCCAGTTCTGGTTGCCGTTGACCGCGACTCCTATCCCCGGCACCTGCACCAGGGCCATCAGGAAGACGGCCCCCGCGAGGATGGGGTAGGCGAGCGCCCGGTGCAGCTTCACCGGCATCCGGGACGCCACCAGCAGCAGCACCGCCCCGATCACGGCCGCCAGCAGCTGCTTGCGGAAGAAGTACGAACCCGGCAGCGACATCTGCAGCGCCGTGATCTGGGAGGCCGAGTAGACCATCACCAGGCCCAGCACGGTGATCAGCAGACTGCCGCCGAGGATGACGTAGTACGCGGTCAGCGGCCGGTCCCAGGCCCTGCGCGCCCGCATCACCAGGGTGCTCACGGGGTTCTCGCGCGGAGGACGGGGCACCACGGGGCGCCGGGCGGCCCGCTGGACGGGCGGCCTGCCGGTACGGCTACTGGACATCACGACCTCCGCGGTACGCCGGCCAACAGGTCTCGGACGGTCCCACGCGTCCCTCCCAAGGTCGCCCGGCGCCGGGGCGGCCGGGGTCAGGCGCCGAGCTCGCGCACCGCCTGGGCGAACGCGTCACCGCGCTTGTTGTAGTTGGCGAACATGTCCATGGAGGCGCAGGCCGGGGCGAGCAGCACCGTGTCACCGGGGCGTGCCAGCCGCCGCGCCTCCTGGACGGCCTGGAGCATCGCCCCAGTGTCGGTCCGCCCGAGGTCCACGACGGGTACTTCCGGGGCGTGTCGCGCGAGGGCTTCGCGGATCAGGGCGCGGTCCCGGCCGATCAGCACGGCGCCGCGCAGCCGCCCGGCGGCCTCGGCGACGAGTTCGTCGAAGGTGGCGCCCTTGGCGAGTCCGCCGGCGATCCACACGACGGAGTCGTACGCGGCCAACGAGGCCTGCGCGGCATGCGTGTTGGTGGCCTTGGAGTCGTCCACGTAGGCCACGCCGTCCACGTCCGCCACGTGCGCGATGCGGTGGGCGTCCGGGGTGAAGTTCCGCAGGCCCTCCCGCACGGCGGCCGCGGGCACCCCGTAGGCGCGCGCGAGGGCCGCCGCGGCAAGGGCGTTGGCGATGTTGTGCGGGGCGGCCGGCTTCACGTCGGCGACCTCGGCCAGCTCCTGGGCGTTCTTCTGCCGGTTCTCCACGAAGGCGCGGTCCACCAGGAGGCCCTCGACGACGCCGAGTTGGGAGGGCCCGGGGGTGCCGAGGGTGAAGCCGACGGCGCGGCAGCCCTCCTCGACGTCGGCCTCGCGGACGAGGTCCTCGGTGGCCTTGTCGGCCACGTTGTAGACGCAGGCGACCCGGTTGCCCTCGTAGATGCGGCCCTTGTCCTTGGCGTACGCCTCCATGGAGCCGTGCCAGTCGAGGTGGTCGGGCGCCAGGTTGAGGACGGCGGCGGAGTGGGCGCGCAGCGAGGGCGCCCAGTGGAGCTGGTAGCTGGACAGCTCCACGGCGAGCACGTCGTACTCCTCGTCGCCGAGGACCGCGTCCAGGAGGGAGACGCCGATGTTGCCGACGGCGGCGGTGCGCAGGCCTGCCGCCTCCAGGATGGAGGCGAGCATCTGCACGGTGGTGGTCTTGCCGTTGGTGCCGGTGACCGCGAGCCAGTCCGCCGCGCCGGGCTTCCTGAGCCGCCAGGCGAGTTCGACGTCGCCCCACACCGGCACCCCGGCCGCGTCCGCCGCCGCGAAGAGCGGGTGGTCCGGCCTCCAGCCGGGGGCGGTGACGATCAGCTCGGTGCCTTCGGGCAGGCCCGCGGCGGAGCCGCTGTCAGGTGCCGTGCCGTCCCCGAGGCGGACGGTGACGCCGAGCGCCTCCAGTTCCGCGGCCTGCTCGCGGGCCCGGGCGTCGTCGCCGTCGTTGACGACGGTGACCTTCGCGCCGAGTCCGTGGAGCGCCTTGGCCGCCGGGACGCCGGAGACGCCCAGTCCCGCGACGGTGACGTGCTTGCCCTGCCAGTCGGTCACTTGTCCGCTGCCCATCCCGCGTAGAAGAGGCCGAGTCCGACGATCACACAGATGCCCTGGATGATCCAGAAGCGGACCACCACAAGGACTTCGGACCAGCCTTTGAGTTCGAAGTGGTGCTGGAGCGGCGCCATCCGGAAGACCCGCTTACCGGTGAGCCGGAACGAGCCGACCTGGATGACCACCGACATCGTGATGAGGACGAACAGGCCGCCGAGGATGGCGAGCAGCAGCTCGGTGCGGGAGCAGATCGCGAGACCCGCGAGCACGCCGCCGAGCGCCAGCGAACCGGTGTCACCCATGAAGATCTTGGCCGGGGAGGTGTTCCACCACAGGAAGCCCAGGCAGGAGCCCATCAGCGCGGACGCCACGACGGCGAGGTCCAGCGGGTCGCGCACCTCGTAGCAGGCGCCCGGGTTGGTCAGCGTCTCGCCGTTGGCGCAGGATTCCTGGAACTGCCAGACGCCGATGAAGGTGTAGGCGCCGAAGACGAGCACCGAGGCGCCGGTCGCGAGACCGTCCAGACCGTCGGTGAGGTTCACGCCGTTCGACATCGCGAGGATCATGAACAGCGCCCAGATCACGAACAGCACCGGGCCGATGGTCCAGCCGAAGTCCGTGATGAACGACAGCTTCGTGGAGGCGGGGGTCTGCCCGCGGGAGTCCGCGAACTGCAGCGACAGCACCGCGAAGGCGACGCCGACGATCAGCTGGCCGGCCATCTTCGCCTTGGCCCGCAGACCCAGCGAACGCCGCTTGACGATCTTGATGTAGTCGTCGAGGAAGCCGACGAGGCCCATGCCGACCATCAGGCCCAGCACCAGCACGCCGGAGTACCGCGGCGACTCGCCGCTGATCACCTTGGAGAGGAAGTAGGCGGCGACCGTCGACAGGATGAAGGCGATGCCGCCCATCGTCGGCGTACCGCGCTTGCTGGCGTGCTCGCGCGGGCCGTCGTCGCGGATGTACTGCCCGTACCCCTTGCGGGCGAGCAGCTTGATCAGCAGCGGCGTGCCGATCAGCGTCAGGAAGAGGCCAATGACTCCTGCGAACAGGACCTGATTCATCATCGGGCGGCGACCTCACCCTCGGCACCGGTCTCGAGCAGCGCCTGCGCCACGCTCTCGAGCCCGACCGAACGGGACGCCTTCACGAGTACGACATCCCCCGGGCGCAATTCGCTGCGCAACAGGTCGACCGCCGCCTGTGCGTCGGACACGTGCACCGACTCCTCACCCCACGAACCCTCGTTATATGCGCCCAGTTGCAGCCAGGCGGCTTCCCTGCCCCCGACCGCGACGAGCTTGCTGACGTTGAGCCGGACGGCGAGCCGTCCGACCGCGTCGTGCTCGGCGAGCGCCTCGTCCCCGAGCTCGGCCATCTTGCCGAGCACCGCCCACGTACGGCGCCCCTTGCCCATCGCCACCAGCGCACGCAGCGCGGCCTTCATGGACTCGGGGTTCGCGTTGTAGGCGTCGTTGACGACCGTCACGCCGTCCGGTCGCTCGGTGACCTCCATGCGCCAGCGGGAGAGGGAGCCCGCCTCGGAGAGCGCGCGGGCGATCTCGTCTGCGGACATGCCCAACTCGTGGGCGACGGCGGCCGCGGCGAGCGCGTTCGACACGTGATGCTCACCGTACAGGCGCATGGTCACATCACTTGCACCGGAGGGTGTGTGAAGCCTGAAGGAGGGCTGTCCGCTGTCCGTGAGTCGCACGTTCTCGGCGGAGACGTCCGCTTCGCCGGACTCTCCGAAAAAGATCACCTTCGCCTTCGTACGGGAGGCCATGGCGCGGACGTAGGGGTCGTCCGCGTTGAGGATCGCGACGCCCCCCTCCTCGGCCGGCGGCAGCGACTCGACGAGCTCGCCCTTGGCCTCGGCGATCTGCTCGCGGCCGCCGAACTCGCCGATGTGCGCGGAGCCGACGTTCAGCACCAGGCCGATCCTCGGCGGGGTCAGTCCGGTGAGGTAGCGGATGTGGCCGATGCCCCGCGCCCCCATCTCCAGCACGAGGAACCGCGTCTCCTCGGTGGCGGTGAGCGCGGTCAGCGGCAGCCCGATCTCGTTGTTGAGGGAGCCGGGCGTGAAGACGGTGGGGGCCTTGCTTCCCAGCACCTGGGCGACGAGGTCCTTGGTGCTGGTCTTGCCGGCCGACCCGGTGAGGGCGACGAGGGTGGCGCCGAGCCGGGCGACGACGTGCCGGGCGAGAGCCCCGAGGGCGGCCTGGACGTCCTCCACGACGATCGCGGGCACCCCGACCGGCCGGGAGGCCAGCACGGCCGCCGCGCCCGCCTCGACGACCTGGGCCGCGAAGTCGTGGCCGTCCACGCGCTCGCCGACGAAGGCGACGAAGAGGCTGCCCGGACCCGCCTCCCGCGAGTCCCGGACCACCTCGCCGGTGACCAGGACGGAGGGGTCCGGTATGTCGTACGTCTGCCCGCCGACGACTTCTGCGATCTCGGCGAGGGAGAGGGCGATCACAAGTTCATCCCTGGGTCTTCTTGATGGCTTCGCGAAGCACCTGGCGGTCGTCGAACGGACGCACCACCCCGGCGATGTCCTGTCCCAGCTCGTGGCCCTTGCCGGCGACCAGCACGGTGTCGCCGGGCTCGGCCCGGGCGACGGCGGCGGCGATCGCGGCGGCCCGGTCCTCGAAGACCTGGACCTCGCCGCGCTCGTGGGCGGGCACGGAGGCCGCGCCCTGGAGCATCGCGGCGAGGATCGCCAGCGGGTCCTCGGAGCGGGGGTTGTCGGAGGTCAGTACGGCGGTGTCGGCGAGCCGCGCGGCGGCCGCGCCCATCGGCTCCCGCTTGGTGACGTCACGGTCGCCGCCGCAGCCGAGCACGACGTGCACCCGGCCCTCGGTGACCTTGCGCAGGGCGCGCAGCACCGACTCCACGGCGTCCGTCTTGTGGGCGTAGTCCACGACCGCCAGGTACGGCTGGCCCACGTCGACGCGCTCCAGGCGGCCGGGCACGCCCGGCACGGCGGCGACGCCGTCGGCGGCGGCCTGCGGGTCGAGTCCGGCGGCGGCCAGCGCGACGATCGCGGCCAGGGAGTTGGCCACGTTGAACGGGCCGGGCAGCGGGGCGCGGGCGGTGATCCGCTCGTCCTTCGGGCCCACCACGGTGAACGTCGAGTCCAGCGGGCCGACGTGGACGTCCTCGGCGCGCCAGTCGGCGTCCGGGTGCCCCTCGGCGGAGTAGGTGACGACCGGGACGCCTGCCTCCTTGACCAGGCGGCGGCCGTACTCGTCGTCCACGTTGACCACGCCGAGCCGGCTGCGGGCGGGGGTGAACAGCTGCGCCTTGGCCTGGAAGTAGTCCTCCATCCCGGAGTGGAACTCCATGTGCTCCGGGCTGAGGTTGGTGAAGACGGCGATGTCGAAGACGCAGCCGTCGACCCGGCCGAGGACCAGGGCGTGGCTGGAGACCTCCATGGCCACGGCCTCGGTGCCGCGCTCGCGCATGACCGCGAACAGCGCCTGGAGGTCGGTGGCCTCGGGTGTGGTGCGCTCGGACTTGATGCGCTCGTCGCCGATGCGCATCTCGACCGTGCCGATCAGTCCCGTGGAGCGGACGGTCCGCAGACCGCCCTCGACGAGGTAGGCGGTGGTGGTCTTGCCGGAGGTGCCGGTGATGCCGATCTGGAGCAGATCGCGACCGGGGTGGCCGTAGATGGTGGCGGCCAGTTCGCCCATCCGCGCCCGCGGGTCGTCCACCACCAGCACGGGCAGCCCGGTCACGGCGACGCGTTCGGCGCCGGCCGGGTCGGTGAGCACCGCGGCGGCGCCGAGACCGGCGGCCTGGGTGACGAAGTCCGCGCCGTGGACGCGGGCGCCGGGGAGCGCGGCGTACAGGTCCCCGGGCCGGACGGCGCGCGAGTCGTGGGTGATGCCCGTGACCTCGGCGGCCTGCGCGGGTGCGGGGACACCCAGCTGACCGGCGAGTTCCGCGAGGGATGCGGCGGAGACCTGGTCCGGACGGGGCGGTCCCGGATATGTCACGGGTTGGCCCTTCTGGGTGGTTTGGGACTGATCAGCGTGTGGCACGGCGGTGAGCGTACCGGGCGTACCGCTCGGCGGGCCAAGCGAGGGGCCGCGGGGGCTCTGGTTCCCGGGGTCGGGGGTGATCGTTGTCACGAGGTGGTTCCTGGTGGCTCGGTGCTCGGTACGGGGTCAGGGCTTGAAGGTGACCGGCAGGGCGGCGGGGGCGGCTCCGGTGGGCGGGACCTGGAGGGTCTTCAGGGAGAACTCCATGACCTGCTTGAAGACGGGGCCGCAGATCTGGCCGCCGAAGTAGCTGCCCCGGGTGGCGTTCTGGATGACGCAGTAGACGGTGATCCGGGGCTTGTCGGCGGGCGCGAACCCGGCGAAGGACGAGGTGTAGCCGTGGTACTTGCCGGTGGCCGGATCCACGCGGTTCGCCGTACCGGTCTTGCCCGCGACCCGGTACCCCGGGATGCGCGCCTTGGTGCCGGTGCCTTCCTCGTCGTCGACGACCGACTCCAGCATCTGCGCGAGGGTCTTCGCCGTCTTCTCGCTGACGACCCGTGTCTTCTCGGCCTTCGGGGCCGGTGTGAAGCTCCCGTCGGGTCCCTTGGAGCCGCGGACGAGGGTGGGCTCGACGCGGACGCCGCCGTTGGCGATGGTCGAGTAGACGGAGGCGGCCTGCATCGCGTTGATGGACACGCCCTGGCCGAAAGGAATCGTGTACTGCTGCGAGGTGGACCACTGGTCCGGCGGGGCCAGGATGCCCTTGGTCTCGCCCGGGAAGCCCAGCCCGGTGTGGCTGCCGAGGCCGAACTTCCGCAGGTAGTCGTAGAGCACCTTGTTGGCCTGGGCCTGGGTCTTGCCGAGCTGGCCGGTGGCGAGGATGGTGCCGATGTTGCTGGACTTGGCGAGGACGCCGTTGAGCGTCAGGTACCAGGTCGGGTGGTCGATGTCGTCCTTGAACAGCCGGTCGCCGCGGTGCAGCCGGTTGGGCACCACGACATGGGTGCCGGGGGTGGCGGCGTTCTCCTCCAGCACGGCCGCCATGGACAGCACCTTGGCCGTGGAGCCCGGCTCGAAGGCGTCCTGGAGGGCCGCGTTGCCGAGGGTCCTGGGGTCGGCGGCGGACAGGTCGTTGGGGTCGAACCCGGGGGCGTTGGCCATGGCCAGGACCTCGCCGGTGCGGGTGTCCTGCACGATGACGTAGCCGCGGTCGGCCGCGGACTCCTCCACCTGCTTGCTGATGGCGTTCTGCGCCGCCCACTGGATGTCGCGGTCGATGGTGAGCTCGATGTCGTCGCCGGGCACGGCCGGGGTCTCCGTGGAGCCCGCGGTGGGCACCAGACGGCCGCCGGACTGGGCGTAGCGGATCTTGCCCTCCTCGCCGGCCAGCCGGTCCTCCAGCTGGAGCTCGACGCCGCCGCTGCCCTTGCCCTCGGCGTTGACCCAGCCCAGTATCCCGGCGGCGAGCTCGTTGTTCGGGTACACCCGCTTGGTGGTGGGCACGGAGAAGACGCCGGCCAGCACGTTGACCGTCGACCTGTCGGTCTCGGACTTGGTGGCCAGGGCGGCCTTGAGGTCCTTGATCTGCCTCCAGACCTGCGGGGTCTGCCGCCCGGCCAGCTTCACGTAGCGCAGCGACGGGTTGTCAGGACGCAGCTTGCGGACCAGGTCCTCCTGGTCGGCGCCGAGAATCGGGGCGAGCAGCGCGGCGGCCTGCTCGGGCCCGTCGTCGATCTTCAGCTCGTCGGGGGCGAACATCGTGGGGTCGGCGGTGATGTCGTAGGCGTCCTCGCTGGTGGCGAGGGCCACGCCGTTGCGGTCGGTGATCTCGCCGCGCTCGGCGGCCAGCACCTGGCCCACATAGCGGTTGCGCTCGGCCTTGCCGGCGTAGGTGCTCGCGTCGACGGCCTGGACCTGCACCAGGCGGACGACGAAGGCCAGCATGACGAGGGTCAGGCCCACGCCGACCAGGCGCAGCCGGGGGCGCGGGCTGCCCAGCCGGATGGTCTTCGGGGCGCCGGGGCGCGGTCCGCCGGGCCCGCGGACCGGGCGGGCGCCGGGGCCGGTGCGGCCGCGGGCGGCCGGACGGACGGGCCGGGCGGGTCCGGGCACCCGGCGGCGGGGCGGTTGCCTGTCGGACACTTCCGTCACCTGCCGGGGGTCGAGGCGTGCGGGGAACGGGGGGCGGACTGCGGCGTCGGCGGCGGGGCCGTCGCCGTGGCCAGCGCCTCGGGCGCGAGGACCAGGGGCGCGGGGGCGGCGGAGGCCGGGCTGGGGACGCCCTTGACCTCCCCGTCGGGGCCGAGGAAGGCGGGGTCGCCGCCGGGCACCATGCCGAGCTCGCGGGCGCGGCGCTGGAGGGCGTCGGGGGCGGAGTAGCCGTCGATGTCGCGCTGCAGGGCCTGCTCCTCGTCCGTGAGCTCCTTGGTCTCCCGCTGAAGGTCGTCGAGGCGGAAGGCGCCCTCGCTGAGCGCGGAGTTCAGCACCAGCAGGCCGATGAGACCGCCGCCGAGGAGCAGGACCACGAGGAGCACGAAGGGGGTACGGGCCGCCTGGGCGCGGCCGGTGGGCAGCAGGTGCGCGAGCCGGGCCGCCCTCCCCCGCAGCTCGGGCCGCCCCTTCAGTTCGGGTTTCCTGGTCACTCACGCTCCCCTGGGTCCGCTCGTCCCGCCCGTACGCCCGGCCGGCACCCGTCCCGGGCCGGCCCGTGCCTCACCGGAGCCGCCTCACCCGACGTCCTCCCGGATGCGCTCCGCGCCGCGCAGCCGCGCGGGGGCCGCGCGGCGGTTCTCGGCGATCTCCTCCTCGGTGGGAAGTTCGGCACCGCGCGTGAGCAGCTTGAGCCGCGGCTGGTACTGCTCGGGGACGACCGGCAGGCCGGGCGGGGCGGTGGTGGCGGCGCCCGCCGCGAACACCTGCTTGACCAGCCGGTCCTCCAGCGAGTGGTACGACAGCACGGCGATGCGGCCGCCGACGTCCAGGGACTTCACGGCCGAGGGGACGGCGCGCTCCAGCACCGACAGCTCGCCGTTGACCTCGATGCGCAGGGCCTGGAAGGTGCGCTTGGCCGGGTTGCCGCCGGTGCGCTTGGCGGCCTGGGGCAGGGCGTCGCGGATCAGCTCGACCAGGCGGGCGCTGGTGGTGAAGGGCTCCTTCTCCCGCTCCCGGACGATGGCGGACACGATGCGCTTGGCCTGCTTCTCCTCGCCGTACGCGCGCAGGATGCGGACCAGCTCGCCGGGCGGGTAGGTGTTGAGGACCTCGGCGGCGCTCATGCCGGCCGTCTGGTCCATGCGCATGTCGAGGGGGGCGTCCTGGGCGTAGGCGAAGCCGCGGTCGGCCTCGTCGAGCTGCATCGAGGACACCCCGAGGTCGAACAGGATCCCCTGCACGCGCGGGACGCCGAGGCGGCCGAGGACGTCGGGGAGCTCGTCGTAGACGGCGTGCACCAGGGTGGCGCGGTCGCCGTAGGGGGCCAGCCGCTCGCCGGAGAGGCGCAGGGCCTCCTTGTCGCGGTCCAGGGCGACGAGCCGGGCCTCGGGGAAGCGGGCGAGCAGCGCCTCGCTGTGGCCGCCGAGGCCGAGCGTGCAGTCGACGACCACGGCGCCGGGCCGCTCCAGGGCGGGCGCCAGCAGGTCCAGGCACCGCTGGAGCATCACCGGGACGTGTCGACTCTGGCTCAAGGGGCCCTCTCAGTTCCGGCGTGACGCTCACGCACCGCCGGTTCCCCGCCCTCCCCGGTGAGGGGGCGGCCGGCGCCGGAGGCGTCGGCCGGGCGGCGGCGGGAGAAGGCCGAGCCGTACGTACGCGCCGCGCACGCGGGAGATCCCCTGGTCGGAGCCGGGGGATCCGGGGAAGTCACTGCAGCGGGCGGTCTCACGTCCCGCTTCGCGTCACTTTAGTCCACGGTCCGGCCCGGTCAATCAACCGGACTGCGCGTCGTGGCCCGCGCGGGTCAAGAGGCGGATCGCGCACATCACCCGTAGGAAGGGGGTCACACCACTCCCGTGGGTTACCTCACACCAAGCACCGCTGACGTTCTTTGTCGCCTCTCACAACGGGCTCGACGCCCTCGTGACCAGTACCGTCAGGAGTATGACGACTTCTGCATCCGTACCCGCAGGTTCCGGAAACGCCGTCCCCGCCTCCGGCACCGTGACCGACCGTCTGATCGAGGCCAACGAGCGCTATGCCGCCGCTTTCACCGACCCGGGCATGGATGCACGCCCGGTGCTCCACGTCGCCGTGGTGGCGTGCATGGACGCCCGCCTCGACCTGCACGACGCGCTCGGTCTGTCGCTGGGCGACTGTCACACCATCCGCAACGCGGGCGGCGTGGTCACCGACGACGTGATCCGCTCGCTGACCATCAGCCAGCGGGCGCTGGGCACCCGCAGCGTCGTCCTCATCCACCACACCAACTGCGGTCTCGAGTCCCTCACCGAGGAATTCCGGCACGAGCTCGAGATGGAGGTGGGACAGCGTCCGGCGTGGGCCGTCGAGGCCTTCCGGGACGTGGACCAGGACGTCCGCCAGTCGATGCAGCGGGTGCGGACCTCGCCGTTCCTCCTGCACACCGACGACGTGCGCGGATTCGTCTTCGACGTGAAGTCGGGTCTGCTGCGCGAGGTCGACCCCGCCTGACCCGGCCGCCCGCCTGAGGCCGGCCGAACCCCGGAGAGCCGTCGAACGTCGTAAGAGCTGACATATCGCTGTCAGTTGTCCACAGGCGAGTGACACGAAACGGTAACGGCAGCAAGAATGCGGAGGTGGTGTCACGCGGAACTCTTCCCGCGTGGTGCCCGTGATTCGGGGTGGGCCGGTCCGCTGGGCACGGGATCGGCCGGCACATTTGGGGAACCCCCCGCTCATCGCTGAGCGTGGGAAAGGCCGAGGAGGGCCGGGTGACGACCTATGACGATCGTGCAAGCCATGGGGGCGCCCCCGACCGGGCATACGGGGCGGTCGGGGAGGACCTGACCGCCGTCGTGGAGCGCGTGCGCGGTTCGGTGGAAGGCGTGATCGAGGGGAAGCCCGAGGTCGTACGGCTCTCGCTGACCGTGCTGCTCGCCGAGGGACATCTGCTCATCGAGGACGTCCCTGGAGTCGGCAAGACGATGCTGGCGAAGGCACTGGCGCGGTCGATCGACTGCTCGGTGCGCCGCATCCAGTTCACACCGGACCTGCTGCCCTCGGACATCACCGGTGTGTCCATCTGGGACCAGCAGCGCCGTGACTTCGAGTTCAAGCCGGGAGCGATCTTCGCGCAGATCGTCATCGGCGACGAGATCAACCGCGCCTCGCCGAAGACGCAGTCCGCGCTGCTGGAGTCGATGGAGGAGCGCCAGGTCACCATCGACGGCAAGACCTACGAGCTGCCCAGCCCCTTCATGGTGGTGGCGACGCAGAACCCGGTCGAGATGGAGGGCACCTACCCGCTGCCGGAGGCCCAGCGCGACCGCTTCATGGCCCGTGTGTCGGTCGGCTACCCGAGCGCGGAGGCCGAGCTGCAGATGCTCGACGTGCACGGCGGCGTCTCCCCGCTGGAGGACCTCCAGCCGGTGGCGCACGCGCACGAGATCGTGAAGCTCGTCGAGGCGGTGCGCGGCGTGTACGTGGCCGAGCCGATCCGGCGGTACGCGGTCGACCTGGTCGCCGCCACCCGTACGCACCCCGACCTGAGACTCGGCGCGTCGCCGCGCGCGACGCTGCATCTGCTGCGGGCGACGAAGGCGGCGGCGGCCCTGGCGGGCCGTGACTACGCCCTGCCGGACGACGTGCAGGCGCTCGCCGTGGCCGTGCTCGCCCACCGTCTGCTGCCCACCGCGCAGGCCCAGCTCAACCGCCGCACCGCCGAGCAGGTGGTGCAGGAGATCCTGCAGCGCACCACGGTGCCCGCGGCGGCCGGCCAGCCCGCCGGGTTCGGCCTGGGCCGCGGAGGCTACGGCCAGCAGCCGCCCCGGAGGCTGTGATGAGCACCGCCGGCGCGGTCCACGCCGACGACGACCGGGGCGACCGGAGCGGGCTGAGGACCGCCCTGGCGGGGCTGACCACCCGGGGACGCTCCTTCCTGGCGGCCGGCATCGCGGCCGCGATCTGCGCGTACGTGCTCGGACAGAGCGACCTGCTGCGGGTCGGCCTGCTGCTGGCGGTGCTGCCGCTGGTGTGCGCGGCCGTGCTCTACCGCACCCGCTACCGGGTCGCGGGCAGCCGCCGCCTCTCCCCCGGCCGGGTGCCGGCGGGCACCGAGGCGCGCGTGCACCTGCGCATGGACAACGTCTCCCGGATGCCCACAGGCCTGCTGATGCTCCAGGACCGGGTGCCCTACGTGCTCGGCCCGCGGCCGCGGTTCGTGCTGGACCGGATGGAGGCGGGCGGACGCCGTGAGGTGTCCTACCGGGTCCGCTCCGACCTGCGCGGCCGCTACCCGCTGGGCCCGCTCCAGCTGCGGCTGTCCGACCCGTTCGGGATGTGCGAGCTGAACCGCTCGTTCTCCTCGTACGACACGCTGACGGTGACGCCCCGGGTCGAGCCGCTGCCGCCGGTGCGGCTGAGCGGCGAGTCCAAGGGGTACGGCGACGGGCTGCAGCGCTCGCTGGCGCTGGCCGGCGAGGACGACGTGATCCCCCGCGGCTACCGCTACGGCGACGACCTGCGCCGCGTCCACTGGCGCTCCACCGCCCGCTACGGCGAGCTGATGGTGCGCCGCGAGGAGCAGCCGCAGCGCGCCCGCTGCACGGTGCTGCTCGACACCCGCGCCATCGCCTACGAGGGCGCCGGGCCGGACTCGGCGTTCGAGTGGGCGGTGTCGGGCGCGGCCTCGGTGCTGGTGCACATGCTGGAGCGGGGTTTCTCGGTGCGGCTGCTGACGGACACCGGCGACTCGGTGCCCCGGGAGGGCGCCGACGGCTTCTCCGGGGTGCACCAGGAGTCGGCGGACGCGGCCGGGCTGATGATGGACACGCTGGCCGTGGTGGACCACTCCGACGAGGAGGGCCTGTCCCGCGCCTACGACGTGATGCGGTCCGGCAGCGAGGGGCTGCTGGTGGCGTTCCTCGGCGACCTGGACGACGAGCAGGCCGCTGTGCTGGCCCGGATGCGGCAGCGCAGCGGCGGCGCCGTGGCGTTCCTGCTGGACAGCGACGACTGGCTGCGGGAGCCGACCGACGTGCCCGGCCCCGAGGGGCGGCCGGGCGAGGAGCATCTGCGGATGCTGCGCGAGTCGGGCTGGACGGCCGTGACGGTGGAGCGGGGCGCCTCGCTGGAGCAGCTGTGGCGGCAGGCGGACCGTGAGCGCGCGGGCCTGGTGGCGGCGAGCGGTGGGGAGGGACCGTGATCAGCTCACTGGCCAGGCTCACCGTGCGCGCGTGGGCGGCCACCCTGCTGGCGGCCTGCGCCCTGCTGCCGCTGGTGGAGTCGACGATCTGGATCCTCCAGGCGGCGCTGCTGCTGGGCGTGCAGGCGGGCGTGGGCGCGGCGGCGCGGCGGGTGCCGCTGGCACGGCCGCTGACGGTGGCGGCGCAGGTCGTCGTCACGCTGATGCTGCTCACGCTGATGTTCGCGCGGGAGCAGGCCGTCGCGGGGCTGATCCCCGGCCCGGACGCGCTGCGCTTCTTCGGGCAGCTCCTCGAGCAGGGCGGACAGGACGTCAACCGGTACGCGATACCGGCGCCGCTGAGCGACGGCATCCGGCTGATGCTGGTCGGCGGGGTGCTGGTCATCGGCCTGCTGGTGGACACGCTCGCGGTGACCTTCCGCAGCGCGGCCCCGGCCGGGCTGCCGCTGCTCGCCCTGTACTCGGTGGCCGCGGGCCTGACGGACAACGGCATCGAGTGGCTGTGGTTCCTGCTGGCCGCGGCCGGCTATCTGATGCTGCTGCTCGCCGAGGGCCGGGACCGGCTCTCGCAGTGGGGCCGGGTGTTCGCCGGGCCGCCCCGCGGCCGGAGCCGGGAGACGCCCGGCGCGCCGGCGCCGGCGCGGTTCGGGCACCGGATCGGGGCGGTGGCGCTGGGCATCGCCCTGGTGGTGCCGCTGGCGCTGCCCGCGATGGACGGCGGCCTGCTCGACCCGGACGGCCGGGGCGTGGGCGCGGGCGTCGGCGGGGGCGGCACGATCTCCGCGGTGAACCCGCTGGTGTCGCTGCGCGACTCGCTGAACAACGACGACGACCGCGCGGTGTTCTCGGTGCGCACCGAGATGGAGAACACCTCGGACCTGTATCTGCGCATCGTGTCCCTGGACGACTTCGACGGCACCACGTGGAAGCCGTCGAAGCGGGCGATCACCCAGGTGCCCGAGGGCTTCCCGGCCCCGCCGGGACTCGGTCCCGACGTGGAGTTCACCGAGGTCGGCACGTCGATCTCGGTCGCGAAGTGGTACGGCCAGACGTGGTTGCCGATGCCGTACCCGCCGAGCCGGGTGAGCGTGCGGGGCGACTGGCGGTACGAGCCGGTCGGCATGACGCTGGTCGGCGACCACGGGCAGAACACGCGCGGTCTGACGTACGAGGTGCGCAGCCTGGACGTGCGGCCCACGGCGGAGCAGCTGGCCAAGGCCCCGGAGCCGCCGGCCGACGTGCTGCGCGAGTACACCGAGCTGCCCGACTCGCTGCCCGCCGTGGTGGCCGAGACCGCCCGTGACGTGACGGACGGCGCGAAGAGCGACTACGACCGCGCGGTGATGATGCAGGACTGGTTCGCGCTGAGCGGGAACTTCCAGTACGACACCCAGGTCGACGTGGGCAGCGGCTCGCAGGCGATCGCCCGCTTCCTGAAGGACAAGCGGGGCTTCTGCGTGCACTACTCGTTCGCCATGGCGTCCATGGCACGGTCGCTGGGCATCCCGGCGCGGATCGCGGTGGGCTTCGCGCCCGGCACCCCGCAGGCCGACGGCACGGTCTCGGTCGCGATGCGGGACGCGCACGCCTGGCCCGAGCTGTACTTCGAGGGCGTGGGGTGGACGCGGTTCGAGCCGACCCCGACCCGGGGCTCGACGCCGGACTACACCGTGCAGGACGTCCAGGACAACGGTCCCGTGGATCCGGCCCGGCCGTCGCAGGCCGCGCCCGCCGACCCGTCGGCGGCGCCGTCGCAGAGCACGGACTGCCGGGCGGACGGCAGTGACCCGGGGGCCTGCGAGAGCGAGTCGCCCGAGGCGGCCCTGGCGTCGGACGGCGGCGGCCCGAAGTGGCACGTGGTGCTGCTGTGGGCGCTGGCCGGGCTGCTGGTGCTGGCACTGCCGCTGTCGCCGATGCTGTGGCGGACGCGGATGCGGGCGGTCCGGCTGGGCGGTCTCGGTCATGGCCGCGGGGAGGAGGACGTCGCTCCGCGGGTGCTGGCCGCCTGGGAGGAGCTGACGGACACCGCCTGGGACCACGGGATCGCTCCCGACGAGTCGCTGACCCCGCGCGGGGCGGCCGACCGCATCGTGCGGACGGGCGGACTGGAGGGGGACGCTGCGGCGTCGGTACGGAGGCTGGCGGGGGCGGTGGAGCAGGTGCTGTACGCGCCTCGGCCGCGGCCGGTCGCTGGGCTGGCGGAGGATGTGCGGCGGGCCGCGGGGGCGTTGCGCGACTCGGCGTCCCGGGCGGGGCGGCTGCGGGCGTTGCTGTTGCCTCGGTCGGCCGTGCGGGTGGTCTGGACCGCGTCCGACCGCTGGGCGTCCCTCCGGGACCGTGTGATCGCGCTCCGCCCCGACTGGCACCTGCCTACGCGCCAGCGCGGCTGAGGTCTCATCGACGGCTGCGGGCCGCCCGGGGCGTCTCGCGCAGTTCCCCGCGCCCCTGAGGGGGCGCGGGGAACTGCGCGAGAAACCACGACGCACCCGCAGGTGCAAACAGGAACGCGAGGCACCCACCCCAGGGGCGCGGGGAACTGCGCGAGAAACCACGACGCACCCGCAGGTGCGATCAGGCGCGCGCGGAACACCCCTAGGGGCGGGGGGAACTGTGCGAGGACCACGACGGACCCGCAGGCTCACACAGGGGCGCGGGGAACTGCGCGAACGACCCGCCACGCACCCGCAGGGGCCCGCAGGGACGACTCAGGGGTGCCCACCCGCGTCGGTGGACACCCCTGAACCGAAAACCTACGGAGGCCTCAGTGGCCGCCGCCCTGCTCGTCACGCCTCCGCTGCCACCGCTCCTCGATGCGGTCCATCATCGAGCGCCGAGCTCTGCCCTGACGCCCAGCCCGCGGAGCGGCACCAGCCGTCCCCGCGGCCTGCTCACCCGGCTTGGGCGCCTTGCGCCACCCGGTCACCGCCAGCACGGCGCACCCCAGCATCACCAGGAAGCCCACGACGCTGAGCCACACCTGCTGGGCGACCATACCGGCCATGAGGAGCGCAATACCTACGAGGAAGCCCGCGACCGCCTGGTAGACCCGTCGCCGGGTGTACGTACGCAGCCCGCTTCCCTCGAGCGCCGTCGCGAACTTGGGATCTTCGGCGTACAGCGCTCGCTCCATTTGCTCGAGCATGCGCTGCTCGTGCTCCGAGAGCGGCACGGAGTCCTCCTCATCGTGCAGTCGCCGGGGCGACCCGGGGGGTCCCTTCAGGATAGGCAGGGAATCGCCCCCGTGAAACCCGCCCCTCTGCGCCAATTGCCGACCGGTGTCCGCCATCACGCACCGGTCCGCTGAGGCTGTCATTCCCCGGCGGCCGACCCGTCATGCCGGGCGGTCTCCCTCGATCATACGGCTCCGAGCCGCCATTCGGGGGGCCTGTGGCACAGTCCATGCGCCCCGGGGCCGCCGGACGCGCCGCTGATCAGCGCCGTGTCACGGACGGCAGCTCACGCCCCGTCTGTCTCTCCCGCCTCACCGAGCACATGAAGCTGCG
This sequence comes from Streptomyces cellulosae, assembly GCA_014655195.1. Classification (GTDB taxonomy): domain Bacteria; phylum Actinomycetota; class Actinomycetes; order Streptomycetales; family Streptomycetaceae; genus Streptomyces; species Streptomyces cellulosae. The sequence goes on along the minus strand of BNBH01000002.1, from coordinate 265,359 downwards.
TGGCCACGGAGTGGAACGCGGCGAGCTCGGCCGCGGCGGCCTCCAGCTTCAGCAGCGCCTCCAGCGCCCCGGGCTCGGTGTCGACCAGGACGCCGGGGACGAGGTCGGAGAAGACGCGGACGCCGTGCACCGCGCCGACCTCCAGGCCCGCGCCGCGCACCAGTTCCGTGAGCTGCTCGGCGGTGAAGCGGCGCGGCACGGGGTCTCCCTCGCCCCATCGGCCGTTCGGGTCACCGAGGGCCTGCCGGGCCTCCGTGAAGTGGCCGGCGAGGGCGCGGGCGAGGACCGCGCCGCCCAGGCCGGCGGCGAGCAGGCTGAGGACGCCGCCGGGGCGCAGGGCGGCCACCGTGTTGCGCACGCCCTCGGCCGGGTCGTCGACGTACTCCAGGACGCCGTGGCAGAGCACGACGTCGTAGCCGCCGCGCTCGGCGACGTCGAAGAGGCCGCGGGCGTCGCCCTGCACGCCCCGCACCCGGTCGGCGACGCCCTCCTCGGCGGCGCGGCGTTCGAGGGCGAACAGGGCGTTGGGGCTGGGGTCGACGACGGTCACCCGGTGTCCGAGCCGGGCCAGGGGTACGGCGAAGTTGCCGCTGCCGCCGCCGGTGTCGAGGACGTCCAGGGCCTGCCGTCCGGTGGCCTTGACCCTGCGTTCCAGGGCGTCCTGGAGGACGTCCCAGACAACGGCGGTACGGAGAGCGGCGCGGGGGCGCATCGGGTCCGACACGGTGGTGACTCCTCGGCGGGGCACCGCCTGGGGTGGGGCGGGGCGATCGGTTTCAGGCGCTGTCCACCCTATGGCCTGATCGGCGGCCCGCCGTCACCCGGTGGCCCGGCGTCTCAGCCCGCGTCGGGTAGGTCGCCGCGCGGGGCGGTGTCAGGGCCGCCGTCCTGGTCGGGGCGGGGATGGGGCAGCACCGGCTGGAGCACCAGCATCCGCTCGACCAGGCGGAGGAACATCGCCACGTCCCGGATCAGGTCGTCGGCGTCCCGCACGGTCGCCGCGCCCTGGATGCCCGCCTCGGCCCGGGCACGGCGCCGGGCCCCGGAGGCGAACAGGGCGCTCCACTCGGTGAGTTCGGGCGCGATCTCCGGGAGCACCTCCCACGCGCTTCGTATCTTCGCCCGGGCCCTGGGCGAGGTTTCGGGCCTGCCGCGGGCGGCGAGGACGGCGGCGGCGGTGCGCAGGGCGGCCAGATGGGCCGTCGCGTAGCGCTCGTTGGGGGTGTCGAGGACGGCGGCCTCGTCGAGTCCGGCACGGGCCTGGGCGAGCAGGTCGAGGGCGGCGGGCGGGGCCGCGGCGCGGCGCAGCACCGGGTGGATGTCGCTCGCCGGGCCGTTGTTCAGTGAGGGGGCAGGGCCGGCTGCGCGGCGCCGGCGGGCGGCGGCTGCGGACGAGTGGGCCATGACGAACCTCCTGTCGTCTTCGTGACGGCACGCCATGAGGCGAGTGCCGTATGTGCACATCGTGCGGTATGGCACTGACAATCCGTTCTGACCTGCGACGTTGCTTCGTTCTCCCGTTCGAGCTAACTTTTGCACTGACCAGTCAGTTCAAAAGTTGTTCCCGCACGCTCCAGGGGGATTCGTGGACGATCCGAGCGGACTCGCCGTCGTGGCCGACGGCCTCGGCCTGAAGGGCCCGCGGGGGTGGGCCTTCCGCGACGTGTCGGCCGACGCGGCGCCCGGTGCGCTGATCGCGGTGACCGGGCCGTCCGGCAGCGGCCGCACCTGTCTGCTGCTCACGCTCACCGGACGCATGAAGCCGACGGAGGGGCGGGCCGTCGTCGGCGGTCTCGAACTCCCCCGGCGCATGGCCGCCGTACGCCGCCGCAGCGCCCTGGCGCACGTGGCCGGGGTGACCGACCTCGAACCGGCCCTCACCGTGGCCGAGCATCTGCGCGAACAGGAGCTGCTGCGGCGGCGGTTCGGGGACGCGCTCCCCCGGCCCCGGCAGCTGCTGCGCCCCCGCGCCGAGCGGCGGCGGGAGCGGCGCCGGCACATCGACGAGGCGCTGGCCGCCGCCGGGCTCGACCTGGCCGCCCTGCCCAAGGGCGAACGGACCGCGGTGCGGGACCTGGAGCGGGTGGAGGCGCTCCGGCTGTCGCTGGCCCTGGCGTTGCTGGGGCGCCCCCGGCTGCTCGGCGTCGACGACACCGACCTGAAGCTGTCCGCTGCCGAGCGGGAGGAGGTGTGGGAGCTGCTGCGGTCCGTCGCCGGCACGGGGGTCACGGTGCTGGCCGTGTGCAGCGAGCCGCCGTCCGACGCGGCGGTCGTCCGCACGGACGGGGACCGGGCCGGCGACGCGGAGACCGGCGCGACCCCGGAGGCCGAGACCGGCGCGACCCCGGAGGCCGAGACCGGCGCGACCCCGGAGGCGGGGGCCGCCGGCACCGCCGCCGACGAGCCCGAGTCCGCCGCCAAGACCGAGCCCGCGGACGACGCCGACAAGGCCGAACCCTCGGAAGACGCCCAGCCCACCGACGAGTCCGAGGCCACCGGCGAAGCCGCCGACCAGGCCGGCCGGCCCAGCGACACGGACGCCCCCACCCACCCCGAGAAGGAGACCCCCGCCGATGCGATCGCCGCGACTGGCCGCTCTTGAGCTGCGGCGTTTCGGCCGCGGCACCCTCCCGCGCGCGGCGCTCGTCGCCCTGCTGGTGCTGCCCCTGCTCTACGGCGCCCTGTACCTGTGGTCGTTCTGGGACCCGTACGACCGGCTCGACCGGATTCCCGTGGCCCTCGTGAACGAGGACGAGGGCGCGACCGCGAACGGCAAACGGATCACGGCCGGTGACGACATCGCCGGGGGCCTGCACGACAGTTCCGCCTTCGACTGGCGGGAGGTGAGCGAGGAGGAGGCGCGGCGCGGGGTCGAGGACGGCACGTACTACCTGTCGCTCACCGTGCCGGCGGACTTCAGCCGCCGTGTCGCCTCCAGTTCGGGCGACTCCCCCGAGGCGGGCGCCCTCCGGGTGCGCACCAACGACGCGAACAACTACATCGTCGGGCAGATCTCCCGGACGGTCTTCGGCGAGGTGCGGCGGGCCGCGTCGACCAAGACCTCCCGGTCCTTCCTGGACCAGATCTTCGTCTCCTTCTCCGACCTGCACGGCGAGACGGTGAAGGCGGCGCAGGGCGCCGACAAGCTGAACGGGGGCATCGGCAAGGCGGAGAAGGGCTCCAAGGACCTCGTCGCCGGGCTGAAGGACGCCCGCGCGGGCAGCGGCAAGCTGTCCAAGGGCCTCAAGGACCTGCACAAGGGCGCGGGCACCCTGGAGGACGGCTCCGGGAAGGTCGCGGACGGCACCCGGAAGCTCGCCGACAAGGTGAACGCGCTCAACGCGGAGGCGGGCCCGTTCCTGAAGAGGAACGAGAAGGCCGTCGGGGAGACGGCGCGCTTCGTCGCCGACACCGCCGGGCAGCTGCGGGACGACCTGGACGCGCTGACCGAGAAGGCGCCCGCCGCCGCGAAGGACGCACGTGAGGCGTCCGGCACCCTGGACCCGCTGTTCCGCGAGCGCTGCGAGGACGCCGTTCTGCCCGACCCGGCCTGTCCGGAGCTGAAGAAGGCCAAGGAGGCGGCGGCGACCGCCTCGTCCGTCGCGGACGACGTCAGCGGCCTGGTCACGGGGCACCGAGCGGACCTGAAGAAGCTCGACGGGCACCTCGCCACCTTGGAGAAGCAGGCGCGTGCGCTCGCCGACCGGGCCCCGCACCTCTCCGAGGACCTCGAGGACGCCGTCAGCAAGATCAACGCACTGAACGCCGGGGCCGGCAAGGTCGCGGCGGGCGCGAAGAAGCTCAACAAGGGCCTCGCCACCGCCGAGACGGGCGCCCGGGACCTGGACAAGGGCGTCGGCAGACTGAAGACGGGCGCGGACGACCTGAGCGGCGGCCTCTTCAAGCTGGTCGACGGCTCCGAGCAGCTGGCCGGCGGTCTGCACGAGGGCGCCGAGCAGATCCCCGACTACGACAAGACCGAGCGCGACGAGCGCACCGCGGTGATGGCCGACCCGGTCCGTCTGGTCTCCCAGGACCTCCACAAGGCGCCCAACTACGGCACCGGTTTCGCCCCGTACTTCATCCCGCTGTCGCTGTGGGTGGGCGCGATGGTGGCGTACATGCTGATCGCGCCGATGAACCGGCGGGCGCTCGCGGCGGGCGCCTCCGTCTGGCGGATCGCGCTGGCGGGCTGGCTGCCGGTGGTGGCGATCGGGGTGCTGCAGACGGTGGCGCTGATGTCGGTGCTGCACTGGGGACTGGGGCTTCGGATGGCGCGGGCGGCCGGGACGGTGGGCTTCCTGTTCCTGGTGGCGGCGTGCTTCGCGGCGCTCGTGCAGTGGCTGAACGCCCGCTTCGGCGCGGCCGGCCGGATCCTGGTGCTGGCACTGCTGATGCTCCAGCTCACCTCGGCGGGCGGCACGTACCCCGTGCAGACCAGTCCGGACTTCTTCAACGCGCTGCACCCGTTCCTGCCGATGACCCATGTCGTGGAGGCGCTGCGGCGGCTGATCTCGGGCGGCGGTCTCGGGCCCGTGTGGACGGCCTGCGCGGTGCTGGCGGCCTTCACGGCCGGCGCGCTCGCGCTGACCGCGCTGTCGGCCCGCCGCCGGCAGGTGTGGACGCTCGACCGGCTGCACCCGGAGCTGAGCCTGTGAACCGGCCGGCCGGAGCTCCTGTGAGAATCAGGGCCATGGAACGCAGCAGCACCACGCCGGGCGGCAGCGCCCGCCGCGAGGCCACCCGGCAGAAGCTCTACGAGGCGGCCGTCACGCTCATCGCCGAGCAGGGGTTCTCCGCCACCACGGTGGACGAGATCGCCGAGCGGGCGGGCGTCGCGAAGGGCACCGTCTACTACAACTTCGCGAGCAAGTCGGTCCTCTTCGAGGAGCTGCTGCGGCACGGGGTCGGTCTGCTGACCGACTCGCTGCGGGAGGCGGCCGAGCGGACGGAACGGGAGGGCGGGAGCAAGGTCGACGCCCTGGACGCCATGATCCGGGCGGGGCTGGTCTTCATCGACCGCTACCCCGCCTTCACGCAGCTGTACGTGGCGGAGCTGTGGCGCACCAACCGGGCCTGGCAGTCCACGCTGATGGTGGTGCGGCAGCAGGCCGTCGCGGTCGTCGAGGGGGTGCTGCGCGAGGGCGTGGCGGCCGGGGAGTTCAGCGAGGAGATCGACGTGCCGCTGACGGCGGCGGCGCTGGTGGGCATGGTGCTGGTGGCGGCGCTGGACTGGAAGTCGTTCCAGCCGGAGCGGTCCCTGGACGACGTGCACGCGGCGCTGTCGCGGCTGCTGCAAGGACGGGTCAGCGGCCGCGGCTGACCCTCACGTCGACCGGACACGCGAAGGCGCCGGTCCGTCGGTGGCCGCGTCCCCCGCGGCCACCGGCCGGGCCGGCGCCTCCTGTTTCCCCCGTTGTTCCCCCGTGATCCCCCGTACGTCCCCCCGTGGAACCCCCGTTGCGGTCGTTCCCCCGGGTTCCCCCGTGCCTCGCTCCCGCCGACGGCGCCGGCGGAAGGAGCGGATCGCGGGCCGGTCCCCGTTCCGGCGCCCCGTGTCGCCGGTGCCGTGGGCCCGGGCCCCCTCTCCGTGGTCTCCACTCTTCCGTTCCCGCTGGTCCGGGCCCATCCGCCGCCGTACTCATCTCGCCGGTTAGGTACGGGTACTCACTCCTGCGCACCCGGGCCCACCACGGGGCGCGCCCGCACGGTCACGCTGCGGGGGCGCGGATACTCGGGGACGGGCCCTGACCGGCGGCGGATAAAGTCCCTGACATGGCACGGATTGCGGTGATCGGCGCCGGCGCGGGCGCGCTGGCGGCCGCCGCCCGGCTGGCCGTCGCGGGCCACCGGGTGGCGGTGTACGAGCGGACGGAGACGTACGGCGGTGCGCTGCGCCGCCGGGAGCGGGACGGGTTCGCCTTCGACACGGGCCCCGGGCTGCTGCCGCTGCCGGCCGTCTACCGGGACCTGTTCGTGAAGACGGGCCGGGAGCCGCTGGAGGAGTGCGTCGGGCTGGTGCAGGCCGACCCGTCGTCGCACCACGTGTTCGCGGACGGCACCCGGGTGTCCCTGCCGAACGCCTCCCGCGCGGGCGTGGTCTCGGCGGTGGAGGAGGCGCTGGGCGCGGACGCGGCGCGGCGCTGGGGCGACTTCCTGGTGCGGGCCCGCGAGGCCTGGGACCGGGCGCGCCGCCCGCTGCTCGAGGAGCCGCTGTGGCCCAACTGGGAGGTGCTGGCCGGGCGCGAGCCCTATCCGGCGGTCCCGCACCGGCGGCTGCTGCGGCTGCGCAAGGCGGCCACGCTGGCGGAGGTCGGCGAGTGGGAGCTGCGCGACCCGCGGCTCCAGGCCGTGCTGGAGAGCCACGCCCTGGCGTTCGGACTGGACCCGCGGACCACGCCGGCGAGCGCGGCGGTGCTGCCGTACATGGAGCACGCCTTCGGCACCTGGTACGTGCGGGGCGGGCTGCGGGAGCTGGCGCGGGCGATGTACGAGCGGTGTCTGGCCCGCCGGGTGGAGTTCCACTTCGGCGCGGAGGTCACCGCGGTGCGCGAGAAGGACGGCCGGGCGGCGGGCGTCGAACTCGCCGACGGCACGGCCGTGGAGGCGGACCTGGTGGTCGCGGGGGTCGGCCCCGGCGTGCTGGAGCGGATGTGCGGCACGCGGCTGCGCGGGGAGGGCGAGGTGCCCGCCCGGCGGGAGGGTGCGAGCCGGACGACCGTGCTGCTGGCGCTGCGCGGCGCCCGCCCCGAGGGCACCCCGCACCGGACGGTGGTGCACACCCGGGACCGTGACGCGGAGCTGGACGCGCTGGCCGGCGGCGGACTGCCGGCCGAGCCGACGGTGACGGTGCTGCGGCCCGACGACCCGGAGCTGGTCCCGGACGCCGGGCACGAGGCGGTGACCGTGACGGCCGTGACGCCCGCCGGGGCGGAGGGCGTCCAGGAATTCGCGGAGCGGATGGTGACCGCCGCCGGGCGGACGGTGCCGGATCTGCGGGACCGGCTGCTGTGGCACGAGGTGCGCACGCCTCAGGACGTCGAGCGGGAGACGGGCGCGGAGGGCGGCGCGGTGCCGGCGCCTGCGCTCGCGGCGGCGGACGGCCGCTTCCTGCACGCGTCCAACACCACGCGTCTGCCGGGGCTGTTCACCGTCGGCGGCTGGTCGCACCCCGGCGGCGGGCTGCCGCACTCCGGGATGTCGGGGGCGCTGGTCGCCGGACTGATCGTGGAGGGGCCGGACTTCCGCGGCTCGCAGTGAACGCGGGCCGGGGCACGGGCGGTTGAGGAGACCCTCGGCCGCCCGTCGCCGTCCGCGCGCTCAGTAGCGGTACTGCTCGTCGTACCCGTTGCCCTGCGTGCCCTGCTGCTGGCCGCCGTCCTGGTACGGGTACTGCTGCTCCGGCGGGAGCTCGCCGCCGTACGGGTCGTCGGCGCTGCGCTGCTGCGGCACCCACAGGCCGCCGGCCGGGGTCTCGCCGCCGTAGCCGCCCGTCGCGTACGGGTCCTGGGCCGCGTAGCCCTGCTGGGCGTACTGCTGGTCCGTGTAGCCCGTGTCGTACGTGCCGCCGCCGTAGGTGGCGTTCCCGATGTACGGGTCGGAGTACGCGGCGTACTGCTGGCCCGTGTCGTAGCCCTGCTGCTGCCCGTAAGCGGAGTAGTCGTAGGCGTAGTTGGGGTCGGCGGTCTGCGCGGTCGCGGCGTACTGGTCCGCGTACTGGTCCTGGCCGGCGTACTGGTCCTGGCCCGCATAGCCCTGGTCGCCGTAGACGCCGTAGGAGCCGGTGTCGTCGGGCAGCGGCTGCGGCTCGTAGACGGCGGTCGACTCCGCGGCCGTCTGGCGGTCGGCGGCGGGGGTGAAGACGTCGTCGCGGTCGTAGTCGTCGTCGGCGCCGTAACCGGCCGACACCGGGCCGGTGTCGAACGCGTCGGCGCGGTCGCCGGACGCCTCGAGGTCGGTGACCTCCAGCGTCGGTTCGTCGCGGCGCCCCTTCACGGCGGACAGCATCGGCGCGTTGACCGCCCAGCCGGCCTGGAAGCCGCGCCGGAACGACAGCGTGACGTAGGTCTGCCCGACGGCGAAGGCCGCGGCGCCCAGCCCGATCACCACCACGGACGGGATCAGCACACCGAACACGACGCCGAGGAACCCGACGAAGGCGAGCAGCCGCCAGCGCAGGCGCGCCTTGTACTGCAGCAGCACCTCACCCAGCAACCACAGCGCGACGATGCCGAACGCGATGTAGAGGACCGTCCAGCCCATGTACGCCCCTCTCCCAGTGGTCGCTACGCAGTGTGTCGTATGCGCGTGCGACCGGTCTAGGCCTGCGGCGGGTGGTGCAGACCCAGGTTCTCGTAGATTTCCAGCGTCGCCGTGGAGTTGTTGAGCGTGATGAAGTGCAGACCGGGCACTCCTTCGGCCAGCAGCCGCGCGCAGAACTCCGTGGCGAAGTCGATACCGATGGAGCGTACCGCCGCCGGATCGTCCTTCGCTGTGAGGATCCGCTCTTTGAGGGCGTCGGGGAACACCGCATTACTGAGCTTTGGCAACCGTTCCAGCATCTTCACGCTGGTCACAGGCATGACCTCGGGAATGACGGGCGTCTCGCAGCCCGCCGCGTCGACTCGGTCACGCAGCCTCAGGTACGACTCGGGCTGGAAGAACATCTGGGTGATCGCGTAGTCCGCGCCGGCCCGGCACTTGTCCACGAAGTGGGCCACGTCGGTGTCCCAGTCCGCGGACCGCGGGTGCATCTCGGGGAAGGCGGCGACGCCCACGCAGAAGTCGCCCGACTCCTTGATGAGCCGCACCAGTTCGGCCGCGTAGGTGAGGCCCTGGGGGTGCGGCACCCAGTCGCCCATCGGGTCGCCGGGCGGGTCGCCGCGGACGGCCAGCATGTTGCGGATCCCGGCGTCGGCGTACTGGCCGATGATGTTGCGCAGTTCGGCGACGGAGTGCTCCACCGCCGTGAGGTGCGCGACCGGGGTGAGGGTGGTGTCGGCGGCGATCTGCTCGGTCGCCTTCACCGTGCCGGCCCGGGTGGAGCCGCCCGCGCCGTAGGTCACGGAGACGAAGCTGGGGGCGACGGCCTCGATCCTGCGGAGCGCGTTCCAGAGGTTGCGCTCGCCCTTCTCCGTCTTGGGGGCCCAGAACTCGAACGAGTACGTCCGCTTCTCCGTCGCGAGCATGTCGCGCACGGTGCGTGCGCGGTCCGTCCTGGTGGATGCGGTTCCGAGGGCCATACGGGCAGCGTAGCCACGGGTGGGCGGGGCCCCAACCAGAAGCGGGATATTTGTCTGATTTGCCGACTTGCTGTCCACAGTGTGGACAGAGTTGAGACGCCTCGGCGGTTTTCGGGGCGGTGCTGGTCAGCCTGCGTCCGCGGCCTCACGTACCCGCCTGGCCAGCTCGGCGGCCGCGGCGCCCGGGTCGTCCGCCTCGGTGACGGCACGGACCACGACCACTCTGCGGGCGCCGGCGTCCAGCACCTGATCGAGGTTGGCGAGATCGATGCCGCCGATCGCGAACCAGGGGCGGTCGGTGCCCAGCCCGGCCGTGTACCGGACGAGGTCCAGGCCGGGCGCGAGGCGGCCGGGCTTGGTGGGGGTGGGCCAGCAGGGGCCGGTGCAGAAGTAGTCCACGCCGGGCTGGACGGCGGCCGCGGCGGCCTCGTCCTCGGCGTGGGTGGAGCGGCCGATGAGTACACCGTCGCCGAGGATCGCGCGGGCGGCGGGGACGGGGAGGTCGCCCTGGCCGAGGTGGAGGACGTGGGCGCGGGCCGCGTGGGCGACGTCGGCGCGGTCGTTGACCGCGAGCAGTTTGCCGTGGCGGGCGCAGGCGTCGGCGAAGACCTCGAGGTGCTCGAGCTCCTCGGCGGCCTCCATGCCCTTGTCACGGAGCTGGACGATGTCCACGCCGGCGGCGAGGACGGCGTCCAGGAAGTCGGGGAGGTCGCCCTGGCGCTTGCGGGCGTCCGTGCAGAGGTAGACGCGGGCGTCGGCGAGGTGGGTGCGTGGGTTGTCGGGCATGGGTTCCCCCCAGGATGGGTCGCGCTGTGGGCGGGCCGGGCGGGCCCGTCGGCGGAACCCTATGTCGTGCCTGGCGGCAGGTGAGGTCCGGGAGCGGCGGCCGACGCCGCTCCCGGTCGGGGGTCCCTGCGGGTGCGTGGGGGCTGAGCGCGCGGTTCCCCGCCCCTTGGGGGCGTCGTGGGCAACGTGCGTCAGACGGCCAGGGCCTGGGCCCTGCGCTTCACCTCCGTGCCGCGGTTCTCCGCGAGGGCCTGCGCGGGGGTGCCCGGCAGGCTGGGGTCGGGGGTGAAAAGCCACTCCAGCATCTCTTCGACCGTGAAGCCGTCGTCCCGCAGGAGCGTCAGGGTCCCGGTCAGGCCCTTGACGATCTTGTCCCCGTCGATGAAGGTCGCGGGGACGTGCAGCGCGCGGTTCTCACCCCGGCGCACGGCGATGAGCTGGCCCTCCTTGACCAGCTGCCGGACGCGCGTCACCTCGACGCCGAGCTTCTCGGCGATGTCGGGGAGGGTGAGCCAGGCGGGGACGAGAGCATCGATCTTTGCGTCAATCTCGGTCACAGGACAAGCCTGCCACCTGCCACCGACAGTCGGAAGCCAGCCCCGTCCCACCGCGCGGGCGAGTCGGTCAGACGGTCGCCGACTTCAGCGGCCGCGCCGGGTCCGCGACCCGCTCCGGGTCCAGCGCGGCGCCCGACTCGATCAGCCGCCGCCCCTGCGCCAGGTCCCGGGGCCGCCCCACCGCGAGCAGCGCCACCAGCCGGTCCCCTCGCAGCCAGCACACGCTCCACGCCGGGCCGGCCGGGTCGCCGCGCCACACCGTGCGGTCGGCGGCCGCGTGGTGCCCGGCGTACTGCACGAACCGCCCGAACTGCTCCGACCAGAAGTACGGCACCGGGTCGTACACCTCGCGCTCCCCGGGCCCGCCGACGATGTTCGCGGCGACCGTGCGCGGCCCCTGGAGGGCGTTGTCCCAGTGGTGGACGAGGAGGCGCTCGCCGTAGCGGGCGGAGGGGAAGGAGGCGCAGTCTCCGACCGCGTACACGTCGGGCAGGGAGGTCGCCAGGTGCTCGTCGGCGAGGACCTCGCCGTGCGGGCCGAGGGCGATGCCGGACCCGGCCAGCCAGGCGGTGGCGGGGCGGGCGCCGATGCCGACGACGACCGCGCCGGCGGGCAGCCGGGTGCCGTCGTCGAGGAGCACGGCGCCGGGCTCGACGCGCGCCACGCGCGCGTGGGTGCGCAGTGTGACGCCGGCCTCCTCGTACCAGGCGGTCATCGGCGCGGTCACCTCCGCGGGCAGCACGCCCGCCAGCGGCCTCTCCTCGGCCTCGACGACGGTGACCGCGCAGCCCGCCTCCCGGGCGGCCGTGGCGAACTCCGCGCCGATCCAGCCCGCGCCGACGACCACGATGTCGTGCCGCTCGGCGAGCACCGGCCGCAGGCGTACGGCGTCGTCCAGGGTGCGCAGCAGGTGCACGCCGGGCACGCCCTCGGCGCCGGGCAGCCGCAGCGGTTCCGCGCCGGTGGCGATCACCAGCACGTCGTACGGGACGGGCCCTGCCTCGGTGTCCAGTTCGTGGTCGCCGGGGCGCAGCCCGGTCACCTCGCAGCCCAGCCGCAGTTCGATGCCGAGCTCGTCGAAGTCCACGTCGAAGGCGGAGCTCTCGGCGGTGCCCAGCAGCACCGCCTTGGACAACGGCGGCCGGTCGTACGGCTGGTGGGGCTCCGCGCCGATCAGCGTCACCTCGCCGGTGAAGCCCCGCTCCCGCAGCGCCGCCGCGGTCTGCACGCCCGCCATGCCCGCGCCCGCCACGACGACCCGGCGCGGCACGGCCCCTCCCGGTTCCTGCGTCTGCTCGCTCACCCGCTCACCATAGACACCCGTGCCCGCCGCGCCGGACCGCTGCCGCGCGGGGTCCCTTACGGGTGCGGCGCGGCGCGGGCTAGGGTGGCTCGCGTACACGCACTCGCGGGAGCCCGGACGCACCGGGCTGAGAGGGAGGCTCGCGGCCTCCGACCGTACGAACCTGATCCGGGTCATGCCGGCGAAGGGAGGGGCTGGACGCCCATGTCGCGCACGCGTACCTCAGACGTCCTCGTCGTCGGGGGCGGGATCATCGGTCTGGTGACGGCCTGGCGGGCCGCGCAGGCCGGTCTCGCCACGACGGTCGTGGACCCCGGTCCGGGCGGCGGCGCCGCCCGGGTGGCGGCCGGGATGCTGGCCGCCGTCACCGAACTGCACCACGGCGAGCAGACGCTGCTCGGCCTCAACCTGGCCTCCGCCCGCCGCTATCCCGACTTCGCGGCCGAGCTGTCCGACCGCACCGGCCAGGACCTCGGCTACCGCCGCTGCGGCACCCTCGCCGTGGCGCTGGACGCCGACGACCGCGCCCATCTGCGCGAGCTGCACGCCCTGCACGAGCGCTCCGGCCTCGACTCGCAGTGGCTGACCGGGCGGGAGTGCCGGCGCCTGGAGCCGATGCTCGCGCCGGGTGTGCGCGGCGGGCTGCGGGTGGACGGCGACCACCAGATCGACCCGCGCCGGCTGGCGTCCGCGCTGCTGACCGCCTGCGAGCGGGCCGGCGTCACGCTGCACCGCGCCTGGGCCGAGCGGCTCACCGTCCGCCGTGACCGCGCCACCGGCGTGGTCACGGCGGACGGCGACGAGCTGGGCGCGGGCCAGGTGGTGCTGGCCGGCGGCAGCTGGAGCGGGCGGCTGGCGGGCGTCCCCGCGGAGGTGCTGCCCCCGGTGCGTCCGGTGAAGGGGCAGGTGCTGCGGCTGACCATGCCGGACCGCCCCGAGCCGTTCCTGAGCCGCACGGTGCGGGCGGTGGTGCGCGGCAGCCACGTCTACCTGGTGCCGCGTGAGAGCGGCGAGCTGGTGATCGGCGCGACCAGCGAGGAGATGGGCTGGGACACCACGGTCACCGCGGGCGGCGTCTACGAGCTGCTGCGCGACGCCCACGAACTGGTGCCGGGCCTCACCGAGCTGCCGCTGACCGAGACGCTCGCGGGACTGCGCCCCGGCTCCCCCGACAACGCGCCGCTGCTCGGCCCGACCGGCCTCGACGGGCTGCTCCTCGCCACCGGGCACCACCGCAACGGCGTGCTGCTGACGCCCGTCACCGGTGACGCCATGGCGCGGGTGCTGACCACCGGCGAGCTGCCCGACGAGGCCCTCCCGTTCACCCCCCGGCGCTTCGGCGCCCCCGTCCTCGCGGAGCAGTCCGTATGAACGCCCCGGTCACCACGGTCACCGTCACCGTCAACGGCGAGCCCCGGGAGTTCCCGCCCGGCACGGCCCTCGACCTCGTCGTCAGGTCGCTCACCGCGGCGCCCTCCGGGGTGGCCGCAGCCCTCAACGAAACCGTCGTCCCGCGCGCGCAGTGGCCCGCCACCCCCCTGTCCGAAGGGGACCGGGTGGAGGTCCTGACCGCCGTCCAAGGAGGCTGACCATGGCCGACGATCCCCTTGTCCTCGGCGGCCGGACCTTCACGTCCCGGCTGATCATGGGCACCGGCGGGGCGCCGAGCCTCGACGTGCTGGAGCGGGCGCTGGTGGCGTCCGGCACGGAGCTGACGACCGTCGCGATGCGGCGGGTGGACCCCTCGGTGCAGGGGTCGGTGCTGTCGGTGCTGCGCAAGCTCGGCGTGGAGGTGCTGCCGAACACCGCCGGCTGCTTCACGGCAGGCGAGGCCGTGCTCACCGCGCGGCTGGCCCGGGAGGCCCTGGGCACGGACCTGGTGAAGCTGGAGGTCGTGGCCGACGAGCACACCCTGCTGCCGGACCCGGTGGAACTGCTGGACGCGGCGGAGACGCTGGTCGACGACGGGTTCACGGTGCTGCCGTACACCAACGACGACCCGGTGCTGGCGCGGAAGCTGGAGGACGTGGGCTGTGCGGCCGTGATGCCGCTGGGTTCCCCGATCGGCTCGGGCCTCGGCATCCGCAACCCGCACAACTTCGAGCTGATCGTGGAGCGCGCGGGCGTGCCGGTGATCCTGGACGCGGGCGCCGGCACGGCGTCGGACGCGGCGCTGGCGATGGAGCTGGGCTGCGCGGGCGTGATGCTGGCGTCCGCCGTGACCCGCGCCCAGGAGCCGGTGCTGATGGCGTCCGCGATGCGGAGCGCGGTGGAGGCGGGACGGCTCGCGCGGCGGGCCGGGCGCATCCCCCGGCGTCTCTTCGCGCAGGCGTCCTCGCCGGTCGAGGGCCGGGCGGAGCTGGACCCGGAACGGCCCGCGTTCTGACGCCGGACGGCAGCGTTCCGGCCCGCCGCCGGACCCGCCTCCCGGCCCGCGCACCGACCGTGTTTCGGACGCGGTCGGGTAACACAGGTCACAGGTCCGCTCCAACGGCGGTTGAACGGGCCGGGGCTGTCACCGCGGACTCGTAGACTCGCTGCGTGGACACGACCCTTCAGGACCCGCTGGTCGGGCAGGTGCTCGACGGCCGCTACCGCGTCGAGGCGCGGATCGCCGTCGGCGGGATGGCCACGGTCTACCGGGCCCTGGACACCCGCCTCGACCGCATCCTCGCGCTCAAGGTGATGCACCCCTCGCTGGCGTCCGACGCCAGTTTCGTGGAGCGCTTCATCCGCGAGGCGAAGTCCGTCGCCCGGCTGGCCCATCCCAACGTCGTCCAGGTCTTCGACCAGGGCACCGACGGGGGGTACGTCTACCTGGCGATGGAGTACATCCCGGGCTGCACCCTGCGGGACGTGCTGCGGGAGCGCGGGGCGCTGCAGGCGCGGGCCGCGCTGGACATCCTGGAGCCGGTGCTGGCCGCGCTGGGCGCCGCCCATCGCGCGGGGTTCGTGCACCGCGACATGAAGCCGGAGAACGTGCTGATCGGGGACGACGGCCGGGTCAAGGTCGCCGACTTCGGCCTGGTCCGCTCGGTGGACACGGTCACCAACAGCACGGGCACGGTGCTGGGCACCGTGTCGTACCTGGCCCCGGAGCAGATAGAGCACGGAACCGCCGACCCCCGCGTCGACGTGTACGCCTGCGGCATCCTGCTCTACGAGATGCTGACCGGCGAGAAGCCGCACGACGGCGACTCGCCCGCGATCGTCCTCTACAAACACCTGCACGACGACGTGCCGCCGCCCTCCGAGGTGGTGCCGGGTCTGGCGCCCGCGCTGGACTCGCTGGTCGCGGCGGCGACCGCGCGCGACGCGGGGGCCCGCCCGGCCGACGCGGTGGCGCTCTTCGCCGTGACCCGCGAGGCACGCGCCCGGCTCACCGACGAGCAGCTGGACGCGCTGCCCCCGCAGGCGCTGTCCGCGGAGCACGACAACGCCGACGACCGCACCAGCGTCATCCCACGCTCGCTCACCGTGCCGCGCCCCCTCCCCGTGAACGAGGACGACGACGGCGCGGACCGTGTCCACCGCACCAGCCGCTTCCGGTCCCCTCCCCCGCTGCCGCCCCGGCGCCGCACGGCCGTGCGGCGCGGCCCCGCCGCGATCGTCGTGGCCGTGCTGCTGGTGCTCGGCCTGGGCGCGGGCATCTGGTACATCAACTCCGGCCAGTTCACCAAGGTCCCGCCGGTGCTGTCGAAGACCGAGCAGCAGGCCCGCGACCGGCTCGCCGAGGCCGGGCTCGACGTGGGCGAGGTCGAGGAGGAGTACAGCGACACCGTCGAGCGGGGCAAGGTCATCAGCACCGACCCGGCGGCGGGCGTCCGCGTCCGCGGCAGCGCCTCGGTGTCCCTGACCGTGTCCAAGGGTCCGCAGACCGTACGCGTGCCCGACCTGGACGGCTACGCGCTGGACAAGGCGCGGTCGCTGCTGGAGGACGAGGGCCTGAAGCCGGGCATGGTGACCCGCGAGTTCAGCGACTCCGTGCCCAGGAATGCGGTGATCTCCACCGAGCCGGGCAAGGGCACCAAGGTCCGCGCGGACACGGCGGTGAAGCTGACCGTCAGCAAGGGCAGCCCCGTGGACGTGCCCGACGTCACCGGCGACGACCCGGAGGACGCGCGCGCCGAGCTGGAGGAGGCCGGGCTCGAGGTGGAGATCGCCGAGGAGCGGGTCCACTCCGAGCACGACGCCGGCAAGGTGGCCCGGCAGACCCCGGGCGCCGGCGGAGAGGCCGCGGAGGGCGACACCGTCACCCTCACCCTGTCCAAGGGCCCGGAGATGGTCGAGGTGCCGGACGTCGTCGGCGACAGCGTGGACGAGGCCCGCGAGAAGCTGGAGGGCGCCGGGTTCGGCGTGAAGGAGGACCGCGGCCTGCTGGGCCTGTTCGGCGACACCGTCAAGGACCAGTCGGTGGACGGCGGCGAGACCGCGCCCAAGGGCTCGACGATCACCCTCAAGATCAGGTGACGGAGGGGGCCGTCCGGGTGACACGCGTGGCCGTGACACCCTTGACGGGTGAAGAGTCACCCGTCCGGCCCCGCCCGCAACCCGATCGGCAGTCACGTCCCCGTGGCCGGCGGTCTGCACTCCGTCGGCCTGTCCTACGCCCGTGACCTGGGCGCGGAGACCGTGCAGGTCTTCGTCGCCAACCCGCGCGGCTGGGCCACCCCCGTCGGCAACCCCCTCCAGGACGAGGCGTTCCGCGCGGCCTGCGCCGAGGCGTCGATCCCGGCGTACGTGCACGCCCCCTACCTGATCAACTTCGGCTCGCACACCGAGGCGACCGTGGAACGGTCGGTGGAGTCCCTGCGGCACTCGCTGCGCCGCGGCCGGGAGATCGGCGCGCTGGGCGTGGTGGTGCACACCGGCAGCGCGACCGGTGGCCGTGACCGCGCGGTGGCGCTGAAGCAGGTACGGGAGCACATGCTGCCGCTGCTGGACGAGCTGACCCGCGACGACGACCCGTACCTGCTGCTGGAGCCGACCGCCGGCCAGGGCGCCTCGCTGTGCTCCCTGGTCGAGGACCTGGGCCCGTACGTCGAGCAGCTGGACGCGCATCCGAAGCTCGGCGTCTGCCTGGACACCTGCCACGTCTTCGCGGCCGGGCACGACCTGGCGGGACCCGGCGGCGTGCACCGCGCCCTGGACGAGCTGGCCGCGACCGTCGGCGCGGGACGGCTGAAGCTGATCCACGCCAACGATTCCAAGGACGTCGTCGGCGCCCACAAGGACCGGCACGCCAACATCGGCGCCGGTCACATCGGCGAGGACCCGTTCCGGGACCTGATGACGCACCCGGAGACCGCGGGTGTGCCGCTGGTGATCGAGACGCCCGGCGGCAAGGAGGGGCACGCGGCGGACGTGGAGCGGCTGAAGAAGCTCCGCGACGGCTGACGGCCCCGCGTCCTACAGCTCGGGGCCCTCCCCGGGCTCCTCCTGGTAGGAGTAGCGCTGCTCCTTCCAGGGGTCGCCGACGTTGTGGTAGCCGCGCTCCTCCCAGAAGCCCCGGCGGTCGGCGGTCATGTACTCCACGCCGCGGACCCATTTCGGGCCCTTCCACGCGTACAGGTGCGGCACGATCAGGCGCAGCGGGAAGCCGTGCTCGGCGGTGAGCAGCTCACCGTCCTTGTGGGTGGCGAACAGCGTGCGCTCGGACGTGAAGTCCTCGAGCCGCAGGTTGGAGCTGAAGCCGTACTCCGCCCAGACCATCACATGGGTGACGTCCGGGGCGGGCGGGGCGATCTCCACCACCGTGCGCGCCGGGATCCCGCCCCACTCCGCGCCGACCATGCTGAACTTGGTCACGCAGTGCAGATCGGCCTCGACCGTCGTGTACGGCAGCGCCGTGAACTCCTCGTGGGTCCAGCCGTGCTTCTCGCCGTCGGCGGTGGCGCCGAAGACCCGGAACTCCCAGCGCTCCGGGCGGAACTTGGGGACCGGCCCGTAGTGGGTGACCGGCCAGCCCTTCTGGAGCCGCTGTCCCGGCGGGAGCTGGAGATCCGCCGCTCCTCGTGTCGCGCGCTCCTCCGATTCGCGTTCCGCCGGCTGACCCATGTCTCCATCCTGACAGACCGGTGGCCATGCTCCTGAACCGGGCCCCGAACAATCGGCTATTCAGGGCCAGAACGGACCAAGTGTGGGATTACTTACTAAGTCAAGACTTACTGGAAGATCTTCCGCGCCGATGCAATCATGCGCCCCGACCCGCACATTCCCCCACGCGGAAGGAGCCCGTGCCATGCAGGGCGATCCCGAGGTCATCGAGTTCCTCAACGAGCAGCTGACCGCCGAGCTGACGGCGATCAACCAGTACTTCCTGCACTCCAAGCTCCAGGACCACAAGGGCTGGTACAAGCTCGCCAAGTACACCCGCGACGAGTCCTTCGACGAGATGCGTCACGCCGAGCTGCTCACCGACCGGATCCTGCTGCTGGACGGCCTGCCGAACTACCAGCGGCTGTTCCACGTCCGCGTCGGGCAGACCGTCACCGAGATGTTCCAGGCCGACCGCGAGATCGAGCTGGAGGCGATCGACCGGCTCCGCCGCGGCGTCGAGGTCATGCGCAACAAGAACGACATCACCTCGGCCAACATCTTCGAGGCCATCCTGGCCGACGAGGAGCACCACATCGACTACCTGGACACCCAGCTGGAGCTGATCGACAAACTGGGCGAGGCGCTCTACCTGTCGACGGTGATCGAGCAGACCCAGCCCGACCCCTCGGGCCCCGGGACGCACGGCTTCAAGACGCCCTGACGGCGCCGGGGAACCTGCGGGGCGCGCCAGGGCCTTTCGTTCGGATCACCCCGGCGTCGGCCAAGACGCACCGCGTCCCACGGCCGGCCTGATCCAGACGAAAGAGCTAGGCGGCTTCCGGGACCTCCGGCGCGACGTCGGCCACGAGCGGCTGCCCGCCCTGGTCGATGACCTGCCGCCGGGGGCAGGCGCCGCGGCCGAGCAGCGCCTGGATGCGCCGGACGCAGCCGCCGCAGTCCGTGCCGGCCTTGCAGGCGGAGGCGATCTGCCGGGGCGTGCAGGCACCGGCTTCCGCGTGGCTCTTCACCTGTTCCTCGGTCACGCCGAAACAGCTGCAGACGAACACGCGGGTCACCTCCCGACGAAGATCTGGGTCGTGCCGTACCGACCCTCCGTCGGTGAGGCAAACCTAACCTTACCTACGCCCTTCGCGGGCACGAAAGGGGGGTGGGGCGCCGTCCCGTGTGAGACACGCCCCACCCCCGACTTCCATCAGCCGGCCCCGCCGGTCACTGGTCCCGGTACATCTCCGCGACCAGGAACGCCAGGTCGAGCGACTGGCTGCGGTTCAGCCGCGGGTCGCACGCCGTCTCGTAGCGCTGGTGCAGGTCGTCGACGAAGATCTCGTCGCCGCCGCCCACGCACTCGGTGACGTCGTCACCCGTGAGCTCCACATGGATGCCGCCCGGGTGGGTGCCCAGCTCCTTGTGGACCTCGAAGAAGCCCTTCACCTCGTCGAGCACGTCGTCGAAGCGGCGGGTCTTGTGGCCGGAGGCGGCCTCGAAGGTGTTGCCGTGCATCGGGTCCGTCACCCACGCCACGGTCGCGCCGGACGCGGTCACCTTCTCCACCAGCTCGGGGAGCTTGTCGCGGATCTTGTCCGCGCCCATCCGGACGATGAACGTCAGCCGGCCGGGCTCCCGCTCCGGGTCGAGGCGGTCGATGTACTGCAGCGCCTCCTCGGCCGTCGTGGTCGGGCCGAGCTTGATGCCGATCGGGTTGCGGATCCGCGAGGCGAACTCGATGTGCGCGTGGTCCAGCTGCCGGGTGCGCTCACCGATCCACACCATGTGCGCGGAGACGTCGTACAGCTGACCCGTGCGCGAGTCCACGCGGGTGAGCGCCGACTCGTAGTCGAGCAGCAGCGCCTCGTGCGACGAGAAGAACTCGACGGTCTTGAACTCCTCCGGCTCCGCGCCGCAGGCCCGCATGAAGTTCAGCGCCTGGTCGATCTCCCGCGCCAGCTGCTCGTAGCGCTGGCCGGACGGCGACGACTTCACGAAGTCCTGGTTCCAGGCGTGCACCTGGCGCAGGTCGGCGTAACCGCCGGTGGTGAAGGCCCGCACCAGGTTCAGCGTGGACGCCGACGCGTGGTACATCCGCTTCAGCCGCTCCGGGTCCGGGACCCGGGCCTCCTCGGTGAACTCGAAGCCGTTCACCGAGTCGCCCCGGTACGTCGGCAGCGTCACACCGTCACGGGTCTCGGTCGGCTTGGAGCGCGGCTTGGAGTACTGCCCGGCGATCCGCCCGACCTTCACGACCGGCACGGAGGCGGCGTAGGTGAGGACGGCGCCCATCTGGAGCAGCGTCTTGAGCTTCGCCCGGATGTGCTCGGCGGACACCGCGTCGAACGACTCGGCGCAGTCGCCGCCCTGAAGGAGGAACGCCTCGCCTCGGGCGACCGCCGCCATACGGGCTCGCAGCTGGTCGCACTCGCCGGCGAACACCAGCGGGGGATACGACTCGAGGTCCGCGATCACATCGCGCAGAGCCTCGGCATCCGGGTACTCGGGCTGCTGCGCCGCGGGCAGGTTTCGCCATGTCGCCTGTGCGGCGACGCTCAGAGAATCAGCGTTCACGGTCACGAGCTCCACAGTACGCGGTCGCTTCGGGTGCCTTTGGCCTCGCTCATCCAGTGAGACGGCCCCGTCCGGCCTCGCGGACCGGACCGGACCCGCCATCCCCGGGGGGCAGGGAGCACACCGCGCCGAGCTGAAGCAGCGTCTCGAGCTTCGGGCCATCCCGGCGTCGGCGGGGAGCGCCCTGGGCAACGACGCCGAGGCTCACGCGTCCCGGTTGTCATCGTGTAGCGTGCTGTCCATGTTCGCGCACTCGACCCGCACCTGGTGGTGGACCGCTCATCCGGCGGCCCACTGACGCGCGTACGCACCGACTTCGCGAAGGCCGCCCGAGGGGCGGCCTTCGGTGGTTTCCGGGGCCGTTCCTCACCGCTCACGACAGCGACGAAACGAGGAACGCCCCATGGACCTGGCACGGCTCCCGCACGAGGACCGCCCCTTCGCCCTGCTGCGCCGCCGCACCCCCGGCCACGACCACGACACGGTGGAGCTGCTGATCGGGCCGGTCGCCTCCCGTGACCGCCTGGCCGACCTGCCCGACGAGGGTCTGGCGCTGGTGCCCTTCCGGCAGATCCGCGAGCGCGGCTTCGACGTCCGCGACGACGGCACCCCGCTGCTGGTGCTGACGCCCGAGGAGCGGCACGAGATCCCCCTCGACGAGGCCCTGGCGGCGCTTCCCGCGCACGACGTGCGGGTGGAGGGCGGCGGCTTCGACGTCGGCGACGAGGAGTACGCGCGGATCGTCGGCCGGGTCCTCGACGAGGAGATCGGCCGCGGCGAGGGCGCCAACTTCGTGATCCGCAGAACGTACGAGGGTGAGATCCCCGGGTTCGGGCGGGCCGACGCGCTCGCGTTGTTCCGGCGGCTGCTGGAGGGCGAGCGGGGCGCGTACTGGACGTTCGTCGTGCACACCGGAGAGCGCACGCTGGTGGGCGCGAGCCCGGAGGTGCATGTGCGCGCGTCCGGCGGGACCGTCGTGATGAACCCCATCAGCGGGACCTACCGCTACCCCGCCGAGGGCCCCACCCCCGAGCACCTGCTCCGCTTCCTCGCCGACGGCAAGGAGATCGAGGAGCTGTCGATGGTCGTCGACGAGGAGCTCAAGATGATGTGCACGGTCGGCGACCGGGGCGGCGTGGTGATCGGCCCCCGCCTGAAGGAGATGGCGCACCTCGCGCACACCGAGTACGAGCTGCGCGGCCGCTCCTCGCTGGACGTGCGCGAGGTGCTGCGGGAGACGATGTTCGCGGCGACCGTCACCGGCTCGCCGGTGCAGAACGCCTGCCGGGTGATCGAGCGGCACGAGGCCGGCGGACGCGGCTACTACGCGGGCGCGCTGGCCCTGATCCGCCGGGACGAGGGCGGCGCCCAGACGCTGGACTCCCCCATCCTGATCCGCACCGCCGACATCGACGCGGCCGGACGCCTGCGGGTGCCGGTCGGCGCCACGCTGGTGCGCGGCTCGGACCCGGCCGGGGAGGTCGCGGAGACGCACGCCAAGGCGGCCGGGGTGCTGGCCGCGCTGGGCGTGCGCCCGGGACGCCCGCGCGCGGAGGCCGTACGGCCGAAGCTGGCGGAGGATCCGCGCGTGCGGGCCGCCCTCGACGGGCGCCGGGCCTCGCTCGCGCCGTTCTGGCTGCGGATGCAGGAGCGGTCGGACGCGCTCACCGGGCACGCGCTGGTGGTGGACGCGGAGGACACGTTCACCGCGATGCTCGCCCATGTGCTGCGGGCGGCCGGCCTGGAGGTCACCGTGCGCCGCTACGACGAGCCGGGACTGCGGGAGGCGGTCCTCGCGCACGAGGGTCCGCTGGTGCTGGGCCCCGGCCCCGGCGACCCCTCGGACACGGCCGACCCGAAGATGCGGTTCCTGCGCGGGCTGACCGCCGAGGTGATCGCCGGCAACCGGCACGGCGTGCTCGGCGTCTGCCTCGGCCATGAGCTGATCGCGGCCGAGCTGGGCCTGGACATCGTCCGCAAGGAGGTGCCGTACCAGGGGGCGCAGACGGAGATCGACCTGTTCGGGCGGCCGGAGACGGTCGGCTTCTACAACAGCTTCGTGGCGACGTGCGACGACGAGGCCGCGCGGGAGCTGGCCGCCCACGGCGTCGAGGTGAGCCGCGCGGCGAACGGCGAGGTGCACGCGGTGCGGGGTCCCGGTTTCGCGGGCGTGCAGTTCCACCCCGAGTCGGTGCTGAGCCTGAACGGCGCGGCCGTGGTGCGGGAGCTGATGGGTCAGCTGCGCGGCACCAGCACGTTCTCGGAGCGGCGGCCGGCGGTGTAGTCGAGGACGTTCTCCACGGTCGTCGCGACGATCTGGCCGACCGCGTCCAGGGTGTAGTACGCCTGGTGGGACGTGACCACAACGTTGGGGAAGGTGACGAGGCGGGCCAGGGTGTCGTCGTCGACGGCCTCCAGGGACTTGTCGAGGAAGAACAGGCCCGCCTCCGCCTCGTACACGTCCAGGCCGACGCCGGTGAAGCGGCCGGCGCGCAGCTCGTCGACGAGGGCGGCGGTGTCGACCAGGCCGCCCCGGCTGGAGTTCACCAGGATCGCGTCGTCCCGCATGGTCTTCAGCGCGGTCGCGTCGATGAGGTGCCGGGTCTCCGGCAGCAGCGGCACGTGCAGGCTGACCAGGTCGGACTCGGCGAGCAGCTGCTCCTTCGGGACGTACGTCATGCCCAGCTCGCGGCAGGCCGGGTTCTCGGCGACGTCCCAGCCGAGCAGCCGCATGCCGAAGCCGTGGGCGATGCGGGCGAACGCCTCTCCGATCTTCCCGGTGCCGAGGACGCCGGCGGTGCGGCCGTGCAGGTCGCGGCCCATGAGTCCGTTCAGGCGGAAGTCGAAGTCGCGGGTGCGGGTGGAGGCGCGGACGATACGGCGGTTGACCGCCATGGCGAGGGTCCAGGCGAACTCGGCGACCGAGTACGGGGAGTAGGAGGAGACGCGGGCGACGGTGATGCCGAGGCGTTCGGCGACGTCCAGGTCGACGTTGTTGAAGCCGGTGGAGCGCTGGGCGACCATCCGGGTGCCGCCGGTGGCGAGGTTGGAGAGGACGTCGGGGCCGAGGTCGCAGTTGACGCTGGTGGAGATGATCTCGTGGCCGGCGGCGATGGGTGCGGTGTCGTTGGTGAGGAAGACGTCGAGGGGGTGGACGGGGTGGTGGTTCGCGAAGGCGCGGGTGATGAGGGGCTTTTCGTCTGCCTGGACGCCGAAGGCGAGGATCTCCACGGGCCCCTCCGGGGGTTTGGGGTGGTTTGCTTCCCTGTTCCGTGAGGATACGGGGCCGTGGGTGGGGGTGCCTTGGGCCGGTTGGGTCCGTGCGCGGTGTCGGTGCGGGGGGTGGTGCGCAGCCCGGGGCTTGCGGGGTGCCGCCACGCCCACCCTCCCCCCTGCTCGGCTTCGCTCGAGCGGGGGACCCCCGTCGCCCCTGCGGCACGATCGCCCGCGGCTGGGGTGGCGGGGCGCCCCTCAGGGGCGCGGGGAACTGCGCGATCAGCCACGGACTGCCCGCGGCCGGGTGCTACCCGAAGAAGACCCCCACCTCCTCGTAGAGGGACGGCGGGACCGTCTTCAGGTGTGCCGTCGCGTCCGCCATCGGGACGCGGACGATGTCCGTGCCCTGGAGGGCGACCATCTTGCCGAAGTCCCCGTCGCGGACGCAGTCGATCGCGTGGAGACCGAAGCGGGTGGCGAGCCACCGGTCGTGGGCACTGGGCGTGCCGCCGCGCTGGACGTGCCCGAGGACCGTGGTCCTGGCCTCCTTCCCCGTGCGTTTCTCGATCTGCTTGGCGAGCCACTCGCCCACCCCGGACAGCCGGACGTGTCCGAACGCGTCCAGGGACTGGTCCTTGAGCACCATGTCGCCGTCGCGCGGCACCGCCCCCTCCGCGACGACCACGATGGGGGCGTACGAGGCGCGGAACCGGGAGGTCACCCACGCGCACACCTGGTCGACGTCGAAGGGGTGCTCGGGGATGAGGATGACGTTGGCGCCGCCGGCGAGGCCCGAGTGGAGGGCGATCCAGCCGGAGTGGCGGCCCATCACCTCGACGACCAGGACGCGCATGTGGGACTCGGCGGTGGTGTGCAGCCGGTCGATGGCCTCGGTGGCGATGCCGACGGCGGTGTCGAAGCCGAAGGTGTAGTCGGTGCCGGACAGGTCGTTGTCGATGGTCTTCGGCACGCCCACGCAGGGGACGCCGTACGCGTCGGCGAGGCGGGTGGCGACGCCGAGGGTGTCCTCGCCTCCGATGGTGACGAGGGCGTCCACGCCCAGCGCGGCGAGGTTGTCCTTGATCCTGCGGATGCCGTCCTGCTCGTTGAGGGGGTTGGTCCGTGAGGAGCCGAGGACGGTGCCGCCGCGGGGCAGGATGCCGCGGACGGCGGGGATGTCGAGGGGGACGGTGACGCCGTCGAGGGGACCGCGCCACCCGTCCCGGAACCCGGTGAACTCGTAGCCGTACTCCTGTACGCCCTTGCGGACGACGGCCCGGATGACGGCGTTGAGCCCGGGGCAGTCGCCGCCTCCGGTCAGTACTCCGACCCGCATGGAAGTGTCCCTTCGCCATGGCCGACGGAATGCCGTTCGTTCCCGCCTGGCACGGTAAGGGTGACCGGGGTCACATCGACATGGCCGGGACGGTAAATACCGGAAAGAACAAGCGCGTTGGACGCGCTCCTACTCGTCGTCCAGGCCGCGCTCGATGGCGTACCGGACGAGTTCCACGCGGTTGTGGAGCTGGAGTTTTCCCAGGGTGTTCTGGACGTGGTTCTGCACGGTGCGGTGGGAGATGACGAGGCGTTCGGCGATCTGCTTGTAGCTCAGGCCCTTGGCGACCAGGCGCAGCACCTCGGTCTCGCGCTCGGTGAGCCGGGGCGCCTTCTGCTCCTCGCCGCCGGCGGCGGGCGCGGCCGGTTCGGAGGCGAGGCGGCGGTACTCGCCGAGGACCAGTCCGGCGAGGCCCGGGGTGAAGACCGGGTCGCCGTCGGCGGTGCGGCGCACGGCGTCGCGCAGTTCCTCGGTGGAGGCGGACTTCAGCAGATAGCCGGTGGCGCCGGACTTCACTGCCTCCAGGACGTCGGCGTGCTCGCCGCTGGCGGAGAGCACCAGCACGCGGACGGAGGGGTCGGCGGCGACGACCTCCTTGCACACCTGCACGCCGGGCTTGCCGGGGAGGTTGAGGTCGAGGACGAGGACGTCGGGTGCGGCGGCCTTGGCGCGGCGCACCGCCTGGTCGCCGTCGCCTGCCGTGGCGACGACCTCGAAGCCGGACTCGGAGAGGTCGCGGGCGACGGCGTCGCGCCACATCGGGTGGTCGTCGACCACCATCACCCTGATCTGTGTCGTCCCGGTCATCGCTGTTTCGCCTTCCCCCGCGGGTCGTTCGTCTGCTGCTGGTGCCTCGGCACCCGGAGTTCGACCTCCGTGCCCTGGCCGGGCACCGAGATCACGTCGGCGCTGCCGCCGAGATCGCGCAGCCGGCCCCGGATGGACAGGGCGACGCCGAGCCGTCCCTCCCCCTCGGCCTGGGCGAGGCGTCCCTCCGGGATGCCGGGGCCGTCGTCGCGGACGGTGACGATCACCTCGTCCGGTTCGTCCTCGACCAGGATCCAGGCGCGGGCCTGCTCCCCGGCGTGCCGGCGGACGTTGTCGAGGGCGGCGCCGACGGCGGCGGCCACCTCGCGGGCGGCCTCGCGGGCGAGCGTCACGGGCGCGCCGGGTTCGGCGAGGCTGACCCGGGACCCGGCGTGCGGGGCGAGCAGGGACCGCAGGTCCACCGGCCCGTCGTGGTCCGGCTCGTCCTCCTCCACGCTTCGTACGACGGCGCCCTGGGCGGCGTCCTCACAGGCGCGGGAGACGGGGACGAGGCCGCCGGAGACCAGGGTGCGCAGCGCGACCTCCTGCTCGCCGGCCATGCGGCCCAGCTCGGCCGCCTCGCCGCCGATGACGGC
Source organism: Streptomyces cellulosae (assembly GCA_014655195.1). Taxonomy (GTDB): domain Bacteria; phylum Actinomycetota; class Actinomycetes; order Streptomycetales; family Streptomycetaceae; genus Streptomyces; species Streptomyces cellulosae. The sequence continues at coordinate 238,897 of BNBH01000002.1, read as the reverse complement.
GCCGCGCCGCTGCACCATCGCCAGGACCTGGAGCACGCCGTCGTGGATGTCGCGGGCGAGGCGCTCCCGTTCGCGGGTGGCGGCCTCGATCTCCAGCGCGCGGGCGAGGGTGCGCTCGGAGGCGCGGGCGACCTCGACGACGTAGCCGATGGCGATGGAGGCGACCCAGACGAGGACGACGTTGTGCACGGTGTCGCGGGCGGGGGTGCCGCGCTCGACGAGGTTGGCGACGGCGACGAGGGTGGAGGCGAGGGCCGCCCAGCGCCAGCCGCCCTTGACGGCGAAGGCGAGGACGGATCCCGCGGTCCATATGGACGGCAGGGTGGGTCCGCCGTCGTGGACGCGTTCGGCGGCGTCGGCGAGCGGGGTGATGAGGATGCCGGTGAGGGCGATGGTCAGGTCGGCGGCGAGGAACGGCTTGGTGCAGGCGGCGGCGCTCGCGACCTTGGGGAGGGTGGCGAGGGTCCACACGCCGAGCACGGCGAAGTAGGCGACGGCGAGCCAGGGGCGGGTGAAGCCGTCGTGGGCGGCGGCGAACAGGCCGATGGCGTAGATCATGGTCAGGACGCGGTAGCCGGTGAGCGCGCGCCACAGCGGCTGCTCGACCGACATGCGCATGACTCTGTCGCGCTGGGCCATGTCCCCCCACTCCCCCGGTGCGTGCCGGGCCCGCTACCGCTCGGCCGGTCCCCCGGCCTGTCCCCGGTCCGTCTGCTCCAGGGACGCCCTGAGCTTCTCCGCCTGTTCCTTGTCGGCCCGGGCGACGGCGGCCCTGGCGGCCTTCTCCGCTTCCCGCTCGGCCTTCTCGGCTTCCTTCTCGGCCTTGGCCGCCTCGGCGAGCTGCCGCTTCATGGCGGTGGCGTACATGTCGACGTACTCCTGGCCGGACAGCTTCATGATCTCGTACATGACCTCGTCCGTCACCGCGCGGAGCACGAAGCGGTCGTGCTCCATGCCCTGGTAGCGGGTGAAGTCGAGGGGCTTGCCGATCCGGATGCCGGGGCGCATCAGCTTGGGCATGACCTGGCCCGGGGGCTGGATCTTCTCCGTGTCGATCATGGCGACCGGGACGACGGGCGCGCCGGTGGCGAGCGCCACGCGCGCCAGGCCGCCCGGCTTGCCGCGGTAGAGGCGGCCGTCGGGTGAGCGGGTGCCCTCGGGGTAGATCCCGAACAGCTCGCCGCGCTCCAGCACCTCTATGCCGCTCTTGATGGCGGCCTCGCCGGCGCCGCGTGCCCCGGAGCGGTCCACGGGGAGCTGGCCGACGCCCTTGAAGAAGGCCGCCGTCATCCTGCCCTTGACGCCCGGGGTGGTGAAGTACTCCGCCTTCGCGATGAAGGTGACCTTGCGGTCGAGCACCGCGGGGAGGAAGAAGGAGTCCGAGAACGACAGGTGGTTGCTGGCCAGAATGGCGGGGCCCTCGGCGGGGACGTTCTCCAGGCCTTCCACCCAGGGCCTGAAGGCGAGCTTCAGCGGCCCTCCGATGGCGACCTTCATCGTGCCGTACAACAACCGAGTGCCTCCTGTGCGTGTTGTTCAGACCATATCCCGGAGCGGTGCGGAAGGCCCCGACGGCCCTGGTCGGTGTCAGTGCGGTCGCGTACGGTGAAGGTCCTGCAATCCCTGTGCCGGTCCCGCGCCGGCCGAGACGACGTGCCGGACCGTCGACGTGTCCGGAAAAGTCCCAGGAAGTCCCAGGAACAGGAGGCCGAAGGTGCCGCTCCTGCCCGGAGCCGAGCCGTTCCGCCACGAGGGCGGGGAGACCGCCGTGCTCCTCTGCCACGGCTTCACCGGTTCGCCGCAGTCCATGCGCCCCTGGGCGCAGCATCTCGCCCATCGCGGTCTGACCGTGTCGCTGCCGCTGCTGCCCGGGCACGGCACCCGCTGGGAGGACCTGGGGGTGACCGGCTGGCAGGACTGGTACGCGGAGGTGGACCGCGAGCTGCGGCTGCTGCGGGACCGCTCCGCGCGGGTGTTCGTGGCCGGGCTGTCGATGGGCGGCGCGCTGGCGCTGCGGCTGGCGGCGCGGCACGGGGACGCGGTGAGCGGGGTGATGGTGGTCAACCCGGCGAACAAGGTGCACGGGGTGGCGGCGCACGCCCTTCCGGTGCTGCGTCATCTCGTGCCGGCGACGAAGGGCATCGCGAGCGACATCGCCAAGCCGGTGACAAGGGAGCTGGGGTACGACCGGGTGCCGCTACACGCGGCGCACTCCCTGCGGAACTTCTTCCGGCTGGTCGACCGTGAGCTGCCGCAGGTCACGCAGCCGCTGCTGCTGATGCGGAGTCCGCAGGACCATGTGGTGCCGCCGGCGGACTCGGCGCGGATCCTGTCCCGGGTGTCGTCGGTCGACGTCACGGAGGTCCTGCTGGAACAGAGCTACCACGTGGCGACGTTGGACCACGACGCGGAGCTGATCTTCCGGGAGAGCACCGCGTTCATCGGCCGGCTCGCACCCGGCGCCGTCAGGGAGCCCGGTCTCGGCAAGGAAGGGACGACCGCAGGTGGCTGAGCACGACTCGGACCGTGAGGGCCGCGAGCCGGAGGAGAGGGGCGTCCCCTTCGACGAGGCCGCCGCGTGGGAGGCGATCGTCGCCGGGTACGGCGAGGAGCCGCCGGACCCGCCGGGCGCCAAGCCGTTCAAGTCGGTGGAGGACCTGGCGCTGCTGGAGTCCGAGACCAACGACGCGGACGACTCCGACGGGGTGGACGGCGCGGGGACCAAGGCGCCGCCGCGGAAGGCGGAGGAGGAGCCGCCGGCCAGGCCGCTGGGCGGCTCGGTGGCCTTCGCGCCGGGGGTCGGGCCGCGTGACTACAGCGTGGCGGAGCCGGCGGAGGAGGACCTCGACGAGAGCGACGAGGGGCATTTCGTGCCGCCGGAGCCGCCGCCGCTGCCGGAGGCGGACGTGACCTCCAAGTTCGCCTGGCTGGGGGTGCTGGGCGCCCCGGTGCTGCTTCTGCTGGCGATACTGCTGGGCTGGGAGATGACGTGGTGGCTGACCACCGCGTGCATCGGCGGTTTCCTGGGCGGCGCGGTCACGCTGGTGATGCGGATGCGCACGGACGACGAGGACGACGGGGACCCCGGCCGGGGCGCGGTGGTCTGACCCCGCTCACACGGCCGCCGGGACCTTGAGGGCGGCGAGGACGGGCAGGTGGTCGGTGGCCGCCCGCAGATCCGCCTCGGTGACGCCGGGCTGGTCGTACGGCACGCCGCAGCCCAGCACTTCGACGCCCTTGGTGACGAACAGGGCGTCGATGCGCTTGGGCGGTTCGGTGTGCGTCCAGGTGTGCTCGCCGCCCCAGGGCGCGGCGGTGCGGCAGTCGGTCAGGGTGCCGGCCAGCCGCCGGAAGGTGCGTCCGGCGGGCTCGTCGTTGAGGTCGCCGCCCGCGACGGCGTGGTCCACGCCCATCCCGGCCACCCGGTCGAGGAGCATCCCGCCCTGCTCGTACCGCTCGCCCTTGTCCAGCGAGAGATGGCAGCTGAGCACGCCGAGCCGGGCGCTGCCGAACCGTACGACGGCGGTGGCGAAGCCGCGCCGGTGCCGGCCGGGGGTGAGCGGCAGCAGCACGTCCTCGGTGCGTTCAAGGCCGGCGCGCAGGGAGCACAGCAGGGCGGGCCCGGCGGCGGTGGCGCCGCCGGAGAGGATCACCAGCCCGGAGTCGGAGGCGAGCTTGGCGAGTTTCTTGCGCCAGCGGAAGAACCGCGGCGCCTCCTGGAGCAGCACCAGGTCGGGCGCGCAGGCGCCGATCACCCGGGCGAGGGCGGCGGTGTCGTCCTTCATGGAGCGGATGTTGTAGCTGAGCACCCGGACGACGGCCGACCCGTCGGCGTCGGTACGGGACCCTGGCAGCAGCTCGGTCGTCGCCATGCGGATCAAGATACGCCGCTGCCGCTACGGCGGCCCGGGAACGGCGACGCCCGCCGTTCCCCTCAAGGGGTCGGGCGGGCGCCGGCCGGGTGCCGATGGGCCGTCACATGACCGGGTCGGGCTCGCGGGCGAGGTCCGCCGCGCCGACCAGGCCGGCCTTGTTGCCGAGCTGGGCGCCGAGGACGTCGGCCACGGGGCGCCAGTTGCCGCCCACCAGCCAGCGGCGGTACGACTTGCGGATCGGGCCGAGGACCAGTTCGCCCTCGTCGGAGAGGCCGCCGCCGACAATGAACGCGGACGGGTCGAACAGGGAGGCCAGGTCGGCCAGGCCCGCGCCGACCCAGCGGGCCAGCTCGCGGTAGGAGTCGACGGCCACCCGGTCGCCCTGGCGGGCGGCCATGGAGACGTGCTTGCCCTCGATGCCCTCGGGGGTGCCGTCGCCGAGCGAGAGCAGCGTCTGGGCCTGCTCGGGGGTGGCGTTGGCGCGCTGCTTGGCGTAGCGGACGAGGGCGCGGCCGGAGGCGTACTGCTCCCAGCAGCCCTGCGAGCCGCAGCCGCACAGCAGGCCGTCCGGCACCATGCGGATGTGGCCGAACTCGGCGGCCACGCCGAAGTGCCCGCGGCGCAGCTTGTTGCCGATGATCACGCCGCCGCCGAGGCCGGTGCCGAGCGTGATGCAGATGACGTTGCGGTGGCCCTTGCCCGCGCCGAACTTGTACTCGCCCCAAGCCGCCGCGTTGGCGTCGTTCTCCACGACGACCGGGAGGCCCACGCGGGCCTCGACCTTCTCCTTGAGCGGCTCGTTGCGCCAGTGGATGTTGGGGGCGAAGTAGACCTCGGAACGCTGGCGGTTGACGTAACCGGCCGCGCCGATGCCCACGCCGACGATGTCGTGTCCGGCGCGCGCTCCTTCCACCGCGGAGGCGATGGCGTCCACGATCTCCTCGGGCGTGCCCGGGGTCGGCACCTTGTGGGTCGAGAGGATGGTGCCTTCCTCGTCGACCACGCCGGCCGCGATCTTCGTGCCGCCGATGTCGACGCCGATGGTGAGTCCCATGAATCCCTCAGTTTCGGTCGAGCCCCGCTACGCCAACGGTACCCGAGGCGACGGGCGCGCCGTCCCTGTGTCCGCAGGCCGGGCGGCCGGGAACTCCGAGGGGTCCGGGCGGTGCTCAGTCCAGGTCGATGCGCTCGCCGGGGCCGGTGCCGGGGTCGTCTCCGGGGTCGCGGCGCTCCGACGGGTCGCGCGGCGGGGTGTCGCGCGCCGTCCAGCGGCGCTCCTGGTCCTGCACGGCGGATCGGTAGGCGGCGAGGAGTTCGCTGCCGGCGGCGGCGAGGTGGTCGAAGACGTCCGGGTTGCGTTCGATGACGGGTTCGACGGCGGCCTTCGCCTGCTGCACGACCTGGCGGACGACCTGCTGGGCGGCGGGCCCGGCGACCGCGCCGAGCAGCGGGGTCTGGAGGTCGGAGAGCTTGTCGGCGACCGCGTCGACGAGCCGCTTGAACTCCTCGGCGGCGGAGCCGGGGGGTGTGCCGTGGCGTGCGCGGCGGCGCGCCCGCTCGGCCTCGAGGTCCTCGGCGGCCGCGGTGGCCCAGGCGTCGGCGTGGACCTCGGAGGGTGCTTCGGCGGGCGCCTCGGCGCGGTCGTTCCGGGCGTTTCCGGTCCGGGCGTCGCCTGCCCGAGCCTCGCCTGCCCGAGCTTCGCCGGCCCGAGCCTCGCCTGCCCGAGCCTCGCCTGCCCGAGCTTCGCCGGCCCGAGCCTCGCCTGCCCGGGCGTCGTCGGTCCGGGCGTCGTCGGTCCGGGCGTCGCCTGCCCGAGCGTCGTCGGCCCGAGCCTCGCCGGCGCGAGCGCCGCCTGCCCGAGCGTCGTCGGCCCGGGCGTCGTCGGTCCGCTTGCCGAAGGTCTCGTCCCCGGCCTCGTGCCCGGCGTCGTCGGGCGGGGGGAGCTGTTCGCTCATGACGGACTCCTTGACTGCGGGTGGCCTTCTCGACGGTACCCGAACGGCCGTCGCGGCTTCAGCGGGTGCGCGGCCAGAGCTCCGGATCGGGCCGGAAGCGGACACGCAGCTCGCCCTCGCGCAGGGCGGCTCCGTCGACGGTGCAGCGGCGCAGCGCGGAGGGCAGCGGGACGACACGGCGGAACGGCCCGGCGGTGACGGTCAGTTCGTCGCCCCGGCGGACGAGGTCGACGGTGTCGCGGCGGGCACCGGGCAGGGGGAGGTGCCAGACCAGGACGCCGTCCTCGGCGATCCGGTCGGCGACCGGCCAGCGGACCGGGCCGGTGGCCTCGGGGGCGGCGGGCGCCGCGAGGGCGACGAGGTCGTCGGCGCCGCGGGGGTCGCGGCCGAGGTGGGCGACGGGGTGCACGGTGTGCTCCTCGCGCCACTCGTCGAGCGTCTTGCGCTGCTGGGCGACGGGCCCGGCGAGCCAGCCGGCCGCCTCGCCCTCCGGCAGGACCCGGTTGGCGACGACCGCGTCCAGGCGCAGCCCGCGCAGGGCGACGCCGAGGGCCGCGCTGCGCAGGGCTTCGTCGCCCGCGGGTCCCGGTTCGGCGACCAGGCGTACGACGGTGCCGCGGTCGGCGAGGAGGGCCTCGACGGCGGCGAGCTGGAGGTCGAGGCGGGCTGCCGTTCCGTAGATCCACTCCGCGGGCATCGGGACGCCCGCGAGCCGTCCGAGCACCGGACGCAGGGCGCGGGCGGCCTGCCGTTCGGGCGGCAGCAGGCGGCGCAGGACGCGGCGGAGCTCCTCGGGCAGGGCGAGGAGGGCGAGCGCGCGGGGAGCGGCGGGCAGGTCGACGACGAGGAGGTCGTAGGCGTCCTCGGAGGCGGCGGCGTCCCGCAGGGCGCGCAGCACGGCGAGTTCCTCCGCGCCGGGGAGCGGGCCGGTCTCCTCGGGCACCAGGGGGGAGGCGCCGAGCAGGTCGAGCGCACCGCCCGCGCGCTCCTGCAGCGCGGCGAGGTCGGCCCGGAACCCCGTGTCGGGGTCGACCCGCCGGACGGTCAGCAGCTCGGGCACGTCCGCGTCGCCGAGCACCGGTCCCAGGGTGTCCCCCGGATCGGTCCCCAGCAGCAGCGTGCGGGCGCCCTCACGGGCGGCGGCGGACGCGGTGGCGGCTGCGATCGTGGTGCGGCCGCTGCCGCCGGGGCCGGTGATCAGGAGGGTGCGCATGAGGCCGAACGCTACCGGGACCTACCGTCCCGGGGCTCCGCCCCGGATCCCGCTCCCCACACGCCGGAGGAACTGGATGCAGCCCGTCCGGCGTGCGAGGACGAGACCCGCCAGGGCCGATCCGGCGCATCGTCCCGCGCGCCGGGGACGCGAGACGCACAAGGGAAGCCGGACGCCGCGGGTGTCCTACTTCGCGCCGGACTCCACGCGCTTCTTCAGGCCCGCCAGCGCCCGGTCGATGATGACCTTCTCCGCCTTGCGCTTGATCATGCCGAGCATCGGGATCTTGACGTCGACCGTGAGGCGGTAGGTCACCTCGGTGGTGTCCGCGCCGGCGGGGGTGAGGACGTAGGAACCGTCGAGGGAGCGGAGCATCTGGGACTTCACCAGGGTCCAGGAGACCTCGTGCGGGCCGCTCCAGGTGTACGCCAGGGTCTGGTCGTCCTTGATCGCGCCGGCGTCCATGACCAGGCGGACCTGCTCGGCGCGGCCCTCCGCGTCGGTCTTGAGGACCTCCGCCTCCTTCACCTCTCCCGTCCACTCGGGATAGCGGGCGAAGTCGGAGATCACTCCCATCACGTCGGCCGGTGCCGCCTCGATGGTGATGCTCGAGCTGGTGTGTTCCGCCATCGCCGTGGCTCCTCCAGATGCGGGCCGGTAGGTCGTCCTCGCCGTGCGCGGGCCGGACGGCCCACGCACGTGCAGCGGAAGGCTACCGCGCACCGCCCGTACCGAGATCACCCGACCTGTGCGCAGGCGTCCGGGACGTCTCAGAACTCCAGCGCCCAGGGCCGGCCGGTGGACGCGAAGTGCCCCACGTTGACGCATTCGGTGGCGCCGATCCGCATCCGTCGCACCAGCGGCTGGTGGACGTGCCCGAACAGCGAATAGCGGGGGCGGGTGCGGCGGATCGCCTCCAGCAGCGCCGTGCTGCCCCGCTCGAAGCGGCGGGCGACGGTGTCGTAGACCAGCTCCGGGACCTCCGGCGGGATGTGCGTGCACAGCACGTCGACCTCGCCGACCGCCTCGATCTTCGCCGCGAACTCCTCGTCGTCGATCTCGTACGGCGTGCGCATCGGGGTGCGCAGGCCGCCGCCGACGAAGCCGAAGGTCCAGCCGCCGATCTCCACCCGCTGCCCGTCGAGCACGGTGGTGCCCGGCCCGGCGTACTCCCGCCACAGGGGCGGCACGTCGACGTTGCCGTAGGTGGCGTACGTCGGAGTGGGGAGGGCGGAGAACAGCTCCGCGTACTGTTTCCGCACCGCCGTCTCGATCGCCGTCGCGCGGTCGACGCCGATGCCGGCCCACAGGCCGCGCTGGAAGTCGCGCGCCTCCTCGAAGCGGCGGGCGGTGCGCAGCTCCACGATGCGGTGGGCGTTCTCCGTGCCGAACAGGTCGGGGAAGATGCCGCGCGAGTGGTCGGCGTAGTCCAGGAACAGCACCAGGTCACCGAGGCAGACCAGGGCGTCGGCGCCGTCCTTGGCGCGCGCGAGGCCGGCCGCGTTGCCGTGAACGTCGCTGACCACGTGGACGCGGGTGCGCGGGCCGCCGCCGGGTGAGGATGCCATGGCGATCAAGCGTAATCGTGTGCGGCGAACGTGAACAACGGCGGCCCTACCTGCGGTTACTGGCTCGCCGGTTCAGCTGTGGACTACTGTGCGCAATGAAGCACCAACCTGTGTGACGCAGCGAACATCTGGCAGGGCCCCCTGTCGTGACAGCCATACCGGCGGGTAACGTCCGGGCAGTCCAGTCGTGCTCGGGATTTCAACCAATGAATTCGCGAGCACCCGCCCGAGCCTTGGACCGCACCGTCGCATCGCACAACGTCGTGGCGCCGGCGCCCTAAGAGGAGCAGCAGTCTTGCGCGAGTTCAGCCTTCCGGCCCTTTACGAGGTCCCTGCGGACGGCAATCTGACCGACATCGTCCGCAGAAACGCCGCGCAGCACCCTGACGTCGCCGTCATGGCCCGCAAGGTCGGCGGGACGTGGCAGGACGTGACGGCCGCCACCTTCCTCACGGAGGTGCGGGCCGCCGCCAAGGGCCTGATCGCGGCGGGCGTGCAGCCCGGCGACCGCGTCGGCCTGATGTCCCGTACCCGTTACGAGTGGACGCTGCTCGACTTCGCGATCTGGAGCGCCGGCGCGATCACCGTGCCGGTGTACGAGACCAGTTCGGCGGAGCAGGTGGCGTGGATCCTCGGCGACTCGGGCGCCACCGCCTGCCTGGTGGAGCTCGACGCCCACACGGCCACCGTGGAGTCCGTGCGCGACCGGCTGCCCGCGCTGAAGAACGTGTGGCAGATCGAGGGCGGCGGCCTGGAGGAGCTGGGCCTTCTCGGCGCGGACGTCGCCGACGACACGGTCGAGGAGCGCTCCTCGGTCGCCAAGGCCGACGACCCGGCGACCATCGTCTACACCTCCGGCACCACCGGCCGCCCCAAGGGCTGCGTGCTCACCCACCGCAGCTTCTTCGCGGAGTGCGGCAACATCGTGGAGCGGCTGCGTCCGCTGTTCCGCACCGGCGAGTGCTCCGTGCTGCTGTTCCTGCCGCTCGCGCACGTCTTCGGCCGGCTGGTGCAGATCGCGCCGATGATGGCGCCGATCAAGCTGGGCTGCGTCCCGGACATCAAGAACCTCACCGACGAGCTGGCCGCGTTCCGCCCGACGCTGATCCTCGGCGTGCCGCGCGTCTTCGAGAAGGTCTACAACTCGGCGCGCGCCAAGGCGCAGGCGGACGGCAAGGGCAAGATCTTCGACAAGGCCGCCGACGCCGCGATCGCCTGGAGCCAGGCGCTGGACTCCCCCTCGGGCCCGTCGTTCGGCCTGAAGGTCAAGCACAAGGTCTTCGACAAGCTGGTCTACAGCAAGCTCCGCGCGGTGCTGGGCGGACGCGGCGAGTACGCGATCTCCGGCGGCGCCCCGCTCGGCGAGCGCCTCGGCCACTTCTTCCGCGGCATCGGCTTCAGCGTGCTGGAGGGCTACGGCCTGACCGAGTCCTGCGCGGCCACCGCCTTCAACCCGTGGGACCGCCAGAAGATCGGCACGGTCGGCCAGCCGCTGCCCGGCTCGGTGGTGCGCATAGCGGACGACGGCGAGGTCCTGCTGCACGGCGAGCACCTGTTCAAGGAGTACTGGAACAACCCGGGAGCGACCGCCGAGGCGCTGGCCGACGGCTGGTTCCACACCGGGGACATCGGCACCCTGGACGAGGACGGCTATCTGCGGATCACCGGCCGGAAGAAGGAGATCCTGGTGACGGCCGGCGGCAAGAACGTCGCCCCGGCGGTCATCGAGGACCGCATCCGGGCGCACGCGCTGGTCGCGGAGTGCATGGTGGTCGGCGACGGGCGGCCGTTCGTGGGCGCGCTCGTCACCGTCGACGAGGAGTTCCTGGGCCGCTGGTGCGCGGAGCACGGCAAGCCGGAAGGGTCGACGGCGGCGTCGCTGTGCGACGACCCGGATCTGCTGGCGGCGATCCAGGAGGCCGTGGACGACGGGAACGCGGCGGTGTCGAAGGCGGAGTCGGTGCGGAAGTTCCGGGTGCTGCCGGCGCAGTTCACGGAGGAGTCGGGGCATCTGACGCCTTCGCTGAAGCTGAAGCGGAATGTTGTGGCGAAGGATTACGCGCACGAGATCGAGGCGATCTACGCGAAGTAGCGCCGACCGGAGTGCCTGGACCCGCCGTTGGCGGGTGCGGGTGCGTGGGGGTTGGTCGCGCAGTTCCCCGCGCCCCTGAGGGGCGGTTTCCGCCCGTCGCTCAAGTGCCGCGTCGCGGGGGCTTGTCGCGCAGTTCCCCGCGCCCCTGTAACGCGAGAGCCGCCCTTCGAGGGCGGCTCTCGCGTTACAGGAGTGTTTTCAGCTTGTCGGCGAGGAGGTCCCAGCGCCACTTCTCCTCGACCCATTCCCGGCCGCGGCGGCCCATGCGGTCGCGGAGTTCGGGGTCGGCGAGGAGGGTCGTGATGCGGTCCGCCGCTTCGGTGGGGGACGTGCCGGGGACCACCCAGCCTGTTTCTCCGTCGAGGACCGCGTCGGGGGCGCCGCCCGAGTCGCCGGCGACGACCGGGAGGCCCGTCGCGGAGGCTTCCAGGTAGACGATGCCGAGGCCCTCCACGTCCAGGCCGCCGCGGCGGGTCCGGCAGGGCATCGCGAAGACGTCGCCGGCGCCGTAGTGGGCGGGCAGCTCGGACCAGGGGACGGAACCCGTGAAGCGGACGGAGGCGGCGACGCCGGTGTCGGCGGCGAGGCGGCGCAGGTCCTTCTCGTAGGGGCCGCCGCCGACGATCAGCAGGACGGCGTCCGGCTCGGCGGCGAGGATCGCGGGCATCGCCCGGATCAGCGTGTCCTGGCCCTTGCGCGGCACGAGACGCGAGACGCACACGACCACCGGGCGGTCGGTCAGTCCGAGCCGGGCGCGCACCTCGTCGCCGCCGGAGCCGGGGTGGAAGGTCTTCTCGTCGACCCCGGGCGGCAGTTGCACCATGCGGGCGGCGGCCTCCGGGGTGAGGGCGCGGGCGATCCGGGAGCGGGTGTACTCGCCCAGGTAGGTGATCGTGTCCGTGGACTCCCCGATACGGCGCAGCAGCTGCCGTGCGGCGGGCAGCTGGGCCCAGCCGGCCTCGTGGCCGTGGGTGGTGGCCACGATCCGCTCGGCGCCCGCGCGGCGCAGCGCCGGGGCCATCAGGCCGAGCGGCGCCGCCGCCCCGAACCACACCGAGGTGCAGCCGTGCTCGCGCAGCAGCCCCACGGCCCGCCGGGTGGCGGCCGGGGTGGGCAGCAGCATCGTCGTACGGTCGCGGACGACGGTGAACGGCTGCTCCGCGTCGAAGGCCGCGGTCGCCTCGACGCCCTCGCGGGTGCGCTTCCAGGTGGAGGCGTAGACGACGACGCGCTCCGGGTCCAGGCGCAGCGCCATGTTGTGCAGGAAGGCCTGGATGCCGCCGGGACGGGGCGGGAAGTCGTTGGTGACGATCAGGGTCTTGTGCATCGTCGCCGACCCTACCGAACGGTTGTCGCGCGTCCGCCACGGCGCTGCTCGGTGGCATGTGCACCGGCTTCCGGGACATCATGGCCCCTCATCGACCGCACACCGGACGGGCAGGAATCACGTGGAACCGACGGCCGCACGGGGGTCTCTGGCAGGGCTGCTGGGGATCTGGGGCGTGACGCGCGCGGCGCTGCTGCTGTGCGTGCTGAAGGTGGTGGTCTTCCCGGGCCCGGACGTCACCAGCGACGTGTCGGTGATCTACCGGGGCTGGTACGACGTCCTGGTCACCGGAACGTTTCCGCAGGACGACGTGACCTGGCAGTACCCGCCCGCCGCGGCCCTGGCGATCCTCTCCCCCGCCGTGCTGCCGTTCCTGGAGTACGCGACGGCCTTCTTCGTGCTGGCCCTGGCGGCCGACGCGGCGACGCTGGCGCTGCTGCTGCGCGGGGCACGCGGCGGGGGCCGTTCCCGGCGCGGGGCGTGGCTGTGGGTGGCGGGGGTGCCGCTGCTCGGTCCGACGGTGTACGCCCGCTACGACGTGATGGTGACGGCGGTCGCGGTGGCCGGGCTGCTGGCGGCCGGCCGGCACCCCCGGCTGGCGGGCGCGTTGATGGCGTTCGGTGCGCTGCTGAAGGTGTGGCCGGCGCTGCTGCTGCTCGCGGTGCGCAGGCGGGCCGCGTGGGTGTCGGCGGCGGTGACGGGCGTGGTGGTGGCCGGGCTGTTCGCGGCGACGATGCCGGGCGCGTTCGCGTTCCTGGGCTTCCAGCGGGACCGGGGCACGGAGGTGGAGTCGCTGGGGTCGCTGGTGTTCCATGTCGCCCGGCACCACGGCTGGGACGGTGAGGTGCTGCTGAACTACGGCTCGGTGGAGTTCCTCGGTCCGTACGTGAGCTGGGTGTCGACGGGGGCGCTGTTCCTGACCGGGGCCGCGCTGGCGTGGCTGGTGCTGTGGCGGCTGCTGGCGACCCGGTTCACGCCGCACACGGTGGCGGACGCGGCGTTCACGGCGGTCCTGCTGTTCACGGTCACCAGCCGGGTGATCAGTCCGCAGTACATGGTGTGGCTGGTCGGTGCGGGGGCGGTGTGCCTGTGCTTCCGCGAGAGCCGGATGGGCCGTCCGGCGGTCCTGGTCCTGGCGGCCTGCCCGGTGACGATGCTGGAGTTTCCGCTGTGGTTCGCGCACGTGGTGGCGAGCGACGCGCTGGGCATCACGTTGCTGGCCGTCCGTAACGGCCTTCTGGTGGCGGCGTCCCTCCTGGCAGCGGGCGCCTTGTGGCGGGCGACGGTGCCGGCCCGGAGGGAGATTCCCTCAGCACCGGGCCCGTCCTGGGCGGAACGCACGAGGGTGCCTTCGTACCGCCCCTGAAGGGGCGCGGGGAACTACGCGACCAGCCACAGACACCCCGCACCCGGCGTCGAAAGGGTGCCGCTGCGGCGCCCCCGGAAGGGGCGCGGGGAACTACGCGACCAGCCACAGACACCCCACACCCGACGTCGAAAGGGTGCCGCTGCGGCACCCCTGAAGAGGCGCGGGGAACTGCGCGACCAGCCACAGACACCCCGCACCCGGCGTCGAAAGGGTGCCGCTGCGGCGCCCCTGAAGGGGCGCGGGGAACTGCGCGACCAGCCCGAACCGGCCCGCACGCGCCGACGAAACCCCACCCCGCCTCACCGCAGCGCGCCCCGCACGAAGTCCCGCCACCGGAGTGTGAACTCCTCCGGCGTCACCCCCAGCACACGCTCCATCGCATCCTCGACCGCCCCCTCCCGCCCCTCATGCGCCCCCACGGCGCGGTAGAACTCCCCCAGCTTCTCCTCCCCCCACCGCTCCGCGATCATCCGGCACGCCAGCCAGCTCCCCTCGTACGCCCGCGCCAGCCCCTCCGGGTCGCCGGTGAAGCCGAAGTCCTCGTCCTCGGGCAGCGCGGCCGGCACCTCCCCCCGTCCCACGGCGTGGGCCAGTTCCGGCGCGGCCTCGGCGGCGGTGCGGCCGGAGCCGCGATAACCGACCCAGTCGGCGTACCCCTCGGAGAGCCACAGCGGCGTCGAGGCCGACGTGTGGGCGCGGGTCGCGACATGCGCGGTCTCGTGCGTGAGGACGACCTGCCGCCCCGAGTCGCCCAGCATCCCGAAGGCGTCCGGGTTCACGATCACCCGGTCCGCGGGCGCCCGGGGCCCGCCCCCCGTCGCCCCGGTGGTGACCGCCGCGATGCCCCGGTAGGAGGACGGGGGTGAGCCCAGGAGGCCCGCCATGCCCTCCAGGGTCTCCGGGACGAGGACGACGACACCGCGGGCCCACGCGGAGCCCCAGGCGTCGGAGACGGCGGGCACGGCGCGGTCGGCGAGGCGGGCGTAGTCCCGCAGGGTCTCCTCGGACTGCCCGACGCCGAGCACCAGGCTGCGTTCGCCCCGCACGGCCTGCGCGCGGCCCTGGTCCCAGAGCTGCTGGCCGGACTTCTCGGCGGGGCGGTCGGACTCCACCGACCAGTGCCCGTCACGGTCCCGGCTGAGGCTCAGGATGCGGGCGGTGACGACCGGGGAGCGGTCGTGGCCGTCGACGCGGTAGCTGAGGTCGGCCGCGGCGGTGGCCCGGTCGCCGGTGCGGTCCAGGTCGGTGAGGCGGTAGGACCAGTCGGCGAGGGGCACCGCGCGCAGGTTGTCGAAGCCGTCGCGGGTGCCGGTGCGGGCGTAAGCGGCGGAGTCCCGGTCCAGGACGGCCTCGGCGCGCCGGTCGAGCAGGGACTGCACCTCCGCGCGGGCCGCGTCCACGGCAGGGCCGCCGCCGCACCCCACGAGGGCGGCGAGCAGCAGGCACAACGCCGCCACCGCCGCCTGGGAAACCCGCGTTCGACCGGCCACCTGTCCGAGGGTACGGGCGCGGGCCCGCGGGAGTCAGACCCTGGTGACCGAGGACACCGGCATCATGCCGACCGGGTCGTAGCGCACGGGTGCGCCGGGGTACGGGGCGTGGATCACCTGGCCGTTGCCCATGTACATCGCGACGTGGGAGGCGTCGGCACGGTAGAGGACGAGGTCGCCGGGACGGGCCTCGGACAGCGGGACCTGCCGGCCGGCGTACCGCTGGGCCTGCGAGGTGCGCGGCAGGGCGACCCCGGCCTGCGCGTACGCCCACTGGGTGAGCCCGGAGCAGTCGAAGCCGGAGGGGCCGTTGGCGCCCCACACGTAGGGCCTGCCGAGGGCGGAGCGGGCGGCGGCGACGGCGGCGGCCGCGCGCCCGGAGGCGGGAGCCCCGCCGGGGCCGAGCAGGTCGGTGCGGCCGGAGCGGGAGGCGCGGTCCCAGGCGGCGCGTTCGCCGGCCGGGAGGGAGTTGAGGAGCCGGCGGGCCTCGGCGAGCTTGTGCTCCACGGTGCGTTTGTGGGCGGCGGCGGCCTTGCGGCTGCGTTCGAGGGCGCCGAGCCTCTTGGCGGCCTCGGCGCGGTCCTGGGACAGCGAGCGCAGGGTGCCGCGGAGCTTCCTCAGCTCGGCGGTCCGGTGGACGCCGAGCCGGTCGAGGACGGACGCCTTGCGGAGGTAGTCCTCCGGGTCCTCGGAGAGCAGCAGGGCGAGGGCGGGATCGAGGCCCCCGGAGCGGTACTGGGATCCTGCGAGCGAACCCAGCGCCTCCCGCATGGTGTTGACCCGCTGCTGCTTGCGGGCGATGCCGTCCTGCGCGTCGGCGATCTCCCGGCGCAGGGCGTCGGCGCGCTCGTCGGCCGCGTTGTAGGCCTCGGTGGCCTTCTCCGCCTCGCGGTAGAGGCGGTCGACCTCGGCCCGGGCGTCCTCCTGGGGCGCGGCCGTGGCCGGTACCGCGCCGAGGGCGGTGGCGGCCACGGAGAGCAGGCCCAGGGCGAGGGCGGTGCTCCGCTCGGACCCTGAGGACGGTGCGGTACGGCGATGGGACCCCACGGGAAGTCGCGCTCCTTCCGCTGGCGGACAGGGAAACGCGGCAGACAGTAGCCGCAGGGGCCGCCCGCGGAGCCACGGCCAGGGCGGCACACACGGTGACGCCCCGCCGTTGACCTGGGTCGCGGCGGGGCGTGGAGGTGGTGCGGGTCCGCCGGGAATCCCCCGAACGGGGGCACCCGGCGTGGTGTCCGGTGAGGCGGACCCGGTGGGGTCAGACGCGGACGCCGAACATGAAGGGGCCGCCGATGGTGTTCATCGACTCGTAGCGCACGACGGTGCCGGTGCGGGGGGCGTGGATGATCTGGCCGTTGCCCGCGTAGAGGCCCACGTGGTGCAGGTCGTTGAAGAAGAACACCAGGTCGCCGACCTTGAGCTGGTCCACCGAGTAGATCTTGGTGCCGGCGCCGGTCTGGGCCTCGGAGGTACGCGGGATGCCGACGCCGGCCTGCGCGTACGCCCAGGAGGTCAGGCCCGAGCAGTCGAAGGAGGACGGGCCGGTGGCGCCGTAGACGTACGGGGTGCCGAGCTTGCTCTGCGCGGCGGCGAAGGCGGCGGCGGCGCGGCCGGAACCGGCCGGGACGTTGCCCGAGAGGGCGTCGCGCATGCTGTCGCGGGTGGCGCGGTTCTGCTCCTCGGCGAGCTGCGCCTTCTCCTCGGCGGTGAGGGTGTTCAGCAGCTTCTGCGCGGAGGCGAGCTTGCCCTGGACTTCCTTCTTCTTCTTGCCGAGTTCGGCCCGGGTGGAGGAGAGGTCCTTGAGCTTCTCGGCGGCCTCGGCGCGCTGCTGGGCCAGTTCGCGCTGCTTCTCCTGGATCTTCTTCAGCGAGTCGACCTGCTGGGCGCTCAACTGGTCCAGGGTGGACGCCTTGTCGAGGTAGTCGTCCGGGTCGGCGGAGAGGAAGAGCTGGACGGAGGGGTCGATGCCGCCGCTGCGGTACTGGGCGCTGGCCATCGAGCCGAGGCCGTCGCGCAGGTCGTTGAGCTCCTGCTGCCCCTTGGCGACGTTGTCCTGGATGGTGGAGATCTCCTTCTGGAGCTTCTCCTGCTTCTCCTTGGCCCCGTTGTACTTCTCGGTGGCCTGCTCCGCCTGCTCGTAGAGCTTGTCGACCTTGGCCTTGACCTCGTCCTTGCTCGGCTTCTCGCTGGGGGCCGCGTTGGCGGCCTGCGAGCTCATGACGACAGCAGCAGCGGCGGCGGTGGTGAGCACGGTCACGCGTGCGCGGCTCGGCTGCTTGGGACGACGGTGGGACGCCACGGAGACGAGCTCCTTCTCGGGAGAGTGATCGCGCGAGCGAGGGTTCGAAGGCAGACCCTAGTGATTCTCTTGTGATCAGTTCAAATCCCCGGGCACAAAATCTCCGCTACAGCGCGTTTATTACGTGACAACTCACCTGCAGTGACGCCGTCTTGACGCTACGTTGCGTGACGGTTCCGTCAATTCAGGCATTGAGCCTGTACGTTGCACGAGGGACGGAAGTGCTCAGATGCTAAGAAAGCCTTTTGAGGAGCACGGCGGACGCGACGGGGCGCGCGCCGGCGCGTGCGACCCCGTCGGCGACCTCGCGGTCGGTGGAGACGACGATGACGGGCCGCCCCGGCGGTTCGGCGCGCACGAGCTGGCGGATCAGCTCGTCGGCGGTGACGCCCGGCTTGGAGAACAGCACCCGCACCCCGCGCGGCGGCGCCAGCAGCACCGGCGCGGCCAGTTCGGCGCCGTCGAAGACGCAGGTGACCTCGGCGCCGGTCTGGGCGGCGAGCTGCGCGAGCTGGCCGAGGAGGCGCAGCCGCTGCTTCTCCAGGGGCATCTGCGGATAGCCGGTCTTGGTGACGTTGTAGCCGTCGACGACCAGATGGGCCTGCGGCAGGGCGAGGAGCTGGTCGAGGACGGCCGGGTCGTCCTCGGACAGTGCGCGGGCGGCGATGTCCTTGGGGGTCATGCGGCCCGGCTCCACGGCGTCCACGGTCTCCGCGGGCCGCACGGACACGGGAGGCAGCGCCAGTTCGCGCCGCAGCCCCTGGGCGGCGTCGAGGACGGTGTCGAGCAGCAGCCGTACGCGCATGTCCTCGACGCTGCGGCCCTCGCGGGCGGCGCGGCGGGCGGCCTCCAGGGCGGCCTCGGTCTCCCCGAGCCGGGCCTTGAGGCGCCGGGTCTCGCTCTCGGCGGCGGACACCTGGGCCTGGCCCTCGGCGCGCACCGCGTCCATCTCGCCGCGCAGCTTGCGCAGGGCGGCCTCGCCACGCTTGACGTCGGCGAGGGCGGACCGCAGCTTGCGGTGCAGGGAGTCGGTCTCCTTCTTCGCCGCGTCCAGCTCGGCGCGCAGCCGCTCGGTCTCGGAGCGGGTGTGCTCGCGGGCGCGGTCCAGTTCGGCGCGCAGCCGCTCCAGCTCGGCGCGGGTCTCCTCGTCGGCGCGCTCGGCGTCGGCGCGCTGCGCCTCCTCGCCTGCGGCGGTGACCAGCTTGACCCAGCCCGGCGGGCGGAGCACATAGGCCGCGGCCGCCACGTCGAGCGGGTCCGCGGCCGGGGGCGGGGAGCCGGAGTCGAGGGCACCGGTCAGTTCCGGCTCGGCCTCTCTGAGCTTCTCCCCGATCCGCTGCCGGAACAGCGGATCGGTCTCCAGCGCCGCGGCCATCGCGTTCCCGGCGAACTTGGCGCGGCGGGTCGGGGTGAACCGGGCGTACTGCCGCAGCTGTGCGGGGAGCTCGGCGACGGTGAGCCCGCCGAAGCCGTCCGCGACGATCTGGACGACCCTGCGGCGCACCCCGTCGGGCAGCGGACGGTCGAGCACCTCGGCGGCGCCGTCCTGCGGCCCCCCGCCCGTGGTCTCCACCATCCGTCACACCCCAATGCCTGTGGCGGCCCCGTCCGCGGGGTCGCCTGTCAGCGGGGCCCTCGCCCGTGCTCGACTTCGCTCGAGCGGGAGGGACCCCCTTCTCTCAGGAGCCGGCGCCCGGCCTGTCCACGAGTTCCACCTGGTCCACGGCGTTGCACCAGCGGCACCGCACCGACTCGATCGTCTCATCGAGCACCTCGCGCTCCTCGACCTTGGGCTCGCCGGCCAGATCGAGGTGCACGTACTCGACGACCTTCGACGAGCGGGTGACGTCGAAGCGGGTGAGGTTGCCGCAGAGGGTGCAGCGCCACCGCGTCGAGTCCGTCGGCAGAGGAACCGTCATCGTGGCTGTTCGCCTTTCTCCAGTGTCCTTGACGCACCGGGCGGCCGGTGCGTGTGGCTCGTAACCCTACGGCCTGCCGGGGTCGCGCCGCCCGCCCGTCCACGGCGGCGAGGCGATCCGCCCGCCTGCGTCCGGTTACGTCATGCTCTGTACCCATGATCCGCAACTGGACCGCGGCGGCGGCCGGGGCGCTGAGGACCTCGCCCGCCCCGGTCACCCGCACCCTGATCGTGCTGTGCTGCCTGGTCTTCCTGATCGGGCCGGCCTCGGGGCTGCACCCGGCGCACGGCTCCGGGGACGAGCTGCTGGCCGCGCAGCGGGACTACTTCCGCCGCTGGGGCGTGATCCCCGCAGACCTGTTCGACGGGTCCCCCGCGGCCGCGCTCACCCCCGCCACGGCGCTCTTCGTGCACGGCAGCTGGGTTCATCTGCTGGGCAACATGCTGTTCCTCCACGTGTTCGGGCCGATGACCGAGGCACGGCTGGGCCGGGTGCGGTTCACCCTCTGCTACGCCGGCTGCGGCTACCTCGCCCTGCTGGGGTACGCGGCCGCCAACACCGGCTCCGAGCGGTCCCTGGTCGGGGCCTCGGGGGCGATCTCGGCGCTGCTCGGAGCGTTCCTCTTCCTGTTCCCCCGCGGGCGGGTCACCAGTCTCCTGCCGTTCGCCTTCTTCCTGCCGGTACGGCTGCCCGCGTGGGCGGTGCTGCCGTTCTGGGCGGCGCTCCAGTGGGCGGCGGCCGGGCGCTCCGCGGAGGGCGGGCCGGGGGTGGCGTACCTGGCGCACCTGGTCGGCTTCGCGCTGGGCTTCGGCTGCGCATGGGTGTGGCGCGACGGGGCGACTACAGTGAAGTCCGCCCCTGTTCCGGCCCCCGAGGGAGAGAACCAGCCGTGATCACCGCGATCGTCCTCATCAAGACCAGCGTGGACCGGATCCCCGAGATCGCGGAACAGATCGCCGCGCTGGACAGCGTCAGCGAGGTCTTCTCCGTCACCGGCACGTACGACCTGATCGCGATGGTGCGGGTGCGGCAGCATGATGATCTCGCCGAGGTGATTCCCGGCAAGATCAGCAAGATTCCCGGGGTCGAGGGCACGGACACGCATGTGGCGTTCCGGACGTACTCGCAGCATGACCTCGAGGCGGCCTTCGCCATCGGGTTGGACAACTGAGGTCTTCCGGGGCGCCGCCCCGAACCCCGCTCCTCGAACGCCGGAGGGGCTGATTCCAGCCCGTCCGGCGCCGCAAGATGAAAGGTTCTTCATCGGAGCCTCATCCTGGGCCACAGGTACGCGGCCGACGGTGAGGGCATGGCCTTCACCCGTCGCATGGCGGCCCTCGCCGCCGTCGTACTGATCCCCCTCGGCGTCGCCGCGACCAGCTTCGCGCTCGCCGACAGCCCCGAGCCGCCGAAGGTGCCCCCGCGGGTCGAGCTGGACAGCGGGTCGCCCGCGCCGCCGCCGTCGGACGCCCCGCCCGAGCCCACGCCCAGCGACGAGGTCGTCCCCCGGCCTCCGGTGACCGACGGACCGACGGACGACGACGATGACGACGACCACGGCCAGGACCCCGCGGACGACGGCCCCGACCGGGACGACGGCTGAGCGCAGCCGCAGGCGGCTGTCCGCCCGGGTCCGCATCCTGCTGTGGCTGCTGTTCGTGATGGCGGTGGCTCTCGCCTCGGTCGCGGCCACCACCCGCTCGTTCCTGCTGCGGGACGTCGACCACCGCAGCAACGGGCTGCTCGCGCAGGAGACCGGTGAGTTCGCCGCGTTCGAGGAGCGGGGTCTCGACCCGGAGACAGGGCGGCCGTTCACCGAGCCGGAGCGGCTGCTGAAGGTGTTCCTGGAGCGGCAGTACGCCGACCCCGACGAGGAGTTGATCGGGCTGGTGGCCCGGCCCGGCGGCGACCCCGCGCAGTTCATACAGCCCCGCGACCTGCCCGTCGCGCTGCCGCTGCACCGGGACGCCGACGCCCGGCGCCGTATCTTCGACTCCCCCGACCCGTCCGGGGTGCTGCACCGGCCCGAGGGCGAGATCCGGTGGGCGAAGGTGCCCGTGGCCCGGCAGGGCGGCGACGGCGACCCGGAGGCCGCGTTCGTCGTCGCCTTCCACCCCGAGCGTGAAGTGGCCCGCGTCGACGAGGTGTTCCGGGTGCTGCTCGCCATCTCCGGGGTGGCGCTGCTGCTGACCACCGGCATCGGCTGGGCGGTCGCCGGGCGCATTCTGCAGCCCGTACGGCTGGTGCGCACCGCCGCCGCGCAGCTCACCGAGCAGGACCTCACCCGCCGTATCCCGGTGCGCGGCCACGACGACATCGCCGCCCTCGCCGAGACGTTCAACGCCATGCTGGACCGGCTGGAGCGGGCCTTCGCCGCCCAGCGCCAGTTCGTCGACGACGCCGGACACGAGCTGCGCACCCCGATCACCATCGTGCGCGGCCATCTGGAGCTGATGGGCGACGACCCCGCCGAGCGCGAGGAGACCGTCCGCCTGGTCACCGACGAACTGGACCGGATGAGCCGCATCGTGGAGGACCTGCTGCTGCTCGCCAAGGCCGAACGGCCCGACTTCGTACGCCCCGAGCCGGTTCAGCTCGCCGAGCTCACCGCCGACGTCTTCGTCAAGGCGCGCACCCTCGGCGACCGCGACTGGCGGCTCACCGACACCGCCGACCGGGAGACCGAGCTGGACCCGCAGCGCATCACGCAGGCGATGGTGCAGCTCGCGCAGAACGCGGTGCAGCACACCACGCCCGGGCAGACCATCCGCATCCGATCCCGCGCGGACGGCTCCCGCGTCGAACTGTACGTCGCCGACTCGGGCCCCGGCGTGCGCCCCCAGGACCGGGAGCTGATCTTCGAACGGTTCCGGCGCGGCACCTCACGGCGCGGGGCGCGCGGCTCCGGCGCCGGTCTCGGCCTGTCCATCGTCAAGGCCATCGCGGAGGGCCACGGCGGGCAGGTCCGGCTGCACGACACCGAGGGCGGCGGCGCCACCTTCGTACTCACCCTGGAAGAGGCCCGCGGATGAACCGGATCCTGATCGTCGAGGACGAGGAGCGCATCGCCTCCTTCGTGGAGAAGGGGCTGCGCGCCAACGGCTTCACCACCACCGTCGTCGGGGACGGCGAGGCCGGCTACGAGTACGCCCTGACCGGCGGTTTCGACCTGGTGGTGCTGGACATCGGGCTGCCCGGCCGGGACGGCTTCACCGTGCTGCGCGAGCTGCGTGAGGCGCGGGTGACGACGCCGGTGATCGTGCTGACCGCCCGGGACTCGGTACGGGACACCGTGGCCGGTCTGGAGGGCGGCGCCGACGACTGGATGACCAAGCCGTTCCGCTTCGAGGAGCTGCTGGCGCGGATCCGGCTGCGGCTGCGTACGGCGGCCAGGGCGCCGGAGGTGACCGTGCTGCGGTCCGGCTCGCTCAGCCTCGACCTGCGCACCCGGCGCGCCCGCGCGGACGGGCGGACGGTCGACCTGACGGCCCGTGAGTTCGTGCTGCTGGAGCTGTTCCTGAGGCATCCGGGTCAGGTGCTGTCCCGCGAGCAGATCCTCTCCCATGTGTGGGGCTACGACTTCGACCCGGGCTCCAACATCGTGGACGTGTACGTGCGGGCGCTGCGCAAGAAGCTGGGCGCGGACCAGGTGGAGACGGTCCGCGGGATGGGCTACCGCCTGCCGGCCTGACCCCGCGGCCCCCGTGAAGGTTCCTTCATGAGGGGCTCATCAGCGGCTCACCGCCCGGCGGGAGCGTCTATGGCGTGACCTTGACGATCCGTACGACCGTGGCGCTGTGCGCGGCCCTGTCGCTGAGCGCGGCGCTCGCCGTGCCCGGCGTCTTCCCCGGCCTCGGCGGCGACGCCCGTCTCACCCTCGCCGTGTTCGCGCTGGCGACCTGCGCGTGGATCGGCACGCCCGTCGACGACACCTACGTCGCGCTGGGCGCGGGCCTCGCGCTCACGGTGACCGGGGTGATCAGCAGCGACACCCTGTTCGGCACCCTCGGCGACTCGACCGTGTGGCTGCTGATCTGCGCGTTCGTGCTGGCCGCCGCGGTCACCCGGACCGGGCTCGCCGGGCGGGCGGCCGCCTTCCTGGTCGGCGGGGCACGCACGGTACGGCAGCTGACGCATCTGACGACGGCGGCGCTGGTGGTGACCGCGTTCGCGGTGCCGGCCACCTCGGGGCGGGCGGCGCTCGCGCTGCCGGTGTTCCTCGCCCTCGCCAAGGCGCTCGCCGGGCGGGGGCGGCTGGTGGTGATGCTGGCGCTGCTGTTCCCCACCGTGATCCTGCTGTCGGCGGTGGCGACGCTGATCGGGGCGGGCGCGCATCTGATCACCGTGTCCGTGCTGTGGGAGGCCACCGGGGAGCGGGTCGGCTTCACCGAATGGCTGCTGCTGGGGCTGCCGCTGGCGGTGGTGTCGTCCCATCTCGCCGTCGAGACGGTGCTGTTGACCGCCACCCGGCGCGCCGACCGCACCGGCCCCGTGCGGATCACCGCCGAGGAGATCCAGCGGCACAGCGACCGCCCGGTCACCGGCCCCTGGACGCAGGCGGAGAAGCGGTGCGCCCTGCTGCTGGGCACGGTGGTCACCCTGTGGTGCGGCGAACCCCTGCACCAGGTGTCCCCGGCCGTGGTCGCGCTGATCGGCGCGGTCGTCGCCGCCTCCCCGGCGCTGGGCACGGTCGGTCTGAAGGACGCGCTGAAGACGGTGCCGTGGTCGCTGCTGCTGTTCATGGCGGCGACCATGGCGATGGGCGTGGCACTCGCCGAGTCCGGGGCGGCCGCATGGCTGGTCGGCGGACTCCCGGCGCGGATCGGCCCGTTGCCCTTCCTGGCGGTCGTGATCGCCGTCAGCACGGCCGCCCATCTGGTCCTGCAGTCCCGTTCCGCGCGCTCCTCCGTGCTGGTGCCGCTGGTGGTCGCGGCGGCCGTGACGGCCGGGGTGAATCCGGTGGCGGCGGCGCTCGCCTCCACCGCCGCGGCCGGCTTCTGCCACACCCTGCCCGCCTCCGCCAAGCCGGTCGCGCTGTTCGCGGAGATACCCGGCATCCCCACCTACACCCCGCGTGACCTGCTCCGGCTGTCCGCCGTGCTGGCCCCGCTCACCGCCGCCCTCGTCCTGCTGTTCGCCGTCACCGTGTGGCCCGCCCTGGGCGTGCCGGTGACCCCCTGAGGAGTACCGCAACCATGCTGAAACGAGTCGTCGTCGCCCCGAGCGGCTTCAAGGAGTCCCTGTCCGCCCCCGCCGCGGCCGACGCCATCGCCGCGGGCGTCCGCCGGGTGCTGCCGGACGCCGAGATCGACCGCATCCCGCTGGTGGACGGCGGGGAGGGAACCGCCGCCGCGCTGGCCAGGGCGACCGGCGGCCGACTGGTCGCCCTGGCCGCCACCGGCCCTGTGGGCGAGCCGGTCGGCACCCACTTCGCGCTGCTCGGCGGCGGGCAGGACACGGCGGTGGTGGAGATGGCGGCGGTCGCCGGGCTCTCCCTGGTCCCCCGCACCCGGCGCGACCCGGGCGCCACCACGACGTACGGGGTCGGGGAGCTGATCCGTGCCGCGCTGGACGCGGGGGTGCGGCGGATCGTGGTCGGCTGCGGGGACTCGGGGACGTCGGACGGGGGTGCGGGGGCGTTGCAGGCGCTGGGGGTGCGGCTGCTGGACGGGGAGGGGGTGGAACTGCCTCTCGGCGGGCGTGAGTTGTGGCGGATCGCGCGGGTCGACGCGTCCGGGCTCGATCCTCGGCTCGGGGGTGTGGAGCTGGTCGTCGCCTGCAACCCGTACAACGTGCTGTGCGGGGAACGGGGCGTGGCGCGGGTGTTCGGGCCGCAGAAGGGGGCGACCCCGCGGCAGGTGGAGGAGCTGTCCGCCGGGCTGGAGAACTGGGCGCGGGTGCTGACCCGGGACCTCGCCGTCACCGGCGTCGACCTGCGGCTGGGGCGCGGCACGGGCGCCTCCGGCGGTCTGGGGGCGGGACTGGCCTCGCTGGGCGCGGCGCTGGTGCCGCGGTTCCCTGTGCTGCTGGACCATCTCGGTCTGGACGAGCGGCTCGCCCGGGCCGACCTGGTGGTCACGGCGGAGGGGGCGCTGGACCGGCAGACGCCGCGGGGGAAGGTGCCGGGGGAGGTGGCCCGGCGGGCCAAGCTGGCGGGGCGGCCGGTGCTGGCGATCGCGGGGACGTTGGGGGAAGGGGCGGCGGAGGTGCCGGGGGTGGATGCGTGCCAGGGGATTCTGCCGGGGCCCATGGAGTTGGCTGAGGCGCTGGTCCGCGGCGCGGAGCTGTTGACGGACGCGACGGAGAGGGCGCTGAGGCTGATCGCCCTGGGTGCCCGACTCCCGGCCGGCCAGGGGTGAGTTCGCCCCCGCCGCGCCTTCCCGTCCCGTCCCTGGGGCTGCGCCCCAGACCCCCTGTCGGCCCTCCGGGCCTCGTCCTCAAACGCCGGACGGGCTGGAACCAGCCCTCCCGGACACACCTCAGCCCCTCCGGCGCTTGAGGAGCGGGGTTTGAGGCGGAGCCCCGGGGTGGGGAGGGCAGGGGCGGTGGGGGCGGGACCCCCTCTTACGCCCGCCCGGACGGGTCCGGCACGCAGCGGCCCTCCACCGTCCGGTACTTCCACCGCGCCCCGTCCCGCACAAGCTCCCGCACCGCCCGCACGAACCGTGCGACATGCTCCTCCGGCGTCCCGGCCCCGAAGCTCACGCGGATCGCGTTCAACGCCCCCGCCTCCGGCGCCCCGCACTCCCCCGCGGCGCCCGTGTCGCCACCCAGCAGCCTCCGCACCAGCGGGTGCGCGCAGAACAACCCGTCCCGCACCCCGATCCCGTACTCGGCGGACAGCGCCGCCGCGAAGTGCGAGCTGTTCCACCCGTCGACCACGAACGACAGCACCCCCACCCGCGGAGCGTCGTCCCCGAACAGGGAGAGGAAGCGCACCTGAGGCACATCCGCCAGCCCCTCCCGCACCGCCCGCACCAGCGCGTCCTCCCGCTCGGCCAGCGCGTCGAACCCCGCCTCGGTGAGCGCCTTGCAGGCGGAGGCGATGGCGTAGGCGCCGATGACGTTGGGCGAGCCGGCCTCGTGGCGGGCCGCGGTCTCGTGCCACCCCACGTCCACTCCCCCGTCCGCACGCCGCGCGACGGTGCGGCTGGCGCCGCCGCCGGCGAGGTACGGTTCGGCCTCGCGGAGCCAGTCGGCGCGGCCGGCCAGGACGCCGGAGCCGAACGGCGCGTACAGCTTGTGCCCGGAGAAGGCGACCCAGTCGACGTCCAGATCCCGGACGGACACCGGGCGGTGCGGGGCGAGCTGGGCGGCGTCCAGCACGATCCGGGCGCCGTGCGCGTGCGCGGCGGCGGCGAGTTCGCGGACGGGCCACAGCTCGCCGGTGACGTTGGAGGCGCCGGTGACGCAGACCAGGGCCGGGCCGTAGGGGTCGCGGTCGGCGAGGGCGCGCTCCAGGGCATCCACGGCCTGCGCGGGGCTGTCGGGGGCGTCGAGGAAGGTCACCCGGCCCGCCCGCCGCCACGGCAGCAGCGCCGCGTGGTGCTCGGTCTCGAAGACGAAGACCTCGCAGCCCTCGGGGAGGGCGGCGGCGAGCAGGTTGAGGGAGTCGGTGGTGGAGCGCGTGAACACCAGTTGGTCGTCGGCGCGGCAGTCGAGGAACCCGGCGACGGTACGGCGGGCGTTCTCGAAGAGGTCGGTGGAGAACTGGGAGAGGTAGCCGGCGCCGCGGTGGACGCTGCCGTAGTAGGGGGCGTAGGCGGCCACGTCGTCCCAGACGCGCTGGAGGGCGGGGGCGCTGGCGGCGTAGTCGAGGGCGGCGTAGGTGACCTCGCCGCCGGTGACGAGGGGGACGGCGACGTCCCGGCCGAGGACGGGCAGCGGGGCGCGGACGGACGGCTCGACGGCGACGGCGGGGGCGGCAGCAGCAGGCATGACGGAACTCCCGTAGGCAGGGGGGATCCTCGCGCGAGCGGGCGGCCGACGACGACGACGGCGCGCGCTCCAGCGCGGAGGTGAAGAGTGAAAGGGATGTGCGGAGGCGGGGCTCGGCGCCCTATCGCATTCGCTTGCTCACAGAAGACTCCTCGACGACCAGGACCCCTGGTGTGCGAGGGGTCCGCGCTTGCCGTGAGCCCTGCTGCTCACGGCCTGGTCTTCACCCGGGGCACCCCGCCACGGACGGAGGGTTGCCGGACAGCCGGCCGGGGCCTGATGGCTGTCACTCATGACCTGAGAAGGAACGTACGTGAGGTGGCGGCCGTCCCGCAACCCGTATCCGGATGGCGGGACGGCCGTACCGGGCCTACGCGTTGGTGACGGCGACCCAGCGGTCGAGGACGCGCCTGGCGGCGCCGGAGTCGATGGACTCGGCGGCCTTCTCCATGCCGGCGCGGATCTGCTCGGTGAGGGTGCCGCTGCCGGGCTCCAGGGCGACCAGCGCCGCCGCGGAGTTCAGCAGCACCGCGTCCCGTACGGGGCCGCGTTCGCCGTCGAGGAGGCGGCGGGCGACCTCGGCGTTGTAGGAGGCGTCGGCGCCGCGCAGCGCCTCCACGGGGACCAGCTCGATGCCGACGTCGCGCGGGTCGAAGGTCTCCTCGGTGACCTTGCCGTCGCGGACCACCCACACCCGGGAGGTGCCGGTGGTGGTCAGCTCGTCCAGGCCGTCGTCGCCGCGGAACACCAGCGAGGAGTGGCCGCGTCCGGCGAACACCCCGGCCATGATGGGCGCCATCCGGGCGTCGGCGACACCGACCGCCTGCGCCTTGACCTTCGCCGGGTTGGCGAGCGGGCCGAGGAAGTTGAACACGGTGCGGACGCCGAGCTGGCCTCGGGCGGCCGCCACATGGCGCAGCGCCGGGTGGAACCTCACCGCGAAGCAGAAGGTGATGCCGGCCTCCTCGGCGACCTCGGCGACCCGGCGCGGGGTGAGTTCGAGGTTGACGCCCAGCTTCTCGAGCACGTCGGAGGCGCCGGAGGCGGAGGACGCGGCGCGGTTGCCGTGCTTGACGACCTTCGCCCCGGTGCCGGCGACGACGATCGAGGACATCGTGGAGATGTTCACCGTCTTGGCGCCGTCGCCGCCGGTGCCGACGATGTCGACGGTGGCGCCGGGCACCTCGATGACGTTGGCGTGGTCGTAGAGGGCCCGCACGCAGCCGGTGATCTCGTCGACGGTCTCGCCCTTGGCCCGCAGCGACACCGCGAATCCGGCGATCTGCGCGTCGGTCGCCTCGCCGCGCATGATCAGGTCCATCGCCCAGGCGGCCTCGTCGGCGGTGAGGTCCCGGCCGTCGAGCAGGGTGTTCAGCAAAGCGGGCCAGGAGCGGCCCGCCGCGGTGTCGCCTCCAGCGGGGGTCACAGCGCTCATGGTCGCTCCTGACGGTCGTAGCGGGTCGTCGGGGACCGGAAGGTCCCGCACCCACCCTATCCAGCCCGGGACACCGCGAAGGGCCCCCGTCCGCAGAACGGACGGGGGCCCTTCGCCGTCGTGTGGCGACGTTGGAGCTGCAGAGATCAGTGGTGGCCGTGGCCGCTCGTGATCTCCTTGTACTCCTCGACGGTCGGCTTCGGGATCTGCGACTCCTCGCCGTAGAAGCCCTTGCTGAGCTTCGCGCGCAGCTTCTCGGTGGCCTTCACCTTGCGCCGGACGCCGTTCTCGTCGACCTCCGGGCCGAGCTCGAGCGGCTTGGGCTGCTCGTGCGCGGTGAGGGTGTACAGCTGCTCCTGGCTGAGCGGCTCGTGCACCTCGATGAACTCACCGTGCGGCAGGCGCTTGATGATGCCCGACTCGCGGCCGTGCAGCACCTTCTCCTTGTCCCGGCGCTGCAGGCCGAGGCAGATCCGCTTGGTGACGATGAACGCCACGACCGGGGCGACGAAGAACGCGATCCGGACGAACCAGGTGATGGCGTTGATCGACAGGTGGAAGTGCGTGGCCCAGATGTCGTTGCCGCCGCCGACGAGGAGCACGAAGTACAGCGTGATCCAGGCGACGCCGAACGCGGTGCGCGTCGGGGCGTTGCGCGGGCGGTCCAGGATGTGGTGCTCGCGCTTGTCGCCGGTGACCCAGGACTCGATGAACGGGTACACCGCGATGGCGACCAGGACCAGCGGGAAGATCAGCAGCGGGATGAACACGCCCAGGACGAGCGTGTGGCCCCAGAAGTTGATCTCCCAGCCCGGCATGACACGGATCAGGCCCTCGGAGAAGCCCATGTACCAGTCGGGCTGGGCGCCGGTGGAGACCATGTCCGGCCGGTAGGGGCCGATGTTCCAGATCGGGTTGATCGTGGCGATCGCCGAGACGGCCGCGAGCACACCGAAGACCAGGAAGAAGAAGCCTCCGGCCTTGGCCATGTACACCGGGAGCAGCGGCATGCCGACGACGTTCTTGTTGGTCTTGCCGGGGCCCGCGAACTGCGTGTGCTTGTGGTAGAAGACCAGGATCAGGTGCGCCACCACGAGGCCGAGCATGATGCCCGGCAGCAGCAGGACGTGGATCGAGAAGAACCTGGCCACGAAGTCGTCGCCGGGGAACTCGCCGCCGAAGAGGAAGAACGAGATGTACGTGCCGACGATCGGCACGGACAGGATCGCGCCCTCCATGAAGCGGATACCGGTGCCGGAGAGCAGGTCGTCCGGGAGCGAGTAGCCGGTGAAGCCGGTGAACATGCCGAGGACGAACAGCAGGAAGCCGAACAGCCAGTTGATCTCACGCGGCTTGCGGAACGCGCCGGTGAAGAACACGCGCATCATGTGCACGAACATGCCGGCCAGGAAGACCAGCGCGGCCCAGTGGTGGATCTGCCGGATCAGCAGACCGCCACGGACGTCGAAGCTGATGTCCAGCGTCGACTTGTAGGCCTCACTCATCAGCTGGCCCTGCAGCGGCACGTAGCTGCCGTGGTACTCCACCTCGTTCATCGACGGGTGGAAGAACAGCGTCAGGTACACACCCGTGAGGATGATGATGATGAAGCTGTAGAGGCAGATCTCACCCAGCATGAACGACCAGTGGTCGGGGAAGATCTTGCGCATGTTGGCCTTGGCCAGGGAGTAGATCCCCAGCCGGCCGTCGGCCCAGTCGGCGACCCGCTCGCCGGCCGGCGCCTTCCCGCGTGCGCGGGAATCGGTGCTCGTCGTAGTACTCATCCGCGCTCCCAGAAAGCAGGACCGACGGGCTCGTCGAAGTCACCGAGCGCTTCGAGGTAGCCCTCGTCGTTCACGCCGATGCGCAGCTGCGGCAGGGCGTGGCCGGCGGGTCCGAAGATGACCTTGGCCCCGTCGGAAAGGTCGAAGGTGGACTGGTGGCAGGGGCAGAGCGCGTGGTGCGTCTGCTGCTCGTACAGGGAGATCGGGCAACCGACGTGGGTGCAGATCTTCGAGTAGGCGAGGATCCCCTCGTGCGACCACTCCAGCGCGCGCTTGTCCTTGATGTCGTCCGGCTGGATGCGGACCAGCATCAGGGCGGCCTTGGCGATCTCGGTCTGGAAGCCGTGGTCGTGCTCCTCCAGGCCCTCGGGCTTGGCGAAGGTCAGCGAACCCACGATCAGGTCCGACGGGCGCAGCGGCTCGTTGGTGTTCATGTTGACGAGCAGCTTGCCCTTGGACCACAGGGTGTGGCGCAGCTTCGTGCCGGGCAGCGGGCCGAGGTCGCGCAGCAGGACCACGCCGGAGAGCGGGAACAGGGCCAGCGCGCCGAACATGGTGTTGCGGATCAGCTTCCGGCGGCCGAGCGCCGACTCCTTGGCGCCCTGGCGGAAGTCGTCCATGACCTTCGCGCGGACCTCGGGAGGGGCCTCGATCGGGTGACGCTCGTCGGCCAGCTCGTGGTCCGACATCAGCGTGCGGGCCCAGTGGACCGCGCCGGCGCCGATGCAGAACAGGGCGAGGCCGAGCGTCATGCCCAGCGCGAAGTTCAGCGCGCTGATGTGACCGATCGGCCAGATGTAGACCGACTTGTCGACCGGGATGGTCACGTACGAGGCGATGAAGCCGACGGTGGCCAGCATCGACACCGTGAACAGCAGGGCGACCGTACGCTCGGACCGCTTGGCGGCCCGCTCGTCGATGTCCTGCACCCGCGGCTCGTGGGGCGGGAGGCCCGGGTCGGCGAACGGGTTCTGCTCGTCCGCGAGCTTCACCGCGCCGTGGCTGGTGTCCTGCGCTGCGGGCAGGTTCTCTTCGGGAATGTCTTGGCTACTCATGACTTCTTGGCCTTTGCGGTCCGAGCGGCGACCCAGACGGCGACCGCGATCAGCGCACCGAGTCCGAAGATCCAGGCGAACAGACCTTCGGAGACGGGGCCGAGGCCGCCCAGCGACAGGCCGCCGGGGCTCTCGGTGTCCTCGCCGTTGACCGCGTCGAGGTACGCGATGATGTCCTTCTTGTTCTGCTCCGACAGCGTGGTGTCGGGGAAGGAGGGCATGTTCTGCGGGCCGGTGAGCATGGCCTCGTAGATGTGCTTGGGCGCGACGCCGTCCAGGCTGGGGGCGTACTTGCCGTGCGTGAGCGCACCGCCCTTGCCGGTGAAGTTGTGGCACTGCGCGCAGTTGTTGCGGAACAGCTCGCCGCCCTTGGCAGCGTCGGCGCCCTCGGGGCCGTACTGCTCCTCGGTCGGGACGGCCGGGCCGGCGCCCAGGGAGGCGATGTACGCCGCCAGCTGGTCGATCTCGGCCTGCGAGTAGATGTTCTTCTTGCGCGGGATCTGCGCGCCCTGCGAGGTGGCGGCCGGCATACGGCCGGTGCTCACCTGGAAGTCGACCGCCGCGGCGCCCACGCCCACCAGGCTCGGGCCGTCGGACGTGCCCTGACCGCCGGTGCCGTGGCAGCTCGCGCAGCCGACGGTGTAAAGCTTCTTGCCCTCCTCGATGGTGAGGGACTGGGCGGTTTCGTCGGCCTGCGCCTTGTCCGCGGGTGCGAACACGGCGTACAGCCCCCCGGTGCATGCCAGCGCGAGGAGTAGGACGACGAGCGCCGCCAGCGGATGGCGTCGTCGTGCGGAGAGCTTTTTCACGGATTACCCCGGTGTCAGGATCTTCTGCGTCGATGCTTCTGTTGAGTGCGCTGTGGTCAGCGCGCGCGGATGAGGGCCCGCCTACTTGATCATGTAGATCGTGGCGAAGAGGCCGATCCAGACGACATCGACGAAGTGCCAGTAGTAGGACACGACGATGGCCGCGGTCGCCTGTTCGTGGGTGAACCTCCGGGCCGCGTAGGTGCGGCCCAGGACCAGGAGGAAGGCGATCAGGCCGCCCGTCACGTGCAGGCCGTGGAAGCCGGTGGTCAGGTAGAAGGCCGAGCCGTACGGGTCGGAGGAGAGGGACAGGCCCTCGTGCTTGACCAGCTCGGTGTACTCGAAGACCTGGCCGCCGATGAACACCGCGCCCATGATGAAGGTGACGATGAACCACATCCGGAGCTTCTTCACGTCACCGCGCTCGGCGGCGAAGACGCCGAGCTGGCAGGTGAGCGAGGAGAGCACCAGGATCGTGGTGTTCGTCGCCGAGAACGGGAAGTTCAGCAGGTCGGCCTTCTCCGACCAGAAGTCGGGTCCGGTCACCGATCGCAGGGTGAAGTACATCGCGAAGAGGGCCGCGAAGAACATCAGCTCGGAACTCAGCCAGATGATGGTTCCGACGCTGGTGAGGTTCGGTCGGTTGACCGACGGGTGCGCGTGCCCGGTGTCTACTGTCGTTGCTGTCGCCACGCCGACATTATGTCGGTCGCTTATCCCGCCCTCACTCCCGGGGGTGCCGTTCGGTGTGTTCGCCCCTCCTGGACTGCCCGTATGGCCCATGGGAGCCCCCTTCGAAGCCGTGTCCGAACCGGTGTTGACGGGCGGTCCGAGGGGGTAGCATCCGCGCCATCGGTACCCGAAGTTCCCGACAGAGCCGTGCCCTCTCTCTTACGCGTGGAGGAACAATGCAGGCGACCGCCACGGTGCTGGTCTACAGCGACGACGCCAACACCCGGGAGCAGGTGCGGCTCGCCACCGGGCGGCGGCCGGCACCGGACGTGCCCCTCGTGGAGTTCGTCGAGTGCGCGACGCCGGCGGCCGTGCTCACCGAGCTGGACCGGGGCGGCATCGACGTGTGCGTGCTGGACGGCGAGGCCGTGCCGATGGGCGGCATGGGGCTGTGCCGGCAGATCAAGGACGAGGTCTTCAACGCCCCTCCGGTGCTGCTGCTGATGGGCCGCCCGCAGGACGCCTGGCTGGCGACCTGGAGCCGCGCGGAGGCCGCGGTGACGCTCCCGGTGGAGCCGGTGGAGTTCGCGAACGCCCTGGCCTCGCTGCTGCGCCGGAAGGCGCTGGCGGGCGCCTGAGGCGTCCACGCCGCCCCTCGGGGCCGCCGGGCCGCCCGTGGGCGGTCGCGGCGGCCCTGCGCGCTTCACACGGCCGCGGGCCGCAGCCGCGCCACCTGCTGAGCGGTGTCCGGGGTCTTCCCGCTGCCCGTGAGGGCGCTGCCCTCGCGCCACTTGTCCCAGGTCACGTTCCAGTCGCCGAAGCCGTTGCCGAACGGCTCCATGGTGTCGCCCTCCGAGTTCACGACCTCCACCAGGTCGCCCTGGCGGAAGGTGTCGAAGAACCACTCGGCGTCGGCGGTGCTCATCCCGACGCAGCCGTGGCTCACGTTGGCGTAGCCCTGCGAGCCGACCGACCAGGGGGCGGCGTGCACGTACTCGCCGCTCCAGGTGACCCGGGTGGCGAAGTGCACGTCCAGGTCGTACGACTCGGAGGAGCCCTCGGCGATGCCGACGGTGGTGCTGCGCATGCGTACGAAGCGTTCCTTGGCGAGCACCACCTTGACGCCGTTGCGGGTCTCGAAGCCGGGCTTGCCGGTGGTGACGGGGATCTGCTTGATCTCCTCGCCGTTCTTGTAGACCGTGAGCTGGTGGGCGGCCGCGTCCGTGACGGCTATCACGCGGTCACCGGTGCGGATGGTGAGCGGCTTGGCCGCGTCGCCGCGCAGCCGGTCGCCGACCTTGATGCCCTCCAGGTTGGAGCGCACCCGGACGGTGGCGTCGGCCGGCCAGTACTCCTTGGGCCGGAAGTGCAGCTTCTTGTCGTCGACCCAGTACCAGGCGCCGGTGACGGAGGGCGTGGAGTCGACCTTCAGGCCGCGTTCCACGACGGCCCGCTGCGCCGGGTCCTTCACGGGTTCGCTGAGCTCCGCGACGAGCGGCTGTCCGACGCCGTACGTGCCCGCCTCGGGGCCGAAGGTGATGCCCAGGCGCTTGGCGGCGCCGGGCTTGCCGGTGGTGAAGGTGAGGACCTTGCGACCGGGCCTGCCGTCCTCGTCCTCGGTGCTCACGCGGACCGTGTACTGCGCGGAGGCGGCCAGCGGGGTGGTGCTGTGCCAGCGGCTGCCGTCGGCGGCGAGTTCGCCCGCCAGGTGGCGTCCGGAGGCGTCCACGGCGACGACGTCGGTGATGCGCCCGTCGGAGTCCTCGGCGGTGATCTCGAGGGGCTTGTCGGGGTCGGCGGTCTTCCCCTCGTCGAGGGAGCCGCCGAAGGAGATCTGGTCCGCCGCGTCGTACGGCTCGGCGGACAGCGGGCTGCCGTCTGAGGAGCAGCCGGTGACGCCCGCGCCGAGGGCCGCCACCAGCAGCGCGCAGCCGGCGAGGCGGGCCCGCGTGGCGCCCGGGCCGGTGCGGGGGGACTCTGTGTCTCTCATGGCCTCACGCTAGGGAGCCGGGCGGTCCCCGGCTCACCGGGCGGCCCGAACGGGTGAGGCGGATGCGGCAGAAGCGGGAGCCCGGACCCTCCTGACGGAGTGTCCGGGCTCCCGGGTGCCTGGCGGCGTGCTACTGGGTGCGGTTCTCACCGCGGTAGTACTCGAAGACCCATCCCCACAGGCCGATCAGCAGGAGCGGCGCGGAGAAGTACATCAGCCACCAGCCGATCGCCACGCCCATGAAGGCGAAGGCGCCGCCCGCGGCCAGGGCCAGGGGCTGCCAGCTGTGCGGGCTGAAGAACCCGACCTCGCCGGCGTCGTCGGCGACGTCCGCCTCCTTGTTGTCCTGGGCGCCCACGTCGACCCGCCGGGCGGTGAAGCCCAGGTAGAAGCCGATCATGATGCTCAGGCCGAAGGACAGGACGAGGGCAGTGGTGCCGACCGGCTCCTTCGACCACAGGCCGTAGACCACGGCCATGGCCAGGAAGAAGAGGCTCAGCCACATGAACATCTTGCCCTGGATCTTCACTTGCCGGCCTCCTTGCCGCCGGAGAGGGCCTTCTCGCCGTGACCGGCGTTCTCGAGCTCGTCGAGCGCGGCGATCTCCGGGTGGTGCAGGTCGAACGCCGGGGATTCACTGCGGATCCGCGGCAGGGTGAGGAAGTTGTGCCGGGGCGGCGGGCAGGAGGTCGCCCACTCGAGGGAGCGGCCGTAGCCCCACGGGTCGTCGACCTCGACCGGCTTGCCGTACTTGGCGGTCTTCCACACGTTGTAGAAGAACGGCAGCAGCGACATGCCGAGGAGGAACGAGGCGATCGTCGAGACCGTGTTCAGGGCGGTGAAGCCGTCCGCGGCCAGGTAGTCCGCGTACCGGCGCGGCATGCCCTCGACGCCCAGCCAGTGCTGGACCAGGAAGGTGCCGTGGAAGCCGATGAACAGGGTCCAGAAGGTGATCTTGCCGAGCCGCTCGTCGAGCATCTTGCCCGTGAACTTGGGCCACCAGAAGTGGAAGCCGGCGAACATCGCGAACACCACGGTGCCGAACACCACGTAGTGGAAGTGCGCCACCACGAAGTACGAGTCGGAGACGTGGAAGTCCAGCGGCGGCGAGGCCAGGATGACGCCGGTCAGACCGCCGAAGGTGAACGTGATGAGGAAGCCCAGCGTCCACAGCATCGGCGTCTCGAAGGACAGGCTGCCCTTCCACATGGTGCCGATCCAGTTGAAGAACTTCACACCGGTCGGGACCGCGATCAGGAAGGTCATGAAGGAGAAGAACGGCAGCAGCACACCGCCCGTGACGTACATGTGGTGCGCCCACACCGTCACCGACAGACCCGCGATCGCGATGGTCGCGCCGATGAGGCCCATGTAGCCGAACATCGGCTTGCGGGAGAACACCGGGATGATCTCGGAGACGATGCCGAAGAACGGCAGCGCGATGATGTACACCTCGGGGTGACCGAAGAACCAGAAGAGGTGCTGCCAGAGCAGCGCTCCGCCGTTCGTCGAGTCGAAGATGTGCGCCCCGAACTTGCGGTCCGCCTCCAGGGCGAACAGCGCGGCGGCCAGCACCGGGAAGGCGAGCAGCACCAGCACACCGGTGAGCAGCACGTTCCAGGTGAAGATCGGCATGCGGAACATCGTCATGCCGGGGGCGCGCATGCAGATGATGGTGGTGATGAAGTTGACCGCGCCGAGGATGGTGCCGAAGCCGGACAGGGCGAGGCCCATGATCCACATGTCGGAGCCGATGCCCGGCGAGCGGACCGCGTCCGACAGCGGCGAGTAGGCGAACCAGCCGAAGCTGGCGGCGCCGTCCGGCGTCAGGAAGCCGCCGACCGCGATGAGCGAGCCGAACGAGTAGAGCCAGTAGGCGAACATGTTCAGCCGCGGGAACGCCACGTCGGGCGCGCCGATCTGCAGCGGCATGATCCAGTTCGCGAAGCCGGCGAACAGCGGCGTCGCGAACATCAGCAGCATGATCGTGCCGTGCATCGTGAACGCCTGGTTGAACTGCTCGTTCGACACGATCTGCAGGCCCGGGCGGGCCAGCTCGGCGCGCATCACCAGGGCCATCACGCCGCCGATGACGAAGAAGACGAACGACGTCACCAGGTACATCGTGCCGATCGTCTTGTGGTCCGTGGTCGTCAGCCACTTGACCACGACGCTGCCACGGTTCTGGCGCCTGACCGGCAGTTCGTCCTCGTAGTGGGACCCAGCTGCCGCGGCACCCTTGGGTTCGTTGAGGATGCTCACAGGATGTTCGACTCCCGGTTCTTCTCGGGGCCGGACTGCTCGATGCCCGCGGGCACGTAGCCCTTCTGCCCCTTCTTCGCGAGGTCCTTCAGGTGCTGCTCGTACCGCTCGGGGGAGACGACCTTCACGTTGAACAGCATCCGGGAGTGGTCGACGCCGCAGAGTTCGGCGCACTTGCCGAGGAAGGTGCCCTCACGGTTGGGGGTCACCTCGAAGGCGTTGGTGTGGCCCGGGATGACGTCCTGCTTCATCAGGAACGGCACCACCCAGAAGGAGTGGATGACGTCACGCGAGGTCAGCACGAAGCGGACCCGCTTGCCCTCGGGCAGCCACAGGGTGGGGCCCGGGTTGTTGGTCTGCGGGTTCCGGGTTCCGGGGATGCCGCAGTCGTAGACACCGCCGGCGTCGGCCGGGAAGGCCTCCTTGTAGCGGTCCGGAATCGCGTCGAGTTCCTTGGACGTCTTGGCGTCGCCCGTGGAACCCTCGACGTTCTCGACGTAGTTGAAGCACCAGCTCCACTGGAAGCCGACCACGTTCACCGTGACGTCGGGCTTCTTCTCGAGCTTCAGCAGCTCGGATTCGTCGCGCGCGGTGAAGTAGAAGAACACCGAGACGATGATGAGGGGGACCACCGTGTACAACGCCTCGATGGGCATGTTGTACCGGGTCTGCGGAGGTACCTCGACCTTGGTGCGGCTGCGCCGGTGGAAGAAAGCACTCCACAGGATCAGGCCCCACACCAGCACGCCGACGGCGAGCGCGGCCGCCCAGGACCCCTGCCACAGGGAGAGGATCCGGGGAGCCTCTTCCGTCGTGGGGGTGGGCATGCCAAGGCGGGGGAAGTCCTCCCATGTGCAACCGGTGGCGGTCGCCAGGACCAGGCCCGCGGTCAGTGCCTGCAGCAGCTTCCGCCGCATCGGGCGCCGCGGCTTGGGGGTACCGCCCACGCCTTCCAGGCCGTGGGGGAGGTCGGAGCCGTTGGGACTCACGTAGCGCCTTCCCGAGAGTCTCGCCCGCGCTGTTCGGCTGCGGCCTGGCCTTCTCGCTGGTCGGTCGCCGCCCTGCGTCGGGCAGGGGTTTGGATGTTTATGCGGACCAAACCCTAGCCGACGCCCTTCCGGGGTTCGCGGGGAGGGGTGCCGTACGCGCCGCGGGTTACATCGAGCGCCCCATCTTCCCGGGGTGCGGGCGTCGTGGCGGCTGCGGCGTCGTCGTGGTCGATCGCGCGGTTCCCCACGCCCCCGAGGGGGTTAGCGTTGGCGTGTGTCCTACTTCGACGCCGCTTCCGCCGCTCCTCTTCATCCCGTCGCCCGTCAGGCGCTGATGGCCTCTCTGGACGAAGGGTGGGCGGATCCGGCGCGGTTGTACAAGGAGGGGCGGCGGGCGCGGCTGTTGCTCGACGCCGCCCGGGAGGCGGCCGCGGAGGGGGTGGGGTGCCGACCCGACGAGCTGGTGTTCACCCCGTCGGGGACGGCGGCGGTGCACTCCGGGATCGCGGGGGCGCTGGCCGGGAGGCGGCGCACCGGGCGTCACCTGATCGTGTCAGCGGTCGAACACTCGTCTGTACTCCATGCGGCGGAAGTTCACCGGGACGGCGGCGGCACGGTCACCGAGGTCCCGGTGGACCGCACGGGCGCCGTACGCCCGTCCGAGTTCGCCGGGGCGCTGCGGCCGGACACCGCGCTGGCCTGTCTGCAGTCCGCCAACCATGAGGTGGGCACCCTGCAGCCGGTGGCCGAGGCGGCCGAGGCGTGCCGGGCCGCCGGGGTGCCGCTGCTGGTGGACGCGGCGCAGTCGTTGGGCTGGGGCCCGGTGGAGGGCGCCTGGTCGCTGCTCGCGGCGAGCGCCCACAAGTGGGGCGGGCCCTCGGGGGTGGGTCTGCTGGCCGTACGCAAGGGGGTGCGGTTCGCGCCCCAGGGGCCACGGGACGAGCGGGAGTCGGGGCGGGTGCCCGGGTTCGAGAACCTCCCGGCGATCGTGGCCGCGGCGGCGTCGCTGCGGGCGGTGCGGGCGGAGGCCGCCCAGGAGGCGGCCCGGCTGCGGGAACTGACGGACAGGATCCGGGCGCGGGTGCCGGAGCTGGTGCCGGACGTGGAGGTGGTCGGGGACCCGGAGCGGCGGCTGCCGGGCGTGGTCACCTTCTCGTGTCTCTATGTCGACGGGGAGACCGTGCTGCACGAGCTGGACCGGGAGGGCTTCTCCGTGTCGTCCGGCTCGTCCTGCACCAGCAGCACGCTGACGCCCAGCCATGTGCTGAAGGCGATGGGGGTGCTCAGCGAGGGCAACGTCCGGGTGTCGCTGCCGCCGGGCACGAAGACGGAGGACGTGGAGCGCTTCCTCGACGTGCTGCCGGGCGTGGTCGCCGGGGTGCGGGAGAAGCTGGGCGCACCGGTGTCCCGTACGGAGGCCGTCACCGAGGAGCGGGAGGAGGCGCTGGTGGTGGACGCGCTGGGGCGGCGCTGCCCGATCCCGGTGATCGAGCTGGCCAAGGTGATCGGCGACGTGCCCGTGGGCGGCCTGGTGCGGGTCCTCGCCGACGACGAGGCGGCCCGGCTGGACATCCCCGCGTGGTGCGAGATGCGCGGCCAGGAGTACGTGGGCGAGCAGCCGGCGGACCGGGGCGCGGCCTATGTGGTCCGCCGGCTGTCGTGAGGTGTGACCGGGGTCAGCGCAGGTGCTCGCGCACCTCGGTGGCGGCGTCGTCGCCGTAGGCCTTGGTGAAGCGCTCCATGAAGTGGGCGCGGCGCAGCTGGTACTCCTGGGTGCCGACCGTCTCGATGACGAGGGTCGCCAGCATGCAGCCGACCTGCGCGGCGCGCTCCAGGGAGACGCCCCACGCGAGGCCGGACAGGAAGCCCGCGCGGAAGGCGTCGCCGACGCCGGTGGGGTCGGCCTTGCGCTCCTCGTCGGGGCAGGCGACCTCGACGGGCGGCTCGCCGGCCCGCTCGATGCGCACGCCGCGGGCGCCGAGGGTGGTGACGCGGTGGCCGACCTTGGAGAGGATCTCCTCGTCGGTCCAGCCGGTCTTCGTCTGGATGAGGCCCTTCTCGTACTCGTTGGAGAAGAGGTACGTGGCCCCCTCCAGCAGTATCCGGATCTCCTCCCCGTTCATACGGGCGATCTGCTGGGAGAAGTCGGCGGCGAACGGGATGCCCCGCGAGCGGCACTCCTCGGTGTGCCGGAGCATCGCCTCCGGGTCGTCGGCGCCGATGGACACCAGGTCGAGTCCGCCCACACGGTCGGCGACGGTCTTCAGCTCGATCAGACGGGCCTCGCTCATCGCGCCCGTGTAGAAGGAGCCGATCTGGTTGTGGTCGGAGTCCGTGGTGCACACGAAGCGGGCGGTGTGCAGCGTGTCCGAGATGCGGACGGAGTCGGTGTCGACGCCGTGCCGCTCCAGCCAGGCGCGGTACTCGTCGAAGTCGAACCCGGCAGCGCCGACCAGGATCGGGCGGGTGCCGAGCTGGCCCATGCCGAAGGCGATGTTCGCGGCCACCCCGCCGCGACGCACGTCGAGGTTGTCGACCAGGAAGGACAGCGAGACCGTGTGCAGCTGGTCCGCGACGAGCTGGTCGGCGAAGCGGCCGGGGAAGGTCATGAGGTGGTCGGTGGCGATGGAGCCGGTGACTGCGATGCGCACGGCGTGGATTCTCCTGGGGGAGGGGGGTTTGACACTTCACGCTACCGGGTGGGGACGGCCCGTAGAAGCAGCCGAAACTACCCGATAGTAGCTCTTTCTTCACGGCTGTCCGCGTGCATACGGTGCGGACATGACGAACATCAAGGTCCACAGCCCCGCTCCGGTCGACCTCGAGGGCGACCTGACCTCGCTGCGCGGCGACTGCGCCCGGATGGTCCCGCACTGGACGGCGCCCGAACGGACGGCGGCCCGGCCGGTGTCGCCCTCCCTGATCCACGGGGTGGATGTGCCGCCCGCCTCGGCGCGGATGCTCGACGCGATGTCCGACTACGGCGACTGAGCGAACGAGGGGAACCGCGCGCTCCCCCACTGCGTCCCATCGCTGTCCCCCGTGGAGGGGATGCGGGATACGAACCCTCGGCAGCCCCGGCGTGACCGGGCAGGGTCCGCATGGGACAGCTGTGCAGGCGAAGGAGCGATGCGGTGAACACCGAGCGACCCGACCACGACGACGAGCCGCGCCCCGTCTCGGGCGACGCGCCCGACACGGAGGGCGCCCGGCCGCGCACCGCCTCCCCGGAGGCGGCCGCATCCGATTCCGGCGCCGCGGGGACGCGGGGCGCGGACGAGAACGAAGAGGCTTCGCAGCCTGAGGGCGCCGAGGGTGCGGACGCCTCGGCGTCCGAGGCCGGAAGCCTCACACGCGCGGGTGACGCCGGACCGGCCGGTCGGCCGGAGGGGACGGAGCCGGGTACCGGCGCCTCCCGGCCCGGGGCGGGCGGGACCGCCGAGCACGGGCCCGCGGCGGCGCCCGACGGGACCACGGCATCCGCGGCCGGGTCCGACGAGCCCGGCCGGATCGACGCGCAGGCCACACCGGCCGATGCGTCCGCGGCTTCGCGGCGGGCGACCCCGGAAGCGACCGGCCCACAGGCCGCCGACAGCGACACACCTCGCACCGAGAAGGACGGACCCCAGCGGGCCGGCGCCCCCGCCACCGCCACGAACGAGTCCGCGCCCCCGCCGCCCGCGAAGCCGGAAGCGACCGGCCCACAGGCCACCGACAGCGACACACCTCGCACCGAGAAGGACGGACCCCAGCGGGCCGGCGCCCCCGCCACCGCCACGAACGAGTCCGCGCCCCCGCCGCCCGCGAAGCCGGAAGCGACCGGCCCACAGGCCACCGACAGCGACACACCTCGCACCGAGAAGGACGGACCCCAGCGGGCCGGCGCCCCCGCCACCGCCACGAACGAGTCCGCGCCCCCGCCGCCCGCGAAGCCGGAAGCGACCGGTCCGCGGGACGGGGACGCGCCCCGCGCCGGGGAGGCCGAGTCCGCGCGGGCGGACGCGTCCGCGGCCGAAGCCGCCGGCCCGGCCGCCGCGGGTGACGGTTCCGACGACCACGCCTACGCCGGCCCCGAACCCGTCGTCGGCGCCGGGCACGACGGGGACCCCGGGGCCGAGAGGCCCGTGCGGCGGCGGACGCCGGCGCTGGTGGCCTCCGTCGCCGCCGCCGTGCTGCTGGTCGGCGGCGGTGGGGCGTATCTCGCCGCCGGGGCGACCGGGGACTCCGGGGGCGGTGCGACGCCGGGGGCGAACGGGGACGCCACTCCCCCGCCGCTCGCCCTGGACGGCTACTCCGAGAGCGGCCCGAACGGCATCGCGCCGGGCGAGCCCAACCCGTACGGCGCGACCTACCGCGCCGAGGGCGCCCTCCCCGACGGCCCGGACGCCGCGCCCGTGTTCCACGCGCGGGGCCAGGTCACCGAGGACCAGGTCGTCGCCCTGGCCGAGGCGCTGGGTGTCGAGGGCAAGCCGGTCGCCGAGGGCGGCTCCTGGCGCATCGGCGGCCAGGACGGCTCCGGCCCGACCCTGCGCGTCGACAAGCAGGCCCCCGGCGCCTGGACGTTCAGCCGGAACATCCCCCGCAGCGACAACTGCAAGGGCGCCACCTGCAAGGCCCCGACCGGCGCCAAGACGGCCGCGGTGAGCGAGGCCGCCGCGAAGAAGGCGGCCGCGCCGGTGCTGAAGGCGTTGGGCCAGGACGACGCCAAGCTGGACGCGAGCCAGGTCCTGGACGGCAGCCGCGTGGTGAACGCCGACCCGGAGATCGGCGGGCTGCCGACGTACGGCTGGACGACCGGGGTGGTCGTCGGGGCGAGCGGCGAGGTCGTGGGCGGCAGCGGGCGGCTCGCGGAGCCGGTGAAGGGCGACGAGTACCCGGTGGTGAGCGCCCGCGAGGCGCTGGACGCGATGAACGGCGCGCCCGGCGCCGGCGACCGGGTGGAGATCGGCGGCTGTGCCAGTCCCGTACCGCTGGACGAGGGACAGCAGCAGGAGGAGCCGTGCGCCCCGGCGACGAAGCGGCAGCCGGCAGGCGACACGGTGTCGGTGGACGAGGCGGTGTTCGGGCTGGCCGCGCACTCGGTGGACGGGCGCCCCGCGCTGGTGCCGTCGTGGCTGTTCGAGGTGCGCCCGGCGGGCTCCGACAACCCGTTCACGGTGACGCACCCGGCGGTGGACCCGGAGTTCCTCGCCGGGCCGGCCGGGTCCGGGGAGCCGTCGGGCCCCGGTGACGAGCCGACGTCCGCGCCGGCCACCCGCGAGGTCGAGGTGGAGGGCTACCGGGCCGAGGGCGACGAACTGACCGTGACGTTCACGGGCGGCGTCTGCGCCGACTACGAGGCGGCGGCGAGCGAGAGCGGGGGCAAGGTCACCGTGCGGGTGACCGAGACGCCCTGGCCGGACAAGGTGTGCATCCTCATCGCCAAGCAGTACGAGCGGACGCTGAAGCTGGACGCCCCCCTCGGCGACCGCCAGGTGGTGACGTCGGACGGCGAGCCGGTGCCGCTGCACAAGGGCGGCGCCCGCCTGCCGGCACCTTCCGACGCCCGCTAGGCGGCATCGCGTACGACGAAGGCGGCGGTCCCGTGGTCACGGGGCCGCCGCCTTCGTCATGCGGTCCGCCGGACGGACCGGTGAGGCTCAGCTGAAGGAGTCGCCGCAGGCGCAGGAACCCGTGGCGTTCGGGTTGTCGATCGTGAAGCCCTGCTTCTCGATGGTGTCGACGAAGTCGATGGTGGCGCCGCCCAGGTACGGGGCGCTCATGCGGTCGGTGACGACCTTCACACCGCCGAAGTCCTTCACCACGTCGCCGTCGAGCGAGCGCTCGTCGAAGAAGAGCTGGTACCGCAGGCCGGAGCAGCCGCCGGGCTGGACGGCCACGCGCAGCGCGAGGTCGTCACGGCCTTCCTGGTCGAGCAGGGCCTTGACCTTGGACGCGGCGGCGTCGGTCAGGACGATGCCGTCGGTCACGGTGGTGGTCTCGTCCGATACGGACATCTACATCTCTCCCGGGTTGTACGGAGACTGCTTGCCGACGGTTGCAACCGACGGGGCCGCGGATTCATTCCGGGCCGGGTGCGTCTTTTCCTCGGCTCCCTCCTCATGCTCGCACACGCCGTGCGGAGCGGAAACCGTCGCTTGCCGGGGCTCGCCGGGAATGAACGGGCGGCCGCCGGGATTCACGTCACATGGACGCTATGGCCATCGTCAAAGTGACGTGAACCGGTTATGATAGATAGCGTCAATTCGACGAGAAGTCGCCAGAACAGAAAGGGTGCGTGTCGTGACCACCGCCCAGACCCAGGAGCTCGACGTCCAGCCGACTCCCCTCGCCCTGCTGCTCCTCGGCCGTGAGGCCGACCCGAGGAGCGAGCGCGGAGTGGAGTGCCCCGGCGACCTCCCCTCGCCGTCCGACC
Source organism: Streptomyces cellulosae (assembly GCA_014655195.1). Classification (GTDB taxonomy): domain Bacteria; phylum Actinomycetota; class Actinomycetes; order Streptomycetales; family Streptomycetaceae; genus Streptomyces; species Streptomyces cellulosae. The sequence goes on along the minus strand of BNBH01000002.1, from coordinate 194,441 downwards.
CGGACCTGGTGGAGCGCGCCCGCGCGGCCAAGGCGAAGCTCGGGGACAAGGTCTTCGTGCTCGGCCACCACTACCAGCGGGACGAGGTCATCCAGTTCGCCGACGTCACGGGCGACTCCTTCAAGCTGGCGCGGGACGCGGCCGCGCGCCCCCAGGCCGAGTACATCGTGTTCTGCGGTGTGCACTTCATGGCCGAGTCCGCCGACATCCTCACCGGCGACGACCAGAAGGTCGTCCTCCCCGACCTCGCGGCCGGCTGCTCCATGGCGGACATGGCCACCGCCGAGCAGGTCGCCGAGTGCTGGGACGTGCTGACCGAGGCCGGGATAGCCGAGCAGGTCGTCCCCGTCTCGTACATGAACTCCTCCGCCGACATCAAGGCCTTCACCGGTAAGCACGGCGGCACGATCTGCACCTCGTCGAACGCCAAGCGGGCCCTGGACTGGGCGTTCGAGCAGGGCGAGAAGGTCCTCTTCCTCCCCGACCAGCACCTGGGCCGCAACACGGCGGTGCGGGACATGGGGATGTCGCTGGAGGACTGCGTCGTCTACAACCCGCACAAGCCGAACGGCGGTCTGACCGCCGAGGAGCTGCGCGCCGCGAAGATGATCCTGTGGCGCGGCCACTGCTCGGTGCACGGCCGCTTCAGCCTGGACTCGGTGAACGAGGTCCGTGAGCGCATCCCGGGCGTCAACGTCCTGGTGCACCCCGAGTGCCGGCACGAGGTCGTCGCCGCCGCGGACCACGTCGGCTCGACCGAGTACATCATCAAGACGCTGGAGGCGGCCCCGGCCGGCTCCAAGTGGGCCATCGGCACCGAGCTGAACCTGGTCCGCCGCCTGGCGAACCGTTTCGCGTCCGAGGACAAGGAGATCGTGTTCCTCGACCGCACGGTCTGCTTCTGCTCGACCATGAACCGCATCGACCTCCCCCACCTGGTCTGGGCCCTGGAGTCCCTCGCCGAGGGCACCCTGGTCAACCGCATCCAGGTCGACAAGGAGACGGAGGCCTTCGCGAAGCTGGCCCTGGAACGCATGCTGGCGCTGCCGTAGCGGCCGCGAGGACCGTACGCACACGCGGGCCGGGGACGGGTGACCGTCCCCGGCCCGCGTGTCCGCGGAGCGGTCCGCCGCCGCGGACGGCGCGGCCGGGGGCGAGCACGGCCCCGGTGTGCTGCCGCTGCTGTCGCGCGCGCTCCTGACGACGTGGCAGGAACGGGAGGGAACCCCGGCTCACCCTCAAGGGACGACGGCGAGGGCAGCCCCTGCGGCTGGCAGATCGACGACCCGGACTGGCGGTCCGGCAGCTCCGTCTGCAGCTGGTCGAAGAAGCGCGGGTGCAGTCGGTCTACAAGAGGGACAAAAGCGGTGCCAAGGTGTTTATTTGGACCAAGACCGGGATGAGGGGCACCAAGATGCTCTGCGTCCGCAAGGTTCGGAAGCTCGACCTGAAGGGAGCGGGCGCCTTCGTCCGCAGCCACACCTGGAAGTGCTGACGAGCGGAAACGGAGGGCGCCCCCGTGGATTCCACGGGGGCGCCCCTGTCGTGCGGACGGACGGCGCGTCAGACCTGCGCCGGCGCCTCCTTGCCGGGGGCCGGCTCCGGGTGGGAGGCCGCCTCCCGCTTCGCCGCGCGCTTCAGGGCGCGGCGTTCCTTGCGGAGTTCCAGCATCGCGTAGAGCGTCGGGACCAGGAGCAGCGTGAGCAGGGTCGACGTGATCAGGCCGCCGATCACCACCACCGCGAGCGGCTGGGCGATGAAGCCGCCCTCGCCGGTGACGCCGAGCGCCATCGGGAGCAGGGCGAAGATCGTCGCCAGGGCCGTCATCAGGATGGGCCGCAGCCGGTGCCGGCCGCCCTCCAGGACGGCGTCGATGACGCCGTGACCCTGTGCGCGGTACTGGTTGATCAGGTCGATCAGCACGATCGCGTTGGTGACCACGATGCCGATCAGCATCAGCATGCCGATCATCGCCGGGACGCCCATCGGGGTGCCGGTGACCAGCAGCAGACCGATCGCGCCGGTCGCCGCGAACGGCACCGACACCAGCAGGATCAGCGGCTGGGCCAGCGAGCGGAACGTGCCGACCAGCAGCATGAACACGATCGCGATGGCGGCCAGCATGGCCAGGCCCAGGTTGACGAAGGCCTCGTCCTGGTCCTCGGTCACGCCGCCGATCTCGGCCGTCGCGCCCGCGGGCAGCGTCAGCTCGTTGATCTTCGACTGGAGCGCCGTGCCCACCGTGCCCGTGTTGTCGCCGACCGGGCGGGCGGTGACGGTGGCCGCGCGCTGGCCGTCGATCCGGGTCATGGAGACCGGGCCGTCCACCTGCCGGACGGCGGCGATGTCACCCAGCTTGACCGGGCCGAGACGCAGGTCGCGCAGCTCCTCGACGGTCGTGGCGGGCCGCGCCGAGCGGATCACGACGTCCCGCTCGGTGTCGTCGAGGACGGCCTTGGCGGCCGGGGTGCCCTTCACCGACTGGGCGACGGCCATGCCGAGGGTCTGGGCGTCGAAGCCGGCCGCGGCGGCCTTGTCGTTGGGCGTGACCGAGATGCGGGGCACGCTCTGCGCCAGGTCGCTGGTGACGTCGGTGACGTCGTCCAGGGTGGCCACCGCCTCGCGGACCTGCTCGGCCGCCTTGTTGAGCACCCGCGCGTCGGCCGCCTTGACGACCACGCTGAGGTCCTGGCTGCCGAAGCCGTCGCCGGCCGCCACCGTGGTGGTGCCGATGCCGTCGAGCCCGGCGAGGCCCTTCTCGATCTCGTCACGGACGTCGTCGGAGGACGCGGAGTCCTCCAGCATGACCTGGTAGCTCGCCTGGTTGGTGTCGGTGCCGCCGCCGAAGGCCGCCATGAAGCCGGACGAGCCGACGGTCACCTGGTGATCCTTGACGCCCTCGGTGTCCGAGAGCAGCTTCTCGACCTTCTTCGCCTGCGCGTCGGTGGCGGCCAGGCTGGTGCCGGGCTCGAGCTTCTGCGTGACGGTGAGGACCTGCTGCTCGCCCGCGTCGAAGAAGTTGGTCTTCAGCAGCGGGGCCATGGCGAAGGTGGCGATCAGCACGACCACGGCGATGGCGACGCTGGTCAGCCGGCGCCGGGTGGCGAAGCGCAGCACGGGCACGTAGGCCCGCTGGAGGCGGCTCCTGGCCTCCTTCTCCTCGGCCTGCCTGCGGGCCTCCTCGGCGTCCTCCGGGGTGCCCTTCGGGGGCCGCAGGAACCAGTACGACAGCACCGGGACGACCGTCAGCGACACCAGCAGGGACGCCAGCAGCGCGGCGGTGACGGTGAGGCTGAAGGAGCCGAACAGCTCGCCCACCATGCCGCCGACCAGGCCGATCGGCAGGAACACGGCGACGGTGGTGAGGGTGGAGGAGGTGACCGCGCCGGCCACCTCACGCACCGCGTTCATGATCGCGGAGTGGCGTTCCTCGCCGTAGCCGAGGTGCCGCTTGATGTTCTCCAGGACGACGATGGAGTCGTCGACGACCCGGCCGACGGCGATGGTCAGGGCGCCCAGGGTCAGCATGTTGAGCGACAGGTCGCGGGTCCACAGCACGATCAGCGCGAGCACCACCGACAGCGGGATGGACACCGCGGTGACGAGGGTGGAGCGGACCGACGCGAGGAAGACGAGGATCACCAGCACGGCGAAGAGCAGGCCGAGCGCGCCCTCGGTGGTGAGGCCGTCGATGGCCTTGGAGACCGCGGGGCCCTGGTCGCTGACCACGGTGAGGGTGGCGCCGTCGCCGAGGTCCTTGCGCAGACCGGGCAGTTTCTTCTCGACGGCCTCGGAGACGGCGACGGCGCTGCCGTCGTGGTCCATGGTGGCCATCACGGCGAGGCTGGGCCTGCCGTTGGTGCGGGTGAGGGAGTCGGAGCGCGCCTCCTCCTGGCGGACCGTGGCCACGTCGCCGAGGCGGACGGGCTTGCCCTGGCCGGGGGCGGCGGTGACCATCAGGTCCTGGATCTGCCGGACGGAGGTGAAGCCGCCGCCGACCTGGACGGTGCGGTTGGCGCCGTTCTCGTCGAAGGAGCCGGCCGGGACGGTCGCGCCGCCGGCCTGGAGGGCCTGCGCGACCGACGCGCTGGTCAGGCCCGCCCTGGCGAGCTTCGCCTCGTCGGGGACGACGGTGACCTGGAGGTCGCGTACGCCGTCCACCAGGACCTGGCCGACGCCGTCGATGCTCTTCAGCGCGGGCACCACCGTGCGGTCCAGCTGGTCGGCGAGCGCCTGCTGGTCCTTGTCGGAGGTGACGGCGAGGACCACGGTCGGGATGTCGTCCGTGGATCCGGCGACGACCTGCGGGTCCACCCCGGACGGCAGCCGGGCGCCGGCCCGGTTGACGGCCTGCTGCACGTCGGCGACGAGCTGCTGGGTGTTGTTGCCGTAGTCGAAGGACGCCATGATCACGGCGTTGCCCTCGCTCGCCTTCGAGGTGATGCCGGAGATGCCGTCGACGGCCTCCAGGCTGTCCTCGACGGGTTCGACGACCTGCTTCTCCACCACGTCCGGGGAGGCGCCCTGGTAGGGCGCGATCACGGAGACCATGGGCAGTTCGATGGTGGGCAGGAGCTGCTGCTTGAGCTGGGGTATCGCGATCGCCCCGAAGACGAGCGCGATGATCGACATCAGTCCGATCAGCGCCCGTTGCGCGAGGCTGAATCTGGACAGCCAGGACATGGGTCAGGGTCTCTTTTCCGTCGCGGCGAAGTTACGGCAGACGGGCGCGCGCAGTGGGCGGCCCGCTCTACACCCTGAGCCATGACCCCGTGCCGATCCGTGGTCCCGAGGTCCGATTCTTCAGGCGGCCCCTACTCCCGCCGCAGTACTCGCGGCTACGCCTGGTCCGTCCTCGGACGGACCAGCCCGGACTCGTAGGCGATGACCACGAGCTGGGCCCGGTCGCGGGCGCCCAGCTTGGCCATGGCGCGGTTGACGTGGGTCTTCACGGTGAGCGGGCTGACCTCGAGGCGTTCGGCGATCTCGTCGTTGGAGTGGCCGCCGGCGACCTGGACCAGCACCTCCCGCTCCCGCACGGTGAGCGAGTCGAGCCGTTCGGCGCGCTCGGGGTCCTGGTCGGGGCCGGGGCCTTCCTGGGCGAGGAAGCGGGCGATCAGGCCCTTGGTGGCCTGCGGGGACAGCAGCGCCTCTCCCCCGGCGGCGATGCGCACGGCGTTGAGCATCTCGCCCGGCTCGGATCCCTTGCCCAGGAAGCCGGAGGCGCCGGCCCGCAGCGACTGCACCACGTAGTCGTCGACCTCGAAGGTCGTCAGTATGACCACCCGCACCCCGTCGAGCGCGGGGTCGGCGCTGATCTCGCGGGTGGCGGCGAGACCGTCGGTGCCGGGCATGCGGATGTCCATGAGGACCACGTCGGGCCGGTGCTCGCGGGCCAGTCGGACGGCCTCGGCGCCGTCGGACGCCTCGCCCACGACCTCCATGTCCGGCTCGGAGTCGACGAGGACGCGGAAGGCGCTGCGCAGCAGCGCCTGGTCGTCGGCGAGCAGGACGCGGATCGTCATGCGGGCTCCAGCGGGACGTGGGTCACGGGCGGCCGCCGGGGGCGGCGGAGGTGCGGGGTTCGACCGGAAGGATCGCATGCACACGGAAACCGCCGCCGAAGCGGGGGCCGGTGGTGAGGGTGCCGCGCAGGGCGGTGACGCGTTCCCGCATGCCGAGCAGTCCGTGCCCGCCGCCGGGGGCGGGGCCGTGTCCGTCGTCGCTGCCGTCGTCGAGCACGGTGACCTCGATGTGCGGTCCGACGCGTACGACGCTGACCTCGGCGCGCGCGTCGGTCCCGGCGTGCTTCTGCACGTTGGTCAGCGCCTCCTGGATGATCCGGTACGCGGCCAGGCCGACGGCGGCGGGCAGTTCGGTGCCCTGGTCGGCGCGGGCGACCTCGACGCGGAGTCCGGCGTTGCGGAAGGTGGCGGCGAGTTCGTCGAGGCGGTCGAGGCCCGGGGCGGGTTCGGTGGGCGCCTCGGGGTCGCCGGACTGGCGCAGCAGGCCGACGGTGGCGCGCAGTTCGCCGAGGGCGTGGCGGCTGGCCTCGCGTACGTGGGCGAGGGCCTCCTTGGCCTGGTCGGGACGCTTGTCCATGACATGGGCGGCGACGCCTGCCTGCACGTTGACCAGGGCGATGTGGTGGGCGACCACGTCGTGCAGGTCGCGGGCGATGCGCAGGCGTTCCTCGGCGACCCGGCGGCGGGCCTCCTCCTCGCGGGTGCGCTCGGCGCGTTCGGCGCGCTCCCGGATGGCCTGGACGAAGGCGCGGCGGCTGCGGACGGCGTCGCCCGCGGTGGCGCCGATGCCGGTCCAGGCGAGGATCGCCAGGTTCTCCTGCGCGTACCAGGGCAGGGGCCCGGCGGCCATGGCGGTGCCGGTGAGGACGGTCATGGTGAGCAGGCCGAGCCGCCAGGTGGTGGGGCGGTCGGTGGAGGCGGCGACGGTGTAGAGGGCGATCACCGCGCACATGGCGACGGGGGCGCGCGGGTCGCCGGTGACGGACTCGACGACGGAGAGGCCGCCCGCGACGCCGAGCACCGTGCGCGGGGCGCGGCGGCGGAAGACGAGCGCGGCGGCGCCGAGCGCCATCAGGACCAGGCTGAGCGGGTCCGGGGTGCGCAGGCCCCAGCTGACCCCGTCGGGGTCGTGCGGCTCGACGAAGGACCCGGCGACCATGCACAGCAGGACGCCGGCGGCCAGCACCGTGTCCACGGCGGCCGGATGGGCCCGCGCCCGGCAGCGGGCGCGTGTCAGGGTGCTCACGGCTGGTTGCGGTGACCGGGGCGGACGCCCGTGCGGCGCGGCCCCGGCTCCCCCCTCTCTGCGGACTGCCTTGTGACGGACGGCCGGACCCGGTTGTTCCGGGGACGTGTCAGGTCCCCGGGATGAGGCCGTCGTCGGTGAGGAGGTCGCGGACCTCCTCGAGGGTGGCGTCGGGGGACGGGAGGATGAGGTCGGACGGCTCCAGGGAGTCGTCCGGCAGCGGCTCGCCCAGCTCGTGCACCTTGTCCAGCAGGGCCTGGAGCGTGGCGCGGAAGCCGGGACCGTCGCCGTTCTCCATCTCGGCGAGCAGTTCCTCGTCGAGCTTGTTCAGCTCGGGCAGCCGGCTCTCCTCCAGGGTCAGCTGCCCCTCCCCCATGATCCGTACGATCATGTCGCCCTCCTCGGCGTGGGCTACTGCTTGTCGAAGCGCGGGGTGTCCTGCGGCTGCTGCTGGGACTGCGGCTGCGCCTGGCCCTGGCCCTGGCCGCCCTCGAGGGCCTGCCGGTCGCCGGAGGAGCCGCCGGCCAGCTCGGCCTTCATGCGCTGCAGTTCGAGCTCCACGTCCGTGCCGCCGGAGAGGCGGTCCAGCTCGGCCTGGATGTCGTCCTTGTGCATGCCGGACTGGTCGTCGAGGGCGCCGGAGGCGAGCAGCTCGTCGATCGCGCCGGCCCGCGCCTGGAGCTGGGCGGTCTTGTCCTCGGCGCGCTGGATGGCCAGGCCGACGTCGCCCATCTCCTCGGAGATGCCGGAGAACGCCTCGCCGATCCGGGTCTGCGCCTGGGCGGCGGTGTAGGTGGCCTTGATGGTCTCCTTCTTGGTGCGGAAGGCGTCCACCTTGGCCTGGAGGCGCTGCGCGGCCAGCGTCAGCTTCTCCTCCTCGCCCTGGAGCGTGGCGTGCTGGGTCTCCAGGTCGGTCACCTGCTGCTGGAGCGCGGCGCGGCGGGAGAGGGCCTCGCGGGCCATGTCCTCGCGGCCCAGCGCGAGCGCCTTGCGGCCCTGGTCCTCCAGCTTCGACGACTGGGACTGGAGCTGGTTGAGCTGGAGTTCCAGGCGCTTGCGGCTGGTCGCCACGTCGGCGACGCCCCGGCGGACCTTCTGGAGCAGCTCCAGCTGCTTCTGGTACGAGTAATCGAGGGTCTCGCGCGGGTCCTCGGCCCGGTCAAGGGCCTTGTTCGCCTTCGCGCGGAAGATCATCCCCATACGCTTCATGACACCGCTCATGGGCTTCGCGCGCCCCCTTCTGACGGACTCCAGCTCCAGTGACTGCCTCAGAACCCACAGTACGGGCCCTGCATCCATTACCGCACTGTTCGGGGACGGATGCGCTCATCCCCAAGGACGACTGAGTACCCTCCTGATCCGGCGTAGGGAGTAGGTGCTTCCCGGGGTGCGGCCGGCGGTCGCCCCGCGAGGCCGCCGCTACGTCCCCATCTGTCCTAGGAGAGACGTCCGGTGTTGCCGGATCGTTCCCCGCGGGGCTGTGGTCCAACCCCGGCCACCCCGTACCCTTGGGTTTTGTGTTCCGTAGCCGTGCCAAGGAAGAGAAGGCACCGGGCGCCGACAAGGCGACGGTGACCGACTCCAATCAGCCCCGTCACCCCGAGGCCCCCAAGGGCCGCCCCACACCCAAGCGCAGCGTGGCCCAGTCTCAGCGCCGCAGCGTGGCCAACACGACGATGTCGCGCAAGGAGGCCGCCAAGCGTCAGCGCGAGGAGCGCCGTGCCGCACTGGAGCGTCAGCGCCAGGCGCTGGCCAGCGGCGACGAGCGGTACCTGCCCGCGCGCGACAAGGGTCCGGTGCGCCGCTTCGCCCGTGACTTCGTGGACTCGCGTTTCCACATCGCCGAGTGGTTCCTGCCGATGGCCGTGGTCATCCTCGTGCTGAGCATGGTGCAGGTGGCGCAGCTGCAGAACATCGCGCTGCTGCTGTGGCTGGTCGTCATCGTGATGATCGTGCTCGACTCGGTCGTGACGGGCTTCCGCCTGAAGAAGACGCTCGCCGAGCGCTTCCCCGGCGAGAACCGCCGCGGCGCGGTGGCCTACGCGCTGATGCGCACGCTCCAGATGCGCCGGCTGCGGCTGCCCAAGCCCCAGGTGAAGCGCGGGGAGCGGCCCTGAGCACCACCCCGTTCGCGCACGGTACGACGGCGCCGGGTCCGCTGGGCGGGCCCGGCCGTCTGCGTGACGTCGTCCGTGAGGAGCTGGTGGCCCGCCAGCTGGAGGAGCAGATGGTCGCGCGCTTCCCGGTGGGGAAGCGGCTGCGGGTGCTCGACGTGGGCATGGGCCGGGGCGCGCAGGCGCTGCGGCTGGCCCGGGCCGGCCATCAGGTGACGGGCGTGGAGCAGGACGCGGCGTCGATAGCGGCGGTCCGGGAGGCGTTCGCCGGGGAGCCGGAGGGCATCCGGGAGCGGATGCGGATCATCGAGGGGCAGGCCGGGGACACCGGTGTGCATTTCCTGCCGGGCAGTTTCGACGTCGTGCTCTGTCATGGCGTGCTCATGGACGACGTGGAGGAGCCGGACGCGCTGCTCGCGGGCGTGGCCCGGATGCTGGCGCCCGGCGGGATGCTGTCGCTGCTCGTGCGCAACGGCGACGCGGCGGCGATGCGGGCGGGTCTGTCCGGCGACTGGGCGGGGGCGCTGGCGGCGTTCTGCCCGCCGACGGCGTCGTACGGGCTGAAGCGGCTGACGTCGACGCTCGCGGGGATCGGGGCGCCGCTGCACACCTGGTACGGCGTGCGGGTCTTCACGGACACGGCGGCGGACGGCGCGGTGGCGCCGGACGACCTGGACGCGGTGCTGGCGGTCGAGGACCGGGCCGGGCGCACGGACCCGTACCGGGGGGTCGCGGCGCTGCTGCACCTGTGCGGGGTCCGGGGCTGAGGGCTCAGCCCCGGAGAACCCGGATTCCGGCAGTCTCCGCTCAGGCTCCTTCGCCGGCGTTCTCGGCCTCCGCCGCGGTGGTCTCGTCCGCGTGCAGGCTCATCGGGCCGTAGATCTCGGTGTCGTCCTCCAGCAGGCGCACCTGGTCGGCGCCGCCCTCCAGAAGGGCCTTCCAGTTCTCCCCGATCCAGGACTCGGCGTCCCCCTGCGTGGTGAACTCCTCCGGCGCCACCGCGGGCTCGACCTGCGTCCCGTCGGCCTTCTCGAACCGCCACGTCCATGCCGCCATGTACGCCTCCCAAGCGTGTGAGCTCACTGCACAGCAGAAGCCGGATCTTGGTCCGGCTCCTGACCAAGAGCGTAGTCGGACGGGCATCGGCTGTGGGGAAAGGCGAGAATCGGGGCGTGGAACTCACTCTGCTCGGCACCGGCGCCCCGGCGGGACTGCCCCGCCCCGACTGTCCCTGTGCGGCGTGCGCGTGCGCGCTGGGACCGGACGCGCGGGCGGCGACCTCGCTGCTGGTGGACGGCGCGCTGCTGCTCGACCTGACCCCCGGCGCGGCCTTCGCCGCGGCCCGCGCGGGGCGTTCGCTGGGCGGGGTGCGCCAGGTGCTGCTGTCGCATCCGCACGACGGGCCCGCGGTGGAGGTGCCGGCCGGGCTGCCGCAGCCGGGGCGGGTGCCGGACGGGCGTGAGCTGGCGCTGCTGACGGGGCATCGGGTGCGGGCGGTGGCGCTGGACGCGCCCGGCACCGGGTACGCGGTGACCGGCCCCGACGGGCAGCGGCTGCTGTACCTGCCGCCGGGCGGCGCACCGGCCGGCCTGGAGGCGCCGGCCGAGCCCTACGCGATGGTCGTGCTGGACGTGGTGGGCCGCCCGGACGCGCTGGCGCGGCTGCGGGCGACGGGCGCGGTGGTGCCGACGACGGACGTGATCGCGGTGCACCTGGACCACGACGTGCCGCCGGGCCCCGAGGTACGGCGCAGGCTCGCGGCGGCGGGGGCGCGCGCCGTGCCGGACGGGACGACGCTGGAGGTCGGCGCGTACGAGGACGTGCCCGACGTGCCGCGCCGCACCCTGGTGCTGGGCGGGGCGCGGTCCGGCAAGTCGGTGGAGGCGGAACGGCGTCTGGAGTCCTTCCCCGAGGTGCTGTACGTGGCGACGGGCGGCTCGCGCAACGGGGACACGGAGTGGGCGGCGCGGGTGTCCGCGCACCAGGAGCGGCGGCCGGGGTCCTGGCGGACCGTGGAGACCTGCGACCTGGTGCCCCTGCTCAAGGACGACGGCCCGCCGCTGCTCGTGGACTGTCTGTCGCTGTGGCTGACGGACGCGATGGACGCGGTGGGCGCCTGGGACGACGCGGAGTGGGCGGACGGCGGCGAACGCGCCCTCCGCGACCGCGTGCGGGCCCTCACGGACGCGGTCCGCGAGACCCGCCGCACGGTGGTCGCGGTCTCCAACGAGGTCGGCTCCGGCATCGTCCCCGCCACCGCGTCCGGCCGCCGCTACCGCGACGAACTCGGCCGCCTGAACACGGCGTTCGCGACGGAGTGCGAGCAGGTGCTGCTGGTGGTGGCGGGGCAGGCGCTGGTGCTGCGGGGCTGACGCCGCCGGCCTCCGGGAGCGGGGCGGCACCCGGCCCGCACCGGTGACAGGGTGTCAGGCGCGCGGCGGGGCGGGCTGCCCGGGCGCGGTGCGAGTCGGCCTGGGGCCCTTGTGCCCGTGCGGCCCGGAGTTGCCCGGCATCGGTCCCCTGGAGGCGGCCGGGCGGATCCCGCGGCCGCCCCTTCGGCACCCCCGGGCCCACGGGCCGGCGCCTGACAGTGGGCGACGTCGCCCACGCGGCACGGCTACGGGCGGGCCTGCGCCGCCGCTCGTGCTCGGGCCCCCGGGGTGCGAGCCACCGGGTGGGTCCGGGGCCGTTCGTCCCGGGTGGGGCGGCGCCGCTCAGTGGTTCGGTTTGCGGGCGATCACTCGGTAGCTGTTGGCGAGTGGGGTGTGGCGGGCCAGGGGGGAGAGGGCCAGGTCGGCCAGGGCCCCGGCGATCACCAGGGGGGTGCCGGCGCGCAGCAGGGCGGTGCGCAGGCGCTGGTCGGCCGGGGAGGGCGGGATCGCCCGCCAGGGGGTGTCCGGGGCGGGGAGGGCGTGGGAGAGGGCGAGGGCGGTGAGGCCGGCCAGGTCGTGGGGGACGTGGGCGGCGCGGTGGCCGGCGGTGACGATCTCGCAGCCGCGCGCCTCAAGTTCCTCGCGGAGGTTGCGGCGGGGCAGCAGGTGCAGCCGGCGGGGCTGGTCGTAGGGCAGCCACCAGCGGCCGAACAGGGCGGCGTACACGCAGCGCGGGTCGAGGGTCTCGATCAGCAGGTGCCCGCCGGGGCGCAGGGCGTCGAGGGCGGCGTGGAGTTCGGCGCGCGGGTCGGTGGTGCGCTCCAGGTGGTGCAGCAGGCTGACCACGTCGTAGCGGCCGGCCACCCGGGCCAGCACCCCGGGGTCGGTGAGCGGCCCCACGTGGGCCTCCTCGATCCGGCCGAGCTCACGGGCGCGTTCGACGCGGGTGGTGAGGTCGGTGCCGTCGAAGGCGGTGTACGGGAAGAACTCCCGTGCGGTGTCCGGGAACCGGGCGAGTCCCGTGCCGACGTCCAGCCAGCTCTCCGGTTCGCCGTACGGCAGCATCGCGCGGGCCGTGGCGCGGCGGCGCCGGCGTACGGAGTGCAGGGCGAGGACCCGTTCGGTGGCCGGGTCGCGGGGGGCGCCGCGCACCGCGCGCCGGTAGAAGGCCAGGCCCTCGGGGGTGAGCCGGGGGTTCTGGAAGGTGTGGCCGCAGTCGCGGCACTCGTCGACGGTGAACAGACCGGGCCGGTGCCGGCGCAGGTCCCCCGTTCTCAGCCGGGTGCGCAGCCGCGCGGAACCGCACCAGGGGCAGTCGGGGCGGCGCGGTTCGTGCACGCGGGCGGAGCCGTGCGGGGCGGGGAACGCGGTGTCGGGGGCGGTGGCGGACATGGGCGGCTCCCGGCGTGAGGTCGTACGGCACGCGGGTGGCGCGACGTGCGGGGACGGTCGGGGACGGACGGAGGGATCTCCGCGCATTCCCGAGCAAAACGTTACGTACGGGAGGGCCTCACGGGGTGGATCACGGCCGGGGTGGCGTGGTGGGGGTGAGGGCGCGAACGCGGGGACGACCGGAGCTCCGGGGTGTTCGACGGGGGCCGGTACTGTTCGGCGAATGAGCTCGCTTAATCTCGACGACTTCACCGATCTGATCGAGCGTCCGGACGGCGGGGTGCGCCGTGACGCGGAGGAGCACCGGGCCCGTCTGGTGGTGCCTCCCGGGTCGCTGGGCCGCCTGGACGACCTGGGTGAGTGGCTGGCCGCGGCGCAGTCCTCGGTGCCGGTGCGGCCGGTGGAGCGGCCGCGGGTGGTGCTGTTCGCGGGCGACCACGGGATCGCGGAGCGGGACGTGTCCGCGCGTCCGGCGGGCACCGCCGTGGAGCTGGTGCGGGACGTGCTGGAGGGTGGCCGGCCGGTGTCGGTGCTGGCGCGCCGGCTGGACGTGCCGGTGCGGGTGGTCGACATGGCGCTGGACTGCGACCCTGAGTCGCTGCCCGAGGACGTCGTACGCCACCGGGTGCGGCGCGGCAGCGGGGCGATCGACGTCGAGGACGCGCTGACGCCGGAGGAGGCGGAGGCGGCGTTCCGCGCGGGGATGGCCGTGGCGGACGAGGAGGCCGACTCCGGTACGGACCTGGTGGTGCTGGGCGACATCAGCGTCGGCGGTACGACCGCGGCGGGTGTGCTGGTCGCGGCGCTGTGCGGCACGGACGCGTCGGTGGTGACCGGGCGGGGAGGCCTGTCGATCGACGACCTGGCGTGGATGCGCAAGTGCGCGGCGATCCGGGACGCGTTGCGGCGGGCGCGGCCGGTGCTGGGGGATCAGCTGCGGCTGCTGGCGACGGTGGGCGGGGCGGATCTCACCGCCATGACCGGTTTCCTTCTGCAGAGCGCCGTGCGGAAGGTGCCGGTGCTGCTGGACGGGGTGGTGACGGCCGCGTGCGCGCTGGTGGCCCAGCGGGTGGCGTTCCGGGCGCCGGACTGGTGGCTGGCGTCGCACGCGAGCGGGGAGCCGGGGCAGGGGAAGGCGTTGGACCGGATGGCGTTGGAGCCGGTGCTGCCGCAGGGGGTTGCGGTGGGGGAGGGTGCGGGGGCGTTGCTGGCGTTGCCGTTGGTGCAGGCGGCTGCGGCGCTGGCCTCCGAGTTGCCTGTGCGGCCGGAGACCGCGAAGGACGCGTGAGCCCCTTCGGGGCGCGGGAGAGTAACGCCCCTGGGGCGCGGGGAGGTGGTGCGCCCTTCCGGGACGCGGGAGAGTAACGCCCTGGGGGGGGCGCGGGGANCACGCCGGGGGGGCTTCGCCCCGGAACCCCCTTTGCGCAGTTCCCCGCGCCCCTGGGGCGATGATCCCTCCGCGCGTCCTCAGGGGCGGGTGGCCTGTGCTGCCGTTCGCGCAGTTCCCCGCGCCCCTTTCAGGGGCGGTCCGGCTTGCCGCCGAGCCAGTCCTGGATCGCCCGCGCCGGGCGCGACCAGCGGCGGTCGTGGTGATACGCCCGCAGCAGCGCCTTCGCCCGGGCCCGGTGGCGCCGGCGGTAGAAGCGGCGGGCCCACGGGGAGCCCGGGCGGGCCAGGCGGAGGGACGCGACGAGCGCCACCGCCGGCACGATCACGCCGAACACCGCCAGCCGCACCTTCCCCTTGCTCAGCGCGATCAGCGCGAAGCCGAAGTTGAGCGCGATCCCCGTCAGCACCCCGGCACGGTTGTGGACTTCGTCCTCGGAAAGGTCGTTGACGCCGAACGGCGCGAACCCGGCCAGCAGCAGCACGACCACCGCCGCCGTCAGCACCACCATCTCCACGCTCTTGCGTCCGGCCTCGGACCAGTACACGTCGTCCAGATGCAGGATCAGCGCGAACTCGTCCAGCACCAGCCCCGCCCCGGTCCCGAACAGCACCGCGCTGAGGTACGGGCCCAGCCCGTGCCCCCCGCTCGCCACCGCGCCGAAGCCGCCGACGACGGTGAGGATGACGCCGGGCACCACATGATGGATGTGCACCGAGCCCGCGGTGACGTTGCCGAAGGGCCCTTTGCCGGCCCGGATCAGGCGGGTGATGATCCGCGTGATCACGAAGGTGAGGACGAACGCGGCCAGGGCGAGGAGCAGCGGGAGCTTGCCCGGCTCGATGATGTTCCGCTCCAGCCACTGTCCCATATGCGTACTTTATTCACGGCCGCACCCGGCGCCCTGGTGACCGCCGGGTAATCTGCGCCGGTGCCCGAGCCCTCCCCCGCGTCCCCCGCCGACGGCCTCCGTTTCGCCTTCGGCACCCTCACCGTGCTCCCTGCCGGGCCGACCCGCTGGGACCGTCCGGCCGCGAAGGCCGGCATGCTCTGCGCGCCCGTCGTCGGTCTCACCGCGGGGGTGCTCGCCGCCGCGACCGGGCTGGTGTTCCTGGCACTCGGGGCGGGACCGCTGCTCGCCGCCGTGGCGTCCGTCGCCGTGCCGGCCGCGCTGACCCGGGGGCTGCACCTGGACGGACTGGCCGACACGGCGGACGGGCTGGGCAGCGGCAAGCCCGCCGAGGACGCACTGCGGATCATGAAGCAGTCGGACGTCGGACCGTTCGGGGTGCTCACCCTGGTGCTCGTGCTGCTGGCGCAGGTGGCCGCGCTGGCGCAGGCGTACGGCGGTTCCTGGGCGCGGGGCGCGCTGGCCGCCGTGGTGTCGGCGGTCGCGGCACGGGCCGCCCTCACCCTGGCGGCGCGCACCGGCGTGCCGGCCGCCCGGCCGGAGGGGCTGGGCGCGGCGGTCGCGGGCGTGGTGCCGGTGCGGGGCGCGGTGGCCGTCGTGCTCCTGGCGGCCGGGCTGCTCGCGGGCGCGGGCGCGGCGCTGGGGGCGTACGACGCGGTGCGCGCCGTGCTCGCGGTGGTGGCGGCGGCCGGGGCGGCCGAACTGCTGCTGCGGCGCTGCGTACGGCGGTTCGGCGGGGTGACCGGCGACGTGTTCGGCGGGGTCGCGGAGACGGCGGCGACGACCGCGCTCGTCGTCATGTCACTGGGCTGAAACGATCGTCGTATCTCCCTGTGGACGCGCCTGCCCCGCCCCTACCCTGTGGGGTCGAATCGGCGGACAAACGGGGGACGTTCCATGTCGGCATTTCGTCGTGCCACGGCCTGGTTGATCGACTTCGCGCTGGTGGCGGCGCTGGCCTCGCTGCTGGCGGTGCTCACCTTCAACCGGATGTCCGCGCTGGTGACCGACGTGCCCGAACTGGCCGCGCGCGGCGGCTTCGACCTGCTCACCTCGCGCGGGGACGTGCTGGACGCGTCCGCCGGCCTCGGCACCTCGCTGTGGGACAAGTCGGTGGGGTACGTGCAGCAGGCGTTCGGGCTGCTGGTCGTCGCGGCCTTCCTCTACCAGTGGGCGTGCCTCGCCCTCGCCGGGCGGACCGTCGGCAAGGCCCTCACCGGACTGAAGGTCACCCCGCGCACACCGCGCAGGGCGGCGCTGCGCGCGGCGGTGACCACGGCCACCGACGTCGCCGTGTACGCGGTGGCGTGCGTGCTGCTGGTCGAGGGCGAGATCGTGCTGTCGGTGCTGGTGTGGCTGGTCGCGGTGGCGCTGTTCCTGCTGAACGCGCTGCCGGTGCTGGGCGGGCGGCGCCGCTCGCTCGCCGACCGGGTCGCCGGGACCTCGGTGGCGTGCGTGGAGCTCAGCAGGTTCGCCGCCACGCGTCGAGTGAGTACCTCTTGAGCAGCGAACTCAGCTTCAGGCGGCGGGAGTCGGCGCAGAAGCGTGAGGTGGGCAGCTCGTACTCGGCGTGGAAGACGGCCTTGCCCGCCTCGACGAACGGGGTGAGCTCCTCGCACTCGCCGTACTGGGCGCACTGCTCGTTGACCGCGAAGTCGAAGTCGCCGACCAGTTCCGGGATCTGGTCCAGGTCGTTCTTCAGGCCGACGGCCATGCCGCGCTCGTGCGCGAGCCGGGCGATCAGCCGGTTGTAGCGGAGCTGGTCGGCGGCGGTCAGCGGGAAGCCGGTGCGGTTGCGGTAGCCGTCCATGTTGTCCGGCTCCACCGCGTCGAAGCCCTTGTCCCGGCACATGTCGAGGCGTTCGGCCATCAGCGGCTCCAGGACGTCGGTGCGGCGGATGTCGAGCCAGCGCTCGCCCTCCCAGCCGTTGCCCCGGCCGATGACGGACCTCGGGAAGTCGTCCGCGTCGGGGCGGAAGTCCTCCCAGGCCCCGGTGGACAGGTAGCAGACGACCTTGCGGCCGTCACGGTGCAGCGCGTCGACGGTCTCCTTCGAGTGGTGGAAGCCGTCGATGTCGTACACGGGGACGTCGACGGAGGTGTCCAGGCGGCCGGTGAGCTGCCACTGCCAGTCAAGGCCCGGCCGCGGCCGCCACCACTCCCCCGACGGCTCCGGCGACGGCCCCGCCTCCGTGCCGCCGGGACTGCCGGAACACCCCGTCAGCACCAGGGCCAGCAGCACCACAAGTACGCGCGCTCTTCTCACCGGACGCTCCCCCGCCTCACGGCCGCCGCACTCCGCGGCACGCCAACACCCCCATGATCGCGCGGGCATCCCCGGCGCGTCGCGGGGCACCCGCCGCACCGGGGCGGGCGCGCACCGGCCATGAGTGCGGGCGCACACGCGCGTAGGCTCGGGGCCGGAGTGTTCGCCGCACCGGGGGAGGCCCCGACGGGATCGCACCCGGACGTCACGATTAGGGTCGGCTGCCGGGCCCGGTCGACCCACACCCTTCGGCCACTGAAACTTCACATCGGAAGCGAGAATTCACCACCGTGACTGCTCTGACTCTCAGCACCGCCGCGGTCGCCGGCCTGCGCGCCGACGCGATCGTGATCGGTGTCGCCAAGGGTTCCGCGTCCAAGCCCGGAGGACCCGTCGTCGCACCGGGCGCCGAGGCCGTGGACCAGGCGTACGACGGCAACCTGGCCGGTGTCCTGGAGACCCTCGGCGCGTCCGGTGCCGAGGGCGAGGTGACCAAGCTCCCCGCGCCGGCCGGCTTCAAGGCCCCGCTCGTCGTGGCGGTGGGCCTCGGCGCCCGGCCCGAGGGGGACTCCGGCTACGACGCCGAGGCGCTGCGCAAGGCGGCCGGCGCGGCCGCCCGCGCCCTCGCCGGCACGAAGAAGGCCGCGTTCGCACTGCCCCTGGCGGACGCCGCCGACGCCGGCGCGGTCGCCGAGGGCGTGCTGCTCGGCGCGTACTCCTTCGACGTCTACAAGGACCAGGGCGACGCGAAGAACGGCAAGAACGGCAAGGCCCCGCTCGCCGAGGCCGCGCTGCTCGGCGGCAAGCCCCGCGACAAGGCGTACAAGGCGGCCGTCGAGCGCGCCGTCGCCGTGTCCGAGGAACTCAACCGGGCCCGTGACCTGATCAACACCCCGCCGAACGACCTCAACCCCGAGGCGTTCGCGGCGGTCGCGCAGGCGGCGGCGAAGGAGCACGGCATCAAGGTGCAGGTGCTCGACGAGAAGGCGCTCGTCAAGGGCGGCTACGGCGGCATCCTCGGCGTCGGCGCCGGCTCCGCGTCCGGTCCGCGCCTGGTGAAGCTGTCGTACACCTCGTCCAGGGCGAAGAAGCACCTCGCGCTGGTCGGCAAGGGCATCACGTACGACTCGGGCGGCATCTCGCTGAAGCCGGCCGGTCACAACGAGACGATGAAGTGCGACATGAGCGGCGCCGCCGCCGTGTTCGCCGCGGTCGTCGCCGCCGCGCGTCTCGGCCTCGAGGTCAACGTCACCGGCTGGCTGGCGCTGGCCGAGAACATGCCCTCCGGCTCGGCGACCCGCCCGGGCGACGTGCTGCGCATGTACAGCGGCAAGACCGTCGAGGTGCTCAACACCGACGCCGAGGGCCGTCTCGTCCTGGCGGACGCGCTGTGGGCGGCCTCGGAGGAGCGGCCGGACGCCATCGTCGACGTCGCGACGCTCACCGGCGCGATGATGCTGGCGCTGGGCAGCCGCACCTTCGGCATCATGGCCAACGACGACGACTTCCGCGCCGCCGTGCACGAGGCCGCCGAGGAGGCGGGCGAGCCGGCCTGGCCGATGCCGCTGCCGGACCACCTGCGCAAGGGCATGGAGTCCTCGACCGCCGACATCGCCAACATGGGCGAGCGGATGGGCGGCGGCCTCGTCGCGGGACTGTTCCTGCGCGAGTTCGTCGGCGAGGGCATCACCTGGGCGCACCTCGACATCGCGGGCCCCGCCTTCAACGAGGGCGGCCCCTTCGGCTACACCCCCAAGGGCGGCACGGGTTCCGCGGTGCGCACCCTGGTCCGGCTCGCGGAGCGGGCCGCCGCGGGCGAGCTGGGCTGACACGTCCTCGGGTGACGGGCCTCGTACGCGGGTGCGACGGGGCCCCGTCACCGGGGAGTGGGACGTCTCACACCACGGCCCGGCGTCTCGTACGGCCCCGACAAGTGCGAGGATAGGGCTCGGCAGGACAGGGCCCCACTCAAGGGCCGAGAACATAGAGCGGCCGGACACCAGCCGCCGACCGGTCACTGGAGACCGGCGTGGCGCACATGCATGGAGGACGTGACGTGGCGAACGACGCCAGCACCGTTTTCGACCTAGTGATCCTCGGCGGTGGCAGCGGTGGGTACGCCGCGGCCCTGCGCGGGGCGCAGCTGGGCCTGGACGTCGCCCTGATCGAGAAGGGCAAGGTCGGCGGTACCTGCCTGCACAACGGATGCATCCCCACCAAGGCCCTGCTGCACGCGGGTGAGATCGCCGACCAGGCCCGCGAGAGCGAGCAGTTCGGTGTGAAGGCCACCTTCGAGGGCATCGACATCGCTGCCGTCCACAAGTACAAGGACGACGTGATCGCCGGCCTGTACAAGGGTCTTCAGGGGCTGATCGCCTCCCGCAAGATCACCTACATCGAGGGTGAGGGCCGGCTGTCCTCCCCCACCTCCGTCGACGTGAACGGCCAGCGTGTCCAGGGCCGCCACGTCCTGCTGGCGACCGGCTCCGTGCCGAAGTCGCTGCCGGGCCTGGAGATCGACGGCGACCGGATCATCTCCTCCGACCACGCCCTGGTCCTGGACCGCGTGCCCAAGTCCGCGATCGTCCTGGGCGGCGGCGTCATCGGGGTCGAGTTCGCGTCCGCGTGGAAGTCGTTCGGCACCGACGTCACGATCATCGAGGGCATGAAGCACCTCGTCCCGGTCGAGGACGAGAACAGCTCCAAGCTGCTCGAGCGCGCGTTCCGCAAGCGCGGTATCAAGTTCAACCTGGGCACCTTCTTCGAGAAGGCCGAGTACACCCAGGACGGCGTCAAGGTCACCCTGGCGGACGGCAAGACGTTCGAGGCCGAGGTCCTGCTCGTCGCCGTCGGCCGCGGCCCGGTCTCGCAGGGCCTGGGCTACGAGGAGGCCGGGGTCGCCATGGACCGCGGCTACGTCCTGGTCGACGAGTACATGCGTACCAACGTGCCCACCATCTCCGCCGTCGGCGACCTGGTCCCGACGCTCCAGCTCGCGCACGTCGGCTTCGCCGAGGGCATCCTGGTGGCGGAGCGCCTGGCCGGTCTCAAGACCGTCCCGGTCGACTACGACGGCGTGCCGCGGGTGACGTACTGCCACCCCGAGGTCGCCTCCGTCGGCATCACCGAGGCCAAGGCCAAGGAGATCTACGGCGCGGACAAGGTCGTCGCTCTGAAGTACAACCTCGCGGGCAACGGCAAGAGCAAGATCCTGAAGACCGCGGGCGAGATCAAGCTCGTCCAGGTCAAGGACGGTGCGGTGGTCGGCGTCCACATGGTCGGCGACCGTATGGGCGAGCAGGTCGGCGAGGCACAGCTGATCTACAACTGGGAGGCCCTGCCGGCCGAGGTGGCCCAGCTGGTCCACGCCCACCCGACGCAGAACGAGGCGCTCGGCGAGGCCCACCTGGCCCTGGCCGGCAAGCCCCTCCACTCCCACGACTGAGCCATCGGTCACCGGGCGCGACGACACAGACTTCCGCACTTTTAAAGGAGCAACCGAAACCATGGCGGTTTCCGTAACCCTTCCGGCGCTCGGCGAGAGCGTCACCGAGGGCACTGTCACCCGCTGGCTGAAGGCCGAGGGCGAGCGCGTCGAGGCCGACGAGCCGCTGCTCGAGGTGTCGACCGACAAGGTCGACACCGAGATCCCGGCCCCTGCCTCCGGCGTGCTGTCCTCCATCAAGGTCGCCGAGGACGAGACGGTCGAGGTCGGCGCCGAGCTGGCCCTGATCGACGACGGCAGCGGCGCCCCCGCGGCCACCGAGGCCCCGGCCGCCGAGCAGGCCGCCCCGCCGGCCCCCGCGCCGGAGCCGCAGGCCCAGCCGTCCACCGAGCAGGCCGCCCCGGCCCCCGCCCCCACCGCCGAGGCCTCGGCCGGCGGCGGTTCCGCGCAGGGCACCGACGTGGTGCTGCCGGCGCTCGGCGAGTCCGTCACCGAGGGCACCGTCACCCGCTGGCTGAAGTCCGTGGGCGACACCGTCGAGGCCGACGAGCCGCTGCTCGAGGTGTCCACCGACAAGGTCGACACCGAGATCCCCGCCCCCGCGTCCGGCACCCTGCTGGAGATCGTGGTCGGCGAGGACGAGACCGCCGAGGTCGGCGCGAAGCTCGCCGTCATCGGCGAGGCCGGCGCCGCTCCGGCCGCCGCCCCCGCGCAGGAGGCCCCGGCCGCCCCGGCGCAGCCCGAGCCCGCCCCGGCCCCGGCCGCCCCGGCCCCCCAGCCGGCCGCCCCGGCTCCCGCTCCCGCCCCGGCTCCGGCCGCTCCCGCCCCGCAGGCTCCCGCGGCCCCGGCCGCCGCGCAGGCCACGGACGACGGCGCCTACGTGACCCCGCTGGTGCGCAAGCTCGCCGCCGAGAACGGCGTCGACCTGTCCACCGTCAAGGGCACCGGCGTCGGCGGCCGTATCCGCAAGCAGGACGTGCTCGCCGCCGCCGAGGCCGCCAAGGCCGCCGCCGCTGCCCCGGCACCGGCCGCCGCTCCCGCGGCCGCCAAGAGGACCCCGGTCCTCGAGGCGTCCCCGCTGCGCGGCCAGACCGTGAAGATGCCGCGGATCCGCAAGGTCATCGGCGACAACATGGTCAAGGCCCTGCACGAGCAGGCCCAGCTGTCCTCGGTCGTCGAGGTCGACGTCACCCGTCTGATGAAGCTGCGCGCCCGCGCCAAGGACGCGTTCGCGGCCCGTGAGGGCGTCAAGCTCTCCCCGATGCCGTTCTTCGTCAAGGCCGCGGCCCAGGCGCTGAAGGCCCACCCGGTCATCAACGCCAAGATCAACGAGGCCGAGGGGACCATCACCTACTTCGACACCGAGAACATCGGTATCGCGGTGGACTCCGAGAAGGGCCTGATGACCCCGGTCATCAAGAACGCCGGCGGTCTGAACCTCGCCGGTATCGCCAAGGCCACGGCGGAGCTGGCGGGCAAGGTACGCGGCAACAAGATCACCCCGGACGAGCTGTCCGGCGCGACCTTCACCATCTCCAACACGGGTTCGCGCGGTGCGCTCTTCGACACGATCATCGTGCCGCCGGGCCAGGTCGCGATCCTCGGCATCGGCGCCACGGTCAAGCGTCCGGCCGTCGTGGAGACCGAGGACGGTCCCGTCATCGGCATCCGCGACATGACGTACCTGACCCTCTCCTACGACCACCGTCTGGTGGACGGCGCCGACGCCGCCCGCTACCTGACGGCGGTCAAGGCGATCCTGGAGGCGGGCGAGTTCGAGGTCGAGCTCGGTCTGTGAACCGGGCGGTGACCCCGGGCCGCTGATCCGGTCCCTCGGTGCCCCCGTCCGGAAGCCCTCACGGCTTCCGGACGGGGGCACCGTCACATGGGGCGTGTAAGTCTCGTCTCACCTGGGCGAAAGCGCCCCCGCGCGCCCTACCCCGGCGGTCTCCCGGCCGTATTGTCTATTCGTCAAAGCCCCCCGGGGGCCCGCGGGCCCCGCTAAGGAGCCCGTCATGACCGCGCCCGTCGTCCACTCGCTGCGCGAGCAGATCCGCGAGCACATCCTGGAAGGGATCATCAGCGGGCGCTGGAAGCCGGGCGAGCGGATCGTGGAGCGGCGCATCGCGACCGAGCTGGAGGTCAGCCAGACGCCCGTGCGGGAGGCGCTGCGCGAGCTGGAGTCGCTGCGGCTGATCGAGTCGGCGCCGAACAAGGGCGTGCGGGTGCGGAACCTGACGGCGGCCGACCTGGAGGAGAGCTACCCGGTCCGGGCCGGCCTGGAGGCGATCGCGGCGGAGCTGGCGGCGGCGCGGCTGGCGGAGGACTGCTCGGCGCTGGAGCCGCATGTCGCGGCGCTGTACGAGGCGGACCGCGCCGCGGACGGGACGGCGCAGGTGCGGCACACGGTGGGGTTCCATCGGGAGCTGGTGCGGGCTGCGGGGAACTCGGTGCTGCTGCACACGTGGGAGGGGCTGGGGATCGAGGTGTTCACGGCGCTGTCGATACGGTGGCTCGGAACGGTGCAGCAGTCCTACGCGGAGGAGCACGAGGAACTGGTCGCGGCCTTCCGCCGCCGGGATCCGCGCATCGCCGAGCTGGTGAAGTCGCATGTGCTGGGGTGTGCGCCGCGGGCCTAGGGAGTCTCGCCCCCGCCGCCCCTTCCCGTCCCTTCCCTGGGGGCTCCGCCCCCAGACCCCCGTTCGCGCCCAGGCGGCGGAGCCGCCCTGAAGGGGCGCGGGGAACTGCGCGACCAGCCACAAACAACCCGCGGCCGCAGGTGCACGTCCGCGCGACACCCCCCTCACCTGCGCAAACGCGCCCAAATCCCGTCACCGCGTGCCACCGCCGGAGGCACCCCGTGCCGACTTTCTCCGGATCAAGCGATTTTGCCCCCCAACCCTTTGATCGATCATCGATCACGGAGTTATTGTCACCTGCGGACTTCCACCGAAGTCCGCAGCCCTGTCCTGCCAAAGACAAAGGGCACCCCCGAACCCTTCTGAGGGCACCCCCTTCGACTGAGGAAGGCGGCGACATGACCGACCCCAACGCCATCCAGCCGAGCGAGCTCGACCAGCTCCCGGACCGCGACCCCGAGGAGACCGCCGAGTGGCAGGCCTCCCTGGACGCCGTGACCGCGGCGGCCGGGCCGCACCGTGCCGCGTACCTGATGCGGCGCACGCTGGAGCGTGCCGAGGGCGCCGGCGTCGCGCTGCCCAAGCTGCTCGAGACCGACTACGTCAACACCATCCCCACCGCGGCCGAGCCCGCCGTGGACGGCGACGAGGCGCTGGAGCAGCGCATCACCGCCTGGAACCGGTGGAACGCGGCGGCGATGGTGACCCGCGGCAGCAAGTACGGCGTGGGCGGCCACATCGCCACCTTCGCCTCGGCCGCGTGGCTCTACGAGACCGGCTTCAACCACTTCTTCCGCGGCAAGGAGGGGGACGGCTCCGGCGACCAGCTCTACATCCAGGGCCACGCCTCCCCCGGCATCTACGCCCGCGCGTTCCTCGACGGCCGCATCAGCGAGGAGCAGCTGGACAACTTCCGCCGTGAGGCGGGCGGCAACGGCCTGCCGTCCTACCCGCACCCCCGGCGCCTGCCCTGGCTGTGGGAGTTCCCCACCGTGTCGATGGGCCTCGGCCCGATCTCCGCGATCTACCAGGCGCGCTTCAACCGCTATCTGACCAGCCGCGGCATCAAGGACGTCTCCGACTCCCACGTGTGGGCGTTCCTCGGCGACGGCGAGATGGACGAGCCCGAGTCGACGACCGCGCTCACCCTCGCCGCCCGCGAGCAGCTGGACAACCTGACCTTCGTCGTCAACTGCAACCTGCAGCGCCTCGACGGCCCGGTCCGCGCCAACTTCAAGATCGTGCAGGAGCTGGAGGCCCAGTTCCGCGGCGCCGGCTGGAACGTGATCAAGACCCTGTGGGGCACCGCCTGGGACGAGCTGTTCCAGCTCGACACCACGGGCGCCCTGGTGCGCCGCCTGCGCGAGGTGCCGGACGCGCAGGTGCAGACGTACCAGACGCGTGACGCCGCCTACATCCGCGAGGACTTCTTCGGCAAGGACCCGGCGCTCGCCGAGATGGCGAAGCTGCTGAGCGACGACAAGATCCTCGAGTGCTTCCACTTCTCGCGCGGCGGCCACGAGTCCCGCAAGGTCTACGCCGCGTACAAGGCCGCGCTCTCCCACAAGGGCGCGCCGACCGTGATCCTGGCGCAGACCGTCAAGGGCCACACCCTCGGTGAGGGCTTCGCGTCGAAGAACGCCAACCACCAGATGAAGAAGCTCACGGTGGACGAGTTCAAGGCGATGCGCGACCGCCTGGAGCTGCCGATCCCGGACTCGCGGTTCGTCGACGGCGTGGTGCCCTACGCGCACCCGGGCGCCGACTCCCCCGAGGTCCGCTACCTCCAGGAGCGCCGCGCCGCCCTCGGCGGTCCCGCCCCGGCCCGCCGGGTGCACCCGGTCGCGCCGCTGCCGCAGCCGGCCGAGAAGGCGTTCACCGCGTTCGACAAGGGCTCCGGCTCGCAGAACGTGGCCACCACGATGGCGTTCGTCCGCCTGGTCAAGGACCTGGTCCGCGACAAGGAGACGGGGAAGCGCTGGGTGCCGATCGTCCCCGACGAGGCGCGCACCTTCGGCATGGAGAGCCTCTTCCCGTCCCTCGGCATCTACTCGCCGATGGGCCAGACGTACGAGCCGGTCGACCGCGACCAGCTGATGTACTACAAGGAAGCCAAGAACGGCCAGATCTTCAACGAGGGGATCACCGAGGCCGGCGCCATGGCCGAGTTCATCGCCGCGTCGACGTCGTACTCGACGCACGGCGAGACGATGATCCCGTTCTACATCTACTACTCGATGTTCGGCTGGCAGCGCACCGGCGACCAGATGTGGCAGCTCGGCGACCAGCTCGGCCGCGGCTTCCTGGTCGGCGCCACCGCGGGCCGCACCACGCTGACCGGTGAGGGCCTCCAGCACGCCGACGGCCACTCCCCCGTCATCGCGGCGACCAACCCGGCCGCCC
This sequence comes from Streptomyces cellulosae, assembly GCA_014655195.1. GTDB lineage: Bacteria > Actinomycetota > Actinomycetes > Streptomycetales > Streptomycetaceae > Streptomyces > Streptomyces cellulosae. Next base: position 168,742 of record BNBH01000002.1, on the reverse strand, counting down.
TGACGTACGACCCGGCGTTCGCCTACGAGGTCGCGGTCATCGTCAAGGAGGGTCTGCGCCGGATGTTCGGCGAGGCGAAGCCGGACGAGGACCAGAACGTCTTCTACTACCTGACGGTCTACAACGAGCCGCTGCCGCAGCCCGCGAAGCCGCAGGTGGCGGGCGTCGACGAGGGCATCGTCAAGGGCCTGTACCGCTTCAACACGGCGGAGTCCGCGGGCCTGTCCCCCGCCGCCAACGCCCCGCGCATCCAGCTGCTGGGCTCCGGCACGGCGATCCACTGGGCGCTGAAGGCGCAGCGGCTGCTCGCCGAGGAGTGGGGCGTGTCCGCCGACGTGTGGTCCGCGACCTCGTGGACCGAGCTGCGGCGCGACGCGATGGAGGCCGACGAGGCCCTGCTGCGCGGCGAGGACCGGACGCCGTACGTCCGGCAGGCGCTGCAGGGCGCCGAGGGCCCCGTCCTCGCGGTCTCGGACTACATGCGCCAGGTCCCGGACCAGATCGCGCAGTGGGTCGAGCAGGACTACACCTCGCTGGGCGCCGACGGCTTCGGTCTGTCGGACACCCGCGAGGCCGCCCGCCGCCACTTCGGCGTGGACGCCGAGTCCATCGTCGTCGCCGCCCTGGCCCAGCTCGCCCGCCGCGGCGAGGTGAAGGCCACCGCGGTGAAGGAGGCCCGGGAGAAGTACGGCCTGTAAGGCGGAAGTTCGCGGGGAGGCCCCCGTCGTCACGCGTGTGCGCGTGGCGGCGGGGGCCTCTCGCGTGATGGGCATGATGGGCTCATGCGTGCTGCCCGGTTGATCAAGATGGTGCTGCTGCTGCAGTCCCGGCCCTCCATGACCGCCGCCGAGCTGGCCCGGGAGCTGGAGGTGTCGGAGCGCACGGTCACGCGTGACGCGCAGGCGCTGTCCGAGGCGGGCGTGCCGGTGTACGCGGACCGGGGGCGGATCGGCGGCTACCGGCTGGTCGGCGGGTACCGGACCCGGCTGACGGGGCTGGCCCGCGGCGAGGCGGAGGCGCTGTTCCTGTCGGGGGTGCCGGGCGCGCTGCGCGAGATGGGCCTCGAGGACGCGGCCTCGGCGGCCCGGCTGAAGGTGTCGGCGGCGCTGCTGCCGTCGCTGCGGGACGCCTCGCGGACGGCGGCGCAGCGGTTCCATCTGGACGCGCCGAACTGGTTCCGGGAGCCCGAGACGCCGGCGCTGCTGCCGGCCGTGGCGGACGCGGTGTGGGACGACCGGCGGATCACCGCCCGCTACCGGCGCGGGTCCGGGGAGCGGCGGCAGGAGGTGGAGCGGGAGCTGGAGCCGTACGGACTCGTGCTGAAGGCGGGTGTCTGGTACCTGTGCGCGCGGGTCGCGGGGCGGGACTCCTTCCGGGTGTACCGGATCGACCGGTTCACGGCGGTGGAGCCGGGCGAGGAGCGGTTCGAGCGGGCGGAGGACTTCGATCTGCCGGCGTTCTGGGAGGAGCGGGCGGAGCAGTTCGCGCGGTCTCTTCTGCGGGCGGAGGTGGTGGTGCGGCTGTCTGCGGAGGGGGTGCGGAGGCTGCCGTACGCGGTGGACGCGGGGGTGGCTCGGGAGGTGCTGGCGGGGGTGGCTGCGCCTGGGGTCGGGGAGTGGGTGACCGTCACCTTGCCGGTGGAGTCGGAGGAGGTGGCTCGGGGGCAGTTGGCTTCGTTGGGGGCGGAGGTGGAGGTGGTGGCGCCGGCTTCTCTGCGGGAGTTCTTCGCCGCCGAGGCGGAGAGGGTGGTGCGGTTGTACCGGGGGTGAGCTGGGGTGGGGTGCGGGCAGGGTTTTCGCCCCCTCCGCCCCTTCCCGTCCCGTCCCTCGGGGGCTTCGCCCCCCCGAGCCCCCATCTTCGCGCAGTTCCCCGCGCCTCTTCAGGGCGCTGGGGGGCTTCGCCCCCGGGCCCCCTTTTGCGCAGTTCCCCGCGCCCCCGGCGGGGCGCGGGTTGATGCTTGTCTCGTGATGGATGAGACGGAGTTCTGGGCGTTGGTGGACGGGGCTCGGGAGGATGCCGAGGGGGATCCCGAGGAGCAGGCCGATCTGCTCGTGGAGCGGCTCGTGCGGCTGGATCCCGAGGCCGTGCTGGACTTCGCCCGTCACTTCGAGGCGCGCTACCAGCGTGCTTACCGCTGGGACCTGTGGGGCGCCGCGTGGGTGCTGCTGGACGGGTGCAGCGACGACGCCTTCGACTTCTTCCGGTGCTGGCTCATCGGCCAGGGCCGTGAGGTGTTCGAGGGCGCGCTGCACGACCCGGACGCGCTCGCCGACCTGCTCGACGACTTCGACGAGGAGATCGACGGCGACGGTGAGGACCTGGGCTACGCGGCCGACGAGGCGTACGAGCAGCTCACCGGTCTGGTGATGCCCGACCTCGGCCTCCCTCCGGCCCCCGCGGAGCCGGAGGGCACGCCGCTCGACTTCGAGAACGAGGCCCTGCTCGCCGCGCGCTATCCGCGGCTGTGGGAGAGGTTCCGCGGGGACTGAGCCGCGGGGCGCGGGCGCCGGGCGCCCGTCACAGACGCCGGTGGGGGCTCTGCGCGTGGCGCAGGGGGGCCGCGTTGGCCTGCATGAGGGCGGAGGCCGTGGAGGCGGCGGGGCCGAGGACGACGGCCGCCGCGGCGACCAGGGCGGTCCAGGGGCGGCGCAGGGCGTCCGCCCAGGTGGTACTTCGGTCAGGGGTGTCGCTCATGGGCTCAGCTCTTCGTTCCGTGCGCGTCGTCTTCCACGGTGACGCGCTGTGTGTCGGTGCCGGTGTCCCGGCCGGGGCCGGTTGCGGCGTCGCGGCCCTGGAGGCGGGCCGCGAGGTCCCTGATCTCCGGGAGCCGCGCGTGCAGCGCGGCGCCCGGGCAGTCGGTCATGTAGCCGTCGCTGTGTCCCGCGACGGCGGGCAGGGTGGCGGCGGTGCCGGCCGCGTAGCGGCTGCCGCCGTTGCTGGAGACCAGCCGCACCTCGGAGCGCGGGTCGGTGCCGGAGGGGCCGAGCTTCCAGGCGGTCACGGCGGCGATGGAGCGCAGCATCGCGTCGGGCACCTCGACGCCCTCGGTGAAGGTGCCGAGGGCGGCGATGCCCGCGGTGCGGTGGTTGAAGCCCTGGGTGTGGGCGCCGGTGACGGGCCGGTCGGCGCCGCCGGCGCGGCCCTCGTACACGGTGCCGCAGCGGTCGACGACGAAGTTGTAGCCGAGGTCGTCCCAGTCGCGGCCCTGGGTCTGCCCCTCGTACAGCGCCCGGATGATGCCGGAGGCGTCGGCGCAGTCGTACCCGTTGGGCGAGTCGGTGTGGTGGATGAACACGGCGACGACCTGGTCGTCGTAGCGCGGCGGGGGCTGGTCCCGGGCCGCGTCGCCGATCCATGCCGTGCGCGGCACGATGTCCGGCCGGGGGGCGTGGAAGGCGGGCGCGGGGCGTGCGGCGGCCTGGGCGTCGGAGGACTCGGCGGCCCGTTCGACGCCGTAGGCGCTCAGCACCAGCACGACGGCGGCGGCCGCGCCCGGCACGAAGCCGAGGGGGACGGTGACCGTTCTCGGCAGCCGCGCGGAGCCGGGCCGGCCGGGTATCCGGGCCGGGCGGGGCTTCCGCGCGCCGCGCGGTCTCCTGGGGACACGCATGGTCCCACTGTGGGACGGGCCACGGCGGCGCGCGACGTCTGCTCCGCCAGTCGGTGGACGGCCGGTGGAACCATCGTCCCGGTGCGTGACGTTTTCCCCAGTGCACGCGCGCCTCACGGGCGGCTGTCCCGCGTCCGGCGGGCGCGTGGCTGATCACGTGGCCTCCGGGCCCCGTACTGAGGGTCGTGGTCCCGAGAGAAAGGCGGCGTGCGTGGATCTGCTCGACATCCTGCTGATGCTGGTCGTCCTGGCCTATGCGGCGTCCGGTTACCGGCGCGGACTGGTCGCCGGCTGTGTGTCCCTGGCCGGTTTCGTGGGCGGCGCGGTCGTCGGCGTGTGGATCCTGCCGTGGGTGATGGACCTGGTGACGCCGGGGACCACGCGGGCGACGGTGACCGCCGTGTTCACGGTGCTGCTGCCGGCCGTGGTGGGGCACGAGCTGGCGGGGCGGCTGGGGCTGCGGCTGCGCCGGGAGCTGGACCGGGGCCCGCTGCGGGTGGCGGACGGGGCCGGCGGCGCCGCGGCGAACGCGGTGGCGGTGCTGATCGTGGCGTGGGTGGCGGCGAGCGTGCTGGGCGCGTCCTCGTCGCCGCTGGTGACGTCGGCGATCCGGGACTCGCGGCTGCTGGGCGCGGTGCAGGACGCCATGCCGGACACCACGCCCGCCTGGTTCTCCCGGGCGACGTCGGCGCTGACGGAGGCGGGTTTCCCGCAGGTGTTCAACCCGTTCGAGAGCGAGTCGACCGCGCAGGTGGCCGCGCCGACCGGGGACAACGTGACGCCGGCCGCCACACTCGCGGCGCAGCGCAGCACGGTGAAGGTGGAGGGCGTGGCCGGCACGCAGGGGCGTGAGGGCAGCGGGTTCGTGTACGCGCGGGAGCACGTGATGACCAACGCGCACGTGGTGGCGGGCATCGACGAGCCGACCGTGCGGGTGGGCGGCGTCGGGCGGACGTACGAGGCGCGGGTGGTGCTGTTCGACGCGCAGACCGACGTGGCCGTGCTGTACGTGCCGGACCTGGTGGCGCCGGTGCTGGCGTTCGACGACGACGCGGAGCGGGGCGCGGCGGCGGTGGTGGCGGGCTATCCGCAGGACGGCGACCTGAACCTGCAGGCGGCGACGGTCGCGGGACGGGTGCAGGCGCGCGGGCAGAACATCTACAACGACGCGCCGGTCACCCGGGAGATCTACTCGATCCGCTCCACGGTCCGCCCGGGCAACTCGGGCGGACCGCTGCTGACCACCGACGGGCGGGTGTTCGGGGTGGTGTTCGCGCGTTCCACGTCGGACGCGGAGACGGGGTACGTGCTGACGGCGGACGAGGTCGCCGACGAGGCCGCGCGGGCGGCGACGGCGACCACGCCGGTGGACACGGGGCAGCCGGTGCTGTCGTAGGGCGCGCCGAGGGCGCTCTCGTAGGGCGGGCCCGCGTCAGACGAGGCTGCGGCCCATCATGACGTCGTCGACGTAGCGCCCTCCGACGTGGAACTCGCCGGGCAGCACGCCCTCGGCCACGAAGCCCTCGGACTCGTACAGGGTGCGGGCCACGGTGTTGGGGCCGAGGACCCGCAGGGTGATCCGGCGGGCTCCCCGGCGGCGGGCCTCCTCGACGGCGGCCCGTACCAGGGCGCGGCCGGTCCCCTTGCCGCGGGCCTCCTCGGCGACGGCGAGACCGCGGATCTGCTGGACGTGCGCGTTGGTCGGCATCGGGGTGGGGTGGCCGAGGCGGACGTAGCCCACGACCCGTCCGTCGTGCTCGGCGACGAGGTGGGCGTCCGGGCCGCAGGTCGGGTGGAAGAAGGGCTCGTCGGGTGCGGGCGGCTCGGGCCGCACCTCGTGCAGCGGCGACCAGGACTCGCGGTCCAGGCGGGCCAGGGCGGGTTCGTCGTCGGGGCGGGCGGGACGTACGAGTGGCTGCGGCATGCGCGTCACTCTAGGACGCACCGCCTGCCGTGCTCACCGTGATTTCCCACGTGGCCGGGGCAGGATGGACGCCATGGAACATGCGCGGATCGCGGTGGCCGGGGCGTCCGGACTGATCGGCTCTGCCCTGGTGCGGTCGCTGACGGCGGACGGGCACACGGTGCTGCGGCTGGTGCGCCGGGAGCCCCGGTCGGCGGACGAGATCCGCTGGGACCCCGACCGCGGGACGGTGGACGAGGCGGGGCTCGCCGGGTGCGACGCGGTGGTGAACCTGGCGGGCGCCGGGGTGGGCGACCGGCGCTGGACGGACGCGTACAAGGAGCTGATCCGCTCCAGCCGGGTGCGGGGCACGACCGCGCTCGCCGAGGCGGTCGCCGCGCTCCCCGAGGACGCCCGGCCGCGGGTGTTCCTCAACGGCAGCGCGATCGGTTACTACGGCGAGACCGGCGACCGCGCGGTGGACGAGAGCGCGCCTCCGGGCCAGGGGTTCCTGCCGCAGGTCTGCGTGGAGTGGGAGGCCGCGGCGGCGCCGGCCCGGGAGGCGGGCGTGCGGACGGTGTTCGCGCGGACGGGGCTCGTGGTGGCGCCCGGGGGCGGGGCGTGGGGGAGGCTGTTCCCGCTGTTCCGCGCCGGCCTGGGCGGGCGGCTGGGCGACGGGCGGCAGTACTGGTCGTACATCGCGCTGCACGACGAGGTGGCGGCGTTGCGGCATCTCCTGGGGACCGAGGGGCTGTCGGGGCCGTTCAACCTCACCGCGCCCGAGCCGCTGACGAACCGTGAGATCACCGCCGCGATGGCGCGGGTGCTGCGCCGTCCCGCCGTGTTCGCGGTGCCTGCGCCGGTGCTGCGGGCGGTGCTGGGCGAGATGGCGGGGGACGTGCTGGGCAGTGCGCGGGTGCTGCCGACGCGGCTGCTGGAGTCGGGGTTCCGCTTCGCCTTCCCGCGGATCGAAGGGGCGGTCAGGGCGGCGCTGCAGGGGGCGGCGGACCAGGAGTCGGGCGACCTCTTCTGATCCCCTTGCACCGCGCCGTGCCCGCCGGGGGCGCGTATGCGACCGTCGTGCGCCCGTGCACTGTGCGTGCGCGCCTGACCCGACGGCGGAGTGCGGACCTAACCTCGAGCCGAACTCGGGTATCCCTGGGGCCTGTTGAGGGCATGACGTCTCCAGCGCCCGCGCAACCTCGAGGAGGGGCACGTGCCAGAGCCCACGTACCAGGCGGACGTCGTCGTCGTGGGAGCCGGGGTGGCCGGACTCTCCGCGGCACGTCGACTGACCAGCGCAGGAGTCTCCACCGTCGTCCTGGAGGCCGCCCATGAGGTGGGAGGCCGCACGGCGACCGAGAAGGTCGACGGCTTCCGCCTCGACAGAGTCGGCCGGCTGCTGTCCACGGCCAGTGCCGAACTGCACGTCACCCCAGGGCTGGAGGACCTGGTGCTGCGGCCCTTCGCCCCCGGCGTCCTGCTGCACAGCGACGGACGGCATCATCGCGCCGGCGTGCAGCCGGGCACCCGGCGCGCACGTGGCGCACGGAGCGCGAGGGGCGCACTTCACGCGGTGCGCGCCCTGGCGAGCGCCCCTCTGCCGGGGCCGCGCAGGCCGGCCGCGGTGCCCGGACGGCAGGTGTCCGTGCCCCGTCACCGGGGCGGCGCCCCGCTGGGCACGGCACTGGACCAGGCGCGGCTGGGCGCCGCCCTGAACCGGCTGGCGGGCACGTCGGTGGAGCGGCTGCTGGCCCGCCCGGAGACGACCGCCGCCGAGGCGCTGCACGGCAGGGGGCTGCCCGCCCGCACCGTCGACGGCTTCCTGCGCCCGCTGCTGGCCGCGCTGTTGTGCGACCCGGAGCTCACCACGTCCAGCAGGTCGGCGGACCTCGCGCTGCGGGACTTCGCGAGCGGGCGGCTGTGCCTGCCGGAGGGCGGGGCGGAGGCGCTGCCGCAGCTACTGGCGCGGTCGCTGCCGGCGGGCACGGTGCACACCGGGGTCCGGGTCACCTCGGTCTCCACGACCTCGGTGACCACCGCGGAGCACGGGGAGTTCCGGTGCGCGGCCGTGCTGGTCGCGACCGGCGCGCGGGACGCGGCGGAGCTGCTGCCGGGGCTGCGGGTGCCGGACTTCCACCCGGTGACGGTGGTGCACCACACCACCGACGAGCCGCCGGGCACGGACGCCTCGCTGCTGCTGGACGCGGACCGGGGCGGGCCGGTGGCGCACACGGCGGTCGTCAGCGCGGTCGACCCGTCGCGCGCCCCGGCCGGCCGCACGCTGGTGACCTCCACGGTCCTCGGGCCGGCCACGGCGGACACCGACACGGCCGTGCGGACGCACCTGGCACGGCTGTACGGGGTGCCGACGGCCCGCTGGGAGACGCTGGCGGTACGGCACACCGCGGACGCGGTGCCGGCGATGCGCCCGCCGCACGACCTGCACCGTCCGGTGCGGCTCCTGGCCGGCCTGTACGTCTGCGGCGACCACCGCGACAGCGGTGCGGTGGCGGGCGCCCTCCGCTCCGCGGACCGCGCGGCGACGGCGCTCCTGACCGACCTGGGCGTGGCCCGCCCGATGCACACGGCGGATCCGCTGCCCACGGCGAAGGCCGCCTGACCTTTCAGACCGGCACCCGCCGACGGTGAGAACACCCTCGGCGGGTGCCTTCCAACACGGCCGCCGGCCGCGGGCTGTCCGTGGCCGGCCGCGCAGTTCCCCGCGCCCCTGACGGGCGCTTGCGCCCCCGCCGACTGCGGGCATTCGTGCCTCCCCCGGTGCCTCAAGGGCCTGGGAGGTACCCCCAGGGCGATGGGGGCACCTCCCGCTCGCGCGAAGCCGAGAGTGGGGGAGGGTGGGCGCAGCCGTACCTCTGCAGCGCCGGGTGCGGGACGTCCGTGGCCGATCGCGCAGTTCCCAACGTCCCTGAGGGACGCCGCAACTGCGGGCAGTCGTGCCCCCGGGGCGGCACGGGTGGGCGCAGGCGGCACCCTGTCGGCGCCAGGTGCGCGAACGCCCGCCGGGCGCGGGTGGTCCGTGGCGGAGCGCGCAGTTCCCCGCGCCCCTGACGGGCGACACCGGCACGTCGTCGGCGCCGAGGTGCGCAACGGCCCCCTCACGTTCAGGCGAACGTGGTCGCTACCTTGTCCCGGTACGTCCGCACAGGCCCCGCGTCGCGGTAAGGCTCCAACCGCCGCTCGAAGTCCCGTACGTACTCCACCGCCCGCACCGACCGCATCTCCGCCGCCTGCGCGGCAGCCTCCGCCGCCAGCTGGCACGCCTGGTCCAGCTCCCCCAGCCCGAGCCGCGCCGTCGCGAGAACGACCCGGCAGAACAGCCGGCTCCGCGCATACCCCGGCGCCCGCAACTGCAGCGACCGCTCCGCGTGCTGAGCCGCCGCCCGGAACTGCTGGAGATCCCGGTGGCAGTGCCCGAACTCGTCGGCCAGCTGCGCCTCGTCGAAGAACCGTGCCCAGTGCGGCACCTCGTCCCCCGGCCGCGCCGCGTCCAGCGCTCGCTCCGCCCGCACCAGCGCGGCCGTGCAGGCCCGCACCTCCCCCAGCACTCCGTGCCCGCGCGCCTCGGCGGCGTGCAGCAGCGCCTGGACGGCGGGCGGCGCGGAGCTGCCCACGCCCTGCTGGGCGACCCGGGCGAGCTGCACGGCCTCCCGCCCGTGGCCGAGGTAGACGGCCTGGCGGCTCATCGTCACCAGCACGTACGCCCCGTACGCCCGGTCCCCCGCCGCCTGCGCCAGCCGCAGCGCCTGCACGAAGTACCGCTGGGCGAGCCCGTGCGCGGCGATGTCGTACGAGGTCCAGCCGGCCAGCCGGGTCAGGTCGGCCGCGGCGGCGAAGAGCCGGCGGCCCGTCTGCTCGCCGTAGGTGCCGCGCAGCATCGGCTCCAGCTCGTGCTCCAGGTAGCGCACGAGGGCCTGGCGGGCGTGCCCGCCGCCGTAGGCGTCGTCGAGGGTGCGGAACAGCTCGCCGACGGAGCGCAGCGCGGCGATGTCGCCGCCGGTGACGCGGTAGCCGGGCGCGCGGTCGGCCGCCCCGCGCCGGCGGGCGGCGATCTCGGCCGGCGTCACGGGCCGTACCGCGGGGCGGCCCTGGGCGGGCACCCGTACCGGCTCGGCGCGGGCGACCTTCTCGTCGGGCCGTCCGATCAGCCAGTCGCGGCTGGGCACCACCAGGCCCGCCGAGGTGAACGCGATCTTCCGCAGCTCGGCGTGGCTGCCGGAGTCCTTGCGCCACAGCCCGCTGACGATGTCGACGGCCTCCTCGGGGGTGGCCGCGAACTCCAGGCCCGCGTAGACCGGCGCGCAGGCGTCGAGGCCGAGGTCCTGGGCGGTGAGCCGGCGGCCGAGGCGCCGGGTGAAGACCTCGGCGATCAGGGCCGGGGTCGTCCCGCGCGGCTGCTGTCCGCGCAGCCAGCGGGTGACGGAGGTCTTGTCATATCTCAGGTCGAGCCCGTGTTCGAGACCGAGCTGGTCCACGCGACGGGCGAGTCCCGCGTTGGAGAACCCCGCTTCTGCGATGAGCGCGGCGAGCTGTCGGTTGGGGGTGCGCTGCGCGGGTCGTTCCGTCATCTGCGGTGCGGTCTCCTGCCTTCCGGCTGTTGCTCTGTCCGGATTGCCTGTGAGCAGCCCTTATGGCCTCGTGGTCGGCGCGAATGTAGCGGAGAGTGAGCACCCGATCGCAGAGATCAACGACCATTCATCCGATCGTGTGAGGATTGGTCCGAAGCTGACGACTGAGGGCGGGCAGCCCTGGTGACTGCCGACAGCGGGAGGTCCGTCGAACGGTCGTACAGTGGCGTGGGCGTGTTTCGCGCCTGACGACCTTCGAGGGAGGCGTTTGCCGTGGGTGAGTTGCGGTTCGTCCGGATGGGCTTCGGCGACGAGGCGGTCGACTACCAGGTGGCCTGGGACGAGCAGCGCCGGGTGCACGCCGCGCGGTTCGCCGACGAGGTGCCCGACACCGTGCTCCTGCTGGAGCACCCGCCGGTCTACACCGCCGGGCGGCGCACCGAGGAGAGCGAACGGCCCCTCGACGGCACCCCCGTCATCGACGTGGACCGCGGCGGCAAGATCACCTGGCACGGCCCCGGCCAGCTGGTCGGCTACCCGATCCAGAAGCTGCCCCGCCCGGTGGACGTGGTCGCCCATGTGCGGCGCCTGGAGGAGGCCCTGATCCGCACCTGCGCGGAGTTCGGCCTGGAGACCACCCGGGTCGAGGGCCGCAGCGGGGTCTGGGTCCTCGGCGACCCGGTCGAGCGGCGCCCCTCCCTCGGCGGGCTCTCCCTGGACTTCGACCCGCGGCTGCACGACGAGGAGTTCGACCCCCGGCTCAACGGCCCGGAGTACGCCCCGTCCAACGCCGGCCAGCGCCGCGAGGACCGCAAGATCGCCGCCATCGGCATCCGGGTCGCCAAGGGCGTCACCATGCACGGTTTCGCACTGAACGTGAACCCCGACAACAAGTGGTTCGACAAGATCATCCCGTGCGGCATCCGGGACGCGGGCGTCGCCTCCCTGGCGAACGAGCTGGGCCGCGACGTCACGATCGAGGAGGTGCTGCCCGTCGTGGAGCGCCACCTGAAGGACGTCCTGGAGAACGCCGACCTGAAGCCCCGCGTGGTCGAGAAGGCCCCCGCGGCCGTCACCACGTCCGGCGTCTGAGGGCCCTCCGGGCTTTCACATCCACGGGCGTACGCTTGACGACGCCGAAGAATCAATCGCTAGGAGCCGGTCGTGTCCGCAGTCGCACCCGACGGACGCAAGATGCTGCGCCTGGAGGTCCGCAACAGCCAGACCCCCATCGAGCGCAAGCCCGAGTGGATCAAGACCCGGGCGAAAATGGGCCCCGAGTACTCCAAGATGCAGAACCTGGTCAAGAGCGAGGGTCTGCACACCGTCTGCCAGGAAGCCGGCTGTCCCAACATCTACGAGTGCTGGGAGGACCGCGAGGCGACCTTCCTCATCGGCGGCGACCAGTGCACCCGGCGCTGCGACTTCTGCCAGATCGACACCGGCAAGCCCGAGGCCCTGGACCGGGACGAGCCGCGCCGCGTCGGCGAGTCGGTCGTCACGATGGACCTGAACTACGCCACGATCACCGGCGTCGCCCGCGACGACCTGGAGGACGGCGGCGCCTGGCTGTACGCGGAGACCGTGCGCCAGATCCACGCGCAGACGGCGGACCGCGCCGAGGGCCGCACCAAGGTCGAGCTCCTGGCCCCCGACTTCAACGCCGTCCCCGAGCAGCTCGCGGAGGTCTTCTCCTCCCGCCCCGAGGTGTTCGCGCACAACGTGGAGACGGTCCCCCGCATCTTCAAGCGCATCCGCCCCGGCTTCCGCTACGAGCGCTCCCTGAAGGTCATCACCGAGGCCCGCGACTACGGCCTGGTCACCAAGTCCAACCTGATCCTCGGCATGGGCGAGACCCGCGAGGAGGTCAGCGAGGCGCTGAAGCAGCTGCACGACGCGGGCTGCGAGCTGGTCACCATCACCCAGTACCTGCGCCCCTCCGTGCGCCACCACCCCGTGGAGCGCTGGGTGAAGCCGCAGGAGTTCGTGGAGCTGAAGGAGGAGGCCGAGCAGATCGGCTTCTCCGGTGTGATGTCCGGGCCGCTGGTCCGTTCCTCGTACCGCGCGGGGCGGCTGTACCAGATGGCGATCGAGAAGCGCGGCGCGTTCGTGGCCTCCCAGGCGGTCTGAGCACGCCGGTGCGGGGCCTGCCCCGCTTCCCCGTCGTCATGCTGTGAATTCACGCACAAGGCCCTACCCGCGGGTAGTGGCCGAGAGAACGCGGTCCCGGCCGTCCTCCCAGTTGAGGGCACAGGCCGGGGCCGCGTCGGCGTCCCGGGCCCCGTCGCGAAGGCTTCATGCCTGTTTGACCGGTCGGTCACGCCCTGGTAACACCAGGCAGTGACCCTGGTATCACCGCACGCCACCATTGCCCGCCGGCATCGAGGGAGACCGTCACCATGCAGGCCGCGCCCGTCCGCGCCACCGCCATCCCGTCCCTCACCACCGCTCTGCGCGCCGTCGAGTCCCTGCTGATGAGCGGCGGCCAGCGCACCGCACGGCGCAACGCCTGGACGTCCGTGCTGGAGGACCGCCGCCGCGCCAAGGACCGGGTCGAGGCGCAGCGCGTCCTCGACCAGAGCCTCGTCACCCGCCTCTGAGCCCCGGCCCGCCCCGCCCGCTCAGGACCGACCCCGGCACTGCCGTCGAAGGCGCTGCGGGGGACACGTAGACTTCATGCCATGGCGAGGAAGGAAACCGCAGCGGACGCTGCGAACCCCGGGCGACTGAAGCAGATCGCCCTGACCTACAAGATGACCCGCAGGGCCGACAAGAAGATCGGTCTTGTACTCGCGGCTGTCGGAATCGTCACCTTCGGTGTCTTCCTCGCGATCGGTTTCTTGATCGGGCACCCCATCTATCTCGGCCTTCTGGGCTTCCTGCTCGCCTTCCTCGCGACGGCGATCGTGTTCGGCCGCCGTGCCGAACGGGCTGCCTTCGGTCAGATGGAGGGACAGCCGGGCGCCGCCGCGGCGGTGCTCGACAACATCGGCCGAGGCTGGACGACGACCCCGGCGGTCGCGATGAACCGCAACCAGGACGTGGTGCACCGCGCGGTCGGCAAGGCCGGCATCGTGCTGGTCGCCGAGGGCAACCCGAACCGGGTGAAGAGCCTGCTGGCCGCCGAGAAGAAGCGGATGAACCGCATCGTCGCGGACGTGCCCGTGCACGACCTGATCGTGGGCACCGGCGAGGGACAGGTGGAGCTGAAGAAGCTCCGCACCACCATGCTGAAGCTGCCGCGCGTCCTCACCGGCCCGCAGGTCACCGCGACCAACGACCGGCTGCGCGCGCTGGGCGACCTGATGAGCAACATGCCGCTGCCGAAGGGGCCGATGCCGAAGGGCATGAAGCTGCCGAAGGGCGGCGGTCAGCGGGGCCGCTGAGCCCCGCAGGCCACGACGCACGAGGAAGGGCGCCGGGAATCCCAGGATTCCCGGCGCCCTTCCTCGTGCCGTCGCGCGCCTCTCCTCGTGCCGTGTGCGCGCCTCTGCTCGTGCCGTCGCGCGCCTCGGTCTCAGACGCGGATCTCGACCGTGCGGGCCAGCCGGTCGTGCAGGCCGCGGCCGTCGCGGTCCCAGACGAGCGCGGGGACGGCCAGGCACAGCAGCACCGAGCGGAGCAGACCGCGCAGCGGCCGCACCGTGCCGGTGTCGAGGGCGACCACGCGCAGTCCGAAGAGCCGCTTGCCGGGCGTGAAGCCGAGGGTGCCGACGGTGAGCACGCTCAGCACCAGGAACACCAGCAGCGCCCAGTTGCCGGTGCGGGCGTCGTAGCCGTCGGTGAACAGACCGTATGCGATCAGAAGGCACAGGCCCCAGTCCACGGCGAGGGCGCCGATCCTGCGGCCGGGGCGTGCGATCGAGCCCGGTCCGTGTTCCGGCAGCCCCAGCTGCTCGCCCCGGTAACCGAAGTCGGCACCGGCCTCTTCCATGGCCGCGCGGGGGCCGGACAGCCATGATCCGATTGCTTGCCTGTTGTCCACCCGTCCACGGTACTGCGACCGGATATGACCGGGAGACGGCGGGGTATGCCGGAGCTACCGTGAAAGAGGCGCCGGTTAACTTGTGCGAAACAAACGGGTCACGCCCGAGAAATGACCCGTCCCTAGGGTCGAGTGCAGCGTGTGCCCCCCCGCACTGGCCGCACGAACGATCTACCACCCCGGCGGGACGGTCGGGAGTAGGAGGAGCTGGATGTTCCAGAACGCCGACGAGGCCAAGAAGTTCATCGCGGACGAGGACGTCAAGTTCATCGACGTCCGCTTCTGCGACCTGCCGGGAGTGATGCAGCACTTCACGATCCCGGCGTCGGCCTTCGACCCGGCCGAGGAGCTGGCCTTCGACGGCTCCTCGATCCGCGGCTTCCAGGCCATCCACGAGTCCGACATGGCGCTGCTGCCCGACCTGTCCACCGCGCGGGTCGACCCCTTCCGCCGTGACAAGACGGTCAACATCAACTTCTTCATCCACGACCCGATCACGGGCGAGCAGTACTCCCGTGACCCGCGCAACGTGGCGAAGAAGGCCGAGGCGTACCTGGCCTCCACGGGCATCGCCGACACCGCGTTCTTCGGCCCCGAGGCCGAGTTCTACGTGTTCGACAGCGTGCGCTTCAAGACCTCGGAGAACGAGTCCTTCTACCACATCGACTCCGAGGCGGGCGCCTGGAACACCGGTGCGCTGGAGGACAACCGCGGTTACAAGGTCCGCTACAAGGGCGGTTACTTCCCGGTCCCGCCGGTCGACCACTTCGCCGACCTGCGCGCCGAGATCTCCCTGGAGCTCGAGCGGGCCGGCCTGCAGGTCGAGCGCCAGCACCACGAGGTGGGCACCGCCGGCCAGGCCGAGATCAACTACAAGTTCAACACGCTGCTCGCGGCCGCCGACGACCTGCAGCTCTTCAAGTACATCGTGAAGAACGTCGCCTGGCGTAACGGCAAGACGGCGACCTTCATGCCGAAGCCGATCTTCGGTGACAACGGCTCGGGCATGCACGTCCACCAGTCGCTGTGGGCGGGCGGCGAGCCGCTGTTCTACGACGAGCAGGGCTACGCCGGCCTGTCGGACACCGCCCGCTACTACATCGGCGGCATCCTCAAGCACGCGCCCTCGCTGCTGGCCTTCACCAACCCGACGGTGAACTCGTACCACCGTCTGGTGCCGGGCTTCGAGGCGCCGATCAACCTGGTGTACTCGCAGCGCAACCGCTCCGCGGCCATGCGTATCCCGATCACCGGCTCGAACCCGAAGGCCAAGCGCGTCGAGTTCCGCGCGCCCGACTCCTCCGGCAACCCGTACCTGGCCTTCTCGGCGCTGCTGCTGGCCGGCCTGGACGGCATCAAGAACAAGATCGAGCCGGCCGAGCCGATCGACAAGGACCTCTACGAGCTGGCTCCCGAGGAGCACGCGAACGTGGCCCAGGTCCCGACCTCCCTCGGCGCGGTCCTGGACCGCCTCGAGGCCGACCACGAGTTCCTCCTCCAGGGCGACGTCTTCACGCCGGACCTGATCGAGACGTGGATCGACTACAAGCGCCAGAACGAGATCGCGCCGCTCCAGCTGCGTCCGCACCCGCACGAGTTCGAGCTGTACTTCGACGTGTGACCGGACTCCCGCGCGTCCGACGCGTCGGTTCTCCCGCCGCCCCCGTCCCTGGTCCGTCCAGGGGCGGGGGCGGTCGCGTTGGCCGGAATGCTTCCTTCCAAGTACAGGGGGAGGGATGCTTGGAGTGACACGGTTGTTCGAGAGAAGGTCACGGGGATGTCCGAGCGGGACGACGAGGAGCGCGAGTTCGATCTGCGGTGGGCGGAGGGGGCCACGCACAAGGAGCCCTCGGCCCGCGCGCGGATGCTGGCCGCCCGCTGGAAGGAGAACCCTCCCGGACCGGTGCCGTTCCGTGCCGAGCCCGAGCACCGGGGGGCGGCGGGGCGCCACCGCTCGTGGGTGTCGACGGTCCTGGTGCTCGGCTGTGTCCTCGCGGTGATCCTTCTGCTCGGGTACGCAGACGTCGGCCCCTACTGACCCGTTCAGTCGCCCTGGGCGACGGCGACCGTCGGCGGGGTGCGGGAGGCCCGCAGGGCGGGGAGCGTGCCCGCCGCCGCGGTCACCAGGACGAGGGCGGCGAGGACCGTCGCCAGCTGCCCCGCCGGCACGGTGAACGGTGCGCTCACCTCGGCGGCCCGCACCACCAGCCATGAGTACGGCAGGCCCAGTGCCAGGCCGAGGATTCCGCCCAGCACGCCGTGGAGGGCGCACTCCAGGGTGACCATGCGGTGCACGGCCGCCCCGCCCAGGCCCAGGGCCCGCAGCAGTCCGAACTCCCGCCGGCGCTCGACCACGGTGAGGCTCGCCGTGGTGGCGACGCCCGCGACCGCGACCAGGACGGTCAGGCAGAGGAGCAGCACCACGGTGGTGGCCGTCGTGCGCAGGTCGTCGTCGGAGCCGGGGCGGGTGGCCGCGTCCTCGGCGACGACCCGGCCGTCCCCGCGTTCCGGTCCGGTGAGGGTCTCGGTGACGGCCCGGTGGGCGCGGGCGCGGCCCTCGGCGCCGTCCGTCGCGGCGTCGGCGGTGATCAGGGTGGGCGCGGGGCCCGCCCCCAGGCGTGTGAGGTCGGCCGGGGTCACGAAGAAGTTGCCGCCGTAGGGTCCGGCGCCGGGCAGGGTCGCCGCCACGGTGAGCCGTACGGAACGGCCCTCGGACGTCAGCGTCACACGGTCCCCCGCCTCCACGCCCAGGCGGTGCGCGTGCTCGGCGTCCACGACGACCCGCGCGGGGCCGAGTTCGCCGAGGGCGCCGGTGCGGGCGGTCAGGCCGGTCCCGGAGCGGACGGTGGTGAGGTCCAGGTCGGACACGGTCGCGGTGCGGCCGTCGTCGGTCACCTCCGCCGTACGGAACGCCCTCACGTCGGCCAGTTCGGGGCGGGCGGCGAGGTCGGCGGCGAGCGTCCGGTCCAGCGTGCCGCCCTCCCCCGCGTACAGGCGGAAGTCCGCGGGCGCCTCCAGCGTCCGCTTGTACCGCTCGTAGGTGTCCAGGCTCGCGAGGCAGGTCAGGGTCGAGCCGACCAGGCAGACGCCGAGCGCCACCACGACCGAGACCGAGGCGGCCCGCCCCGGCGCTCCCCCGACGCCCGCGACGGCCAGCCGCCCGGCCGCGCCCGTGCGGCGCAGCGGCACCGCGAGGGCCGACAGCACCGGCCGCACCAGCAGGGGGCCCAGGGCGATCAGGGCGAGGAAGGCGAGTCCGCCGGAGACCACCACGAGGGTCAGTGCCGCCAACCGGTCGTACGCCGTGTCGCCCGGCTCGGGCAGCCCCGCGTACTGCTGCCACGCGAGGAGTACGGCGCCCGCCGCGCACAGCACGCCCAGCACGGTCCGCCCGGTGCCGCTCACCGTGCTCTCCCCCGACGTGGCGGTGCGCAGCGCCTGGAGCGGGGAGACGCGGGAGGCGGTGAGGGACGGGGCGAGGACCGCCAGGACCGCGAGGAGTCCGGTGCCGAGCACCGTGGGGGCGGCCTGCGGCAGCGGGAGCGCGGCGGGGGCGGACAGGTCGTGTCCCAAGTGGCGGGCCACCGGCGGGACGAGACGGGCGCAGCCCCAGGCGGCGAGCACGCCGGCCGCGCCGGCCACCAGGCCGACCACCGCGCCTTCGGCGACGAGGGCCGCCGCGAGCCGCCTGGACGTGGCGCCGACGGCGCGCAGCAGCGCCAACTGCCGTACGCGGCGGGCGAAGACGATGCGGAAGGTGGAGGTGGCGACGAGCACGGCCGCGCCGACCGCGACGGCGAGGAACACGCCGGCCAGTTCCAGGGTGTCGCCCGCCTCCGCGACGGCCGCGCGGGCCTCCTCGTCGCGCACCTCGTCCCCGGACCGTACGACCGCGCCGGGCACGGCCTGCCGGATCCGCTCCGCCGCCTCCGTGGCCGCGGCGGGGGTGTCCGTGCGGACGTCGACGCGGGAGTAGCCCGGTATGCCGAGCAGCCGCAGCAGGTCGGGGCCGGGCGCGTACCCGGTGGGTTCGGCGGTGCCGGTGGCGGCGGAGCGGACGACGCCGGTGACCTCGACCGGGACGTGCAGGGTGCTCTCGCCGTCGGACGCGGGGAGCAGCAGGGTGAGCGTCGAGCCGGGGGTGAGTCCGTACGCCTCGGCGGCATGGGTGTCGACGGCGAGTTGGCGCGGGCCGGACGGGTAGCTGCCCTCGACCGGCCGCACCCGCGCCAGGGCGCCGGAGCCGGGGTCCGCGGCGAGGGCGAGGTAGCGTTCGGCGGCGCTTCCGCCGACCGGGGCTCCGCCGTCGACCCGGCCGACGGCCTCGGCGACCCCGGGCGCCGACCGGATCGCGTCCGGACCGGCCCTGCCGATGTCCGCCGCGTCCTTCCCCGTGACGACCAGCGACACCGCGTCGGGGGTGCCGCGGAACCGGTCGACGACGGTGGCGGTGACGATCTGCTGGGTCATGACGGCCCCGAAGACCACGAACGCGGCGATCAGCAGGGACACCCCGGTGGCCGCGAACCGGCCCGGCCTGCGCAGGAGTTCGGCCAGCTGGGAGCCCAGGACGGTCGCGCGCCAGGGGCCTGTCATCGCCGCCCCCGCGGGGTGTCGTCGGGGGTGGTGTGCTCGTCCCCCACCACGCGTCCGTCGGCGAGGGTCAGCACGCGGTCCGCGTAGCGGGTGGCGGCCGGGTCGTGGGTGACCATCACGACGGTCTGGCCGAGTTCGTCGACGGCCCGGCGCAGCATGGTGAGCACCTCGGCGCCGGCCTGGGAGTCGAGGTTGCCGGTGGGTTCGTCGGCGAACACCACGGCGGGGCGGGCGACCAGCGCGCGGGCGACGGCGACCCGCTGCTGCTGCCCGCCGGACAGTTCGGCGGGGCGGTGGGACAGCCGGTGGGCGATGCCGAGGACCTCGCACAGGTGGTCCACCCGTTCGCGGTCGGGGCGGCGGCCGGCCATGGTGACGGGCAGCACGATGTTCTCGTACGCGGTCAGCTGCGGCAGCAGGTTGAACGACTGGAAGACGAACCCGACGCGCTTGCGGCGCACCCGGGTCAGCTGCCGGTCGGTCAGCCCGGTGAGCTCCGTGCCGTCGAGGACGACGCTGCCGGAGGTGACGGTGTCGAGTCCGGCGACGCAGTGCATCAGGGTCGACTTGCCGGACCCGGAGGCGCCGACGACGGCGGTGAACCGGGCGCGGCGGACGGCGACGGACACCCCGTCGAGGGCGCGGACCTCGTCGGCGCCCTGGCGGTAGGTCTTCACCAGGGCGGTGGTGGTGATGACGTCGTCGGGTGCGGGGCCGCGCGCGGCGGCGTGAGCGGTCATGGCTACGTGTTCCCCCGGGCCGGTCAGGAGCCGAGCGGGGGCAGGGTGAGGGTGACGCCGGAGTCCACGCAGTGGCCCCGCGCGTCCTCCTGGAGGTTCTTCACGTCCTTCGCGGACGGCGCCTGGGCGGGGTTCTTCGCGGTCTCCAGGGCCCAGCCCTCGTAGCGGGAGATCTTCGCCCCGAGGTAGCCGTCCTCCATCGTGGCGCGGCGCTCGTCGCCGGTCTCCTTCCACCACTGCTCCGCCTCCGGCGCCGGTCCGGCGGCGGTCCTCGCGCCCTCGGTGACGATGCGCTGCGCCAGCCGGCAGTCCTCGGCGGACGCCTGGCTCAGCTCCTGCCGGTCCTGCCACCAGTACGCGCCCCCGGCGGCCAGGGCGGCGACGACCGCTCCGGCGACGGCGCCGAGGATCAGGCGGTTGCGCGTGCGGTTCCGCTTCGTCGTGGGCGTGCTGGTGATGGTGGCCATGGGGTCCCTCCCGTGTCGTCCCGGCCGCGTTCTGCGGCACTGAGAAGTCTGGGATTCGGGGGCCTTCGGCGGATCGGCCACGGATCCGAGATCGGAGGGGGTTCATCCGGTACGCCGGGCGGGGCGCCGTCTGCCCCTGAGGGGGCAGACGGCCGGGGGCTTCTGCCCCCTCAGGGGGAGGAGGGGCGCACCAGGCCGGACTCGTAGGCGAAGACGACGGCCTGGGCGCGGTCCCGCAGATGCAGCTTGGCCATGAGGTTGCCCAGATGCGTCTTCACCGTGGCCTCCGCGACGTACAGTTCGGCGGCGATCTCGGCGTTGGACAGGCCGCGGGCGACCAGGCCGAGCACGTCCCGTTCCCGGCCGGTGAGCAGACCGAGGCGCTCCGACTGGCCGTTGGCCGGGGCGAGCCGGTCCGAGACGCGGTCGAGGAGCAGCCGGGTGATGCGCGGGGCGACCACGGACTCGCCGGCGGCGAGGACGCGGATGGCGTGGACGACCTGGTCGGCGGGGGCGTTCTTCAGCAGGAAGCCGCCGGCGCCGGCGCGCAGGGCGGCGAAGGCGTCCTCGTCGTCGTCGAAGGTGGTGAGGACCAGGACACCGGGCGGGGCCTCGCGGCGCATCAACTGCTCGGTGGCCTGGATGCCGTCCATGACCGGCATGCGGACGTCCATGATGACGACGTCCGCGTCGACCGTGTCGAGCAGGTCGAGGGCCTGCTGCCCGTTCTCCGCCTCGCCGACGACCTCGATGTCGTCCTGGCCCGCCAGCACCATGGAGAAGCCGGCCCGGATGAGCGGCTGGTCGTCCACCACGGCCACCCGGATCGGCCTGTCGGTCCCCGTCATCGCTCCGTCCCCACCGAATCCCTCACCGTGTTCTTCGTCCGCACGGGCATCGACGCCCGTACGTGCCAGCCGCTGCCGAGCCGGGGACCCGCCTCGAAGGCTCCCCCGGCGAGTTCCACCCGCTCGCGCATCCCCACCAGACCGTTGCCCCCGGACTCACCGACGGGGGCCCGGCCCGCGAGGGCGCCCGCGCCGTCGTCGGTCACGTCGATCAGCAGGGCGCCGTCCTCCTCGCGGACGCGGATGTCGACGCGCGCCCCCGCACCGGCGTGCCGGAGGGTGTTGGTGAGGCACTCCTGCACGATGCGGAACGCCGTCATCTCCTCCGTCGGCGACAGCTGTCCCTCGCCCACCTCGACGGAGAGGTCCACGGTCAGCCCGGCGGTCCGCGCGCGGTCCGCGACGACGTCGATCTCGTCGAGGGTGACGAGCCGCCGCTCCTCCCCCGCGCCCTGGGTCTCGGACCGGCCCTCGCGCAGCACCCGCACGATGCGGTGCATGTCGTCGATGGCGTCCCGGCCGGTCGCGGCGATGGTCCTCAGCGCGGACTCCGCCTGGTCGGGCGACGTGCGCAGCACGGTCCCCGCGCCGTCGGCCTGGAGGATCATCACGGCCAGGCTGTGCGCCACCACGTCGTGCAACTCGCGGGCGATCACGGCCCGTTCGCGGGCGGCGGCGAGCCGGGCGCGCTGCTCCTGCTCCCGCTCGGCGTGCCGGGCGCGGGCGGCCTGGCTCTCGGCATAGAGGCGGCGGGTGTGCAGGGCGAAGGCGGTGAGCCAGACCGTGAGCGTCAGGCCCCAGAAGATCAGCAGGGTCTGGCCGTCGCCGAATCCGTCGAGGCCCAGGAACGGCACACCGAACGAGGCCACCGCCGTCGCCAGCAGCACCGCGCCGCCCGCCGCGTACGGCATCCAGGGGGTCCGGGAGTGGTGGACGGCCGACATCATGGCGAACAGCACGGCCATGTCGTACGCGGCGGGCGCGTACGTCGGCGGAGAGCTGAGGTTCGGGTCGTGCAGCAGGAACTGCACGAAGGCCAGCGCCATGACGACCGCCATCACCGCGCCGGGGCGCGTCCGGCGGGCCAGCAGGGCCAGGGCCATCAGGGCGCCCAGCAGCAGGTCGTGGTCGCCGGCGTAGCCGTACGCCGAGAGCAGGACCGCCAGGGCGAGCGCGATGTCGACCGCGCGGCCGAGGACGCGTGCGTACCGGCCGGACGGCGTGATCCACGGACCCGGGACCGTGCTCTCCTCGGTCAACCGTCCCGCCTCTCTCCTCCACCGGGCACGGCCGGGCAAGTACCGTGCGGGCGACGTGACTTCGGAGTGGCGCCACTCCGCCGCCGCCCATACTGCCTCAGCCCGCGCCGGAGCGGGGACGACGGTGCCGGGCGCCCCCGCGCGGGAGACGCCCGGCACCGGACGTGAGCTCAGCGGCTGTAGCGCATCAGCGCCCGCACCATGTGGCACGTGGTGTCCGACGGCGGGTGGACGCCGATCAGCTCGGCGGCGCCGCGGATCGTGTCGTCGCGCGCCTGGCTCGGGTGGTACACGCCGGAGTCGAGCAGGGCGATGGCGAGGCGCATCGCCTTCAGACGGCGGTTGTGGGTGATGTACCACTCCCGCGGGCGGCCCGGCGGCAGCGGGCTCTTCTCCACCGGGGCGCAGGGCAGTTCGAGCAGGACGGGTCGCTTCGCGGTGGACTGGACGGGCAGGGGCTTCGGCTTGAGTGCGGCAGCGGGCACGGGCATCCTCCTGTCGCGGTCGGGGCCGTCGTCCAAGGTCCACGGCGACCTCGGCGATTCCCTCGAACACTGCTTCCATTCTACGGGCCCCCACTGACAATCGGCAGGCCTGCTTCGGCCATCAAATGCGCAGGTGAGATTGGGTTTTGGGACATCGGGGCGGGTGATGCGCGAGGGACACGCGGGCGGCCCCTCAATTCGAACAAGCAGGGGTGCGGCGTACGGTGTGCCCCATGGAGATCTGGATCAACCCCGCCTGTTCCAAGTGCCGCAGCGCGATCAGCGTGCTGGACGCCGAAGGGGCGGACTACACCGTCCGCCGCTACCTGGAGGACGTGCCGAGCGAGGACGAGATCCGGGAGGTGCTGGAGCGGCTCGGTCTGGAGCCGTGGGACATCACCCGGACGCAGGAGGCGGCGGCCAAGGAGCTGGGGCTCAAGGAGTGGCCGCGGGACGCCGGGGCGCGGGACCGCTGGATCGCGGCGCTGGCCGCGCACCCGAAGCTGATCCAGCGGCCCGTCATCACGGCGGACGACGGCTCGGCGGTGGTGGCCCGCACGGAGGACGCGGTACGGGACGCGCTGTCCCGCTGACGCACGCCGTCCCGCCGACACCCCAGCTCAACAGTCCTGTGACGCAGACCACTTGGGCGACTTGGGTCCGCCGTTGAGCAAGGGCGTTCGGTATCTCGTACATAGCGGCGTACGCTCCCCCGATCCATTGGAGGCGCGCATGTCGCGCAGGAGAAGTCTCGGCCCGAAGAAGAAGCTCGCTCTGCTGCTGAGCGCGGCCACGGTGGCGGGCGGCGGCGCCTTCGTCATGGCGACCACGTCCAACGCCAGCCCGCCCGCCGCCACCACCAAGTCGGCGGCCGACTCGACGGTGTGCCAGGGGCTGGCCACCGCGCTCGGCAACAACGAGCGGTTCGTCGCGGGCCAGCGGGCCAACCCGGACGCCCAGTCCGAGGCGCGGATCGCCAACCGCGAGGCCGTCATCGCGCAGATCAAGGTCCAGCAGGAGGCGTCCGGGTGCACGGTGGGGGAGTCGGCTCAGGGCTCCCAGCCGGCGCAGCCGGAGCAGCCCGCCCCGTCGCAGCCCGCCGCGGGCGGTCAGGAAGGACAGGCGGGGCAGGAGGAGCAGGCGGGCCAGGGCGGTCAGGCCGGCGGCGGCGCCGCGGCCGGTGAGCAGGTGTGCAACGGCTCGACCGTCACCCTGTCCGGCGAGGCCGGCGCCCCGGCCGCGTCCAGCAACCAGTTCCCGGCCGGCACCAAGCTGAAGGTCACCAACCTGGACAACAACAAGTCCACGACGGTGGAGGTCACCTCGGTGTCCGGCAGCTGTGTGCTGCTGAACAACGCCGCCTTCGAGCAGGTCCGCGAGCCGGGCAAGTTCCTGATCCGCCGGGCCGTGATCGAGAAGGTGGGGTGAGGTCCACACGCGCGTGAGGTGCCGGGGGCCCGCCGCTCAGGAAGGGAGCGGCGGGCCTTCACGCGTCGTCACACGCCGTCACGCCTATTCACGCCCCATCGCATACACCCGGCCACCCTCCCCCGCGCCCTCACGGAGTGGCGCCGGGCACACGGGCTGCCGGTAACACGGGGTTCACACCTGGGCAATGGACGGGAAACCGCCTGTTGACAAGCTGCGGGGCATCGACGGCGGCGCCCCAGTGCCGCAGCGCCGCAGGCATCCGCACCAAGCGCCCAGACCCACCCCGAAGGATGTGGACCGTGAGCTTCAAGGCCGAGTACATCTGGATCGACGGCACCGAGCCGACCGCCAAGCTGCGTTCCAAGACGAAGATCCTGGGCGACGACGCGAAGGGCGCCGAGCTGCCGATCTGGGGCTTCGACGGGTCCTCCACCAACCAGGCCAAGGGGCACGCCTCCGACTGCGTGCTCAAGCCGGTCTTCGTCTGTCCTGACCCGATCCGCGGCGGCGACGACGTCCTGGTGCTGTGCGAGGTCCTGAACACGGACATGACCCCGCACGAGTCCAACACCCGCGCCGCGCTGGCCGAGGTCGCCGAGAAGTTCGCCGCGCAGGAGCCGATCTTCGGCATCGAGCAGGAGTACACGTTCTTCAAGGACGCCTACCCGCTGGGCTTCCCCAAGGGCGGCTTCCCGGCCCCCCAGGGCGGCTACTACTGCGGTGTCGGCTCCGACGAGATCTTCGGCCGTGACGTCGTCGAGGCGCACCTGGACAACTGCCTGAAGGCGGGCCTCGGCATCTCCGGCATCAACGCCGAGGTCATGCCCGGCCAGTGGGAGTTCCAGGTCGGCCCGCTGTCCCCGCTGGAGGTCTCCGACCAGCTGTGGGTGGCCCGCTGGCTGCTCTACCGCACCGCCGAGGACTTCGGCGTCGCCGCCACCCTCGACCCCAAGCCGGTCAAGGGCGACTGGAACGGCGCCGGCGCGCACACCAACTTCTCCACCAAGGCGATGCGCGAGTCCTACGACGCGATCATCACCGCCGCCGAGTCGCTGGGCGAGGGCTCCAAGCCGATGGACCACGTCAAGAACTACGGCGCCGGCATCGACGACCGCCTCACCGGCCTGCACGAGACCGCCCCGTGGAACGAGTACTCCTACGGCGTCTCCGACCGCGGCGCCTCGGTCCGCATCCCGTGGCAGGTCGAGAAGGACGGCAAGGGCTACATCGAGGACCGCCGCCCCAACGCCAACGTCGACCCGTACGTGGTGACGCGTCTGCTGGTCGACACCTGCTGCACCGCGCTGGAGAAGGCCGGCCAGGTCTGATCCGCACCGCACGACTCCCGAGGGGCGCCCGCCGGACGGTGGGCGTCCCTCGCGCCGTCTGCTTCAATGGACCCATGGCCGGCTTCCGCACCCACCACGCGACGGGTCGACGTGACCTGGAGCCGTTCTGGCCTTCCCGTCAGCACCACGACTTCGACCGGGTGTGTTGTCGCGCGACGAACGCGCCGGCCCTGTAACGCCCGGATCATTTCCCGGCCTTCGGCCGCCGCGCACCGTGTACGTCCCTCGACGAACCCTTCGCGCGAAAGAGCTGACGTCCCATGGCGACCACCCCTTCCCTCTCCTCCCCCGTTCCCGCCGCCCCCGTCCCGCCCGCCCGTGCCCGGCTGCGTGCCGTCGACCGGGACGACGTGGCGGCCGTGGCCCAACTCCTGCCGCCCGGCGCCACCCTGCTGCCCGCACCGCCGGACGCCGTGCCCGTGCTGCCCGGCCGGCCGCCGATGGTCGGCTACCTGGTGCTGGTCCCCGCCGACCGGCAGCCGCCCTTCCCGCAGGCCGCGCCCGCTCCCGCACCCGCCGACGCGGCCAGGGACACCGACGCGCTGATCCGGGTCGACCCGGTGCGCCGCACCGCCGAGGTCGGCGGGCGTCAACTCGATCTGACATACCTGGAGTTCGAGCTGCTCGCGCATCTCGTGGCGCACCCGGACCGGGTCCACACCCGGGACCGGCTGGTGTCCACGGTGTGGGGGTACGGCCATGTCGGCGACGGGCGGACCGTCGACGTCCACATCGCGCGGCTGCGCCGCAAGCTCGGCCCGGAGTTCCGTGACGCCATCCGCACCGTGCGCCGCGTGGGCTACAAGTACGTGCCGCCCGTGCGGCGCTGAACCCGGTCCGGTCTGCCGACAGCAGAGCGCCCTTCCCCCGTGCCGTCCGCCGGGGCAGAGTCGCCGGTATGAGACTTCTGGTGCTGGGTGGTACGGAGTTCGCGGGCCGGGCGGTCGTCGACGCGGCGCTCGCGCGGGGCTGGGAGGTGACCGTCTTCCACCGGGGACGGCACGCGGCGCCGGACGGCGTGCGCCCGCTGCTGGGCGACCGGACGGCGGTGGACGGCCTGGCGGCGCTCGACGAGGACCCGGGCACCTGGGACGTCGTCGTCGACACCTGGTCGTCCGCCCCGCGCGCGGTGCGGGACACGGCGCGGCTGCTGCGGGACCGCGCCGGGCGGTACGTGTACGTGTCGACCCGCTCGGTGTACGCGTGGGCGCCGCCCGCCGGGTACGGCGAGGACGCGCCCGTGGTGGAGGGCGCCTCCCCGGACGCCGGACCGACGGACTACGCGCGGGACAAACGGGGCGGGGAGCTGGCCGTGGAGGAGGCGTTCGGCGCGGACCGGTCGCTGCTGGTGCGGTCCGGGCTGCTGCTCGGGCCGTACGAGAACGTGGGCCGGCTGCCCTGGTGGCTGAACCGCATGGCGCGCGGCGGTCCGGTGCTCGCCCCCGGCCCGCGGGACCTGCCCCTGCAGTACGTCGACGTCCGCGACCAGGCGGAGTGGATCCTGGACGCGGCCGGGCGGGGTCTCGGCGGGCCGTACAACCTCACCTCGCCGTCGGGGCACGCCACCATGGGCGAGCTCCTCGAGGCCTGCGTCCAGGTGACCGGGGGTCCGGCCGAGCTGCGGTGGACGGCGCCCGAGGTGATCCTCGACGCCGGGGTGGAGCCGTGGACCGAGCTGCCGGTATGGGTGCCGCCGCACACCGACCTGCACGACACCCTGCACGCGGCGGACGTCTCCCGGGCGGTCGCCACCGGGCTGCGCTGCCGCCCGGTCCTGGAGACCGTCGCCGACACCTGGGCCTGGCTGCGGCAGATCGGCGGCACGGCCCCGCAGCGCCCGGACCGCACGTCCAAGGGGCTGGACCCGGAGACCGAGGCGAAGGTGCTGGCCGCGGCCTCGGGGGTGTAGGTGGCCCCACCCCCGGAGCGGGGGCCGGGCCCAGTGTGCGGACGGCCGGCGACGGCGAGACTGGGCCCATGACGACCGGGACGGACGGACACGGCAGGGCGGGCGCGGCACGGGGCTTCCCGCTCGCGGCGGTACGAGGGCTGGCGCTGGCGCCGGTGTCGCTGCCGGGCGCGGTGGTGTGCTTCGTGACGGCCGTGGTGTCGATCGGCCTGATCCCCGTCGGCGTCGGCATCGTCACCACCCCGTACGTGCTGAAGGGCGTGCGGGCGTTCGCGGACCTGCGGCGGGTGCTGGCGGCCGAGTGGGCCGGGGTGCGTATCCCGCGCGTGTACAGGCCGCTGCCGAAGGACGCGAACCCGTGGGGGCGGACGTTCGGGATGCTGGGCGATCCGGCGACCTGGCGTGACCTGCTGTGGCTGCTCGTCGACATGACGGCCGGGTTCGCCACCGCGGTGCTGACGGCCGCCCTGCTCCTCTACCCGCTGGAAGGGCTGGCGGTGGCGGCCGGGCTGTGGCGGGTGCTGCCGGACCCGTGGTGGTACGGCTTCGTGCCGGTGTCCGGGCAGGCGACCGCGCCGGCCGCCGGAGCACTCGCCCTGGCGCTGCTGCTCGTCGCGCGCTTCACCGCCGTACGGGTGCTGCGCGCGCACTTCCTGCTCGCGCGGGCCGTGCTGGCGCCGGGCGGGAGCGAGCTGGCCGAGCGGGTGCGGGTGCTGACCGAGACCCGGCGGGACGCGGTGGACGCGTCCGCCGCCGAACTGCGGCGCATCGAGCGGGACCTGCACGACGGGGCGCAGGCGCGTCTGGTCGCCGTCGGCATGGACCTGGGGACGGTCGAGGCGCTCGTCGAGCGGGACCCGGCGCGGGCGCGGGAACTGCTGGCGCGGGCCCGGCAGTCCTCCGCGGAGGCGCTGACCGAGCTGCGGGAGCTGGTGCGGGGCATCCATCCGCCGGTGCTGGCCGAGCGGGGGCTCGGGGACGCGGTGCGGGCGCTGGCGCTGCGGCTGCCGGTGGCCACGGAGGTGAACGTGTCGCTGCCCGGGCGGGCCGAGGCGCCGGTGGAGTCGGCCGCGTACTTCGCCGTGAGCGAGGTGCTCGCCAACGCGGTGAAGCACTCCGGCGCGGACCGGATCTGGGTGGACGTGCACCACGCGGAGGGCCGGCTGCGGGGCACCGTCACGGACAACGGGCGGGGCGGCGCGGTGGTGGGGTCCGGTTCGGGGCTGGCCGGGGTGGAGCGCAGGCTCGGTACCTTCGACGGGGTCCTGGCCGTCAGCAGTCCCGCGGGCGGCCCCACCCTGGTCACCGTGGAGATCCCGTGCGCGTTGTCCTAGCCGAAGACCTCTTCCTGCTGCGCGACGGCCTCGTCCGGCTGCTCCAGGCGCACGGCTTCGAGATCGCGGCGGCGGTGGCGTCCGGGCCCGAGCTGACCCGGGCGCTGGCCGAGGAGGAGCCGGACGTGGCGGTGGTCGACGTGCGGCTGCCGCCGACGCAGACCGACGAGGGGCTGCAGTGCGCGCTGGAGGCCCGGCGCAGACGGCCCGGGATGCCGGTGCTGGTGCTGTCCCAGCACGTGGAACGGCTGTACGCGCGGGAGCTGCTGGCGGACGGGGCCGGCGGGGTGGGCTATCTGCTGAAGGACCGGGTGTTCGACGCGGAGCAGTTCACCGACGCGGTGCGGCGGGTGGCGGCGGGCGGCACGGCGATGGACCCGCAGGTGATCCAGCAGCTGCTGGCCCGGCGGTCCGCCGAGGACCGGCCGCTGGAGCGGCTGACGCCCCGGGAGCGGGAGGTGCTGGAGCTGATGGCGCAGGGGCGGACCAACGCGGCCGTCGCGGCGCGGCTGGTGGTGACGGAACGGGCCGTCGCCAAGCACACCGCGAACATCTTCGCGAAACTGGGCCTGGAGGTGTCGGACGACGACAACCGCCGCGTGCTGGCGGTTCTCGCGTATCTCGACCACGGCCGGTGAAACCGGACGCCGTGATTCACCCCGGGTGGGGTACCCGCAACTCCCGGTATTCACAAGCCTGTTGAAACCTACGGGACCTCACTGACTTCGCACCGATTCCTGTGACGGGTGAACACCCGTGGGACGGGGCGCGTACTCATGGGCGCCGCTTCCCCTCACGGGCGCCTCGATGCCCCGCAAGGGATGCCCCGCAAGGAAGTCAGAGGAGTTCCATGGGACGCAACACGAGAAAACGCCGTACACCGCTGGCCACCAAGGTGATAGCCGGGGCGGCGGCCCTGGCGATCGGTGGGGGCGGTCTGGTCTGGGCCAACTTCTACGCCTCGGCGCACGAGAAGAACGGCGGGCAGAACACCACCAGGTCGGGGCAGGCACGGGTCGCCACGATCAACTGTCCCGACGTCGGCCAGAAGCTGACCAAGGTGCCCCGCAAGGCGCGCTGGGGCGTCGCGCGTGAACTGGCCCGGCTCGACCGGCAGATCACCGACGCGTACACGCGTCTCGCCGAGACGCGCCAGGCGCAGGCGGGCGACGCGAGCTACGTCGACAACGCCATCCTCGCCCCGCTGAAGGACAAGCGGGCGGCCACCCTGGACCGCATCAACATCAACATCAAGCGGGCCGGCGGCCAGGAGCGCGACCTCGGCCGGTTCGCCCGCTGCCAGGGCGTGCCCGCCGAGCAGCCCGGCAACGGTGACGGCGGCCAGGGCGACGGTCAGGACGGCGGAGGCCAGAACGACGGCGGCCAGAACGACGGCGGCCAGCAGGACGGCGGCCAGAACGGCGGCGGTCAGGACGGCGGCCAGGACAACGGCGGCCAGGCCGGGAACGGTCCGGCGGCGGACGACTTCATCCGCATCGAGGACGTCCAGCCGGGCACCCGCAACCTGCCCAACGGCCTCCCCGCGAACGGTGACTCCGGCTCGACCGGCAGCTTCACCACCGTGTGCGGCACCAACGAGAACGCGCTGCGCAACTCGGACAACGTGATCGTGGCCCCCGGCGTCAGCAACGGCGCCCAGCACCAGCACGACTACGTCGGCAACCAGGCCAACAACGCCTTCGCGAGCGACGAGGACCTGGCGGGCGGCGACACGAGCTGCCAGAACCAGGGCGACCGGTCGTCGTACTTCTGGCCGGTGCTGCGGATCCAGGACGGTACGCAGGACATCGACCAGGACCAGCCGGGCGGCGGCCAGGACGGCAACGTCGGCAAGATCGTCGCGCCCACCGAGGTGAACCTGACGTTCGTCGGCAACCGCACCAGCGAGGTCGTGGCGATGCCGCGGGCGCTGCGCATCATCACCGGTGACGCCAAGGCCTTCACCAACGGCCTGGGCAACGCCAACACCGCGTGGAGCTGCACCGGCTTCGAGGACCGTCAGGTGACGGACAAGTACCCGATCTGCCCCGAGGGCAGCGGCGTGGTCCGTACGACCGCCTTCCAGAGCTGCTGGGACGGCCAGAACACCGACAGCGCCAACCACCGCACGCACGTCGCGTTCGTCGGCGAGGACGGCAGCTGCCCGAACGGCTTCCAGGCCATCCCGCAGCTCCAGGTCCGCCTGGTGTACGACAACATCCCGGCACCGCAGGTGGACAACGGGCAGCTGGTGAACCCGTACGCGGTGGACACCTTCCCGGAGCAGCTGCACAAGCCGATCACCGACCACAACGACTTCATCAACTTCTTCGACGAGAACGTGATGAACGAGATGGTCGAGTGCATCAACAGCGGCCAGGACTGCCAGTAGACGGCAGGGCCGCTGAGGAACCCCCGGGGAACCGAGGGGACTGAGGGGAACTGAGGGAAAAGGGAGAAGGCCGGCGGTGGGAGATCCCACCGCCGGCCTTCTGTCGTACCGGTGACTCGAGCGGGTCAGCCGTGGTGACCGCCCTTGTTGTGGCTGCCGCCGGGGTTCATGTGCTCGGAGCCCTCCTCCAGCTCGCCGCCGAGCTTCGTCCGCAGCGCCTCGACCGTCCTCTCCTCGCCGACGGCGACCCACTTGCGGCCGACGAGGTAGTAACCGCCGTAGTCCTTGGCCGTGCTGAGCCACTCGGCCTGGCCGCGGTCGGTGGAGAAGGTGGCGAGGACGTACTTCTCGCCGCCCTTCCCGCACAGCGCCTGCCGGATGGTGTCGGCGTCGGTCTGCATGTCCGGGTCGCACTTCGCCTCGGCGGCCAGCTTCTCCAGGCTGCCGGTGGCGGTGGGCGGCACCTCGTGCCCCCCGTGGCCGCCGGACCCGCAGCCCGCCAGCGCCAGGGCCGCCACCGCGCAGGTCAGCGCGAGCTTCGGTCGGGTCACCCTCATGTGTTCCTCCGGTCCTGACGGCGACATCGTGGGGCGGCGACATGCCGCTCGGAGCCCCGGCGCGGGGCTCTCGGCATTCGATACGGCTGCGGCGCGCCGCGCGCTCAATCGCCGCGCCGGGTCCGCGCGGCCGGTGGCCGGAAGGACGCGGGTGTCAGGTGACCAACGGCGGATTCGCTCGTTCTGCTGAACGTGCAGTCACAGGATGCCGCCGCCCAGTCCCCCGCGCCCTCCTCCCCGGCCGGTCCGGCCGTGGACGTCGAACAGGCCGAGGCCGCGCTCGTCGAGCACTATCCGCGGCTCGTGCGGCTCGCCTACCTGGTGCTTCCGTCCCGTATGGGCCGCACCCGGCGGGTGCTCACCGCGCACGCGCTGGTCCAGCGGGCGCTGCCCCGGGGCACGGCCGACGCGCCGCTGATCCCCGCGCAGAGCGCCGGCCGGGACGGCGACCCCGGGTACGCGCTGGTGCGACTGCAGGTGGTGCGGTCGGCGCTGGAGGCGGGTCTGCCGCTGCGCCGCCGGGGCCTGCCGAAGCGGGCCCAGCTGCCGCCGCTCCTGCCCCAGGTGTGGGGGTTGCGGGTGTTCCCGAGGCCGGGCGGCGCCGACGAACTGGCCCTCGACCAGCGGCTGTCGGGGCTGTCCGGTCCCGCCCGTGCCGCGCACGCGCTGCGCGGTCTGGAGCTGCTGCCGGACGCCGACGTGCGCCGGGTGCTGGACGACGCGGGCGTCGCGGACCCGGACGCCGTTCTCGTGGAGGCCGACTCCGTCCCCGACCCGTACCGGCTGCTCGAGTCGCCCGAGTTCGACCCCTGTTCGCTGCAGGCCCGGCCGACGGACCTGCTGCGCCGCCGCCGGCATCTGAAGGCCGCGCTGGTCGGGGCGGCGGCGCTGGCGGTGTGCGGGGCGCTGCTGTCGCTGCCCGGGGACGGCTGGGGCGCCGACGGCCCGGCCGCTCCCCCGTACGCGCGCAATCCGGCCGCGCAGGCCGCGCTCGACCCGGCGAAGCTGACCCGGGTGCCGGCGTCGGCGTGGAAGTCGTCGGCGCGTACGGACTTCTCGGTGTGGCCGGCGCGGGGCGCGCTCACCCGCGACCGGGCGCTGCTGCGCCGTGCGCTCGCCGTGTGGGCGCGGCCTGGTGAGGGCCTCACGGCGTCGGCGACCCCGGGCACCCCCACGGGCGGGCCCGCCGGACCGCCGCAGCTGCTGTACGCGGGCACGGTGGACGCCGCGCGCGTGGTGATCCTGTACGACGGCTGGCGTCTCGCCCGGTACGCCGAGCCGGAGCAGGGGGAACAGGGCGCGGTCCTGGACCTGGCGCGGGTCGACGGGGCCGGGCGGACCGGGGCGGGCGCGGTGGTGCTGAGCCGCTCGGACGGCAACGTCCGCTTCCTGCTGGCCCCGTGGGTGAGCGGGGCGGGAGAGCGGGATCTGCGCGAGCCGGACGAGGGCGCGAAGGAGCTGCCCCTGGAGGACGGGGTGACCGGGCCGTTCGTCTCCGGTCAGGGGCGGGAGCCGTGCACGGCGTGGAACGCGCTGGAGCTGACCGACGGCGCGGACACCCGGCTCCTCACCGACCTGGGCGAGCTGGTCCCGGCGCGGCTCACCACCGGCCGCCCGGGCGAGGTGAAGGACGTGTCCGGCGAGACGGCGCTGCGGACGTGGGAGCCGTACGCCTGCTCGCTGGCGGTGATGCGGTCGGCGGGCGTGCGCAGCGTCAACGCCTGGGCGTACGCGGAGCAGCCGCTGCCCGGCACCGACGAAGAGGCCGGGTGGCTGTGCACGCGCGGGGAGACCTGGCGGGGCACCGGGGCGCGGGTGCTGGCGCAGTTCCATTCGCCGGGCGCGCGGTACGGGGCGGTGGCGGCGCGCGCGGAGAACACGCCGGCCTGCGGGAAGCGGCAACCGGACGTACTGGCGGGGGTGTTGTGGAAGTCCGCCGGCGGCACCTGGTACCTGCTCGCGGCCGGCAGCGAGGGGGTGACGTCCGTGGAGGCGACCGGCGGCATCGAGGGCAGGGCGAAGGACCGGCTGCTGTCGGTACGCGCCGAGAAGGGTGCGCGGGCCGACCTCGAGGGCACACTTGAGGACGGGGGGTCGGTCGGCGGGCTGCGGTGATCCGGGGGAACACCGGTGTCGGCTCCGGCCCGTGGGAGGCCGGAATCGATCGGTAAGGTGTTCGTATGAGTACCGGGGTGCGTCGGAGGATGGGAGTCGAGGAGCGCCGGCAGCAGTTGATCGGCGTGGCTCTCGAACTGTTCAGCAAGCGTTCCCCGGACGAGGTCTCGATCGACGAGATAGCGTCCCGCGCGGGCATCTCGCGCCCGCTCGTCTACCACTACTTCCCCGGCAAACTCAGCCTGTACGAAGCCGCGTTGAGGCGGGCGGCGGAGGACCTGTCGTCCCGGTTCGCCGAGCCGCACGAAGGCCCGCTGGGGTCGCGGCTGCGGCGGGTGATGGCGCGCTTCTTCGACTTCGTGGAGGAACACGGCCCCGGCTTCTCCGCCCTGATGCGCGGCGGCCCCGCCGTGGGCTCCTCCACCACCAACGCCCTGGTGGACTCCGTGCGTCAGGCCGCCTACGAGCAGATGCTGGCGCACATGGGGGTCGTGGGCCCCGCGCCCGCCCGCCTCGAAGTGGTGGTGCGCTCGTGGATCTCGCTGGTGGAGTCGACGGCGCTGATCTGGCTGGACGGGCGGCGGGTGCCGCGCGAGGAGCTGGAGACCAAGCTGGTCCAGGACTTCGCGGCCCTGGCCGCGGTGGCGGCGGCCCGCGACGAGGAACTCGCCACGCTGCTGCGGGGCCTGCTCAAACAGGAACCGGGCGACGGCCCCTTCACCGACCTCGCCACCCGGATGATCTCGCTGGCCCAGGAATGAGCGCGGTGACGACGCGGGGGCCTGGTCGCCGGGACGACCGTGGGCACCGGGGAGCGCAGGCACACGGAGGCCACCGTGGTGGCGCACGTCGGGGGAAGCCGGGCGGAGGCGCTCGCGGAGCTGGAGCGGCGGGCGCGGGCGTATGTGCCCGCCCATCCCTTGAACCACGACCGCCGCCGCCTGCTCAGGGACGGCGACGGCTTCCTGCTCGTCGTCGACGGGGCGTGGCGCTCCCAGCGGGACGAGGACGGCGTGCCGGTGGTGCCGGCGTGGCTGGGCCGGCCCGACCTGCACTGAGGGCTACTCCCCCTCGAACTTCCGGTAGGACGGGTCCAGGTCGCGAATCTCGGCCGAGGCGTGCAGCATCTGGCCGTCGGCCGGCTTCACGTACTGCCGCAGCAGGTCAAGGGCCGTCTCCGTGAGGCGGGACTTGGTTTCGTCGGTGCGGCCGGGCAGCAGGGCGATGTGGACGTGGACCAGTGCGTGGCCCTCGGTGTCGGGGCCGACCACCGGGTCCTCGGTGCGCCGGAAGCGCGTCTTGCAGGCGGGCGGTTTCGCCGCCGCGATCTCCACCACGGCGGAGTGCAGGTCCCGGGCGAACGCGGGCCGGTCGAAACCGTCCGCGAGGTTGTCCGAGTAGTCGACGGTGATCTGCGGCATGGGCCCTCCTGGTCCAGGTCAGGAGGGCCCACACTAGCCGCAGCCACGGTCAGCCGGTCAGCCGGCGGTGAACACCGCCACCGTGCGGGCCGGCACCGTGAACGTGCCGGTCGCCGTCGCGTAGGACGAGGTCTTCACGACCGCGTCCCCGCCCGCCGCCTGCACCGGGTGCAGACGGTGGTCCGTCCCGGCGAGCGCGGCGACCCGCTGCTGCTGCCGCTCCGGCGTGGCGTTGAAAACCACGACCAGGTCGCCCAGCCTCATGGTGATCACGCCGGGCGTCTCGTCCTTCCCGGACAGCGGGAAGGAGAGCCGGGACTGCACCTGCTCGGCCGTGTCGAGGGAGAACACCTTCTCCGTCGTACGGATCTTCAGCAGGTCCCGGTACGCGGCCGAGGCGCCCTCGATCTGCGGGCAGCCCACCGTGACGGATCCGAGGAGCGGCTCGGCGTACGGCCACTTGTCCTTGTTGTCGGCGGCCGGCGGCAGACCGCGGCCCATGCCGTTGCCGTCCGCGCAGTTCCAGTGGATCGCGTTGAACCAGTCGCCGCTGTCGTAGGAGTTGCGGTCCAGGGACTTCGAGCGCAGCAGGTCGGTGCCCGCCTGGGAGAGCGCCGGGCCCTGCGAGAGGGCGGCGGTCGCCATGGCGAGGACCTGCATGCGCGCGCGGTCCGCGGCCGGGGTGCCCTTCGGCAGCTTGAAGGCGAGCGCGTCGAACAGCGACTCGTTGTCGTGCGCGTCCGCGTAGGCGAGGGCGTCGCCGGGGGCGGCCGCGTAGCCGGCGGGTGCGCCGTTGTAGTCGACCTGGGAGCCCTTGACCTGCTTGCCGTCGGTGTCGGTGAACGTGTAGCCGGCGAGGTTGCCGCTCAGGCCCACCTTGATGAGGTCCTGGTAGTGCAGCAGCCGGGCCTTCTGCTCCGCCGGGGTGCCGTTGGCGGCCGAGGAGTTGGGGTCGGTGTAGAGACCGGAGGCGAAGCCCTGCACGCCGGGGTCCTCGTCGAAGGGTCCGCCGCCGCGCACGGCGTCACGGGCCCGGTCGGAGAAGGTGGCGATGCCGGTGCCGGCCATGTTCTTCTGCGTGGCCTGCTCGAAGCGGGCGTCGTCGGCGATCTCGCCGAAGTTCCAGCCCTCGCCGTACAGGATGATCTTCTTGCCGTCGACGCCGTCCTTCTTCGGCGTGAGGGCGTCGAGGGCCTTGCGGACGGCGAGGATGTTCTCCTTCGGGTGGTGGCCCATGAGGTCGAAGCGGAAACCGTCGACCTTGTACTCCTTGGCCCAGGTGACGACCGAGTCCACGACCAGCTTGCCCATCATGGCGTTCTCGGGCGCCGTGTTGGAGCAGCAGGTGCTGTTGGCGACGGAGCCGTCGGCGAGCAGCCGCTGGTAGTAGCCGGGGACGATCCGGTCGAGCACGGAGGTCTTCGCCTGGCCGTGGGCGGCGGTGTGGTTGTAGACCACGTCCATCACCACGCGCAGGCCGTCCTCGTTGAGCGCCTTGACCATCCTGCGGAACTCGACCGTGCGGGCCGTGCCGTCCGGGTCGGTGGCGTAGGAGCCCTCGGGGACCGTGTAGTGGTACGGGTCGTAACCCCAGTTGTAGGCGTCCTTGGCGGCGGCCTTGGCGACGCACTCCTGCTGCTTGTCGGAGCCGGCCGGGTAGGAGGCGAGGTCGCAGTCGACGGTCACCTGGTCGGACTTCCGCTCCGGGATGGTGGCGATGTCGAACGCGGGCAGCAGGTGCACGTACGAGGTGCCGGCCTGGGCCAGCTTCCGCAGGTGCCTGCTGCCGTCGCTGTCCTTGTCGGTGAACGCCAGGTAGGTGCCGGGGTGCTCGGCCGTGCGGTCCTCGACGGAGAAGTCGCGGATGTGCAGCTCCTGGATCTGCGCGTCCTTCAGCGGCACGGCCTTGGGCTTGGTGTAGCCGTCCCAGCCGCGCGGCTGGAGCGACCGGTCGGCCAGGTCGACGACGAGGCTGCGCTCGGAGTCGGTGGTCAGGGCGGTCGCGTACGGGTCGGTGACCTTGTTGGTGACCACATCGCCGGCGGCGGGCGCCCACACGGTCACCGCGTACCGGTACTCCTTCCCCTTCCAGGAGGCGGGGCCGGTGACGGACCAGACGCCGGTGGCGTCGTCGCGGCGCATGGCGACCGTGCGGCCGCCGATCTCGAGGGCGACCTTCCGCGCGGTCGGCGCCCACACGGAGAGGGTGGGCCGGCCGTGCCGGAACACCGGGCCGAGCTGTGCCCTGGTGGCGCCGGAGGCGTACAGGTCGTCGAGGACGCCGGCGGTCTGCACGCCGGTGGCCGCGAGCACGGCCCCGTTGGCGGCGCGCTGGGTGGCGACGACCTGGCCGCGCAGGGCCTCGCGCACCCGGTCGCGGTCACGCGGGTCGACCGTCCAGGCGGTGCCCTTGGCGAGGTGGGGGAACTCCGCCTTCTGCGCGTCGGTGAGGGCCGACTTCGTCAGGCGGATCCAGCGGGCGTCGCCGGTGTCCAGCTTCCCGTCCTTCACCACGACCGAGCCGGTGCGGGAGGCGAGGAGCTGGGTGGAGGCGGCCGCGGCGGAGCCGTCCCAGACGAGGGTGGAGCGGTCGGTCCAGACCGCCTTGGAGGTGGTCAGGTCGAGGGCGGCCGCGGACCCGGCGGGCTGCGGCAGCAGGTACTTCTCCTGCCCGCTCACCAGCCACACCTCGTGGCCGTTGGCCTTGAGGTCCAGCGACCGGTCGGCCGGGAGGTCCTTCTCGTCGCCCTTGTGGAGGATGTAGCTGAGGCTGGTCGCACCCTCGGCGAGCGGCACCTCGAACACAGCGCCGTACGCGTCGGTCTTCACCGGCTCCAGCGGCTTCGACCAGTCGGTGGGGTTCGCGGCGCCGGTCCAGGTGTGCAGGCCCCAGCCGTCGTACTTCCCGTCGGCGCGGTGGTAGTGCAGGACGGCCTTGGTGGTGTCCTGCGCCGGGTACTCGGGCCGCTCGGTGGTGACGGTCTCGTCGCCCTGCTTGATCCAGATCTCGCCGGTGCGGGTCACGTCGATGGTGCGGTCGGTCGCGACGTCCTTGTTGCCGTCCTTGTCGACGACGAGGAAGCCCACGTCGGAGGCGCCCGGCTTCAGCTTGACCCAGGCGAAGGCGCCGTAGGCGTCGCGGCCGGTGAAGGCGTGGCCCGTCGGCCACTCGGTGGCCTCGCCGTCCGCCAGGTCGCCCCAGGCGTACAGGCTCCAGTCCGCGTAGTCGCCGTCGGGGCGCTGGTAGTGGACGATCGCGTAGTCACGGGAGGCGGCGGCGGGCTCCTCCTCGGCGGGCGGGGTGCCGGTCGTGGAGGCGGCCAGGGCGCTCGCGGTGCGGCCGGCCGAGTCGATCACGACGGCCTTGTAGCGCAGGGCGGTGCCGGCGGGCACCTCCTCGCCGATGGTGTGGGCGACCTTGTAGGGGGCGTGGTCGGCGGAGCCGAGCGTCTGCCAGGTGCCGTTGCCTGTCTGGGCGGCGAAGACGACCCGGTTGAGCCGGCCGCCCTGGACGTCGGCGGTGACCTCGACGGTGCCGGTGGCGCCCGCCTCGGGGGCCTTCAGGGTGAGCGTGGGCTTCGCCTCGGGCTTGGCGAGCGGGGCGGCGGCCCTCAGGACGATCGCGGAGCGGGCCGGGACGGAGACGGTGATCTTCTTGTCGGCGTCGCTGCGCACGGTCGCGTCGGTGCCGTGGACGCCCTTGAAGGTCATCCCTGCGGAACCGGTCGCGAAGGTGGCCTGCCTGGTCTGAGCGGCGTTGTTGAAGGCGACGACGTACTCGGTGGTGTCCTTGCCGGTCGCGGTGCGCGAGAAGGCGTAGACGCCTGGGCCGTCGTCGGCGTACCGCTCCTGCTGGACGCCGTCGGTCAGCGCCGGGTGCGCCTTGCGGAGCTCGGCGAGGGCGCTGATCTGCCGGTACAGCGGGGAGCGGGTGTCGTAGGTGTCCTCGGCGTGGGTGCGGTCGGTGCCGATCAGGTCGTCGTCGAGGTAGTCGGCGGTGCGGGACGCGAAGAGGGTCTGGCGGGCGTCCTTGTCGCCGCCGGCGCCGGTGAAGCCCTGCTCGTCCCCGTAGTAGACGACCGGGTTGCCGCGGCTGAGGAACATCAGCTCGTTGGCGAGCATGGCCCGCCGCAGCAGCTCCGCGTCGGACGCCTCCGGGTTGTCCTGCTTCAGGAACGTGCCGATGCGGCCCATGTCGTGGTTTCCGAGAAAGGTGACCTGCTCGTACGCGTTGGCCTTGTCGGTCGTGTACTTGAAGTCGTCACCGAAGACCGAGGCGAGCTTCTTGGCGCTGCCGCTCAGGGAGGCGTACGTGCGGGCCGCCTCCTGGAAGGGGAAGTCGAGGGTGGCGTCGAGCCGGCCCTGCGTGACGTAGGGGGCGGTGACGTCCGTGTCGGAGGAGAACACCTCGCCGAACATGAAGAAGTCGTCCCTGCCGTGCTTCGCCGCGTACGCGTCGAGCGCGGTGGCCCACTGGGTCCAGAACTCCATGTTGACGTGCTTCACGGTGTCGATCCGGAAGCCGTCGATGTCGAAGTCCCGCACCCAGCGCTGGTAGATCTTCTCCATGCCGTCGACGACCTCGGGACGCTCGGTCCACAGGTCGTCGAGGCCGGAGAAGTCGCCGTACTCGGCCGACTCGCCGGCGAAGGTGGAGTCGCCGCGGTTGTGGTACATCGACGTGTCGTTGAGCCAGGACGGCACCTTGAGGCGCTTCTTCGCCGCGGGCACCACGGGGGTGCGCGGGAAGGCGCCGGCGTCCACGCCCGGGAACTTCCGCGTGCCGTCGGCGTAGTCGGAGTCGTCGAAGGGCACGCCGTCCTTCGTCAGGTACGGGAAGGCGCCCTTGGAGAGGTAGTCGTAGGACTTCTCCTCGTAGTCGACGACGTCGGCGGTGTGGTTGGTGATGACGTCGAAGAAGACCTTCATGCCCTTGGCGTGGGCCTTGTCGACGAGGGTCTCGAGGTCCTGGTTGGTGCCGAAGTGCGGGTCGACCTGCGTGAAGTCGGTGATCCAGTACCCGTGGTAGCCGGCCGAGGCGTCCTTGCCGGTGCCCTGCACGGGCTGGTTCTTGAAAATCGGCGCCAGCCAGATGGCGGTGGTGCCGAGCCCCTTGATGTAGTCGAGCCTCTGCGTGAGCCCCTTGAGGTCGCCGCCCTGGTAGAAGCCCTTGTCGGTCGGGTCGTACCCGTGGGCGAGGCGCGAACCGGTCAGTCCGCCGCGGTCGTTCCTGGGGTCCCCGTTGGCGAAACGGTCCGGCAGGACGAAGTAGAACTGCTCCCGCGTCAGGTCGTGGCGCGCCGGGGAGGAGGCGAGCTTCGCGTCCGAGGGCGGCGCGGGCGGGGTGGCGGCTCGGGCGGCGACCGGCTGCACGAGTGCCGCGGCGAGCGCGGCCACCGTGACGGCGGCGACGCGGCGGCCCCGCGCGGTGCGGCGCCCCGGGGGCGCGGGCCATCTGGGTATCAAGGCGTGAACTCCTTGCGCTTACGGCTCATTGGGTCCGACCCCACGCCCCGGCGGGGACTGTTTCGGCCACATCACCGGAGCGTCGGCGTGACCGTACCCTCGTTGAAAGCCTTACAGCAATAGTCGTGAAAGAGTCGGCAAGAACTTCCAGCGGGAGCTTTCCGGCAGGGGCGGACGAGTCAGACGGACGCGGAGGGTGCGTCGACGTCCGGCGGCCGAGAAGCGGGCCGCCGGACGTCTCGGTCAGTGCTTCAGCAACTGCTCCTGCCCGCGTGCACGGCGAGGGCGGTGTTGCTGCCGAGGGTCGCGGTGAGCTGGCCCGAACCGTTCACCGTCACCGTCCTGTTGCTCTGCACGTCGCAGTACGTGCCGGCCGGGAGGGAGGTCTGGTAGGTGCGGGTCAGGGAGGCGGACTCGTGGTTGATGGCCACGAAGCCCTTGCTGCCCCGGCCGAAGGCGATGGCGTCGCCGCCGTTGTCCCACCAGTTGGTGACGGCCTGGCCGCGGGTGGCGTTGCGGAAGCCGACCATCGACTTGATCTCCGGCCAGTTGTGCTGGCACTTCCAGCCACTCTGCCAGCAGGCGTCCACACGGCCGCCGTTGGGCGGTCCGGCGTCGTTGTTGGAGAACTCGTAGCCGGAGTTGATGTCCGGGGCGCCGTAGGGCCAGGCCAGCATGAAGACGTTGGCCAGGGTGTAGTTGGCGTTGTCCTTGTAGCTGAGCGTGGAGCCGTTGCGCTCGGTGTCGTGGTTGTCGACGAAGACGCCGGCGGAGCCGCTGTTCAGATAGCCCCAGCCCTCGCCGTAGTTCTTCAGGTAGGCGAGGTTCTCGTTGGTGAAGACCCGCTTGAGGTCGTAGGCGTAGCGGAACTCCTGGACGTCGCCGGTGCCGGTGTACTCGGTGGGCTGGACGGCCTCGCCTGCGCCGTAGATGACCTCCTGCTTCCAGTACGCGGAGGGGTTGTTCAGGCGGGACCTGATGTTCGCCAGGTCGGCGGCGGCGATGTGCTTGGCCGCGTCGATGCGGAAGCCGTCCACGCCGAGGGAGAGCAGGTCGTTCATGTACCCGGCGATGGCCCCGCGGACGTAGTCCTCGCCGGTGTCGAGGTCGGCGAGGCCGACCAGTTCGCAGTTCTGGACGTTCCAGCGGTCGCCGTAGTTGTTGATCTCCGACGTGCAGTTGTCGAAGTCGTAGGAGGAGTACAGGCCGGGGTAGTTGTACTTCGTGTACGACGAACCGCCGGTGCCCGTGCCGCTGCCGGCGGACATGTGGTTGATGACGGTGTCGACGACGACCTTCACGCCGGCCGCGTGACACGTGTCCACCATGCTCTTGAAGGCGGAGCGGTCGCCGAGCCGTCCGGCGATCTTGTAACTGACGGGCTGGTACGAGGTCCACCACTGCGAGCCCTGTATGTGCTCGGCGGGCGGGGAGACCTGCACGTAGCCGTAGCCCGCGGGGCCGAGGGTGGTGGTGCACTCACGGGCGACCGAGGCGAAGTTCCACTCGAAGAGGACGGCCGTGACGTCCTTGGAGCCGGGCGGGGAGGCCTCTGCCACTGTCGGGGTCATGACAGCCGAGGCGGCCGCGAGGGCGGCTATCCCGGCGAGGGTTCTGCGTGCCATGTGGGTCCTTCTTCATCGAAGGGTGTGGGGAGTACCGCACAGGTTGGTTGAATCTTCTTGCAGAAAGGTTCAGCAACCTTGCGGCAACGCAGATGTTAGAGGCCCGCAACCCGAAAGGGCAGCGGGCCGTACCAACTTGAAGGAAAAAAGTTGCGGGGCGTACGACCGTCAGGCCGTCGTCCACCACACGGTCGTGTCGGCCGCGACCACGGCCTCGCCGCCCGTCTCCTCCACCTCGCCGCTGGTGATCAGCACCCGGCCGTACGCGGGCACGGTCACCGGGGCGCCCGTGGTGTTGGCGACGCACACGAACTCACCGCGGCGGAAGGCCAGCACGCCCTCGGGCGCGGCCAGCCACTCGACCGCGTCGCCCGCACCCAGGTCCGCCTGCTCGCGCCGCACGGCGAGCGCCGAGCGGTACAGCTCCAGCGTGGAGCCGGGCACGCCGGTCTGCGCCTCGACGCTCAGCTCGCCCCAGCCCTCGGGCTGCGGCAGCCAGCTGCCGCCGTCGCCGAAGCCGTAGCTGGAGCCCTCACGGGTCCACGGGATCGGCACGCGGCAGCCGTCACGGAAGCCGTCCTGACCCGCGCCGCGGAAGTACGCCGGGTCCTGGCGCACCTCGTCCGGCAGGTCGACGACGTCCGGCAGGCCCAGCTCCTCGCCCTGGTAGACGTAGGCCGAGCCGGGCAGCGCCAGCATCAGCAGGGTCGCCGCGCGGGCCCGGCGCAGGCCCAGCTCACGGTCGCCGGCCTCGCGGATCTGGGTGCCGAGGCCCGCCGGGTTGGCGAAGCGGGTGGCGTGCCGGGTGACGTCGTGGTTGGACAGCACCCAGGTGGCCGGGGCGCCCACCGGGCGCATCGAGTCCAGGGTGCGGTCGACGACCTCGCGCAGCTCGGCCGCGTCCCAGTGGGACGCCAGGTACTGGAAGTTGAACGCCTGGTGCAGCTCGTCCGGGCGGACGTAGTTGGCGGTGCGCTCGACGGTGGGGGTCCACGCCTCCGCCACGAAAATACGCTCGCCGGAGTACTCGTCGAGGATCAGACGCCACTGCCGGTAGATGTCGTGCACGCCGTCCTGGTCGAAGAACGGGGTGACATCGTTGCCCAGCAGCCGCATCTCGTCGTGCGAGCCCAGGTCCGGCAGCCCCGGGGCCTTCACCATGCCGTGGGCCACGTCGATGCGGAAGCCGTCCACGCCCATGTCCAGCCAGAACCGCAGGATGGAGCGGAACTCGTCGCCGACCGCCGGGTGCTCCCAGTTGAAGTCGGGCTGCTCGGGCGCGAAGAGGTGCAGGTACCACTCGCCGGGGGTGCCGTCGGGCTCGGTGACCCGGGTCCACGCCGGGCCGCCGAAGATCGACTCCCAGTCGTTGGGCGGCAGTTCGCCGTTCTCGCCCTTGCCGGGACGGAAGTGGTAGCGCTCGCGCAGCGGCGATCCGGGGCCCTCCGCGAGGGCGCGCTTGAACCACTCGTGCTGGTCGGACGAGTGGTTGGGCACCAGGTCGACGATGATCCGCAGACCCAGCGCGTGCGCGTCACGGATCAGCGCGTCCGCGTCGAGCAGGGTGCCGAACATCGGGTCGACGGCGCGGTAGTCGGCGACGTCGTACCCGGCGTCGGCCTGCGGGGAGGCGTAAAAGGGGCTCAGCCACACGGCGTCCACCCCGAGGTCACGCAGGTACGGCAGCCGGGAGCGGATGCCTTCCAGGTCGCCCATGCCGTCGCCGTTGCTGTCGGCGAAGCTGCGCGGGTACACCTGGTAGATCACCGCGTCCCGCCACCAGTCACGGCGCCGCGCGACGGTGGCGACGGCCGAGTCGGTCGTGGGGGTCGGGGCCGGGGCGGCGGACTGCTGCTGACTCATGACGTCCTTGATACGGGGTTCGGGCAGGGAAGCTAAGTGGAGGCGGCCGCGATGACAGCGGGGTCGGATGGCCAACGCGGCCGCCTCGGACCCAGGGGAAGGGCAACGCCCTTCAGGGGCGCGGGACTGTGCTGATGTGCGGCTCCGCCGCGTGGGCGCCCAGCCACGGCGAATCCGCAGCCG
Organism: Streptomyces cellulosae; assembly: GCA_014655195.1. Taxonomy (GTDB): domain Bacteria; phylum Actinomycetota; class Actinomycetes; order Streptomycetales; family Streptomycetaceae; genus Streptomyces; species Streptomyces cellulosae. Next base: position 124,615 of record BNBH01000002.1, on the reverse strand, counting down.
GCCGACAGCAGAAGTCCCCCGGGACTTACCCCTTGGTGCCACCGGCAGTAAGGCCGGCGACAAGGTTCTTCTGCACGAGATAGAAGAACGCGGACACGGGTATCGCGATCAGCACAGCCGTCGCGGCCATCAGATTCCGCTGAGCGTCATGCTCACTCACGAAACTCTGCAGCCCCACGGCCAGCGTGTACTTCTTGTCGTCCAGCATGAACGTCGTGGCGAACGCCACCTCGCCGAACGCGGTGATGAAGCTGTAGAACGCCGCGACCGCGAGCCCCGGCTTGGCGAGCGGCAGGATCAGCCGCGCGAACGTGCCGATCGGGGTCAGTCCGTCGACGCGTCCCGCCTCGTCGATCTCGAACGGGATGGTGTCGAAATAGCCCTTCATCAGCCAGGCGCAGTACGGCACGGCCGTGGTGCAGTACACGAGGATCAGGCCGAGGTAGCTGTCGATGAGCTGGAGGTCCGACAGGATCTGGTACATCGGGACCATCAGCACGGCCACCGGGAACATCTGGGTGACCAGCAGCACCCACATGAACTTCTTGTAGCCCGGGAAGCGCATGCGGGAGACCGCGTAGCCGGTGGTGGCCGCCACCAGGACGCCGATGACCGTGGTGCCGAGCGACACGATCAGCGAGCTCTTCAGCCAGTCGAAGAAGTTCGTGTTCTGCAGCACGAACGAGTAGTTGTCCAGTGTCATCTTGCCCCAGATCCCGCCGGGACGCAGATAGTCGTCCTTGTCGGGGCCGAGGGACAGGAAGACCAGCCAGGCGACCGGGAACAGGGCGATCAGGCTGGCCACGATCAGGATGCCGTGGGAGGTGAGGCGGCCCAGGGGGCTGACCTCACCGCGCCGGCGGCCCTTGCGGGGCGCTGCGGTCCGCTCGCCGGCGGTTTCGCCGGCCCCGGCGGCGGTGGGGAGGGTCGAGGTGCTCATGAAGACTCCCGCCTCAGATCGCGAGCTGCTGGTCGTTGCGGTTCAGCCAGCGCCGGTAGAAGGACGTGAAGACGATCAGGACGGCCAGCAGCAGCATGCCGTAGGCCGCGGACTCGGCGAACTCGCGCGGCTGCTGCCCGAAGCCGAGCTGGTAGGCCCAGGTCACGAGGATCTGCGCGTCCGGCGCGGTGTTGCCGAACAGCAGGAAGATGATCGCGAACTGGTTGAACGTCCAGATGATGCCGAGCAGGACCACGGTGGAGCTGACCGAGCGCAGTCCGGGCAGGGTGACGTGGCGGAACCGCTGCCAGGCGCTCGCGCCGTCCATCTCGGCGGCCTCGTAGAGGCTGCTGTCGATGGACTGCAGTCCGCCGAGCAGGGAGACCATCATGAACGGCACACCGCACCAGGTGTTGACCATGATGGCGGCGAACCGCTGCCAGAAGGAGTCCTCCAGCCAGGCCGGGGTGGGCAGGTGGAGGAAGTCGAGGCCGGAGTTGATGATGCCGGAGTCGGCGAGCATGAAGCGCCAGCCGAAGACGGTGACGAAGGTCGGCACGGCCCACGGCAGGATGAGGATCAGCCGGTAGAAGGTGCGGCCGCGCAGCTTCTGGTTGAGCAGCAGCGCGAGGCCCAGACCGATGCCGTAGTGCAGGGCGACGCAGGCGGCCGTCCACACGATCGTCCAGATGAAGTGCGACCAGAACCGGTCGTATGAGGTCTCCCCCCACAGGATCTCGGCGTAGTTGTCGATGCCGATGAACGTGTAGGTGGCCTCGATCTCGTTGACGCCGATGGTGCGTGCCGAGTTGAGGCTGTCCGCGTCGGTGAGCGTGAGGTAGAAGCCGTAGACCAGGGGGTACAGCACGATGACGCCGAGCACCAGGACGACCGGCGCGATCATGGCGTAGGCGTACCAGTGCTTCTGGTAGGAGCGCTTCAGGCGCTGCCCCGGCCCGGGGCGGGGCGCGCGGTCACCGCGGCGCTTGCCGGTCGCGCGGTCGATGGCGACTGTCATGGTTCGGCACCTTCTGGATGATCAAGGAGTACGGCACACAGGCCGGCGGCCGCCGGACCCTCCCCTCCGGGAAGCGGGTCCGGCGGCCACGCGGGCATTACTTGGAGAAGTCCGGCACCAGCTTGGTGAACGCGGCCTCCGCGTCGCTCAGGCCCTTGTCCAGGGACTCCTTGCCGCCGGCGATCTGCGGCAGCTCGTCGTCCATCGGGCCCCACAGGGAGCTGTACTCGGGCAGCGCCGGGCGCGGCTGGGCGGCCGAGAGGACCGTCTGGTAGCCGGCGATGCCCGGGTCGGCCTTGACCTGCGCGGTGTAGGCGTCGTCACGCGTCGGAAGCGTGGAGTTCTTCAGCGCGATGGTCTCCTGCGCCTTCGCCGAGGTCATGAACTTCACGAACTTCAGCGCGGCCTCCTGCTTCTCCTTGCTGGAGCCGGCGTAGACGGAGAGGTTGTGACCGCCGGTGGGGGCGCCCGCCTTGCCCGCGGAGCCGGCCGGGACGGTGGCGATGCCGAGGTTGTTCTTGTCCTTGAACGCGGAGCCCTTGTAGAAGTTGGTGATCTCCCACGGGCCCTGGATGATCGAGGCGACCTTGCCGTTGACGAACGCGTCCTGGATGTGGGCGTAGGCGTCGGCGGTCACGTCGGCCTTGTGCAGGCCCTTGCCCTCGAAGAGGCTCAGCCAGGTGCCGTACGCCTTCTTGGCCTCGGCGGACTTGATCGTGATCTTCTTGGCCTCGGCGTCGACCATGTCGGTGCCCTCGCCGTAGAGGAACGGCTGGGCGTAGTAGCCGGCCGTGGAGCCCCAGTAGCCGTCGACGCCGGTCTTCGCCTTGATCGTGGCGGCGGCCTTCTTCAGGTCGTCCCAGGTCTTGGGGGCCTCGACGCCGGCCTTCGCGAAGAGCTGCTTGTTGTAGACGAACGCGAGGGTGTCCGTGGTGAAGGGGACGCCGTAGGTCTTGCCCTCGTACTTCGCCTGCTCGAGCAGGTTGGGCTTGAACTTGTCCTGCTCGGCGAGGGCCTCGGTGCCGTCGAGGGGCAGGAAGAAGCCCTTCTTGGCGAACGCGGGGGTCCAGCCGACCTCGGAGCGCAGCACGTCGGGGGCGCCCTTGGAACCGGCGGCGGTGTCGAACTTGTTCTGCGCCTGGTCGAACGGGACGTTGACGAAGTTGACCTTGATGTCCTTGTTGGCGGCCTCGAACTCCTTGACCAGGGCCTGGTAGGTCGGCGCCTCGTTGGTCGCGTTGGAGGTGTCCCACCAGGTGATGGTGACCGGGCCGCCGGCCTTGCCTTCGCTGTCGCTGTCGCCGCCGCAGGCCGTCGCCGCGAGGGCGAGGGACGCCACCAGCGCGGTGGCCGCTATGCCACGCCGCATGAGGTTCTCCTTGAGGGTTAAGCCCGTGAGGCGGGAACGGCCCCGTCTGCCGTCCCGCGAGGTGCCGACTGCGCCGTTGCGGCGGCCGGGCGACGTGAACGTAACAGCGCCGGAACTTTTCCGAAAGACCTTGCAGAAAAGTTTTGCAAGAGCCCGCGAGAGTTATGCCGCCGTGACCCGTTCTCGACCGTCGCGCAACCCTGGTTTCCGCCCGTACGCCTTGGGTTCGGACTGTTGTGCAAGACTCTGCAAGCACTTGCCATCCGTTGCCGCCGGGGGAATCATCCCTTGCGGAGCGGACGCCGACCACGACTTGAGGGATCGCGATGAGCCAGCAGCCCACCACGGGCCGTCCCACGGCGCGCACCAGGCGTCCGATCGGTGTGCAAGGCGACAACCGGCAGATACAGTCCGGTCCTGTGACCACACGGCTTGCTGATATCGCTGCTCAGGCGGGGGTGAGCGAGGCGACCGTCAGCCGGGTCCTGAACGGGAAGCCGGGCGTCGCCGCCACCACCCGCCAGTCCGTACTCGCCGCCCTCGACGTGCTGGGCTACGAGCGGCCGGTGCGGCTGCGGCAGCGCAGCGAGGGGCTCGTCGGGCTCATCACGCCCGAGCTGGAGAACCCGATCTTCCCGGCGCTGGCCCAGGTGATCGGCCAGGCGCTGACCAGGCAGGGCTACACCCCCGTGCTCGCCACCCAGACCCCCGGCGGCTCCACCGAGGACGAGCTGACCGAGATGCTCGTGGACCGCGGCGTCGCCGGCATTATCTACGTCTCGGGACTGCACGCCGACACCACCGCCGACATGCAGCGCTACGAGCGGCTGCGGGCGCAGGGCGTGCCGTTCGTGCTCGTGGACGGTTTCTCGCCGAAGGTGCAGGCGCCGTTCATCTCCCCCGACGACCGGGCCGCGATGGCGCTGGCCGTCACCCACCTCGCGTCCCTCGGGCACACCCGCATCGGTCTCGCGCTCGGCCCGAAGCGGTTCGTGCCGGTGCAGCGGAAGATAGAGGGCTTCGTCCGGGCCGTCCAGGAGCAGTTGGGGCTGAGCGCGGAGACGGTCGAGACGGAGCTGATCCAGCACTCGCTGTACACGCTGGAGGGCGGGCAGGCCGCGGCCAGCGCGCTGATGGACCGGGACTGCACGGCCGTGGTGTGCGCGAGCGACATGATGGCGCTCGGCGCGATCCGCGCGGCCCGGCAGCGCGGGCTGGAGGTGCCGGACGACATCTCGGTGGTCGGCTTCGACGACTCGCCGCTGATCGCCTTCACCGACCCGCCGCTGACCACCGTCCGCAAGCCGGTCCCGGCGATGGGGCAGGCGGCGGTGCGCACGCTGCTGGAGGAGATCGGCGGCACGCCCGCCCCGCACAGCGAGTTCGTGTTCATGCCCGAGCTGGTGGTGCGCGGTTCGACGGCGTCGGCGCCCGGGGACCGCAATCGTCCTTGAGGGGGAGAGCGGGCGCGGGTGCGCCCTGCCCGGGGAGGAGACGGAGGGCCTGTTCCCGGGGCAGAACATGCGGGTGGGACCCGCCCGGGGGATGATCTGACCGAGAGGTCTTTTCTGGCAGACTCTGTGCCCATGGGTGACTCGACCGTGACCACGCTGGAAGGCCGCGAGGCGGCCTCGGCGAGCCCCGTCGAGGAGGCGGCGGCGACGGGTCGCCTGCGCCGATTTCGCGCTCCCCGCCGGCCTCGGCTGTGGTTCGAGATTCTGCTGATCGCGGTGAGTTACGCGACGTACTCGCTCGTGCGCAACGCGGTGCCCGAGCAGCGGGCGGAGGCCCTGCGCAACGCCGATCTGATCTGGCGGCTCGAGGGCCAACTCGGCGCGGCCTTCGAGGAGTCCGTGAACCACGCGGTGAACTCGGTGACTTGGCTCGTCGTCGGGATGAACTACTACTACGCCACCCTGCACTTCGTGGTGACGCTGGGTGTGCTGGTGTGGCTGTACCGCAGACACCCCGGCCGGTACGCGGCGACCCGCCTCGTCCTGTTCGTCACCACGGGTTTCGCCCTGGTCGGCTTCTACCTCTTCCCGCTCGCCCCGCCGCGGCTGATGAACGGCCAGGACTTCGTCGACACGGTCGTGGTCCACCAGACCTGGGGCTCGATGGCGTCCGGCGACCTGAAGAACGTCTCCAACCAGTACGCGGCGATGCCGTCCATGCACATCGGCTGGTCGCTGTGGTGCGGCCTCACCCTGTTCGCGCTGGCCACGGTGCCGTGGGCGCGGGTGCTGGGGCTGCTGTACCCGGTGGCCACGCTGGTGGTCATCGTCGCCACCGCCAACCACTTCTGGCTGGACGCGGTCGGCGGCGTCCTGTGCCTCGCCGTCGGCTACGGAGTCGCCCACGCCTGGTACGGCCGCCGTCCCTCCGCCCTCCCCCGTCACCTCCCGGACGCTCCCCCGGGACGACAGAAGCGGGCCGCCCCGGAAGGCGTGCCCCCGCAGAAGCAGGTCTGACACCGGGCTGTCCGTACAGCGGCTACAGCCCGCCGTAGAACAGCTCCTCCACCACCCCGCGCGCCCTGCGGGCCGTGCGGCGGTAGGCGTCGAGCATGTCGCCGGCGTGGCCGGGGCCGTAGCCCAGGTAGCGGCCGACGGCGGCCAGCTCGCGCGGGACGGTGGGGAAGGTGTCCCCCGCCCGGCCTCGGACCAGCATCACCGCGTTGCGGACGCGGGTGGCCAGCACCCACGCCTCGTCGAGGATCTCCGCGTCCTCCTCCGACACCAGCCCCGCCTCGCGCGCGGCGGCCAGCGCCTCACGGGTGCGGGTCGTCCGCAGCCCCGGCAGCTCGGCCGCGTGCCGCAGCTGGAGCAGCTGCACGGTCCACTCCACGTCGGACAGCCCGCCCGGGCCCAGCTTGGCGTGGAGTTTCGGGTCGGCGCCGCGCGGGAGGCGTTCGGACTCCATACGGGCCTTGAGCCGCCGGATCTCCCGGACCGCGTCCTCGTCCAGGCCGCCCGCCGGGTACCGCAGCGGGTCTATCAGTGACATGAAGCGGCGGCCCAGCTCCTCGTCGCCGGCGACGGGCTCGGCGCGCAGCAGGGCGTGCCGCTCCCACACCAGCGCCCAGCGCCGGTAGTACGCCTCGTAGGAGCCGAGGGTGCGCACCAGCGGGCCCGACTTGCCCTCCGGGCGCAGGTCGGCGTCGATCAGCAGCGGGGGGTCGGCGCTGGGCACCTGGAGCAGCCTGCGCATCTCCGCGACCACCTTGTTCGCGGCCTCGGACGCCTCCCGCTCGCTGACGCCCTCGCGCGGCTCGTGCACGAACAGGACGTCCGCGTCGGAGCCGTAGCCCAGCTCGTGCCCGCCGAAGCGGCCCATGCCGATGATCGCGAACCGGGTGGGGAGGGTGTCCCCCCAGCCCTCGCGGACCACCGCGCGGAGCGTGCCGGCGAGGGTGGCGGCGGTCAGGTCCGACACCGCGCCCCCGACCAGGTCCACCAGGGCGCCCTGATCGGCCTCGGCGGGCTGCGACTCGGTGCCGTAGGAACCCACGATGTCGGCGGCGGCCGTACGGAACAGTTCGCGGCGGCGCACCCCGCGGGCGGCGGTGACGCCCTGGACGGCGTTGTCGGCGCGGCGGACGGCGGCGAGGACCTCCTGCTCCAGGGAGGCCCGGGAGCGCGGGGTGAGGCCGCCGCCGTCCCCGTCGCCGAGCAGCGCGACCGCCTCGGGGGCGCGCATCAGCAGGTCGGGGGCGAGCCGCCCGGCGGACAGCACCCGGGCGAGGTTCTCCGCGGCGGCGCCCTCGTCGCGCAGCAGCCGCAGGTACCAGGGCGTCTTGCCGAGCGCGTCGGACACCTTGCGGAAGTTCAGCAGGCCCGCGTCGGGGTCGGCGGAGTCCGCGAACCAGCCGAGCAGCACCGGAAGCAGGGTGCGCTGGATGGCGGCCTTGCGGGTGACACCGGAGGCGAGCGCCTCCAGGTGGCGCAGGGCGGCTGCGGGGTCGGCGTAGCCGAGGGCGACCAGGCGTTCACGGGCGGCCTCCGCGCTGAGCCGGGCCTCGCCGGGGGCGAGCGCGGCGACGGCGTCGAGCAGCGGCCGGTAGAACAGCTTCTCGTGCAGCCGCCGCACCACGCCGGCGTGGCGCCGCCACTCGCGGGTCAGCTCGGCGACCGGGTCGGTGCGCAGCCCCAGGGAGCGGCCGAGGCGCCGCAGGTCGGCCTCGCCCTCGGGGACGAGGTGGGTGCGGCGCAGCCGGTGCAGCTGGATGCGGTGCTCCAGGGTGCGCAGGAAGCGGTACGCCTCGTCGAGCTGGGCGGCGTCCGCGCGGCCCACGTACCCGCCGGCGGCGAGCGCCTTGAGCGCGTCGAGGGTGGTGCCGCTGCGCAGGGAGGCGTCGGCACGGCCGTGCACCAGCTGGAGCAGCTGCACGGCGAACTCGACGTCCCTGAGGCCGCCGGGGCCGAGCTTGAGCTGGCGGTCGACCTCGGCGGCGGGGATGTTCGCCACGACCCGGCGGCGCATCTCCTGCACGTCGGCGACGAAGTTCTCCCGCTCGGCCGCCTTCCACACCAGCGGCCGCAGCGCGGCCGTGTACTCCTCGCCGAGCGCGAGGTCCCCGGCGACCGGTCGGGCCTTGAGCAGCGCCTGGAACTCCCAGGTCTTGGCCCACCGCTGGTAGTAGGCGAGGTGGGAGGCGAGGGTGCGGACGAGCGGGCCGTTGCGGCCCTCGGGGCGGAGGTTGGCGTCGACGGGCCAGATGGAGCCCTCGACGGTGGTCTCCGAGCAGATCCGCATCATGTGCGAGGCGAGCCGGGTCGCGGCGCGCAGCGCCTTGCCCTCGTCGGCGTCGCCGGCCGCCTCGCCGACGAAGATGACGTCGACGTCGGAGACGTAGTTCAGCTCGTGGCCGCCGCACTTGCCCATCGCGATCACCGCGAGCCGGCACATCGCGGCGTCCTCGGGCGCGTCCGCCTCCGCCAGGGCGAGGGCCCTGCGCAGGGTGGCGGTGGCGAGGTCGGCGAGCTCGGCGGCGGTCTGGGAGACGTCGACGGTGCCGCAGACGTCGCGGGCGGCGATGGACAGCAGGCAGCGGCGGTAGGCGACGCGCAGGGCGACCGGGTCGGCGGCGTCGGCGAGGCCGCGTTCGAACTCCTCCACGCCGGGGTGCAGGTCGCGCGGCTCGTAGGTGACGAGGGCCTGCCAGTCGTGGGGGTGGCGGGCCAGGTGCTCGGCGAGCGCCTCGGAGGCGCCGAGCACGCCGAGGAGGCGGTCGCGCAGCGGCTTGGCCGCTATCACCGTGTCCAGCAGTTCCTGCCGGTCGGTGGCGCTGTCCTGCGCCTCCAGCAGCCGCACCAGTCCGTGCAGGGCGAGGTCGGGATCGGCGGTGCCGCCGAGGGCGTCGAGCAGCACCGGGTCGTTGCGGACGGTCGCCAGCTCGGGGCTGTCGAGGAGGCGTTCGGCGGCCGACGGATCGGTGAAGCCGTGCCGCAGCAGCCGCGTGAAGATACTGCTCCTGCGCCCCGGCGCCGACGTCATCCCCGGCCTCCCTCGTGCCTCGGTTCAGGGTCGTACGGCCCTGAGCCTAACCGGAGGACGCGATCACGGCCCCGAGGCGGCCCGCGGTGAATTCCCGGGCCGGGCGGGGTCTGATGAGGAGACCGCGGTTCCGCGGCCGCGTCCGTCCGACCGTCGAGGAGTTCCCATGACCGACGTTCCCGACACCCCCGCCACGCCCGAAGCCCGGGTCGATCCCCGCTACAGCGACCCGCGGGCGGGTGCGCCGCCCTGGCGGGAGGTGGAGCGGCTGATCGCGGAGGCGGAGCTGTTCTGGATCTCCACGGTCCGCCCCGACGGCCGCCCGCACGTCACCCCGCTCCCGGCGGTCTGGTCGTCCGGCGCCCTGCACTTCTGCACCGGACCGGAGGAGCGCAAGGCCCGCAACCTCGCCGAGAACCCGCACGTCGTGCTGACCACCGGCGTCAACACCTGGGCGGAGGACTACGACGTGGTCGTGGAGGGCCGCGCGGAACGCGTCGCGGACGACGCGCGTCTGCGCGAGCTGGCCGCGCTGTGGGAGGAGAAGTACGGCGACTTCTGGCGCTTCGAGGTGCGGGAGGGCCATTTCCACCACGGTCCGGGCCGCGCCGTGGTCTTCTCGGTGGCGCCGCGCACCATCTTCGGTTTCGGTAAGGGAGAGCCGTTCAGCCAGACCCGGTGGCGGTTCGCCTGACGCGGTACCCGACGAAGGAGCCGGAGGCTCTCATGGACATGACCCTCGAAGTGATCCCGCTGCCGGTGAGCGACATCGACCGGGCCCGGGACTTCTACCGGGACAAGGTCGGCTTCCACGTCGACATCGACCAGGAGGTCATGCCGGGCATGCGCATCGTCCAGCTGACCCCGCCGGGCTCCGGCTGCTCGATCGCACTCGGCGAGAGCATCTGGGAGATGACCCCGGGCCCCACCCCGGCCCCGGGCGCCTACCAGGGCCTCCAGCTCTGCGTCGCCGACATCGGCAAGGCTCACGCGGAGTTCGTCACCCGCGGCCTGGAGATCTCCGAGCCGGTCCGCTACGCCGACTCCGACGGCGCCACGTTCATGCACTTCACCGACCCGGACGGCAACGGCTGGGCGGTCCAGGAGTACCGGCGGCGAGCGACGGAGCCGCTGCACAAGGTCCTGGCGGAGCAGGCCGAGTCCTAGACGCGGCGCGTCGGAAGGCCAGAGGTCGTCGGGCAGGACCAGTACCGGCGTTTCGCCCGCCAGCACATGGTACGTGTGCTGGGCGTCCCCTGTTCACCTGCGTCTTCGCAGGTCAACGCCGATCCATGGGTCCGCGCGAATCCGCTGACGTCAGGCTCTGGCGGGTCCGGTTGCCGTCAGTGTTGCCGTCAGAAGGCCTCTACTGCCGGGAGAGTCCAGCCGGATCGATTGCGATCGGATACGGGGCGTCCAGGTGGGTGGTCGCGCCCGCGAGTGCCGTGGTCCGCTCTACGTAGCGACCGCCCTGCAGTTCATGGATGACGAGCATGGGGGCGGGGTCGAACTCCAGGCGCCAGAAGTGCGGGATGGCGGCCTCGGCGTACAGCATGGGCTTGACCTTGCGGTCCATGGTGCTGTTGCCGGGGGAGACCAGTTCGACGACAAGCTGGACCGCGTCGATGTCGACGGTGACAGGGTCGTCGGCGGTCGCGCCGGCGTCGGCCACGACCAGGTCGGGCACGACGAGCCCGGACGGCAGGACGACGTTGACGCCTTCCAGGATCTCCACCGGCGCGCCGACGGCTCGGGCAGCCGCGTCCAGGGCGACGTGGAGGCGGAACGAGGCCCGCTGGTGGCGGACGCCGGGGGCGGGGGACATGACGAGGGACTCCCCCAGCAGTTCGTAGCGGGTGGTGCGGTCTTCGGGCAGGGCCAGGACGTCGGCGACGGTCCACGGCCCGGTGTGGTCCATGGCAACGCTCATTCCCTTTCGCCTCCTCGTCCGACCGGCAGTCTCGGTGTGACCTGGACACGCGGTACACGGCCAGCATACGGGCGCTCCCACCTGCTGACACGAGGTTTCGCCGCCGTGAGCGAGACCTCGAACGAGTGTGCCGCTCAGGCGCCCACCCCAGGGGCGTCGGCATGGCTCGTCCATGTCTGGTCCGGTCCCGCCGAGTGCTGGCGGTGAGCAGGACGCCCCGACACTGCCGTGGTTCCGGAGCAGCTACAGCAGCAGCGGGGACGGAAACGACTGCGTGGAGGTCGCGATATCCCCCGGTACCGTCCACGTCCGGGACTCCAAAGCCCCCGACGGCCCCCGCTTCACCGTCACGTCCGCCGCGTGGAGCCGCTTCGTGTCGCACAGCGCCTGCTGATGCGGGGGCCGCCGCGAGGACGGCCCCCGCATCGTTCAGCTCGCGTACGTCTCGAACTCCGCGATGCGCGGGGTGCCCGAGGCGTTGGTGATCTCCAGGGTGATCTTCTTCAGGGAGGCCGGGGAGAAGGCGACCGTGCCCGCTCCGCTGCCGGTGGCCAGGACCGCGCCCGTGTCGTGGTTGAGCAGGCGGTAGGCGCCGATGGTGCCGGAGCCGGAGGCCAGGCGGATGTTGACCTTGGACACCGTGGTGGCGGAGCCCCACTTCACCGAGACCGAGCCGGTCGAGCCGGACGGCGACCAGTAGGTGCTGGTGTTGCCGTCGGCCACGTTGCCGTAGCTGGTGCCGGAGGCCTTGGAGGAGCCGTCCGCGCCCGCGCCGAGGCTCAGGTTGGTGCCGGCGGGCGGGTCGGTGGGACCGGGGTCGGTCGGCTCACCCGGGTCCGTCGGGCCGGGGTCGGTCGGGTCGGGGTTCTGCGGGGTGCAGCTGCCGTCCGACACCTTCAGGCCCTTGTTCGCGCCCGCCGTCTGCGCCACCACGTTCGGGACGCAGTTCGCGCCGTCGAGGGTGAAGCCGTACGGGATGCTCACGGACGTGTTCGACGTGGGGTTCGGGCCCGCCGGGTTGTGGTCGCCGCTGCGCGAGGACCACGTGACGTTGTCGAAGACGTTGCCGCCGACCTGCCAGTAGCCGGCCTCGTCGGTGTAGAAGGTGCCGAGGACGTCCTTGGAGTCCTCGAAGTAGTTGTTGTCCACCTTCGCGCGGGCGCCGGCGCGGGAGTTGATGCCGGACTCGTTCAGCCGCTTGTAGTGGTTGTTGTACATGTGCGCGATGCCGCCGCGCAGCAGGGGCGCACGGGAGTCGATGTTCTCGTACAGGTTGTGATGGAAGGTCACGTACCCGTTGGAGCGGTCGCTCTCGCTGGAGCCGATGAGGCCGCCGCGCCCGGAGTTGCGCAGGACGCTGTACGAGAGCGTCACGTACTGGGTGTTGTCCTTCATGTCGAACAGACCGTCGTAGCCCTCGGACTCACCGCCGGACGCCTCCAGCGTGACGTGGTCCACCCAGACGTTCCTGACATCGCTTTCCATGCCGATGGCGTCGCCGCCGTTCGACGTGGGCGAGCCGGACTTCTTGACGTTCTTGACCGTCACGTTCTGGATGACGATGTTGCTGGCCTCGCGGATGTGGATGCCCAGCTGGTCGAAGACCGCGCCGTTGCCGACGCCGACGATGGTGATGTTGCTGACCTGCTTCAGCTCGATCTTGTCGGCGGCGGTGTTGCAGCTGGAGCCGGACACCTTGGTGGTGTTGCCGTGGTTGATGGTGCCCTCGACCTGGATGGTGATCGGGGTCGAACTGCTGGCCCGGCCGCAGAGGGCCTGGTGGATGGCGGTGCCGGTGGTGGCGCGGACCGTCTGCCCGCCCGCCCCGCCGGTGGTCCCGCCGTTCTGGGTCGCGTAGCCGGTGACCCCTCCGGTGGCGGCGGACGCGGTGGTGCTGGACAGCGCCACGCCGGTGGCGGCCGTCAGGGCCCCGGCGGCCAGTAACGCGGAGAGCCGTACGGCGACTGCTCGTCTCATGGTCGTTTTCGCCTTTCGTCGTTCACCGTCATGGAAGCTGTCAGGGGCATGTCAGTGGCACCGATGAGCGTGAGGCGGGGTAAGCCTGACCCATCGACGGAGAAAGCGCTTTCTGTCTGTGTGTCGCGACAGTAGAGGCGCGGCTGCGGGCTGACAAGGTTCCGCGCGAGAACGGAGCGGGAGCCTCCGAATCACGAGGCGGAGGCGGCTCCCACTAGGTCATGATCCGACCTACATGGCTCCTAGCGTGTCTCTCGTCGCGCCGGGCACGTACGGCGCGGAACACGCGAGAGCACCGAACCCACACGAAGGCGGAGACCATGACCGCGAACCAGCTGACCACCGACCAGTCCGCCGAGGCCCCCGCCGTCACGGGCGAGCACGCCGACCTGCTGGAGACGCTCGCCAAGCACCGGGACTTCCTGCGGTTCACCACGCGTGGGCTCTCCGACGAGCAGGCGGGCCTGCGGACGACGAAGAGCGAGCTGTGTCTGGGCGGCCTGATCAAGCACGTCACCGCGATGGAGCGGGCCTGGGTGGGCTTCATCCTGGAGGGCCCGTCGGCGATGCCGGACTTCGCGTCGATGACGGAGGAGGACTTCGCGCGCCGGGAGGCCGAGTTCAGGATGCTGCCCGGCGAGACGCTGGCCGGCGTCCTCGACGCGTACGCGGAGGTGGCCCGCCGCACGGAGGAGGTCGTCGCGGGCCTCCCCGACCTGGACACGTCGTGGCCGCTGCCGAAGGCGCCGTGGTTCGAGGGCCAGCCGGAGTGGAGCGCGCGCCGAGTGCTGCTGCACATCCTCGCGGAGACGGCGCAGCACGCGGGTCACGCGGACATCATCCGTGAGGCGCTGGACGGGGCGAAGACCATGGGGTGACGCCCCGGGTCGTCGGACGCACGGACGGGGCCGGCGGTCGTCGACCGTCGGCCCCGTTCGCCGTGCCCGCCGTGTCCGCCGTGTCAGTGGAATCAGGCTCAGCGCCTACAGAACAGGCAGGTTCTTCCTCAGCTCGAACGCCGTGACCTCCGAGCGGTACTCCTCCCACTCCTGCTTCTTGTTCCGCAGGAAGAAGTCGAAGACGTGCTCGCCGAGGGTCTCGGCGGCCAGGTCGCTGCGTTCCATCAGGGCGAGCGCCTCCCCGAGGTTCTGCGGGAGGGGCTCGATGCCCAGCGCGCGGCGTTCCGCGTCGGAGAGGGCCCAGACGTCGTCCTCGGCGCCCGGCGGGAGCTCGTAGCCCTCCTCGATGCCCTTGAGGCCGGCCGCGAGGAGCAGGGCGTAGGCGAGGTACGGGTTGGCGCCGGAGTCGAGGGAGCGGACCTCCACGCGCGCCGAGCCGGTCTTGCCTGGCTTGTACATGGGCACGCGGACCAGGGCCGAGCGGTTGTTGTGGCCCCAGCAGATGTACGAGGGGGCCTCGCCGCCCGCGCCCGCGGTGCGCTCGGTGCCGCCCCAGATGCGCTTGTAGGAGTTGACCCACTGGTTGGTGACCGCGGAGATCTCCGCCGCGTGCCGCAGCAGGCCCGCGATGAAGGAGCGGCCCACCTTGGAGAGCTGGTACTCCGCGCCGGACTCGTAGAAGGCGTTGCGGTCGCCCTCGAAGAGGGAGAGGTGGGTGTGCATGCCGGAGCCGGGGTGCTCGGAGAACGGCTTGGGCATGAACGTCGCCTGCACGCCCTGCTCCAGCGCCACCTGCTTCATGACCAGGCGGAACGTCATGATGTTGTCCGCGGTCGACAGCGCGTCCGCGTAGCGCAGGTCGATCTCCTGCTGGCCGGGGGCGCCCTCGTGGTGGGAGAACTCCACCGAGATGCCCATCGACTCCAGCATGGTGATCGCCTGGCGGCGGAAGTCCATGCCGACGTTCTGCGGGGTGTGGTCGAAGTAGCCGGAGTTGTCCGCCGGGGTCGGGCGGGTGCCGTCGACCGGCTTGTCCTTCAGCAGGAAGAACTCGATCTCCGGGTGGGTGTAGAAGGTGAAGCCCAGGTCGGAGGTGCGGGCGAGGGCGCGCTTGAGGACGTAGCGCGGGTCCGCGAAGGACGGGGAGCCGTCCGGCATGAGGATGTCGCAGAACATCCGGGCCGTGCCGGGCGCCTCGGCGCGCCAGGGCAGGATCTGGAAGGTCGACGGGTCCGGCTTGGCGATCATGTCGGACTCGTGCACGCGGGCGAAGCCCTCGATGGCGGAGCCGTCGAAGCCGATGCCCTCGTCGAAGGCCTGCTCGAGCTCGGCCGGGGCGACGGCCACGGACTTGAGGAAGCCCAGGACGTCGGTGAACCACAGGCGTACGAACCGGATGTCGCGCTCCTCCAACGTCCGGAGCACGAACTCCTGCTGCTTGTCCATCTTCCGCTTCCCCATTCCTGCCGGTCAGGCCGCCCGTACCTCCCGGTCCCCAGGAGACGGTCCGGCACTCGTGCATCCCACCACACCAGCGTTTCATACGCGTTGCCGGGCCCGGTCGGGCGACCGGCCGCGGCCTGAACCGCCGGGGCCGTCGAAGGCACGGCTCCTCCGCTCATCCTGCCCGGTCACAGCGGTCGCCACGACAGCGGGAGGAGCGGTACGGGACCCCCGCCTAAATTGGAGTTTCAGATGCAAGTTTTAATGGGGGCGCAGGCATCCGAGCCACGAGGAGACCCGATGCTGTCCGAGCACTCCGCCGCCACCGTCCGCGCCACCCTGCCCGCCGTGGGCGCCTCCCTCGGCGAGATCACCGAGCGCTTCTACGCCGGGATGTTCGCCGCCCGTCCCGAGCTGCTGCGCGACCTGTTCAACCGCGGCAACCAGGCCGCCGGCACCCAGCGCCAGGCCCTCGCGGGGTCCATCGCGGCGTTCGCCGCCCACCTGCTGGACCACCCGGACGACCGGCCCGACGCGATGCTGTCGCGCATCGCCCACAAGCACGCCTCTCTCGGCGTCACCCCGGACCAGTACGCGATCGTCCACGAGCACCTGTTCGCCGCGATCGCGGAGGTGCTGGGCGACGCGGTCACGCCCGAGGTCGCCGCCGCCTGGGACGAGGTCTACTGGCTGATGGCGAACGCCCTGACCGCCGTCGAGAAGCGGCTGTACGAGGAGCGCGGCGGGGCGTCCTGGCGGCCCTGGGAGGTCGTCGAGCGGGTCGCCGAGACCGCCGACGTGGTGACCTTCCGGCTGCGTCCGGCCGACGGCGGCCCGGTGCGCGACTTCCGCCCGGGCCAGTACGTGTCCGTGCGGGTGCCGCTCGCGGACGGCGCCCGTCAGATACGGCAGTACAGCCTCTCCGGCGTGCCCGGCGCCGGCCTGCGGCAGTTCAGCGTGAAGCGGGTGCACGACGGCTCGGCGCCCGACGGCGAGGTGTCCGCCCACCTCCACGCGCGCGTCCGCGTCGGCGACGTCCTGGAGCTGTCCGAGGCGTACGGCGACCTGGTGCTCGACGCCGACGACGACACCCCGCTGCTGCTGGCCTCCGCCGGGATCGGCGTGACCCCGCTCGTCGCGATGCTCGCGCACCTCGCCGGCTCGGGGCACCGCGCCCCGGTGACCGTCGTGCACGGCGACCGCTCCCCCGCCGACCACGCCCTGCGCGCGGACCACGAGGCCTACGCGGCGAAGCTGCCGGACGCGACCGTGCGGTTCTGGTACGAGCAGGACGCCCCGGCGGGCGCCGGCACCGGGTACGTCGACCTCACGGACGTGCCGGTCGCGCCCGGCACGCGCGCGTACCTGTGCGGTCCCCTGCCGTTCATGCGGATGGTCCGCGAGCAGCTCATCACCATGGGCGTGGCGCCTGCGGACGTGCACTACGAGGTGTTCGGGCCCGACCTGTGGCTCGCGCGGTGAGGGTGTGAACCGCTAGCGGACGCGCGGGACGCCCAGCAGCAGGGGCCCTGTCGGGTCCGCGGTGAGGTCCGTGACCGTCAGCGGGTCCAGCGAGGCGTAGAACGCCTCCTGGGCCCGCCGCAGCGCGCCGCGCAGCCGGCAGTCGGAGCGCAGGGGGCAGGGCGCGGTGCTCGCGGCGCCGTCGCAGTCGACGACGTCCCCCTCCCCCTCGAAGGCGCGGACCAGGCCGCCGACGGAGGCCCCGCGGCCCTTCTCGGTGAGGGACAGGCCGCCGCCCCGGCCGCGCCGGGCGGTGAGCAGTCCCATGTGCTGGAGCTCGGCGACGACCTTCGCGGCGTGGGTGTACGGCACGTCCATGGCCGCCGCGACCTCTCGCGTCGTCGGACTGGTGTCGCCGGCCACGGCGAGGCGCATGAGGACCCGCAGGGCGAGGTCGGTGGAGCGCAGCAGCCGCATACCGGCAGCGTAGGTAATCGGAATCCTGGCTCAAAATTTACGGCCGGACCTTCACCGGATCCGCCCGGGGCCGTCCGTCGCCGCCGCCCCCTACGACTCTCCCGGCTCCCCCCTTACGATCAGCTGACCCGATCACCACTCAAGGCCCCACCTCCTCCGACCCGAAGGACACCTCCATGGGCTCCGCCAAGAAGAGCAGCGCGTCACGCACGGCCCGCATAGAGGAGATGCGGCGCGCCGAGCAGGCCCGCGAGCGCCGCAACCGGATCCTCGTCGTCGCCGCCTCCGTGGTGGTCGTCGCCGGCCTGGTCGCCGGCGGGGTGGTGCTGGTCCAGGCGCAGTCGGACGACGGCGGCGGCAGCGCGGCGGACGACGCCAAGAGCGCGGGCACGTTCGTCACGGACGCGGACGGCGTGCGTGCCTGGAAGGGCGAGCTGGGCCGCGAGCACGTCACCAAGTCCGTCGACTACCCGGTGACGCCTCCCGTGGGCGGTGACCACAACCCCGTGTGGATGAACTGCAACGGGGACGTCTACGAGGACGAGATCAACGCGACCAACGCGGTCCACTCCCTCGAGCACGGCGCGGTGTGGGTGACGTACAACGGCGACGCGCCGAAGGCCGACGTGGAGGCGCTGGCGGCGAAGGTGAAGAAGACGCCGTACACGCTGATGAGCCCGGTCGACGGGCAGAAGGACCCGATCGTACTGACCGCGTGGGGCCACCAGCGCACGGTGAACGGCGCCACCGACCCTGCCGTGGACGCGTTCCTGGAGAAGTTCGTGCAGGGGCAGCAGACGCCCGAGCCGGGTGCGGCCTGCACGGGCGGGCTGTCGAAGTGAGGCGGCCCGCACCGGCCGCCGGCGCGGTGGCGGCGGTGCTCGTCGTCGGCGCGGCGGCCGGGTGGGCGGTCGCCTCGGCGGCCGGCGAGGAGGAGCGCGCCCTGCCCGTCCCGGCGGCGGACTCCGCCGACGCCGGGTTCGCCCGGGACATGGCGGTGCACCACCAGCAGGCCGTGGAGATGTCGTACGTCGTGCGCGACCGCACCGACGACGAGGAGGTGCGGCGGCTCGCCTACGACATCGCCCAGACGCAGGCCAACCAGCGGGGCATGCTGCTGGGCTGGCTCGACCTGTGGGAGCTGCCGAAGGTGTCCGCCGACCCGCCCATGACCTGGATGGGGATGCGCGCCATGGCCGCCGGCGAGGACGGCGCGCTGATGCCGGGCATGGCGACGGACGCGGAGATGGAGCGGCTGGGCCGGCTGAACGGCAGGCAGGCCGAGGTGTTCTACCTCCAGCTGATGACGGCCCATCACCGGGGCGGTGTGCACATGGCCGAGGGCTGTGTGCGCGCCTGCGAGGTGGAGGCGGGCAAGCGGCTGGCGCAGGGGATGGTCGAGGGCCAGGAGTCGGAGATCCGGCTGATGGCGGGGATGCTGAAGGCGCGGGGAGCGGCCGCACGGCCGTGACGGCGCGGAAGGCCCGCAGTGCCGCAACCCCACATCGCGTCGCTCTGACGATTACACTGGCCGGGTGCCTCAACTACGACTCGCCCTGAACCAGATCGACTCGACCGTCGGCGATCTCGCCGGCAACGCGGAAACGATTGTCCGCCGGGCCCGTGAGTCCGCCGGGCAGGGGGCGCATCTCGTGGCGTTCCCGGAGATGGCGCTGACCGGGTATCCCGTCGAGGACCTCGCCCTGCGGTCGTCCTTCGTGGAGGCCTCCCGGGCGTCCCTGCGCGCCCTCGCCGCGCGCCTCGCCGACGAGGGCCTCGGCGACGTGCCGGTGGTCGTCGGCTACCTGGACCGCAGCGCCGCCGCCCAGCCGAAGTACGGCCAGCCCGCGGGCGCCCCGCGCAACGCGGCGGCCGTGCTCTACCGGGGCGAGGTGGCGCTGAGCTTCGCCAAGCACCACCTGCCGAACTACGGCGTCTTCGACGAGTTCCGCTACTTCGTGCCCGGCGACACCCTGCCGGTGGTGCGGGTGCACGGCGTGGACGTCGCCCTCGCCATCTGCGAGGACCTGTGGCAGGACGGCGGCCGGGTGCCGGCGGCGCGTTCCGCGCGGGCCGGGCTGCTGCTGTCGGTGAACGCCTCGCCGTACGAGCGGGACAAGGACGACACGCGTCTGGAGCTGGTGCGCAAGCGGGCGCAGGAGGCCGGCTGCACCACCGCGTACCTGGCGATGATGGGCGGGCAGGACGACCTGGTCTTCGACGGCGACTCGATCGTCGTCGGCGCGGACGGCGAGGTGATCGCGCGCGCCCCGCAGTTCTCCGAGACGTGTCTGCTGGTCGACCTGGACCTGCCGGCCGCGGCGGCCGACGCGCCGGAGGGCGTGGTGGACGACGGGCTGCGCATCGAGCGGGTCGTGCTGTCCGAGGACCCGCTCCCCGCGTACGAGCCGGAGCACACGGGCGGCTACGCGGAGCGCCTCGACGACGACGCGGAGGTGTACTCGGCGCTGGTCGTGGGCCTGCGGGCGTACGTGCAGAAGAACGGGTTCCGTTCGGTGCTGATCGGGCTGTCCGGCGGCATCGACTCGGCGCTGGTCGCCGCGATCGCCTGCGACGCGGTCGGCCCGGAGAACGTGTACGGCGTGTCGATGCCGTCGAAGTACTCCTCCGAGCACTCCAAGGGCGACGCGGCGGAGCTGGCGCGGCGCACCGGGCTGAACTTCCGCACGGTGGCGATCGAGCCGATGTTCGACGCGTACATGGGGTCGCTGGAGCTGACCGGCCTCGCGGAGGAGAACCTCCAGTCACGGCTGCGCGGCACGATGCTGATGGCCATCTCCAACCAGGAGGGCCACATCGTCCTGGCCCCGGGCAACAAGTCCGAGCTGGCGGTGGGCTACTCGACGCTGTACGGCGACTCGGTCGGCGCGTACGGGCCCATCAAGGACGTGTACAAGACGCTGGTGTTCCGGCTGGCGCGGTGGCGCAACCGCGCGGCCGAGGAGCGGGGCGAGACGCCGCCGATCCCGGAGAACTCCATCTCCAAGCCGCCGAGCGCGGAGCTGCGCCCCGGCCAGGTGGACACGGACTCGCTGCCCGACTACCCGGTGCTGGACGCGATCCTGGCGCTGTACGTGGACCGGGACAAGGGCGCGGACGACATCGTCGAGGCCGGTTACGACCGCCAGTTGGTCGAGAAGACGCTGCGGATGGTGGACCGGGCGGAGTACAAGCGTCGCCAGTACCCGCCGGGCACCAAGATCTCCCCGAAGGGCTTCGGCAAGGACCGCCGGCTGCCCATCACCAACGGCTGGCGTGAGGGTCTGCCGCCCGAGGTGTGAGGTCCGGTACGACGACGGCGGGCGGGGTGCGGTGTTGCGCGCCCCGCCCGCCGTCGTACGTCCGGGCCGTTGACCTATTCCGCGGTGTCGGTGACCCGTACCCGTGCCGCTATCGGCAGGTGGTCGCTCGCCGTCGGCGGGAGCGTCCAGGAGCTCTCCGGCTCGGCGCCCCTGACCAGGATCTGGTCGATGCGCGCCATCGGGAACGACGCCGGCCAGCTGAAGCCGAAGCCGCTGCCCACCGCGCCCTGCGTGGAGCGCATCTGGGAGGTGACCGCCTTCAGGGAGCGGTCGTTCATCGTGCCGTTGAGGTCGCCGAGCAGCACCACGTTGTCCAGCGGCTCGTCCGCGATGGCCTCGCCCAGCGCGTCGGCGCTCTTGTCGCGCTGACGGGCCGTGAACCCGGCCTCCAGCTTCACCCGCACCGACGGCAGGTGCGCGACGTACACCGCGACCCGGCCGGCCGGCGCGTCCACCGTGGCGCGCATCGCCCGCTGCCAGCCCAGCCGGATGTCCACCGACCTGATGTCGCTCAGCGGGTACTTGGACCAGAGGCCGACCGTGCCGACCACCGCGTGGTAGTCGTACGTGTCGGACAGCGCGGCCCGGTAGGCGGGCACCTCGGACGCCTTCAGCTCCTCGAGGGCCAGCACGTCCGCGCCCGCCGCGGCCACCTCGCGGGCGGTGCCGGACGGGTCCGGGTTCTCGGCGTTGACGTTGTGCGTGGCCACCGTCAGATCGCCGCCGGAGGCGTTCTTGTCGCTGAGCAGGCCGCCGAACAGGTTCAGCCACACGACGACCGGGAGCACCGTCGCGATCAGCGCCGTCGCCGAGCGGCGGACGAGCGCCAGGAGCAGCAGCACCGGCACGAACAGGCCGAGCCACGGCAGGAACGTCTCCAGCAGGCTGCCCAGGTTGCCGACCGCGTTCGGGACGTGCGCGTGGGCCAGCATCACCAGCGCCAGCAGGAGCGCGCAGACGGCCACCAGCCGGCCCCTGCGCCAGATGCCGCGGTCCCCGCGCAGGGCGCCCAGCCGCCGGATCAGGCGCCGCAACCGGGAGGCCGGGGTCCGGGGGCCCTGGCGCCCGTCGTCCGTCTCCGTCATGTACGCCTGCTGCGCCATACCGTTGCCTCACAACCTGCCGTGCACACCGTCGCCCCCCGTTGTCCGTAAGACCCTAGGGGATGTTCGGTTCCTTTCCCGCCGCCGCCCGGGCGGCCGTACGGAAGCGAGGACGTGCGGGGCCGCGCGGGCAGTTCCTGATGTGCGTGACGGGGGTGGCGTCTGTGACGAAACCCGCACATCGCGGCCACGTCATGACGGGCGCAGTCCTTCCAGCAGGGTGTCGACGACGCGTTCGGCGAGGTCGGCGGGCAGCTCCGCGTCGGGCCGCAGCACGGTGCGCACCAGGACCGTGCCCACCACCATGTCGTTGAGGAGCTCCAGGTCGACGTCGGCGCGCAGTTCGCCGTTGTCGCGGCCCCGGCGCAGCACCTCCAGGCCGACGCGGCGGCGCGGCTGGACGACGGTGTCGTGGTAGGCGGCCCACAGGCGGGGGCTGGACTTCATCTGTGCGCGGACGTTGTGCAGGATCGCGGAGGTGCGGCCGGCCAGGCCGCGCAGCCGCAGCGACTCCAGCAGCACCACCAGGTCGTCGCGCATGGAGGTGCCGGGCAGTTCCGGGTCGGGGGGCTCGGCGGCGCGCATGACGTCGACGAAGAGCTGCTCCTTGCCGGTCCAGCGCCGGTAGATGGCGGCCTTGCCGACGCCCGCGGTGCGGGCGATGCGCTCGATGGAGAGTTCCGCGAGCGGGACGCCGTCCTCCAGGAGCTTCATCACCCCCTCGATGATGGCGCGTTCGACCGCCTCGCTGCGGGGGCGCCCCCGTGCGGGTCCGTCCCGTCGGGGGCCGGTGCCGGCCAGGCTCACGTCGTCGGTCCTTTCGGTGGGCGGGGACGACGATTCTCCCCGGCGGGCGCGGGTGCGGCGCCCGGTTCAGCCGTCGGCGGACTCCGCGGCGGACACCAGCTTCCCCTCCGCCTCCGCGCCGCCGGGGCCCGGGGTGCGCCCGGGCAGGAACACGGCGACGACGACCGCGCCCAGCACGGCCACCCCGGCGCCCCACAGCGCCGTGACGTGCATGGCGTGCAGGAAGGCGTCGTCGGCCGCGGCCACCAGGGCGTCGGCGCGCGGGCCGAGCCGCTCCGCGACGGCCAGGGTGGCCTCGATGGACTCGCCGGCCGCGTGCCGGGCGCCGGGCGGCAGCACGCCCAGTTCGTCGCGGACCGAGCCACGGTAGGCGGTGGACAGCACCGAGCCGAGGACGGCGATGCCGAGGGCGCCGCCGACCTGCCGGAAGGTGTTGCTGAGCGCGGACGCGGAGCCGGCCTTCTCGCGGGGCAGCGCCTGCATGATGACCACGCTGACCGGGGTCATCACATGGGCCATGCCCGCGCCCATCAGGAAGAAGATCACTTCGAGGATCCAGATGGGGGTGCCAGCGTCCAGCGCGGCGAACGCGGCCAGCATCCCCGCGAGGAGCAGCAGTCCGGCGGTGGTGGTGGCCTTGTTGCCGAAGCGGTCCACCAGCAGCCGGGCGCGGGGCGCGAACACCATCTGGGCGGCGGCCAGCGGCAGCATCAGCAGGCCGGTCTCCAGCGGCGAGTAGCCGCGCACGCTCTGGGTGTAGAAGACCGCGAAGAAGGTCACGCCCATCAGGGCGAAGAAGACAAGGGCGATGGCGCCGATCGCGGCGGAGAACACCTTGTCGCGGAAGCAGTCCATGTCGATGGACGGGTGGTCGCTGCGCTTCTCGGCGATCACGAACACGGTGAGGACGGCGAGGCCGCCGCCGATGGCGCCCAGCACCACGGGGTCGCCGAAGTCGGCGAGCTGGCCGCCCTTGATGATGCCGTAGACCAGCAGCACCAGGCCGGCCACGGACAGCACCACGCCCAGCGGGTCGATCCGCCCGGGGTCGGGGTCCCGGGAGTCCGGGACCAGCCACAGCATCAGGCCGATGCCGAGGACCACGATGGGCACGTTGACCAGGAAGACCGAGCCCCACCAGAAGTGCTCCAGGAGCAGCCCGCCGGTGATCGGGCCGATGGCGATGGCGAGGCCCACGCCGCCCGCCCAGATGCCGATGGCCTTGGGCTGCTCGTCCCGCTCGAAGACGTTCATCAGCACCGCCAGCGTGGCCGGCATGACGAACGCGGCGCCCAGGCCCATCACCGCGCGGAAGCCGATCAGCTCGGCCGGGGTGCCGGAGAACGCGGCGAGCGCCGAGCCGATGCCGAACACCGCCATCCCGCCGAGCAGCACCTTCTTGCGGCCCAGCCGGTCGCCGAGGAGCCCGGCGGTGAACAGCAGGCCCGCGAAGACGAGGGTGTAGGAGTTGATCGCCCACTCCAGCTCGCTCTGCGTGGCGCCGAGGCCGGTGGGGGCGGGCGTGGAGATCGTCTTGATGGCGACGTTCAGGATCGAGTTGTCCAGGACGACGATCAGCAGGCTCAGCATCAGCACGCCGAGGATCGCCCAGCGGCGGCGGTGGACGGCCTCCGGTACCCGGCGGGCGGGGGCGGCGGGAGAAGTCATGCGGACCAGCCTAGGGACTTCCGATACGGAACGGTCTCGTATTGGAAAGGCTTTGCCGTAGACATGCCCCGGTATTGCACCGCGTTGGGCCGTCCGGAGCAGCGCGGCACGGCGGGGCGGAGTTCACAGGGGTGCCTCTGGCCCTCGTCCGGCGGAGGTGCCACCATGGACGTGGTCCGGGGACGCCGTCAGGGCGCCTCGAGATGACGTGTTGGGAGACGGATCCATGACGCAGCTTTCGGCTGCCCAGACCGGGACGCCCGGTTCCTCCTCCGGCGGCAAGACGCTGTACGGGGGCAAGGGCTCGCGCCGCATCACTGTCCGGGACATCGCCCTCGCCAAGGAGCGCGGCGAGAAGTGGCCCATGCTCACCGCGTACGACGCGATGACCGCGTCCGTGTTCGACGAGGCCGGCATCCCGGTGATGCTGGTCGGCGACTCCGCGGGCAACTGCCACCTCGGGTACGACACCACCGTGCCCGTCACCCTCGACGAGATGACCATGCTGGCCGCCGCCGTCGTCCGGGGCACCTCGCGCGCCCTGATCGTCGGCGACCTGCCGTTCGGCTCCTACCAGGAGGGTCCGGTGCAGGCGCTGCGCTCGGCGACCCGGCTGGTGAAGGAGGCCGGGGTCGGCGCCGTGAAGCTGGAGGGCGGGGAGCGCTCGCACCGGCAGATCGAGCTGCTGGTGGAGTCCGGCATCCCCGTGATGGCCCACATCGGGCTGACCCCGCAGTCGGTGAACGCCATGGGCTACCGGGTGCAGGGCCGAGGCGAGGAGGCCGCCCAGCAGCTGCTGCGGGACGCGAAGGCCGTGCAGGACGCGGGCGCGTTCGCGGTGGTCCTGGAGCTGGTGCCGGCCGAGCTGGCCGCCGAGGTGACCCGCACGCTGCACATCCCGACGGTCGGGATCGGCGCGGGCCCCGAGACGGACGCCCAGGTGCTGGTGTGGACCGACATGCTCGGTCTGACCGGCGGCCGGGTGCCGAAGTTCGTCAAGCAGTACGCGAACCTGCGGGACGTGATGGCCGGGGCGGCGAAGGCGTTCGCCGAGGACGTGGTCGCCGGGTCCTTCCCGGCCGAGGAGCATTCCGTGCACTGACCCGCGCCCGGGTGGGGCGAGCCACCGCGTACGCCCCTGTGAGCCACTGTCGCACCACCACGACGGCCCGCCGATCTTCCCCCGTCGGCGGGCCGTCGCCCTTTCCACAACCCCCCTCAGCACCCCGCCGACACGCTGCCCGGACGTCTGTCGGCGGGGTGTCGGCGGTCTGTCGGGGCTTTGTCGGCGAGCGCTGCGACCGTCGGGGACATGACGCGACACGACGAACGCACGGGGGGCGCGAAGAGCGCCGTGACCGTCCGCGGACTGGTCAAGCACTACGGGGAGACGAGGGCCCTCGACGGGATCGACCTGGACGTGGCCGAGGGGACCGTGAGGGGGGTGCTCGGCCCGAACGGGGCCGGCAAGACCACGCTGGTGCGCATCCTGTCCACGCTGCTCGCCCCGACCGCGGGACACGCCACCGTCGCCGGGTACGACGTGGTCCGCCAGCCGCGGCAGCTGCGCCGGGTGATCGGGCTGACCGGGCAGTACGCCTCGGTGGACGAGAAGCTGTCCGGCTGGGAGAACCTGTACCTGATCGGGCGGCTGCTGGACCTGCCGCGCAAGGAGGCGCGGCGCCGCTCCGACGAGCTGCTGGAGCGGTTCTCCCTCACCGAGGCCGCCCGGCGCCCGGCGGGCGCCTACTCCGGCGGCATGCGCCGCCGACTGGATCTGGCGGCCTCGATGATCGGACGCCCCGAGGTCCTCTTCCTCGACGAGCCGACCACCGGCCTGGACCCGCGCACCCGCAACGAGGTGTGGGACGAGGTGAAGCGGCTGGTCGGCGAGGGGGTGACGGTGCTGCTGACCACCCAGTACATGGAGGAGGCCGAGCAGCTGGCCTCCGAGCTGACCGTGGTGGACCGCGGCAAGGTCATCGCCGGCGGTGGCATCGAGGAGCTCAAGGCCCGGGTGGGCGGCCGCACGCTGCGGATCCGTCCCGCCGACCCGCTCCAGTTGCGTCCGCTCGCCGCCGCGCTCGACGAGCTGGGGATCACCGGCCTGGCCGGCACCACCGTGGACGCCGAGCGGGGCTCGGTGCTGGTGCCCGTGCTCAGCGACGAACAGCTGACCGTCGTGGTCGGCGCGGTCACCGCGCGCGGGATCACCCTCAACTCCCTCACCACCGAACTGCCCAGCCTGGACGAGGTGTTCCTGTCCCTCACCGGCCACCGTGCCGGTGTCCCGCAGGACGCCCTGTCCGCCGACACGTCCGAGGAGGTCGTCGCCGTATGAGCGCCGCCACCGCCGCTCCCGCCGCCGGCGTCCGCCCGGACGCGCGGATCTCGCCGCGGGCCCATCTGCGTCACACCGGGGCGCTGGTGCGCCGCAACCTGCTGTGGATCCGGCAGGACCCCGAGTCGATGTTCGACGCCGTGCTCTTCCCGGTCGTCTTCACCCTGCTGTTCGTGTACGTCTTCGGCGGCTCGATCGGGCAGTCCCTGGGCGGCGGGCAGGAGGCGTACGTGCAGTACATCGTGCCCGGCCTGATGGCCATGATGGGCATGAACATGTCCCAGGGGGTGGGCACCGGGTTCAACCAGGACTTCAACACCGGTGTCATGGACCGCTTCCGGTCGCTGCCCATCGGACGCGGCTCGGTGCTGTTCGCGAAGATCTCCGTCGAGCTGGTGCGGATGCTGATCGCCACCGCGATCCTGCTGGTCGTCGGGGTGCTGGTCGGGTTCGACGTCACCAACTGGCCGGGGCTGTTCGCCGCCGTGGGTCTGTCCACGGTGTTCGGCTCGGCCCTGATGTGGGTCTTCCTCACGCTGGGCGTGGTGATGAAGAACGCCCAGTCCGTGCAGGCGATGGGCTTCCTGGTGCTGATGCCGCTGCAGTTCGGCTCGTCGATCTTCGCGCCGACGCAGTCGATGCCGGGCTGGCTGCAGAACTTCACCGCGTACAACCCGCTGTCCGCGCTGGCCGACGCCGCCCGCGGGCTGATGGTGGGCGGGCCCGTCGCCCACGACCTGTGGATGGTGCTCGCCTGGTCCGTGGGGATGACGGCGGTGATGGCCCCGGTCGCCATCCACAAGTTCCGTACGAAGACCTGATCTCACGCCGGGTCGAACAGGGCGGCGGCCTCCTCCGGGGAGAGGCCGTCGCCCCCGGCGTACGCGGCCTCGAAGGCGGCCTCGTCCAGCAGCCGGCGGATCCGCTCCTCGGCGCGGGCGCGGGAGGTGCGCTCCACGAGGCCCGCGCGGTGTTCCTCGGGCAGCCAGGAGTCGGCGGCGCCCAGGCAGCGGGCCGCGTCCCGGGCGTGCCGTCCGCCGTCCAGTCCCGCGAGGGCGGCGGCGGCCAGGACGACGTACGAGGCGCGCAGGTGCGGGGCCATGGCGACGACCAGCGAGTCGTTCGCCTGCCGCATCGCCTCCCTGACGATGACGAGCGCCCGCTCGTCGTCGCCCTCGGCCACCTCGATCCAGGCCTCGGCGCCGAGGATGAACGCGTCGAAGACCACGTAGTGGGCGAGGCGGAACTCCTCGCGCAGCGCCCGAAGATGCTCACGGGCCTCCCCCGTGCGTCCGCTCACGCACAGCCAGCCGATCAGGAAGAGGCGGGCGGCGGGCAGCGCCTCGACGTGCCGGCCGCGGGTGGAGTCGATGACCTCACGCAGCAGCCGCTCGCCCTCCTCGGTGTCGCCCGCCTCGATCAGCGCGCCGCCGAGCCGGGCGGTGAGCACGGCCGTGTGGGAGCGGGCGCCGAGGCGTTCGGCGTGCTCGATGGCCGCCCGGTAGTCGGCGGCGGCCTCCCGGTAGGCGCCCGCGCGTTCCTGGGCCTCGCCGCGCGCGGAGAGCGCCTCGGCGATGCCCCAGGTGTCGCCGAGCCGACGGTGGATCTCCAGGGCCTCGTCGGCGTCGCGGCGGGCGTCGCCGGCCCAGTCGCTGCGGTTGGCGAGGAAGTTGGCGCGCAGCTGGAGGTTGCAGGCCAGCTCCCACTCGAAGCCCGGGTTCTCCCGGCAGGTGCGGATCGCCGCGTCCACCACCTCGCGCAGCCGCTCCATGTCGCCGGTGAGCATCACGGCGAACGTCCACAGCAGCCCCGGCGGGCGGCAGACCTGCGGCAGTCCCGGCTCGTACGTCGCGGACACCAGGCGCAGCCGGTGCTGGGCCCGCGGGGTCTGCCAGTCGTCCAGCTCGGTGTCCATCTGGGCGAGATGGGCCAGGTGCGCGCCGCGGCGGGCCTCGGCGAGGACCTCGCCGGTCATCGGGGGCGGCGCGTCGGTGCAGCGCTGCCACAGCGGTGCGGCCGGCCGGACGGGTTCGGTGAACGGGTCGGGGGCGAGCGCCATGACCTCCCGGCACCAGTTGCGGGCCTCGATACGCAGGTCGCGCATCTGCCAGTACCAGACCAGGGACAGGACGATGCAGAGCGCCTCCTGCTCGTCGCGCCGGGCGACGGCGTGCCGCAGCGCGGTACGCACGTTCTCGTACTCGCGCTCCAGCCGGGCGACGCCCTCCACCTGGCGCGGGCCGCGCAGCAACGGCTCGGTGGTGCGGGCGAGTTCGCGGTAGTACGTCAGATGGGCGCGTTCGGCGTCGTCGCGTGAGCCGGTCTCGTCGAGGCGTTCGCCCGCGTACTCGGCGACGGTCTCGAGCAGCCGGTAGCGCATGCCGCCGTCGCCCGACGGGGCGGCCGCCACCAGGGACTTGTCGACGAGGGAGCCGAGCGCGTCCAGGGCGGCGGGGCCGCACACGGCCTCGGCGGCGGTGAGGTCGCAGCCGCCCGCGAACACCGACAGGCGGCACAGCACGTCACGTTCGTCCGCGTCGAGCAGCTCCCAGGACCAGTCGACGACGGCCCGCAGGGTCTGCTGGCGGGGCAGGGCGGTGCGGCTGCCGGAGGTGAGGAGGCGGAAGCGGTCGTCGAGCCGGTCGGCGATCTGGCGCGGGGTGAGCATCCGCAGCCGGGCGGCGGCGAGTTCGATGGCGAGGGGCAGACCGTCGAGACGGCGGCAGATCTCGGCGCACGCCTCCGGGTCGTCGCCGGTGCGGAAGCCGGGGCGGGCGGCGGCCCCGCGCTCGGCGAGCAGGCGCAGCGCGACCGGCTCGGGCAGCGGCTCGACCGGGCGCAGCGACTCGCCGCGTACGCCCAGGGGTTCGCGGCTGGTGGCGAGGACGGTGAGGCCGGGGCAGCGTTCGAGGAGGGTCTCCACCAGACGGGCGGCGGCCTCGACGACGTGCTCGCAGTTGTCGAGGATCAGCAGCATGCGGCGGGGTCCGCAGTGCTCGGCGAGCCGGTCCACGGGGGCGCTGTGCCGGTCGGCCACGGCCCGCATGCCCTCCGCGCCTGCCCCGTACAGCACGGTCTGGCGGGCGCCCACGGCGGTGAGGACCGCCTCCGGCACGGCCTCGGGGTCGTCCACCGGGGCGAGTTCGGCGATCCACACGCCGTCGGGGTGGGCGGCCCGTACGGTCTCGGCGGCCTCCTGCGACAACCGGGTCTTGCCCGCCCCGCCCGGGCCGAGGAGCGTCACCAGGCGGGCGGCCGACAGGTCGGCGCGGATCGTCTCGATGTCCGCCTCGCGGCCGACGAAGGAGGTCAGGCGGGCGCGGAGGTTGCCGGGGGCGGGGCCGTGCGCGGGCGGTTCAGGCCTCCGCGGCTCTTCGGGGTTGAGCAACTCCGCGTGCAGGGCGCGCAGTTCCGCGCCGGGGTCGGAGCCGAGGCGGTCGGCGAGGAGCCGGCGCACCTCCTCGTAGGCGGCGAGCGCCTCGGCGGTGCGGCCGGTGTCGCGCAGGGCGCGCAGCCGCAGCGCCTGGAGCGGTTCGTCCAGGGGGTGGCTGTCGCAGAGGGCGGTCAGTTCGGGGAGGGACTGCTCGGCCTCGCCGAGGGCCAGGGCGGCGGTGTGGCGGGCGCGCACGGCGTCCAGGTGGCGGGTCTCCACGCGGGCCGCCTCGGCGGTGCGGTCGGGCAGCCCGGGCAGCGCGGGGCCGCCGCGCCACAGGGTCAGGGCGTCGTCGAGCACGGTGGCCGCCTTGGCGGGGTCGCCGTCGGCCAGGGCGCGCAGGCCCTCGCCGGCCAGCCGCTCGAAGCGGTGCAGGTCGACGTCGTCGGGGGCGGCGGTGAGGCGGTAGCCCCCGTCGGCGGAGGCGACCGCGTCCGCGCCCAGCGTCCGGCGCAGCCGTCCCACCAGGGCCTGCACCGCGCCGGTGGCGTCGGCGGGCGGGTCGCCGTCCCAGACCTCGTCCACCAGCAGGCCGACCGGCACGGTGCGGCCGGCCCGCAGGGCGAGCACGGTCAGCAGGGCGCGCAGCCGTGCGCCGCCCACGGGGACGACGGTGCCGTCGGGGCGGACTGCCTGGGTGGTGCCGAGAATGCGGTAGCGCACGGGGTCCATTCTCTCCGGTGCCGGCCGGGGTCCAGGGCGGGGGCGGGGCAGGGGCGACCTCACCTTGCACGGAACCAGGTGGCCGCGCGAAGCGTTTTCCGGGCGTGGCGGGTCCCGGGTACGGTCGGGCGGGCCCGCGCGCCCTTCTCTCCACAGGGAGTCCCATGACCACCGCCGCCACCCGTCCCAGCGACCGGAGGGTCAGTCCCGTCTTCCTGGGCATCCTGGCCGTCTCGGCCGTCACCGGCTGGGCCACCTGGACGGGGTTCGCGGCCGTGCCGGGGCCGGCGGTCTTCCTGTTCGTGACGTCCGCGTGGATCGTCTCCCTGTGCCTGCACGAGTACGCGCACGCGCGGACCGCCCTGCACGGCGGGGACATCTCGGTCGGCGCGAAGGGGTATCTCACGCTGAACCCGATGAAGTACACGCACGCGCTGCTGAGCATCGTGCTGCCCGTGCTGTTCGTGATCATGGGGGGCATCGGTCTGCCGGGCGGGGCGGTGTTCATCGAGCGCGGGCGGATCCGGGGGCGGTGGCGGCACAGCCTGATCTCGGCGGCGGGGCCGCTGACGAACGTGCTGTTCGCGGTGGTGTGCACGGCGCCGTTCTGGCTGGACGCCCTGGGCGGCGTGCCGCCGGCGTTCCGGTACGCGCTGGCGTTCCTCGCGCTGCTGCAGGTGACGGCGGCGATCCTGAACTTCCTGCCGGTGCCGGGGCTGGACGGCTACGGCGTGATCGAACCGTGGCTCTCGCACGGGGTGCGGCGCCAGGTGGAACCGTTCGCCCCGTTCGGCCTGCTGTTCGTGTTCGCCCTGCTGTGGGTGCCGTCCGTCAACGGCGTCTTCTTCGCCATGGTCGACGGCTTGCTGGGCTTCTTGGGCATCGAGGAACTGGACACGTACTGCGGCTTCGACCTGTTCCGCTTCTGGCAGGGGGCGGACGGGTACTGCGCGGTCTAGGCGTCCCGACAACGGCGGTCATCGCCCGGCGGGTTCCGGCCGGCGGCCCGTACCGGTCCCGTGCCCGGCGGACATCAATGGGCGGGCCCTGACTCATTCAATGATTTCAACCCTCTTGATGAAATGCTGGAAAAGCAGCTTCGAGGCCTTGCTCTCACCCAGACCGAGACTGAAGTCGCCGCGCTCCTCCTGCTTCATACCGATGTAACCTCCGAGCGCACCCGAGGACGACGCGGTGCAGTCCGGCCCCTGTCCGCGGTGGGCACGCTCGGGCCGCTGACGGGATGAGGCCGCTGCGCCCACCCGTGCCGCCCCGGCGGCACGACTGCCCGTAGCTTGGCGGACTCGCCGGCCGCTCGACGGGGCAGCCGCAGCGACGCCGGAGAGCTGCCCGTAGCTCACGCAGCTCGCGTGACTGAGCAGCAGAGGCGTCCCGCCGGGACGTGGAGGGCGCTGACCCCCGCGGGGTCAGTTCGTCGCCGGGGTGTCCTCCCGGGACGCCCGGCCACGGCGGACGTAGTACCACGTCATGTTCGACGACAGGCCCGCCAGGAGAATCCACACCACACCGATCAGCACGCTGCCCTGCACGAAGGACACGACGGCCGCCACGACGGCGAGGAGGCATACGGCGAGGGCGTAGACGGCGAGGCGGGGCATGGCGGGGGGCTCCTGTCGGGGGACACTGCTTCCGCTCCAGTGTCCCCCATCGCCTCATACGTCCGTGACGCGGAGCCCGGCGTGCGCCTTGTAGCGGCGGTTGACGGAGATCAGGTTGGCGACCAGCGACTCCACCTGGTGGGCGTTGCGCAGCCGCCCCGCGAAGATGCCCCGCATGCCGGGGATGCGCCCGGCCAGCGCCTGGACGATCTCCACGTCGGCGCGGACCTCGCCGAGGACCATCACGTCGGTGTCGATCTCGTCGATCTCGGGGTCCTGGAGCAGCACCGCCGACAGGTGGTGGAAGGCGGCGGTGACCCGCGAGTCCGGCAGCAGGGCGGCCGCCTGCTGCGCGGCGCTGCCCTCCTCCGGCTTCAGCGCGTAGGCGCCCTGCTTGTCGAAGCCGAGCGGGTTGACGCAGTCGACGACGAGCTTGCCGGCCAGTTCCTCACGGAGGGACTCGAGGGTCTTGCCGTGCCCGTCCCAGGGGACGGCGACGATGACGACGTCGCTGCGCCGCGCGGTCTCGGCGTTGTCGGCGCCCTCGATGCCGTACCCGAGCTCCTCGGCCGCGGCCTGGGCCCGCTCGGCCGCGCGGGAGCCGATGATCACCTTCTGGCCGGCCTTGGCGAGCCGGTAGGCGAGGCCCTTGCCCTGCGGTCCGGTGCCGCCGAGCACGCCGACGACGAGACCGGAGACGTCGGGCAGGTCCCAGGGGTCCTTGGCCGGAGCCTTCTTCGGGGGCTGCTGTGCGCTGTCGGTAGAGGTCATGGGCCGACTCTACGGCCGCGGACGTCCTCGCAGAGGCTGGGCGTGAGGCCCGTCACGCGGCACACCGCCGGTGTTCGCCCCGTGTCCCCGGGTCGGGCGAACCCTCCCCGAACACCGGGACACGGGCGCGCCGTTGGGGGCAGGATGCGGCGGCATGGATGCCGTACGGGTGGCGCTGCTGAGGGAAGTGCTCGCGGGGACGGAGTGGCTGGGGGCGACCCGGCACTTCGCGGGGACGCTGCGCGGGTCGGTGGTGTCGCACGGCGGCGGCCTGCTGCTGGTGGGCACGCCGGAGTACGAGCCGTGGCACCTGGCGGCGCACCTGGTGGACGAGGCGGCCTGGTCGGGCACCCCGGAGCTGGCGCCGACGCTGGTGCGGCACGACGCGCGCCCCACGGACCCGGCGCACCTGGCGGTGGGCCTGGGCCGGCTGGAGGCGGCGCGGCGGGGCGAGACGCTGCTGGTGGTGGCGCCCGGCGAGCCGCCCGCGGCGCTGCTGGAGCGGGTGTCGGACGCCCGCCGCGCCGGGGCGACGCTGCTGTCGCTGGGTCCGGAGGCGGGCGAGCTGCCGGCGCTGGCGCACGAGGTGCTGCCCGTCCCGGACGGCTCCGAGCTGGACCTGGACACCGTGCAGCACCTGGTGAGCGCGGCGGCCGGGGAGAACGCGCTGCCCGCCCGCCGGGGCCGCCGCCGTTTCCGGGACCGGCTGTCCCGGCTGGCCGACCTGCTCACCGCCCCGCCGCCGACCCGCTGGTGACGCGGCGGCTCAGTCCTCGTCGCCGCCCTTCGGCGCGTCGTGCCACGCGGGGTCGTTCTCCCACTGGAGATTGCGCTCGCGGGCCTTCTCCATCGCGTGCTCCGCCTCGGTGCGGGTCGCGTACGGGCCGAAGCGGTCCTTGGCAGGGCACTCGGGCCCTTCCTCGACCTTCTTGTGCTCCAGGCAGTAGTACCACTCGCCGGGTTTGCCGGCCGTGCGCTTCTTGAACAGGGGCATGACGGCTCCTCTCGCCACGGAAGATGGTCCCCCATCGACGCTGAATTAGACTCGCGGCATGTCTGGCCAGTCACTCCTCGTACCGGGGAAGCTCTCCCCCATCCGCACCGTGCCCGGGAACATCCGCCGTCCCGAGTACGTCGGCAAGCCCGCGCCGACCCCGTACACCGGGCCGGAGGTGCAGACGCCCGAGACGATCGAGGCGATGCGGCGCGCGGGCCGGATCGCGGCGCGCGCGATGGAGGAGGCCGCGAAGCTCATCGCGCCCGGCGTGACGACGGACGAGCTGGACAAGGTGGCGCACGAGTACATGTGCGACCACGGCGCCTACCCGTCGACGCTCGGCTACCGCGGCTTCCCCAAGTCGCTGTGCACCAGCATCAACGAGGTCATCTGCCACGGCATCCCGGACTCGACGGTGCTGCGCGACGGCGACATCGTCAACCTGGACGTGACCGCGTACATCGGCGGGGTGCACGGCGACAACAACGCGACGTACCTGGTCGGCGACGTCGACGAGGAGAGCCGCCTGCTGGTGGAGCGCACCCGTGAGGCGCTGAACCGCGCGATCAAGGCGGTGAAGCCGGGCCGCCAGATCAACATCATCGGCCGGGTGATCGAGTCGTACGCCAAGCGGTTCGGCTACGGGGTGGTGCGTGACTTCACCGGTCACGGCATCAACTCGTCGTTCCACTCGGGCCTGATCATCCCGCACTACGACAGTCCGCACGCGACGACGGTGATGCAGCCGGGGATGACCTTCACCATCGAGCCGATGCTGACGCTGGGCACCCACGAGTACGACATGTGGGACGACGGCTGGACGGTCGTGACGAAGGACCGCAAGCGCACGGCGCAGTTCGAGCACACGCTGGTGGTCACGGACACCGGGGCGGACATCCTGACCCTGCCGTGACGCCCGGCGCGTCCGCGCCGGCACCTTCGAGGGCCCGCCTCCTCCGGGAGCGCGGGCCCTCCGCTTTTCCCGTGTCTCCCGCTGTTCGCCCAGGCTGTGTGCCGGGCACCCGGACGGGGGAAGTTCCCGACACATTGTCGGCAAGGCATTGACTTAGGTAAGCCTAACCATAGAAGATCGGCCCATGGACTCCTTCTCGACCCTGATCCGCACCGCCTCCCACGAGCAGCACGTGGAGGCGGAGACCTCGACCTTCATGACCGATCTGCTGGGCGGACGGCTGGGCGTGGACGCCTACGCGCGCTACACCGAGCAGCTGTGGTTCGTGTACGAGGCACTGGAGTCCGGCGCGCAGGCCCTGGCGTCGGACCGGGTGGCGGGCCCGTTCGTCCGCCCGGAGCTGTTCCGGCTCGCCGCCCTGGAGCGGGACCTGGAGCATCTGCGCGGCCCGGACTGGCGCGCGACCCTCACCGCCCTGCCCGCGACGCGGGCCTACGCGGACCGCGTGGCCACGGTGGCCCGGGAGTGGCCGGCGGGGTACATCGCGCACCACTACACCCGCTACCTGGGCGACCTCTCGGGCGGCCAGATCATCCGCGACAAGGCGGAGCGCACCTGGGGATTCGCGAGGAAGGGCGACGGGGTCCGCTTCTACGTCTTCGAGGGGATCTCCAACCCGGCCGCGTTCAAGCGGGAGTACCGCGCGCTGCTGGACGCGGTGGCGGTGGACGACCTGGAGAAGCAGCGGATCGTGGCGGAGTGCAAGCGGGCGTTCTCGCTGAACTCGGACGTGTTCCGCGCGCTGGGCGAGGAGTTCCCGCTGTCGGCGTGAGCTTGCCGTGCGTACGGGCGGCGCCCGACGCCGATGCCGGATCCGGCCTCCGGCACGGTGAGCTAGCCGTGCGTACGGGCGGCGCCCTGGACGGCGCCACCCGTTCGCCGTGCCGGTCAGCGCTCCAGGTAGACCCGGCCGCCGACCTCCGTCCAGCCTCCCGGCTGGGGCGCTGTGAGGATCTGTGAGCCGGTGCCCTGGGTGATGTTCAGGGCGCGGCCCAGCCGGTCGGTGAGCAGCAGCGCCGCGGCGCCGGTGGCCTCGTCCTCGTCGATGCCGTCGTCCCGGCCGGGAAAGGCGCGGGCCCGGATCCGCCCGGCGGGCTCGTCCAGCCAGGCCCAGGCGTAGATCCACTCGCCCTTCGGGGGCACGGGCAGCTCGTCCACCTCGGCGGCGGTGGCGTACCGGCGCAGGGTGCGCGGCGGCACCCACTCCGCGCGGGCCTCGATCCAGCAGAACTCCCCGTCCTGCCGGGCGCCCACGACGCCGGCGGGCGTGACGAGTTCGGGCACGTCGAGCAGCCAGGCGGCGCCGACGCAGGGGTGGCCCGCGAAGGGCAGGCGGGTGGTGGGGGTGTAGATGTCGATCACCCCGCGCTCGGGGTCGTCGACGAACACGGTCTCACTGAAGCCGAGTTTGGCGGCGAACTCCTGGCGCTCGTCCGGCCCGGGCAGCACCGAGCCGTCCCGGACGACGCCCAGCTCGTTGCCGTATCCGCCGCGTGGGCCGCAGAAGACACGCAGCACGTCGTAAGCAGTCACGGGGGCATTCAAGCACCGCGGACGGGGTCTCAGGACCGGTGGCCATGGATCTCGTTGCCGTAACGAACTGATCAACTTCGCTGATGCGACGCGCAAACGAATGAGCCGGAAGAGTCGGGGTGAAGGCCCATGTTCACGGCAAAGACCCCTTCGGACATGTCCAGGACTTGTACGAATTGAGAGAACTTCCAGGTCACGGGCAACCGCTCCCGCCAGGCCGTCGTTCCGCCCTCCTCACGGAAACCGGCTGTTACGGTGCCGCACGTTTGCGGGCTCAAACAGCCCGCCTTTGTGTGAACGCACCCGGTCAGCCATGAGGAGGTGGCGCGTGTGGAGGGACTGGAGACGGCCCGCTTCAGCGCACTCGTGGTCGTGGGTCTGCTGGTCCTGTTCTACGGAGGGACCTTCCTGATCTCGGCCCATATCGGCAAGAAGGAAGAGAACGCCGACGGTTACATGACCGCCGGCAACAACATCGGCTTCGGCATCTCCGCCGCCAGCATGACGGCGACCTGGATCTGGGCGTCCTCGATGTACGCCTCCGCGACCTCGGGGTACACCTACGGCATCTCCGGCCCGATCCACTACGGGCTGTGGGGTGCGCTGATGATTCTCTTCATCTACCCCTTCGGCAAGCGGATCCGTGAGGTGGCCCCGAAGGCGCACACCCTCGCCGAGGTCATGTACGCCCGGCACGGCCGCTCCAGCCAGCTCATGCTCGCCGGTTCGAACATCGTGGGCAGCCTCATCAGCCTGATGTCGAACTTCATCGCCGGCGGTGTGCTGATCTCCATGCTGTCGCCGTTCACCTTCACCCAGGGCGTCTTCGCCGTCGCGGCGGGCGTGCTGCTCTACACCCTGTGGTCCGGCTTCCGCGCGTCCGTGCTCACCGACTTCGTGCAGGTCGTCGCGATGCTCGGCGCGGTCGCCGTCATCGTGCCGTTCATCTTCTTCGCGGCGGACTTCCCTGCCGCCTTCGAGACCGGCGCCGGCCGGCTGACCCCGGAGCAGGGCGACTTCTTCTCCAGCACCGCGTTCATGGAGCAGGGCGCCCCGTACATCGCGGCCGTGCTCGCCTACGCGATCGGCAACCAGACCGTCGCGCAGCGGCTGTTCGCGGTGAAGCAGGACCTGATCAAGCCGACCTTCGTCACCGCGACCGTCGGCTACGGCGCGATGGTCATCGGCGTCGGCATGCTGGGCGTGCTCGCCCTGTACCTCGGGTACGAGCCCACCGGCGGCGACGTCAACAACATCGTGCCGGGGCTGGCCGCCGAGTATCTGCCGCCCGTGCTGCTGGCGTTGTTCTTCATCATGATCGTCGGTGCGCTCTCCTCCACCGCCGACTCCGACCTCGCCGCCCTCTCCTCGATCATGATGGCCGACGTCTACGGCCAGAACGTGGCCGGCAAGGAGAAGGCGAACCCGCGCACGATGCTGCTGGTCGGCCGCATCACCATGGTGGTGGCGACCGCTGCGGCCGTGGCGTTCGCCAGTCTGCGGCTGAACATCCTCGACCTGCTGGTGTTCGTGGGCGCGTTGTGGGGCGCCCTGGTCTTCCCGGTGCTCTCCAGCTTCTACTGGGACAAGGTCAGCGGGAGGGCGTTCACCACCTCGGTGCTCGCCGCGCTCGCGGTGTTCCTGCCGGTGCGCTTCTCCTGGATCCCCGTGGACGGCGTCTTCGGCATCGTCGTGGACGTGCTGTCGGTGCTCGGCATCGGCGTCGTGCTCGGCCTGATGGTGTTCGGCTTCTTCGGCGCCCGCGCGGCGAAGGCGGTGGGCGTGGCGGCGGTCGTGGTGTCGGCGCCGTTCTCCCTGGGTTCGCTGCACGAGTACGCCACCCTGTGCGGCTCGCTGGTGGCCTACTCGGTGTCCACCGTCGTCTGCTGGGCGTTGAGCGTGCGCCGCAGTGAGGGCTTCGACTTCTCCCTCGTCGCCCGCCGCACCGGCGACTTCGACCAGGGTCCGCGGGCCGCGGAGAGCCCGGCCCCGGACACCCCGGAGGCCCCGGAGCCCGCCGGCACCACCACCCCGTGACCCCCGAGGAGGCACCGTGTCCACCGCAGCGCTCACCGCGTACGTCCTGATATGGCCCGTGCTCGTGGCCGTCGTGCTGTTCGTCATCGGCCGCGGCTTCTTCCGCGAGTGGGCGGAGGCCCGCCGCAAGGGCGAGGACCTGATCTGACGCACCGCACCGACGGGCCGTGGGGAGAAGGGACGTCCCTTCTCCCCACGGGCCGTCTCGGGGTCGCGCCCCCAGGAAGTCCCCTACGCGGCAAACGAGTTGATGAGGGGCGTGTCAGGGGCGGCCTCGTCAGCGCGTACGATCCGGCGGCCGGCCTTGATCACCAGGATGGTTCCCGTCCGCAGCACCCACCGCCGCGATCGGAGCCCTTCCATGACCGCACGTCCCACCGCCCGTGCCCGCGCCACGGCCGTGTCCGCCCTGCTGGCCTCGTCCCTGCTGCTCGTCCCCCTCGCCGGGACGGCCGCCGCCCAGCCCGCGCAGTCCTCCCCCGCCGTTCCCGCTTCGCGAGCTGACGGGTTCGACGCGACCGCGCTGGAGCGGGCGCTCGCCGAGGTTCCCGACGGGGACGTCTCCGCGGCGCTGATCCGTGTCGGCGGCAGGGGCAGTTGGGCGGGCAGCGCGGGCGTCCGGGACCTGCGCACGGGGGCGGCCGCGCTGCCGCACGCCCGGTTCCGGGCCGGCTCCACGACCAAGGTGGTGACCGCGGCGGTCGTGCTCCAGCTCGTCGCGGAGAAGCGCGTCGCGCTCGACGCTCCCGTCAGCCGCTATCTGCCGGACCTGCTCCCGCCGTCCTTCACCGAACCCCCGACCGTGCGCCAGCTGCTCACCTACACCAGCGGACTGCGCCCCGGCGCGAACCTCGGCTCCACGACCGAGGAGATGTACCCGCACCGCTTCGAGACGCTCACCCCCGAGGAGGTGGTGGCCGCGTCCGTCGCCCAGGGTCCCGCCCACACCCCGGGCGAGCGGCAGGTGTACGGGAACATCCACTACACGGTGCTCGGCATGCTGATCGAGGCGGTGACCGGCGACAGTTACGAACACCAGACCGCCGTACGGGTCTTCCGCCCCCTCCGTATGCGGCACACCGGCTTCCCCGGCGGCCCCGACCCCCGCATCCACGGCCCGCACAACCGCGCCTACGCCGACATCGGCGGCCGTACCACCGACGTCACCGAGTGGAACATGTCCGACCGCTGGGCCGCGGGGGACATGATCTCCACCACCGCCGACCTGGAGCGCATGGTGTTCGGCCTGTTCGGCGGGAAGCTCGTGCCCCGCCCGCTGCTGGACCAGATGCTCACCGTGCCGGACGTCGACGGCGCCACCTACGGGATGGCGCTCCAGCGGTTCGTGGTCGACGGCCGGGAGATCTGGGGCAAGACCGGCTCCCGGCCCGGCTACCACACGGTGCTGGGCGCCACCCGGGACCTGTCCCGCACGGTGGTCTACTCGGTGAACGCCGAGAGCGCCCGCGACGACGCCTTCCCGCTGGTGCAGCGGTTCGCCCTGCCGGCCTTCGCCGGCTGAGACGTACGCGGAGAGGGCGCCCCCCGGGGTGAGGGCGCCCTTCCGCCGCGTGGCGACGCGTCACATGGGGGGACGGCCTGCGTCCCCGTGGCTCACTCGGCCGCCGGGCGCCTCCGGCGCAGGGCGAGGACGACGCCCGCTCCGGCGGCCACGGCCACGCCGGCCGCAGCGCCGAGAGCGCCGACCGGGACGTCGGAGCCGGTGCTGGCGAGGCTGCCGCCCAGGTCGCCGCCGACGGTCGAGCCGACACCGCCGGTGGTGGAGCCTGAGGCGTCCGAGCCGCCGTCCGTGTCCGTGCCGCTGCCGCCCGTGCCGTTGTCGCCGCCGTCCGTGCCGCCCGTGCCGGCGGGCAGCTCCGCGCCCTCGGTGAGGGCCACGGCCAGGCTCACCGGGTCGAGTTCCGCGCCGGCGGCGTAGAACCCGCCGAAGGCCTCGGCGCCGGCCTCGGTGAGGGTGGCGGTCACGCCGTCGAGCGTGATGACGTCGTCCTTCGCGGTGAGCGCGGCCGACGGGGCGGTCAGGTCGGCGAGGACGACGTCCTGGGTGGTCTCGCCGAGGTCGTCGACGTCGGCGGACAGCGTGCCCTTGCCCTTGCTCAGGTTCACCCGCAGGTCGCTGAACGTGAGGTCGAGGCTGTGGGCGCCGTCGTGCTCGTGGCCCTTGAAGGTGACCGCCCCCTTGAAGGCGGCCGTGAGGGTGCCGGCCTCGGTGTCGTAGGTGCCGGTGGCGTCGGAGAAGGTGAACGCGCCGTTGCCGGAGGCCTGGGTGGCGCCGTCCGAGGCGGTGATCGTGCCCTTGGCGACCGGGCCCGTGACGTACGTACGGAAGGACTGCTTCACGCCCCAGTCGAGGGCGCCGTCGGCTATCTCACCCCGGGTGGCGGGCGCGGTGGACTGGGAGGCGGTGGCGGTCGGGGTGGGCGTCGGGGCCTGCGTGGTGGGCGAGGCGGTGGGGCCGGCCGTCGGGGTGGCCGAAGCGGTCGGCTCGGGCTCGGTGGTGGGGGTCGCCGGCGGGGTGGTGGCGGGCTCGGTGGTCGAGGGCTCGGGCTCCGGTTCCGGGTCGGCCTTCTTCACGACGGTCAGCGGGTCGCCCGCCGCGCCGGCGTACTTGTCGCTGCCGAAGACCTCGCCCGCCTCCTCGGTGAGCGTGGTGGCCATGTCGGTCATCGCCCGGGTGACCGTGACGGTGGCGAGCGGGACGTCGTCCTCGGTGGTGCCGTTCCGCTCGACGTCGGCGGTGATCTCGCCCTTGCCGCTGTCGAACTTCACGTCGGACAGGGTGAGTTCGAAGCGGTGCGCCGCCGACTTGATGTTCAGCTCGCCCTGGAAGCCGAGCGACATCACGTGGGTGGTGGAGTCGTAGGTGCCCGTGCCTCCGGTGAAGGTGAACGCGCCGTTGTTCCCCGCCTGGCTCGCGCCCGCGGCGGACGTGAAAACGCCCTGGGCGTAGGTGGCGACGTAGGTGCGGTACGACTCCTTGATGCCCCAGGTCAGTTCGTAGCCGGAGAGGGGGATCTCGGCGGCGGAGGCGGAGGGGGCGGCCGTGGCGCCGAGGGCGGCGGCCGTGGCGACCGCGGCGGCGAGGGCGAGGGGGCGGCGGCGTCTTGCGGACATGGCGGGGTGTCTCCTCGGGAGGGTGGAAGGGATCAGTGGTTCTGCGGGGTGTCCGCGGCGTCCTGGCCTGCGCGGCGCCTGCGGACGAGGAGTGCGGCCGCGCCGGCGAGCACCAGCAGGGATCCGGCCGCGAGGGAGAGGGGAAGTACGGGGGACGTGCCGTCGTCGTCCGGCCCGGTGGCCCGCGCGACCGGCTCGGGCGAGGCGTCGGAGGGGGACGGGGACGCCGTCGGGGTGGCGGTGGGTTCGCTGCCCAGGTCGGGCAGGGCGGGGAGTTCGGCGGTGTCGGTGAGGGCGACGGCCAGGGTGACCGGGTCCATCGCGGTGCCCGCCGGGTACATCCCGCCGAAGGCCTCGGCGCCTCGGACGGTGAGCTTCGCCGGCGCCTCGGTGACGG
Organism: Streptomyces cellulosae; assembly: GCA_014655195.1. Classification (GTDB taxonomy): domain Bacteria; phylum Actinomycetota; class Actinomycetes; order Streptomycetales; family Streptomycetaceae; genus Streptomyces; species Streptomyces cellulosae. The sequence goes on along the minus strand of BNBH01000002.1, from coordinate 82,805 downwards.
TGACGAGGCCGTTCCTCGCCTCGAGGTTCTTGGCGGTGAAGGTGACCAGCGGGACCTTGCGGCCGGTGTGGTCCGGTGACGTGACGTCGGCGTACAGGGTGCCCTTGCCGTCGTCGACGGTGACGCGGACGCCGGTGAGCCGCAGGTCGAGACCGTGGTCGCCGGTGAAGCGGACGGCTCCGCGGAAGGCGGCGGTGAGGTCGCCGTCGTCGAACGTGCCCTGGCCGCCGGGGAAGCGGAAGAGGGCGCCGCCGTCGAGGGCGCCGGAGGTCAGGGCCCAGCTGCCGCGGGCGATGTCGCCGGTGACGTACTCGCGGAAGGTGCGGCGCACGCCCCAGTCGACGGCGCCGTCGACGAGCGCGGTGCTCTTCACGGCCGCCTTCTCCGTCGTCTTCGGCTGCGGGCTCTTCGTGGCGGGGCTCTCGGTCGCCGTGCTCCTCGCCTGCTGGACGTCGGCGGAGAGGCTGACCGGGTCGAGGGCGGTGCCGGCCGTGTAGTAGCCGGCGAAGGAGGCGGCGCCCTGGGCGGTGAGGGTGGCGGGCAGGTTGTTCAGGGCGACGGAGGCGCCGCCGCCGCGCATGTCGATGCCGCCGAGGGAGAGGGAGGCGAAGGGCACCTGACGGGACGTCGTGACCGCCCCGGTGTCCTTCGCCTTGCCGGTGACGTCCACGTAGAGGGTGCCGGAGCCGCCCGATATGGACACGGTGGGGTTGGCGAGGGTCAGGTCGAGCTGGTACGCGCCGCTGTCGGTGCGGTGCCCCGTGAAGTGCACCCCACCGGAGAAGGCGGCGCGGAAGGCGCCCGTGCCGCCGTCGTACGTCCCGGTCGCCGAGTGGAAGCGGAAGCCGCTGCCGCCGACCGTGGCCGCACCGCCGGTGAGGGCGTAACTCCCGTTCGCGACGGGGCCGGTGATGTAGCGCTGGAACGACGTCTTGATGCCCCAGTCGAGCCTGCCGCCCTGGACGGTACGGCCCTCGGCGTGCGCCGTCGTGGCCGGGACGAGCGCGCCCAGGACGGCCGCGCAGAGCACGGCGACCAGGACGCGAAGACGCGTGGGCATGGGAAGTCCTCCGGAGGCGGGGGCCGGTAGCGAACGAAGGTAAGGCTAACCTAAGCTGCACCTCGGTCAACATCCACCCACAGCCGGAAGGAACGGACGGAACCGTGCGACGCTTGCGCACAGAACTGGCGGGAGCACTGCTGTCCGTGCTCGCCCTCTCCCTCACCATGACCGCGTGCGGAGGCTCCTCCGACGCGGCCTCACCCACCGCCACCGCCGCTTCCGCGGAGACGGCCGACCGCGTCGAACCCCTCGCCGGCACTCCGGAGCCGAAGCTCCCGGTGACCGTCCGTTCCGCCGACGGCCGGGAGGTGACGGTGGAGCGGGCGGAGCGGGTCGTCCCGCTGTCCGGCAGCCTCAGCGAGATCGTGTTCACGCTGGGTCTCGGGGAGCGGGTCGTCGCCCGGGACGTCACCGCCACCTTCGAGCAGGCGGCCGACCTGCCCGTCGTCACCCGGGGCCACGACGTCTCCGCCGAGAGCGTGCTGTCCCTGCGCCCCGACCTGGTGATCGCCGAGTCCGGCACCGGCCCCGACGAGGCCATGGACCAGATCCGCGCGGCCGGCGTGCCCGTCCTCGTCGTCGGGGCCGCCACCGGGCTCGACGACGTCGGCCCGCGCATCGCGGCCGTCGCCGAGGCGCTCGGCGTGCCGTCGGCGGGCGAGGAGCTGACCCGGCGTACGGAGGAACGCGTCGCCGCCGTCGCGGAGTCGGTGCCGGCGGGGAAGGAGAAGCCACGGGTCGCCTTCCTGTACCTGCGCGGCTCCGCCTCCGTGTACCTGATCGGCGGCAAGGGCTCCGGCGCCACCTCGCTGATCGAGGCGGCCGGGGCGGTGGACGCGGGCGCCGAGTCCGGCCTGGAGAAGGACTTCACCACCATCACCAGCGAGGCGCTGGCCGAGGCGGCGCCCGACGCGCTGCTCGTGATGTCGAAGGGGCTGGAGTCGGTCGGCGGCGTCGACGGGCTGGTGAAGATCCCCGGCATCGCGCAGACCCCGGCCGGGATGGACCGGCGGATCGTCTCCGTCGAGGACGGCGTGCTGCTCAACTACGGGCCGCGTACGGACCAGGTGCTCGCGTCCGTGGTGGAGCAGCTGTACGGCGAGGGCGGTGCGCGGTGAGCCTGCCGGCCAAGACGCCTTCCGGTACGTCCCCCCGGGAGGCCGCTCCGCCCGCCCGGCGGCGTGGTGTTCCGTGGCTGCTGACGGCCGGGCTGGTCGCCGCGCTCGTCGTGCTGGTGCCCGTGGCGGCCCACACCGGCGCCTATCCCGTGCCTGTCGGAGACGTGATCGCCTCCGTGCAGCACCGGTTGGGGCTCGGCGGCACGGAACTGGACCGGGTCGCCGAGTCGGTGCTGTGGAACGTGCGGTTCCCCCGGATCGTGCTCGCCCTGCTGGTCGGGGCGTCGCTGGGGTGCGCGGGCGCGCTGATGCAGGGCGTGTTCGGCAACCCGCTCGCCGAACCCGGCGTCATCGGCGTCTCCTCCGGCGCGGCGGTCGGCGCGGTGGGGGCCATCGCGCTGGGGCTGAACTTCGCGGGCAACTGGACGGTGTCGCTGCTCGCGTTCGTCGCGGGTCTCGTCACCGTGCTGCTCGTGTACGTGATGTCCCGTTCGGGCGGGCGGACCGAGGTGGTGACGCTGATCCTCACCGGTATCGCGGTGAACGCGTTCGCGGGCGCGCTGATCGGGCTGTTCCTGTTCTTCGCGGACACCGCCGCCGTCAACCAGATCACCTTCTGGCAGCTCGGATCGCTGTCGCAGGCCACCTGGCCGAAGGTGCTGGCGGTGCTGCCGTGCGCGGTGCTCGGACTGGGCGTCGCGCCGCTGTACGCCCGCCGGCTGGACCTGCTGGCGCTGGGCGAGCGGCCCGCCCGCCACCTGGGGGTGGACGTGGAGCGGCTGCGGATCGTGCTGGTGCTGGTGATCGCGCTGCTGACCGCGGCGGCGGTGAGTGTGTCCGGCATCATCGGGTTCGTCGGACTGGTCGTCCCGCATCTGCTGCGGATGGCCGCCGGGCCGGGGCACCGGTTCCTGCTGCCGGGCAGTGCGTTGCTGGGCGCGCTGGTGCTGCTGGCGGCGGATCTGGCGGCCCGTACGGTTGCCTCGCCGGCGGAGTTGCCGTTGGGGGTGCTGACGGCGCTCCTCGGGAGTCCGTTCTTCTTCTGGCTGTTGAGGAGGACGCGGCGGCGGCATGGGGGGTGGGCGTGAGGTTGTGTCCCGTCTGCGGCAGGGGCGGGGGCGGGGCGCGCAGTTCCCCGCCCCCCTGAGGGGGTCCGCCCCGCCGTTCGTCCGTCAGCCCCCGGCCCCTGTCCCGTTGTCGAGTGCCGTTCGCGGGTCCGGTGGGGACCGGGCGCGCAGTTCCCCGCGCCCCTCAGGGTGTTTGTCTGGAAGGACCTTTCATGCGTCTGCTTCGTTCTCGTCCCGCTCCCCCGGCTCCCGTCTCCCCCGGCGACGTCCTTGCCGCAGCTGAAGGGCTTCGCGTCCGGCTCGGGGCGCGGGACGTGCTTCACGGTGTGGACGTGGCCGTTCGGGCGGGTGAACTGCTCGCGCTCGTCGGGCCCAACGGGGCCGGGAAGTCCACCCTGCTGGGCGCCCTCGCCGCCGACGTCGCACCCTCGGACGGTGCCGTACGGATTCACGGGCGCCCCGCCTCGGACTGGTCCGCACCCGAACTCGCCCTGAGACGTGCGGTGTTGCCGCAGTCGTCCACGCTGAGCTTTCCCTTCTCGGTGGAGGAGGTCGTACGGATGGGGCGGGCGCCCTGGGCCGCGCTCGACCCGGAGGACGACGAGGCGGCCGTCGCCGAGGCGATGGCCGCGACCGAGGTGACCGCGTTCGCGGCGCGCCCTTTCTCCGCGCTGAGCGGCGGCGAACGCGCCCGGGTGGCGCTCGCCCGGGTCCTCGCCCAGCGCGCGCCGCTGCTGTTGCTGGACGAGCCGACGGCCGCGCTCGACCTGCGCCATCAGGAGCTGGTGCTGCGGCTGTGCCGGGAGCGGGCGCGGGCCGGGGACGCGGTGGTGGTGGTCCTCCACGACCTCGGCCTCGCCGCGGCCTACGCCCACCGGGTGGCGGTCCTGCGAGCGGGCCGGGTCGCGGCGGCCGGTCCCCCGCAGGAGATCTTCACGGAGTCCCTCCTGTCGGAGGTCTACGACCAGCCGGTCGAGGTGGTTCCGCATCCGCGGACGGGGGCGGCGCTGGTGCTCCCCGTGAGGGAGCGGTGAGGGCGGGTGCCCGCCGGGCCGGCGTCAGATCACGGTGTGGCTGCTGTGACCGGTCCCCGCGTCCGGGCGTGTGGCGGTCCCGGTAGGGTTCGCCTCCGGGAAGGGGAAGGTGAAGCAACCGGATGAGCAGGGATCTCGGTCTTCGTAGGCTCCACGGACTCCGCGGGACCCGCGGGACCCGCCGTACCGTGCTGGTCGCGGCCTCCGCGACCGCGCTGGCGTTGACGGCGAGCGGCTGTGTGGTCGTGCACGGCGAGCGTGAGGTGCTGCCGGCGGCCACCCGCGCCGAAGCCGCCGAGGCGCTCAAGGAGTTCACGGCCGCGTACAACGCCGCCGACAAGGCGTACGACTCCTCCCTGGACGCCGACCGCACCACCGGCGCGCTCGCCGACATCGACGGGGCGCGGCTCAAGGCGGGCAAGGTCAACCATCCGGACGGCAACCCGAACCACGCGCCGCTGGAGCTGACCGACGCGAAGTTCACCATCCCCGCCAAGGCGGGCTGGCCGCGCTGGTTCCTCGCCGACACCGCCGCCAACAAGGGCGGTGACGTCCGCTGGCTGCTGGTGTTCACCCGCGACGCGCTGGACGACCCGTGGGAGGTGGCGTTCCTGACGCTGGTGTCCCCGGACGACGTGCCGGAGTTCAAGAAGGACAAGGACGGCCGGGCCGAGGCCGTGCCCGCGAACTCCACCGAAGTCGCCGTCGCGCCGGGCGAGTTGAGCCAGAAGTACGCCACGTATCTCAAGGACGGCGGGGAGGGTTTCGCGGAGGGCCCGCACACCAGCGGGTGGCGGGACAATCGGAAGCAGAAGTCGGTGCGGCCGGGTCTGGCGACGCAGTACATCGACGAGCCGCTGGTGAACGGCGACTACGCGCCGCTGGCGCTGCGCACGGCGGACGGCGGGGCGCTGGTGTTCTTCACGACGCGGCACTTCGAGAAGCAGACGGCGGCGGCCGGGGCGACGGTGCCGACGCCGAACGAGGACGTGCTGGCGCTGACCAGCGGGGAGATACGTCAGTCGCTGACGATGCAGTTCGTGTCGAACGAGGTGGCGCTGGACCCGGCGGAAGGGCCGGTGGAGGTGCTGGGGCGGATCCAGGGGCTGACGTCCGCGAAGGGCGAGTAGGAGCGGGCCGCGCCGGTCAGTGGCGGAGGGGCCAGGCGGCGCCGGTGGGGTCGGGGCGGCCGTCCGCGTACCGGGCGCAGGCGTCCGTGAGGTACTCCAGCAGACTCAGCGGGTCGGGCAGCGCGTGCTCGGGGCCGCGTACCCAGCGGACCGACGGGTCGTCGTCGCCGGGGAGGCGGGCCGGGGGGACCAGGACGTAGGAGCCCCGGCAGTGCCAGCGCAGTCCGGGATGCTCGTCCATGGTCTCGGGATGGCAGTCCAGCTCGCAGGGCCACCACTCGTCCTCGTCCTCGGGGGTGCCCCGGGTGAGGGTGAAGAACAGCATGCGGCCGTCGTCGCTCTCGGCGACCGGGCCGGCCTCGACCCCGTCCCTCCGCATCCGCTCCAGCGCCTCGCGGCCCGCGTCGAGGGGGACGTCGAGGACGTCGTGCATCATGCCGGTCGCGGTGATGAAGTTGGCCTGCGGCTGGTGGCGGGCCCAGCGCTCGATCTGGGCGCGGTCGGTGGTCGACTGGGTCTGCCAGGCGAAGGAGACGGGGTGCCGGGCGGGGGTGGGACAGCCCACGCGGTCGCAGGAACAGCGGTAGCCGGCGGGGTGCGCGGCGGGCGCGAGGGGCAGTCCCGCTTCGGCGGCGGCGAGCAGCAGGGCCTCACGGCCGTCGTCACCGGCGGCCTGCTTCGGGCGGCGTCCTCGCAGCCACTGGGAGAGTTTGCCCTGCCGGCCGCTCCGGCCGCCGAAGTCCGCGCTCATCTATCCCCTCGCCTCGCCGTCGTGCGCTCCAGCATGCCCTATGGTCCCACGATCGTGCGCATCGGGGGCCCGGAGCGCGTAATCACCGCAGGTGGGACGAGGGTGACGGCACCGGGCGGAAGCTGACCGGTGGGGCGAAGAGGACATCCGCCGGGCGGCCGCGGAGTGGGTGTCGGTGCACGGTACGCCCTGATGATCCCGCCTACCGTGGCGCCATGGTCACGTGGATCGCGTCGTCGGCGCCGGCCGCCCTGATGTCCGTGGTGTCCCTGGCCGCGCTGACGCTCACCGGGCACGGCGGCTCGCACCCGCTGGAGTGGGGCGACGGCCCGCTGACGGTGGACTCGCTGCCCCGGGTGACGTACGTGGCGCACCGCGGCGGGGCACGCGAGGTGCCGGAGAACAGCATGTCGGGGCTGATGGCGGCGTACCGGCGGGGTACGGCGCAGGTGCTGGACCTCGACACCCGGGTGCTGCGGGACGGCACGCCGGTGGTCTTCCACGACGCGACCCTGAACCGTACGACCTTCCTGGGCGGGCTGGTGCGGAAGCTGGACGCGGAGGAGTGGAAGGGCGTGCGGCTGCGTCCGCGCGACCGGCTGCCCGGGAGCTGGCGGTCGGAGCCGCCGCCGACGGTCGAGGAGGTGCTGGACCGGCTGGGCGGGCGGATCCTGCTGATGCTGGAGCTGAAGGACCCGGCCGGGCTCGGGCGGGTGGCGGGGATGATCCGGGAGCGGGGGCTGACCCGGTCGGTGTTCGTCAACACCAACGACCCCCGGGTGGCGGAGCGGGTGCACCGGCTGGGGCTGCTGACCCAGGTGTGGCGCTCGGCCGAGCAGATGCGCACCGACCGGCCCGAGCGGTGGCGTTCCTTCGTCGACCTGCTGGACGTCGACATCCGCGCGCGGGACGGGGATGTGAAGCGGGCGGTGCGGTCGGGGATCCCGCGGGTGTGGGCGCACACCGTCGTCACCCCGGCCCAGCGCGACCGTGCCCTGGCGCTCGGCTGCGACGGCGTCCTCACGGACGCGCCGGGGCGGCTGGCGCGGTACAGGGCGCGGGTGCCGGGGCCGGTCAGCTCGGTGACGGGACGGTGAGGTGCGGGTTCAGCGGGGGGGGGCGAGGCCGGTCAGCTCGGTGACGGACGGTGAGGTGCGGGTTCAGCGGGGGGCGAGGCCGTACAGGGCGTAGTCGACGAGGGTGTCGGTGTACTCGTAGGTGATGGGGCCGGTGTACTGCAGCCAGCGCTGGGCGAGCGGGGAGACGAAGAGCTCCAGGGCGATGCGCGGGTCGATGTCGGGGCGGACCTCCCCGGTCTCCTGCGCGGCGCGCAGCCGCTCGACGTAGAGCTCGAGCTGCGGTCCGAGGAGTTCGGCGACGAAGCGGCGGCCGAGCTCCTCGTTGACGACGCCCTCGGCGGCCAGGGCGCGGGAGGGCGCCTCGAAGGCGGGGTCGCTCAGCTCGTCGACGGTGGCGCGCAGGACGCCCTTGAGGTCGGCGGCGAGGTCGCCGGTGTCGGGGATGGTGTACGGCATCTGTCCGGCGGCCTCGGCGGCCTGGTCGCCGAGATCGAGGAACGCCTCGAGCAGCACGTCGGCCTTCGACGACCACCAGCGGTAGATCGTCTGCTTGCCGACGCCGGCGCGGGAGGCGATCCCCTCGATGGTGGTCTTCGGGTACCCCACCTCGGCGACGAGGGCGAGGGCGGCGTCGTAGATGGCGCGACGGGACCGCTCGCTGCGGCGCGAGGTGTCGGGGGCGGACGACGACTGGTTCCGGGCCATGGCCCGAATTTATCAGGTTGACAAGACGATGCGTCTCGCCGGACGCGGGGCTGATGCTCAGGCGGTCAGTCCTGCGCGGACGGCGGCGGCCAGGGGTCGCCCCAGCCGGTGTCGCGGGCGGCGCGGTAGAGGGCGCCGTGGCGCTTGGTGACCGTGGTGCGGTTCAGGGCCGGGTCCTTCTCGCAGAGGTCGAGGAGGACCTGGCCCTTGCGGATCTGGGGCTTGCGGACGACGCGGGCGGGGGCCGGGGTGACCGGCAGCCGGGTCGCGGCGACGTAGCTGAACTTCTCGTCCTCGTAGGGGAGGGTGCCGCCCTTGATCTGGCGGTGCAGCGAGGAGCGGCTGACGCGCGCGGAGAAGTGGCACCAGTCGGTGCCGGGCACGATGGGGCAGGCCGCGCTGTGCGGGCAGGGCGCGGCCACATGGAAACCGGCGGCGATCAGCCGGTCGCGGGCCTCGATCATGCGGGCGTAGCCGTCGGGGGTGCCGGGCTCCACGATCACCACGGCCTGGGCGGCGCCGGCGGCGGCGTCGACGAGGGCGGCGCGGTCGGGGGCGGTGAGTTCGTTGAGGACGTAGGAGACGGTGACGAGGTCGGCCGGCTCCAGGGTGAGCGCGGACCCGATCCGGGCGCGCACCCAGCGGGCGCCGCGCAGGGCGGGGTGGCCGGCGGCCAGTTCACGGCCGAGGTCGAGCGCGGGCGCGGCCCAGTCCAGCACGGTCACCGGCCGCTCCCCGTCCCAGGTCGCGCTCACCGCCCACGCCGCCGCGCCGGTCCCGCCGCCCACGTCGACATGGCTCCCGGGCGCCCACCCGGGCACGGCGTCGGCGAAGGCCCGCAGCGCGGAGTGCACCGCCTCGAAGGTGGCGGGCATCCGGTACGCGGCGTACGCGGCCACGTCGGCGCGGTCGCGCAGGATGGGGGTGTCGGTGGGGGTGGCGCCCCGGTAGTGCGCAATCAGCCGCTCGACAGCCGCGGCGGCCTGCCGCGAGGGCACCCCGTCCAGCAGCCCGGTGAGGGCGGCACGCAGGGAGTCGGCGGCGGGGAGGGGGGCGGGGGCGTTCACCCGGAGATTCTATTGCCCCCTCCGGGGGCCTCTGTTTCCCCCGGGGCGAGCCCCCTCACCGCCCTCGTACCGCCCGCGCCACCCGCGTCCCCGCCTCCGCGCGGGGTGTGCTGTCCGGTGGGGTCGGGCGGCGGGGGTGGACCGTGTTGGCGAGGAGGACGGTGAAGGTGTCCGTGGCTCTGTCGAGGACCAGGGACGTGCCGGTGAAGCCGGTGTGGCCCGCCGCGCCGTGGCCCGCGAGGGCGCCCATGAAGTACGGCTGGTCGACGGCGAAGCCCAGGCCCGGGGGGCGGAGCATCAGGTCGACGTGGTCCGGGCCCAGGACGCGGGCCGGGCCGTAGGAGCCGCCCGCCAGCAGGGTGCGGCAGAAGACCGCCAGGTCGCCCGCCGTGGAGAAGAGGCCGGCGTGGCCGGCGATCCCGCCCAGCGCCCAGGCGTTCTCGTCGTGAACCTCGCCCCGCAGCATCCCCCGGTCCGCCTTCGCCCACGGCCGCCGCTGGTCCTCGGTCGCCGCCGCCGTCGGGCACGGCCCGAACCCGGTCGCGTCCATGCCGAGCGGCCGGGTGATGCCGTCGCGCACCAGCACGTCGAGGCGGCGGCCGGTGAGCCGTTCCAGGACGTGCTGGAGCAGCAGCATGTTGAGGTCGGAGTAGCGGTACGTGCCGGGCGCGGCGACCGGGCGTTCCGCACGCAGCAGTGCCAGGCGTTCCGCGTCGTCGGCGCAGTCGTACAGGGGCAGTTCGGGGCGCAGCCCGGAGGTGTGGGTGAGCAGGTGGCGCACCGTGATGCCGTGCCGTACGGCCGCCGTGAAGTCCGGCAGGTACGTGCCGACGCGCGAGTCCAGGCCCAGCGTGCCCCGCTCGATCTGCTGCACGGCGGCCACGGCCGCGAACAGCTTGCTGAGGGAGGCCAGGTCGAACGGGGTGTCCACGGTCATCGGCACCCGCTGCTCCGGCGGCAGCTCCACGGGCGCGTCGGCGTGCTCGTCCCAGCCGGCGTACCGCACCGCCCAGCCCGCCGCCTCCTCGACGGCGATCACTGGACCGCGTCCGACGACCACCACCGCGCCAGCCGCCCAGGGCCGTGGCCCCTCGGTGCGGGCGCGGACCTCCTCGGCCAGGCGCCGCAGTTCGCCGGCGTCCAGCCCGGCGCGTTCCGGCGTGCCCCGGCGCAGTCGCGGGGTGCTCAGACGCCCCCGCCCTTCGTGTTCGTCCCGCTCTTCCACGGGCGGCACATTCCCAGGAAGCAGGCCGTCGCCACCAGGGCGGAGGCCAGCTGGACGACGGCCATCGGGACGGCGGTGTCCTCGCCGGCGATGCCGACCAGCGGGGAGGCGATCGCGCCGATGAGGAAGGACGTCGTGCCGAGCAGGGCGGACGCGGAGCCGGCCGCGTGCCGGGCCCGCATCAGCGGAAGCGTCTGGGTGTTGGGCATGACGACGCCCATGGACGACATGAGTACGAACAGCGCCACGGCGACCGGCACCAGGCCCGTCTCACCGAACACACCCACCGACATCAGCAGCAGCGCCGTCGCGGCGGCGACCACGACGGCGAGTCCGGCGCCGAGCGCCTTGTCCAGCCGGACCCGGCCGACCAGGATCTTCCCGTTGACCTGACCCATGATCATCAGGCCGATCGAGTTGAGCCCGAACAGCAGGCTGAAGGTCTGCGGGGAGGCGCCGTAGATCTCCTGCATGACGAACGGGGAGGCCGCGACGTACGAGAAGAGGGAGGCGAAGGCGAAGCCGCCGGCGAGCATGTAGCCGGTGAAGACCCGGTCGGCGAGCAGCCGGCGCATCGGCGCCAGGGCCTCGCGGACGTTCCCGCCGTGCCGGTCGGCGGGCGCCAGCGTCTCGGGCAGCTTCGTCCACACGAGCGCCGTCAGCAGCACGCCGAGGATCGTGAGGACGACGAAGACGCCCCGCCAGTCGGTGAACCGCAGGACCTGACCGCCGATCAGCGGCGCCAGGATCGGCGCCATGCCGGAGATCAGCATGAGGGTGGAGAAGAAGCGGGCCAGGGCGACGCCGTCGTACAGGTCACGGGCGACCGCTCGCGCGATGACGATGCCGGCGGCGCCCGCGAGACCCTGCGCCAGCCGGCAGGCGACGAGGAGTTCGACGGTCGGCGCGAAGGCGCACAGCGCGGTGGCCACGACGTAGATGACGAGACCGACGAGCAGCGGACGGCGCCGGCCCCAGCGGTCGCTCATCGGGCCGACCACGAGCTGCCCGAGCGCCATGCCTGCCAGACACGCGGTGAGGGTGAGCTGGACGGTCGCGGCGGGCGCGCTCAGCGACCGGGTGACCTCCGGCAGGGCCGGGAGGTACATGTCCATCGCCAGCGGCGTCACGGCGGTCAGGCCGCCGAGGATGAAGGTGACCAGCGCGCCGGCCCGCGGCGCCCCGCCGCCGGTGCGCCGTCCCGGCGGAGCCGCCGCCGCGCCCGGAGGGGCCACCGCCCCGGCCCCGGCCCCCGCCCCCGCGCCCGGCATCCCGTTATGAGTCGATTTCGATATGGACGCCCCGCCCTCGGGCATGTGCCCCTCCCTTTTCATGCCATCGGCTCCCTATGCTCTCAGCTCGTACGGAGTGCTCGGCGTCGACGGCGATGTCATGGGAGCGCTTCCATCGGCCTTCGTCGACGATACGGCGAACGACACGATCAGGGTGGGACGGATGACAGAGCAGAAGGTGCGCTGGGGGATCCTGGCGACCGGCGGCATGGCCGCGACGTTCACGGCGGACCTGGTGGACATGCCCGACGCCGAGGTCGTCGCGGTGGCGTCCCGCTCGGTGGAGTCGGCCAAGACCTTCGCCGACCGGTTCGGCATACCGCGCGCCTACGGCGACTGGGAGACGCTCGCGGCGGACGACGGCCTCGACGTCGTGTACGTCGCGACCCCGCACTCGGCGCACCGCGCGGCCGCCGGGATGATGCTGGAGGCCGGGCAGCACGTGCTGTGCGAGAAGCCGTTCACGCTGAACGTGCGCGAGGCGGCCGAACTGGTCACGCTGGCGCGGGACGGCGGGCGCTTCCTGATGGAGGCCATGTGGATGTACTGCCACCCCATGGTGCGCCGCCTCAAGGCGCTGGTCGCCGACGGCGCGATCGGCGAAGTACGCCATGTGCAGGCGGACTTCGGGCTTTCGGGTCCGTTCCCGGCCACGCACCGGCTGCGCGACCCCGCGCTCGGCGGCGGCGCGCTGCTGGACCTCGGGGTGTACCCGGTGTCGTTCGCGCACCTGCTGCTCGGGGAGCCGTCGGACGTCGTGGCGCGCTCGATGCTCTCCGAGGAGGGCGTCGACCTGCAGACAGGGGCGCTGCTCTCCTGGGAGAACGGCGCCCTCGCCTCGGTGCACTGCTCCATCGTGGGCGGTACGGCCACCTCCGCGTCGGTCACCGGGTCGGAGGGCCGGATCGACATCCCGGACGGCTTCTTCTTCCCGGAGCGGTTCGTGCTGCGCCGGGACGGGCGGGACGCCGAGGAGTTCACCGCCGACCCGGCCCACGGTCCGCGGGCGAGCCTCAAGCACGAGGCGGCGGAGGTGATGCGGGCGCTGCGGGCCGGGGAGACGGAGTCGCCGGTGGTCCCGCTGGACGGCACCCTCGCCGTGATGCGGACGCTCGACACGATCCGGGACCGCGTCGGCGTCCGCTACCCGGGCGAGGAGGCCGACGGCCTGGCGGTCACGCCGGCTTGAGCCCCGGGTCACCCGCCTCCGTGACGAAGGAGGCGGCGGTGGTGAGCGGCGCGCCCTGCGTGGTGACGTGGGAGACCGTCTTGAAGTCGGCGCGCGCCTGCTGCTGGCCGAGGGTGACGGTCGTGTAGCCGCGCAGGCCGTTGTAGAACCGCAGATGCGGGTTGGCGGCGGTCAGGTTGCCGTGATTGGCGGGCTTCTCCGACCCGTTGCCGCCGCTGGTGACGGACGTGGTGACGATCTCGGTGCCCACGGTTTTCGAGCCGGGGTCGGCGAAGTCACGCTTGATGTCGAAGCCGTAGTGGACGTGCACGTCGCCGGTGAGGACCATCAGGTTCTCGACGCCGGCGGCCTGCGCGCCGGCCAGGACGCGTTCGCGGGAGGCCGGGTAGCCGTCCCAGGAGTCCATGGAGACCTTGGCGGGCGGGGTGGGGGTGTCGAGCCGCTGGGAGAAGGTGACCTGCTGCGGCACGACGTTCCACACCGCGTCGGAGCGGCGCCAGCCGTCGAGCAGCCAGCGCTCCTGGGCGGCGCCGGTGAGGGTGCGCGAGGGGTCCTCGGAGTCCGGTCCCGGGTACTGCCAGCCGTCGCCGTAGGCCTGGTCGGAGCGGTACTGGCGGGTGTCGAGCACGTCGAACTGGGCGAGCCGGCCCCAGTGCAGCCGGCGGTACAGCCTCAGGTCGGGGCCCTCGGGGAGCTGGGGCCGGCGCAGCGGCATGTTCTCCCAGTAGGCGCGGTAGGCGGCGGCCCGGCGCAGCAGGAACTCCTCCGGCGGGACGCTGTTCTCGGGGGTGTCGTCGGCGTAGTTGTTCTCGGTCTCGTGGTCGTCCCAGGTGACGACGAAGGGGTGCGCGGCGTGCGCGGCCCTGAGGTCGGGGTCGGACTTGTAGAGGGCGTACCGCAGCCGGTAGTCCTCCAGTGTGACGGTCTCGTGGCCGAAGAGGCCGGAGGGCAGGGTGCCGGCCGGGTAGGCGCGGGCGCCGGCGGCGTCGTTGACGGCGTACTCGTAGAGGTAGTCGCCGAGGTGGAAGACGACGTCGAGGTCCTCGTCCGCGAGGTGCCGGTAGGCGGTGTAGTAGCCCTGGTCGTAGCGCTGGCAGGAGACGACGCCGAAGGTCAGGGCGTCGGCGCGGCTGTGGGCGGCGGGGGCGGTGCGGGTGCGGCCGACCGGGCTGACGTGGCGGCCGGCGCGGAAGCGGTAGTGGTAGACGCGGCCGGGGGCGAGCCCGCCCGCCTCGACGTGCACGGTGTGGTGGAACTCCGGGTGGGCGGTGGTCTTCCCGCGTCTGACGACGCTGCGGAAGCGGGCGTCCAGGGCGAGTTCCCACTCGACGGTGACGCGGCGGGCGGGCAGTCCGCCGTCGGCCTGGTACGGGGAGGGGGCGAGGCGGGTCCACAGCAGCACCGAGTCGGGGTGCGGGTCGCCGGATGCGACGCCGAGGGTGAAGGGGTCGGCGGGAAGCCGGCCCGCGTCCAGCTCGGCGGCGGCCGCGGTGCCCGCGCCGGGCACACCGACGGCGAAGGCGAGCGCGGCGGCGGCGCCGGTGGCGGTCAGGAAACGGCGGCGGCCGATGTGTCGGGCGGCGGCGCGGAGTTCGGGGTGGTGGGACGGGCGGCCGTGGGGTGTCCTGAGGTCCTGCGTCATGGGTCCTCCCCTGCGGGACGGGTGGGTACGGGAGGAATTGCAGTGGCCGGGGACGACGTCACGTTGACGCGTACACAGCATCCGGATGACGGTCGTATGAGGTCCGCATGGCGAACCCTCCCGTACGCTGCGGGCCCATGAACGCCAAGGAAACGGACGGACGGGACGGGCGGACCGGGGTCGCGGTGGTCACCGGGGCGGGCTCCGGCATCGGACGCGCGGTGACCCGTGAACTGCTGCGCGGCGGCTGGGCGGTGGCGCTGGCGGGGCGCAGGGCCCAGGCGCTGGAGGAGACGGCGGGGGACGACGGACAGGCTCTGGTGATTCCGACGGACGTGTCCCAACCGGCGGAGGTGGAGGCTCTGTTCGCGGCGACGGCCGGGCGCTTCGGCCGGGTGGACCTGCTGTTCAACAACGCGGGTACGTCGGGCCCGGGCGGGGTGCCGGTGGAGGAGCTGCCGTACGAGGCGTGGCGGCACGTGGTGGACACCAACCTCAACGGGGCGTTCCTGTGCGCGCAGGCGGCGTACCGGCAGATGAAGGGGCAGACCCCGCAGGGCGGCCGGATCATCAACAACGGCTCGGTGTCGGCGCACGTGCCGCGCCCGCGGTCGGTCGCCTACACGGCCACGAAACACGCGCTGACGGGCCTGACCAAGTCGCTGGCGCTGGACGGGCGTCCGTACCGCATCGCGGTGGGCCAGATCGACATCGGCAACGCGGCGACGGAGATGACGGAGCGCATGCGGAGGGGGGTACCGCAGGCGAACGGGGAGATCGCGCCGGAGCCGGTGATGGACGTGGCGGACGTGGCGCGCACGGTGCGGCACATGGCGGAGCTGCCGCTGGAGGCGAACGTGCAGTTCGCGACGGTGCTGGCGACGGGGATGCCGTACGTGGGGCGGGGCTGAGGCGATCCGCGCCGCGGGGGCCGGGTGATCCCCACAACCGGAATTAACACATCCGCCCCATTGCGGCCGGTGGAGAATCTATGCTCAACTTCTCTGCACCAAAGCTTCACAGTTGAGGCAGCGGTCTTCCGTTGAGCCACATCCAGGGGGGAGGCGGCAGCCGTTCCACACCGCCGGCTGGGGGTGGACCCGCGCGGGACCGCGGGTACACGCCGGCGGGTGGAACGGCTGCCGCACGTCTTACGCGGCCCCTGCCGCTCGTCGCTGGAGGATGTGCTCGACCTCCGTCATCTGCCGCTCGCTCAAAGGCCCCTTGGCCAGCGCACCGGCGTTCTCCTCCGCCTGGGCGACGGAGCGGAAGCCGGGGATGGGAACGGTGCGCGGGCTGCGTGCCCAGAGCCAGGCGAGGGCGCCCTGGGCGAGGCTGCGGCCGCCGCTGGTGAGGACGTCCCGCAGCGCGTCGACGCGGGCCAGCCACTGGGGGTCGGCGCCGCTGCCGTCGCCGAAGCCCCGCAGCCAGGCGGGCGGACGGCTGCGGATGTCCCCGGCCTCGAGCGGCCGGCCGCCGCGGTGCTTGCCGGTGAGCAGCCCCATGGCGAGGGGGCTGCGGTTGACGGACGCGAGGCCGGCCTTCTCGCAGAGCAGCAGCATCTCGGGGGCGTCGTCGAGGATGTTGAGCGCGTGCTGCACGGCGGCGCAGTGCGGCCCTTCGGCGAACACGGCGGCGCGGGCGGGGTCGTCGGTGCTCCAGGCGTACGCCCGGATCAGCCCCTCCGCGACCAGTTCCTCGCACGCGTCGCGCAGCACGGCCGCCCGCTCGGGGTCGGCGTCGGCGATGTGTAGCTGGTACAGGTCGACGTGGTCGGTGCCGAGCCGGCGCAGGGAGGCGGTCAGGGCACCGCGGAGGTGCTCCGGGGAGTCGTCGGTGCCGGAGGCGGTGCGGGTACGGGGGTCGAAGAGGTTGCCCCACTTGGTGGCGACGACGACATCGTCGCGCCGCGGGCCGAGGGCCCTGCCGAGGATCAGCTCGCTGTGCCCGGTGCCGTAGACGTCGGCGGTGTCGAAGAAGGTGACGCCGAGATCGAGGGCGCGCCGGATCGCCCGTACGGACTCGTCGTCGTCCACCTTCCCCCACCCGAGCGGCTGCCCGCTGTCGTCCTGCCACTCCCCGCCGATGGCCCAGCACCCGAACCCGAGCGCGCTGACCTGGATACCACTGCGTCCCAGTGTGCGTGTGAACTCCATGCCGGGGACGGTAGGGGTTGGAGTGCGCGCCAGGGCAAGGGGGTTGTCGATCTCCGGCGGGCGACGGGACGCGGGGAGTCACTCGCCCGTTGCCACCGCCCGCTCGACGCTCCCGGGGGTCGCCCCCACCGTGACGGGTACCGCGAAGGCGTACGTGTCGTCGCAAAAGATCAGCTCCTCCGTCGCCGGGACCAGGCGTCGGTACCAGCACGCGAAGCGCACCGCGAGGTGCAGTGGGCCTTCGAGGTAGAGGCAGGTGCCGTCGGCGTGGGAGCGGCCTTCGAGACGGTCGCCTGCCTCCTCGTACTGCCACGTCACGTCCCGCACTTCGCGTCCAGGTGTATCGGGGCTGGTCACGGAGATCCGCGCGTCGGGCCAGCGCGTGCGGAGGGATCGCGTCAGGTCGTCCCGGTCGACGGCCTGGCCGGCCTTCCTTCCGAACACGGCGAGGTAGGTCACGAGTCCACCCTCTCGCGGAGCGCGGACGTGGCGGGGCCCGGGAGTCGTATCCAGCTCCCGGGCCCCTGGGGATGCCGCCCCATTCGCACGCCGGCGGCGCATGAGGACGGATCAGTCATCATGCCGTCGTGTTCTTCCTTTGAACTACCGCGCCAAGAAGAGAGGCGCAGGCGAGAGTCGAACTCGCATCCGACGGCGTCCGTCCGCCCCCGTTCGGTCCGGCGATCGGCGGCGATGCTGAGACTGGAGCGAGAGTCTGAGATTGACCGCGGCCGCCTCTGCGACGACCGCTCTTCAGGCTGAACTTCAGTTTCAGCTTGCGCTCCCGGCCGCGAACCGGTCCTCACCCGGCCCGCGCCCCGTAGCGCACCCCCGCGCTCGCACGCGGGGGCGATCGTGGATGCCACCTTTGGCCGCGCCGCGCGTCAGCCGAACAGGTAACCGAACACCGCGTCGCCGACCCGCTGGTCGGTGACCTCGGTGCCGTTGGCCTCCTCACGGGCGAACTTCACGGCCTGCTGAAGCTTCTCCACCCGCTCCAGCAGCTCGTTCACCCGCCGCGCCGGAAGGGCGCCGGAGAACTTCACCGTGGTCCAGTAACCGATCGGCACGTCCTCGTAGTACACCTCGACCTGCGCCGGGTGCTTCTCCGTGGCCTCCGCCTTGACGTGGTTGCGCGGCACCTTCTTCGTGCGGATGGTGCGCACCGGGTCCGTCTTCCACCAGTCCGTGGACGGGTCGAGGGACCAGGACTCCGCGGCGTCGAGGGCCGGCCGACATCACCCTCCACGGTGTCCGCCGGACGACATCGACGCGGGCACCCGCCCTCCAACCGGGGGCGATTTTCGGCCTGTTCATTGTTCAAACAAATCTGGCCATCAGGCGGTCTGTCGCCGCTGACAGATGATCAATAACCTTGTGTAGTACATGAATCACGATCGCAGGGAGCCCCATGTCCACCGCCCAGCAGGTGCCCGACATCCTCTCGCCCGAGTTCGCCGCCGACCCCTATCCGGCCTACCGCGTGATGCGCGAGACCGCGCCCCTCATCTGGCACGAGGCGACCAAGAGCTACATCGTCTCGCGCTACGAGGACGTCGAGCGCGTCTTCAAGGACAAGGCCGGCGAGTTCACCACCGACAACTACGCCTGGCAGCTCGAGCCGGTGCACGGTAAGACGATCCTGCAGATGAGCGGCCGTGAGCACGCCGTCCGCCGCGCCCTGGTCGCGCCCGCCTTCCGCGGCAGCGACCTGGAGCAGAAGTTCCTGCCGGTCATCGAGCGCAACTCCCGTGAACTGATCGACGCCTTCCGCCACAAGGGCTCGGCCGACCTGGTCGACGACTACGCGACCCGTTTCCCGGTCAACGTCATCGCCGACATGCTGGGCCTCGACAAGGCCGACCACCCCCGTTTCCACCGCTGGTACACCGCCGTCATCGCCTTCCTCGGCAACCTGGCCGGCGACCCCGAGGTGACGGAGGCCGGCGAGCGGACCCGGCTGGAGTTCGCCGAGTACATGCTGCCGATCATCCGCGAGCGCCGCGAGAACCCGGGCGACGACCTGCTGTCCGCGCTGTGCAGCGCCGAGGTCGACGGCGTGCGGATGAGCGACGAGGACGTCAAGGCGTTCTGCAGCCTGCTGCTGGCCGCCGGCGGCGAGACCACCGACAAGGCCATCGCCGGCATCTTCGCGAACCTGCTCGCGCACCCCGACCAGCTCGAGGCCGTCCGCGCCGACCGCTCGCTGATACCCCGCGCCTTCGCCGAGACCCTGCGCTACACCCCGCCGGTCCACATGATCATGCGGCAGTCCTCGACGGAGGTCACCCTCAGCAGCGGCACCATCCCCGCCGGCTCCACCGTCACCTGCCTGATCGGCGCCGCCAACCGCGACGAGCGCCGTTACGCGAACCCCGACCGGTTCGACATCTTCCGCGAGGACCTGGCCACCACCAAGGCCTTCTCCGCCGCCGCCGACCACCTGGCCTTCGCGCTCGGCCGGCACTTCTGCGTCGGCGCGCTGCTGGCCAAGGCCGAGGTGGAGGTCGGCATCAGCCAGCTCCTCGACGCCATGCCGGACGTCCGCCTCGCCGACGGGTTCCAGCCTGCCGAGCAGGGTGTGTTCACCCGCGGCGTGCAGAGCCTCCCGGTGCGGTTCACGCCGGTCCAGGGCTGAGCACGGTCGGCGGTCCGCGCCCACCGTCACACGCGCCGCCCCCGCCCCGGGCCGGGTTCCGTCCCGGCCTGTCCGCCGCGGGGGCAGCGCCCGTCGTCGTGCCGCCCGACGCCTGACGCCGGACGTCCAGACCCCGCCGCCTGTCCCCCGGTGAGGGCTACTGCACCACCGGCGTGAACTGCACCGGCAGTTCCATCAGGCCCCGCATCCAGATCGACGGACGCCAGACCAGCTCCTCCGGCTCCACGGACAGCACCAGGTCCGGCAGCCGCTCCAGCAGCGTCTCGACCGCCGTACGGGCCATCACGTCCGCCAGCAGCGGGGCCGGGTACGGGCAGCGGTGCTCGCCGTTGCTGAAGGACAGGTGCGCCGCGTTCTCCGCGCCGACGTGCCCCTCGGGCCAGATCTGCGGGTCGGTGTTGGCCGCGGCCAGGCCCAGGACCAGGCAGTCGCCCGCCCTTATCTGCCGGCCGCCGAGCTGTACGTCCCGTACCGCCCAGCGCCCGATGAAGTTCTGCGTCGGTGTGTCCAGCCACAGCACCTCGTTGAGCGCCTCGCCGACGCTGAGCCGGCCGCCCGAGACGTTGACGGCGAAGCGTTCGTCGGTGAGCAGCAGACGCAGCGTGTTGCAGACCCAGTTGGACGTCGGCTGCTCGCCCGCCGAGATCACGGAGATGAGGTCCTGGACGATCTCCTCGTCCGAGAGCCCCGCCGGGTGCGTCACCATCCGCGAGGTGACGTCCGGGCCGGGCGCCATCCGCTTCTCCTTGACCAGCTGGCGCAGCCGCTCGCCCACCCGGTTGTACCCGGCGACCGGGTCCTCGCCCTCCGCCGCGTCCAGGGAGATGCGCAGGTCGTCGACGAGCTGCCGGGTGTCCTCACCGGTCGCGGGCATCCCGCACATCTGCACGACGGCGCGCATCAGCAGCGGGTGCACGTAGTCGGACATCAGCTCGACCTGGCCGCTGCCGGCGAACCCGCGGATGAGGTCGTCGGCGATCAGGCCGCACTCGTTGGCCAGCTCGAACTGGTCGACGCCCTCCAGCGCGTCGGTGATCACACCGGCCCGCCGCCGGTGCTCCTCGCCCTCGGCGAACAGCACCGACGGCTGATAGCCGACGTACGGCAGCAGCGGCCAGTCCGACGGGATGTTCTCCCACTGGTTCCAGCGCCGCGAGTCCCGTGCGAACAGCTCGTCGTGGTTGGTGACGTACGTGAGCTCGGTGTAGCCCAGCACCAGCCAGGCCGGGATGCCGCCGTCGAGCAGCACCGGCGCCACGGGGCCGTGCTCGCGGCGCATCGTGCGGTACAGCTCGGACGGCGTCTGCTGGAAGTCCAGCCCGGTGAGGCCCACCGCCCCGGCGTGCGCGGGGCACCCCGGGGGCGGTGTGATTCCGGCCTGCTGCGCGAAGGGATCGGCCTGATCGGTCACAGTGTCGCCTCCTTGGCGGTGGCCAGGTCATGGAGGTGGTTCACGAGGGTGATCAGCACGTCCTTGCCGGAGGCCCGGACCCGGGCGTCGCAGTCGACCATCGGCACGTGCTCGGGAAGGGCGAGCGCCTGGCGTATCTCGTCCAGGGAGTGCCGGACGCCGTCGTCGTCGAACCGGTTGACGGCGACGACGAACGGCGTTCGGTGGTGCTCCAGCCGGTCGATGGCGTACCACGAGTCGTCCATCCGGCGCGTGTCGACGAGGACGACGGCGCCGAGGGTGCCGGAGAACAGCCGGTCCCACAGGAACCAGAACCGCTCCTGCCCGGGCGCGCCGAACAGGTACAGCACCATGCGGTCGTTGAGGCTGATCCGTCCGAAGTCGAAGGCGACGGTGGTCGTGGTCTTCGCCGCCACTCCCTCGGTCTCGTCGACGCCCACGCCGGCCTGCGTCATCACCTCCTCGGTGTTCAGCGGCCGGATCTCGCTCACCGAGCGGACCAGGGTCGTCTTGCCCACGCCGAACCCGCCCACGACGACGATCTTCAGCCCCGTCTCCGCGGTGTCGCGGAGGGGTGTGCGGTGGGTGGGCAGCTCAGAGGTTGCGGAGTCCATGGAGCACCTCTTGGAGTAGGGCGGAATCGGGCAGGGAGGCGACGGACGCCGCCGCGCGCGGGTGGCGCGCGGTGATGCGCCCGGTGTCCAGCAGGTCACCGAGCAGGATGCGTACGACCGTGACCGGCAGCCCGAGTTCCGCGGCGATCTCGACGACGGCGACGGGGTGTTCGCACAGCTCGAGGATCCGGGCGTGCTCCGACTGCATCCCCGGCGTCGGCGCGCTCTCGCTGACGATCAGGGTGACCAGGTCGAAGGACTCGTCGGCGCGGCTGCGCCCGCCGGTGACGGTGTAGAGCCGGTCCGGGTCACCCGTGTCTACGGGTTTGCGGGGGGTCACGAGGTGCCGCTCCCCGCGGCCTCGGTTCGGGGTTCGGCCCGCAGGTGGTCGCCGATCTGCTCGACCAGCTCCATCATCTGGTGCCCGACCACGCCCGGGTCGGCGTCCTCACCGGCGACGACGGCGAGGTGGGCGCCCTGGCCGGCTTCCACGATGAACAGCAGACCGCCGTGGAACTCGGTCATCGACTGCCGTACACCGCCGGTGCCGTCGCCGAACTCCATCGAGGCGCCCTGGGCGAGGGCCTGGATGCCGGAGCAGATGGCCGAGAGCTGGTCGGCGAGGTCGAGGGTCAGGTGCTCGCTCCAGCAGAGCTTGAGGCCGTCCCGGGACAGGACCAGGGCGTGCCGTGCGCCGGGGGTCCGCTCCAGAAGACCCTGCAGGAGCCAGTTGAGGCTGTTGTCGGTGGTCGTGGTCTGCATGGTGGGTGTTGGGACGGTGGTGTCCGGCCTGGCCGGTCACCGGCCCGTTCCTCCTATCTCACGTGCTCGAGCGGGAAGGGGCGCCGTCGCCCCGGGCGCCGTACGGGGCCGGGCCGCGGCGCCGTACGGGAGGGGTGGGACTAGGGAGCCGCGGGGGGCAGGGAGTCGGCGGTGCCTCCGGAGGTGCCGGCGCCCGGCGTGTCGGTGGCGCCGGTGGTGGTGGCGCCGTTTTCTGAAGTGCCGGTGTCGGAGGTGCCGTTGCCGGACTGGCGTGCGCCGCGGTGGAAGGCGCCGAAGCGGGAGCCGGCGTCGCGCGCCCCGCGCCGGCCGGACGCGGTGTCACCGGAGCGGGCGGCCGCCGACTGGCGCTGTTCGCGCTCGCGTTCGGCCTCGGCCATGGTGCGGCCGGGGGCGCGGACCGGGAGGCCGTTCGGGGTGGTGCTGGCCGGCTGGCGGTGCCGTCCCTGGCCGGGGACCGTGGGCAGTGCGGACAGCCGCTCGGTGACGGAGGCCGGGCGCTCGGTCCGGGGGGCCGACGGCTCCGGGGTCGCGGGGCGGGCCTCGGCAGCGTTGTCACGGTCGCCGCGGGAGCCGTTCGCGCCGCGGACGGGCAGGGCGTCGACGTCAAGGGACGTACGGCTGGGCAGCGCGTCCGCGTCGCCGCGGGAGCCGGTGGAGGAGCCCGCGGCGGGCAGGGCGTCCGTGTCCGGGGAGGGCAGCGACGCGCGGGGCGCCGACGGGGACTCCACGGGCAGGCCCCGGGCCGCGGCGCCACGCCCGGCCAGGGACTCGCCGCGCCCGGACGTCTCGTGCGGGGCGGGCTCACGGTGCTGGGCGAGCAGGTGCAGGGGCAGCAGGATCACGACGCCGGTGCCGCCGCGGGAGGACGGACGGTAGTTGACGCTGATGTCGTACTTCGAGGCGAGCCGGCCGACGACGGCCAGGCCGAGGCGGGTGCCCTGGAGGGAGGCGAGGTCGGTGACCCGGCCGGTGACGGCCTCCTCGGCGCGGCGCATGGCCGCGTCGGCCATCTTCAGGCCGCTGTCCTCGATGGTGACGACGATGCCGGCGCTGCGGTCCTCGACGTAGACGTGCACCTCGTCGATGGGCGGGGAGAAGTTCGCCGCGTTGTCCATGAGTTCGGCGAGGAGGTGCATGACGCCTTCGGCGGCGAACCCGGCGACCGCGGTGCGGGTGGAGCAGTGCAGGCGCACCCGCTGGTAGGCGGCGATACGGCCGGCGGCGCCGCGGAGGATGCTCTCCATCTTGATCGGCTTGTTCCAGGCGCGGCTGGAACGGCCGCCCATGAGCAGCGCCAGCCGGTCGGTCATCAGGCCGAGCTGGGAGGTGCTGTGGTCCAGCTTGAGCAGGTCGCCGAAGACCTCCTCGCCGTGCCGCTCCTGCATCTCGCGCAGGTCGGCGAGCATCTGGACGGCCTTGGCCTGGACGCGGCTGAGCGCCTTGGCGGAGGCGGCCTGGGCGGCGGCGGCGCGGCGCTCGCTGTGGGCGAGTTCACGGATGAACGATTCCGCCGGGACGCGCAGGGCGGGGTGGTGCGGCAGTTCGATCTCGGCGAGCACGGTGTCGGCGGAGCGGCCCTCGCGGAGCCGGGTGATCGCGGTCGGCATCGTCTCCCGCGCGAACCGGTCGTGTTCGGTCGCCGTCTGCTCGAGTTCGTCCCGGATCGCGCGGTACTCGTCCTCGAGCGTCATCACGCGCCGTACGTCCTCCTCGACGGTGGCGGCGAAGGCGCGGGTGACGCGGGCGAGCTGCGGGTCGGAGGGCGGGGGCACGGCGGCCAGCACGTCGGCGGCGCTCGTGCCGTCGCGGAGCCGTTCGGCCACGGCGGGCAGGGTGGCTCCGGCCAGGTGGGAGATCTCGGCGGAGCGGCGGGCGGCTTCGGCGCGCAGGCGGCTTGTCTCGGACTCGCGCTCGGCGGCGGTGGCGCGGGCCTTCCGGACGAGGCGGTGGTCGACGAGGACGGTGACGGCCACGCACGCCCAACCGGCCAGCACCACGGCCAGGGTCCACGAGGTGGCGCCGGACGGCGCCAGGGCGAGCGCCGCACCACCGGCGGCGGCGGTCACCACCAGCACGGCCGCCCGTGCGGCGAACGAGGTGCGCGGCGCCCCCGCCGGTGGGTGCTGGCTGGGAGAAGCAGGCACTGGCATGGAGCGGTCCCTCGGTCGGTGAGAGCAGGGGAAGGGGGCGGCCGTACGAACGACGGCCGCGGGCCGGGGACGGGATCTGCCGACAGAAGGCGATCTTCCGACCACGTACGGCTCATGCTAATCACCCCGATGCACGCGGAAGCCCCGCTTGCTGAACAGCTCGTCAGCAAAATCAGTTCGTCGTGAACCCATCGCTCGTACGTTCCGCTGTGGTAGCCGCGCCGAGGCCGGACGAGCCGGGCCGGAGTGCGACAACGCGCCCTCCGAATCACCTGACGGGTCGTCACATCTGCTTCACAGCGCTCCTCTCAGCGCTCCCCTCACTCACGTGAGGGGTCACTTTTCGGCCAACTGCGTTTATGCCAGCGGCGCTTCACACCCGGGAGCGGTAACGAGGAGGACATGAAGATGAAGGATTTCCGACGCTCGTGAAGAACTGGTGACGACGGGTCGCGCCGGGTTGCGTGAGCGGGGGCGCACGGGGGCTTGCGCGCGGGCGGCGGCGGAGAGGAGGGCCCTTTCGGAGGGCGTCGGGAGTGCTCCGGGAGCTCCCGGAGGGAGAGGGGAGCGGCAGACGAGCCGGGCTGTACGCCGGGTTCTCCAGAAGCACCCTTCTGACCTGCGGCTTTGCGGGACGAACCGGCTGTGACCTGCTAGGACGGGTTGCAGAGGCGATCGGAGGCAGTCAGAGGAAATCGCTCTGATTCGACCCCGGATCGACCCGGGTCGCTCAGAGGCAGCCAGAGGCAACCCCTCTGCTCCAGCCGCCTGAGCGGCCCGGGAGTCCGGAGTCGGACAGGCCGACGACTCCGACTCCTTCACGGTCTCCCCGGTCGAGCCGCGATGGGGATGCCTGCCTCCACCGGAGCCAGGCACACGAAAGCCTCCAGGACGGCCATCCTGGAGGCTCTTCGCTGGCACCGATTGGAGGTCGGTTCCGGACACCACCCGTGGTTTTAGCGGGCCCCGGTGGCGTCCATGTCTTTCGCGAGACGACCCCAGAATGCCATACGACGTACCCCGTTCGCAGCACTCACAGAAGGCTTCGCGTCCAGAAAAACCCCATCCAGAGGCAGTCAGAGGCGGTCACACCAAGCCCCTGGGACTCGCCCACCTCCCGCCGGCCGCCGCCGACCTGGTCCTCCTCGGAGACCTCACTGGTCGCTACGCGATCGGCAGCTACAGCAAGCTCGGCCGTGACGGAGAGGTCGTACGCCGCGGTGACCGCCAGGGCATGTCCGAGCACGGGCACCGGGTCACCGCCGCCATCGCCTGCCACGTCGCACGTTGTGGAGGAACTCTTGATCAGCTCACACAACTCCTCATGCACCCGGACCACGAGGGCGGTAGGCATCCGCAGTACATAGCGCAGCGCTCGGGCCAGGCTCGCGCCCTGTCGTACATCCGCCGAGTCTGGGACAGCGCCTGCGCAGCGGTCAGTAGCACGGCACGGGTCGAGTCACGCGAGCAGGCCTATGAGGACCTCGCGGCCCTGCGGGCCCGTATCGAGACCACCCCATGGCGCGGCGAACGAGGCAGGACCGCGCTGCGTGTGCTTCGTGCCCACCTGAACTTCGCGGAGATCGCCGGTGGCCGCCTGCATGCGGCCAGCGAGCGTCAGACAGCTGAAGAGGCAGGAGTATCGCGGCAGACCCTGCGGAAGGCCTACGAAACCGTTCTCGTGCCTGCAGGATGGCTGCGCCGGCTGAAGATCGGACGGGGCAGGGAAGGCTCGACCTGGCACCTCGGCGACGGGCCTGGTGCTGCCATTCAGTCACCCGAGTCTCGATCTCGTACCACTCAGTTCCCCCCCGACCCGGCACTTGGGGAGTGGAACACCCCTGAGACGGGATTGTGTGCAGACGTCGATTCCGCCGTCATCGGCAGCCTCATGGGGCACGACGCCTTCACGCACCAGGCTCTGGGCAGTTCCGCTCTCATGGTGATCGGTGCTCTCCATGCACGTCCCCACCAGACCGCCGGCGAACTCGTCGTCACAGCGTCCGTCTCGCGGGCAACCGCCTACCGAACCCTGAACCGGCTCTTGAGCTATGGCTTGGTCCACCAGACCGGCGAGACCTGGTCCTTGGCCCCCAGGGCCCTGGAAGGATTCGGTAACAGCCACCCGGACGCTGTTACCGACCTCCAGGTGACGCCTGCGCACGGTTGGGACCGGATCGCCGACCAGTACGGAACGACAGGGACCTCAGCCTGCCGCAAAGCTCTCCACGCTGCTGAAAGGGCGGCGTACCGCAAGGCGCTGGAGGGCCTGGCGGAGCATCGGGCCAAGGCGTTGGTGGTGGTCCGTGATGGTCGTTCGGTACTGGTTCCTGCCGTTCGGCCAGACGAGATCTCCGCTGAGTGGCACGGGCCGCACGGAGCCGTGACCAACCCGGCCACAGGAGTGGCGGACCCGGAGTGGCGGATCGCCACGGACGGCCGCTTGATCCTCATCACTCCGCGCGACGAGCGCTCATATGACGAGCTTGCCGCCGCCTACACGAACGCACTCAGAGAATGGGAGTCCGCCGCATGACGGATCAGCGCCCAGTACAGGGCGACCATCAACCGCCCACCACTCCCGCGGCTTTGCGGAAGTGCTACGAGGCCGGATCCACGGTTCAGGAACTCGTGGAAATCAGTGGCCTCTCGTACGGCACCGTCATCAACCGGCTCCGCAGCGCCGGGACGGTGATGCGCACTTCATGGGAGACGCGCCGCATGCGTGAAGCTCCGGCGCGCCGTCGCCTGGCAACTCACCTGCGCCGACTGTACGAGCAGCACGGCGCCACTCTGGCGGAACTGGCTGTCGCTGGGGCCAAGACGAAGCGGGCCGCCCGTCAGCTGCTGATCGAGGCCGGCGGCAAACCGCGCACGGCACAAGAGACGCTGCGCATCCGTTCCGCTGCGAAGGCCGCAGAGCGGCAGAAGCTGATGGCGGCGCTTCGGACGAAGTACGAAAACGGCGCTGCGGTGTCGGTTCTCGCTGCGGAGCACAACCTTTCGACCGCAACGGTCTACCGGCTCCTGCGCCAGGCCAGGACTCGGATGCGGCCCCACGGTTCTGTTGGACAGCCTCAGCGCAGGACCGTCCCGTGAACAGCCTGACGCGGAGGCACGAGCGCCTCGCTCAGCACGGTGGGCGAAAGCAGAACTCACGCGGATCGCTGCATCCGGCCCGTCCTCCCCCGAAGGACCGGCACGTCGACTTCCGGGCGCCTGCCCGTGACGGCAGGCACCCGGAGGGGCCCCTCGTCAGGCAGTTGCTCCACACAAAGCCTTGTGCCGCTGCCTGACGAAAACCCTCAACTTCGCATTCTAGGAGTACAAGCACACGTGAACGAGCTCACTCGCCAGAAGACGCTGGCAGCAGCAAAGACCAGCACCTGGGACGCCTTCGTGGTCGTCGTCGGAATGCTCAAGGGCGGCGCCGGCAAGACCACATCGGCCTGGTTCATCGCCCTCTACTACGCCGTGGTCCTCGGGCTGCGCACGCTGCTCCTGGACGCCGACGCCATCAGCCAGTCCGCCTACGACTGGTTCAAGGTCGCTCAGGCCGAGGGCTTCGAGACCCCGGAGAACCTGGTGGTCGAGCGGTACCCGTTCGATGACATCGCCGAGTACATCCAGGCCAAGCGCGCCGAGTTCGGCGCGATCGTGGTGGACGCCGGCGGCGGCAGCGCCAGGATCTTCCACGAGGCTGTTACCGAGGCGGACCGGCTGATCGTGCCGGTCGCCCCCACCAAGATCGAGCGCCGCAAGCTCGTGGCCACCTTCGATGAGGCCGAGCGCGCCGCCGCACGCAACGAGCGTGACGTCACCGCCCACGTGGTGCTGGTCAAGGCGGACGACCGCACCAGCCTGCCCCGTAGGGCCAAGGAGAGTCTGCTGAATCCCCCGAAGGGTGAGGGGCTCGGCGAGGACCATGACGGGCCGTTCCCCCTTGCGGAAACCGTGATCCATTCCTGGGTGCACTACATGGAGGCCTTCGGCGAAGTGCCGACCGAGTTGAGCGAGTACGCCGAGCTGATGAAGGAGCTGGACGCAGCGTGACCGAGAACAACGACAAGCTGAAGCCCCCGGCTCGGCGCTCCCGTCCGAAGGGCCACGTGCTCGGCGGCGCCAAGAAGACGGCAGCCGCGCCTCCGCCGCCGGCCGAGCTGACCCGTGAGCACCTGGATGCCGAGCAGGCCCACCCCGCCGACACCGTTCTCGCGCCGCCTTCCACGGCGGACAGTGGCCTCTCGCCGCGGCCGACTGCCGACCCTGTCGAGTCGCCCACGAGAACGCACAAAGCGTCCGCGACGCAGGCTCCAGAGCAGGTCGGGATCGCCGCACAGGTGGATGGAGGCGCCGGCCACACGTCGGGCGCGCCCCCTGTGGCCTCTCCTGCTGAGGCACCGTCCGAGGCATCTGAAACCTCTCCGCAGCCCGTGCCGGGCGCTCCCCCTGCACCCGCGTATGGCTCCTCCGAAGTGGCCGTGCGGGAGGCTGCGCCGACAGCACATGGAACGTCATTCCCTATGAGGGCTGGCGCAGCAGCTCCCCAGTACGAGAGCGAGGCTGCTTCAGGGTCAGCATCGAATGAGGGTGCGCCGTCGACGCAGGGGACGGGCCGTCCGAAGGACATCCCAGAGGCTTCTGCGGTCCTCAATCAGCGTCACATCACGCGGGAAAGCCTCGACGCATCGGTTCCTGCGGCGCTGAAGCTCAAGAAGCGGATCAAGCGCTTCGCGCTCGACAACGACCTCGACCACCTGCCCATCGGTGACATCGTCTGCGTGGCAGTGGACGAGTGGTTGAGCCGCCGCGGGTTCTGACGAACCGCTCGTCGATCGGGGCGACCCGCCAGCACGAGGCTGGTCGCCCCTTCGGCGACTATTCCACTAGTCCACTAGGCGGCTAGCTAGCCGCCTAGTCGCCTCCACGGGAGCCACTCCGTGCACAACGTCGCTACCTATGTCGGCCAGCTGCGTGCGGTTGCCGACGCGCTTGAAGCACAGTCTGAGTCACAAGGTGATCCGCTTGCTCCCCACCCGGACACCCTGAAGGTCATCAACAGCCGGCACACCAAGCGCGGGCAACTGAACTACGCCGTTCCCGATGTCCTTGAGCTCCAACGGCGTATCCGCCGCTGCAACGCCGACACCGAGATACCCCACGGCGACATCGTCGCCCTGGCCCTCGACGCGTGGCTCCGGGCCAAGGGTTACCCGCCTGACCTCAAGCAGCTCGGCAACAACACACCATGACGGAAAACACCGGTCAACTCCCGCTGCCGGACATCGGCGAAAGGCGACAGACCGCGCCAGCCAGAGGAGAACAGCTGTCCCTCCTGGGACACCCGACACCGATCCGACTACCTGCAGATCTCTGGTTGAGCTGGCTGACTGACGAGACCATCGTCGCCCGCTTCAAGGCCAAGTGTTACGTCCGCTCAGCGGGTCAATGCTGGCCATGGCTGGGCGCCGTCAGCTCAACGGGCCATGGATCATTCCGCGCCGCCAGCCTGCCGGGGCCGTCTCGCAGGGGCACGGTCCCAGCTCACCTCTTCGCCTACCAGCTGGCCAACGGTGTGGTCACCCGGACGGGATGGTCCTCCGCTGAGGATCCTGTCATCTGCCACACCTGTGACTTTCACGGCTGCACGAATCCCTCCCATCTGCGGCTGGGGACAGCCGCAGAGAACCGAGCCGAGTGGTCGCGACGGCGGCACAATCCCCATGGTCCACTCGCAGACGTACGGGGGGCTGCTGGCCGAACACGGGCCATCGCTTCGGCGATCCTGGCTGGCCTCAAAGCCGGCGAGTCGCAAGATCGCATCGAAGAGAGAATCTGTGCCGCGGAAGAAGCGGGAATCCCGCTGACCCTTTGGTGACGTCTCGATTCCTCGGGACTGTCACAGCCGGCCCGGCCTCGAAGTTCCACGTGGCCGGGCCCTCCCTTCCACAGCAGCATCTGGGTGCCGAGTTGGCCGTCGATCCCTGCGGCCGAGACACTGCTCGACGTGTGCCCGCAGTCCCGGCCAGCCCGCTCCGATGCTCTATGGAATCGGCCTGGATTCGCAGAGCTGGGTGCCAACCACCGCCCCCCGCGTCTTGGGTAGAAGGATGCCGAAGCAGGTGTGTTGCCCGCCCGTACCGGGAGGGCGGGTCAACACGCTGGCCTACTTGAAGGGCTGTCCCGTGAGTGCCAGAAGGAGTGGAAACCGCGGCTTCCGGAGCCAGGGGTTCCCGCACAGCCGACCGCTGCGGGCTCCATCGCCGACTGCGGCTGGCCCACCCCGCAGCTGGCGGGCATCCTCCATGTATGTCCACTTCATCCTCGGAGCGCCCCGTCGTTTACGTCGACGAGTCCGCCAACTCGGGCCAGAACCTTCTCGACCCGCACCAACCTGTCTTCACGGTGGCCGGGGTTCATCTCCCTGACGACCTCGCCGCCTCCATCGTCGACGAGGTCCGTGGCCAGCTCCCGCGCAATCTGCGCGAGCCGAAGTACACGTCGTTGGCGGGTTCCAGTGGCGGACGAAAGGCGCTGATGAACGCCTTCTCACGCCTGCCCGAGGGGAGCGTGCGGACCTACCTGGTCCACAAGCGATTCATGGTGATGACCAAGATGGTCGACGTCATCGTGGAGCCCATGGCGCACCGGGACGGCTACAACCTGTACGAGGGAAAGGAAGCCCTCGCCCTGGCGAACATGCTGCACCGGGCCGGCCCGGTCATGGGGAATGCGGACGCCTACGACCGGATGCTCCACGCGTTCGTGAACTGGGTCCGGCAGAAGGCCACCACCGACGACCTGTACGCGGCCATAGGCGCCCTGAAGGCCTCCGTGCAAAGCCAGCAGTTCGCCGAGTGGACCGAAGTCCTGGAACACTGCCGGCCCGTTGCTGACGAGACCGCAGCGGAGATCGCATCCCAGGAGCATCGGGACGAGCTGGATCCGGCGGTCCCAAGCCTGTACTGCCTCGCCACCACGTTCGGTCAGACCCTGGGCAAGTTCCGCCTGGTGCACGACGCATCGAAAGTAGTCGACCGCAACACCACCCGCCTGCACACCGTGCACTTCTTCCCGGATCCCGCACGGCCGGGCGAGTTCATGCACCCGTTCATGGGCGCCATCGAATTTGCGGACAGCAAGGACCACCCGCAGCTCCAGGTGGCGGACTGGGCTGCGGGCGCGACGCGCCAGTGGGCACAGCGGATGGCAAGTGGCGGCGGGGACCAGTTCTCGCGCGACCTGGAGCCGCTTGCCCGACCCTGGCTCATCGACGGCATATGGCCGGCTCCCATGGAGGGCTCAAGGGCATGATGGCGACGAGGAGCGCCTGCAGGATCTGGACAGACGCCCCTGAAGCCGGAGTCGAGGGCCCGCACATGAGCGGCTCGTCCCCCGAGTGCCTCGCGATCGAAGGCCTCTCCGGCTTCTCCGTCAGCCAGGTGACGACGCCCCTGCGTTTCCCTCATAGCGACGCCGACGGCGGCTCGTCCCGGAACGGACCTTGCAGCTTGGCCGAGTGACCGGCGGAGGCAGGAACGACTGCGGCGGAGCCGCAGGGAGGCTCCCGGACAGCCCCGCCTGCGAGCACCGCTCAGACCGGGACGGCAGCGGTCACCGGCTCAGTCTCTGCCGCGCCACGGGCGGCAAGGTAGCGCTCGGCGTCCAGCGCCGCGGCCGCGCCGGTTCCGGCAGCGGTGATGGCCTGGCGGTAGGTGTGGTCGACGACGTCGCCGGCGGCGAACACTCCGGGCAGGGTGGTACGCGTCGACGGGGAGGCCACGCTGATGTAGCCCTCGCCGTCGAGGTCGAGCTGTCCCTTGAAGAGTTCTGTGCGCGGGTCGTGGCCTATCGCGATGAACAGCCCCGTCACGTCCAGGTCACGGGTGGCGCCGGTGAAGACGTCGCGCAGGACGACGCCGCCGAGCATTCCGTTCGCCTCCTTGATCTCGGCGATCTCGCTGTCGAAGGCGAAGGAGATCTTGTCGTCGGCGAAGGCCCGGTCCTGCATGACCTTCGAGGCGCGGAGGGTGGAGCGTCGGTGGACGACGGTGACCGACTTGGCGAAGCGGGTGAGGAAGGCGGCTTCCTCCATGGCGGTGTCGCCGCCGCCGACCACGACGATGCCCCGGTTCCGGAAGAAGAACCCGTCGCAGGTCGCGCACCAGGACACGCCGCGCCCAGAGAGCTCATCCTCCTTCGGCAGGCCGAGCTTGCGGTAGCCGGAGCCGGTCGCGATGATCACCGTCTTCGCGCGGTGCACGGTGCCCGCGGAGTCGGTGAGGAGCTTGATGTCACCGGTGAGGTCGACCTCGACGATGTCGTCGTCGATCATCTCGGCGCCGAACTTCTCGGCCTGGGCCCGCATGTTCTCCATGAGGACGGGGCCGTCGACGCCGTCAGGGAAGCCGGGGAAGTTCTCCACCTCGGTCGTCGTCGTGAGCGATCCGCCGACGAAGATGGAGCTGCCGAACAGCAGGGGCCTCAGCTGGGCGCGGGCGGTGTAGAGCGCGGCGGTGTATCCGGCAGGGCCGGAGCCGATGACGACGACCTCGCGTATCTCGCTCACGCCGTCGCCTCCGGCTTCGCCGGGGCGATCTCGGCGATCAGGCCCTCCACCAGGGTCTTGATCTCGTCGCGGATCGGGCGTACGGCCTCGACGCCCTGGCCGGCCGGGTCGTCCAGCTTCCAGTCCAGGTAGCGCTTGCCGGGGAAGACGGGGCAGGTGTCGCCGCAGCCCATGGTGATGCACACATCCGACTCGCGGACCGCGTCGACGGTAAGGATCTTCGGCGTCTCCTGGGAGATGTCGATACCGACCTCGGCCATGGCCTCGACGGCGGCCGGGTTGACCTGGTCGCCCGGGTTGGAGCCGGCGGAGCGGACCTCGACGCGGTCGCCGGCCAGGTGGGTCAGCCACGCGGCGGCCATCTGGGAGCGACCGGCGTTGTGGACACAGACGAACAGGACGGACGGCTTGTCGGCCATGGTGATCGTTCTCTCTCGTCGCATGGCGGAACCCAGCCGCCAATGACTTCAGCCCCCGCTGGTATCAGCGAGTGGTGATGTGAGAGTATCAGCGCATGCTGACTTCAGTCGATCCTGACGTGATCCGGGTGCTGGGCGATCCGCTCCGCCTGAAGATCGTGACCCTGCTCGCGCGCGAAACGCTCTGCACGACGCACCTGGTCGAGGAGACCGGAGCCAAGCAGACCAACCTGTCCAACCACATGAAGGTGCTGCGCGAGGCCGGGATCGTGGAGACCGAGCCGTGCGGTCGCTTCACCTACTACAAGCTCAAGCCCGAGGTCCTGGCCGGCCTGTCCGAGCAGTTCGCCGAACTCGCCGCCTCCGCCCGCACCGCCGCCGAGAACAAGAGGGCCTGCCCGTGACCTCCACCGAGCCCACCACCGCCCTCGCCCAGAGCGCCGACGCGGCCGGGGACGACTCGATCGTCAAGAAGCTCTCCACACTCGACCGCTACCTCGCGGTGTGGATCCTGCTCGGCATGGCCGTCGGCCTGGGCCTGGGCCGGATCGTCCCGGGCATGAACGACGCGCTCGCGAAGATCGAGATCGGCGGTATCTCCCTGCCGATCGCGCTCGGCCTGCTGGTCATGATGTACCCGGTCCTGGCCAAGGTCCGCTACGACCGGCTCGACCGCGTGACCAGCGACAAGAAGCTGATGGTTTCCTCGCTGGTCATCAACTGGGGCGTCGGCCCTGCGGTGATGTTCGCCCTGGCGTGGATCTTCCTGCCGGACCTGCCCGAGTACCGCACCGGCCTGATTATCGTCGGCTTGGCCCGCTGTATCGCCATGGTCATCATCTGGAACGACCTCGCCTGCGGCGACCGCGAGGCCGCGGCCGTCCTGGTCGCCCTCAACTCGGTGTTCCAGGTGATCGCGTTCGGCCTGCTGGGCTGGCTCTACCTCGACCTGCTGCCGCGCTGGATGAACCTCGGCGACGGCCAGGGCCTGGACGTCTCCGTCTGGCACATCGCGCTGAACGTCATCATCTTCCTCGGCATCCCCCTGCTGGCCGGCTTCCTCACCCGCCGCATCGGCGAGCAGAA
Source organism: Streptomyces cellulosae (assembly GCA_014655195.1). Taxonomy (GTDB): domain Bacteria; phylum Actinomycetota; class Actinomycetes; order Streptomycetales; family Streptomycetaceae; genus Streptomyces; species Streptomyces cellulosae. Next base: position 48,596 of record BNBH01000002.1, on the reverse strand, counting down.
GCTGGGCCGCGCCGACTACGAGGCGAAGTTCCTTCCGAAGATCGGCCCGTGGGCCCTGTACGGGCTGCTGTTCACGATCGTCATCCTCTTCGCCCTCCAGGGGAAGACGATCACCTCGCAGCCGTTGGACGTCGCCCGGATCGCGCTGCCGCTGCTGGTGTACTTCGCGGTCATGTTCTTCGGCACCTTCCTGCTCGGCAAGGGCCTGGGCCTGGCGTACGACCGCACCGCAACGCTGGCGTTCACGGCGGCGGGCAACAACTTCGAGCTGGCCATCGCGGTCGCCATCGCAACCTTCGGCGTCACCTCCGGCCAGGCCCTGTCCGGCGTGGTCGGCCCGCTCATCGAAGTCCCGGTGCTCATCGGCCTGGTCTACGTCGCGCTCGCCTGGCGCAGGAAGTTCTCCGCCGATGCGGTGACGACCGCGCCGTGACCCAGCACACGGATGTGGTGGTGGTCGGCGGCGGCCAGGCAGGACTCGCCGCCGGCTACCACCTACGCCGCCAGGGCCTCGACTTCGTGATCCTGGACGCCGGCACAGCTCCGGGCGGGTCCTGGCAGCACATGTGGGACTCCCTGCACCTGTTCTCCCCAGCCGAGCACTCCTCACTGCCCGGACGGCTCATGCCCGCCCAGCCCGGCGAGACCTACCCGGACGCCAGGCACGTGGTGGACTACCTCACCGACTACGAGAAGCGCTACGACCTGCCCGTCCAGCACGGCACCCCTGTGCAGGCCGTACGCCGTGACGGCGAGAGGCTCCTGGTCGAGGCGGACTCCGGCACCTGGCGGACCCAGGCGGTCATCAGTGCAACCGGCACGTGGTCGCGGCCCTTTCTCCCCACCGTCCCCGGCCGATCCGTCTTCGCCGGGCGGCAGCTGCACACGGTGAACTACCGCTCCCCGGCCGACTTCGCCGGGCAGCGCGTCATCGTGGTCGGCGGTGGCAACTCCGGCGCCCAGATCGCAGCCGATCTCACCTTGGACGGACGTGCCGAAGTGACCTGGGTGACCCAGCGCCCACCGCGGTTCCTTCCGGACGACATCGACGGCCGCGCCCTGTTCGATGTCGCTACCGCCCGCCGCCGCGCTCTCGACGCCGGCCGCGACGACACCGGCGGGGTGGCTTCACTCGGCGACATCGTGGCCGTGCCGCCTGTCCGCGCCGCTCGCGGCGCCGGACGCCTGCAGGCGAGGCCCATGTTCACCCAGCTCACCACCGACGGCGTCCGGTGGGCCGACGGCAGCGGGATAGGCGCTGATGTGGTCATCTGGTGCACCGGCTTCCGTCCAGCCCTGCCTCACCTCGCTCCGCTGGATTTGCGCGGGCCGCGCGGCCGCATCCCCACTGACGGCACACATGCCCTGGGCGAGCCGCGGCTGCACCTGCTCGGCTACGGCGACTGGACCGGCCCGGCCTCCGCCACCCTCATCGGCGTCGGCCGCACCGCCCGGGACGCCGTCCGGGAGGTCGTCGGCCTTTTCACGTAGGCGCCGGAGCGGCCGCCTCGCTGTCACCACCCTGTTCACCGGTTGCGTACAGCTCCCGCTTGTCAGTGACACCAGCGACAATTCCTTCCGACAGCGCTGTGGGGCAGGGGGATGCGCAAGCATGCAGACAGATGACTTCTTCCGCGGCAGGCCCGATGAGCACGCGGACTGGCCTGACCACAGGCCGGGCGAATGGGTGTGCCAGCTGTGGGAGCTGGATGTCGAGCTGATGGAGTCCCTGCGGTTCGGTCCCCTGCCGGCCCACCCGGACCTGGACGTAGCCGTGGCCCTGACCCGACTGCTGCATGAGGACTTTGTCGCCAGGGGCACACGCCACGACGAACGGATGAATGACGAGGAAGTCGTCCTCGCCGTCAAAGCGCACCGGGCGGTCCTTGAGCGCTTGGGCCTGGAGCCGGCGCAGCTGCCGTTCCGTCATCACAGCGGCTTCTACGAGTACTGGCGCAAGAACGACATGTCCGGGGGCGGCGGATGGCAGGCGCGCCGCGAGTGCATCGAAGAGCTGCTGGGGCCGACCCGTCAGGCCCTGGAGGACCTGCAGGAGGCCGAGTACGAGCAGCGTTTCAAGAACGGCCCCCGTGGCACTTTCAAGAACCTCATCTTCGCGGCCGTCGGCCCGAAGCCGCAGATCGTGCTGCGGGACGCGGTGAGCAACGAGGTGGAGATCGTCCGGAACGCCGAGAACTGCCTCGTGTATAAGGACCCGCTGCCGCTACAGGGCCTGACCTGGCGGCAGATGGTCACCTGGTGGCAGACGCACCACATGCCGGACGCCGCGGAGCCAGAGGCCGCCGATGCGCTGTACAGGCGGCTGTACCGCTCACTGGATTCCCTGCCGGAGCAGACGGTTCTGCGCACGTACTGCGCCCGCTACGCCGAACCCGACGGGTTCGACCTGCCCGCCCTCATTCCGCAGGTCTACCTGCACTACGACCCCTACACCCGCAAGAGCAGCGGACGCAGCGGGGCCCTGCACCGCGAGCGCATGGACTTCCTGCTGCTCGCCCCCGACCGCTCCCGCATCGTGATCGAGGTCGACGGCGCCCATCACTACGGCATCAAGAACCCCACCGGGCCAGACGGCCGCACCACCTACACCGCCTCGCCCAAGCTGTACTCCGAGATGGTCGCCGAGGACCGCCGCCTGCGGCTGGCCGGCTATGAGATCTACCGCTTCGGCGGCTGGGAACTCACCCGGCCCGACAGCCCGCAGCTCATCTCCGACTTCTTCACCGAGCTCCTCAACCGCCACAAGAAGCCGACGCCGTAACGACGGCACGCACCGCTTCAGTAGCCGGCCGTGTCCATGGCCTCCATGTACTCGATCTGCCAGTTCTCGTACTCTCCGAGATGAGACGAGTAACCGCCCCACAGCAGGTGCGCGAGCTTGTGCAGCTCGTTCACCTGCTCATAGAAGTTGACGTTCTGCTGCACGGGCCGGGCGGGAGCCCGGCCGGCGCCGTGGCCGACCACGGCGTACCGGTAGGTCTCCCCCGTCGCATCCTCGCTGTCCAGCCAGTTCAGCTGACTCCAGGACTCCGGGTCGATGCGCTGTTCCACCTTGGGCAGGTCCAACAGGGCCAGGTACCGGTTGAGGCAGTCCGCCAGTCTCCTGATGTTGTGCGTGCGCAGACGCTTGTCCAACTGGTCGGGGCTGAGGTCCTCTTCTCCTGTGTAGCCCTCGCGCAGCGCGCACTGGGCGGCCTTGCGGATCAGCCACTTCAGCGACAGCTCGATGCTGTGCCGGTAGTTGTAGAGGATTGGGAGGGGCAGCAGGTCGTCCGGGCCATGGGCGACCCAGTGTCGGGCGGCGGTCTCAGCCACTCGCAGATAGCCGCCTGCAAGGGCGAGATCGTCCTCGCTGTCACCGCCCCAGACGGCGATCTCGGCATTCGCCCAGCGGGGCCGGGGCAGGCTCAACCGGTCTTCTGCTTCCTCCATCCCGTCAGGATGGCAACTGCCCGCCTCGTCCACTACCGCTTTTGGCAACTGTCCAGCACCGCAACCACCCTGGGCACTTCGGCGGGCGTCCGGGTGTAGTCATGCCGCAGCCGATGCACCGATCAGGAGTCGGCCCATGGCGGCGAGCACGGACGGCTCGACACGGTAGTACACCCAGGTGCCGCGCCGCTCGGAGGTGAGCAGCCCGGCTTCCTTGAGCTTCTTCAGGTGGTGGGAGACGGTGGGCTGGGAGACGCCGACGTCTGAGATGTCGCAGACGCACGCCTCCCCGCCCTCGTGCGAGGCCACCGCAGAGAACAGCCGCAGCCTCACCGGGTCACCGAGGGCCTTGAACATCCGCGCTGCGGTCTCGGCCTCCTCAGCGGTCATCGGGCGCTCGGTCAGTGGCGGGCAGCACGGCGCCACACCCTGACCGTCGGCTTCGAGCAGCGGCAGCACCTTGGCATTCGACATGCGTCTATGTTGACACATATCGAACCAGCACGGGGAGGTCCATCACCGGCGTGAGAGATAGGCAGCCAGACGCCGGGCGATGCGCTCCGCGTCCCGGCCCACTCCGCGCAGCGAGTTCGACGACAGGCTGCGCTGCCATTCCAGCCCGACGAAGGCCAGGCCCGGCACACCGGTGGCCAGGCCCTCGCGGTGCCGGGGGTTCCCTTCGGCGTCGAGAGCGCCGTCGAGGCCGGCGAGGTAGGGCAAGTCGGGGCGGTAGCCGGTGGCGAGCACGATCGCGTCGACCTCCTCCCGCTGCCCGTCCGGCCAGACGAGCTTGGTTCCGTCGGCGCCGGTGAACATCTCTCGCCGCTCGGGCCGTCCGGCGGCCAGGGCGGCCCGATAGCGGCCGTCGTCGAGGACCGGCTGCGCCGGCGGGCGCGCAAGGAACCGGCCGAGGGGTGCGGTGTCCAGGCCGGTGCGGGCCGTCCAGAAGTGCAGGTCTCGGCCCAGGATGCGCTGGGCTGCGAACTTCACCGGGGCGCGGGTGGCGAGCGTGACGCGTGCGGTTTTGGCGAGCTCGGCGGCGATCTGCACCGCGGAGTTCCCGGCCCCGACCACGACCACCCGGCGACCGGCGAACGGGGCCGGGCTGCGGTAGTCGGCGGCGTGCAGCACCTGCCCGGTGAACTCCTCCAGACCCGGCAGCGCGGGCCGATGCGGGTGACCGAACGTCCCGGAGGCCGCCACGACGGCCCGCGCGGACAGCCGACCGCCGCCCTCCAGCTCCACTGCGAAGCCGTCGCCGGTGCGGCGGACCGCGGTGACGCGGCAGCCGGTGCGGATCTCGGCGTCCAGGCGGTCGGCGTAGGCGGTGAGGTAGGCGACGACCTCGTCGCGGTGCGGGTAGCGGTCGCGGTCGGCGCCGGGGAACGGCATCCCGGGCAGGGAGCTGTACCGGGCGGGCGAGAACAGCGTGAGGCTGTCGTAGTAGTGCGGCCAAGACCCGGCCGCACGGTCGGACGCCTCCAGCACCACCGGCCGCAGCCCGCGCCGCAGCAGCGCATGGGCGGTGGCGAGGCCGGACTGGCCGCCGCCGATCACGGCGACGTCAATGTGCTCCATCAGCGAATCCCCTGGGTTCGATGAATGTCTATGTTGACGCTCATCAATACAGGTGTCATGCTGGGCCGCGCAAGCCATCGACAGATGTCGAAACACGCAAGGAGTCGCCGTGAACGCGCCCGCCACCACCGAGTTGCCCGTCGTCGTGATCGGGGCCGGCCCCGCCGGTCTGGCCGCCGCCGCCCACCTGGTCGACCAGGGCATCGAGCCCCTGGTCCTGGAGGCCGGGCCTACTGCCGGCGCCGCGGTGCGCGAGTGGTCGCACGTGCGGCTGTTCTCCACCTGGGGTGAGGTCGTCGACCCGGCCGCCGAGAAGCTCCTGGCCCCCACCGGATGGACCCGCCCCGACCCGGCCACCTACCCCTCCGGCGGCGACTGGGCCGACCTTTACCTGCAGCCGCTCGCCGACGTACTCGGCGACCGTGTCCGCACCGGCGCCACCGTCACCGGTGTCTCGCGTACCGGCCGGGACCGGATCGTGGACGCCGACCGCGAGGCCCAGCCGTTCGTCGTGCACGTCGCCCACACCGACGGCCGTGAGGAGCGCCTCTTCGCCCGCGCTGTTATCGACGCCTCCGGCACCTGGGCCACGCCGTCCCCGGCTGGTGGCAGCGGACTGCCCGCGCTCGGTGAGAAGGCCGCTGCGGACCGGATCACCTACCGCGTCCCGGACCTGAAGGACCCCGCCGTCCGTGCCCGGTACGCGGGCAAGCGCACCGCTGTGATCGGCTCGGGCGCCTCCGCGTTCACCGCTCTCGCCTACCTCGCCGACCTCGCCAAGTCCGACGACGGCTCGGGCACGAAGGGCGTGTGGATCCTGCGCCGGGGCATCTCGGGCTCCACCTTCGGCGGCGGCGAAGCCGACCAGCTCCCGGCGCGCGGCGCCCTGGGCCTGGCGGCAAAGGCCGCCGTCGACGAGGGCCACGCGGACGCGGTCACCGGCTTCCGCACCGAGGCGATCGAGCGGGCGGACGACGGCCGCCTGGTCCTGGTCGGCGAGGACGGTCGCCGTCTGGACCCGGTCGACGAGGTGATCGTGCTGACCGGCTTCCGCCCCGACCTGTCCTTCCTGGACGAGCTGCGTCTGGGCCTCGACGAGCGCCTCCAGGCGCCCGTGGCCCTGGCTCCGCTGATCGACCCCAACCAGCACTCCTGCGGCACCGTCTACCCGCACGGTCACCGCGAGCTCTCCCACCCCGAGCAGGGCGTGTACCTGGTCGGCATGAAGTCCTATGGCCGCGCCCCGACGTTCCTGGCGATGACCGGGTACGAGCAGGTCCGCTCCGTCGCCGCCGCGATCGCCGGTGACCTCAACTCCGCCGACCGCGTGGAACTCACTCTGCCCGAGACCGGAGTCTGTGGCGGCGCCGGCCTGTTCGACGCGCCCGACGCCGCTGAGGCCGACGGCGGCGGCTGCTGCGCGCCCGCACGGCAGCTCGTCCAGCTCGGCGCCCCCGCCACGGTCGGGGCGGCGGCCGAGGAGGCCCCGGCAGGCGGCTGCTGCGGCTCGTGACCAGCCTGGGCACCCCCGCACGCGGGGCCGCGACCGGAACAGGGGACCGGTCGCGGCCCCGCGCCGCCCTGCCCGCCCTCTGCGCCACGCAGGTCGTGAGCTGGGGCATCGTCTACTACGCGTTCCCCGTCCTCAACCCCCAGATCACCGCCGCGACCGGCTGGCCGGCCGGGGTGACCACCGCCGCGTTCTCCCTCGCTCTCGTCGTCTCCGCCCTCGCCGGGATCCGCGTCGGCCGCATCCTCGATCAGCGCGGCCCTCGCGCCGTCATGACCATCGGCTCCGTGCTCGGCGTCACCAGCCTGCTAATCGTGTCCGCAGCCCCCAACCTTGTGGTTTTCACTGCTGGTTGGATGCTCGCTGGGCTCGCCATGGCGGCCACCTTCTACCAGCCCGCGTTCGCCGCCCTCACCCGCTGGTGGGCCCCCGACCACGTACGCGCCCTGACGATCGTCACCCTCGCCGGCGGCCTCGCCTCCACCGTCTTCGCACCCCTGACCGCTGCCCTCGCCGACCACCTGTCCTGGCGCCACACCTACCTCGTGCTCGCCGCCATCCTCGCCGCCGTCACCATCCCCGCCCACGCCCTGGCCCTGCGCGCACCCTGGCCCGACGCCCCCACCAGCCCGGCACACAAGGCCGAAGGCGCTGAAGGCGTCGGGCGCAGCAGGCCTTTCGTGCTGCTCGCCGCCGCCTTCACCCTGTCCGGCTTCGCGATGTACGCCGTCGTCGTCGCCCTCGTCCCGCTCCTGCTGGAACGCGGGTACACCACCAGCCAGGCCGCCTGGGCCCTCGGCATCGGCGGCGCCGGACAGACCCTCGGCCGCACCCTGTACGCAGCCCTCGCACGCCGCACCACCCCAACGGCCCGCACAACGATCCTGATCGCGCTCGGCGGGCTGACGACCTCTGCCTTCGCCGCCACCCCCGGCCCGTACGTCCTGCTCATCGCCGTGTCGATCGTGGCCGGCATGGTCCGCGGCAACCTCACCCTGCTCCAGGCCACCGCCATCACCGACCGCTGGGGCGCCACGCACTACGGACGCCTCTCCGGCCTCCTCGCAGCACCAGCCACCACAGCGGCAGCCCTCGCCCCGTTCGCCGGCGCCGCCCTCGCCGTACCGCTCGGCGGCTACGAGCCACTGTTCGTCCTTCTGGCCATCGTCTCCGTGGCCGCCGCGCTCATCGCACCGTGGACAGGCACCGCCGCCGTACGCCGCCGATCCCCACGACTCTGACGCGCACATCATCCTCTGCCGACACAGACGAACCCGCCCTCGTTCCCGTCCTCAACCCGGCGGCCCATCGACGACCTCGTCGGTCCACGGCAACAGATTCGGTAAACACCCGTAGAGGGCCCATCCAGGCGGCTACCCTCGATCCCGCTCGGCGATCCACCCAACATGGAGCTGTTGGTCTAGCCCTCTCGGGCCATGCGCACCCTGGCGAGGTCGCCTTGACGCGACCTGCTCCCGCGGTGATATTCACGTGCGTAGATGGCTGATACTGTCCGTACGCGCCACAGCAACCGAGACATGACCAAGAGAGGAGGGCGGGCCTACGATGCCCGATACCGGCGGTGACGAGAGCGCGGCGCCCCGCACGCTCGCGGAGAAGCTGACCGCCCTTCGCGACGGGCTCGCCGCCGAGGGGGGCAAGCCGCCATCCTGGAACACTCTGGCCCGCGAGATCTCGGAGCAGACCGGCGTCGCGATCTCGGGTCCGTACCTATGGGAGCTGGCGACGGGCAAGCCCGGCACGAACGTTACGCTGCGCCACCTAAAGGCACTCTCTGAATACTTCCACCGTCGCATCTCGTACTTCGTCGATGATGAGATTGCCTTCGAAGACGACACCCAGGCACAGCTGGATCTCCTCCGAGAGCTACGGCGTCTAGGTGTGCGCAACATCAGGCTGCAGAACGTGGAGTCAGGCGCCGCCGATCGTGAGACTATCCAGGGACTGCTCGCACGCCTTCAGACGCTTGATGCGCTGGGCGACGAAGGTGTACGCAAGGTCGCTCTGGGAGCCAGAGCCCTCAGCCCGGAGCAACGCAAGACCCTGAGCGACCTCGCCAGCCAGCCAAGCTTGTTGGACGCGCTACCTCGCATGATGCGACTCCTTGAGGCTGCTGAGGCACTCACGGAGGAACAGCTCACGACCGCCAGGAACGTTCTCCGGCAGCCCGATGCACTCCTTGCAGTACAGGATGAGGTTGTGCGCGAAATCGCAACGAAGTGTCACGAGCTGCTGCCGTCCAGCCGACAGGCACTTTTGCCCGTGATCGCGCAGCTCCAGCGCCTAGAGAACAGAGAGGCGTAGCAACCCAACGCCCCGCTCGGTGCCACTCGGACGATTACCGACCGTCAGCTTCACCACGCAGAAGCTGCCGTGATCGCGGGCAGGCATCACTGTTTCGGAAGGCCCAAGCCGAGATATTCAGCGATCAGCTCGCGCGGAAGCTTCGGCATCAGCCAACTCGCGGCATCAAGAGTGGCTTGATCGTTGGCGTCCAGTTGAGGATTGTCTGCGTCCGGCCGGAGCGGAGACCCATCGACGCCGACAGAGACCGGGAAAAAGAGCACCGTGCCGTCGTCCGCGCCAAGCCACACGCCGCTTGGCGCAGCACTCCCGCCTGAGCTGTCCCGCGTGAAGCAGCCTGACACATGTCCGCCGCGTACGTGATCAACGCCCTCACCGACCGACTCAGTGCTTCTGTGGGAGTTTTCCAGGGTGGTCTGTGCCACCCTGGAGAACGCATCGCTCCGTGTTGCCCGCCGGCTCCCTCCCGGCATCGCCATCGCTATCGCCCCCGTGGTCTCTGTAAAGGTCAGTCTCCACGCGCAACTGCGGCCCTACCTGCTGAAGAACCAACGTGCTCCAGTACTCCACCGGAAGCACCACAGCGATTTCCGCTCATCCGTCGTGGTCGGCTGCGCCAACCCCGCTACAGCGGTGGTACTTAAGCGCTGTCGGCGAGGCCGGCCCCGTCCTACAGCAGACCTCTTGACGCATCTGATCACTGCTCTTCACTGTCGACTCCACCTCCACCCCTGCCGGTGCGGCGCTACGACTGAGTCGTCAGCCTTAGATCATGGGGAGGCACCTGTGCAGGATCGCCCAGCAGACCCTCCCATCGGCGAACCCTCAAGAAGTCTCGATCGATGGCGGTCAGCGACGGCATGCGGTAGTCACACTGCTGCACAGGGTTCCTCCTTCTCGGGATCCTGCCTTGCGTCCCCGATCATGTCAACTAAAGTACACAGCAGTTGACCTTCGACAGAGTGAGAGACCGGTACGTGGTCGTGTGCAGTCATCAACAGGACGGTTTGCGGAGCACGTCCAGGAGTTCCTACCTGTGGTGAGCCACAACGGCCCGTCGCTGGCGGAAAAGCTGAGAGCCCTGATGGCCAGCCGTCTGGACGCCAACGGCCGCGCCCACACGTCGCGCTCACTGTCCGCGGCAGTAAACGCACTGCCTGGTGAGCACGCGTCCGTGTCATTCGCCGCCATCGCCAAGTTGGCCAACGGCTCCCAGGACAACCCGACCGTGGGCACGATCGTTGCGCTGTGCAAAGCACTGAACAACGTGCCGCCGGCCCATCTTCTTCCGCACGAAAGCTATAACGACCTCGCGGCTCTGGAGGCGTTCGAAAACCCAGACGCACGCCGCGTCCTAGCGCTACTCAATGGCCTTCCAGAGAGCGAGCTGCACAACATCATCGCAGCCCTAGAGCAGCGCCGGGCCGAACTCGGCCTGGAGTCGGCGACCAACGCTGAATCCGGAAAGGAAAAGGGCAAGCGCCGACGGCGCCGCAGTAAGGATGAAGCCGCACGTTACGCGGCCGATGCACTGGAGGGGCTGTAAGTGGTGGACGGCATAGTCTTCGGCACCTGCACCGCGGCAGGGTTGTTGGTTACTGCCCTCTGCACTCGCAGAGCCGTGGGGAATCCACGCGTCGCCACCTGGGCGATCGCCATCGCCTTCGCCATCTGCACACTTGGCGTCCTGTGCGCCGTGCCAGCGGTGGCCAACCAACTGCAGCAGGCCACAGGCATGCCCAACGCCGGCAAGCTTGTAGCCCACGTCTGCGCGATCCTCTGGTGCGCTGCGATTCAGATCACGATGGTTGATCTGGCCTACCGCCCTGAGTACCTCAAGTCGGCAATACTCCAACGCGGGTTCGCTGCTGTGTTGGAACTAGCCATCATGGTACCGCTCTTCCTTGCAGCTAACCGGCCTGGCATCCAGTTCACCACCGAATACGTCGACAACCCCAAGGTTGCCGCATACCTACTTATCTATCTCTCCTACGTCCTGGTCACCTGCGGCGAGCTGATGTTCATGTGCGGGAGAACGTCACGACGCAATTGGGGGGTCCGCCCTTGGAGCAGCGTCGGCTTCGCGCTCTCCTCGATCGCCGCGATTCTCGGAATGGCCTACGCAGTCTGCAAAGGCTCTTACATCATCTTCTACATCCTTGAGGACCCCTGGCCGCTAAAGATCGAGGAAGTCGTGAGCCCGACACTAAGCGGCCTTGCAGTGCTGTTCGTCTTCAGTGGAATGACCCTTCCCATGGTCGGCGCTCTCCGGGAACGACTTCGCCAAAGAAGGGCTCTCACAGACGACTGAACCAGCAGATATGCGTCCGAGATCGTCGATTACAACTTTGGTGGAGCGGCAGACGAGTCGAGCTGTACGCCGGATTCTGTCACCCGGTCACCTCACGGTGGCCGGGGAGACGGCCATCCATCTAGGACCAGCGTTACCGCTGGCCTCGTGCGGTCTACCCGCGAACTCGGGCGGGCAGCCCTCGAACGTCCGCGCAGGGGCACCTGGGCGCCCCCTTCTTGACCTTGCTCCGGGTGGGGTTTACCTAGCTGCCCAGGTCACCCTGGGCACTGGTGGTCTCTTACACCACCGTTTCACCCTTACCAGGAGCCGGAGCCCCAGGCGGTTTGCTTTCTGTGGCACTGTCCCGCGGGTCACCCCGGGTGGCCGTTAGCCACCACCCTGCCCTGTGGAGTCCGGACGTTCCTCGGGAAGCCCCCTTGCGGGAACTCCACGCGGCCGTCCGCTCGGCTCGTCTGCCGTATGGCCATGCTAGCCGACCGAACACCGCCGACGGCTCTCTGACCCTCCAGCCATGATCATGCTGTCTCAGCACTCCGACTGTATCCACTGAGCAGCTTTGTCCTGGCCAGCCGAGAGACAAGGCGCCCATATGCACGACGGCCCTCCCGGCGGGGAGATTGTGAGGGGGTGCGGCGGACTGTGCGCAAGGTCGTCTCGGAACCTTTTTTCGCCGCTCCTTCGTCGCGGTGAAAAAAGGTTCCGTTCCTCCCCTGCGCTTCGTCCGGCACCCCCTCAGAATCTCTTTTTGCCGGGAGGGGGAGGGGGGCGGTCCTGCGGCTTCTGCTGGTCGGGCGGCGGGGGTGGTCGGCCGGGTGCGGGCCGGTCGCGTGAGGGCCGGTCGGCGGGGGGTCGTCCGCTGCACGGCCACCGGTGGCGGGTGCGGAGAGCGGAGCCAACTCCTTGTGGTTGCTGAGGGTTTGGGGTTGACTCCCCCAGCCCGACTAGATAGATTTACCTATGTCGAGACGGGGCAGGGCAAGCCCCCCGACACTCCACCACCAACCACAAGGAGACGGTTCGTGGAACTCGTTCCCATCTCCCGGCTGGGCGCGGAACTGCGCACCCAGGCCCAGTTGGAAGTCCAGGTCGCCGAGGGTGAGCGGCAGCTAGTGATCGTCCTGCCGAGCAGCCTGGACCAGCTTTGGATCACTGCCGGCCACAACAGCGGGCGGCCCCGGCTCTTCTGGCGGCGGCGCACCTTCCTCGGCACCGCGACCGACGAGTCGGGCTACCTCGACTGGACCGCCGACCCGGCCCCGCTGATCCGCTTCGTCATCAACTACGCCTACTCCCGCAGCCAGATCGCGCCTCAGTACCAGAGGGTTCTCGACGCTCTGCGCGGGCGCGGCCTTGACGCGGAGCTGGCGCACGCCGACGGCGGGGGCTTCCAGATCCGCATCGGGCTGCCGGACCTGACGTACCTGCTGATCGGCGCGGACGAGATCCTTCCTCCCCGGCTTGAGCAGGTACAGGGCTGGCACGTCGAGCACTACGGCCCCGAAGACCACATCGCCGTGGTGTACGACTCGATGCCGCACAACCGCCCCCGGGGCGCCAGCCTCGGCGGCGCCCACGTGGACGTGATGGCCGACCATGTCGCCCGGTACGTCGCCAGCGTCATGGCCCGCTACGGCGGCCGTCACCCGCTGGGGGCGCCGGTCCGCCTCCAGCAGGACGCCACCTCCCCCGCCACCGTTGCGTGGCTGCTGGAGGAGCTGGTCCGGCTCCCGCGCCACCACGGCGAGCTGGCCAACGACGGCGGCGCGCTGATCACCATCGCGCGCCGGGACGGCAACGACCCGGCGACGGTCGAGCTCCCGGCCGTCGTCGTCAACCGGATCAGCGCCCTGCTGCTGGCCGAGGTCACCGCCTGTCAGACCTACGGCGGGTAACAGCTCCTGCCGAGCTGAGCGCACCACCGTGCCGGGCCCGGAGGGCAACCGGGCCCGGCACGCCGACTCCACCACCGCACGGCGTGCAAGGACGGACCTTGAGCATCACCTTCACCGACATCTTCTGTGGCGCTGGCGGCGCCAGTACCGGCCTCGTCAACGCAGGTTGGGAGCTGAAACTGGCCGCCAACCACTGGCAGACCGCTATCGACACCCACTCGGCGAACCACCCGCAGGCCGAGCACGTCTGCGCCGACGTCTCGAACTACGACATGCGCCGCCTGCCGCGCACCGATGTGCTGTGGGCCAGCCCCATCTGCACCGAGATCTCGCCCGCCGGGGGCCGCCGCCGCAGCAAGAAGGTGAGCGGGCTCACCGAGGAAGAACTGCGCTCGCTGCCCGACGCCGCGTTCGAGCGGACCCGCGCGACCGCCTACGACGTCATCCGCGCCGTCGAGGTGCACCGGCACAAGGCGGTGCTCATCGAGAACGTCACCGAGTTCGCCACCGACTGGATCCTGTTCGACTGGTGGCTGAGCGGCATGGTCAAGCTGGGCTACAACTACCAGATCGTCTGCGTCAGCTCTGCGCACATCGGCGACGGGCTCAACCCGGCCGCCCCCCAGTGGAGGGACCGCCTCTACATCGTCTTCACCCGGGTCGGCATGCGCCTTCCGGACGTCGCCCCACGGCCCCTGGCCCGGTGCGAGGAGTGCGACGAGGACGTGTACGCGCGGCAGACCTGGCGGCCGGGCCACACCGAGACCCGGATCGGCAAGTACGGCCAGCAGTACGACTACACCTGCCCCAACCACGACACCGCCGTGATCGTCGAGCCCTACGTTCGGCCCGCCTCCGACATCATCGATTGGACGAACCTGGGGACCCGGATCGGGGACCGCAAGCGCCCCTTGGCGCCCACGACCATGGACCGCATCGCCGCCGGTCTGGAGATGTTCCCCGACGAACCCTCGGTGGTCACCGTCAACCACGGCGGACACGACGGCCGCGCCTTCCGCCCGGACCTCACCCCATTGCCGTCGCGCACCGTCAAGATCGGCGAAGGGATCGTCGTACCGCCCGGCACCTTCCCGCACGCCACCACCGCGGATCTGGCCGCCCCGCCCTTCATCGTTGAGTTCCGCAACCACGCCACCGCCGAGCGCGTGGATCGGCCCCTCGCCACCGTCACCGCGGGCGGCAACCACCACGGCCTGGTGATCCCGTTCCGGAAGGGCTCGACCGCCAAGCGGACCAGCGAGCCGCTGCACACCCTGTCCACCCGCGACTCCGCCGGTCTGCTCCGCCCAGCGGTGAAGATCGAGGACTGCCACTTCCGGATGCTCCAGTGGCGCGAGCAGATGAGCGCCCAGCGTTTCCCCGAGACCTACATCGTCAAGGGCCGCAGCAAGGCCGAGAAGACCATGCAGGCCGGAAACGCCGTCAGCTGCAACGTCCCGCAGTGGCTCGGTCACGCCGTCAGCGCCGTCCTGTAAGCACCCGCGGGCCGCCCCTCCGGGCGGGGCGGCCTGCTGACATCTCCCAGGCGCACACCTAGAGAGATTTACCGATGTCGCTTTGAGGTGAAGGCACCCCGGGCATTCACGCCTTGGCGGACGGCAGGGCAAGCCGCCGCCGGGCTCTCCACCCCAACGAAGGGACGCACATGTCCGAAACCACACCCAGCCAGGTGGTCACGGGTGAAGTCAGCTTCGCCCGCTGGACCGCCCAGGCCCTCGCCGTCGTGCGCGGCCTGCGCGCGCTGCCCTCCCCATCGGTCCGGCGCGCCGTGACGGAACAGACCCGCGAGGAGGCCGAGATCGAAGCGCTTGCCGTCAGTCTGGGCATGCTGGCGCCGCACCCGGCCACGCCGAGCCGGCCGAGCACTGCGGGGGGCGTGCGATGACGACCGCCCAGATGTCGCTCTTCGAGGAGCCGACCATGACCGCCGACGATCCGCTGGACCTGCTCCGCAACGCGGATCTTGTCGTCCTGAACTCAAGCGGCGGCAAGGATTCGCAGGCCATGGTCTCCTACGTCGCCGGGCTGGCCGCCCAGGTCGGCGCGCTGGACAAGATCGTGGTTGTGCACTGCGACCTGGGCCGGGTCGAATGGAGCGGCACCCGCGAGCTCGCCGAGTTGCACGCGCGGCATTACGGGCTGCGCTTCGAGGTCCGCAGCCGCGAGCAAGGCGACCTTCTGGAGCAGGTCGAGGAGCGCGGCATGTGGCCTAGCGCAGGCGTTCGATATTGCACGGCTTATCACAAGCGGGACGTGGTCCGGCAGGTCATCCGCAGCTTCGACGGCCGGTACACCGGTTTCTGGCGTCGGGGCATCGTGCTGGACTGCCTCGGCATCCGGGCAGCGGAGTCCTCCAAGCGCAAGCGCAAGCTCCCGCTGACACAGGACTCGGCGCTCACCACCCGCGGGCGGTCGGTGTTCACCTGGCTCCCGATCCACACGTGGTCCGATGAGCAGGTCTGGCAGCAGATTGCGGAGTCCGCGCTGCCCTACAGCCCGGTCTATGACCAGGGCATGAGTCGCCTGAGCTGCAGTTTCTGTGTGCTGGCCAGTGAAGACGATCTCGTGTGCGCCGCCCGGCTGCGCCCCGGGATGGCCGCGCTCTACGCCGATCTGGAGACGCGCATCGGACACCGCTTCAAGGTCGATCTTGCGATGGCCGACGTCGTCGCCCAGGCACAGGCGCTCGGGCCGATCGCCCCTCAGCCGCGCGGGACCGCGATGCGCCGCCACCTGGGCGACCAAGCGACGGACGCCCATCTGCGCAGGCTCACGGCCTGACCTACCGGGCCGGGGCGGGGTGGTGCGGCGGGCAACACCCCGCCCCGGCCGCAAACGGCAAAGCGGGCCGACGGTTACGAGCCGAAGCTCGTACCAGCCCCGCCGAAGCGTGCTGGCTCGGGCAAAACCGCCGGCCCTTCTCCACCACCAACGACGAGGCCACATCAGGTCTCCCGCTGGCAGCGTCCATCAGTGTACGGCTCGGGATACGACAGGATGACACCACCATGACTACGACGAGAGAGCAGTTCGAGCAGCGGCTCGCCGCGCTGCACGACCCCTGGGTGACCCGTAAGCAGTTGGAACACCTCGCTGGCGTTTCGCCGAAGACGATCCGAAACTGGCTGGAGGCCCACCCCATCCCCGAGGCGAAGACCCGGGTCGGTGCCCGCAGCACCCAGCTCATCGACAGGCAGACGGCAGCGGAGTGGGTTCGCGTGCGGCTCTTCGGCGACAAGGAGGGGGCCACGGACGTGCAGTCCGGCCCGCGCTTGGCCGCCGAGCCGCGCCCCATGACGCACGCCCCCGGCGAGCGGTGGCGCCGTGTCGAGATCGCTCGGCGGCGCGGCGTGACCCCCGGCGCCATCGGCAACCTGGCCCAGGCGTACGCGGATCACCCGAGTCACCCCTTCCCGCCCGCCGCGGAGGACCACACGCGGGACGCTGCCGCCGTCGCCGCGTGGTTCGCCTGGTACGACGCCGAGCGCCCCGGCTACAGCGGGAAGAGCGCAGGCCGCGCGGACGCCACGCAGGCTCCATCCGGGAGAGTCGCCGAGGTCGCCGACCTGCTGCGCACCGCCATCGCCGAGGGCACCAACCTGACCACCGAGACCGTCGCGACTCGGCTGAGGGTTTCACCCGACGTCGCCACCCGCTACCTGTCGCAGGCTGCCCAGGTGGTGATGCCTGAGCACGGGCTGATCGCTCGCAGGCAGATCCCCGACCTGTTCCCGGCCGCCGTCCGCAACGAGATGACCCCGCCGCAGCGGCGCGAACGCGTCAAGACACTGCTGCGACGCCGCACGGCGCCGAAACCCGTTCTCGTCGTCGGCGGCACGGAGTACTACCGACGCCAGGAGGCGGAGGCCCTAGTGAGGTCAGTGTGACGGTGGTTTGTGTCAATGGGGGTGGGTGACGATACGGGCTGGCCGTCAGCCAGCCGAAGTGGTGGGGCTATTGTGCGGCCCCTGTAGGCCGGCTGTGGCGGGAGTGGGTTGTCGGGGTGCGGGTGGTTCCCTCCCGGCGGGGAGATTGTGAGGGGGTGCGGCGGACTGTGCGCAAGGTCGTCTCGGAACCTTTTTTCGCCGCTCCTTCGTCGCGGTGAAAAAAGGTTCCGTTCCTCCCCTGCGCTTCGTCCGGCACCCCCTCAGAATCTCTTTTTGCCGGGAGGGGGAGGGGGGCGGTCCTGCGGCTTCTGCTGGTCGGGCGGCGGGGATGATCGGCCGGGTGCGGGCCGGTCGGCCGGGAGGGTCGTCCGCTGCACGGCCACCGGTGGCGGGTGCGGAGAGCGGAGCCAATTCCTTGTGGTTGGTGAGGATTTGGGGTTGACTCCCCCAGTCCAATTAGATAGATTTACCTATGTCAGTGAGGGGCAGGGCAAGCCCCCCGACACTCCACCACCAGCTGCGCGTGAAAAGCGTGCGGCGAGCCAGGAAAGAGGCCCGCTCATGTATGCGGTGAGCATTGGCAAATTCACCAAGGTCAAGAATCCCGACTCCAAGAAGGCGTACCGCTGCGCGAAGCGCACCAAGTACGTCACCGACGACCCGTCCCGGATTGCCGAGGAAGCCATCACCCTCCTGAAGAATGCCGGGAAGGGAATGCGATTCTCCGGAATGGAGGAATTCGGAGAGGCCCACGGATTCTGGAACGACGGCCACAAGTGCCCGGACGCCGACCCCTCCGCCGAGTGCGAGCGGCTGGAACTTGAAGCATGCGGCGACTGGATCGAGAAACGGGTCCGTGAGCTCGGTACCGGCGAATCGGTGGACCTGCATCTTGCACTGGAAGGCGGCTTCACCGAGTTCATCGTCACCGGAAAGTGAGCTTCGGCATGGACAGCCTCGAAATCCTCTCCTGGCACTTGGAGGACATCGCGCAGCGCGCCGAGGACTTGGCGAAGTCGCCGAACCTGGACGACGCCGAGCGGCATGAGGTGCACTCGCTGTGGGACACGGCGATTGCCGCCCTCCAGGACCTCGGCGTGGCGTACACGCAGCGCGACGGCACGCAGGTGTTGACCAAGCCGGAGCGGCCGGCGCGGTGGCGCATTCTACTGGGTCTAACCGCGTCCGCCCTCAACCAGCTGGGCGCCGAGGAGTACCCCGCCGACGTGCAGACCGGCGGCGAACTGGTCGGCGGACGGATGCGCTGGCGCCCGCGCATCCTGACGTACCGCTGGAATGCCGCGCCCTACGTCATCCGCGAGCCGAGGAAGGGCAAGGAGGCGGCCCGCTGGGTCGTAGCCGACTCGAAGTAGAGCCAGACCGGCGCCCGGCCCGCCGCCGGGCACCGGCGCCGAACACCCCTACGTCGACCAGGGGCAGGGCAAGCCCCCGACACTCCATCGCCAACCACGCCAGGAAGCGAGGCGCGCTCATGCACTCCGTGAGCACCGGCCCATACACCCTCCCCCACGAGCAGCGGGCACTCGCGTGGATTGCGCTCCACTGCGAGGTTCCCGCCGAGTGGCCGCCGGAAGATCGCCGCGAAGAGCGCCGGTCCATCCGGGAGGACATACGCGAGCGGTACATCTCGATCGGCCGCAGCGCCGAGGACGCGGTGAAGACCGCCTACAACCAGGGCCGCACCGTGCTCGACCTCAACAACATCGAGGACGGCGAGCCGATCCCGTGGACGGTCATCACGGCTGACCTGCGCAAGGCATGCATCACGGAGTTTCACCAGACGCCGTACGGCACCGTGCTGCTCAACATGCGCTGACCCCGGTGCCCGGCCGTGCGCGCCGGGCACCGCTCGAACTCCGTGTTACTCACTGCCGAAACCCCTTGGCGAGGGGTCGTTCCGGGGTGGTGCCCGGAGCCTGACGACGGCAGCCGCCCGACTCAGCAGGCATGGAAGAAAGGTGCGCTTTGACCACCATGGAGAAGGTTCTGGTGTCCGCCGACGGCGAGCATGTATATGAGGCCGTGGTAGACAAGTCCAACCGCTGGAACGGCTGGCTGTCTCCGCGCTTCACGCTTGAGACCGTCAAGCAGATAGCCGCCGACTGCCGGAAGTTGATCGAGGAGTTCGGGCGAGCGCACCAGGACGAGATCCGAGTCATCGAGGCCCCGGAGCTGTCGGAGATGACCGAGGACGGCGAGGAGCTCAAGGCCGCCATCGTGCTCCACATCCGCTGGGGCTACATCCACAGCGACGGCCCGGCCACCTGCGCGACCGTCGTGGAGCCCGGCGAGGACGGCCGGTATGCCATCGGCGCATGGGAGTGGACCTGGTCGGAGGTCTCCCCCAACGTCAGCGAGCGCAGCACGTACCTGTTCGACTTCTGCGCCGCAGCGCTGCGTGAAGCGGTGTGGTTCGAGGCTCAGCCCGCACCCGGCGACCCCGATCTCACTCCGGGCCGGGAGTGGGAGCACGTTGAGGGCCTGGACCTGGATGTGAACAGTGTCGTGCTGGAGCAGCGCGAGGCGTTCATGCGGGCGTGCGCCGCGTTCATCTCCGACAACGCCGAGGCGCTGAATGACATCCCGGCCGAGCGGGCCGGAGAAGCGTTCTGGATGTCGGCGCGCGGTAACGACGGTATCCCCTCACGGTCGCTCCTCGCGCTGCCGGACGTGCCCGAGGAGACGCGCGAGCGCCTGCACGCTTCGGCGGCCACGCACCGGTTCGGCACGGTCCACCTGGACGGCACCACGGTGAGCTTCGGCTGACCGTTCCCGCAGCAAATCCGCGCAGCTGACCAACAAGAGAGAACGGTTGACTCCTCCACTCAAGAGATAGATTTACCTATGCCTAAAGGGGGCAGGGCAAGCCCCCGGCACTCCACCACCAATCCGATCCGAAGGGAATGCAGAGGCGATGGCCTACGGCAACGCAATCGACCTGGACGAGAGCACCCGTATCGTGCCGGTCTTCGACCCGGTGCTGCGCACCCTGTCCGTGCAGCTGTGGAAGGGCGGCGAACCAGCCGGAATCCATGGCCTGGTCGAGCACTTCACCCACCCCGACGACGTTCTCGACACGATCGACGAGTTCCTGGAGCAGTCCGGTGTCCGGGCGCTCACCGAGCACGAGATCGACGTGCTCGCCGGTGAGCTGATCATGGCCAAGGGCGGCCCTGACGCTGCCCTCCTGACGATGGCCCGCCAGAACCCGGAGTCCTTCCTCATCTACTGATCCACGCCAGCCGGGGCGGCGCGCGGTCGCGCCGCCCCGGCCCCGCCCCTGGAGCCACAGCGCAGGTTGGATCCCACCGTGGCTCCCGGACACCGCCGAGGGACAGGGCAAGTTCCCGGCGGCTCCGCCACCAACAGCACGCCACTGACACCCGAGAGGAGCCGGACATGACCACGTACCAGGTCTGCTGGACGAACGAGGACGTCTGCGCCGACGACCCGCTGAGCGCCGCGAAGGAGGCGTGGGACATGCTGCGCGATCCCGAAGCCTTCCCACCCGCCTTCGAGGTCCGTACCGACGGCGAGACCACCGTGGAGGTAGACCTGCGCTGGACGACACGATCCGTCCGACCAGCAGCAACCTCGCCGGCGGCCCCGGCACGGACCTGTTCATCGCGGCATACCTGGCCACCTACCCGCACCCGCTGCCCGGCCTGGACGCCAGCACCGCCCGCATCGTACGAGCCGACCAGCTCCGCCAGGGTGACGTGATCCTGGGCGCCTTCCAGCTGGACGACCAGCAGCCCGGCCGCGCAACATTGCAGTCCCACATTCCTCGGTACGCCGACCCCTCCCCGGCGTGCGGGGCGTGCAGTCCGGACTGCGCCATGTTCACCATCTCCGCGCAACACACCGGACGCACCGCGTTGCACATCACCGCCATCGGCCGCGAGGTCACCGGCCCAGAAGACTCCGACGAAAAGCCTTTTCATCTCAACGACTTCGCCGACACGCTGTATGTGATGATCCCGCGCACCGCCGACGGCCAGCAGGCGTAGCCGCCGCCACGACCGCAGCCCTCGGGGCCTGGGGACACCGGCACGGTGTCCCCAGGCCCCGAGGCGTGGATGTCGTAATGCGCGCTGCATCATGTCCCTGGGCCGAGGTACTGTCACGCTTGATCAGCGCGAACAGCATCACGTGCCCGAGGGAAAGGGGAGCCCGTGACGCGCAGCAGAATGACGGAGACGCCGATCGAGGATCTCGATCTCGGCTGGATCGGCATGACGATCGAAGTGGACACCCCTGACGGCAGCCAGGTTGGGTTCCGCCTCGCACGCTACGAGAAGACGACCCGCGACGGCGAACCGCTCTGGATCCTCTTCAGCACCGACCACCCGTGGCGCACCGAACTGACCGCAGGCGCCAAGATCCGGTGGATACACCGGCCGGCCGACCCGGGTCGGCCGACGGGGTATTACGTCCCCCAACAGCAGTACACCAGCCCGGTAACGGCTCCTCCGGCCGCGCCCGCACCTGGCCAGCTCAACCCGAGCTCCTGGGTGACTCCACCGGCGCCCGGAACCCGGTGACACACGCCGCACACGCCGCGACCCCCGACCTGGACCGGTAACAGTCAGGACGAGGGTCGCGGTGCGTGTGCATCAGCCGGGCAGGGCCACTGACTCATCTGACTGAGCGGACGTCTCGACGGCTGGCACCGGAGATGGCGGCGGCACCGACGGCGACGGCGCCACCACGGGCGTCGGCGACGACGGCGATCCTGCGCTCGCCGGAGCGCTCGCGGCGCCGTCCAAGGACGCCTTGATCTCGCGTACCGCGGCCTCGGGCACGCCCAGGCGCTCCGCCACGGACCGCACGCCGGTGAGCGCCAGCATCTTGCCCACGACGTCGTTCATCTGCTCCCGGAGCTTCCCCGTCTCCTTCTCCACCTCCCCGCGCACCTTCTCGGTGTACTTCCTGATCTTCTCCTCGGCCGCGGACTCCTTGTCGGCTATCTCGTCCTCTGCCTCGAACCAGGCAGTCGCCAGGTCCTCCAACTGCTGCTCGCGCTGCCGGCGCTCCGCCGTGCGGGCCCGAGCCTTCTCCCTCGCTTTGAGCTGGCGGGTGGTCCTCCGCTCTGCCATGGATGCCCTCCCCATCGGTAGGTACACAGTCATTGTGGTCCCCACACAACGGCCGCTGCTACGGCGAGTTGACCAGCCGTCTGGCGGGCTGTCCGCGAGTCGGAGGTTCGCTCCCGGACAGCCCGGATCACCCCTTGTGGAAAACCAAAACGTGGTGGTTGTCCCCAGGGCCGCTCAGGAGAGCGCCCCTGGGGACAACCACCACCGCTGCGCGGACCGCGCCACGGCACGGCCGGGATTGCTCGTTGGCCGGCTCGTTCCTCGCCTTCCCCAACTCACTCCACCCGACCGCGCCGTTGGCGCGGTCGAAGCTCT
This sequence comes from Streptomyces cellulosae, assembly GCA_014655195.1. Lineage (GTDB taxonomy): Bacteria > Actinomycetota > Actinomycetes > Streptomycetales > Streptomycetaceae > Streptomyces > Streptomyces cellulosae. Next base: position 26,181 of record BNBH01000002.1, on the reverse strand, counting down.
TGCATTCACAATGTCACAAGGTAGGCTGAGCGCATGATGACCATCCACAAGCTCAGCGCTGGGGATGGTTACCTGTACTACACACGTGAAATTGCCACCGGCGACGAACGCCGGTCGGGCAAGCGTGAACTGAGCGACTACTACACGGCCGATGGCAACCCGCCCGGCGTCTGGGTTGGCGGCGGGGCCGACGAACTTGGCGTCCAAGGCACCGTCACCGAGGCCCAGATGAAGGCCCTGTTCGGTGAGGGTCTGCACCCGGACGCCGACCGCATTATCGCCGAGGCCCAGGGCCAGGGGCTCAGTCCGGCCGCCGCCGTGCGACAGGCCCGGCTCGGCCGGCGGTACTACCAGTACGAGCAGACGGAAGGCCCGCTCGCCGCCCTGATCCAGGATGCGATCCAGGACTTCGAGACGCGCGAGAGACGCGAGGCGACCGACGCCGAGCGCAAGCGCATACGTGGGCGTGTCGGCGCCATAGCCTTCCGCGAGGACTTCGGTCGGGCCCCGAAGGACGCCGAGGAACTCAGCCGCTACATCAGCGCCAACACCTCCTGTGGTCGCCAAGCGGTCGCGGGCTACGACCTGGTGTTCCGCAACAAGTACGGCTCCGTCCTGTGGGCGCTGGGCGATGAGGAAACCCGTCTTGAGGTGCAGGCCGCCCACGAGCAGGCCATCGCCGAGACGCTCGCCTGGATCGAGGAGAACGCGCTGGCGACCCGCACCGGCATCAACGGCATCGCGCAGGAAGACGTGCGCGGCGGCCTGATAGCCGCCCGCTACCGGCACTACGACAGCCGCCGCGGCGATCCGCTGCTACACGACCACGTCGTCGTCGCCAACAAGGTCCGCGGGCTGGATGGCAAGTGGCGCAGCATCGACGGCAAGCTGCTGTACGCGATGGGAGTTGCGGCCAGCGAGCTGTACAACCAGCGCGTGGTCGAGGAGTTGTGCCGCCGACTCGGAGTACAGGCTGAGGAGCGGGAGGTCACCCCCGGCAAGCGGCCCGTGATGGCCATCAGCGGCCTGGACGACGACCTGATCGAGGCGTTCTCCAAGCGGGCCCAGGACATCCGCAAGGACTTGGACAAGCTGCTTCAGCAGTACCGGCGCCGGTATGGCAAGGAGCCCGACACCGGGGCCCGCATGGCCCTCATCCAGCAGGCCGCGCAGATGTCCAGGCCGCACAAGAAGAAGGCGCGTGCCCTGTCGGATCTGCGCGCGGCCTGGCGTGAGGAGGCCATCGCGCTGTTCGGCGCCGCGCGGATCGACGGCTTGGTGGAGCACCTGCGTGCCATCGCCCGCCGCTCGGCCACGGATCAGGACCCGGCCGCCGCGGTCGACGTCGAGCGGGCCGCGCGGGACGTGCTGCAGGAGGTCTCCTCCGAGCGCTCGGTGTGGGGTGAGCGGCATGTGCTCGCCGAGGCCCGGCGCCATGTCGTTCGCCTGACCCGGGGCCGTGGCGACACCCGGGGGCTGGCTGAGCGGATCACCCGGCAGGTGATCGCGCACGGCTCGATCGACCTGACTCCCCCGGAGCTCCACCAACCCTTCGCGCCCTTGCTACGCGCCGACGGCAGCAGCATCTACCGGCGCCGCGAGTCCCGGCTCTACACCTCCAGCGAAGTCCTGGCGGCCGAGTCCCGCATCCTGAACGCCGCGCGTACCTCGGTCATCCCGCTGCTGGGCACCGACCGTTTCACCGCCATCGCCGACCGCTTCGGCGGGCCCCCGCTCGACCCCGGCCAGCGTCGCCTGGCCCAGGCGTTCGCCTGCTCCGACAAGCTGGTCGTCGTCGGCATCGGTCCGGCCGGCTCGGGCAAGACCACTGCCCTGCAGTTGGTGCGCGACGCCGTCACCGCCGGCGGCGGACGCCTCATACCTCTGGCCCCGTCCAGCCGGGCGGCGAAGGTCATGGAGGAAGACCTGGGCACCGTCGCCCACACGATGCACAGCTGGATCGCTCAGCGCGACCGGCTCGCCGAAGCACGCAGGGTCAAGGACGCCTTCCAGCTCCGTTCGGGCGACGTCATCGTCGTCGACGAGGCGGGCATGGCCGGAACCCGCAACCTCGCCCGGATCGTCGCCGAGGCCGAAGCAGCCGGCGCCCTGGTCCGCCTGATCGGCGACCCCGCGCAGCTCGGCGCGGTGGAGTCCGGCGGCGCCCTGCGGCTGGTGGCCCGCGAGGTCGGCGCGGTCGAACTGGAGCAGTTGCACCGCTTCCACACCGGCGGGGAAGCGGAGGCCACCTTGGCGCTGCGCGACGGCGATCCAGCCGACGCGTGGACCTGGCATCTCGCCCAGGGCAGGATCGTCGGTGGCGGCCCGCAGGAGATGCTGGACTCGGTGTTCGCCGCCTGGCAGACCGACACCGAGGCCGGCCTGCACTCGCTGATGATGGCCGACGACACCGATGCCGTCCGCGAACTCAACCTGCGCGCCCAGGCGTTCCAGATCGCCTCCGGCCGCCTGGACCTGACCCGCTCCACCGCCCTGCGCGACGACCTGCAGGCGGCCGTCGGCGACCTGATCGTCACCCGGAAGAACCAGCGCCGTCTGACGGTCAACGCAGGCCTGGACTTCGTGAAGAACGGCGACCAGTGGCGCATCGAAGCCCTCGACCAGGGGGGCAACGCCACCGTCCGGCACACCGGCCACGGCGGCCGTGTCGTGCTCCCGGCCTCCTACCTGCGACGGCACGCTGAACTCGGCTACGCCTCCACTGTGCACCGCGCGCAGGGCCTGACGGTGGCGACCGCGCACGGTCTGATCACTGCCAGGACCAGCCGGGAGTCCGCGTACGTCATGGCCACCCGCGGGCGTCTGTCGAACCGGCTGCACGTGGTTGCGGACGAGGGCCAGAGCATGCGCGACGTGCTCGACACCGTCGCACGTAGCAACCGCGGATCGGTCTCCGCGCACGAGACCATCCAGGCCGAGCAGGACCGTGCCTACAGCATCGGCCAGCTCGCCGCCGAGTACACCGACGTCCACGCCCGCGCGGTCAGCCACCGCATCAAGAATCTCGCCCGGCGCGTCCTGGGCGGCGCTGCCGAGGCGTTCATCGCCTCCGACGCCTGGTCCGCAGTCGAGCGCTCGCTGAAGAAGGCGGAAGCCGAAGGCTGGGACGCCGCCCGGTTGCTCGCCGCCGCGTACGGCGAACGCGACTTCGCCGACGCCGAGGACGTCGCTGCGGTGCTGTCCTGGCGCATCGACGCCCGGGTGGAAGAGGGCCGCGCTGCCGCCGAGCGTGCCGCCGAACGGGAGTCGGACCCGGGCCGCAGCCGACCGCTCAAGCACCTCGACGAGCAGCTGCTCGACCGCCTTCTGGAGCGCGCCGAGCGCCTGCGGCACGAGGCGCTGGACGAACTGCACCGCGCCGATGCGGCGGTGGCCGGCCAACCTCGCCATGTCGTCGTGAGCGGCCTGCCGCACCCGGCGTGGCCGCGTCGGCCGCACGGTCACCTCACCCGCGCCGACCTCGCCGCTGCCGTCGCCGACGCCCGGCGCCGCATGCGCCGCACCGCCCTCGAAGGCGATCAGGCCGCCGAGCGCACCGCCGCCGCGGAACTCGCCGAGCTGCGCCGCGAGCAGAAGCTGCGGCGGGATATGCGCCCTCTCGACCGCATGCGCGAGGACTGGCAGCGCGAGCCCCGGCGCGGCGCCAGCCACACGGCCCGCCAGCCGGTCGAGGTCACCCGCCGCGAGCTGACCGCCAACCTGCACCGGCAGGACGAGGCCCGCCAGCGACTGCGTCGCGCCGAAATCCTCGCCGAGCGAATCCGCGCCGAGCGGCGCCTGCGCGACCAGCTCCCCCACGGCCCCGTCCCGGTGCCGGACAACTCCGGCCCGCTCCCGGACTGGCTTGCTCCCTCGGCCGCCGTACGGGACGCCGACATCCCCGAAGCCTGGCGCGCCCACCTGGTCGAGCGCCGCATCGTGCTCTCCCAGCGTCTGGAGCAGAACGGTGCGCTGCTGGCCGCCAACCCCCCAGCCTGGGCCCGCATGCTGGGCCCTGTCCCGAGTACGGGCACCGAGCTTCGTGCGCTGTGGGAGCGCACCGCGGCGCTGGCGGATGCCTGGCGGGTCCGGCACGGCCTGGAGGACGCCGTCGAGGGCATCGGCGAGCAGCCCGAGGACCCCCGCGACGCCCACGCCTGGGCGACCCTCCAGGATCGGATCGACGAGGTCGGCCGGCGCACCAGGGCGTGGGCCGCCGCCCGCGCCCGGCCCGAAGCCCCAGGCGCCGGCATGCGTATCGCCGCGCGCAGCGCGGAGAACTTCCGCCACCGCCTGCTGGAGGCCCGCTTCCCCGATGCCGACGACAGGCAGGCGGTTACGGCCGCTGCCGCAGCGTTCGCCGACGTCGCCTTGCGTCTGGTCGTGGACGGCCAGGAACCGCCGGAGGAATGGCTCCTGCAGATCCCCGCTCCCGACGCGGAGGACGACGAGCAAAGGACCCAATGGCGGCAACTGGTAACCGCCTTGGCGGCATGGCGCATGCTGCACCAGACTGACGCGGACGACCCTCTCGGCGAGAGCCCGGAGGAGCCCGAGCTGCGCGCACAGTGGACCGAGCTACACAACGCCCTGGTGCTGTTCCAACGCTCGCGAATCCAGCAGCCTCTCGCCGAACTGAGCGCGCTGCGCGGCACCGAGCGCGCCCGGCGCGGTCTGCCACCGACTGGCGAGCCGGGCTCCCCCCGCAGATCTGCGGCCACCCGGCAAACCCGCCGGGCGGCCGAGGACGAGCAGCAGCGTCAACAGCGCCCCGGCCCGGGCCCGGGCCCACGCCGGGGTCCGAGGAGCTAGCAGGAAGGAGAAGGAACAATGGATGACCAGCCGACCGACGGCCTCACCCACGAGCAGCGCGGAAAGCTCGCCGAGTGGCTCGCCGAGCGCAACGCGCGCATGGCCGCCCTCGGACACACGCCGCCTCCGGAAGACACCCTCGACGAGCGGCTGCGCGCTATGGACGCCGCCTTCGAGGCCAGCCCCGACCGGGATGACGAGAAGGCGCAGGAGAACCACGAACTGCGCCGGACGGTGGCCATCTTGGAGGAGGCCATACGTGCCCTGCTCGGCGGTCAGCTGCCCCTGCCTGGTGCAGCGTCCTCCACGTCTCCCAACTGAATGGCCTCCACCGTAAAGGCCGCGACGCCGACCTGACCAAAACCGCTTACATCCCTCAAAGCTAAGTGTCATTCTCAGGTCCGAGGTGCTCGGCCTACCACTCAGGATGAGCAATGCCCCCACGCAAGAAACTGCGAAGCACGAAGGCTACCGAACGCGCGGGAGTTAACACTCTGCGGAATTTTTTGGAAGCTCGTGACTGCGTGGTGCAGGAAGTAGATACCGCGAACGACTTCGGAAAAGATCTACTCGTCGACCTGACGGAAAACGGAGAGATTACCGGGCAGACAATCGCCATTCAAGTGAAGAGCGGCAGAACTTTTCTTCGCAACGGAAACTGGGGCATTCCAGCCAAACCGGCCGTGCGGAACCGGCCGGCGAAGAGCACGCCATGGCCGCAGGCCCTTCTCGGCTGTCGGGAAAACCGATGCGCCGGATACAAGCCGCCGGATGTCCCGGCCGGAGGCAGGGTTGGCCACAATGCCCACCGCAGTCATACGGCCTGCCGTTCGAGACACTCGACATCCGTCTTCCCGAGGGAAGCCAGCTGGTCCTCTACACCGACGGCCTCATCGAACGCCGGAACCGCGACATCGGGACCGGGCTCGACCGAATGCGGCGACTTCTCGGCGGAACCCACGGATCGCCCATCGAGACATGCCGAGCCCTGGTCGATGCGCTGGTGCCTGCTCAGCGGAGCGATGACATTGCTCTGCTCGTCGCTCGGACGCGGTCCCTGGACGACCGGTACATCGCGCGCTGGGAACTGCCCGACGATCCCGCCGCCGTGTCCCGCCTGCGTCAGGAAGCCGCTCGCCAGCTGTCCGAATGGGACCTCGAGGAGCTGGACTTCACCACGGAACTGCTCGTCAGTGAATTGGCGACCAATGCGATCCGGTACGCGGCGCAGCCGAGTGAGCTGCGGCTGATCTTCGACCGTGCTCTCATATGCGAAGTCTCTGACTGCAGCAGCACGTCCCCGCGTTTGCGGCGGGCCAAGAGCACGGATGAGGGCGGGCGAGGCCTGTTCCTGGTCGCCCAGCTCGCCCAACGTTGGGGAACACGGTACACCGTGAACGGAAAGGTCATTTGGGTAGAACAGTCTATTCGTGCTACCGCCCTGCGAGCGCGGTTCCAGTGACCAGGAGTCGTGCATGAGATGCGCCGTACGACGCTGAGGCCGCCGGTCACGGCGGAAGCCGCCGAGGACGTGTCAGAGCTTTGCGGGTCCAGCCCCGCAAAAAGAGAGCACAAGCAGTCGTCAGGGGGTGGTCGCGGTGAGCGCCGCGTCCACGCGTCGGCCGAGTGGACCTTGGCGTACCCGGACCTCCAGGGCCAGCAGTTCGACGATGGCCATGCCCCGGCCGTGTTCGTCGGAGTCGGCATTCCGGGGACGCCGTGTTCGGCCCGGGAGGCCGGAGTCCGTCACCGAGATCCACAGGACTCCCTTGTGCAGGGAGAGGCGGACGGTCATGTCGTGACGGCCGTGCTCGGCGGCGTTCGCGGCGAGTTCCCCGACGATGAGCTCGGCGGACTCCCGGTCGGCGGACGGGAAGCGCCACTGGGTCAGGACGGCGCCGACGCAGCGGCGGGCCACCGGAACCCAGCGGGCCTCCGCCGGCAGGGACAGGACGGCCTCGTGAGCGGGGGCGGTCCTGGCGTCGGGGTGAGCGGCGCGCGGCATCCTCGGAGCACGGGAGAAGACCGGATGAGCGGCGGGCCGTTGCCCCTCAAATGATTCCGTGGGCGGCTTGCTCGCCTCTCTGAGGGTTGTGGTGTACATGGTCGGCCCCGAATCTGGCGGAAGAGGGGACGTTGCGGGCGGGTCCTCTCGGCGGTGAGTCAGCTCGGGCCCCTGTAGGTGGAACCGCTGGTCACCAGGCCGCTTCAGACGCTACGCGGTTGTCCGGTGCTCTGTAGCTGGGCGACGGGGTGCATTCACCCTGCCCGGATGGAGGGGTGTCCCGGCCCGGGTGGGACGTCGCGGGGCCGGACACGTGGGTGTCCGGCCCCGCTGTCGCCACCGCCTGCGCCGGCGCGGTGGTCGTCGGGTGTCCCCGTTCCCGGGCGCCGACGGGTCAGCCGTCGGTGTCCGCCCCGGTCGGCAGGGGTGGTTCCGCGGCAAGGCGTTGCCACTCCTCGTCGGTGAGGACCCGGGAGCGGAGCAGGAAGCGCACGCCCTCGGGTGCTTCGAGGGAGAAGCCGCTGCCCCGGCCCGGGACCACGTCCACGGTGAGGTGGGTGTGCCGCCAGTACGCGTACTGGTCGGCGCTCATCCAGAAGGGGACGTCCCCTGCGACATGGCCGAGCAGGACGTCCGAGGCTCCGACCCGGAACTCACCGCGGGGGTAGCACATGGGCGCGCTGCCGTCGCAGCAGCCGCCGGACTGGTGGAACATCAGCGGCCCGTGCGTCCCGGTGAGCCGCCGCACCAGGTCCTCGGCGGCCGGTGTCAGCTCGACGCGCCCGGTGCGGTCGGCCATCAGAAGAACCCGAGCTTCTGGCCGGAGTAGCTGACCAGCAGGTTCTTGGTCTGCTGGTAGTGGTCGAGCATCATCTTGTGGGTCTCGCGGCCGATGCCGGACTTCTTGTAGCCGCCGAAGGCGGCGTGCGCCGGGTAGGCGTGGTAGCAGTTCGTCCACACACGGCCGGCCTTGATCTCCCGGCCGAGGCGGTAGGCGGTGTTGCCGTCCCGCGTCCACACGCCCGCCCCGAGGCCGTACAGCGTGTCGTTCGCGATCTTCAGGGCCTCGTCGACCGAGTCGTAGGTGGTGACCGAGACGACGGGACCGAAGATCTCCTCCTGGAAGATGCGCATGTCGTTGGTGCCGCGGAAGATGGTCGGCTCGATGTAGTAGCCGCCCTCCAGACCGTCGACGGCGCGGGGGCTGCCGCCGGTGAGGAGTTCGGCGCCCTCCTTCTTGCCGATGTCGATGTAGGACAGGATCTTCTCGTACTGGTCGTTGCTGGCCTGGGCGCCGATCATCGTCGCCGGGTCCAGCGGGTCGCCGCTGACGATGGCCTTGGTGCGCTCCACGCAGCGGGCCATGAACTCGTCGTAGATCGACGAGTGGATCAGGGCGCGCGAGGGGCAGGTGCACACCTCGCCCTGGTTCAGCGCGAACATCACGAAGCCCTCGACGGCCTTGTCCAGGAAGTCGTCGTCGGCGGCCATCACGTCCGGCAGGAAGATGTTCGGGCTCTTGCCGCCCAGTTCCAGCGTGACGGGAATGATGTTCTCGCTGGCGTACTGCATGATCAGGCGGCCCGTGGTGGTCTCGCCGGTGAACGCCACCTTGGCCACCCGGGAGCTGGACGCGAGCGGCTTGCCCGCCTCGACGCCGAAGCCGTTGACCACGTTGAGCACGCCCGGCGGGAGCAGGTCGGCGATGAGTTCGACCACCAGCAGCAGGCTGACCGGGGTCTGTTCGGCGGGCTTGATGACCACGCAGTTGCCGGCGGCCAGCGCGGGCGCCAGCTTCCAGGCGGCCATCAGGATCGGGAAGTTCCACGGGATGATCTGGCCGACCACGCCCAGCGGCTCGTGGAAGTGGTAGGCGACCGTGTCCGCGTCGATCTCGGCGATGCTGCCCTCCTGGGCGCGGACCACGCCGGCGAAGTAGCGGAAGTGGTCGATGGCCAGGGGGATGTCGGCGGCCAGCGTCTCACGCACCGGCTTGCCGTTCTCCCAGGTCTCCGCGACCGCAATCCTCTCCAGGTTCGCCTCCAGCCGATCGGCGATCTTGTTGAGGATGTTCGCCCGCTCCGTCGTGGAGGTGCGGCCCCACCCCGGTGCGGCGGCGTGGGCGGCGTCCAGGGCGAGGTCGATGTCGGCGGCGGAGGAGCGGGCCACCTGACAGAACGTCTTTCCGGTGACCGGCGTGGTGTTCTCGAAGTACCGGCCCTCCACGGGGGCGACCCAGTCACCGCCGATGAAGTTGTCGTATCGCGGGGCGAAGCTGACGATGCTGCCGTCTGTTCCTGGCTGCGCGTACACCATGGCGGCTCTCCTCGGGGGATGTCGGTGCGGTACGACGGCCCACGCCGTCGTGACGCGGTGCACTATGAGCCCCCGAGGTTGGCGGGAGGTTGGTGCCCCGAGAGCGAGGCGTCAGTCGCGCAGGGCCGCGCCGAGGCGGCCGGCCGCGATGGCGCGACGGGTGTCCCGCGGGCCGAGCAGGCCAAGAGCGTGCTCGTGCACCTCCACGTCGTACGGGGCCCGTTCGCCGTACCGCAGCGCGTGCTCCGGACGGGCGCTGGCGAGCACCGCCTCGCGCACCGCCACCTCGATATGAGTGCGCCACTCCGCGATGCCCGGCGCCTCGGACCAGGAGAGCAGCGGGCCCCGGTACAACCGCAGGGCGGTGTCCGCGTCGCCCTTCTCCAGCGCCCGCAGCACATCGGCGGCGTCGCAGGACACCGGTGCGGTCAGCGCGTAGCGACGGGTGGCGACACCGCCGTCGAGGGCGCGCCGCAGATGGGAGATCTCCGCCTTGAACGTGGACGCCGTCACCGGCCGGTCGCCGTACACGGCCTCGCGGAGGCGTTCGGGGGAGTATCCGTCCGGCTCCAGCGCGAGCAGGGTCAGGATCTCCAGCTGCCGGGGCCGCAGCGCGAGGGGAACGCCGTTGCGTACGGCTTGTCCGGCACCGAGGCAGGTGAGGTTCACGGGGTCGGTGTTACCGCGGGGGCGCGAGGGGGCCTCTGTGCGGAGCCGGGCCTCGACGGTGGCGACCAGCGAGCGCACCGTGGACATCGCGAGAGGGTTGGAGCGGTCCCAGGTGGTGGACATGTCCAGCACGCCGAGGACGCGTCCGTCCGGGCCATGCACGGGAGCGCAGTAGCAGACCCAGTCGTGCAGGGCCGTCACCAGGTGCTCGGCCGAGAAGACGGTGTGCGGGCGGCCGGTGCGCAGCGCGAGGGACAACGCGTTGGTGCCCATGGCCTGCTCGTCCCAGCGACCCCCCGGCGCGAAGTTGACGCGCTCGGCCCGTCGGCGCATGGTCCGCCCGCCGCACGTCCACAGAATCGTGCCGGACTCGTCGGTGAGCGCGGTGACGAACCCGGCGTCCTCCGCGATGCTGCGCAACTCGTCGGCGAGGCCGTCGACCGGCCGGCGCAGCGGCGAGCCGCTCCAGCGGTGCTGCACAGCGCCCCCGTCGGTGACCGGGGCGCTGTCCCGGTCCGGATCCACGCTGCTCAGCGAGCGAACCCATGATTCGGTCACATCGTCGCGCACCGCTTCCAGACCGCTCGGTTTCGATCCGGCGGTCCTCATCTCCGGCACCAGGCGGGACCACTCGCTCTCCAGCGCGGCCCTGCGCCGCCGGAGGTCACTGCGTTGTGACATGTGCTTTCCCCTGTCATCGAACGGGGACGACCGATTATTGTCTACACGGACCGCGTCGGCGCACCTGTCCGAGCGGTCCGCGCCCCCTGTCCGATCGGACAGGTGCCGTACCCCGGCGCGCGCGCCTAGCGTGGTCTTCAGTTGGACGACAGTGTTATCGACCAACTCAGCCGTAAAATCAAGGTTGCATGTGCGTTGCGGGCTTCCCGCCCTTTGGAGGTCGCATGTCGCTCACATCTCACGTCATGGTGGCGGGCGGTGACGATCCGAGTGCGGACTGGAGCCGCGACGAGGGCCGCTGCGAGCTTCTGGGACCGCAGCGCACGAGCACGGAGGCCGTGCGGCGGTCCGCCCGGCTGGCCAAGTTCCATGTGCCCGAGGTCGTGTTCGGGCCCGGTTCGCTCACGGAGCTCGGGCACTGCGCGCTGCGCCTCGGCGGTCGCCGGCCTTTCCTGGTCACCGATGCCGGGCTGATGGAGGCAGGCTGGGTGGACGAGGCGGTCGGCCATCTGCGCCGGGCCGGTCTGCGCCCCGTCGTGTGGTGCGATGTGACGCCCAACCCCAAGGACCGTGAGGTGCAGGCCGGCTTCGAGCGGTACGCCGCCAGCGGCTGCGACGTGATCGTGGGGGTCGGCGGCGGCTCGGTCATCGACGCGGCCAAGGGCGTGGCGATTCTGTCGAGCAACGGCGGGCACATCCTCGACTACGAGGGTGTGGACCAGGTCGTGCAGCCCATCCCCCCGACCGTGATGGTGCCCTCCACGTCGGGCACCGGGGCGGACGTCTCCCAGTTCGCCGTGATCACCGACACCACCGAGCACGTCAAGATCACCATTGTGAGCCGCACGCTGGTGCCTGAGATCTCGGTGATCGACCCGCGGCTGCTGACCACCATGCCGGACTGGCTCAACGCGGCCACCGGCCTGGACGCGCTGACGCACGCCATCGAGGCGTTCGTCTCCCGGGCGCACAACCCGCTGACGGACAACCACGCCCTGCACGCGGTCGAGCTGATCACCGCGAACCTGGTGCGCACCCAGGTCGCCCCCAGGGACTTCGGAGCCCGGCTCGCCATGGCCCAGGCCGCGCTGGAGGCCGGAATGGCCTTCACCAACGCCATCCTCGGCGCGACGCACGCCATGAGCCACCAGGTCGGCGGTCTGCTGGACGCCCCGCACGGCGTGGTCAACGGCGTGCTCCTGCCGCACGTCATCCGGTTCAACGCCGAGGCGTGGCCGGAGCGCTTCGTCGCGCTGGGCGCGGCGGCCGGCCTTCGGGTCTCCGGTGTGCCGGCACAGGAGGTGGCCGAACAGCTCGCGGATCTGGTGCGCGCACTCGCGGACGACGTCGGCGTGCCGAAGGGACTGGCGAGCCTCGGGGTCGCGGAGCGCGACGTGCCGGTCCTGGCCCGCACGACGCTCAAAGACGCGTGCATGGCCACCAACCCCAGGGACGTCGACGTGCGGGACGTGGAGACACTGTTCCGCGAGGCACTGTGAGGCGATCCCGGTGAGCACCCCCGAACGCACGAACCGGACCCCCGACCTCGGAGTCCTCACCGGGCTGCGGTCCGGCAAGCGGTCCTTCTACCCGGCGTACGTCCGCTCCACCGAGCGGCTGGAGAGGACCGTGGAGGCGCTCGACGGCATCTCCCGCGCCCTCGTGCGCACGGCGGAGGGTCCGCGCGCCCTGGTCGAGACCGTGGTACGGACCGCGGCCGAGCATCTGCGGGCCCGCTGGCTGCTGCTGGCCGTCGCCGACGGCGCGCTGCGGGCCGCCCGTCCACGGTTCCTGCTGTACGCGGACGACGTGTTGATCGACGACGAGACCCGGATACCCGTCGACGTGCGTGAGCACCTGGAGCTGCTGCGCACCCGCCCCTGGGAGGCCCAGGAGCCCGACCGGGGCCGGGGCTGGGTGCGCGCGCCGATGACCCTGGACGACGAGCCGGTCGGCGGCATCGCCGCGGAGCCCGGCGCCGGTGTCGAGGTCGCCGACACGGACCTGGCCATCCTGCGGGTCCTCGCCAACCAGGCCGCCGTGGCGCTGCACCACACGTTCCTCTTCCACGCGGCGACCACCCTGCGCGGACGCGCCGAGGAACTGTCCGAGGCGGCCGAGCGGCAGGCACTCGACGACGAGCGGCGTCGCATCGCACGCGAACTGCACGACAGCGTCTCCCAATATGTGCTCAGCGCCGGGATGACCGTCGAGGTGTGCCGCGCGGAACTGGCGGGCCTGGGCGGACAGGCCGCGGAGATCGCCGGACGGCTGGCCGGCGCCAAGGACCTCAACCGGCAGGCCGTGGAGCGGCTGCGTGCCGCGATCTACGCGCTCCACCACACCTCGCAGGAGCCGGCGGGCCCGCTCCCGGTGATGCTGCAGCGGCTGTCCACGGTGCACCTGCCCACGGAACTCGACGTCCGGGTACGGGTGGCGGGCACTCCGTCGCCGCTGCCGCCCGAGGCCGAGCAGTCGATCCTCCGGCTGACCGGCGAGGCCCTGTTCAACTCCGCCACGCACGGCAAGGCCGGTCGAGCACTGGTGCGCTTGCGGTATCTGCCCGAGATGCTCGTGCTGACCGTGTCCGACGACGGCGGCGGCGACCCTGCTCAGCTGCGCCGCGCCCTGCGCGTGTCCCGGGCGACCGACCTCGCCGGACGCCATCGGGGGCTGGCGAACATGGTGGCCCGGGCCGAGGAACTGGGCGGCAGACTGTCCATCCGCCGGTCGGCCATGGGAGGAGTCCTGCTGCGGGTCGACGTCCCGCTGCCGGTGACGCGCGTCGGGGAGGCAACGGATGACCACTGAGCAGCAGACTCACGTACCCACGCAGGCCTTGCGGATCGTACTCGTCGACGACCATGCCATCGTCCGGCACGGACTGCGGTCGATCCTGGAACGCGAGAGCGACCTGGAGGTGGTCGGCGAGGCGAGCACGGCAGCCGAGGCGGCCGCCGTGGTCGAACGGACCCGTCCGTCGATCGTGCTGCTCGATCTGAAGCTGTCCACGGCGGCCGACACCGAGGGCCTGGACCTGTGCGCCCGGCTGACGCAGCGCCACCCGGACCTGGCGGTGCTGGTGCTCACCACCTTCCTCGACGACTCGCTGGTCGTGGAGGCGATCCAGCACGGTGCGCGCGGTTACGTCGTCAAGGACGTGGACACCACCGAACTGCTGCGCTCCATCCGCGCGGTGGCCCGTAACGAGAGCGCCTTCGACTCGCACGCGGCCGCCGCGATGGTGCGTTCGATGCGTGTGCAGCCGCTGCGGCCGAAGTTCACCGAACGGGAGCTGAACGTCCTCCAGATGCTCGCCCACGGGCTGAGCAACCGGGAGATCGGCGGGGAGCTGTACATCTCGGAGACCACGGTGAAGTTCCACGTCCGCAACATCATGCGCAAGATGGACGCGAGCAGCCGGGCGGAAGTCGTGTACGAGGCGAGCAAGCTGGGCGTGATCTGACGGGCGGGAGGCCGGGACCGGCCGTCGGCGGTCCCGGCCTCCCGCCCTAGGGTCATCCGCCCACGGCCGGGCGGCCGAGCGGCAGTCCGCGTCCTCCGGTGGCCAGCGAGGTCACATGGAGAAAGAGGTAGAACCCGACCGCGACGAACGCGAAGACGGCGTATCCGCCCAGGGTCCGCAGCCCGCTGGATCCGTTCAGGGTGGCGCACAGCACCAGTGCGAGCGCCAGGTCGATCAGCGTGAACAGGACGGTGAAGGCGGCCGGCAGCCGGAGCGTGCTCACGGTCAGCAGCACGATCGTGACCAGCCAGGAGATCAGGAACAGGCCCTGGGTCCTGGTCGCGGCGCCGGCCGTGATGCCGAACCAGCCGTGGCTGAGCCCGAGCACGAGCACCGCGTAGCTGAGCCAGAACCCGGTGAAGACACCGAAGATCGCCGCGACCGCGCTCTGCCCGAGCGCGGCCGCCCAGACCGCGGCGATCAGCTGGCCGAGTGCGGTGGCGGCCAGGATGATCGCGACGGGCGCTCCGGCGGCCTGAGCCGGGAGATAGCCCACCAGGGTGAGACCGAGGGCGATCGACCCGACCACGAAGGTGGGCACGCCGATCAGCGCCGGATCCCCGTCCAGCGGTCCGGGCGCGGCCTGCGGCCGGGGCTTGGCGTCAGCTGCGGCGGCGGTACCCGCCGCGTCCGTTTCCGAGAGGGACATGAACGCTCCTTTGCGTTGTGTTCTTCCGGGTGGCGCAGTTCGTGGGGGAGCGGCTCAGCCGAGCTCGACGACCAGCCAGCCGCCGTGGAAGGCGCCGACCGAGAAGCGGTGGCCCGTGCGGCGGCCGAGGTCGGCGAGTTGCTCCGGGGTGAAGCACCGCACGTGGCCGTACGCGGCGGTCGGCTCGTCCTCGTACGGCACGGCCACCACCACCCGCCGCCGGGCCAGCCGCAGCGCCTCGTGCACGACGGCGTCACCGTGCCCGGCGTCGAGGTGCTCCAGTACGTGGATGACGGTGACGGTGTCCACCGACCGGTCGGGCAGCGGCACCCGGGAGGCGTC
This sequence comes from Streptomyces cellulosae, assembly GCA_014655195.1. Taxonomy (GTDB): domain Bacteria; phylum Actinomycetota; class Actinomycetes; order Streptomycetales; family Streptomycetaceae; genus Streptomyces; species Streptomyces cellulosae. The sequence continues at coordinate 11,181 of BNBH01000002.1, read as the reverse complement.
GCAGACCAGCACGTCGAGCGTGCGGCCCCGGGCGCGGGCCACGGCGCTCAGCAGCCGCATGGTGCCGCGGGAGAGGTCGGAGGCGATCACCGTCTGCCGCTCGCGCTCGGCGAGCAGCAACGGCAGGAAGCCGAAGCAGGAGCCCAGGTCCAGCACACTGCCGGGGGCGACCAGGTCCAGCGTGCGCCGGTACACGGGCGCGAACCCGGCGATCGAGGAGTGCCCGGCCGGCTCCGGGGTCTGCCAGCACTGCCGGATGCGGGCCAGCGTGTTGTCGTAGAAGGTGGTCCAGGCGGGCAGCGGTCCGTCCACGCAGGAGCGCACCACCCCCGTGAAGACCCGCTCGAAGACATCGCTGCCCGACAGCCAGCCGGCGGCGAACAGCTCCTCGGCGAGCAGCCCGGCCAGGTCGTTGTCCAACTGCTCGGGGCGCAGCGAGTGGCCCAGTTCGACGCGGCGGCCACGGCGGCGCAGCGTGAAGTGCTCGGTGCGGACGATCGGCGGGGGGACCACGCTCTCGGGAACGGGCCTGTCGCGGATCACGCGGACCAGAGGGTCGGCGTACAGGCCGGGCGCGCCCGGCGCCAGCGGGTCGATGCGGCGGGCGGCGATCGCGCTGCGCAGGCTCGGGACACTCATGGCTGTGGCTCCCCCTGACGGTGTGCGGTGGTGCTCATCGGCCGGTCGCCTCCGTGGCCATCCGCAGGGCGGCGCGCTCCAGCCCTGTGAGGTCGGCGACCACCTGGACGCGGTCGCAGTACTCGGCGTAGCGGGGCAGGTCACAGGCGCCCAGGCCCCAGGAGTAACGTGGCTCCGGGGTCAGCCAGATGGTCTGGCGTACCCGCCGTGTGATCTCCGCGAACGCCTCGGTCCGCGGTGGATTGCCGTTGCCGCGGCCGTCACCCAGCACCAGGAGCGTGGTGCGGCGGCCCAGCGCCGGGGTGTGTTCGGTCAGCAGCGTCTCGAAGGTCCGGCCGTAGTCGGACGTCGCGTCCACGTCCAGCAGACCGCCGGCCGGCAGCCCGTCGAAGACCAGCCCCAGCGCCCGCTCCAGCGGGTGCTCGGCGAACAGCTCGGTGATCTCGGTGGGTTCGTCCACGAAGGCGTAGCTGCGGACCTGTCCGAACAGGGACTGCAGCCCGTGCACCAGGTGGAGGGTGAAGCGCGCCGTGGCCCGCACCGACAGCGAGACGTCCGCGAGGATCACCAGGCGGGGCCGGTCCTCGGCGCGGGTGACGGTGACCGGCCGGAACGGTACGCCGTCGTAGCGCATGTTGCGGCGCATGGTGCGGCCGGGATGGACACGGCCCGTCGGGGTGTTGCGCTTGCGGCTGGTCAGGGCGCCGTGCACGCTGCGGCCCACCCTGCGCAGCGCCTCCTCCAACTGGCCGCGCTCGTCCTCGTCCACCGTCTCCAGGCGGGCGCGTTCGGCGATCCGGGCGGACTCGACGGCCACGGCCTGCAGTTCGGCCAGCCGGTCGAGATGCCGTTTCAGCAGCTCGGGCAGGTTCTCGATGACGCCCGCCAACTCCTGCTTCAGCGAGTCGGGTGCGAGACCGTCGTCGGTCTCGTGGGTGAGCCGGCCGAGCAGGGCGTCCTGCTGGGCGACGGTGAGGGTCGTGTCGACGGTCTGCCCGGCCGCCGACGCGAGCCGTCCGGGGATCCCGGCGCCGTGCAGCCGCTCGGTCTCCAGCTGGACGGACGGGCTGTCGTCGCGCCCGCCGGTCGCGCCGTCCTCGGCCAGCACGATCTCGTCGGTCATCGACGCCAGATCGATCTTGTTGGCTTCCTGGTGCAGGTTGTACTGCTGGGCCAGGTCCTGCTGGTCGAAGAAGTCGCGGATGTCGGACGGCTTGCCGTGGCTGTGCCCCTGCTGAGGGGTCTCGGACGGCTCCTCGGAGACGGTGAACGACTCCAGTTCGCCGGTGTCGGTCAGGTCGTCGTGCGCATGAGTGTGGCCGTGCCCGTCGGAGTCCTGGGAGACCGGGCGCAGCGAGAAGAACGCGGTGAACAACTCGTCGAACAGCGCGTGGTCGCGCCGGTCCTTCACGAGCGTCATGCGCAGTGCCTCGCGCAGCGTCTCGCGCCGGGCGAGGACGCCGGGCTGGGCCGCCCCGCGCATGGCGTCCATCGCCTCCGACACGGATACCCGCAGGCCGAACAGCCGCAGCACGCGGACGAATCGGTGCACGCCGGCTTCCATGCACGCCTCCCGGGTCAGTCCGTACGGCGCCGCGCGACGGCGGCGAACGAGCGGGCGCCCTGGCCGGCGCCGGGGGTGGTGCGGTGCGTCGGTCCGGCGCCCGGGGCACCGTAGTAGCCCTCGTCGTGGCGGCCCTGCCGGTCCATGGCGGCCCGTACCGCGCGCCCGTCGGTCTCCTCCGGCTCGCCGTGCCCGGGGCCGTGGTGGTGACCGTCGTGGTGATGGTGGCCGCCATGGTGGTGATGGCCGTCGTGGTGATGGTGGCCGGGTTCGGGCAGCGTGCGGTTGGGGTCGACCAGGCGCGGCAGGACGTCCAGCGCGCGGTGCAGATCCCGCTCGTACTTCAGAACCACGTTGGCGGTGTCGGCGAGAACCTCCGGGTCGAGTTCGTCGACGCCCAGGACCGCGAGGGTGCGGGCCCAGTCGACGGTCTCGGAGATGCTGGGGCTCTTGCGCAGCGGCAGCTCGCGCAGGCCGCGCACCACGTCGACCAGATGGCGGGCGGCCGCCTCGGGCAGCCCGGTGTCCTTGGACCGTACGATCTCCAGCTCCCGTTCCGCGTCGGGATAGTCGAGGAACAGGTGCAGGCAGCGGCGCTTCAGCGCGGCCGACAGGTCGCGGGTGTTGTTGGAGGTGAGGACGACGTACGGGGGGACCTTCGCGGTGTACGTGCCGATCTCCGGCACCGACACCTGGTACTCGGCCAGGCACTCCAGGAGCACCGCCTCCAGTGCCTCGTCCGCCCGGTCGACCTCGTCGATGAGCAGAACCGCCGGCTGATCGCCGCGCACCGCGTCCAGCAGCGGGCGGGGCGCGAGGAACCGGTCGGAGAAGAAGACGCTGTCCTGCTCCTCGATCCGGTGGACGGCGGAGGCCAGGTCGGGGGCGTCGGCCGTGAGGTCGCCGATCTTGTCCCGGAGCATCTGGGTGTACAGCAGCTGCTTGCCGTAGTCCCACTCGTACAGGGCACGGCTCTCGTCCTGGCCCTCGTAGCACTGCAGGCGCAGCAGCCGGCGCCCGCTGGCGGCGGCCAGCGTCTTGGCCAGCTCGGTCTTGCCGACGCCGGCCGGTCCCTCCAGCAGCAGCGGCTTCTCGAGTCTGGTCTGCAGGAACACAGTGGTGGCGAGCCGCCGGTCGGCGATGTAGCCGTGAGCGGCGAACCGCTCGGCGACGTCCTCGACCGAGCCGAACGCGGGGTTTACGGGTGTGGCGGGCACGGTTCCTCCGTCCGGTGGGGCGGGAGCGGGGGGCGGCGTCCCAGGTCGCCCCCCGCTCCCGGGTACGAGGCGCTCAGCCGAGCAGGTCGTCCAGGTCGCCGTTCATGCAGTGGTCGACGACGGGCCGGACCGTGTCGAACGTGCACTCCTTGGCGTTGCCCGGGGTGCAGGCGTCGCCGAGCACGTGGTTCGTGATGCGGTCGACGTCGGCCGCGTCGCCCTTGATGGCCTTCGCCTGCTCGTAGAACTTCGTCGGGCCCTGGCCGAGGCGGTTCTTGGAGTAGGTGTCCTGCTGGACGTCGGTGAACTTCTCGGGGATGCCGACGTCACGCAGCAGCCGGATGCCCGCGGCCAGCGCCGCCTCGGCGGCCTGCACCTTCGTCATGCCGTGCGTGTCCACGCCCATCGCCTCGGCGATGTCCGCGAACCGCTCGTAGTGGGCCGGCATGTTGAACGCCCACACCCGGGGCAGCGCGATGGCGTTGTTGAGGCCGTGGTGGGTGTCGTAGAACGCGCTGACCGCGTGCGAGATGGAGTGGATGATGCCCAGGCCGCCGGAGTTGAACGCCTGCGCCGCGATGTACTGCGCGTACATCATGCCCTCGCGCCCGGCCAGGTCCTGGCCGTTCCACACCGCCTGGCGAAGATGGCGGGCGGTGAGCTTGATCGCGTGCAGCGCGTTGCCCAGCGACGGCTGGAAGTCCAGCCGGGAGACGTACGGCTCCGAGGCGTGCGCGAGGACGTCGAAGCCGCACTGCGCCGTGTAGTCGAGCGGGCAGTCGTAGTACAGCGTGGGGTCGTCGATGGCCAGGCTGGCCACCGAGGCGTCGTCGAAGGCGACGTACTTGTGCGGGTTGTCCGGGTCCGTGGTCGTGTCGGTGATGACGTACGCCCACGAGGTCTCCGAACCGGTGCCGGCCGTGGTGGAGACGGCGATGTGCGGCGGGTTCTTGGGGTTCTCGGACTTGTTGAAGCCCTCGAAGTCGTTGACGCTGCGGCCGTCGTGGGCGACGGAGATACGGGCTCCCTTGCACGCGTCGTGCGACGAGCCGCCGCCGATCGACACGAACGAGTCGCACTTGTTCTCCTGGTACAGCGCCACGGCGTCCATGACGTTGTAGTCCTTGGGGTTCGACTCGACCTTGTCGTACACCACGACCTCGAGCCCGTGGTACCTCATCGACTCGACGATCTTGTGCACCGTGTCGCTGCCGCGCAGACCGGTGGTCATCACCAGGGTGCGGCGGAATCCCAGCTTCTTGGCCTCCGGACCGATCAGCTCATGGGCGCCCGGGCCCATCAGCGCCCGGGGGAACGGGTGGAATTCCTTGATCGGGAACGGCTTGAGAAGTTCTTCGACCTGCATGATCGCGACATTCCTCTCCGCGCGGCGACCCGCGCGTGACTGCGTCGACTGCTCCGTTGCCGGCGGCGCAGATGTCCGGTTGGAGCACGGACGTGCGGGAGTTCGTGGCGTGTCTCACCCTCCGGGAACGCGGTGCGCGGCGACACCGGCCGCTCGGACGGCTGCGCGGCGCGGACGCAGGGGGCGCGACCTGACCGATCGGACGGGGCACGCGACGGACACCGGCCCTGGCGCCGCACACCTGTCCGACCGGAGGGGGCGAGGGCGGCCGGAAGCAGGGTGAGCGGCGCGGCGGCCCGGCCGTAGCGTCGAGTACGGCCCGGTCACCGCACGACGGGACCGGCCGCACCCCCCAACTCCCCCTTTCCCTTCAGGAGGTTTGCCGTGAACGAGGACCAGATCAGGGCCGAGCAGAACACCATCGACGTCGCCGACGAACTCGTCGAGGAGGTCCTCGTCGAAGAGGTCTCCATCGACGGCATGTGCGGCGTCTACTGAGGCCCGCCATGCCGTCCCCGGCGTTCGACGTGGCCCGCCCCTACCGGCTGAACCCCTCCGTCGCGCTGCGCCCCGAGCCGTTCGGGGCGCTCGCCTACCACTTCGGCAACCGCCGGCTGTCCTTCCTCAAGGCGCCGGAACTCGTCGAACTGGTCCGGGGCCTCGACCGTCACCCCAGCGTCGGGGACGCCCTCGCCGGCGTGCCCGACGCCCGGCGGGGCGCCTTCCTGCGCGCGCTGGCCTCCCTGGCCGCCGCCGACATGATCATTCCCCAGCACAGTGGAACCGGAGCTCGGTGATGACCACCCTTCACGATCCACCGCACGCCCCCGAGCGGGTGCCGGCCCTCGTCGAGCAGTTCAAGGGCGGTCTGCACGCTCCGATCTGCCTGACCTGGGAGTGGACCTACGCGTGCAACCTGTCCTGCGCGCACTGCCTGTCCTCGTCCGGGCGCCGCGACCCGCTGGAGCTGTCCACGGACGAGATCAAGTCCGTGATCGACGAGCTCCAGCGCATGCAGGTCTTCTACGTCAACGTGGGCGGCGGCGAACCCACGGTCCGCCCCGACTTCTGGGAGCTGCTGGACTACGCGATCACCCACCAGGTCGGCGTGAAGTTCTCCACCAACGGGCTGCGCCTGCACCCCCGAACGCGCCCGGCGGCTGGCCGCGACCGACTACGTCGACATCCAGATCTCCCTCGACGGCGCCACCCGCGAGGTCAACGACGCGGTGCGCGGCCGGGGTTCGTACGACATGGCGATCCGGGCCATGGAGAACCTCGCCGGCGCCGGTTTCCGGGACTTCAAGATCTCCGTGGTGATGACTCGTCAGAACGTCCCCCAGCTCGACGACTTCGCCGCCATCGCCGACCGCTACGGCGCCCAGCTGCGCATCACCCGGCTCAGGCCCTCCGGGCGGGGCGCGGACGTGTGGGACGAACTGCACCCCACCGCCGAGCAGCAGTACGACATCTACTCCTGGCTGCTCGGCCACGGCGAGAAGGTCCTCACCGGGGACTCCTTCTTCCACCTCAACGCGCTCGGCTCGGAGCCCATCCCGGGGCTGAACCTGTGCGGCGCGGGACGCGTGGTGTGCCTGATCGACCCGGTCGGCGACGTGTACGCCTGCCCGTTCGCCATCCACGACGCCTTCAAGGCGGGCAACGTCCGCTCCCCGGGCGGCTTCGACCGGGTGTGGCGGGAGTCGGCGCTCTTCGCCGAGCTGCGCCGGCCCTCCACCGGGGGCGCCTGCTCCGGCTGTCCCGCGTACGACACCTGCCAGGGCGGCTGCATGGCCGCGAAGTTCTTCACCGGCCTGCCGCTGGACGGCCCCGACCCCGAGTGCGTCAAGGGCCACGGCGCCGCCGCGCTCTCGGCGGTGGCGCGGGACGCGCTCCCGCGCCAGGGCAACGACCACTCGCACCGGACCGTGCCCCTGGGCATGCCCGCCGTGCGCACCGCCCGCCCCGACCGCCTCTGTGACGAGAGCCCGCTGGCCGGCGCCGACCTCGCCGCACACACCCTGAAAGGAACGTCATGAGCAAGTGGTTCGAAACGGTCGCCGAGGCCCAGCGAAGGGCTGGCAAGCGGCTGCCGAAGTCGGTCTACAGCGCACTGCTCGCGGGTTCCGAGAAGGGCACGTCCTACGACGACAACACCAAGGCGTTCGCGGAACTCGGGTTCGCGCCCCACGTCGCCGGGCTGTCGGCCAAGCGGGACCAGTCGACGACGGTCCTGGGCGAGCAGATCTCGCTGCCGGTGATCATCTCCCCGACCGGTGTGCAGGCGGTGCACCCGGACGGCGAGGTGGCCGTCGCCCGCGCCGCCGCGGCCCGCGGCACGGCGATGGGTCTCAGCTCCTTCGCGAGCAAGCCGCTGACGGAGGTGGTGGCCGCCAATCCGCAGACGTTCTTCCAGATGTACTGGATGGGCTCGAAGGACGCGATGCTGCGCCGCATCCAGCACGCCTACGAAGCAGGCGCGAAGGCCCTGATCGTCACCCTCGACTGGTCCTTCTCGCACGGCCGCGACTGGGGCAGTCCGAAGATCCCCGAGCGGCTGGACCTGAAGGCCATGGCGCGGTTCGCGCCGGAGGCGCTCACGCGTCCGAGCTGGCTGCTGGACTTCCTCAAGTCGCGCAGCCTGCCCGACCTGACGACACCCAACCTCACCGACCCAGGGCAGGACGCACCCACGTTCTTCGCCGCGTACGGCGAGTGGATGCAGACCCCGCCGCCCTCGTGGGAGGACGTCCGCTGGCTGCGCGAGCAGTGGGACGGGCCGTTCCTGCTGAAGGGCATCTGCCGGGTGGACGACGCGTTGCGCGCGGTCGACGCGGGCGTCACCGCGATCTCGGTGTCCAACCACGGTGGGAACAACCTCGACAGCACCCCCGCCCCGATCCGCGCCCTCCCGGCCGTCGCGGACGCGGTCGGCCACCAGATCGAGGTCCTGCTGGACAGCGGAGTCCGCCGGGGCAGCGACGTGGTCAAGGCGCTGGCGCTCGGCGCGAAGGCCGTGATGATCGGCCGCGCCTACCTGTGGGGCCTGGCCGCGGGAGGGCAGAGCGGTGTGGAGAACGTCCTCGACATCCTGCGCGGCGGCATCGACTCCGCCCTGCTGGGCCTCGGCCGTTCCTCCGTCCACGAGCTGACCCGTGACGACGTGGTGATCCCGCCCGGGTTCACCCGCACCCTGGGCGGGGCCTGAGATGACGGCCGAACCCGCCCAAGCCACGGCAGCGGGAAAGCCGTCGTCGGCGACGGCCGGGCCGGGGACCCGGCTCGCCGACCTCGCCTGGCCGGACCTCACCGACCGCGGCCCTCTGGTGCTGCTGCCCCTCGGCTCCTGCGAACAGCACGGCCCGCACCTCCCGCTGGACACGGACACCGCCGTGGCCGCGGCGGTCGCCGGACGGGCCGCCGGTCTGCTGCGGGGAGAGAGGGATGTGCTGGTGGCGCCGGCCCAGTCGTACGGGGCCAGCGGCGAGCACGAGGGGTTCCCCGGCACGGTGTCCCTCGGCCACGACGCGCTGCGCCTGCTCGTCACGGAGATCGGCCGCTCGATGCTGCGCTGGGCGGGCCGACTGCTCGTCGTCAACGGGCACGGCGGCAACCTGGTGAGCCTGGCCGACGCGGTGACCGGGCTGCGCGGCGAGAGCCGGGACGTCGCCTGGTGGCCCTGTCTGCCGACGGGCTCCGACGCCCACGCGGGCCGTACCGAGACCTCGATGATGCTGCGGCTGCGGCGTTCGGCCGTCCGCGAGGAGCGGGCCGTCGCCGGACCCACGGCCCCCGTCCACCTGCTGATGGACCGGCTCGTCACCGAATCCGTCCGAGGAGTCAGCCCGTCCGGAGTCCTGGGCGACCCCTCCGGGGCCCGCGCGAGCGAGGGCGAACGGCTCCTCGACCGTATGGCGGACCGCCTCGCCGCCGACATCCGGGCCTGGCGGGTCTCGGGACGGGGCCGGCTCGGCGCGCCCGAACAGCGGCCCGTCCCCGTGCCCGCGGGAGCCGGGCGATGACCGGGCCCAGGGTCGCCGTGGTCACCGGTGCCGCCCGGGGCATCGGGGCGGCGACCGTGGCCGGGCTGGCCCGCGGCGGTTGGGCGGTGGTCGCCGTGGACCGCTGCGCCGACGACCCCGACGTGCCCTACCCCCTGGCCGAGCCCGCGCGACTCGACGCCCTGGCCCGCGAGTTCCCGCTGGTCCGCACGGTGCGCGCCGACGTCCGCGACGAGGCCGCGCTGCACGCCGCCGTCGAGACGGCCGAGCGCGAGTTCGGCGGTCTCGATGCCGCCGTGGCCGCGGCGGCCGTCATGCTCGGCGGCGGCCCGGTGTGGGAACAGACCGACACGCAGTGGCGCACGCTGCTCGACGTGGACGTCATGGGCGTCGCCCACCTCGCCCGCGCGGCCGTACCCGCCCTGCTGCGCCGGCCGCAGCCCCGCACCGGGCGGTTCGTCGCACTCGCCTCGGCCGCCGCGCATCGCGGGCTGTGGGGACTCGGCGCCTACTGCGCCGCCAAGCACGCCGTGGTCGGCCTGGTTCGCGGCCTGGCCTGCGACCTGCGGGACACCGGCGTGAACGCGGTCGCGGTGTCACCCGGCTCGACACGCACGGACATGCTGCGGGCCACGGCCGACCTCTACGAGCTGCCCGAGGTCGACAAGCTCGCCGAACAGCAGCTCACCGGACGCCCTCTGGAACCCGAGGAGGTGGCCGCCGTGGTCACCTGGGCCTGCTCCGCCGACTCCTTCGCCGTCACCGGCTCCGTACTGCACGCGGACGGAGGTTTCACCGCATGACACTCGAACGGCTCCCCGAGACGCCCCCGGCATCCGCGCCGGGCAGCCGGCTCGCCGCCCCCGCGCACGTCACCCTGCCCGACGGGTTCACGGTCGAACTCGCCGCCGGGACGCACCGGTCGAGGGACGGCCGGCTCATGGTCGGCGGTTCACCGCTGCGGCTGGTCAGAGTGACCGCCGCGGCGGTCCGCCGGCTCGGTGACGGCCGGTTCACCGTGACCGACCCGGCGAGCGCCGCGCTCGCCCGGCGGCTCCTGGACACCGGCCTCGCACACCCGCGCCTCGCCCCGGCGCCGGTCGGCGACACCACCGTCGTGATCCCCGTCCGGGACCGCGCCGACCAGCTCGACCGGCTGCTGAGCGCCCTGCGCGCCGATCCGGAGACCTCGGACCTGCCGGTGCTGGTCGTGGACGACGGCTCAAGCGACCCCGCCGCCCTGTCCGCCGTGGCCGCCCGGCACGGCGCACGGCTGCTGACCCACCTGAGCAACCGGGGCCCGGCGGCGGCCCGCAACACCGGGCTGCGTCACGCCCGTACCCGCTACGTGGCGTTCTGCGACTCCGACGTCGTGCCGGAACCCGGATGGCTCGCCGCCCTGCTGGCGCAGTTCGCCGACCCGGCCCTGGCGCTCGCCGCACCACGGGTGACCGCACTGCCCGTGTCCGCTCCCGGGCTGCTGGACCGGTACGAGGAGATCCGCTCGCCGCTGGACATGGGCGCGGCGGAAGGACCGGTCGTGCCGGTGTCCGCGCTCTCCTACGTGCCGAGCGCGACCATCGTGGTCCGGCGTGAGGCCGTCGGCCCCGGCTTCGACGAGGCCATGCGCGTCGGCGAGGACGTCGACCTGTGCATGCGGCTGCACGAGGCCGGCTGGCGGCTGCGCTACGTCCCCTCCGCCCGCGTGGGCCACCGGCACCGCACCGACCTGCGCAGCTGGCTGGCCCAACGGGCCGGATACGGCACGGGCGCCGCCGACCTGGCACTGCGTCACCCCGGCCGCGTGCCGCCGCTGTACGCCGCCCCCTGGTCGCTGGCCGCCTGCGCCCTGCTGCTGCGCGCCAGGCCGGCCCCGGCGGCACTGGCCGCGGCCCTGACCGGAGCGACCGCCGTGCGCGTGGCCCGCAGGATGCCCGACGCCGACCATCCGGCCCGCGCGGGCGCCCTCCTCTCGCTCGCCGCTGTGCGCGGCACCGCCGAGCAACTGCTGCGCTGCGCCACCCGGCACCACTGGCCGCTCGCCGTCGCCGCGGCCGCCGTCGACCGCCGCGCCCGATACGCCCTGGTCGTCGCAGCCGTGGCCGAGGGGCTGCTGGACCACCACCGCTCGGGCAGCCAGCTCTCCCCGCTCGCCCACACGACACTCCGTCGCCTGGACGACCTGGCCTACGGCTGGGGCGTCTGGCAGGGCGCACTACGCCGCAGGACCGCGGCACCGCTGAAGCCCCGTCTCGCGCTGCGCATGGTGAGCCGCTGGACCGCGGCGCGGCCCTAGGTGTGTTGTCCGGGGACGTTGGTGACACGCGTGCTGGGTTCTTGAACGGGTGAGGGCCTCCGGGTTCGGTGTGGATTGCGACATCTGCACCGATCCGA
>BNBH01000001.1 GCA_014655195.1 Streptomyces cellulosae | reverse complement strand
CGCCGATGGTACTGCAGGGGGGACCCTGTGGGAGAGTAGGACGCCGCCGAACAATTCTTCAATGAGAGCCCCCGTGCCATTCGGCACGGGGGCTTTCTGCGTTTACTGGCCATTTTCTAAGGCTGCACCAGACCCGTTTCATATGCGCAGATAACGGCCTGGACCCGGTCCCGTGAGCCCGTCTTCGCCAGGACGCGGCCCACGTGGGTCTTCACCGTGGATTCGGCGAGGTGGAGACGCTCGGCGATCTCCGTGTTCGTCCAGCCCTTTCCGATGACTGTCAGGATTTCGCGTTCGCGGTCCGTCAGCGCGGCCAGTCTGGGGTCGGGCTGCGCGGATTCGGTGCCGCCGGCGGGGAGATGGTGGACGTAGGCGTCCAGGAGGCGGCGGGTGAGGCCGGGGGCCACCACGGCGTCACCGGAGGCGACCGCCCGTATGCCGGAGAGGAGGTCCTCCGGCTGGGCGTCCTTCACGAGGAAACCGGAGGCACCGGCGCGGAGTCCCGCGTAGGCGTACTCGTCGAGGTCGAACGTGGTGAGGATCAGGACGCGGGTGCGGTCGCCGGAGGCGGTGATGCGACGGGTGGCCTCGATGCCGTCCAGGCCCGGCATGCGGACGTCCATCAGGACGACGTCCGGTCTGAGGTCCGCGGTCTTGCGGACCGCTTCCGTGCCGTTCGCTGCCTCGTCCAGGACCGTCATGTCGTCCTGGCTCTCCAGCAGCATGCGGAAGCCGAAGCGCTGGAGGGGCTGGTCGTCGGCGATGAGGACGGTGGTCACGGGGCGGATTCCTCCGGGAGACGCAGGTGGACGCGCCAGCCGCGTTCCGGGTGCGGGCGCGGGCCGGCTTCCAGGGTGCCGCCGTACAGCGCGGTGCGTTCCCGCATTCCGGTAAGTCCCCGGCCGTCGTTCGTCGTCGGGGCGCCGCCGCGGCCGGTGTCGGTGACGGTGAGCGTCACGGCTCCCGAGGCGGCGTAGGAAAGGGCGATGTCGGCGGTGGCGTCCGGGCCGGCGTGCTTGAGGGTGTTGGTGAGGGCTTCCTGGATGACGCGGTACAGGGTGAGCTGGCGGCCGGGGGTGATGGCCGGTTCGCCTTCGACGGTCGCCCCGACGGGCAGTCCGGCCCGGCGCACTCCGTCGAGGAGGCGGTCGAGGTCGGTGAGCGCGGGCTGGGGGGTGAGGTCGGCGGGGGCGGGCTCGTCGTCGCGCAGGACGTCCAGCAGGCGACGCAGCTCGGTGAGGGCCTGTCTGCTGGTGCCCGCGATGGCGTCCAGGGCCTGGGTCGCACGCTCGGGAGACTTGGCGGCGGCGTAGCGGCCGCCGTCGGCGAGGCCCGTGATGACGGACAGGTTGTGGCCGATGATGTCGTGCATCTCGCGGGCTATACGGGTGCGTTCGGCGGCCGCGGCGAGGCGGGCCTGCTGGTCGCGTTCGATCTCCAGGCGGCGTGCGCGGTCCTCCAGGGCCACGGTGTGATCGCGGCGGGTGCGGACCGTGACGCCGACGGCGACCGCGACGAGGAGGGACATCAGGTGCGGTCCGAGGTCCTCGTCGGCGGGGCCCCTCGGGTGGCGCAGGACCGCCAGGACGACGGGGGCCGTCGACACGGCCGCCACCCACCACAGGGAGCGCAGCGGGCGGCGCAGGGTGATGTGGAAGACGACGAGCAGATGGAGGAGGGCGGCCTGGAGCATCGCGCCCGTCCAGGCGTTGACCAGCAGGGCCGGCGTCATCACCAGCAGCACCGTGCGCGGGTGGGACCGGCGCTGGAGGAGAGGGACGGTCAGCGCGAGGCTCAAGGCGAGCACCAGGCCCTCGGGGACGCCGGGGTTGCGGGTGACGCGGGTCCAGCCGCCGCCGTAGAGGTCGATGAGAGCGGCCGTCGTCCAGAAAGCCGTGAGGTGCAGGTCCCAGAGGAGCGGGCGGCGCCGGTCGACGGCGCGCACCCGCTGCACGGTCCGCTGGAGGTACTGGGTGATCGGCTCCGCTGTCTGTTCCTCCGGCACGCGGTCCATGGTGCTGGTCGCGCCGCCCGCGGGGAAGGCCGTCATACGTCCCGGCGCCTGAGCAGGAGCGCCGCCAGGGCGAGGCTTCCCGCCGTCCACAGGGTCATCGAGAGGAGGGCCGCACCGGGTGAGGGCATGCCGGGCCGGGGGTCGGCGTAGGTGAGGGCCTCGACGGCCTTGGAGGGGAAGTGGCGGGCGGCGTCGTCGACGACGTCGTAGGGGATCAGGGGGAGGAGTTCCGGCAGGATCATCGTGAGGCCGATCAGTGCGCCGATGCCTGCCGGGACGGAGCGGAGTATCGAGCCGAGCGCCAGGGCGAGGACGCCGAGAAGAGCGAGGCCTGCGGCGTTGGTGACGAGGGCGCGGGCCACGCCGGGGTCGGTGAGGGAGGCGGCGTGCGCGGTGTCGGCAAGGAAGGTCTGCGCCAGCGGGAAGGTGAGGAAGTTGGCGGTGAGCACGGTGAGGAAGCCGGCGCCGGCCAGCACGGCCGCCTTGGACCAGAGCACCGGCAGTCTGTCGGGCACGGCGGTCATGGTGGCCCGGATCTGGCCGGTGGAGTGTTCGCCGGCCGTGGTCAGGACGCCGAGGGTGCCCAGCACGACGTAGGTGAACTGCATGCCGAGCAGGATCATCAGGACGGTGTCGATGTCGTCGTCGCCTCCTCCGCCCTCGTAGCTCGCGGCGATGAGCAGGCCGGTGCCGAGGGTGAGGACGACGGTCAGGCCGAGGCCGATCCAGGTGGACCGGAGCGTCGTCAGCTTGTGCCACTCGGAGCGCAGGACGCGGGCCGGGGTGATCCGGTAGGTGGCAGTCATGCGGCTGCTCCCTGAGGGCCGGAGTACTCGACGGCGTCGTGGGTGAGGGTCATGAAGGCGTCCTCCAGGGAGGCCTTGGACGGGGTGAGTTCGAAGAGGGGGATGCCGTGGGCGGCGGCGGTGCGGCCGATGTGTTCGGCGGTCGTGCCGCGGATCTCCAGCGCCTCCGCGGTGTCCGTGACGTCGACGCCCGGGGCGCGGAGCAGGGCGGTGAGGGTGTCCGGGGCGGGGGTGACCACGCGGACCGCCGATGCTCCCGAGTCCCGTACGAAGTCGGTGACCGTGGTGTCCGCGAGGAGGCGGCCGCGGCCGATGACGATCAGGTGGTCGGCGGTCAGGGCCATCTCGCTCATCAGGTGGGAGGAGACCAGGACCGTGCGGCCCCCGGCGGCGAGGGACTTGAGGAGGGTGCGGATCCACCGGACGCCCTCGGGGTCGAGGCCGTTGACCGGTTCGTCGAGGACGAGGGTGGCCGGGTCGCCGAGCAGTGCGGCCGCGATGCCGAGGCGTTGGCCCATGCCGAGGGAGAAGCCCTTGACCCTGCGGTCGGCCACCTCGGTGAGGCCGGTGAGGTCCAGGACCTCGTCGACGCGCCTTTTCGGGAGGCCGTGGGTGAGGGCCAGGCCGCGCAGGTGGTGGCGGGCGGTGCGGCCCGGGTGGACGGAGCGGGCCTCCAGCAGGGCGCCGACCTCCGTGAGGGGCGCGGGGTGGGCGGCGTAGGCGCGGCCGCCGACGGTGACTTTGCCCGACGTCGGGGTGTCCAGGCCGAGGATCATCCGCATGGTGGTGGACTTGCCGGCGCCGTTCGGGCCGAGGAAGCCGGTCACGGTGCCGGGGCGGACGGTGAAGGACAGATCGCCGACGGCCGTCTTCCCGTTCCTGCCGCCGTAGCGTTTCGTGAGGTGCTGCGCGGTAATCATGGGTCGATGCTCGTCGGCGCGGGGGCGGCGGGCGTCGGACGGCGGGCTTATTCCGTAGGAGGCCGTGGTACCCCGGTACTACCGTGACCGCATGAACTACCAGGTGCGGTCCCTGCGTGTCGACGAGTGGCCCCGGGCCAAGGCCCTGCGGCTCGAGGCGCTGCGGGATCCCGTGGCGTCCATCGCCTTCATGGAGACCTACGAGGCTGCCGCCGGCCGGCCCGACTCCTTCTGGCGGGAGCGGGCCGAGCGGAGCGCCGAAGGGGCGTCCGGGGCGCAGCAGATCATCGCCGAGGGGCCCGACGGGGAGTGGGTCGGGACCGTCACCGTGCTGATGGAGAAGCCCGGATCCACGGACTGGGCCGGGATGCCCGTCGAGCGGCTCCAGGGGCATCTCGTCGGGGTGTACGTGCAGCCGGGGCACCGGGGGATCGGGCTCACGGAGGTGCTGTTCGACGCCGGACTGGAGTGGGCGTGGTCGCAGGGCGCCGAGCGGGTGCGGTTGCTGGTGCACGAGGACAACGCGCGGGCGCTGCGGGCCTACCGCAAGGCCGGGTTCACCGAGACCGGGGTCACCACCACGCTGGGTCCCGACAAGGGCGAGCGGGAGCTCGAACTGGCCGTGGAGCGGCCGGAGTCAGACGGGTAGTTCCGCGTGCGGCCAGCGGGCGCGGGCCTGTTCGCGGGAGCGCAGAAGGGCCACCGTGGGCATGCCGCGCTCGGGGCCCGCGGTGAGCAGCTCAGGGAGCTGGGGGAGAGGGGCCACGGCCGCCACGTC
The DNA here is from genome assembly GCA_014655195.1 of Streptomyces cellulosae. GTDB lineage: Bacteria > Actinomycetota > Actinomycetes > Streptomycetales > Streptomycetaceae > Streptomyces > Streptomyces cellulosae. The sequence goes on along the minus strand of BNBH01000001.1, from coordinate 498,626 downwards.
GTCCAGGACGAGCGTGAGTGGTGGGTCGAGCCGACCGGAGGATGACCGTTCGGCCATGCGCCGGCCGTGCTCGACCACGTACGAGACGAGCGCCGTGAGCAGAGGCATGGCGCCCGGACCGGTGCGCGGATCCTCGATGGATTCGCCCACGACGTAAAGCGTTCCCCCTTCGTGGATGAAGGAATCCAAGGCGAGGGCATCACTTCGGTGCGGATTGCAGGCTTCGCGGACGTTGACCGTGGAGAGGGCCGCCAGCGCACGCGCCGTCAGCTGCTGCGCCATGTCACGGCGTTCGGGGTGCGCGGTGAGCGCCGCCTCCAGCTCGCCCGCGGAGCCGGACGCCGCCTTGGGATGCGTGCGCAGGACCCGTACCGCGTCCTGGACCTGGAGGCCCTGCGCCCAGCGGTGGACGTGGCGGACGGTGCGGCCGTCGACGGCGGCCGCGTGCAGATAGCTGCGGAGGAGGAGTTCGGCGGTGTCGCCGAGCTGCTGGTCGAGCCGTGAGGTGGGGCGGACGGGGGCCAGGAGGGCCGCCGCGCGGGCGGTCGCCGTGTCCTTGTCCTCGCAGCCGGCGGTGGGCGACCAGTGGAGACGGGCCGGGGTGTCGCACAGGTGCGTGGGGTCGTAGACGTGCGTGGGGCCGAGCTTGGCGCGGGCGTCCTTGGTCTCGTACCAGAGGGCCGGGTCGGACGTGAGGACGAGCGCGGGGCCCTCGGCGTCGCGTACGGCCTGCGCGGCGGTGGTGTGGCGGGTGGCCGGGGGGCCGTAGTGGAGGCCGGGGGTGGTCGTCTCCGCGAGGGGTTGAGGGTCCGGCTCGGGGGGCCTGGGGGCGGGGACCTCGTGCACCGGCGTCGGGGCAGGCTCCGTCAAAGGCGCAGGCTCAGGCGCCGGCTTCGGAACAGGCACCGGCTCCGGGTCCGGCATCTCCTTCGGAGGCTCGGGCGCCCGCGGCACCGCCGCCTCCTCCCGCCGTCGTGCCCGTACCGCCCTCCAGCGGGCCACCGTGCCCAGGACGAACACGGTGAGGACCACCAGGATCATCAGCTGGCCGATGAGCAGGCCCCAGAAGAGGCCGTAGCCGGAGAGGTCGGCGGGCGGGGTGTCGGGCCAGGCGCCGGGGAGGTCGTGCGGTTCGGCGATCAGGTGGCGCATGGCGAGCGGGGTGCGGGTGAAGGTGAGGCCGGACGGCCAGCGGCCGTGGGCGAAGAGGCCCGCGAAGCCGGTGGCCGTCCACACCATCGCCGTCATGCCGAGGAGGAACGCGAGCACCCCGACCAGCAGTCCGTCCGGGATGCCGCCGTTCTGGCCGCCGTCGTGCCCGCGCCGCTCGTCCGGTCTCACGCGTCCCCCTCCTGCGCCGTTCCTACGCCACCGTCGACTCGGAGTCCCCGACGTGCTGCTCCACGAAGGCCGCCGCCCGCTCCTCGGCCTCCAGTTCGGCGGCGCGCAGGGCGTCGTCGGCGAGGTCGGCGGACGACTCGGTCATCGCGCGGTCGGTGAAGACCAGCGGGCGTTCCGTCTCGGTGACCAGGTGTTTGACCACCTGGACGTTGCCGTTGACGTCCCAGACCGCGATGCCCGGGGTGAGCGTCGGGATGATCTCCACGGCCCACCTGGGCAGGCCGAGCACCCGGCCCGTGGCCCGTGCCTCGTCCGCCTTCTGGGCGTAGATGGTGCGGGTGGAGGCCATCTTCAGGATGGCCGCGGCCTCCCTCGCCGCCGCTCCGTCCACCACGTCGGACAGATGGTGGACGACCGCGACGAAGGACAGGCCGAGGCGCCGGCCGAACTTCAACAGCCGCTGGAACAGCTGCGCCACGAACGGGCTGTTGATGATGTGCCAGGCCTCCTCGACCAGGAAGATGCGTTTCTTCCGGTCGGGGCGGATCCACGTGTGCTCCAGCCACACCCCGACGATCGCCATGAGGATCGGCATGGCGATGGAGTTGCGGTCGATGTGGGACAGGTCGAAGACGATGAGCGGGGCGTCCAGGTCGATGCCGACGGTCGTCGGGCCGTCGAACATGCCGCGCAGGTCACCGTCGACCAGGCGGTCGAGGACCAGCGCGACGTCCAGGCCCCACGCCCGGACGTCGTCTATGGCGACGTTCATCGCCTCCGCCGACTCCGGTTCCGGGTGGCGGAGCTGCTCGACGATGTCGGACAGCACCGGCTGGCGTTCGACGATGGTCTCGTTGACGTAGGCGTGCGCGACCTTCAGGGCGAAGCCGGAGCGCTCGTCCAGGCCGTGGCCCATGGCGACCTCGATGATGGTGCGCAGCAGCGCCAGCTGGCCCGTCGTGGTGATGGACGGGTCGAGCGGGTTGAGCCGGATGCCGTGGTCCAGGGCGGCCATCGGGTCCAGCCGGATGGGCGTTATGCCCAGCTCCTGCGCGATGAGGTTCCACTCGCCGACGCCATCCTCGCCCTGCGCGTCCAGGACGACGACCTGGCGGTCGCGGAAGCGGAGCTGGCGCAGGACGTACGTCTTCTCCAGTGCCGACTTGCCGTTCCCGGACTCGCCGAGGACCAGCCAGTGGGGGGCCGGGAGCTGCTGGCCGTAGAGCTGGAAGGGGTCGTAGATGTAGCCCTTCCCGGAGTAGACCTCGCGGCCGATGATGACGCCGGAGTCGCCGAGGCCGGGCGCGGCGGTCGGCAGGTACACCGCCTGCGCCTGGCCCGTGGACGTGCGCACCGGCAGCCGGGTCGTCTCGACCTTCCCGAACAGGAAGGACGTGAAGGCGTCGGTGACGACGGACAGCGGATCCCGCATCTTCAGCTCAGCCCCTACCTACGAATGCCGGTGGCGAACGGGAGAGTGTTCACGAACGCGCGGTGGTGCTCGCGGTCGCACCACTCCAGCTTCAGGTACGACTTTCCGGCCGAGGCCCGTATCGTCCGCTTGTCGCGGGCCAGGGCCTCGGGTGTGCGGGAGGAGACGGTGATGTAGCCGACCAGGTTGACGCCCGCGGCGCCGCTGGCGAGGTCCTCGCCGCGCTGGTCGAGCCTGCTGTGCGCGGCGACGTCGCGGGGGTCGACGGTGCGGTTCATCTTGGCGGCGCGGGACGCCTCCGCCTCGTCGTTGGTCTTCTCGGTGAGCATGCGCTCGATGGCGACCTCGGTGGGTTCGAGGTCCATCGTGACGGCGACCGTGCGGATGACGTCCGGGGTGTGGACGAGGAGCGGTGCGAGGAAGTTCACGCCGACCGGGGTCATCGGCCACTCCTTCACCCAGGCCGTGGCGTGGCACCAGGGGGCGCGGGTGGCGGACTCGCGGGTCTTGGCCTGGAGGTACGTGGGCTCCGTGGCGTCCAGCTCGGCCGGCCAGGCGTTGCGCTGGGACATCGCCTGGATGTGGTCGATCGGGTGGTCCGGGTCGTACATGGAGTGGATCAGCGAGGACAGCCTGCTCTGGCCGAGCGGCTGGCGTACGCGGATGTCGGCCTCCTGGAGCCGGGAGCAGATGTCGGTCAGCTCACGGGCCATGACGACGGCGAGGCCCGCGTCCCGGTCGACGCGTCCGCCGCCCTGGCTGCGCATGGCGCGGGCCATCGTGGTGGCCTCGGCGGCGAGTTCGCGGTTGTAGTGCATGCAGGCGACGAGGTACGCGCGGTGCTGCTCGCTGCTGGTCGACACCATCGACTGGAGTTGGTCGTACGACTGCTGGAGCCAGGCGGGCGCCTTGTCGTCGCCGCGGACGGCGACGTCCTTGGCGTGCGCGTCCGGGTCGGCGGGGAGGGTGCGGGCGAGCATCTGGATGCGGGTGACGAAGCCGTCGCCGTTGGCCACGTGCTTGAGCAGCGTGCCGAAGCGGTCGACGAGGGCCTCCTGGTCCTCGGAGTCGCGCAGGCCGACGCCGGGGCCCTCGATCTCGATGGCGGCGGTGACGGTCTTGCGGTCCGCGTGCAGCAGCACGGCGATCTCGTCCGGGCCGAACGGCGCGGACAGCCAGGTGATCCTGCCGATGCCGGGCGGCGGGCCGACCTCGATCTCGCGGCCGTCGAGCCGGGTGCCGGCCTCGATGACGCCGGAGCGGTAGGTGGCGCCGCGGCGCAGGGTGCGCTTGTAACTGCGGTTGATCTCGAACCACTTGTAGAACGTGCGGTGCTTGTACGGCACGTACACGGCGGCGAGCGCGAGCATCGGCAGGCCTGCCAGCAGCACGATCCGCACGGACAGGACGGGGACGAGGAGCCCGCACATCATGCCGAGGAACGCGCCGATGACGATGAGCGCGATCTCACCGGTCTCGCGATTGCGGCCGACGATCGCGTTCGGCCGGGCGCGGCCGATCAGATACGTACGGCGGGGCGTGACCGTGGGGGACAGATGGGACTCGGTCGTCAACGCCCTTCACCTCCCGTGCGGTTGTTGCTGCTGTTGCGGGTGCCGGCGTGCGGGGTGTTCACCGGGCTGCCCGTCCGGGGCGGGGGCGCTGCGGCGGATCCGCCGCTCCCCGAGGGGCGGGAGCTGTGCGCGGCGACTCCCCCGGAGGCGGGGTTGGACGGGCGGGGCGCGGAGGACTGGCCTCCGCCGCCGTGGTTGTCGGCGCGGGTGCTGTGGGTCTTGATGCCCTGGGCGACCAGGGTGGCCGGGGAGCTGATCACGGCGGCGGCCTTGCCCTCGGCGCCCTGCATGATGCGGTTGTTGCGGGAGCCGGCGATCTCGTCGCCGAAGCCGGGGACGAAGCGGTAGATCATCGCCGAGGCGAAGATGGCCAGCAGGATGATCGCGAGGCCCGAGACCACGGCGGAGAAGGCGTCCGGGCCGTCGTCGGCGGAGAGCGCGCCGGCCAGCCCGAGCACGATCACGATGACCGGCTTCACCATGATCACGGCGATCATGATGCCCGCCCAGCGGCGGACGTGGCCCCACAGGTTCTTGTCGACGAGGCCCGCGTAGACGACGGTGCCGAGGAGGGCGCCGACGTAGAGCAGGGCGGCGCGGATCACCAGCTCCAGCCAGAGGACGCCGGCGGCGAGGATGGAGACGAGGGAGACGACGATCAGCATGATCGGGCCGCCGCCGATGTCGTTGCCCTTCTCCAGGGCGGCGGAGAACGTCCCGAAGAACGTGTCCGTCTGGTCGCCGGTGGCCTTCGCCAGCACGTCGGTGACGCCGTCGGTCGCGGAGACGACGGTGTAGAGGATCAGCGGGGTGAAGGCGGAGGCGAGGACGGTCAGCCAGAGGAAGCCGATCGCCTCGGAGAGGGCGGTGGCGAGCGGCACGCCGCGGACCGCCCGCTTGGCGACCGCGAGCAGCCAGAGGAGCAGGGTGAGGATCGTCGACGCGGCGAAGACGACGGCGTACTGCTGGAGGAAGGTGTCGTTGGTGAAGTCCACCTTCGCGGTGTCCTCGACGGCGGCGCTGAGCTGCTTGACCGTCCAGGACGCGGCGTCGGCGCAGCCGCGGGCGAGGGAGGCGAGGGGGTCGAGGGCGGAGGTGGGGTCGTTGAAGGTGGAGCGCCCTCCACCGCCGCCTCCACCGGAGCCGCCTTCGCCTCGTTCGCAGTAGTCCTTGGCGGGGCCGACGATCAGGTCGCAGTTGTCGTCCGACGGGGTCGGGGAGGGTGTGGGTGCCGCCGTGGCGCGGGTGGCCGCCATGAGCAGCGCGGCCTGCGCGGCTGTGACGGCCGTGGCCAGCTTGAGTACGCGGCGCGGGCTACCGGGCATAGGTGAAGCCTCCGTACTCCTGGACGGCCTTGGCCATCTCCTCGGCGGTGGACGCCTTGTCGTCCCCGGGGACGGGCGCGGGGCCGTCCTTTTGCGCGAAACTGTCGACCTTCCAGTCGCCGTCGGCCCAGCGCAGCTGCAGCGTCATGGTGAACCAGTCGCTGGTGACCGGGTTGGTCGTCTTCTCGCCTGCCGTGCCGAACACACCGGAGCACCAGACGTCGACGCCGGCCTCCGTGTCCGAGTAGCCGGTGACCTTGGTGCCGATCGGCATGGTGCGGGACACGTAGGTCTCGCCCGGAGCGGCGTTGCCGTTCTCGTCCAGGCCGATGCTGCTCAGGAACTCCTTGGAGTAGGCCTTGTCGAACCGGTCCTCGAGGGACGCCTGCTTGTCGGCCACGAAGACCTGGCGGACGATTTCGGCGCGCCGGTCCGGCTTGAGGATGTCGGCGGAAACGAGGGCCACCGCGTAGTTCGCCGCCGCACTCTCCGCCCCCTGCCGGTCGTGGGCGAAGCCCGCCGGGATGCCGGACGCGCCCGCCGCGACCGGCTTCTCGCCCGTCGGGGCCGTCGCCGCCGCCTTGGGCGCGTCGCCGCCCTCCTCCGCGTCGGAATCCCCGCCTCCACGGTTCGCGAAGGCGATCGCAGCGATGAGGAGGACCACCACGCCCACGACGGTGACCAGGCTGCGCGACGACGACCGGCCGTTTCTGCGCGCGCCGCCGTACGGGTCGCCGCTCGCCTCGGGCAGGCGGGTGCGGGTCCGGCCCGTGTCGTCTCCGAGACTCATGCCGCGTACGCCCCCTCAGCGTCGTGCGGGAACACCTCGTACTCCGTGTACTCCACGTACGACGGTAGCCGTACCGGCCGCCGCTCGGGCGTGGTGTGGTGACTGGACATCAGGGAAACGCAACCTCAGCCGGTGGGCACGACGGGCGGGTGGGATGGAGGGGGCCGGGCGTGCCCGGTCGGGACCGATGGTGCGGGATCAGACGGCCATGCCGTACACGATGGTGAACAGGGTGCCGAGCGAACCGATGATGAAGACGCCCGTGAGCCCCGCGATGATGAGGCCCTTGCCCTGTTCGGCGCTGAACGTGTCCCTCAACGCGGTGGCGCCGATGCGCTGTTTGGCCGCCCCCCAGATGGCGATGCCGAGGCAGATGAGGATGGCGACGGCCATGACCACTTCGATCATCACCTTGGCCTCGTTGCCCAGGCTGCCGAAGGGGCCCCAGTCCGGAGCGATCCCGCCGATGATGGTGTTGATGTCTCCCTCGTCGGCCGCAAAGAGCATGTAAGTCACCGCCCCTGTATGGGTAGTTCCGCATCCTCTGCGGGGGTGCAGAGGTCAGGCCTCATTGTCGCCGACGATGACGCCGTCGTATGTCGACTTGGCGTCATCAGTTGGCGGGTTTCGTGGGAATAGCTTGCCACCGGCGCGCGCCGGACTCCGGGAGGGGCGCGCTCCGAAGGGTGAAGAGTCGTATCGTCACTCTGTGTATCACGCTGCGTAACGCCGGGCAATGAAGCGGGGCTCGTTCCCGGTGGCGCGGACCGTGCATGTCGTCGTATCTGATCACTCCCGTTCGGCCGTCGCGCCTCTACACTGTCGGGCGGCGGCGGACTGCCGGACGGTGAGGGGTGGTTGACGGTGCGTAAGGTGTGGATCGGTGCGACCCTTGCCGTCGGATCCGCGCTCGCCTTCGTGATGCTGCTCGTCGTCGGGGTGTACGTCGTCGCAGGGAACCTGGTGAACGGGGTGGGCGGCGGCGCCGCCAAGTCCTTGGCCAAGGGCAGTGTGCCGGCGGCCTATCAGCAGCTCGTCTCCCGCTGGGGCAACCTCTGCCCCGCCATCAACCCGGCGCTGCTCGCCGCGCAGCTCTACCAGGAGAGCGGGTTCAACCCGAAGGCGCAGAGCCACGCCACCGCGCAGGGCATCGCGCAGTTCATCCCCGGCACCTGGGCCGTCCACGGCATCGACGGCGACGGGGACGGCGACCGTGACGTGTGGGACCCGGCGGACGCGATCCCGTCCGCGGCGACCTACGACTGCACGCTCGCGTCGTACGTGAAGGACGTCGGCGGGAATCTGACCGAAAACATGCTCGCCTCGTACAACGCGGGGGCGTACGCGGTCATCAAGTACGGGGGTGTCCCGCCGTACAAGGAGACGCAGAACTATGTGAAGCGCATCCGCGAGCTGGAGAAGAGCTTCGCGGCTCCCGTGGGGCGGGTGGACCCGTCGCGGCAGGCGGCCGGGGCGATCGCGTTCGCGCAGAAGAAGCTCGGCACTCCTTATCTCTGGGGCGGCAACGGCACCGCTGACCAGGGCGGACGCTTCGACTGCTCGGGTCTGACCAAGGCCGCGTACGAGAGTGTGGGGATCACGCTGCCGCGTGTGGCGAACGACCAGTACAACGCGGGGCCGCATCCGGACCGGGACGAGCTGCTGCCGGGCGATCTGGTGTTCTTCTCGGACGACCTGACCAATTCGCGGGCCATCCGGCATGTGGGTATTTATGTCGGCGGCGGGTACATGATCGACGCGCCGCGTCCCGGCGCGGTGATCCGATTCGACCCGATCGACACTCCTGACTACTTTGGTGCCACCCGGGTCACGGAAGATGGCGCGAAAGCGCTCCCCACGACGGTGTGAGCGGAGCGACAGACACCCCCCTGAGCTGCGACAACGCATCTCTCTTCGATAACGTCTGCGTGATCTTTCGGTGGAGTGCGGAACGGATCGGCGGGGGCCGTGCGTTCCTGTTCTCGTAGCCGAGCGGACGAGCGGATCTACAGACCACGGGGGTGGCAGAACGGCGCGCGTCCGCGCGCCGGACGACTTGACGAAGGGGCCGCAGCACCATGGCTGGACTCGCCGATTCCGGGTCGAACCCCGACGTCGACCTGCTCTACGACATCAACGGCCTCGCCAAGGCCGCCCCACCGTGGTTCGACCACGTCATGGAGTTCGTCGGAGAGTACGGCGTGCTCTTCGGCCTGCTCGCGATGGTGCTGTGGTGCTGGTGGGGTGTGCGCAGGCAGGGCGGACCTGACGCGGCGTCATCGGTGGCGGCCCTGGTGTGGGCCCCGCTCGCGGCGGGCGTCGCCGTCCTGGTGAACGTGCCGATCCGTGGATTCGTCGAGCGGCCACGGCCGTTCAACGACCACGAGGGGCTCGAGGTGCTCGTCGACGGCAAGGACGACTTCTCCTTCGTGAGCGACCACGCGACGCTCTGCATGGCGCTGGCGGTGGGTCTGTTCCTGGCCAACCGGCGCTTCGGCCTGGTGGCCCTGGTGCTGGGCCTGCTCGGCGGTTTCATCCGCGTCTACATGGGCGTGCACTACCCGACCGACGTGGTGGGCGGCCTGGCGCTCGGCACCGCGGTCGCGCTGCTGCTGTCGCCGCTCGCGATGGCGCTGCTGACGCCGCTGATGCGGGCGGTGGAGCGGTCGCCGAAGGCCGGCTGGCTGGTGTCCGCCCGGCCGCAGGGCCAGCGCCGGCGGGTCGCCGAGCGCAGCCGGGGCAGTGCCGCCGGCGCCGGTCCCGAGGAGCGGGACCTGGCGGCCTGACGACAACACACGTACGGCGAGGGCCCGTGATCTCCGTCCCCTTGAGGGGCGGGTGGTCACGGGCCCTTCGTCTGTCCGCGGGGCTCAGAGCGCCTGCGGGGTGGTGAAGACGCGGTCCGGGTCGTAACGCCGCTTCAGGCGGGACAGGCGCGGGGCGGCGTCGCCGTAGTAGGCGCGGCGCCAGTCGGTCAGGTCGGGGTCCGTGTAGTTCTGGTAGGCGGCCCCGGACGCGTGCGGACGCAGCGCCTGGTGAGTGGCCGTCAGCCAGGATCGGATCGGGGCGCCGTCCGAGCTCCCGGGGTTCCAGGAGGCGAGGTACTGGGCCAGCACGCGGGAGCGGCGGTGCACGAACGCCGTCGCGGTGGGCGCGACCCGGTTGACGGCGCCGCCGAGCGCGGTGAGCGCGATGCTCGCCGAGCCGCCGCCGGCCGCCCGGATGCGGTCGAGCAGGGTGGTGATGCCGGCGTCGTCGAGGGGACGGTCGTAGAAGTCGGAGCGAGCCGCGTACGTCTCGCGGGCCAGGGCGCCCCCGGGGCTGAGGCCGGGCGTCCCGCCGGGGAGCCGGCACTGCTCGTCCGTGAACGAGGTGCAGCCCGCGTACAGCTCCATCGACTCCTGGTACGAGCGGCGGCGCAGCAGGACGCTGCTCGCGGAGGCGCCGATGCGGTCGGCGAGCCGGTCGACGGCGTTCTGCAGCTCGCCGTAGGCGCCGAGGGAGAAGACGGTGACGGAGACGGAGGGTTCTGCGCCGGTGTTCTCCAGGTGGAGGGCGGACCAGATCTCGTCGGGCTGGTCGGGGCCCCACTCCTGCCAGGCCGCGACCACGGCGGCCGCCCGCTCCCACGGCCAGGTCAGATAACCGGTGACGCTCTGCGGGGCGGGGTGGGTGCGGAAGCGGAACTCGGTGACGACGCCGAACTGGGCGTTGCCCGCGCCGCGCAGCGCCCAGAACAGGGCCGGGTGCTCGGAGTCGGAGGCGGTGAGCTGTCGGCCGTCGGCGGTGACCAGGGTGGCCTCGGTGAGGCTGTCGCAGGTCAGGCCGTAGGCGCGGGAGGTGACGCCGTGGCCGCCGCCGAGGGTGAGGCCGGAGATGCCGACGGTGGGGCAGGAACCGCCGGGGACGGTGAGCCCGCGGGCGGCGAGCGTGCGGTAGACGTCGATCAGCTTGGCGCCGGCGCCCACCACGGCCGTGTCGCCCTCCACGCGGATGTGGGCCAGGTCGGACACGTCGACGATCAGCCGTCCGTCGCCGGAGGACCAGCCCGCGTACGAGTGGCCGCCGCCCCGCACGGCGAGCGGGACGGCGTGCTCGCGGGCGTGGGTGAGGGCGGTGCGGATGTCGTCGGCGTGCCGGACATAGGCGACGGCGGCGGGGCGGAGGCTGTCGAAGCGCGTGTTGTAGAGGCGGTGCGCGGTGGTCCAGTCGGCGTCGCCGGGGCGCACCAGGCGGCCGTCGAGGTGCCCGGCCAGGGCGGTCCAGTCGGCGGGCGTCGCGGGGCGCGGGGTGCGGGAGGGGGCGCGGGGCGACGGGACGCGTGAGGTGGGGGGTGCCGGCCGGGGTGCCGAGGACGTGCACGCGGAGGCGGTGAGCGCGGCGGCGGCGCCGGCGACGAAGGTGCGGCGGTTCACGGGCGGCCTTCCGGACGTCGGGTGGGGGGACGGCCTGTCACGGCACCCGGGAGCGGCGGACCGCACGAGGTCTCAGGACCGGGCGCCGGGCCATTCTGGGCACCCCGCCGGGGCCGCGTCACTCCCCCGTGTGGTTTTCGGCGTCCCTGCGGGCCAGGCTCCTGGCTCTGCGGGCCGGGCCGCGCCATCCGCAGGTGCAGCGGGCCGTGCAGAAGGGACCCTGCTCGGTGGTGGTCGTGACATGGGGCCGGGGCTCCGGCGCGTCGTCCTGGTGCGGCACGCCGCCCACGGTAACGCCCGCCGGGCCGCGTGACGGGGCCCCTGACCCGTCGTTAAGGGCACTGACAGCGGCCCGTGTCGGACGGAGCGGGGGTAGACGGGGATGACGCGATCGAGACAGCACAGGCGGACGCACGGCACGACGGCCGTGGCCGGGGTCGTCTGCTGTCTCGGGCTCGGCCTCGGTGCTGCCGGGTGCGCGGGCGGTGACGCCGTCGCGCAGGGGCCGCCCGCCGGAGATCCGGTCCAGGTGCTGCGCACGGCCGCCGACGCGCTGGTGGAGGCCGGCACCTCCCAGGCGCGCACCTCGCTGGAGATGGCCACCGGAGGCACCCGGGTCACCATCCGGGGCGAGGGGGTCTACGACTACCGCAGGCGGCTCGGGCGGCTGAAGGTGCGGCTGCCGCAGGACCCCGCGGGCGCCGCCGACCGCCGGCCGATCACCGAACTGCTCGCCCCCGGCGCGCTGTACATGAAGAACCGGGGCGCCGGGGTGCCGGCCGACAAGTGGGTACGGGTGGACACCGCGACGCTGTCCGACGGGAACCTGGTCACCGGCGGGGCGACCGATCCGTTCGCCGCGGCGGAGGTGCTGCGCGGGACGCGCTCGGCGGAGTTCGTCGGGCGGACCGAGGTGGCGGGGGCGCGGGTGCGGCACTACCGGGGCACCGCCGACCTGGACGCGGCCTCGCAGGCAGCGTCGGAGGGCAACCGTGGTCCGCTGGGCGCGGCGGCGGAAGGGTTCGCCACGGCGCGGGTGCCGTTCGACGTGTACCTCGACGACGACGGGCGGATCCGCAAGATCCGGCACCGGTTCAGCTTCGTGAACGGCGAGCGGCAGGAGCCCGTCGCGGTCGCCTCCACGACCCTGCTGTACGACTTCGGCGCCCCCGCCGACGTGCGGCTTCCGGCGGACGAGGACATCTACGCCGGGCGGATCGCCCTGGAGTGAACGGCGCCCGACGGCCGGGGACGGGGTCCGTGGTGGCCGGGCCGAACTAGCCCTTCCGTGCCATGCGCGGCCCGTAGGGCGCTCCCTACTCTAGGAAGTCGGTGACGACAGAGTGAGGTGAGGCGCGTGGCTCCGCTCGGGAGGGGGACGGTTCCGGTCCAGGATCACGTGGCGCTCGCCGAGATCGAACTGTGCGGCGAGCTGATCATCGCCGCGTCCAACGCGGAGGACCGGCTGAGTCTGGAGAGCATCGACGAGGTGCTGCGGGTGGCCGAGGCGCGCACGGACACCGCCGGGACCTGAGGCCCCGGCTCCCGCGGAACGGACCGGATCCGGCCGGTCAGGTCCGCAGCATGCGGGCGATGGCCTGCGTGGCCTCCTTGACCTTCGCGTCGATCTCGTCGCCGCCCTTGACGGCCGCGTCCGCGACGCAGTGGCGCAGGTGCTCCTCCAGCAGCTGCAGCGCGAACGACTGCAGCGCCTTCGTGGAGGCGGACACCTGGGTGAGTATGTCGATGCAGTAGACGTCCTCATCGACCATCCGCTGCAGTCCGCGGATCTGGCCCTCGATACGGCGCAGCCGCTTGAGGTGCTCCTGCTTCTGGTGGTGGTACCCGTGTATCCCGCGGTCGTGATCGGTCACGATGTCCGTTACGTCCGTCACATCCGCCGTCTCCGGGGTGCCCGCGGCGGGCGCGGTGTCCACGGCGCCGTCCGCGTCCGGCGAGGAGGGCGCGTGCGCGCCGGTTCCGGTGGTGGTCATCGCGTCCTCCTGGTGTCCTGATGGGCGCTATATACCCCTGGTGGGTATATGTTACCGAACTTCGCCGGTCCGCGGACGGCCGGTCCGCGCCGGTCACGGGATCCGCCGGACCGTACCTGCCGCCCCCGTACTCATCACTCTGCCCGATGGGCGACACTGGGGGGCGGCCGTTATTGGTGGCCGGATGATGCGCCTAGCATCAGCCTGACCGAAACCGACGCATACCGAGGACCCCACGTGCGCTTTCGTCTGACCCCCAGGGAGACGAGCTTCTACGACATGTTCGCCGCGTCCGCGGACAACATCGTCACGGGCTCCAAGCTCCTGATGGAACTGCTCGGGGCGGACACCTCCGCCCGGGCCGAGATCGCAGAGCGTATGCGGGCCGCGGAACACGCAGGTGACGACGCCACGCACGCGATCTTCCACCAGCTGAACTCCTCGTTCATCACGCCGTTCGACCGCGAGGACATCTACAACCTGGCGTCCTCCCTCGACGACATCATGGACTTCATGGAGGAGGCCGTCGACCTGGTCGTCCTCTACAACGTCGAGGAACTGCCCAAGGGCGTCGAGCAGCAGATCGAGGTCCTGGCGCGGGCCGCGGAGCTCACCGCCGAGGCCATGCCGCACCTGCGGACCATGGAGAACCTCACCGAGTACTGGATCGAGGTCAACCGGCTGGAGAACCAGGCCGACCAGATCCACCGCAAGCTGCTCGCCCACCTCTTCAACGGCAAGTACGACGCGATCGAGGTGCTGAAGCTCAAGCAGATCGTGGACGTGCTGGAGGAGGCGGCGGACGCTTTCGAGCACGTCGCGAACACGGTGGAGACCATCGCGGTCAAGGAGTCCTGAGCCCTTCATGGACACCTTCGCTCTGATCCTGACCATCGGGGTCGCGCTCTTCTTCACCTACACCAACGGGTTCCACGACTCGGCCAACGCCATCGCCACGTCCGTCTCCACCCGTGCGCTGACGCCCCGCGCCGCGCTCGCCATGGCGGCCGTGATGAACCTGGCCGGCGCCTTCCTGGGGTCCGGGGTCGCCAAGACCGTCAGTGAGGGGCTGATCGAGACGCCCGAGGGGTCGACGGGGATGGGGATCCTCTTCGCGGCCCTGATCGGCGCCATCGTCTGGAACCTGATCACCTGGTACTTCGGTCTGCCCTCGTCGTCGTCCCATGCCCTGTTCGGCGGCATGGTCGGCGCCGCGCTGGCCGGCGGGACGACGGTGTACTGGCACGGCGTCGTCGACAAGATCGTCATCCCGATGTTCGTGTCGCCGGTGGTCGGTCTGATCGCCGGTTACCTGGTGATGACGGCGATCCTGTGGATGTTCCGGCGGGCCAACCCGCACAAGGCGAAGCGCGGCTTCCGCATCGCTCAGACGGTGTCCGCGGCCGGCATGGCCCTCGGTCACGGTCTCCAGGACGCCCAGAAGACCATGGGCATCGTGGTGATGGCCCTGGTCATCGCCGACGTCGAGGACTACGGCGACCCGATCCCGGTGTGGGTGAAGATCGCCTGTGCGCTGATGCTGTCGCTCGGCACCTACGCGGGCGGCTGGCGCATCATGCGCACCCTCGGCCGGAAGATCATCGAGCTGGACCCGCCGCAGGGCTTCGCCGCCGAGACCACCGGCGCGTCGATCATGTTCGGCTCCGCGTTCATCTTCCACGCGCCGATCTCCACCACCCATGTGATCACCTCCGCGATCATGGGCGTGGGCGCCACCAAGCGGGTCAACGCGGTCCGCTGGGGCGTCGCCAAGAACATCGTCCTCGGCTGGTTCATCACCATGCCGGCCGCCGCCCTGGTGGCCGCGGCCTGCTTCGGTCTGGTGCATCTGATCGCGCTGTAGCCGGCGCGCCGGCACGTACGCGTGGAAGGGCCCGCCCCCGTTGAGTGGGGGCGGGCCCTTCGTGCCTCGCGGCGGCACCGCCATGCAGCGTCGCGAGGAGCCGGATCAGCCGAAGCGGCCGGAGATGTAGTCCTCGGTGGCCTGGACCGACGGGTTGGAGAAGATCCGCTCCGTCTCGTCGATCTCGATCAGCTTGCCGGGCTTGCCGACCGCCGCCAGGTTGAAGAAGGCCGTGCGGTCCGAGACGCGTGCCGCCTGCTGCATGTTGTGCGTCACGATGACGATCGTGAAGCGTTCCTTCAGCTCGCCGATCAGGTCCTCGATGGCGAGGGTGGAGATCGGGTCCAGGGCGGAGCACGGCTCGTCCATCAGCAGCACGTTCGGCTCGACCGCGATGGCCCGCGCGATGCACAGGCGCTGCTGCTGGCCGCCGGAGAGGCCCGAGCCGGGCTTGTTGAGCCGGTCCTTGACCTCGTTCCACAGGTTGGCGCCCCGCAGGGACTTCTCGACGACGTCGTCCAGCTGGGACTTCTTGTA
This sequence comes from Streptomyces cellulosae, assembly GCA_014655195.1. Lineage (GTDB taxonomy): Bacteria > Actinomycetota > Actinomycetes > Streptomycetales > Streptomycetaceae > Streptomyces > Streptomyces cellulosae. The sequence goes on along the minus strand of BNBH01000001.1, from coordinate 483,354 downwards.
CTTGCCGTTCAGACGCAGGCCCGCCGCCACGTTGTCGTAGACCGACATGGTGGGGAAGGGGTTCGGGCGCTGGAAGACCATGCCGACCTCGCGCCGCACGGCCACGGGGTCGATGCCCGCGCCGTAGAGGTTCTCGTCGTCGAGCATGACCTTGCCGTCGACCCTGCCGCCCGGGGTCACCTCGTGCATGCGGTTGAGGGTGCGCAGGAAGGTCGACTTGCCGCAGCCGGAGGGGCCGATGAAGGCCGTCACGGAGCGGGGCTCGATGGTCATCGAGATGTCCTCGATGGCCAGGAAGGATCCGTAGTAGGCGTTGAGGCCGCTGACGTCGATGCGCTTGGCCATGGGTATCACTGCTTCTTTCGGGTCGCCGACTGTGCGGGTGAGCCGGTCAGCGACCGGTCTTCGGGGCCTTCCAGCGGGCGATGCCGCGGGCCGCCAGGTTGAGGATCATGATGAACGCGATGAGCGTCAGGGCCGCCGCCCAGGCACGGTCGTACGCCGCCTCGGAGCCGTTGGTGTACTGCAGGTAGATGTACATCGGCAGGGAGGCCTGCGGGTCCTGGAACGGGTTGGCGTTGATGAAGTTCGTGCCCCACACCAGGAGCAGCACGGGGGCCGTCTCGCCGGTGATGCGGGCGATCGCGAGCATCACGCCCGTGGTGATGCCGCCGACGGACGTCGGCAGGACCACCTTGAGGATGGTGCGCCACTTGGGGACACCGAGGGCGAGGGACGCCTCGCGCAGCTCGTTCGGGACGAGCTTGAGCATCTCCTCCGTGGAGCGCACCACCACCGGGATCATCAGGATGGACAGCGCCATGGAGCCGGCGAAGCCGGAGTAGCCCATGCCGAGGATCAGGATCCACAGGCTGAGGACGAACAGGCCCGCGACGATGGACGGGATGCCCGTCATCACGTCGACGAAGAAGGTGACGGCCTTCGCCAGCCGGCCCCGGCCGTACTCCACCAGGTAGATCGCGGTGAGCACGCCGACCGGCACGGAGATCGCGGTGGCCAGGCCGACCTGCTCCAGCGTGCCCAGCAGGGCGTGGTAGATGCCGCCGCCCGGCTCGGTGTCGGCGACCACGCCCATGGAGTGCGTGAGGAAGTAGCCGTCGAGGACCTCGATGCCCCGCTTGACCGTCTCCCAGGTCAGCGACGCGAGCGGGATCACCGCCAGCAGGAACGCCACCCACACCAGGCTGGTCGCGGTGCGGTCCCGGGCCTGGCGGCGCCCCTCGACCTTGGCGGACACGGCGAACGAGCCGCCGACGAACAGCAGCGCCGCGATCAGCGCCCACTGGATGTCGCTCTCCAGCCCGGCCGCGGCGCTGATCCCGTACCCGAGCGCGGCGGAGGCGCCGGCGACGGCCCAGGGGAACCACTTCGGCAGGGTCGCCCCGCGCAGCGAGCCGGACGGGCGGGTGTCGTGCAGTGCGTGGGTCATGCGTTGGCCCCCGAGTACTCCTTGCGGCGGGCGATGATCAGCCGGGCCGCGCCGTTGACCAGCAGCGTGATGACGAACAGCACGAGACCGGAGGCGATCAGCGCGTCCCGGCCCATCTCGGTGGCCTCGTTGAACTTGCTGGCGATGTTCTGGGCGAAGGTGCCGCCGCCCGGGTCGAGCAGGCTGGCGCTGATCGTGAAGCTCGGGGAGAGCACCATGGCGACGGCCATCGTCTCGCCGAGGGCGCGGCCGAGGCCCAGCATCGACGCGGAGATCACGCCGGAGCGGCCGAACGGCAGCACCGACATGCGGATGACCTCCCAGCGGGTGGCTCCGAGGGCCAGGGCGGCCTCCTCGTGCATCCGCGGGACCTGGCGGAACACCTCACGGCTGACGTTGGTGATGATCGGCAGGATCATCACCGCCAGCAGGATGCCGACGGTGAACAGCGAGCGCGGGGCGCCGTCGTTCCACTCCAGGATCCCGGTCCAGCCCAGGTAGTCGTCGAGCCAGCCGTACAGGCCGTCCAGGTGCGGCACCAGGACGAGCGCGCCCCACAGGCCGTAGACGATGGACGGGACGGCGGCGAGCAGGTCGATCACGTAGCCGATGGGGCCGCCGAGGCGGCGCGGGGCGTAGTGCGTGATGAACAGGGCGATCGCGACGGCGACCGGCACGGCGATGACCATCGCGATGACCGACGACACGACGGTGCCGAAGGCCAGGACGGCGATGCCGAACTCCGGCGGGAGGCCGCTGGGGTTCCACTCGAAGGTGGTGAAGAAGTTGGCCTCGTCCTTGGATATCGCGAGCGAGGCGCGGTAGGTGAGGAAGGCCGCGATGGCGGCCATCAGCACCAGGACGAGGATGCCGGACCCCCGGGACAGCCCGAGGAAGATCCGGTCGCCGGGGCGGGTGACGCCGCGTGCGGCACTGCTGTCCACGGGCGCGGCCGGGCCGGGCGCCGGCGGTGCGGCGGGTTTCTGCGTGGTGGTGTCCATCGGGTTCTCCGGTCTGCGGAGCCGTCGGGCGGCCGGGCGGCTCGGTCGGAGCCGTCCGGAACCCTGGGGGCTCCTGTGGGCGGTGCACCGGACGGTGCGGCCCGGCCCCGGATCGGGCGCGGGCCGCACACTCGGGTCAGCTGAGGCTCGAGACCGTCTCGCGGACCTTGGTGATGATCTCCTGCGGCATCGGGGCGTAGCCCGCCTCGGCGAGCTGGCCCTGACCCTCCTCGGAGGCCATGTAGTTCAGGAAGGACTTGGTGGCGGGCAGGGTGTCCGCCTTGTTGCCCTTGTCGCAGACGATCTCGTACGTCACCAGGACGATCGGGTACGCGCCCTCGGCGGACGGGGTGTAGTCCAGCTCCAGCGCGAGGTCCTTGCCGGTGCCGACCACCTTGGCGGCGCCGATGGCGGCGGTGGCGTTCTCGATGGTCGCCTTCACCGGCTGGGTCGCCTCGGTCTTGATGTCGACGGTCTTGATGCCGTCCGAGGCGTAGGACAGCTCGAAGTACGAGATGGCGCCGGAGGTCTGCTTCACCTGCTGGGCGACGCCGGAGGAGCCCTGCGCGGACTGGCCGCCCTCGGCCTCCCAGGACTTGCCCGGCTCGTACGTCCAGTCCTTGGGCGCGGCGGCCTTCAGGTACTTGGTGAAGTTGTCCGTGGTGCCGGACTCGTCGGAGCGGTGGAAGGCCTGGATCTTCAGGTCGGGGAGGTCGGCGTCGGGGTTGAGCTTGGCGATCGCCGGGTCGTTCCACTTGGTGATCTTGTTGTCGAAGATCTTCGCGAGGGTCGGGGCGTCCAGGGCGAGGGTGTCCACGCCGGGGACGTTGAAGCCGACCGCGATCGGGCCGCCGACCATGGGCAGGTCGATGCCCTGGCCGTCCGTGCACACCTTCTTCGACGCCTCGACCTCGTCGGGCTTGAGCGCGGAGTCCGAGCCGGCGAACGCCGTCTGGCCCTGCGTGAACGCGGTGATGCCCGCGCCCGAGCCGGTCGGGTTGTAGTTGATCTGCACGTCCTTGCAGGCCGCGGTGTACTGCTTCACCCAGGCGTCGATGGCGTTCTTCTGGGCGGAGGAGCCGGACGCCTGGAGCTGGCCCTTGGCGTCGCCGCAGTCGATGTTCCCGGCCTGCGCGGTGGCGGAGGCGTCGCCGCCGTTGCCGTTGCCGGTGTCGTCGGAGCCGCACGCCGTGAGGGCCAGGGCGCCGGTGACGGCGAGAGCACCGAGAGCGAGGGCCCGCCGGTTCATGCGCTGAAGCTTCACTTGTGTTCCTTCCAGTGGCCGCCGTCCTGAATTCGGCGGCGTGCGAAGTGTGGTGAGGCGGGGCGCCTCGTCCTGTAAGGGTTCCTGTACGGGTTCCTGTACGGGCGGTCCGCACCGCGTAAGGCCGAAATTAGGCAGAAGAGGTGAAGCGGCCGAAGGGCGTACATGAACGAGGGGTGAACCCCTGAGGACGGTGCGGTGAGGTGGCGGCGCGGGCGCTTTCAGCGGGCCGGGCGGAGGGTGGCGAGGAGGGCGTCCACCAGGCCCGCGTCCATCGGCGAGGTGAGGCGGCGGCGGGCCTCGTCAGGGGGGAGCCAGAGGATGCGGTCGACCTCCTCGTTCGGGGTGAACGTGCCGGAGACCGCCTCGGCCGCCCAGTAGCGGACCCGCTTGGGGCGGCCGTGCGCGAGGTAGCGGGTGCTGGGCAGCTCGACGGACGGCACGGCGGTGTACCCGGTCTCCTCGGCGACCTCGCGCAGGGCGCCCGCGAGCGCGTCCTCGCCGCGCCTCAGCTTGCCCTTCGGCCAGGACCAGTCGTCGTACTTGGGCCGGTGGACCAGGCACAGCTCCAGCTCGCCGGTGACGGGCGAGCGGCGCCACAGGACGCAGCCGGCTGCCTCGATCGGTGGGATGGTGCGCACCGGGGCCTCCCCGTGTCGTTCTACGGTGTGCCGGCGGGCGGCTGCTGCCAGGCACGCTGGAACGCGTACCGCGCCGCCTCCACCTCATGCCGCTGGCCGGCGTGGAGCACGCCCAGCGCGTACGCCGTCGCCGGGGCGATCCTCGGCGTGCGGGCGGCCTGCGCGGCGGCGGCCGCGGCCTCGGCGGCGTCGCGATGCCGGTCGAGCGCCTGGCCCGCGGCGCGCAGCCGGGGGTCGTCGCCCGCGGCGGGGTCCAGCACCTCCTGCGCGTACCGGTGCAGGCGCAGCAGCAGCCGCACCTGGTGCCAGGGGGCGTCCTGCGGGTGCGGGGCGGGGTCCGGCGACAGACCGTGCACCAGCGCCTCCGCGTTGTACGGACTCCCCGCCGTGACCAGCGGCAGCGCGGCGACGGCGTCCACGAGCCGCTCCCGCGCGGCCTCGGCGAACGGCCGCAGATCGGGATCCCCGGCCCGGCTCACCAACGGCACCTCACTGGCCAGCACGGCCACCTGATCGACGACGGCATGGAACCGCGCGGACCCGAGCGCCTGCAGCGCGGCGGAGTGCGCCCGCGTCCGGGCAAGGGTGAGCTGCCGCTCGAGCAGGGCGGAGGCTTTGGCGGCGCCGATGGCGAGAGGTGCGCTGTCGCGGCGTGGCTCGGCGGTGCGGGCACGGCTCCCCGGGCGCGGGCCGCCCGCCGCGGAAACGCTCCCTGGACGGTCGGGGGCACGCGTGCCGCCCTCCGCGCGCCGGACACCGGCGGCACCGGGCTCACTCCCGGGACGCCGGTCGGCCGGGGCCGAGGCCGGGGCCTGGGCGGTGGCGGTCACGGCCGCGGCGCGGGCCGCACGGGGCAGTGCTTCGGTCGCGCGGACGGCGCGAACAGGGGACTGCGCGTCGGACGCCGGGTCGGCATGACGGGGGACGTCCGGCGGGGTGCCGTCGGCCGGCGCGGGTGTACCGGGGGCGCGCGGTGCGGGCCGGGTGGCCGGCACACCGAGGCCGCGGGTCGAGGACGGGCCGTCTGCCGCTGGAGCCGCGGTGCGCGCGGGGCCGGTGACGGGTGCTCCGAGGCCGCGTGCCGGGGCCGGCGTCCCACGGAATCCCTCGGCGGACGGCGCGGGCGGCTCGTCCGCTGCGCCGTCGCGTGCCGCGGCGGAGGCGGGCCCTTCGGGGGTGCGGGGGGCGGTGGTGTCGGCCGGCGGGCCTGTTGTGAGGGACCGGGGGCGCGAAGGCTCGTTGTCGTCGTGCGTCGTGGGGGCGGGCCCTTCGGGGGTGCGGGGGGCGGTGGTGTCGTCCGGCGGGCCCGTCTCGAGGGACCCGGCGGGGCTCAAAGGCTTGCCCGCCGCGGACGCGGGCCCGCCGGGTATCAGGGCCACGCTGAGCGGGCCTGCCCCGGGCGCGCCCGTGTGCCCGCCTGCGGAGGTGCCCGTGAGGGCCGGAGCTCCGTCGGAGGCGGGTGTCCGGCGTGCGGGACGCCGGGGTGAAGGGGGCGTGTGGCCCGAGAGGTGGTGGAGGGCTTGCTGGAGGCGGAGCAGGCGGGTTGTGCAGGCGTCTTCCTGGGAGAGGGTGCCCGAGACCCAGGCCAGTTCCGGGCCCAGCCTCTGGGACCAGGCGGGGTCCAGGGCCGGCTGGAAGGTGTAGAGGGCCGCGCTGATGCGGCGGGCCGCGCGGCGCAGGGCGCGGGCCGCCTCCGCGGAGTCCTCCGGCGTCGCCGCGCCACGGTTCAGGCGCAGCGCGCGGAGGAACTCGGTGGCCCTGGCCCGCAGATGGCGGGCCAGGACGTCCGCGGGATCAGGGTGCCGCTGTGCCACGCCGGCGCCTCCGGGCGTCAATGAGCATCTCCTGGATGTTCCGCAGGGGCTGGCCGTCCGCGTCCGTGGAGTGCCGGGTCCACTCGCCGTCCGGGCCGAGGTGCCAGGACGCCGTGGTGTCGGACATCCCCGTCTCCAGCAGCCGGTTGAGGGCGGCCCGGTGCGCCGGGTCGGTGACCCGCACCAGCGCCTCGATCCGCCGGTCGAGGTTGCGGTGCATCATGTCGGCGCTGCCGATCCACACCTCGGGCTCGCCGCCGTTGCCGAAGGCGAACACCCGCGAGTGTTCGAGGAAGCGGCCGAGGATGGACCGTACCCGCACGTTCTCCGACAGCCCCGGCACGCCGGGCCGGATCGCGCAGATGCCGCGCACCCAGATGTCGACGGGCACGCCCGCCTGCGACGCCCGGTAGCAGGCGTCGATGACGGCCTCGTCGACCATCGAGTTCACCTTGATGCGTACGTACGCGGGCCGCCCCGCGCGGTGGTGCTGCGCCTCCTTGTCGATCCGTGAGATCAGCCCGTCCCGCAGGGACTTGGGGGCGACGAGGAGCCGCCGGTAGGTCTCGCGCCGGGAGTAGCCGGAGAGGCGGTTGAACAGGTCGGACAGGTCCGCGCCGACCTGTGGGTCCGCGGTGAGCAGCCCGAGGTCCTCGTACAGCCGGGCCGTCTTCGGGTGGTAGTTGCCGGTGCCGACGTGGCTGTACCGCCGGAGCGTCTCGCCCTCCTGACGGACCACCAGCGACAGCTTGCAGTGGGTCTTCAGGCCGACCAGGCCGTAGACGACGTGGCAGCCGGCCTCCTCCAGCTTGCGCGCCCACTTGATGTTGGCGTGCTCGTCGAAGCGGGCCTTGATCTCCACCAGGACGAGGACCTGCTTGCCGGACTCGGCGGCGTCGATGAGCGCGTCGACTATCGGTGAGTCGCCGGAGGTCCGGTACAGCGTCTGCTTGATGGCCAGCACGTCCGGGTCGGCCGCCGCCTGCTCCAGGAAGGCCTGCACGGAGGTGGAGAAGGAGTCGTACGGGTGGTGCAGCAGCACGTCCTTGTTGCGCAGCGCGGCGAAGATGTCCGGCGCCGAGGCGGACTCCACCTCCGCCAGGTCGCGGTGGGTGCCGGCGACGAACTTCGGGTACTTCAGCTCCGGCCGGTCCAGGCTGTGGATGCGGAACAGACCGGTCAGGTCGAGCGGGCCGGGCAGCGGGTACACCTCGGCCTCGGAGATCTTCAGCTCGCGCACGAGGAGGTCCAGCACCTCGCGATCGATGGACTCCTCCACCTCCAGGCGCACGGGCGGCCCGAAGCGGCGCCGCATCAGCTCCTTCTCCAGGGCCTGGAGGAGGTTCTCCGCGTCGTCCTCCTCGACCTCCAGGTCCTCGTTGCGGGTGAGCCGGAAGGCGTGGTGCTCCAGCACCTCCATGCCCGGGAACAGCTCCTCCAGGTGCGCGGCGATGACGTCCTCGATCGGGACGTAGCGGCCGGGGGAGGACTCCAGGAAGCGGGACAGCAGCGGCGGCACCTTCACCCGGGCGAAGTGCTTGTGCCCGGTCACCGGGTTGCGCACCACCACGGCCAGGTTGAGCGACAGCCCCGAGATGTACGGGAAGGGGTGCGCCGGGTCCACCGCGAGCGGAGTCAGCACCGGGAAGATCTGGTGCCGGAACAGGGTGAAGAGGCGGGCCTGCTCCTTCTCCGTGAGCTCGTTCCAGCGGACCAGGTGGATGCCCTCCTCCGCGAGGGCGGGGGCGACGTCCTCGTGGTAGCAGGCGGCGTGCCGCGCCATGAGCTCCCGGGAGCGGGCCCAGATCATCTCCAGCACCTCGCGCGGCTGGAGGCCGGACGCGGAGCGGGTGGCCACGCCGGTGGCTATGCGCCGCTTGAGTCCCGCCACCCGGACCATGAAGAACTCGTCCAGGTTGCTGGCGAAGATCGCGAGGAAGTTCGCCCGCTCCAGCAGCGGCGTCTCGGGATCCTCGGCCAGTTCGAGCACCCGCTCGTTGAACGCCAGCCAGCTGCGCTCGCGGTCGAGGAAACGGCCCTGCGGCAGCGGGGCGGCGCCGTCGGGCTGCGCCTCCTCGTAGCCGTCCAGGTCGGCGTCGATGTCGGGTTCCAGGTCGGACACCGTTCCGGCCACGGTGTGCGGCCGGTGCGCGGCGATGGAACCCACGGAGGGCTGCGAGTGCTGGACCTGTGCCTGGGTGTTGGGCTGGCTCATGACCCCATTCTTCCGCGCGAAGGGCGTCACGGGCTCGTCGGAAAGCGCGGGTGGGAGCGGTGGTGGCCCTGAGGCGCTCCCGTACCCCCCGTTCACCCGGCGGGGTGAGGGCTCTGCCGCGGCGGGATGCATTCACCGAGCGTCGCAAGGCTGTCTGAATCCGTGGTTACGGCGACATGACGTCCAGGGCAGCGGGCGGTGGCCCGCGGGGTGTTCACGACAAGAGGGGGCGTGCATCACAGGCACGCCCCCCGGTACGGGGACGCGTCAGCCGCGTGTTGTCCCGGTCGTGCGGCGCAGCACACGGAAGGCCGCGTACGTCAGCAGGCCGGCGACGGCGAGCAGGATGCCCGTGGCGACCAACTGGAGCGGCCAGTAGTGCGAGGCGGGGTGCAGGTCGCGGTAGAAGGCGGTGGCGCCCATGTCGGCCAGGGTGTCGCGGCAGCCCTGCATCCGGCTGGTGAGGCACGGGGCCGCCGCCCGGCCGCCCCCGGCGGTCAGCACCCCTTCGCCGACGTGGAGGCCGCGCCCGAGCGGTCCCTCGTCCAGGGCGGTGACCCGGGTCACGGACGGCCAGAGGTACGGCAGGGCCGCGTGCACGGCGCCCCACAGCACGCCGACGGCGACCGCTGCGGCGGCCAGCGCGGCCATCGCGCGGCGCAGCACCAGCCCGGCCAGCGCGCCCGCCGCGAGACCGGCCAGCGCCAGGCCCACGGGGACGATGCCGTTGGCGTGGAAGGTGGCCGCGTCGTACCAGAACTTGGCCGTGTCGATGCGGTCCCTGCCCGTCTCCCAGGCCCAGCGGTGCAGTGCCGCCAGCAGACCCGTCCCGGCGACCGTGAGCACGGCCGGGAGGACCAGCCGGGACGCCAGCCAGCGGGCCGGGGAGACCCCCTGGGTCCAGGCGAGGCTGGCCGTGCCGGACTCCGTCTCGCGGCCCACGAGCGCGCCCCCGGCCCAGGCGGCCACCAGGAACGGCACGGCCAGCACGGCGAACGTCACGTAGTTGTAGACGTCCTTGTAGAGCAGGATGGCGCTCTGGTCGTAGGAGCAGCGCGGGGTGAATCCGCAGGCGTCGTACGCCTTCCACGCCGCCGCGGACGCGTCGGTGAGCGGTCCGCCGAGCCACACCAGGGCCGCCGCGGTGAGCAGCACCAGCGCGCCGCCGCCGATCAGGGCCGAGCGGTGCAGCCGGGCCAGCCAGCGCCACTGGCGGGGGACGCCGGCGGGGCGGGCGGCGGGCGCGGCCGGGGCGGTGAGGGCGGCGGTCATACGGCGGCCTCCAGAATCTCGGGCGCGGGGGCCGGGGCCGTGGGGTTGCGCAGGTAGGACAGGACGAGTTCCTCGAGGGACGGCGTGTGGGTGCGCCAGTCGTCGGGGAGCGGGCCGGACGGACGGATCACCGCGCTGAGCTGGCGGCCGGTGGTGCGGGACTCGACGACCTCGTGCGGGGCGAGGTCGGCCCCGGCGGGGGCGGTCACCCGGGTGTGGGCGGCCAGCAGGTCGTCGATCTCGCCGGAGAGCCGGACCTGGCCGCCGCCGATCAGCAGCAGGTGGTCGCAGGAGTCCTCCAGCTCGGCGACGACGTGCGAGGACATCACCACGGTGGTGCCGTGGGCGGCGGCCTCACCCATCAGCAGGCCCATCAGCTCGTGCCGGGCGAGCGGGTCGAGGTCGGCCATCGGCTCGTCCAGGAGCAGCAGTTCGGGCCGCTTGCCCAGGGCGAGGGCGAGCGCGACCCGGGTGCGCTGGCCGCCGGAGAGGGCCCGGATCCGCCTGCCCGGGTCCAGGTCGCCGCCGGCCACGGCCCGGTGCGCGGTGTCCGCGTCCCAGCGGCCGGGGTTGAGATCGGCGCCCATGCGCAGCGTCTCGGCGACCGTGAGCTGCGGGTACAGGGGCTTGTCCTGGGCGACGAAGCCGACGCGGGGGCGGGCGGCGGCCGGGTGGGCGCCGAGGACGCGGACCGTGCCCTCGGTGGGCGCGAGCAGTCCGGCGGCGAGGGCGAGGAGCGTGGACTTGCCGGCGCCGTTGGAGCCGACGACGGCGCACACGCGTGCGGCGGGCAGTCGGAAGGAACAGTCGCGCAGCGCCCACGCACGCCGGCCGAAGCGCTTGCCGAGCGCGTCCGCCTCGAGGGCCGGGACGGTCATGAGGGGTCTCCCTGTGGGGTGTGCGCGGGCGCGGCGTGCGCGGCCCGCTCCGGGTAGTGCGTCTCGAGTACGGCGGTGAACAGCGCGGCGACGTCCTCCCGCTCCAGGCCCGACTCCCGCGCCCGGGCCGCCCAGTCCTCCAGCTCCGCGCGCAGCGGGGAGTCGGCGGGGGCCGCGCCGAGGGAGCGGCGCACGAAGGTGCCGAGGCCGCGCCGGGCCTCGACGAGGCCCTCGCGCTCCAGCTCCCGGTACGCCTTGAGCACGGTGTTCGGGTTGACGGCGGTGGCCTCCACGACCTCGCGGGCCGTGGGGAGCTTGTCGCCGGGGGCCAGGAGGCCCAGGCGGATCGCCTGCTTGGTCTGCTGGACGATCTGGACGTAGGTGGCCACGCCGCTGCGCCGGTCGATGCGGTAGTCGACCACTCGACAACCACCCTTTCACTAATTGAGTAGTGAAAGGGTGGTGCATGCGTGGTGCGAAAGTCAACCGGGACCCGATCGCGAACCCGGCCGCGCATTCGACCGCCGGACCGTGAACCGATCGGCACGGCCCGTCCGATGAGGAGACGTGAGCGAGATGAGAAGCGACGGCGAGCTGCTGCGCGCCGTCACGGCCGGCGGCGACCGGCGCGCCTTCGAGGAGCTGTACCGGAGGTACGCGCCGTGGCTGACCGCGCGCATGCGCACCCGGTGCGCCGACGCGGCCCTCGTCGACGACGTCGTGCAGGAGACCTTCCTCGCGGTGTGGCGCGGCACGGCCCGCTGGCGTGAGGACGCGGCGGGCGCGGACGCCGCCGGCTGGCTGTGGCGGATCGCCTCACGCCGGCTGGTCGACGCGCTGCGCGGGGCCGGGGCGCGGGGGCGGCTGCGACAGGCGCTGGCGCGGCTGCGGCACCGGGACGAGGTGTCGGCGGAGGAGCGCGTGCTCGCGGGGGTGGAGCACGGGGATCTCGCCGGGGCCCTGGTGCGGCTGTCGCCGGAACTGCGCGCGGTGCTCCAGGCGACCGTGGTCGACGGGCTGACCACCCGTGAGGCCGCGGTCCTGCTCGGCATCCCGCCGGGCACGGTCAAGACGCGGGCCATGCGTGCCCGCAGGCAACTCCGGGAGGCGCTGGCATGACGTACGAGGACAGGCTCTGGCACGTGCCGGAGGACGACCTGCGGGCCTACGCGCGCGGCGGTCTCGAGGCGCCCGCGCTGTGGTCGGCCGACACCCACCTCACGGCGTGCGCGCACTGCCGTGCGGTGCTCGCCGGCTTCGGTGACACCGTCGCCCTGGACGACGCCTGGGAGCGGCTGGACGCCGAGCTGGACGCGCCACGGCCGGGGCTGCTGGAGTCGCTGCTGCTGAGGCTCGGCGTCCGGGACCACACGGCCCGGCTGCTCGCGGCCACCCCTGCGCTGCGCCGCTCCTGGCTGGGCGCGGTGTCGGCGGTGCTGCTGCTCACCGTGGCCGTCACCGCGGGCCACGCCGAGGGCGGCCGGCCCACCCTCTTCCTCGCCCTCGCCCCGCTGCTGCCGCTCGCGGGGGTGGCGCTGTCGTACGGGCCGCGGATGGACCCGACGTACGAGATGGCCGTGGTCGCGCCGATGCACGGGTTCCGGCTGCTGATGATCCGCACGGTCGCCGTGCTGACCGCCGGGCTCGGCCTGAACGGCCTGGCCACGCTCGCCCTGCCCGGGTACGGGCTGCTCGCCCTGAGCTGGCTGCTGCCCGCGCTCGCCCTCACCGCCACGGCGCTCGCGCTGTCGGCCCGGCTCGGGCCCGTCCTGGCGCCCGCGCTGACCGGCGGCGGCTGGGTCGCGCTGCTGCTCGCGGCGGACGCGGTCCGCTCCGGCGCACACGAGACGCTCGCCCCGTTCACCGCGGCCGGACAGGGCGTCTCGGCGGCCGTCGCCGTGTTCGGCGCCGGACTGCTGGTCCTGCTGAGGGACCGCTTCGACCTGAACCGGGACCCCGCGGTCTGACCGCGCCCCGGCTTCGGCCCGGACCGGGGGCTCGCGGTCCGACCGCGTCCGGCGACGGCCTGAGCCGGGGCCCCGCGGTCCTGCCGCGTCCGGCTTCGGTCTGGGCCGTGGGCTCGCGGTCCGACCGCGTCCGGCAAAGGCCTCAGCCGGGGCCCCGCGGTCTGACCGCACCCGCACCGGCCTGAGCCGGGGCCCCGCGGTCCTGCCGCGTCCGGCTTCGGTCCGGGCCGGGGGCTCGCGGTCCGACCGCGTCCGGCGACGGCCTCAGCCGGGGCTCCGCGGTCTGACCGCACCCGCACCGGCCTGAGCCGGGGCCCCGCGGTCCTGCCGCGTCCGGCTTCGGTCCGTGCCGGGGGCTTGCGGTTCGACCGTGCCCGGCAAAGGCCTCAGCCGGGGCCCCGCGGTCTGACCGCACCCGCACCGACCTGAGCCGGGACCCCGCGGTCCCGCCGCGCCCGGCATCCCACCGGCCGGGGCGCACCACCGTCCCTGACCCAACCACCTGCCACGGGAGTACTCATGACCCCCACCGTCTCGGCCTCCGGGCTGAGCCTCCACTACGGCGCGACCCGCGCCCTGGACGACGTGTCGCTGCGGCTGTCGCCCGGCGTCACCGGGCTGCTCGGCCCCAACGGCGCGGGCAAGACCACGCTGCTGCGGGTCCTCGCCACCGCCGTGCCGGCCGACAGGGGCGCGTTCACCGTGCTCGGCCACGACCCGTCCACCGCGCGCGGCCGCCAGGAGGTGCGCCGCCGGCTCGGCTACCTGCCGCAGACCCCCGGCTTCCACCCGGACTTCACCGCCTTCGAGTTCGTCGACTACGTGGCGATCCTCAAGGAGCTGACCGACCGCGCCGCCCGCCACCGCGAGGTGCGCCGGGTGCTCGACGAGGTCGGCCTGGCCGACGTGCGCGGCAAGCGGATCCGCAAGCTGTCCGGCGGCATGAGGCAGCGGGTGGCGCTGGCTGCGGCGCTGGTGGGCGACCCGGCGTTCCTCGTCCTCGACGAGCCGACCGTCGGCCTCGACCCCGAACAGCGCATGCGGTTCCGCGAGTTGATCGCCACCGCGGGCGAGGGGCGGACCGTGCTGCTGTCCACCCACCAGACCGAGGACGTGGCGATGCTCTGCCACCGGGTCGTCGTCCTCGCGGGCGGCACCGTCCGCTTCGACGGCACCCCCGCCGAGCTGACCGCCCGGGCCGCCGGACGCGTGTGGAGCAGCGAGGGCCGCGACCCCGGCGCCCTGGCCGGCTGGCGCACCGGACTCGGCACCTTCCGCAACGTGGGCGACCCGCCCCCCGGCGCCGCACTCCTCGAACCCACCCTCGAGGACGGCTACCTGCTCACCCTGGACGGCGCCGCCACGGAGGTGACCGCATGACCACGGCCACCACCCCCGTCCCGGCCCCGGCCCCCGTGAAGTCGCAGCCCGGCGCCTCCCGGGCGGCCGTCCTCGCCCTCGCCCGCTTCGAGACGCGTAAGCTCCTCACCCGCGTGCCGGTGCTCGTCGCCTTCGCGGTGTACGTCGCCTGGACCGTGTGGCGCACCCGCGTCTCCTTCGACGGCTTCCCCGCGCTGCAGGACGCCGACCGCGCCACCCAGGACGGGCCGCTCCTCGTCGGGCTCGCGGTGCTGCTGAGCGCCAACCACGCCATGCTGCGCTCCCGGCGCCAGGACACCGAACGGCACCTCGACGTGCTGGTGCTGCCGCGCTGGGGGCGCACGGTCGCGCACCTGCTGTCCGTCGGGGCGGCCGCCCTCGTGACCGCGCTGTGCGTGGGCGGGCAGTTCGCCTGGGAGGCGCTCAAGCCGGGCGCGGTCGGAAACGGCTCGCCGGGCGAACTCCTCGTCGGCCCGCTGTCGGTGCTGCTCCTCGGCGCGTTCGGGGTGCTGCTCGCCCGCCTGGTCACCGCGCCCTTCGCCGCCCCGCTGCTGATCGTCCTGATGCTCGTCCTCGCCACCCTCCTCGGCTTCTCCGGTGAAGGCTGGACGCGGTGGCTGATGCCGTCCGTCGGCACGTACAGCGTCGTCACCCTGCCGTCCGACCTGATCGGACGCCCTGCCGCCTGGCACGCCCTCTACCTGGGCGGACTCGCCCTCACCCTGATGGCGGCGGCGGTGCTGCTGTCCGGCGGCGCCCGGCTGCGCACCGCGCAGGCCGCGGTGGCCGGTGCGGTGGCGCTGGCCCTGGTCGGCGCGGTCGGCCAGTCCCGGGACGTGCCGGAGTCCGTCACCGAGGCACGCGTACGGGCCTCGGTCACCCCCGAGAGGCTCCACACCTGCGTCGAACGGGACGCCACGACGTACTGCGCCTTTCCCGAGTGGGAGCCGCGCACCGGCGACTGGGCCCGGATCGTCGACGACGTCCGCGCCCTGGCCGGCGGCGACGCCCAGGACCGTCCGCTGGCCGTACGGCAGCGGGTCGAGGCCCGCTACGGCCTGGACGCCGACGCGACCCTCTCCCCGCTCACCCGCCCCGGCGAGGTGACGGTCGGGACGGCCTGGGGCGGCAACCGGGTGCCGGAGTTCGCGGTCGCGGTGGCCGGCGTGCTGGTCACCGGCTCGGAGGCCACGGCGGGCGAGATGTGCGACGGCCGGATGGTCACCGTGATGTGGCTGGCCCTCGCCGACCGGCCCGACCCGCTCGCGGACCTGCGCCGGGTGCGGCTCGACGACAGCGACACCGGGTCGGCGCTCGTGATCTCGCAGACGGAGCCGCTGCAGATGACCTCCGCCCAGACGGAACTGCTGCGCGAACTGCTGGAGCTGCCCCGCGAGAAGGCCGCCGCGAAGGTGAAGGCCGGCTGGGCCGAGCTGACCGCCCCGAAGGTGACGACGGACCACGTGGCGCGGGTTCTGGGCCTGGAGAAGCCCGAGGGGGAGAACGAGTGCCTGTGATCGAAACCAGGCCGGCGGGGGACACCCCGGTGCGCGAGGCCCGGCGGGGCGTCCTGCTCCAACTGGTCCGCCCGGTCGCCCGCACGGTGCCCTGGTGGGCGCTCGCGGCGGGCGGCGGGCTCGGACTGCTGGCGGCCGCCGTGCCCCGGTTGTCGGGCGGCGAGGTCACCCCGTGGGCCGGGGTGACCGCCCTGCGGGCCGCCGCCCTGTGCTTCGCGCTCGGCGCCGCGTTCCTGCTGGACGACCCGGCCCGGCGGACCACCGCCGCCGTGCCCGTGCGCCGCGTCCTCCGGCACGCGCTGCGGTACGCGCTCGTACTGCCGCCCGCCGCCGCGTGGTGGACGGCGGCCGTCCTGCTCGTCCCGGAGGAGGCACGCCCCCCGGCCGGGGACGTCACCCTGGAGGCGGCTACCACCCTCGCCCTCGCCCTGGCCGGCGCGGCCTACGCGGTACGGCGCCGGGGCGCCGACCGGCCGGGCCAGGCGGTCTCGGCTTCCCTGCTGACGGCCGCGGTCCTGGCACCGCTGCTGAGCCCCTCGGACTGGTCACTGTTCACCGCACCGGGCGACCCGCACTGGGCGGACGGCCACGGCCACTGGACGCTGCTGCTGTGCGGAGCGCTCCTGGCGGCGGCGGTGTGCTGCACGGAACCGGTCCGCCGCATCCACCCCGTCCGGCGTTTGAGGACGAGGCCCGAAGGGCCGAAAGGGGGGTCTGGGGGCGCGGCCCCCAGGGACGGGAAGGGAAGGGGCGGGGGCGAATCCCCACGCCCGTGACGCGGGCGGCGTTCAGGCCCCGCGTGATCGAACAGAGTGCCGGCCTCAGCCGGCCCTCACGTCTCCGTCCGGTACATCAGATCCGTCTCGTGCGTGACAAACCCCAGCCGCTCGTACACGGAAACCGCCGCCTTGTTGTCCGCATCGACGTACAACATGGCGGTGGGCAACCCCCGCTCCGCCAGGTGCCGCAGCCCGATCGTGGTCAGCGCCTTGCCCAGCCCGCCGCCCTGTGCGTCCGGGGCGACCCCGAGGACGTACACCTCACCGAGGCCCTCCTCGGCGTGCACCTTCGTCCAGTGGAAGCCGACCAGGCGTCCCTCGCGCTCCGCGAGGAAGAAGCCCTCGGGGTCGAACCACGGCTCCGCCTTGCGGTCGTCGAGGTCCCGCTGGGTCAAGGAACCCTGCTCGGGGTGGTGGGCGAACGCGGCGGCGTTCAGCGCGAGCCACGCCGCGTCGTCCCGCCCCGGCTCGAAGGTGCGCACGGTGACGCCCTCCGGCAGCACCGGGTCGGGCAGTTCCAGGTTCGCCAACGGCCGCCGCATCTGACGCAGTTCACGGAACAGCGTCAGCCCGAGCACCTGCGCCAGATGCCGGGCGGTGGAGTGCCCGCCGTGCGCCCACACCCGCAGCCGCTTGCCCGACGCGGCGAGCAGCGCCGTGCCGAGCGCCCGCCCGTGCCCCTGACCGCGGTACGAGGGGTGCACCACCAGTTCCGCGGCGGGCGGCTCCACCGGGTCGGTGTCCTCCAACTGGGCGTATCCGACCAGCTCTTCGCCGACCGTCAGCAGCAGATGCTGGACGCCCTCCCGCTCCCCGCCGCGCAGTTGCAGCCGGCCCTGCTCGGACACGGCCTGCCGGCCGTCGGCGCGCGCCGCCTCGTCGAGCAGCGCGAGAACCGCGTCGACCTGCGCCTGGTCGAGCGCGGTGTACGTCTGGAGCGAACGGGGGCGGCCGGGCCGGGAGAACGCGTCGCTGGTCATGCGTACGAGGGTAAAGGGACGGCGCGGCGAGGGGGTGGCAGCGGGGCGCGCAGGACCCGCGGCGGCGGAGGCCTCGACGGTGGCGAGAAAAGATAAACCAGGCTGTAACCCGGAAGCCCCTGTCGCGCTACGCGCGTTGACCCTAGGCTGCGCCGGTACCCACTCGCACCGACAGGGGGGCGTATGCCAGCCACATCCCCGGCGCACCCGCGCCGCAGACGCCGTACGAACCGTCTCCTCGCGACCGCCGCCGGTGTCCTCACCGTCGGTGCCGTGGCCGCCGCGGCCCTGCCGGGGTCGGCGAGCGCGGGCGAGCACGGCAAGGGCCACGGCCACCAGCCGAGCCGCTACCAGGACGTGCAACTGCTGTCGTTCAACGACCTGCACGGCAACCTGGAGCCGCCCACCGGTTCCTCCGGCCGGGTCACCGAACTCCAGCCGGACGGCACGACGAAGACCATCGACGCGGGCGGCGCCGAGTACCTGGCGACGCATCTGCGCCAGGCCCGCAAGGGCAACGCGTACTCCATCACCGCGGCCGGCGGCGACATGGTCGGCGCCTCCCCGCTGATCTCGGGCCTGTTCCACGACGAGCCCACCATCGAGGCGCTGAACAAGCTCGAACTGGACGTCACCTCCGTCGGCAACCACGAGTTCGACGAGGGCGCCAAGGAGCTGTCCCGCCTGCAGAACGGCGGCTGCCACCCGACGGACGGCTGCTACACCGACAGGAAGTTCCAGGGCGCCGACTTCCCGTACCTGTCGGCGAACGTCCTGAACGAGAAGACCGAGAAGCCCCTTCTCAAGCCGTACTGGGTGTGGCAGAAGAAGGACGTCAAGGTCGGCTTCATCGGCGTGACCCTCGAGGGCACCCCGAACATCGTCTCCGCCGAGGGCGTCAAGGGCCTCGTCTTCAAGGACGAGGTCGAGACGATCAACAAGTACGCCGAGGAGCTGCGCCGCAAGGGCGTGAAGTCCATCGTGGCGCTGATCCACGAGGGCGGCTTCCCCGCCTCGCAGAACTACAACTACGACTGCGATGCCCCGGGCGCCGGCGACGGCATCTCCGGCCCCGTCGCGGACATCGCGAAGAACGTCTCGCCCGAGGTGGACGCGCTGGTCACCGGCCACACCCACAACGCGTACGTCTGCACCGTCCCCGACCCGGCGGGCAACCCCCGCATGGTCACCTCGGCCGCGTCCTTCGGCCGGCTCTACACCGACACCACGCTGACCTACGACCGCAAGACGGGCGACATCGCCCGTACGGCCGTGAAGTCCGCGAACCACGTGGTGTCCCGTGACGTCGCCAAGGCGCCCGACATCACCCGCCTGATCGACAAGTGGAACACCCTCGCCGCCCCGATCGGCAACCGCGCGATCGGCTACATCTCGGGTGACATCGTCAAGGACGGCACCGAGTCCCCGCTGGGCGACCTGATCGCCGACGCGCAGCTGGAGTACGCCCGCACGCTGGACGCGGAGACCGACGTCGCGCTGATGAACCCGGGCGGCATCCGCGCCTCCCTCACCTACGCGGCGAGCGGCGCCGAGGGCGACGGCGTGGTGACCTTCGCGGAGGCGTTCACGGTCCAGCCGTTCGCCAACACGGTCAACCTGCAGACCTTCACCGGCGCTCAGCTGATCCAGGTGCTCAAGGAGCAGGTCAGCGGCTCCAACGAGGCAGCCCCGAAGATCCTCCAGGTGTCCGACGGCCTGACCTACACGCTGGACCTGACGAAGTCCGGGGCCGACCGGGTCGTCACGGACTCCATCCGTCTGAACGGCGAGGCGATCGACCCGTCGGCGAGCTACCGCGTCGCGACGAACAGCTTCCTCGCGGGCGGCGGCGACGGCTTCACCACGCTGGGCGAGGGCACCGACGACCTGGTCGGCGACGACGACCTGAAGGCGCTGGAGCAGTACCTGACGGCCAACTCCTCGGCCGCCTCCCCGCTGGCCCCGCCGGCGGCGGACCGCATCACGATCACGCAGTAACCCGCGGCACGCGTACGACGGAGAGGGCCGGTGCCGAGCACCGGCCCTCTTCCGTGTCTCAGTCCTCCGCGTCCCACACGACCGCCTGCGCGACGATCACGCGCTCCCCGTCGAAGGTCACGGCCGGCCCCTCGTGCAGCCGGTATCCGAGTTCCAGCGCCTCGCTGACCCGCCGGCAGAAGGCGGAGTCGTCGGGGCCGGTCAGGACGCGGTAGACGGGCAGTCCGTCGGGTGGATTCGCCATGCGTCCCAGCGTGTCATGGGGTCCCGGGCACGTCCGGGGGAGGGGTCGGGGCGCCCGGGAGGCGGATGATGGCGGTGGTGCCGCCGCCCTCGGCCGGGGTGAGCGCGACCGTACCGCCCGCCTGCTGCACCGTGCGCGCCACGATCGACAGTCCGAGGCCGGAGCCGGGCAGGGCGCGGGCGCCGGGGGAGCGCCAGAAGCGGTCGAAGACGTGCGGGAGTTCGTCGGCCGCGATGCCGGGACCGTGGTCCCGGACGGTGAGCTCGCCGTCGGCGAGCCGCACCTCGATCCTGCCGCCCGGCGGGCTGAACTTCACCGCGTTGTCCAGCACGTTGACCACCGCCCGCTCCAGCGCCGCCGGTTCGCCCCGCACGTACCAGGGGCGCAGATCGGCGGTGATGGTCAGCTCCGGGCCGCGCAGCCGGGCCCGGCGCAGGGCCGCCTCCACCACGTCCTGCCAGGCGACGATCTCCACACGGCCCGCCTGATGACCCGGGGCGGGGCGGGACAGCTCCTGGAGGTCGCCGATCAGCGCGGCCAGCTCCGTCATCTGCGCCTTCACCGAGTCGAGCAGCGCCTTGCGGTCGGCCGGCGGGAGGGGCCGCCCGGTGTCCTCACTGCGGGTCAGCAGCTCGATGTTGGTGCGCAGCGAGGTGAGCGGGGTGCGCAGTTCGTGCCCGGCGTCCGCGATGAGCTGCTGCTGGAGGTCGCGGGAGCTGGCGAGCGCGGACGTCATGGAGTTGAAGGAGCGCGACAGGCGCGCGATCTCGTCCTCCGACTCCTCCTCCACCGGGATGCGGACGCCCAGGTCCTCGGTGCGGGCCACGTGCTCCACGGCCTCGGTGAGCTTGTCGACCGGCCGCAGTCCGGTGCGGGCCACGGCGAGACCCGCGGCGGCCGAGCCGAGCACCCCGATGCCGGACACCAGCAGCAGGATCAGCGCCAGGTCGTTCAGCGTGGACCGGGTGCCCTTCAGCGGGACCGCGACGATGACGGCCGCGTGCGTGCTGGTCAGCGTGGACGGGTCGTTGATGACGAGCGGCAGGGTCAGCACCCGCACGTCGTCGCCGTCCTGGTCGGTGCCGTCGCGGAAGATGCCGCTGGAGCCGCTGCCCGCGTTCTCGATCACCTTGCGGTCCGAGGCGGTGACCTTCACGCTCCCCACCGAGCTGGGGAACAGGCAGACCGTGCCGTCCTCCTTGACCACCTGCGAGTACGTGTACTGGAAACCGCCCGCGCCGCTGTCGCGGGGCGTGTCCACGCAGTCGGTGAGGGCGCTGCGGATCTCGTCCACCCGCTGCGGCCCCTGCAGCACGGTCGCCTTCTTCAGATCCTCGTCGACCTGCTCGTACAGCTTGCCCTGCACGATGAACCAGCAGGTCACCGACACCGCCGCCACCGCGAACGCCACCGCCGCGGCGACCAGCAGCGACAGCCGCGCCCGGATCGGCAGGGCGCGGAAACGGCGCACCGGTCCGGTCACTCCGCGCCGCCCTGCCGCAGCACGTACCCCACCCCCCGCACCGTGTGCACCAGGCGTGGCTCGCCGCCCGCCTCGGTCTTGCGGCGCAGGTACATGACGTACACGTCCAGCGAGTTGGACGACGGCTCGAAGTCGAAGCCCCAGACCGCCTTGAGGATCTGCTCACGGGTGAGCACCTGGCGCGGGTGCGCCATGAACATCTCCAGCAGGGTGAACTCCGTGCGGGTCAGCTCCACCGGCCGTCCGGCGCGGGTCACCTCGCGCGTGGCCAGGTTCATCGTCAGGTCGGCGAAGGTGAGGACGTCGTCCGTCTCGGCGGAGGCGGCCACCGCCGCCGCGTACGAGCTGCGCCGCAGCAGCGCCCGGATGCGTGCGAACAGCTCGTCCAGTTCGAACGGCTTCACCAGGTAGTCGTCCGCCCCCGCGTCCAGCCCCGTCACCCGGTCGCCCACGGTGTCCCGGGCCGTCAGCATCAGGATCGGCGTGGTGTCGCCGGTGGCGCGGATACGGCGGGCGGCGGTCAGCCCGTCCATCCGGGGCATCTGGATGTCGAGGACGAGGAGGTCGGGGTGGTGGGCCGCCGTCTTCTCCAGGGCGTCCACGCCGTCGACGGCCTCCTCGGTGTGGTATCCCTCGAAGGCCAGGCTGCGCCGGAGTGCTTCACGCACCGCCGGCTCGTCGTCGACGATCAGGATGCGCTGCGGGGCACGGTCGCCGTCTGCGGGGCTCATCGGGTGGCGGGTCCTTCGTCTGCGCGCCGCGCGGCGGGCGCGGCGGGGGAGGGGACGGGCTGTCGGATCTTCAGCGTCGCACGTTTCCCGGCCCGCGCGTCAGTTCGTCGCACCGGCCCGCAGGTCCGGCAGGTCCGCCTTGACCGTGTTCACCGGGATGGCGAAGCCGAGACCGACGCTGCCCGCCGTGGACGACTCCGCGCCGCTCGGCGCGTACATCGCGGAGTTGATGCCGATGATGTTGCCGTTCATGTCGATCAGCGCGCCGCCGGAGTTGCCCGGGTTCAGCGAGGCGTCGGTCTGGATCGCCTTGTACGTGGTCGTGGAGCCGCCGGTGTC
Organism: Streptomyces cellulosae; assembly: GCA_014655195.1. Lineage (GTDB taxonomy): Bacteria > Actinomycetota > Actinomycetes > Streptomycetales > Streptomycetaceae > Streptomyces > Streptomyces cellulosae. The sequence goes on along the minus strand of BNBH01000001.1, from coordinate 461,401 downwards.
CCCGTTGAACTCCTGGCCGCCGTACTCGAACGGCCAGCCGCCGCCGCGCTGCCACTGCTGCTGCCCCTGGCTCTCGTCCTTCGACACGGTGACGTCCCGGTCGAGCGCGGAGACGATGCCGCTGGTCACCGTGCCGGTGAGGCCCTCGGGCGAGCCGATCGCGACGACCTGGTCGCCGACCTGCACACCCTCGGAGTCGCCGAGCGTGGCGGCCTTGAGGCCGGAGGCGTCCTCCAGCTTGATCAGCGCCAGGTCCTTGCTGCTGTCGGTGCCGACGACGCGGGCGCTGTACGTCTTGCCGTCGTGCGTCCGCACCTGGATCTGCGAGGCGCCGGCCACGACGTGGTTGTTGGTGACGACCTCACCGTCCTCGGTGACGATCACACCGGACCCGGTGGCCGAACCGGACGAGGAGGCGGCCTTGATCTCCACGATGCTGGGGCTGACGGACTTGGCGACTCCGGCGACCGTGCCCTTCATGGACGCCGGCACGACGTCGGTCTCGGTGGCGGAGGACGCGGCGACGCCGGAGCCCGATCCGCCGGTCAGCTCCTGCACACCGTAGGCGGTGGTCCCGCCGACGGCGGCGGCGACGATGGCGACGGCGACGAGAAGCCTGGCGGGACCGCGGGTCCGCTTGTGCGCGGGAGCCGGGGGAGCGTAGGCCGGCGGGGGCGGCCACTCGGGGTTCACCTGATGAGGACGGGAGTATTCGCTCATGCACCTGAGCGTCCCGCGCGGGGATGAAAGCTTCCTGAGGGCGGCCTGAGAAGCCCGGCAGAAGTACGTACGCCCGACATAAGGACGCGGGGCGCGTTCAGCGACGGCGCCCCTCAGGGACGCGGGGAACTGCGCGCTCAACCACGGACTGCCCGCACCTGGCGTCGCAAGGGTGCCGCTGCGGAGCGCCCCTCAGGGGCGCGGGGAACTGCGCGACCAGCCACGGACGTCCCGCACCCGGTGTCGCAAGGGTGCCGCTGCGCCCACCCGTGCCGCCCTGGGGGTACCTCCCAGGCCCTTGAGGCACTGGGGGAGACACGATTGCCCGCAGCTAGGCGGACTACTGCTTGACACCGGCGGTGGGACGCTTTCAAGGGCCGCGGCGGCAGCACACCTCAGGGGCGCGGGGAACTGCGCGACCAGCCACCCACGACCCGCACCCGGCACAACCGCCGTCAAGAACAACCGCAGGACTGCCGCAGCACCAACCGCGACGGAAACACCTTCAGCCGCTCGCGCCGCGACCCACTCACCCGCAACCCGTCATCCAGCACCAGATCCACCGCCGCCCGAGCCATCGCCGGCCGGTCCGAGGCCACCGTCGTCAGCGGCGGATCCGCCAGCGCCGCCTCCTTGATGTCGTCGAACCCGGCGACCGCCAGCTCCCCCGGCACGTCGATCCGCAGCTCACGCGCGGCCCGCAGCACACCGATGGCCTGGTCGTCGGTGGAGCAGAAGATCGCGGGGGGCCGCCGAGGCCCCGACAGGATCTCCAGCGCGACCCGGTAGGCGTCGTACCGGTTGTACGGGGCCTCGAAGAGGCGCCCCTCCGTGGATATCCCGGCCTCGTCCATCGCGCGCCGCCAGCCCTCGACGTGGTCGGAGACCGGGTCACCGACGGCCGGCGTGTCCGCCGTACCGCCGACACAGGCGACGTACTCGTAGCCGTGCTCCAGCAGATGGCGCACCGCGAGCTGCGCGCCGCCGAGGTCGTCGGTGACGACGGCGACGTCGTCGATGGCCTCCGGCCGCTCGTGCAGCAGCACCACCCGGGCGTCCCACGCCTCGATCTCCGCCGCGGCGAGGTCGTTCAGCGCGTGGCTGACGAGGATCAGCCCGGAGACCCGCATGCCGAGGAAGGCGCGCAGATAGTGGACCTCGCGCTCGCCGATGTAGTCGGAGTTGCCGACCAGCACCATCTTTCCGCGCTCGGACGCGGCCTGTTCCACCGCGTGCGCCATCTCGCCGAAGAACGGCTGGCGGGCGTCCGGCACGATCAGACCTATGAGGTCCGTGCGCCGGGACGCCATCGCCTGGGCGACGCGGTCGGGCCGGTACCCCAGCTCCTTGATCGCGGCGAGCACCCGCTCGCGCGTGGCCGGGGCGACCGGCCGGGGTCCGTTGTTGATGACATAACTGACGACCGCGGTCGACGTCCCCGCCAGTCGCGCCACGTCATCCCTGGTTACCTTGGCCACGCGCGGAGTCTACGCGGATATATCCCCTCCGGGCAGGGCGTGCCGGAGGTTGTGAACAGCGGAAAGGCGGCTCGTCTGCGCGAATGCGCCGCTCATGCGTGCGACCCTCAGGCCTTCGCCCGCACGCCGTCGGCGTCCTGCGCGGCCGTCTCGTCCGCTTCCGCCGCCTTTTGCCGGGCGCCCTTCGCCTTGGCCTCCTCGGCAGCGCGCTCCACCTTCTCCGGCGTAACGAATCGATAACCGACGTTCCGCACGGTGCCGATCAGCGACTCGTGCTCCGGGCCGAGCTTGGCGCGCAGCCGGCGGACGTGCACGTCGACCGTGCGGGTGCCGCCGAAGTAGTCGTAGCCCCAGACCTCCTGCAGCAGCTGGGCGCGGGTGAACACCCGGCCGGGGTGCTGCGCGAGGTACTTGAGCAGCTCGAACTCCTTGAAGGTCAGGTCCAGGACCCGCCCCTTCAGCTTCGCGGAGTACGTCGCCTCGTCGACGGAGAGGTCGCCGTTGCGGATCTCCATCGGGGAGTCGTCGTTGACGATCTGCTGGCGGCCCATCGCGAGCCGCAGCCGCGCCTCGACCTCCGCGGGGCCGGCCGTGTCGAGCAGCACGTCGTCGATGCCCCAGTCCGCGGTGACCGCGGCGAGGCCGCCCTCGGTCACGACCAGGACGAGGGGACAGCCGGGGCCGGTGGAGCGCAGCAGCTGGCACAGGCTGCGCACCTGCGGGAGGTCGCGGCGGCCGTCGATGAGGATCACGTCGGCGCCGGGGGTGTCCACCAGCGCCGGGCCCTCCGCGGGCGCCACCCGGACGTTGTGCAGGAGCAGACCGAGGGCGGGGAGCACCTCCGTCGACGGCTGGAGCGCGTTGGTCAGAAGCAGCAGGGAACTCATCGGGTCGCCTCACCTGCTCGGATGGTGGCCGCCCGGAACACGGCCGTCCTGCGTTGGTGCACGGTTCGCTCGCCCATAACGTCTGGTTCCTCCTCGGTCCCCGCGAGGACGTTTACGGCATTGCTGCGTGCGTTCGACGGCCCGTACACCCGGCGCTTTCCCGCCTTCGTATACAACGCTTCCGAAAGCACAAAAGGACCCGGGGGCTTCGCTGCCCGAGTCCTCTTCGCAGCAGAATAGCCGACATGAGCACCGATGCGGCAGGTCATGTGGCGCGATCCACCATTCGTCCATATTCCGAGACGCTGAATGTGACACGGGGCAGCGCGCCAATGCGGACGTTCCTGCGCACGACGGACGGGGTGGCGATCGATTCCGTATACGAACCGGGATGCGTTGTATACGACCCGGAGAAGGTCGTATACGAACGGGCGGATGAGGGGTCGCCGAACGGTTCCGGGAATGCGATCTCCGATGTTTCCCGAGGGCTCGTTTTCGTGATCGCGCACGGTTTCACCGGGGACGCCGACCGCCCTCACGTGCGGCGCGTCGCCGGGGAGTTCGCGCGGTACGGCGCCGTCGTCACCTTCTCGTTCCGGGGGCACGGGCGGTCCGGCGGACGGTCCACCGTCGGCGACCGGGAGGTGCTCGATCTCGCGGCGGCCGTCCGCTGGGCGCGGGAGCTGGGGCACACGCGGGTGGTCACCGTGGGGTTCTCGATGGGCGGGTCGGTGGTGCTGCGGCACGCGGCGCTGGACGGGGGTGATGTCGACGCCGTCGTATCGGTGAGCGCGCCGGCGCGGTGGTTCTACCGGGGGACCCCGCCCATGCGGCGGCTGCACTGGCTGGTGACGCGGCCCTCCGGGCGGCTGGTCGGGCGGTACGGGCTGCGCACCCGCATCCACCACCGGCAGTGGGACCCCGTGCCGCTGTCCCCCGTCGAGGCCGTGCCCCGCATCGCGCCGACACCGCTGCTGGTCGTGCACGGCGACCAGGACGCGTATTTCCCCCTGGACCATCCCCGGATGCTGGCGGACGCCGCCGGGGAGCACGGGGAGCTGTGGGTCGAGCACGGCATGGGGCACGCCGAGAACGCGGCGCCCGAGCCGCTGTTGCGGCGGATCGGGGACTGGGCGGCGGCCCGGGCGGGCTAGCCTGACCGTGTTCACCGTCAACAGATCGAGGAACGAGCAGATGGCAAAGGTCACGGTGCGGTACTGGGCCGCCGCCAAGGCCGCGGCGGGGGTGGCCGAGGAGCCGTACGAGGCGGGCACGCTCGCCGACGCGCTCGCCGCCGTGCGCGAACGGCACCCCGGCGAGCTGGCGCGCGTGCTGCTGAGGTGCTCGTTCCTGGTCGACGGCGATCCCGTGGGCAAGCGCGCGCATGAGACGGTACGGCTGGCCGACGGCGGCACGGTCGAGGTGCTTCCGCCGTTCGCAGGAGGGTGAGGATGACGAACCAGCCGTACGGGTCGTACGGGTCGTACGGGTCGTACGGGGGGCACGGGAGCTACGGAGCTCAGGAGCCTCACGTGCCGTACCAGCAGCCGCAGTCGCAGCCGCATGTCCAGCCGCAGGCATGGCCCGGGCAGGGGTACGACGATCCGTACGCGGATCAGCAGCACACGCAGCAGTGGCAGGGGCAGACGTGGGAGACGCAGATGCAGCCGCCGGTGGCGGCGGCTCCTGCGGCTCCTCCTGTCCAGGTCCCGGAGCCCGCTCCTGTGGGAGGGGGTGAACCGGAGCCGGAGTACGGCCCCGCCACCCTCGCCGGGAACGCCCGGATCACCGACGCGCAGCGCGCCCGCGCCGAGGGGCGGTCGCCGATCATCGAGCCCGGGATGCAGCCCGCGGTGCTGACGGCGGTGCTGGGTCTGCTGCTGGCGGGCGGCGCCGCGCTGGGTACGTACGCGCTGCTCGTGCCGCTGGTGGTGCTGCAGGGCGTGACCGCGGCGGGCTGGTTCCGGCTCAACGGGATGTGGCCGGCGCGGCAGGGCATCGCGCTCGGTTTCCTCGGGGCGCTGGTCGCGGACGCGGCGATGCTGCTCTCGGACCGGTCGCCCGGGGTGCTCCTCGGGACGCTGGGCGTGTGGGTGCTGCTGTCGCTGGTGCTGCAGCTGCGGTCGCACGCGGATCCGGACGAGCGGATGTACGGCCTGATGGCGACGGTGGTCGCGGCGGCCCTGGCGATCGCGGCGGGCGGCTACCTCGCGGCGGACGCGGACGCGGTGGTCGCCGGGGCGGTCGCGGTGGCGGCGGCGATGGTCGTGCGGGCGCTGCCGGTGGGGACGGCGGCGTCGGCGGTGCTGGCGCTGGCGGCGGGGGCCGGGGCGGGGTACGCCGTCGGCGGGATGTCGTCGGAGGGGGCGCTGGTGGGGGCGGGGGCTGCGGTCTGCGCGTTGATCGGCCACAGGGTGGCCAGCTACGACTATCCGTCGCGCTTCGTCCACTTCACGGCGGGAGTCGCGCTGCCTTTGGCGGCGGCGGGCCCGGTGGTCTACACCCTGGGCCGGGTACTGGGCTGAGGCTCGATGGCTGCGGCGCGGGGTTCTGCACGGTGGGGGCTGGGGTCCGTTGTTCCCCGGACGCCTGCGGCGCGGGGTTCTGTGCGGTGAGGGCTGAGGTCCGGTGCCCCCCGATGCCTGGTGGGGGTTGCGGTGTGACGCCTGCGGCGCATCGTCCTGTCCGGTGGGGGCGGGTGTAGCGCCTGCGGGTGGTGGGTGGTGCGGGGCCGCGGTGGGGTGGTCGTCCTCGGTCTGGCGCGAGAGTGCGTGTTTGTACGTGAACGGGGCGGACGCGCCAGCCGCTGCGGGCGCCCACCCCCACCCCGTCCCCTCCCCGCCGCGTGCGGCTACCCCGACACCGGCGGCGGGGCCCCCGCCAACTGCGGGCAATCGTGCCGCCTAGGGCGGCACGGGTGGGCGCGGCGGCGCCTCGTTGGCGCCGAGGTGCGCCAACACCCCCCGGCCCGCACTCACGCCGGTGCCTGTTGCCCCCGCCGACTGGGGTGGGCGCGGCGCCACCTCGTCGGCGCCAGGTGCGCGAACAGGCACCCGTGCAGCGGGACCCAGGGTCGCGGAAACACCCCCGCGCCCGCCCAACCCCCGTGCAGGATGTCGACCATGCACCCGACAGCCACCATCCACGCCCTGTGGACACACATGCAGTCCCGGGACTGGCCCGCCCTCGCCTCCCTCCTCGCCGACGACGTAGTCGTCGAATGGCCCGTCAGCGCAGAACGCATCCGCGGCAAGGACAACTACATCCGCGTCAACGCGGAATACCCCGAGGGCTGGTCCATCAAGATCCTCCGCGTCCTCGACGCCGGCGACCACGTCGTCTCCGAGGTCGAGGTCCCCCACGCCACCCTCGGCACCCACCGCGTCGTGTCCCTCTGGACGGTCAGGGACGGCCTGGTCACCCGGGGCCGCGAGTACTGGACGGAGCTCGGCGCCGACCCCTCCCCGGCCTGGAGGGCGCCCTATGTCGAGCGTTTCTGAGGCGTCCCTGTCACAGGTGATCCACAATCCCCCGCTCCCCCACCACCCCCGCACTACGCTCGCGTGAGGGCGGCCGCCGGTCGTCGGCACGGGCACACGTCAGGTGGGGGGACTCCGCATGCGCGCACTGCGAATACTGCTGGTCATCGCCGTGGTACTCGGCGGCATCTTCGTGATCGTCGACCGCGTCGCCGTCCACTTCGCCGAGGGCGAGGCCGCCGACCGCGTCCGTGCCTCCGAGGGCCTGGCCTCCACCCCCGACGTGGACATCCAGGGCTTCCCCTTCCTCACCCAGGTGCTCGGCGGCACGTTCGACGAGGTGCGGGTCGGCATCTCCGACTACGAGGCCGACGCCGGCGAGGGCGGAAAGACCCTCCGCATCGCCGACCTCCGCGCCGACCTCCGCGGCGTCGAGTTCTCCGGTGACTTCGGCTCCGCCGTCGCCGACACCGCCACCGGCACGGCGACCATCGCGTACGACGAGCTGCTGAGGAACGCCAAGGCCGAGCCCACCCAGGTCGCGCCCGGCATCACCGCCGAGGTGGTGGCGCTGTCCGACGGGGGCAACGGGAAGATCAAGGTCGCGCTCGAGACCACCGTGCTCGGCGCCAAGCTGCCCGAGCCGGTGTCCGTGCTCAGCTCGGTGACCGTCGTCGACGGGAACACCGTGCGGGTGCGGGCGGACGCCCTGCCCGTGCTGGGCGGGGTGGAGATCGCCGAGTCGCGGGTGCGGCGGATCACCGACTTCGAGCAGAAGATCGACGGACTGCCCGGCGGGATCAGCCTGGAGAAGGTCCAGGCGGCCGAGGACGGTGTGGACGTGACGGTGACGGGGAAGGACGTACGCCTGGCGGGATGAGCCGGGGTGTCCGGTGGGCGAGACGGTCTCGTCCGCTGGACAGATGCGGCGGCTTCGGGGGTGGGGCCGCGGGTGACCGAGCGGGGCGTTTTCCCGGTCGCCGTATCGGTGGATGGACGATCTCGTCTCAGTATGCGACATGCCGGTGACAGGGCCCCTCGTCCGTCCCTACGATCGTCCCCATGCAGTGTCAGACGAGCGTCCTCCGTCCGAGGGGACAGGCGGATCTCACGAAGCGGCGGGCAGTGGACCTGTGCCGTGTCGCCGCCATGCTCTGTCGCACCTTCTGAGCGGACGCGTCTTCCGTCCGCATTCCCGTTCCGTTCCCTGATCAGGGAACCCGTGCGCCGCCCCGACCCGGGCGCCGCGCACCCCCGTACCCGCACGCCCCCCGTAACTGCCCCGGAGGAGAACAGCATGGCTCGCAGCGACGTCCTGGTCGACGCCGACTGGGTCCAGGAGCACCTGGACGACCCGACCATCGTGATCGTCGAGGTGGACGAGGACACGTCCGCCTACGACAAGAACCACATCAAGAACGCCGTCCGGATCGACTGGACCAAGGACCTGCAGGACCCGGTCCGCCGTGACTTCGTCGACCAGGAGGGCTTCGAGAAGCTCCTGTCCGACAAGGGCATCGCCAACGACCACACGGTCGTCCTGTACGGCGGCAACAACAACTGGTTCGCCGCGTACGCGTACTGGTACTTCAAGCTGTACGGCCACGAGAACGTCAAGCTCCTCGACGGCGGCCGCAAGAAGTGGGAGCTCGACGCCCGCGAGCTGGTCCCCGGCGACGAGGTGCCGGAGCGCCCGAAGACCGAGTACAAGGCCAAGCCGCAGGACACCTCCATCCGCGCCTTCCGCGACGAGGTCGTGGACGCCATCGGCAAGCAGAACATCGTCGACGTGCGCTCGCCCGACGAGTTCGCCGGCAAGCTGCTCGCCCCGGCCCACCTGCCGCAGGAGCAGTCGCAGCGCCCCGGCCACGTGCCGACCTCCCGCAACATCCCCTGGTCGAAGAACGCCAACGACGACGGCACCTTCAAGTCCGACGAGGAGCTCAAGAAGCTCTACGAGGACGAGGAGATCGACCTGTCCAAGGACACCATCGCCCTGTGCCGCATCGGTGAGCGCTCCGCGCTGTCCTGGTTCGTGCTGCACGAGCTGCTCGGCGTGGAGAACGTCAAGAACTACGACGGCTCCTGGACCGAGTACGGCTCCCTCGTCGGCGTGCCGATCGAGCTCGGCTCCGGCAAGTAATCCCTCCCCGACCGACCTCTCAGGAGTAAGACATGTGCGGTGCGAAGGCCGGCGGCCCGGACGCCTCGACGATCAAGCCCGGTGAGACCACCATCCAGGGTCAGGTGACCCGTGACGGCGAGCCGGTGACGGGATACGTCCGTCTCCTCGACTCGACCGGCGAGTTCACCGCGGAGGTCCCGACCTCCGCGACCGGACAGTTCCGCTTCTACGCGGCGGAGGGCACCTGGACCGTCCGCGCCCTGGTGCCCGGCGGCACCGCCGACCGCACGGTCGTCGCCCAGCAGGGCGGCCTGGCCGAGGTCGCGATCGCGGTCTGAGCAGGGTCCGTACGAAGGGCCGCGTCGGTGACGGACGCGGCCCTTCGGCATGTTCGGATCTACGCTTGAGACATGTACGCGCGCAGGCGGCATGCCTACTTCGTGCTGATGGGCGGCTGCATCGGGCTGTTCGTCCTGGCCTGGGGCGTCGTGCGCCTCTGGTCGGTGCCCGCCGCCGTGGCCATGTGCCTGGTCGCCATGGTGATCCCACCGGTCGCCGCCGTGGTCGCCAACCGGCGCGGCCCCGACGACCGCTGGTGGGACGACCCTTCCGGCGACCCGCAGTCCGACGAGTGGTGGGACGAGCTCGACGGCAGGAAAGGGCCCCGTTAGCCCCTCAGTACACGAGGGCCTGCGTGCCGTCCGCCATGGCCTCCTGCACGAAGACCTGCGCGCCCGCGATCCGCACGCCCTCGATCACGTCCTTCTCCGTGATCTCCCGGCGCGCGGCGCACTGCGTGCACAGCGTGACCTGGCCGGCCGCCAGCACCGAGTCCAGCAGGTCCGGCAGCGGAGCGGCGTGCGGCAGCTCGAACTCGGCGGCACGCCCCGGCAGCGCGAACCACGCCGACTCCCCGGTGAGCCACAGCGACACCTCGACCCCACTGGCCGCGGCCACGGCGGCCACCGTGAACGCCTGAGAACAGCGCTCGGGTGCGTCGGCCCCGGCGGTCACCTTGATCACGAGCTTTTTCGCCATGACCGCATCGTAGTCAGCGGCCCACCTCGCACGACGGGGCCCGTACCCGGCCGCGTAAGCTGGGGGCCGGCCCCGTGCAACCCTCGCACCCCCCGCTCAAGGAGCACCCCGTGATCATCTTCTTCGAAGTCCTGCTGGTCCTCGTCGCCGTCGGCGTCCTCGCCTTCGCCGGGCTGACCGTGAAGAAGCTGTTCCAGGGCCAGCGCTGATCACCGACGCCAGGAAGTTCCCCTCATGATCGAGATCCCGTCCGACCTGCACAAGGACCTCGTCCCGCTCGCGTTCCTGCTCGGCAACTGGGCGGGCGCGGGCGTGCACGACTTCCCCGGTTCCGAGAAGTGCAACTTCGGCCAGGAGGTCACCTTCACCCACGACGGGCGGGACTTCCTGGAGTACAGCTCGCGCACCTGGGTGCTCGACGGCGACGGCAACAAGGTCCGCCCGCTGGAGTCGGAGCACGGCTACTGGCGGATCGACGCCGACCGCAAGATCGAGGTGACCATGGTCCGCGACGACGGCGTCGTCGAGATCTGGTACGGCGAGCTGGCCGAGAAGAAGCCGCAGATCGACCTGGTCACGGACGCCGTCGCGCGCACCGCCGCCTCCGGCCCGTACACCGGCGGCAAGCGGCTCTACGGCTACGTCAAGGGCGACCTGATGTGGGTCGGCGAGAAGCAGACCCCCGAGGTCGAGCTGCGCCCCTACATGTCGGCGCACCTGAAGAAGGTCGTCACCCCGGAGGAGGTCGAGCGCTGGGCCAAGGCCCTGCCCGACGACATGCCGGACGACGGCATCGCCTTCTTCAAGTAGGCCGTCCGGCCCCAGGGTGATCCACACACCAGGCCCTAGACTCGTGGTGTGGTGAGCACCGACTGGAAGAGCGACCTCAGGCAGCGCGGCTACCGGCTGACGCCCCAGCGCCAGCTCGTGCTCGAAGCCGTCGACACCCTGGAGCACGCGACCCCCGACGACATCCTCGTGGAAGTGAGGAAGACGGCGTCGGGGGTCAACATCTCCACCGTCTACCGCACCCTCGAGCTCCTCGAGGAGCTGGGCCTGGTCAGCCACGCCCACCTCGGGCACGGCGCGCCGACGTACCACCTCGCCGACCGCCACCACCACCTCCACCTGGTCTGCCGCGACTGCACCAAGGTGATCGAGGCGGACGTGGAGGTGGCCGCCGAGTTCACGGAGAAGCTGAGGGACACCTTCGGCTTCGACACCGACATGAAGCACTTCGCGATCTTCGGCCGGTGCCAGGACTGTTCCCTGAAGACTTCAACTACCGAGTCGTAGGCTAGGCGTATGAAAAGCCCCCTGCTGACCCTGCCCGGCGCCGTCCCCGCCGAGGGCGTGGACGAAGGCGTGGCCGCCCACTACGGCGACCTGTTCCGTGAGCAGCGCGCCCTCGCCGACGGCACCGGCTTCGTCGACCTGTCCCACCGCGGGGTCGTCACCGTCTCCGGCCCCGAGCGGCTCGGCTGGCTCCACCTGCTGCTCACCCAGCACGTGCAGGAGCTGCCGCCGCACCAGGCCACCGAGGCGCTGATCCTGTCCGCCAACGGCCACATCGAGCACGCGCTCTACCTGGTCGACGACGGCGAGACGACCTGGGCGCACGTGGAGCCCGGCACCCAGGAGGCGCTGGTCGCGTACCTGGAGTCGATGAAGTTCTTCTACCGGGTCGAGGTCGCCGACCGCACCGAGGACATCGCGGTGGTGCACCTGCCCGCCGGGTCCATCACCGAGGTGCCCGAGGGCGTCGCCGTGCGCGAGACGCCGTACGGCAGGGACCTCTTCCTGCCCCGCGGCGACCTGGAGGAGTTCGCCGGCAAGGCGGGCCCCGCGGCCGGCCTCCTCGCCCACGAGGCGCTGCGCGTCGAGCAGCACCGGCCGCGGCTCGGCTTCGAGACCGACCACCGCACCATCCCGCACGAGCTGGGCTGGATCGGCTCCGCCGTGCACCTCCAGAAGGGCTGCTACCGCGGCCAGGAGACGGTCGCCCGCGTGCAGAACCTGGGCAAGCCGCCGCGCCGGCTGGTCTTCCTGCACCTGGACGGCAGTGAGGTGCACCTGCCCGCGCCGGGCACCGAGCTGCGCCTGGCGGACGACGGCCCCGACGGCCGGAAGATCGGCTTCATCACGACCTCCGTACGCCACCACGAGCTGGGCCCTGTCGCCCTCGCCCTGGTGAAGCGGAACGTCCCGGTGGACGCCCGGCTGCTCGCCGGGGACACGGCCGCCGCGCAGGAGACCGTCGTCGAGCCGTGACCGGTGGCAGTGAGCCGTACGTCCGGTGCGGCTCACCTCTCCGAGCGGCTCACATTTCCAGCAGCACCGTGAACGGGCCGTCGTTCGTCAGCGACACCCGCATCTGCGCGCCGAACCGGCCCGTCGCCACCGTCGCGCCCAGCGCGCGCAGCCGCGCCACCACCTCGTCGACCAGCGGCTCGGCGAGGTCGCCGGGGGCGGCCGCGTTCCACGTGGGGCGGCGGCCCTTACGGGCGTCCCCGTAGAGGGTGAACTGGCTGATCACCAGGAGCGGGGCGCCGACGTCGCTGCAGGACCTCTCGTCCTTCAGCATCCGGATCGACCACAGCTTGCGGGCGAGCTGCGCCGCCTTCTCCTTGGTGTCCTCGTGGGTGACGCCGACCAGGACGCACAGGCCCTCGCCCTCGATCTCCCCCACGGTCTCGCCGTCCACGACGACGCTCGCGCCGTCCACCCTCTGCACCACTGCACGCATACGCCCATGATGCCGGTCCGCGAACAGACGGCCGACGGCGGCCCGCGATCCACCCCGGTCGGGCTATTTTTACTCCTTAGCGCCCATCTGGGGCGGATCGGGGCCACTCGCTCACATTGCGGCCGCCAGGGGTGGCACGATGCTGGCACATGCCGGTCGAGGGGACGGTTGAGGCACATGAGCACATCGGGGATCGGGCAGTCGTCCGCGGCTGTCGCGTTGACCCAAGGGCTGACCCAAGGGCTCGCCCAGGGGTTGCCCCAAGGGGGCGGCGGGGAACGGGAGTTCCGCCGGCCGCCCACGCAGCGCACGGACAGCCCCGCGCTGCCCGGGGACGGGGCGGAGGACGAACTGACCGGGCTGAGCCTGGCCGAGCTGCGCACGAAGCGGCGGGACGCGCAGCGCGACGAGGCGGACCTCAGTTATGTACGGAGGCTGCTGCAGGGGCGGATCGACATCCTGCGCGCGGAGCTGGCCCGGCGTGACCTGCCGGGAGGGGTGCCCGCGGCCGTCGCGCCGGGGGAGGCCTCCGTCGTGCAGCGGCTGCCGGAGATCCTGCGGGACACCCCCGCGCGTCACCGGTCCTCCGTCCGCCATCTGACGCTGGGCACACCGCGGAGCGAGGAGTACCGGCGGCTGGCCTCCGAGATGCTCGCCGAGGTGGAGCTCTCCGACCTGGGCGCGCGCACGGACGGCGAGCTGCACACCGCGATGGGCCGGCTGGTGGGGTACGAGCAGCAGGTGTCGCGCCGCCGGCAGCGGCTGCAGCGCACCGCCGACGCGTGCGGGGCGGAGATCACCCGGCGCTACCGGGAGGGGGAGGCACAGGTCGACGACCTGCTGATGTGACACGGACGCCGGGGGACGCGGGGCGGGCGGAGGCCGGTGAAAACCGCGTCGACACCCGCCCGGAGGCCGACCTACCGTGAGCCCATGACCTCCCGTGCCGACATCGACGTACGCCCCATCGACGAGTCCGAGTTCCCCGACTGGAGCCGGGCGATGAACGTCGGATTCCTGAGGGAACCGACCATCAGCGAGGACCTTCTCGAGGCGCGCCGGGCGCAGTTCACACCCGGACGCACGGTGGGCGCCTTCGACGACGGGCGGTGCGTCGCCACCTTCCGCTCCTTCGCTCAGGAGCTCACCGCGGTCGGCGGGGCGGCCGTGCCGGCCGACGCGGTCACCAACGTCACCGTCTCCCCGACCCACCGCCGGCGCGGGCTGCTGACCCGGATGATGGCGCAGGACCTGGCGGCGGCGAAGGAGCGCGGGGACGTCGTCGCCACGCTGATCGCCGCCGAGTACCCGATCTACGGGCGGTACGGCTTCGGCCCGGCCACCTGGACCACCCAGTGGACGATCGACGTGCCGCGCACCGGGCTCGACCCGCGCTGGGCGGGCCCGGAGGACGGCGGCCGGATCGACCTGGTGGACCCCGAGGACGTCCGCAAGCTCGGCCCCGAACTGCACCAGCGGCTGCGCCGGTCCCAGCCGGGCGCGGTGAGCCGCGACGAGCTGTGGTGGCAGCTCACCACCGGCTCCGTGCGCTTCCTGCCGGGGTTCCACGAGCCGTACTTCGTGACCTACCGCTCGGCCGCCGGCGAGATCGAGGGCATGGCCGCCTACACCACGGACGAGACGTGGGGCGACGCCAAGCAGCCGCTGAACACCGCCAAGGTGAAGTGGCTGACCGGGGTGACCCCGGCCGCCGAGCGGGCGCTGTGGCGGTATCTCTGCTCGATCGACTGGGTGGTCAAGGTCAAGACCGGCTACCGCGCCCCGGACGACCTGCTTCCGCACTTCCTCCCCGACCCGCGCGCCGCCGCGGTCACCACCCACGCCGACTGGCTGTGGGTGCGCATCCTCGACGTCGTACGGGCCCTGGAGGCGCGGACCTACGAGGGGGCGGGGGCGCTGGTGCTGGAGGTGGCCGACGCGGGCGGGCCGGCCGGCGGGCGGTACCGGCTGGAGGCGTCGGCGGACGGCGCCGGGGCCTGCGCGCCGACGACCGAGAACCCGGACCTCTCCCTCGACGTGGCCGACCTGGCCACGCTGTGGCTCGGCGACGAGTCGGTGGTGCGGCTCGCGGCGCTGGGCCGGGTCCGGGAAGAACGAGCGGGCGCCGCCCGTCAGGCCGACGCCCTGCTGCGTACGTCCAGGCGACCGTGGTGCCCGGACATCTTCTGAGTGCTGTCGCTGGGTGAGCGCGGCTCGCGTGGCCGCGCTCCTGGTGCCGCTTCCTCCTTCCGGCGGGGACGGGTGGGCGTGCTCGTGCATCCGTAGCGAGCTGTTCAGTTGTGGTTGTGGTGGTGCCGCCCGCCGGCGGGCTCCCGGCTCCCCTCCGGAAGGGAGCCCGGCCGGCGGTCCGTGCGGAGTGCCGTCAGCCGGACTGGGCGAACAGCATCACGAGGATGACCGCGCCGATGCCGCTGATCACGGTGTTGCGCGCCTTGATGCCCACCGTGAGGGCGACGAAGGCGATGATCCCCATCGGGCCGTACTTCCACTGGACGAGCTGTTCGAACCCGATGGCCAGTGCGGCGACGACGACGGCGATGAGCGGCATGGCGGTCCCCCTTAGTCCGGTGGCCTCCCCACCGCCTTCCTGGTGAGCCAACCCCTGTATGGGTCTGCCAGGTTGCGCGAGTTGGTGACCAACTTGTTCTTAGTTATCTCCACTTGGAAGAGTCCTATAACCACCCTCGATTGAACTGCCGTAAGATGGCGAGAAGTTGTAGTGTTTGGCCGTGGAGCCGGAACACGCCTCCGTCAATGGACGGAAGAAGCCACAGCGGCCACAGCGGACGCATCGTGAGGTGGCCGACGAGCTGCGCGCCCGGATCCGGTCCGGGGTGCTGCGGCCGGGCCAGCGCATGCCCACGCAGGCGCAGCTGGCCGCCGAGTTCGGCGTCGAGCGGCAGGCCGTGCGGGGCGCGTTGCGCATCCTGCAGTCGGAACATCTGCTGACGAACATCTCCAAAGGGGCGCCGGCGACGGTCGCGGACCGTGCCGACCGCGCCCCGGCGGGTCCCGCGGCCCCGCCGCAGCCCACCACGGTGGCGCTCGCACCCCGGATAGCCTCCGCCTTCGAGGCGGAGCACGTGGAGATCGACGCCGTCTGCCTCACCGCCGTCTCGCTCACTCTCGCCATCGGGGAGCCGCTGCGGCAGATCTACGCGGGGCGACTGAAACCGGCCAAGGTCGACGTCCGGGTGCTGCTGCCCGGCCGGAACATCGATCTGGCCTTCCCGGTGCCGGTCGGCGGGCGCCAGGGCGACGACGACCCGGTGCACGAGCGCTGGCTGGCCCAGCGCAACGCCCAGGGGCAGGTGCTCCGTCACAACCTGCTGGCGCTGCGCGCGACGCACGGGATCGACGTGCGGGTGTCTTTCCGGGCGCTGCCGTTCACACCGCCGGTGAAGCTGTATCTGCTCAACAACACCGAGGCGCTGTTCGCCTACTACACGGTGACCCGCAGCGAGGCGCTGATCGGCCAGGAGACCCTGCCGACGTACGACGCGCAGGGCGTACGGTCGATGCTGTTCGCCTTCGAGCAGGGCGGCGGCCTGCGCGACACGACCTTCGTGGAACAGTCCCACCTGTGGTTCAACGCACTGTGGGAGACGATCAGTTCGGAGCTGGAGCTCACGGACTGACGTCTCCCACAGGGGTCGGGTCGGGGCCGGCCACGGTCCCGTGGCGGCCGGGGCGGGCCGGTCACAGGGCCGGGCGGGCCACGAGCAGCGCCAGCAGCACCGCTCCGGCGGAGCTGACGCCCGGCCGGTTCGCGTGGATGCCCACGGTGACCAGCAGCAGGCCGAGGAGGCCGGCCGCGCCGTACCTCCACTGGACGAGCTGCTCGACGGTGACGACGACGACGGCGGAGATCAGGGCGATGACGGGCATGGTGTACCCCCTTCGGGCGGAGACGGTGGTACGGGGCGGCGGCGCGAGCGGAACGCTAACTTCCGCCAACTGCGGCAAGTTGGCAACCAACTTCAGTTAAGTTGTCCCCACTTGGCTCCTACTCATAAACAACTTTCAAACAACTGCCTTTAGATGGATCAAAGTTGTAGCGTTTGGTCGTGGCCCAGGAGAACGTGTCAGTGAACGGCAGCAGCAGGCTCTCGGCCCAGGAGATCGCCGACATCCTGCGGGAACGCATCCGCGGGGGTGAACTGAAGGCGGGCGACCGGCTGCCCACACAGGCCGAGCTGGCCGAGGAGTTCGGCGTGGAGCGCGGCACCGTCCGCCAGGCCCTGCGCGCCCTCCAGGACGACGGGCTCCTCAGCAACGTCAGCAAGGGCAGCCCGCCCCGCATCGCGGCGCCCGCACCGGCCCGGGAGGAGCCCCAGCCGACGATGGTGGGACTGGCGCCCCGGCTCACGGAGGCGTTCTCCACGCCCCGCGTGCGGGTCGATGCCGTGTGCCTCACCGCCGAAAGTTTCATGCTGGCGGTCGGCGAGCCGGTCCGGCACATCCACGAGGGCCGTATCCGCCCCGAGGCGATCGACGTCCGCATCATGCTGCCGTCCCGGCGGATCAACCTCGCCTTCCCCGTGCCGGTCGACGGGCGGGACGCGGGCGACGAGGACCCGGTGCACGAGCGCTGGCTGGCCCAGCGCAACTCCCAGGCCCGCGTGCTCCAGCACAACCTCCAGGCGCTGCGCGCCACGCACGGCATCGACGTGCACGTGTCCTTCCGGGCGCTGCCCTTCACCCCGCCGGTGAAGCTGTACCTGCTCAACGGCGAGGAGGCGCTGATCGGTTACTACATGCTGACCCGGCGCGAGGAGGAGTGGGAGAGCCGGACCCTGGAGATGTACGACGCCCTCGGCTCCGCCTCCCTCCTTTTCTCCTTCGCCAAGCGGGCGGGGCAGCGGGACCAGGCGTTCGTGGAGGAATCCCAGAAGTGGTTCGACGCCCTCTGGGAAACCATCACGACGGACCTGACACTCTCCTAGTGACTTCTGAGACGCAGCAGACTGAATCGGTGACAACCGAGACCGAGACGGAACCGAACGACCTGCGGAACCTGATCGAAGGCGCCCGAGTCGTGCTGTGGGACTTCGACGGCCCGGTCTGCCGGCTGTTCGCGGGCCACTCCGCCGAGCGGGTGGCCAGGGACCTGGTGGACTGGCTGGAGGGGCAGGGGCTGCACGGACTGCTCGAAGAGTCCGAGCGCGAGTCCCTGGACCCGCACTTCGTTCTGCGCGCGGTGGACCGCCGGCATCCCGGCAGCGACCTCGTGGCGGAACTCGAGGAACGTCTCACCCAGGAGGAGCTGAAGGCCGCGGCCTCGGCGAGACCGACGCCGTACGCCGACCCCCTGGTCCGCACCTGGACGGCGGTGGGCGCCCGCCTGGCCATCACCACGAACAACTCGCCGCGGGTGGTGAAGGAGTACCTGACGACCCGCGGCATCCTGCCGTGCTTCGCCCCGCACATCTACGGCCGCACCCAGGAACTCCGCCACCTGAAGCCGCATCCGCACTGCATACAACGGGCGTTGAACGCGATGGGCGCGGCCCCGTCGACGGCGTTGATGATCGGGGACACCCCGTCCGACTTCCTCGCGGCGCGGGCGGCGGGGGTGCCGTTCCTGGGGTACGCGCGGAACGAGCGGAAGCACAAGGTGCTGCGGGAGGCGGGGGCGGAGCGGATCGTGGGGTCGCTGGAGCCGCTGCTGAAGGGGGTGTGGGAAGCCGGTGAGCTGGGTCAGGCCTGAATCATCAGGGCGGTGAGCAGCACGGCCGCCCCGACGGCGAGGCCCTCACGGCGGGCCCGTATGCCCACGCCCACGAGGAGGAGCAGCAGGAGGCCGAGCACGCCGAGGCGCGTCTCGGCCAGCAGGCTCATCAGCAGCTTGCCCAGCGCGGTGATCAACTGAAGGCGGTACATGAGCCGACCATCTCCCCTCCACTTTCCGGCACCGTCCGGAAGGCCTCAACTCGCGGTCCAATTGGACTGGTTGGCCTGAGGGTTGTCTGCCCGGACCGGTTGATCCCTTAACCAACAGTCCGCCTGCCTATGTGAGTTGTGGACGGTTGGTTTGCCGGTGGACCGAAAGCGGTACGTTCCGGTCATGGCCGGGAGGGGTGGCGAGTCAAGCGGCGGCGGGCGGGAGGCCCAGCGGGTCGCCGACGAGTTGCGCGCGCGGATAGGGAACGTCTATCCCCTGGGCTCCTTCCTGCCGGCGCAGCGCGCCCTCGCCGTGGAACTGGGCGTCTCCCGTGACACCGTGCAGCGGGCGCTGCGGGAACTGGTGAACGAGGGCTGGATCGAGTCACGGCGCGGCAGCGGCTCGCGGGTCAAGAAGGTGCAGCGCATCCAGTCGTCGACGGCCAAGGCGACCCGCCTCCGCGGCCAGGTGACGCTGGCGCCCTTCATCAGCGAGGCCTTCGAGCGCCCGGAGGTCACGCTCGACGTCTACACCCTGACCTCGGAGTCCCTGGACGCCCACATCCGGCTCCAGTCGGAACGCATCCGCGGTGGCTTCATCTCGCCCCAGCGCATCACGCTCCGTATGCTCCTTCCGGACCCGTCACTTCCGCTGCCGTATCCGCGGGTGAAGGGGGATTCGGACGATTCGCGGATGCGGGAGCGGTTGCGGGCGATCACGGAGACGCACACGAACTCCCTGGTCGGCGCACTGAGGGACCTGCGGACCGAGGGACTGGTCCCCACCGTCAACGTGCAGGTGCGGCACACCCCGCTCACCCCGACCTTCAAGCTCTACCTGCTCAACGAGGTCGAGGCGTTGCACGGCATGTACGAGATCATCGAGCGGCAGCTCGAGCTGAGGGACGGCGAGGTGGTGACCGCTCTGGACGTGCTGGGCCTGGGAGCCACGCTCACTCATCACGTCAAGGCTCCAGATGACCCGCGAGCGCCCGAAACGGTGTTCGTGGACAGTGTGCAGCAGTGGTTCGACTCCGTTTGGGACCACCTCTCCGAGTGACGGAGGGTGCTGTACGATTCCGCCACCGATTGAGCAGAGCTCTTCCCCCGTTCGTACCAGGGAGCACATCAGCGACTGGAACGGGCCTCCGTACCTTCGGGCACTTGGGTGACACCCCTCGCCCGACGCCGCACGGCACGTGGTCTTCCACGTGCGGTATCGGAGGCCGCATGCCTACCGTCATTTGTGTCTCCCTCGTAGGTCACGGAGCGGCCAGTGGGCGCACCACCTCTTCCCCGACCGGCCCCCGGGGTGCCCGCGACGGATGAGCGGCTCCGGAACTTCGTGGAACGTGCGACCTGCTGCGGTACGGCCTCAAGCGGTCACCACAACCAGAACTACGTGCTGGCACTGAACGAACTCGAGGCGCGGTTACTGGGCCGTGAGCCGTGTACGTCGGTGACGGTGCGCATCCGCCGGGCCGAGGCGCTGCCGGTGGTGATCAGGACCTGGGACAACGAGGACGAGATCCTCGGGGCGGTCAAGGACGCGCTGCCGCACGTGCCGCAGTGCTTGGCCAAGGGCCCGGAGTTCGCCGTCCACAGCTATGTGGAAGGCGTGCCGCTGTCCAGCATCTGCGCCAACGGAAAGCCCGTGGACACGCTGCTCGTGCGGGCACTGGCCGGACTGCTCGCCCAGATGACCCGGGTCAGACGCAGCTCCCTGCCACCGCTGCCGCCGCACTGGCCGAGCAATGACACCGACAGCCAGGCGTTCCTGCGCACTCTTGCCCACCTCGCGGACGAACAGATTCGCCGGCCCAATTGGACTGCTTTCGGCGGACTGTTCGCGGCACTGGGCATCCCGGAGGATGCCCTGGTCCGGCTGGCCGAGCGCACCCCGGCCATGGCTCGACGGCCGTACAGCCTGCTCCACGCCGACCTGCACCGCGACAACGTGATCGTCTCCTACGGCGAATCGCTTCCTCTCATCTGTGTCGACTGGGAACTGGCGACGTACGGCGACCCCCTCCACGACCTGGCGACCCACCTGGTACGCATGCATTACCCGGACCACCAATGGCCCGAGGTGATCGCCGCCTGGGAGGAAGCCATGCGTCGCGTCCGCCCGGCGGCCGTCAACGGGCTGGGCAAGGACCTCCAGCACTACCTCGACTTCGAGCGCGCGCAGTCCGTGTTTCCCGACGTCATGCGGGCGGCGCAGTCCCTTGAGCAGGCGTACTCGCAGAAGAACCTGGACGAGGCGACGGCAGAGGTGGACCGGGCGCTGCGCGCGGCTGCGCGTCCGCTGGGACTACGGAGCCTGCCTGGGCCGAAGGAGATCGAGCGGGCACTGTTCCGCTGGCTGACCTCCCGCGGGGTCCGGGGCGCCCAGGTCGTCGGCTGGACTCCGGACCGGCGCCTGCCGCTGTCGGACGACTTCGGGGAGCGGGCCGTCCTCGACGCGCTGTCGGTGGAGGGTGCAGCCCCGGCTGGCTGGGTCTTCAAGGGCACCGCCCACCTCAACACCGTGGTTCGGGTCCCCGGGGTCTGCTACCCGGTGGTCGTACGGCGCAGGCTGCCCGACGTCGCCCGGCTGGAGCCGCACTTCCTCAGTGAGCACGCCGTGCTGCGCAGCATCGAGGCGGCGAAGGTCGCGGTGAGCGCGCCCAGGGCCCTGGCGCTGGGCGAGACATACGAGAACGATCACTTCGCGATCCACACCTACATGGGACCGGAGGACGTCGACCGCCCCCCGAACCACCCCGTGCACGGCCTTCTGCCCCACGAGGCGGACGGTCTGGTGGACCAGCTTTGCGCCCTGACTCAGGTGGACTACAAGCGGTTCGACCCGACGGCCGGCGAGCCGGGCTTCCACAGCTGGCTCAAGGGTGAGCTGGTCCGCCTGGTCGGCGCGTTGCCGAGAAAGACCACACAACTGGCCCGGCAACTGGGGCTTCCGGACGCCAGACGGCTCGCCCTGATCCTGTCCCGGCAGGAGGTGAGCCACCGGGAGCCGTCCCTCCTCCACGGCGACCTCAACCCGTGGAACCTTGTACGCCGGGACGGCGGGCTGAGCATCATCGACTGGGAGATGGCCCTCATCGGCGACCCCCTGTACGACCTGGTCCGGCACATGCACCTCACCCCGACCCGCCCGGAGATCCGGGACCGCATGTTCCGCCGCTGGGCACGCAAGCTCCCGCCGGAGTACACGCGCGACTGGCAGAAGGACTGGCCGGTGTACCGGCGCCTTGAGGTTGTCCGCTCCGCGTACATCGACCTCGACCGCATCGTCACCGGCGCGAGCCTCGACGCCCCCAACGTAAGCCGCGCGGTCGCCTCATATGCGGTGACCCTGGCGGTCGCCACGGGCGCCCTCGGCCTGCCGGTCCGGGCCACGGCCAACCCGTACCTGGCCCGCGCGCTGGGCTGAGACCGTCGCGGCCGCTGCCGTTCTGACGCGGCCGCCGGCCGCTCACGCCCCCTCGTCCTCCACCGGCGGCTCCAACGCCCGCAGCCACCGTTCCGTCTGTGCCACATGGGCCTCCGCCGCGCCCGCCGCCGCTCCCGGATCGTGGGCGGCGATGGCCGTGGCGAGGACGCGGTGGTCGGCGTCGCTCTTGCGGCGGAGGTCGGGGCCCTCGGGGAGGGTGAAGACCTGGTACTTGCGGGAGCGGGAGCGGAAGACCGCCAGGAGGGAGGCCAGGGTGGGGTTGCCGGCCGCGCGGGCGATCTCCGCGTGGAAGCGGTGGTCCAGGTCGGACGCCTCCGTCGGGTCCTGTGTGGCCTCCATCGCCTCGATGAGCGAGAACAGCGTCTCGATGGTCTCCGGGGTCGCGCGGGCCGCCGCCTGCGCCGCCACGTGCGCCTCCAGGACGCGGCGGATCTCGTAGACCTCCAGCAGGCCCGGCAGGGGCAGGAGTTGCAGGGTCAGGGAGAGGCTGCCGATCAGGTCCTCGGGGCGCAGCTGCGAGACGTACGTGCCCGAGCCGTGGCGCGGCTCGATCACGCCCAGCGCCGCCAGCATCCGTACCGCTTCGCGCAACGAGCCGCGGGAGACGCCGAGTTCCTCGCAGAGGTCCGCCTCGGGCGGAATCCGCTCCCCGGCGCCGAGCCGCCCCGTGGCGATCATGTGGCGCAGGCCGTGGAACGCCTTGTCGACTGCCGACATCCGTTGCCTCCCCTGACGGGCCGCGCACTCCGCGCCCCCGCCCGAGTGAACTGTAGCGGGGCGAGAGATCAGATGTCTTCGGTGAAACATTCTCGAGTCATCTGATTTCTTCTGGCTCACAGGGCTTGTCATGGCCGAAAACCCCATGCCAACATCCCGAGTCATCATACGTCTTGGTCTTCGGTTCTCCCGATGGTCCGACGTGCCCCGATGTCCCTCGCGGATGGGAGTCATGTGAGCGAGACCGACGTCAGCACCGCGCCCCGCCCCCTGCTGCTGGCCGACGGCCGGCCCGCGGCGGACGCGTGGTCGCTGGACCCCGCCCTGCGCCACCTCAACCACGGCTCCTTCGGCGCCGTCCCGCTGGTCGCCCAGGAGCGGCAGAACGCGCTGCGGGCGGAGATGGAGCGGGCGCCGGTCGTGTGGTTCCCCGAGCTGCCGGAGCGGATCGCGGCGGCCCGGACCGGCCTCGCCGCGTTCCTCGGCGTGGACGCGGGCGACCTCGCCCTGGTGCCCAACGCCAGCGCCGGCGTCAGCGTCGTCTACGCCAACCTCCCCGCACGAAACGGCGGCGAGATCGTCGTCACCGACCACGGCTACGGCGCCGTCACCATGGGCGCCGAACGCCTCGCCCGCCGCTGGGGCGGCCGCGTCCGCACCGCCCGTGTGCCGCTGGACGCGGACGAGGAGCAGGCGTACGAGGCGGTCATGGCGGAGGTCGGCGACGCCACCGCCCTGCTGGTCGTCGACCAGATCACCTCCGCGACCGCCCGCCGGTTCCCCGTGGAGCGGATCGGCGCCGAGGCGGCCCGCCGCGGGGTGCCGTTCCTCGTCGACGGCGCCCACGCACCCGCCCTGCTCGCCTCGCCGCTCAAGGGCCTCACCTGCGACTTCTGGGCCGGCAACCTCCACAAGTGGGCCTGCGCCCCCCGTGGCACCGCCGCCCTCGTCGCCCGCGGCCCGCTCCGTGACGACCTCCACCCCCTGATCGACTCCTGGGGCGCCCCCGACCCGTACCCGGACCGCTTCGACCAGCAGGGCACCCTCGACGCCACCAACTACCTGGCCGCGCAGACCGCGCTGGACTTCGTCGACAGCACCTGGGGCTGGGACGCGGCCCGCCGCTACATGGACGAGCTGGCCGGGTACGGCGAACGGGTCGTGGCCGCCGCCGTCACCGCGCTGACCGGCGAGGACGCCCGCGTGGACGTGGGGATGCCGGTGCCCGGCATGCGGCTGGTGCGGCTGCCGGACGGTCTCGCCGACTGCCGGGAGGCCGCGGACGCCCTGCGCGACCGGGCCGCCGCCGAGCTGGGCGTCGAGGCCGCGTTCACCGCCTTCGGCGGGATCGGCTACGTACGGCTGTCCGCGCATCTCTACAACACCGCCGAGGACTACGAGTACTTCGCCGAGCGGTGTGTGCCCGTGCTCGGCGAGTGGGCCCGCGCCTCCCGCCCCTGATCCCCCCTCCCCTGATCCCCCCATCCCCTGTACCTCCTCGCCCCCCGCACCCGTGCCCCCCGTCGCCCCGTTCACCGCAAGGAAGAGGTCAGCACGATGAGAAGAAGGACGGCAGCTCTCGCGCTCGGCACCGCCGCCGCGATGGTCCTGACCGGCTGCTCCACGATGAGTCCCGGTGAGAGCGGAACGGTCACCCTCAACATGGTGGAGAGCCTGACCAACCCCGCCCGCACCGACCTCCTCGAGGAGCTCATAGCCGACTTCGAGGAGAAGAACCCGAAGGTCAAGGTCAACCTGGTCTCGCCGCCCACCGAGCAGGCCGACCAGAAGCTCCAGCAGATGCTGCAGTCGGGCAGCGGCGTCGACGTCCTGGAGGTCCGCGACATCACCGTCGGCCCCTGGTCGAACAACGGCTGGCTGTACGACATGAAGAAGGACCTGGCCGGCTGGAAGGGCTGGGACGCGCTCACGGACAACGCTGTCGCCGCCTCCGAGGACGACAAGGGCCGCACCTACTTCGTGCCGTACGGCTTCTACGGGCTGAGCCTCTTCCACCGCACCGACCTGATCAAGGAGGCCGGCTTCGACAAGCCGCCGGCCACCTGGGAGGAGCTGCTGGAGCAGGCGTCGAAGATCCACGACCCGTCGTCGCGCCGGTACGGCTACGCCTTCCGCGGCGGCGCCAACGCCCACAGCAACGCCACGGCCGCCATCGAAGCGTACGTCGCCGACCGGATCGACCCGGCCAACGGGTACCTCCTGAAGGACGGCAAGACCATCTTCTCGGCGCCCGAGGCGCTGGACGCGATGGAGATGTACCTGAAGCTGTTCAAGCAGGCGTCGCCGAAGTCGTCCGTGGCCTGGGGTTACCCGGAGATGGTGGAGGGCTTCTCCAACGGCTCGACCGCGTTCCTGCTTCAGGACCCCGAGGTCATCGCCACCGTCTCCGAGTCGAAGTCCCTCGACGCGAACCAGTGGAGCACCGCGCCGCTGATGGCCGGGCCGAGCGGGAAGACCGTGCAGCCGCTGGCGACCGCCGGATGGGGTGTCGCGGAGGGCAGCAAGCACAAGGCCGAGGCCGTGAAGCTGGTGCAGTTCCTCTCCGAGGGTGAGGCGTCGACGCGGTTCACCAAGGGCAACAGCCTGGTCCCGATCCTCAAGGCGGCGGCCGAGGACGACTTCTACCGCTCCGGCCCGTGGGCCAGCTACGTCACCATGACGGAGAACCCGGACACGTACCTCGTCGTCACCCAGCCGCGCGGCGTCGCGTGGTGGACGGAGTGGCAGCAGCGCGCCGACACGGACGTGCAGAAGATGATCCTCGGCAAGCTCACCCCGAAGGAGCTGCTGGCCGGCTGGGACGCCTACTGGACCGAGAAGTGGAAGAAGTGACCATGTCCGGTACGTCCACGCCGACGTCCGGCGTGACCGCGGCGCCCTCCGTACGCAAGGAGGGCGCCCCGCCCCGCGGCGGGACCGGCGGGGGCCGCAGGCGCCGGGATTTCACCACCCGGCGGGGACTGGTCGTCGCCGCGTTCATGGCGCCGGCGGCGGTCTTCGTCGCGCTGTTCACGTACTACCCGATGATCGCCGGCAGCCAGATGGCGTTCCGGAACTGGAACCTCACCGATCTCACGGACACCTCGTGGGTGGGGTTCAAGAACTTCCGGGAGGTCTTCACCGACCCCGCGTGGGGCACGGTGCTGGGCAACACCGCGCTGTGGGTGGTCGGTTCGATCGTGCCGCAGCTGGTGATCGGGTTCGCGCTGGCGCTGTGGCTGAGGCGCAGGTTCCGCCTGCGCGGGCTCTACCAGGCGCTGATCTTCTTCCCGTGGGCGATCTCCGGGTTCCTGATCGGCATCCTGTTCCGCTGGATGTTCAACAGCGAGTTCGGCGTCGTCAACGACCTGCTCCAGAAGGCCGGTCTGATCGACGAGCCGGTCGCCTGGCTCGCCGACCCCGACACCGCGATGATCGCCGTGCTGGTCGCCAACGTCTGGTACGGGGTCACCTTCTTCGCGATCATGATCCTGGCCGCGCTCCAGTCGATCCCGGACGAGCTGTACGAGGCGGCGGCGCTGGACGGCGCGGGCAAGGCGCGGACGCTGTTCCGCATCACCATCCCGTACATCCGCGTGACGCTGGTGCTCACGGTGCTGCTGCGGGTCATCTGGATCTTCAACTTCCCCGACCTGATCTTCGGCATGACCGGGGGCGGGCCGAACGACGAGACGCACATCGTGACCACCTGGATGATCAAGATTACGCAGCAGGGCGACTACGGCAAGGCGTCCGCGCTGGGTCTGCTGGTGGTGGCGGTGCTGCTGGTGTTCGCGACGTTCTTCCTGACGGCGACACGGGAGCGGGGCGGCGGCCGACGGGGCGCCGGCCGGGGCGGAAAGCGAGGGGTGCGGGCGTGATCGGCAAGGAAACCACGGCCGGCCGGGCCGCGAAGTTCACCTTCCTGGGCCTCTGGCTCGTCTTCTCCCTCTTCCCGCTGTACTGGATCACCGTCACGTCCCTGAAGGACCCCGGTGACATCTTCTCCTTCCCGATCTCCTACTGGCCCGAGAACTTCTCCCTGGAGAACTACCAAGGGCTGTTCGGCAAGGCGGACTTCGGCACGTACCTGGTGAACAGCCTGGTCGTGTCGGCCGTCGCGGGCGCGGTGGCCACCGCCATCTCCACGCTCTCGGCGTACGTCCTCGCCCGGTTCGAGTTCCGCAGCAAGTCGGCGCTGCTGATGGCGTTCCTCGTCACGCAGATGATCCCGTCGTTCATCGCGCTGGGCCCGCTGTACCTGCTGATGACCGACCTTCAGCTGGTCGACAACCGGCTCGGCCTGATGCTGGTCTACATCGCCGTGTGCATCCCCTTCTGCACGGTGATGCTGCGCGGCTTCTTCGAGAACGTCCCGGACGCGCTGGAAGAGGCCGCGATGATCGACGGCCTGTCCCGGCTCGGGGCGCTGATCAAGGTGCTGCTGCCGGTCATGCGGCCGGGGATCGTCGCCGCGTTCATCTTCAACTTCGTCAACTGCTGGAACGAGCTGTTCCTTTCGGTGACGCTGATGAACAGCGACGAGAACAAGACCGTGCCGACCGCGCTCAACGGCTTCATCTCCAGCTTCAACATCGACTGGGGGTCGATGTCCGCGGCGGCGGTGCTGACGATCCTGCCGACGATGGTGCTGTTCGCCTTCGCCAGCCGGCACATCGTGCAGGGGCTGACGGCGGGGGCGGTGAAGGGCTGAGTCACGGGATGGCGTGGGAACCGGGGCCGGTGGTGGGGTCGTCACCCGGCTCCGCGGCCTCCCGCGCCGCCCGTTCCAGCTTGTCGCGGTAGGCCGCCCACCAGGCGGGGTCGGCCGAGGGGAGGCTGGTGGCGCCCGGCCGCTCGCCCGTCGCTCCGTCCAGCTGCTCGCGCAGGATGTCGGCGTGTCCCGCGTGCCGGCTGGTGTCGGCGATGACGCGGACGACGGCGTGGTGCAAGGTCAGCTCGGCGCGGTCCTCGGGCCACCACGGCACCGTGCCGGTCGTGTCCAGGGGCAGCGCCTCGACCGTCGCGTCCGCGTGCGCCCAGGCCCGCCGGTACAGGCCCACGATGGCGTCACGCGTCTCGTCGGGCGCGGCCCACATGTCCGCGTTGACCTCGGCGTCCTCCGCGAGCCACGGCAGCGGCTCGCCGGACGGACGCCCGAACGTGTCGCCCAGATACCCGAGTTCGACCCCGGCGGCGTGCTTCACCAGCCCGAGCAGATTGGTCCCGGTCGGCGTCAGCGGCCGCCGCGCGTCGTACTCGGACAGCCCTTCCAGCTTCCAGAGCAGGGCGTCCCGCGCCTCCTGGAGATAGCGGTGCAGGTCGGCCTTGGCGGGATCGGAGTACGTCATGGGGATCAGTGTGTCGGCACGGGGCTTGCTCGTCCGCCCAATTGAGTCGCCTCATGACGCCGCGTACGGGACCCTCGACGACGTGATCACGGACCACCAGCGGAAGATCCGCGAGCGCTACCTCTCCGCGCCCGTCGTGGCGGCACCGGAGCCGTGGCGGAAGGTGCTCGACCGGCCGGTCGGCGGCCTGCTCGGCATCGGCTTCGCCGTCCACCCCGGCACCGGCCGGGACCTGGTGATGACCGTGTCGACCGCGGGCCACGGCCTCTTCGACGCGGCGACCGGTGAACTCGTCGCGCGTGACCGTGACCCCGATCCGGACACGAGCACGCCCGACGCGGCCCCCGACCTCGCCCGCCCCGGTCTCGGCCCGGTCGCGGGCGTGCCGGTGCGTATCGCCGGCCTCTTCGGCGGAGGCCTGCACCACACCACCCCCGACGGCTGGGCCTTGGACGTCGTCGCCCCCGACTGGCCCGACCACCGCGTGATCCTCTCCGCGGACGGGGGAGGGAACCGCGGACCGCACGGCGGCACCTGGTGACACGTCCACCACGCGTCCTCGTCGGAGTTCCGGGCCGCCGGCTTCTCCCCGTCCGGCCGGACCCTCGCGGTCGGCACCAGCAGCGACCTGGCCCTCTGGGCGCGGCAGTCCCTGCCGGTGCTCAGCTGAGGATCGCCTCCAGACGGCCGCGGCACTCCGCCGTGAACGCCGGGAACGTGTCCCAGTAGTACGGGATGCCGGCGACGGCGACCGCGATGGCCCAGGCGCGGGCGCGCAGCCAGGTCGGGGTGTCGAGGGCCAGGGTGTCCCAGTAGGCGCGGCGGGCCTCGGGCGGGAGGTCCCAGACGGGGGCATGCTCGGCGTCGGGGAAGCCGATCGAGAGCGCACCGAAGTCGATCACGGCGTGGAGTCTGCCGTCGCGGGCCAGGAGGTTGGCCGGGCGGAGGTCGCCGTGCAGCCAGACGTGCGGTCCGGCCGGGTCGGGCAGGGCGAGTGCCTCCCGCCACAGCCGTTCCGGCGTGTCGACGTCGAGGTCCAGCCCCTCGACGGCCCGGCACGCGTCGAAGCCCGGCCCGACCCACGCGTCGCACGCCGCCAGGGTGCCCCCGCGGTACCAGGACAGCCCGCCCTCCCGCGTCGCCCTCATCAGGTCGACGCGGTGCAACTCCCGTACGAACTCCGCAAGATCGGCCCCGAAGGCGGCCCAGTCGCGGACCGTGTCCGGGCCGACGTCCTCGCCGTCGATCCAGCGGTGGACGGCCCACGGGACCGGGTAGGCGTCGGTGGGCGTCCCGGCATGCACGGGTTCCGGCACGCGGCGGGGGAGGAGGGGCGCGAGGCGGGGCAGCCACCGCTGCTCCTTGCGCAACGACGGCCCGCCGTCCGGCGTCCGCGGCAGGCGGACCAGCAGGCCGTCGCCCAGCCGGTACATGGTGTTGTCCGTTCCCGCGCCCGCGGGCCGCAACGGCAGGTCCGCCCACTGCGGGCACTGGGCCCGCAGCAGCGACCGTACGAGGTCCTCGTCGACGGCGATCTCGTTCTCGTGCAGCGACGTCACCCGGGCAGTGTGGTCCCCGGCCGCCCCGGAGGCCACCGGGTTTCCGACCACCTCACGCCGGGCCGTCGTACGTGAAGCGATAGCCGGCGCAGTCGGTGAGTCGGACGTAACCGAGGCGCTGGTAGAGGGCGTTGCTCGTCGGGTTGGCCGGGTCCGCGAACAGGACGACGTCCGTGGCGCCCGCCTCTCGCGCGGCCCGGCTCACCGCGGCCGTGACCGCGCCCGCGTGACCGTGGCCGCGGAAGCGGGACGGGGTGTACACGGGGTCGACGCGGACCATGCCGCCGGTGACCGAGGTGACGGCCGCCATGGAGACGGGGGTGCCGTCGGGGGTCCGCCAGAAGGTGAAGTGGCGGTCGCCGAACCGGGACCGGTCCCACGCGCCCGCGTCGATCAGGTCGATGGACGGCTGCTCGCCGACGTCGACGCAGAACTCCCGGCACCAGCGCACCACGAGTTCGCGGTCCGCCTCCCCGGCGAGCTGGGCGCGGCCCTCCGGGTGGGGCCGCGGCGGGGTGAGGGTGCCGAGGCGGTAGAGGTGCGTGTGCCAGAACAGCTTGGGCACCGCGCCGGTGTGCCCCTGCCAGGCAGAGGCGAAGACGTCGGCCGTCTCCTGGTCGGCGATGACCTGGGCGGGGGAGTGGCCGAGGGCGGACAGGCGGGCGGCGAGGGTATTGGCGTCGTCGCCGGCCAGCGGGGTGAGGCCGAGGCGGCCGCGCGGGGTGAGGTAGCAGACCGCGCGGACCTCGCTCTCCGTCTCCAGGCGGCCGAGGACGAAGTCGCCCGCGCCGGGCAGGCGCAGCTTCTCGATGTCGGTGAGCGGGGTGGTGTGGAGGGCGGGGCGCGAGCGCAGGAAGGCTCCGGCGCGGGTGAGGAAGTCCTCGACGTCGGTGGTGAAGTGCCAGTGGTCCGGGAGCATGCCTCATCGTGCCGGACGCGGGACCGGGCGAGCGGGGGTTCGCGCCGATCCCGCCGACGGGTGGCCGGAACGCCTATGCCTGTGCGCTTACGCCTGTGCGCTTACGCCTGTGCCACCACGTCCGCGACCACGCAGCTCACGTTGTCCGGGCCGCCCGACGCGTTGGCCAGGTCGACGAGTTCACGGACGGCCGCCTCGGGCTCGGGGGTGTCCGTGAGCACGCGGTGGATGTCACCGGCGGGCACGACCGTGGACAGGCCGTCCGAGCAGAGGAGGTAGCGGTCGCCGGCGCGGGCGTCGTGCAGCCGCAGGTCGGGCGTGGAGTCGGCGCCCCGGCCCAGGGCGCGGAGCAGCAGGGACCGCTGCGGGTGCGAGGCGGCCTCCTCGGGGGTGAGACGCCCCTCGTCGATCAGTGACTGCACCACCGTGTGGTCGTGGGTGATCTGGAACAGCTCCCCGTCGCGCAGGAGATGGACGCGGGAGTCGCCGATGTGGACGAGCGCGAGCTGCGAGCCGGTCCACAGCATCGCGGTGAGCGTGGTGCCGGCGTCGGTGCTGTCGCCGCCGGTGCCGTCGTCGGGCGCGGAGACGCCGTGCACGGCCCGTTCGGCGCGGCCGAGGGCGTCCTCGAGCGCGTTCAGCAGGTCTCCCGCCGGGGCGGTCTCCGACTCCAGACTTCGCAGGGCGTCGACAGCCGCCGCCCCGGCGAGGGCGCCCCTGCCGCCGTAGCCGTCGGCGACGGCGAGGAGGCGGGAGCCCGCGTAGGCGGTGTCCTGGTTGCTCGGGCGGACCCGGCCGGCGTCGGACAGGGCGGCGTAACGGAGGGAGAGAGGGGCGGTGGTGCGGGACATGGTGGGGTCCTTCCCGGTCAGATGGTCGACGAGGAAGGCCGCCAGGTCCCGCCGCGCGGCCGTGTCGGCCTCGACCCGCGCCCAGTACGCGCGGATCTCGCCGGCCGCCTCGCCCGGGTCCATGGCGCACACCCGCCGGATGCGGGCGAGCGGCATGCCCAGCCGCCGGAGCCAGGCGACCAGCCGTGCCTGCTCCAGCTGCTCGGGCGCGTAACGGCGGTAACCGGTGTCCGGGTCGACGCGGGCGGGAGTCAGCAGACCGAGCTCGTCGTAC
Organism: Streptomyces cellulosae; assembly: GCA_014655195.1. Classification (GTDB taxonomy): domain Bacteria; phylum Actinomycetota; class Actinomycetes; order Streptomycetales; family Streptomycetaceae; genus Streptomyces; species Streptomyces cellulosae. The sequence continues at coordinate 429,896 of BNBH01000001.1, read as the reverse complement.
AGCCGCAGCGCCTTCGGCGACAGCCGGGACGCCTTCGCGAACGCCCCGATGGTCAGCAGCTCCATGCGTGTCCCTCCTCGTACCGGGCCGAGCGCCCGGCACCGTCGATGCTGGGCGCTGCCCCAAGGTGAAGGTCAACAGCGGATTCCCCCCGCGCCCTTCAGGGAGAGGGTGACCTGCCCGGAGCGCGTGTCGACGACGATCACCTCGGCGGTGATCCGCCGGCCGGCTTCGACCACCTCGGAGGGGTGGCCGTCCAGCCGTGGGCCAGGTCCGGCACGCGGATGAACCCGGTGACCTTCACCCGTACCACGGCCTGCCGGGAGAGCTAGCGCACTCTTGCAAGCAGGGTGCTTGCAATTGTTAGCGGGGTGCGTCATGGTGGAGGTATGGCATCCCTGAACGTCGGCGGACTCGGCGAGTATCTGCGCGAGCAGCGGCGCAACGCGCAGTTGTCGCTGCGGCAGCTCGCCGACGCCGCCGGGGTGTCCAATCCGTATCTGAGCCAGATCGAGCGCGGGCTGCGCAAGCCCAGCGCGGAGGTGCTCCAGCAGGTCGCCAAGGCGCTGCGCATCTCCGCCGAGACGCTGTACGTCCGCGCCGGGATCCTCGACGCCGAGCGCGACCGGGACGAGGTCGAGACACGCGCCGTGATCCTCGCCGACCCCACGCTGAACGAGCGCCAGAAGCAGGTGCTCCTCCAGATCTACGAGTCCTTCCGCAAGGAGAACGGATTCGGGGGCACCGAGGACGGTGAGGTGGAACCCGTCGGGCCCGAGCCGGGTACGGAGGGCTCCATCAGCAAGGGCGGCAGACCCGCCGAGTGCCCCGGCCGCGAGGCCGGCGGCGACGACAACGGTCCGCGGCGGACGGCCGGCTGAGCCGGCCAGGGCGCCGGACGCCCGCCACGGACCACACAGACCCTCAGCCGAACACGACATCCGGGAGGACCATCACCATGGCCATCACCGACGACCTGCGCAAGACCTTCCGCGACCCCAAGCCGCTCTACTTCGCCGCCGGCACCGCCGATCTGGCGCTGCAGCAGGCCAAGAAGGTGCCGGCCCTGGTGGAGCAGCTGCGCACCGAGGCCCCGGCCCGCATCGAGGCCGTGCGCAACACGGACCCCAAGGCCGTCCAGGAGCGGGTGACCGTCCGGGTCCGCGAGACGCAGGGGAACCTGCAGGCCAAGGCCAACGAGCTGTTCGGGACGATCGACACCGACCTGAAGAAGCTCGGGGAGACCGCCCAGGACCTGGCGCTGCGCAGTGTGGGCGTCGCCGCCGAGTACGCGGTCAAGGCCCGCGAGACCTACGAGAAGCTCGCCGAGCACGGTGAGCAGGCCGTGAAGACCTGGCGCGGCGAGGCCGCCGAGGGCATCGAGGACATCGCGGTGGCCGTCGAGCCGCCGGCCGAGCCGAAGCCCGCCGCCGCCCCGGCCGGGACCAACGCGGCGGAGGCCGAGCCGGCCGAGGCCAAGGTCACGGAGGTCAAGCCCGCCGAGGCCGCCGCGAAGAAGCCGGCCGCGCCGAAGAAGGCCCCGGCGGCCCGCAAGGCCACGGCGAAGAAGACGACGCCGCCCGCGAAGTGAGCGGCGCCGCACTCCGCTGAAGCGGGACGGAACGGCACGGGCCGGGCACTTACGCGGTGCCCGGCCCGTTCACCGGGTAGCCGGCCGGCGGATGCGGGTACGGTGACGGCGGGAAGACGACGTGGCGTCCGACGGCGGCGCGACAAGGACGACGGCGCGGTGGACGAGCCGATTACGGGTGGTGGACGTAGTGCTGATGCAGGGCTTCGCTAACTTCTTGTGGCTGTTGAACCTGGCCCTGATCGTGTTCAGCGGTTTCGCGCTGATCGACGCCGCCACGCGCCGTGAGGACGCCTACCGCGCGGCGGACAAGAAGACCAAGCCGTTCTGGCTGATCATCCTGGGTCTCGCCTTCGTGGTGAGCCTGATCTTCAACATCCTTTCGTTCCTGCCGATCATCGGCCTGATCGCGACGATCGTGTACATGGTCGACGTCCGCCCGGCCCTCAGGTCACTCCCCGGAGGCGGCCGGGCCCGCAGGGGCTCCAGCAGCGACGGCCCGTACGGCCCGTACAACGGCGGTCGCTGAACGGAAGTACCCAGTTCCCCGCGCCTCTTCAGGGGCGCGGGGAACTGCGCGAACGGCCCACGACGGCCCGCAGCCGCCCCGAAACCGTGCCGGTACGGCGATCAGCGCGTCCGGTCCAGCAACAGAACCGCGACGTCATCCGTCAGCTCGCCCCCGTTGAGGTCACGAACCTCGTTCACCGCCGCCCGCAGCAACTCCTCCCCGCTCAACCCCTCGGAGAGCCTGCGCCGGATCAGGTCGACCATGCCCTCCTGCCCCAGCCGCTCCCCGGTGTCGCCGACGCGGCCCTCGATCAGGCCGTCGGTGTAGAGCATCAGGCTCCACTCGGCGCCCAGCTCCACCTGCATCCGCGGCCAGCGGGCGCCGGGCAGCAGCCCGAGGGCGGGGCCGTTGTTCTCGTACGGCAGCAGACGCGCGGGCATGCCGGGGCGGGCCAGCAGCGGTGACGGGTGGCCGGCCAGGCACAGGCCCGCCCGGCGGCCGTCCGGCGCGATGTCCACCGTGCACAGCGTCGCGAAGATCTCGTCGTCCGGGCGCTCGTGCTCCAGCACCTGCTGCAGCGTGCTCAGCAGTTGGTCCCCGCACAGTCCCGCCAGGGTCAGCGCCCGCCAGGCGATGCGCAGCTCCACGCCGAGCGCCGCCTCGTCCGGGCCGTGCCCGCAGACGTCGCCGATCATGGCGTGCACGGTCCCGTCCGGCGTGCGGACCACGTCGTAGAAGTCACCGCCGAGCAGCGCGCGCGAGCGGCCGGGCCGGTAGCGGGCGGCGAACCGCAGCGGGGAGCCGTCCAGCAGCGGCGTCGGCAGCAGGCCGCGCTCGAGCCGGCGGTTCTCCTGGGCGCGCAGCCGGCCCTCGGCCAGCCGCCGCTCCGCGGAGTCGGACCGCTTGCGCTCCACCGCGTAGCGGATGGCGCGGCTCAGCAGCCGACCGTCCAGCTCGTCGCGGACCAGGTAGTCCTGCGCGCCGACCCGTACGGCCTCGGCGCCGCGCTCGGTGTCGTCCGCGCCGGTGAGGGCGAGGACGGCGTGCCGGGGCGCCAGCTCCAGGACGTGCCGGAGGACGGCCAGCTCGTCGCCGTCGTCCGCCCGGCCGGGCGCGGGCAGCGCCAGGTCCAGCAGGATGCAGTGGACGTCGTCGGTCAGCAGCCGCTCGGCCTCGGTGAGGTTGCGGGCGGTGCGGATGCGAATCGGCCGCCCCGCCTGGTCGAGCAGGTCGGGCACGATCGGCGTGCCGCCCGGGTCGTTCTCGATGAGCAGCAGGGTCAGCTGTGCGGGTGTCGTGGTGGTCGTGGCCTTCGCCGGTTCGGCGCCGGTCGGGCCGGCCGCGTCGGCGGCCGCCGTCCGGCTCTCGGGCAGCTCCTGTGCGGACTCGTTCGGTGCGGCGACCGTCCCCTGACCACCTTCCGCGGCCGGGATCGCTCTCTGCCGCGGTACGGGTGCGGGCATTGTTCCGGGTTCCTTCCCTCCCCCCGAGGGCATGGCGGGGGCGACGGATCTCGGCCCTGTCCCCCGCGTGCTTCTGGCGTGGGCGGGCAGGGGATGCCCCTTCGAACGGGGACCATAGCGGGTGACCGCGCCGCAGCGGAATGGTGTGAACCACGCCGCCCGGCCAACGGCCGCTGTCATATGCCGCGTTTGCTACCGCAGTTGGACAGGCCGGAGATGCTGTGGGGATGACGAACGTCACGTCCACGGGGCGTTGGTCACGAGATCCACGTGCGGTGGGTCACGTGGCCCGTGTCACGGGGCCGTTGGGCCCGACGGACACCGCCCCCGGACGTCACTCAGGGTGTCGCTCCGCGTCCGGATCGGGCCGTACGACGCCCAGGATCGGCATCGAACCGGCCCCGGCGAGCGTCACCGTCCGGCCGGGACGGGGCGCGTGGACCATGACGCCGTCGCCCACGTACATCCCGACGTGGCTGGCGTCGGCCCAGTAGATGATGAGGTCACCGGGCCGCATGTCCCTGACGCCGACGCGCTCCAGGTGCTGCCACTGCATCTGCGACGTGCGGGGGATCGTCTTCCCGGCGGCCAGCCACGCCTGTGAGGTGAGCCCGGAGCAGTCGAACGTGTTCGGACCCTCCGCGCCCCACTGGTAGGGCTTGCCGATCTGCGCCGTGGCGTACGCCACGGCCTTGCGGCCCTGCGGGGTCGCCTCGGAGGAGAGCGCCTCGAGGACGCCGGAGCTCAGCCAGGTGGCCTGGGCGCGGGCGGCGGCCTGCCGCTCCAGCCGGGCCAGCCGCTCCTTCTCCTCCTGCTCGAGCTCGGCCTCCAGCTTCTCGGCGGCCTCGATCTGTCTCTCGATCCGCTTCTGCGCGGCGGCCTTGACCTTGCGGCCCGCCTCCAGCTTGCGCATCTGCTCGCGGGCGTCCTCGGCGTACTGCTCCAAGTCCCGCTGGGTACGGGTCATTTCGCCGATCAGGCCCTTGGCCGCGTGCTGCTCCTGGCGGACCCGCCCTGCGCCGTCGAGGAACTCCTGCGGGTCGTCGCTGAGCACCAGGCGCGCCTCGGGCGGCAGCCCGCCGCCCCGGTACTGCGCGGCGGCCGCGGCCCCCGCACGGCTCTTGAGGTCGTCCAGCTTCTCCCGGCCCTCGGTGATCTTCTTCGCCAGCCGCACGACCTGCGCGGTCTGCTGCCGGGCCTTCTCCTCGGCCGCGTTGTACTCGTCGGTCGCCCTGGCCGCCGCGCGGTAGAGCTTGTCGAGCTTCTTGCGGACGGCCTCCAGCTCCACGTCGCTGGTGACCACGGTGACGCTCGCCGTCGCGCCCGGGTCCGGTGGGGGAGCGGGCGCCGCGAACGCCGTACCGGGCACGGCCAGTACGGTGACCGCGCAGACCACGGTCACGGCCGCCGTCAGCACTCCGCGCTTGCCTGCCCCCATGCGTGCACCCCCGCCTGGTTAATCGTCAGTAACTTTTCGCTGCCGGGGGGATGCTGCCATTAATGAGCGAGAAACGACAGGGGGTGTGGACAACGCCCCTTGCGTCCCGCTGGTCCCTGTACGACCGTCATCCCGGTCGGTGTGACGTACGGCCGGGGGAGATCGTTCCCGGCCCCTATATACGGAGGCACCGCCTCCGGCGCCCTCACCACCCGAGCGGCGCCAACGCCCCCCAGCGCACGGTGACTTCCCCCTGCCGCCAGCGCGCGGGGCCGTCCGTCACCGGCCAGTCGGCCGTGAGGTCCCGCACCGCGCGGATCCAGCGCTGGCGCGCTCCGTACGAGGCGTAGGGTGCGGCGGCCGCCCAGGCGCGGTCGAAGTCGCGCAGGAAGACGTGCACCGGTTCGCCGGGGACGTTGCGGTGGATGAGCGCCTTGGGGAGCCGTTCGGCCAGGTCGGAGGGGCGGTCCAGGGAGCCGAGCCGGGTCGCGAAGGTCACCGTGCGCGGTCCCTCGGGGCCGAGCGCGACCCACACGTGCCGGCGTCCGATCTCGTCGCAGGTCCCCTCGACCAGCAGCCCGCCGCGCGATCCGGTGGCCGGGTCGGCCGGGGCGAGCCGTGCGCACAGCCGCCGCCACACGCCGGCGACCTCTCCCTCGTCGTACTGGCGCAGCACGTTCGCCGCGCGGACCAGGACCGGGCTGCCCGCGACCGGGATCTCGAAGCCGCCGCGCAGGAACACCAGCCCCTCCCGCTCGTACGGCCGTGCCGAGGCGACCCGGGCCGGGTCGATCTCCACGCCCGCCACCCGGGCGCGGGGCGCCGCCGTGCGCAGCCGGTGCAGCAGTTCCAGCGCGGTCCAGGGGGCCGCGCCGTAGCCGAGGTCGACGGCGAGGGGGTCGGCGGCGCGGCGCAGCTCGGCGCCGTGCGCGGCCGCGATCCAGCGGTCCATGCGGCGCAGCCGGTTGGGGTTGGTGGTGCCGCGCGTCACCGTGCCCACGGGGGCGGAGGCGGGACGCGGTGTCATGAGGACGAGGGTACGGGGGTACCCGCTCCCGGATCGCGGCGCGTGCGCCGCCACGGGCACGCACCGCGCAGTCGAACGGTTGAGCTAGACAGGGTAATGATTCGGTAAAGACCGCCGACGACCGCGCCGTACGGAAATGGGAACGCAATGTTCCGATGTTGACGTCGCCGAGGGTCGTACGCCCTCTCCCAGCCGTGCCCGCAGCGAGGAGGAACGCCACGTGAGCCAGTACATCGCGAGGCTCGGGCGGCGCTCCCCCGCCGTACCGCCGCGCCTGCGGCTGCACCGCAGGCCCCGCCGCGTGGCGATGCTCTCCGTGCACACCTCGCCGCTGCACCAGCCGGGCACAGGCGACGCGGGCGGCATGAACGTCTACATCGTGGAGCTGGCCCAGCGGCTCGCCGCGATCAACATCGAGGTGGAGATCTTCACCCGGGCCACCACGGCCGCCCTCCCGCCCGTCGTCGAACTCGCGCCCGGCGTCCTCGTCCGGCACGTCGACGCGGGCCCCTACGAGGGCCTCGCCAAGGAGGACCTGCCCGCCCAGCTGTGCGCCTTCACCCACGGCGTGATGCAGGCCTGGGCCGGACACCGCCCCGGTCACTACGACCTGGTCCACTCCCACTACTGGCTCTCCGGGCACGTCGGCTGGCTGGCCGCCCAGCGCTGGGGCGTCCCCCTGGTGCACGCCATGCACACCATGGCCAAGGTCAAGAACGCCAACCTCGCCGACGGCGACACGCCCGAGCCCGCCGCGCGCGTGATCGGCGAGACGCAGATCGTCGCCGCCGCGGACCGGCTGATCGCCAACACTGCCGAGGAGGCCGGCGAGCTCGTCCACCACTACGGCGCCGACCCCGCCAAGGTCGCCGTCGTCCACCCCGGCGTGAACCTCGACCGCTTCCGTCCCGCCGACGGCCGCGCCGCCGCCCGCGCCCGCCTGGGCCTGCCGCAGGACGCGCTGATCCCGCTCTTCGCCGGCCGCATCCAGCCCCTCAAGGCCCCCGACGTGCTGCTGCGCGCGGTCGCCGTGCTGCTCGCCGACCGCCCCGAGCTGCGCTCCCGGATCTGCGTGCCCGTCGTCGGCGGCCCCAGCGGCAGCGGCCTCGCCAAGCCGGAGGGGCTGCAGAAGCTCGCCGCGCGGCTCGGCATCGCCGACGTCGTCCACTTCCACCCGCCCGTCGGGCAGGACGAGCTCGCGGACTGGTTCCGCGCCGCGTCCGTGCTGGTCATGCCGTCGTACAGCGAGTCGTTCGGGCTGGTCGCCATAGAGGCGCAGGCGAGCGGCACCCCGGTGCTCGCCGCGGCGGTCGGCGGCCTCCCGGTCGCCGTACGGGACGGGGAGACCGGCTTCCTGATCCAGGGCCACGACCCGGCCGCGTACGCGCGCGTGCTGCGCGACTTCGCCGACCGGCCGGAGCTCGCCGCACGGATGGGCGAGGCCGCCGCCCGGCACGCCCAGAACTTCGGCTGGGACACCGCGGCCGCCGCCACGGCCGACGTGTACACGGCCGCGACCCACGCCCACCGCCGTCACGTACGCTCCCACCATGGCTGACACGGAAGCGGAGCAGCGGGCGGCACAGGTCGTCGAGGGCGTGCTGAAGGACGCCGAGCTGGAGTGGGAGAGCCCGGCCCCCGGGAACTACGTGGTGAAACTCCCCGGCACCCGCAAGCTGTCCACGACGGTCTCCCTGATCGTCGGCCGGCACACCCTGTCCCTCAACGCCTTCGTCATCCGCCACCCCGACGAGAACGAGGCGGGCGTCCACCGCTGGCTCCTGGAGCGCAACCTCAAGCTGTTCGGCGTGAGTTACGCCGTCGACCCGCTCGGCGACATCTACGTCACCGGCCGCCTGCCGCTGCCCGCGATCACCCCGGAGGAGCTGGACCGGCTGCTGGGTCAGATCCTGGAGGCCGCCGACGGCAGCTTCAACACCCTGCTGGAGCTGGGCTTCGCGTCCGCGATCCGCAAGGAGTACGCATGGCGCGTATCGCGGGGCGAGTCGACCCGCAACCTGGACGCGTTCACGCATCTGCTGGAGCGGCCTTCGGAGGGCTGACTTCCCGGGACGTGTGCGCCCGCACTGTGGTGGGGGTCCGAACTGGCGTGCGGAACCGGGCTGTTAGCCTGCCGCGATCCGGGCCCCGGACACACGGGCCCCATGCATGAAGAGGACGTGCATGCGCACTGGCAGATCCGCCCTGGCGGCGGTGCTCGGCGGAACGATCGCCCTCGGGGCGCTGACCGCTCAGCCCGCCCAGGCCGCCGACACCGGCATCGGGGTGTCGAAGGTGGTCGTGAACAAGGGCAAGCCCATCGTGGTGGGCACCACCGAGACGAAGTACCCGACGATCAGCTTCCGGGTGACCTGGCCCGCCGGGCACACCATCAGCACCGCGTCGGCCATGCCGTTCATGTACCACGGCACGACGGCGGTCAGGGCCTACGAGGGCCCGGGCAACCAGGTCTTCCTCCACGACATGATCACGTGCAACGAGGACGGCTCGCGCGCCGCGAACTGCGAGGGGGCGCTGCGCATCCGCCCCCGCGAGAACCTCGACTCGGCCGCGGACGCCAGACGTGGAAGCTGGCGTTCGTCGCCCTCCTGGACGTGAAGGGCAAGATCAAGCACGAGTACCTGAACAGCTCGGCCACCCTCCAGGTCAAGCGGGCCGCCCGGGCCACGGTCAACGCCTCGCCGGAGCCGGTGGTCAAGAACAGGACGCTCACCGTCACGGGCAAGCTGACGCGCGCCGACTGGGCGAGGCGTGCCTACTCCGCCTACGGCGGCAAGGCGGCCCGGCTCGAGTTCCGCAAGGCGGGCACCACCGCGTGGACGGCGGTCAAGACGGTGCGGGCGAACTCCAGCGGGTCGCTGAAGACCACGGTGAAGGCGACCGCGGACGGTTACTGGCGCTGGATGTTCGGCCAGACGACCACGACCGGCGGCGCGACGTCGGCGGCGGACTACGTCGACGTGAAGTGACCAGCACTCCGCCGGGGGTTCGCGCGTGCGGACCCCCGACGGCGTGCTTGCTCACGGGCGTTCCGCGCTCCGGTACCGCCCCGGAGTGACCCCCACCAGCCGGCGGAAGTGCCGGGTCAGGTGGGCCTGGTCGTAGAAGCCCGATGCGGCCGCGACGTCACCCGGCGGCCACCCGTCCAGCAGCAGCCGCCGGGCCCGGCCGACCCGCCGGGACATCAGGTACTGGTGCGGCGGGATGCCGTACGCGGTGCTGAACGCCCGTACCAGATGGGCGGGATGGGCCGACAGCTCGGCGCCGGCCTCCGCCAGCGTGAGCCCGTCGGTCACCCGCGCGTCGAGCAACTCGCGCAGCCGCCGCGCCAGTACGGGGTCGGGGCGGCGGGGCGCGGCCGGCTCGCGCGACCGCAGATGCTCCCGCAGCCGCTCGCCGACCAGCGTCAGGCGGCTCTCCGCCTCCAGTTCGTCCCCCGGCCGCACCAGCGCGGAGTGCACCTGCCCGACGCGCCGGCGCAGCAGCGGGTCGCGCAGGTCGGGGCGGTCCACGGCGGCCCCGATGAGGTCGTCGCCGAGCCTGCTGGAGTCCAGGTACAGCACCCGCTTGCGGAAGCCCTCGGCGGTGGCCGGCTCGCCGTTGTGCGGGACGTGCGGCGGCAGCAGGGTCACGGTGTCGTCCGGAGTGCCGTGCTCGTGCCGGTCGAGGTCGTACCGTACGGCGCCGGAGTCGACGATCAGCAGCGTCCAGGCGTCGTGGACGTGCATCGGATAGGCGTACTCGGTGAACCGGGCGTGGAACACCTCGACGACACCGGGGACGGAGGGCCGCCAGGCGCTGACGGTGGCCGGGGGCGGGGTCACCGGGGGCTGGGTCGCCGGGGGCGAGGACGCCGGGGGCCGGGATGCCGGGGCGGGCATGCAAACAACGTACAAGACGCGGGGCGGACCCGGGCGGGAGTCTCAGGGCATGAGCACGAGCACCCGTTTCGACACGAAGATCGCCGTCCTGCTGCGTGAGGATGTGGAGCCCTGGCAGCGCCTCAACGTCACCGCGTTCCTGGTCAGCGGCCTGGGCACGCAGATCCCGGAACTGATCGGGCAGCCGTACGAGGACGCGGACGGCGTGCCGTACCTGCCGATGTTCCGCCAGCCGGTGCTGGTTTTCCAGGGCGCCAAGGAAGTCCTGAAGGCGGCCCACGAGCGCGCCCTCTCCCGCGCCCTGCCGCGCGCGGTCTTCACCTCCGACCTCTTCGCCACCGGCCACGACGACGCCAACCGCGCGGCGGTCCGGGCCGTGGGTACTTCGGACCTGGACCTGGTGGGTCTCGCGGTGCACGGCCCGAGGAACGCGGTGGACAAGGTGCTGAAGGGGGCGCGGATGCATCCGTGACGGGTGGGGCCGCGCCGCGTGCCGGCGCCGTGCGGGTGTCCGCATGCTCCGCGGCCCACCGGGACGGGAACCGGACCGGGCATCCGGGGAGTTCGATCAAACGCGTTCCGCGCGGGGCCCTTCCGGGGACACCATGGGCCCATGCGCCGACGGACCCCCGACACCGACTGGCTGAACTCCCCGGACCCCGTACTGGCCTTGGCCCAGGCGGAACTGGCCTTCTACGAGCGGGTGCGGAACTCTTCCCGTCGGTGGTACCGCCTGACCGAACTGGGCGCCCTCGCCACCGCCTCCTCCACCGTGGTGGCAGCGGGACTCAGCGCGCCGGCCTGGCTGACGGCCCTCATCGCCGGCGGGGCCCTGTTCTTCACAGGCCTCCGGCAGGTGTTCGGGCACGGCCCCCGCTACGTCCTCGCGGCCCAGTCGCACGAGACGCTCCGCCGGGCCGTCAACCGCTACCGCCTGCTCCCCGCCGACGAGCGCGACGAAAGGGCCCGGGGGGAGCTCCTCGCGGCGGTCGAACGGGTGGGCGACGAGGAACTCCGCCAGTGGGTCGAACAGCGGAACCAGACCTCCTCGCCCCTCGGCCCGACCCCGGGCGGCCCGCCACTGCCCTGACCACCGGCCGCGGCGGCCGGTCGCGGTCGTACGGCTCCCCGGCGTGGTCCTGCGAGGTCCGGGCGAGGGTGCGCCGCGTACGCTTTCTGCGTGCCCGCACCCCGTCTCCACCGTGTCGCCGTCCTGGTGCTCGAGGGCGCGAAGCCGCTCGACGTCGGGATTCCGGCGCAGGTCTTCACGACCCGCGCGAGCATGCCGTACGAGGTGCGGGTGTGCGGGGCGGCGCCCGGTCCCCGGTGACCGGCGGGGACGGACTCGCGTACGCCGTCTCGCACGGCCTCGACGCGCTGGAGTGGGCGGACATCGTCTTCGTGCCCGGGTACCGCTTCCCCGACCGTGAGGATCCGCCGCCCGCCGTGGTCGACGCGCTGGTCGCCGCGCACGAGCGGGGCGCGCGGCTCGCCGCGATCTCCACGGGCGCGTTCGCGCTGGCCGCCACCGGCCTGCTCGACGGGCGGCGCGCCACCACGCACTGGCACTACACGCGCGCCCTCATGGCCCGGCATCCGCGGATCAAGGTCGACGAGAACGTGCTGTTCGTCGACGAGGGCAGCGTGCTCACCTCGGCGGGCGCCGCCTCCGGGATCGACCTGTGCCTGCACATCCTGCGCGGCGACCTCGGCGTGGCCGCGTCCAACCACGCGGCCCGGCGGCTGGTCGCGGCGCCGTACCGCAGCGGGGGCCAGGCCCAGTACGTGCCGCGCAGCGTCCCCGAGCCGCTGGGCGAGCGGTTCGCGGCGACGCGGGAGTGGGCGCTGCACCGGCTGGGGGAGCCGCTGACCCTGGAGGTGCTGGCACGGCAGGCCGGGGTGTCGCCGCGGACGTTCTCCCGGCGGTTCGTGGAGGAGACCGGGTACACGCCGATGCAGTGGGTGATGCGGGCCCGCGTCGACCTGGCCCGTGAGCTGCTGGAACGCTCGCAGCGCAGCGTCGAGCAGATCGCCGCCGACACCGGGCTGGGCACGGGGGCGAATCTGCGGCTGCACTTCCAGCGGATCCTCGGGACGACGCCGAGCGAGTACCGGCGGACGTTCACGCGAGGCGAGTGATCCGCGGTTCTCGGCGGCTTGGCAGGATCCTTGTGAACCATGGCGATCCCGCCACTGTCAGTGGCGCCGGTGGCGCGCGAGCCTGGGTGGCGAGAGGAAGGGACACCACTCATGACTCGCATCGCCATCAACGGATTCGGCCGCATCGGACGCAACGTGCTGCGCGCCCTGCTGGAGCGGGACACGGCCCTGGAGGTCGTCGCCGTCAACGACCTGACCGAGCCGGCCGCGCTCGCCCGGCTGCTCGCCTTCGACAGCACGTCGGGGCGCCTCGGACGCCCGGTGAGCGTCGACGGCGACACCCTCGTCGTGGACGGCCGCCGGATCAAGGTGCTGGCCGAGCGCGAACCGGCCGAGCTGCCCTGGGCCGAGCTGGACGTCGACCTCGTGCTGGAGGCCACCGGCCGCTTCACCTCGGCCAAGGCCGCCCGCGCCCACCTCGACGCGGGTGCGCGGAAGGTACTGGTCAGCGCGCCCTCGGACGGCGCGGACGTGACGCTGGCGTACGGCGTGAACACGGACGCGTACGACGCCGAGCTGCACACCGTCGTCTCCAACGCGTCCTGCACCACCAACGCGCTCGCGCCGCTGGCCGCCGTCCTCGACGACCTCGCCGGCATCGAGCACGGGTTCATGACGACCGTGCACGCCTACACGCAGGAGCAGAACCTCCAGGACGGCCCGCATCGCGACCCGCGCCGCGCCCGCGCCGCCGGCGTCAACATCGTGCCGACCACGACGGGCGCCGCGAAGGCGATCGGCCTGGTGCTGCCGAACCTTGACGGCAAGCTGTCCGGCGACTCGATCCGCGTGCCGGTGCCGGTGGGGTCGATCGTCGAGCTCAACACGACGGTCTCCCGTGACGTGACGCGCGACGAGGTGCTGGCCGCGTACCGCACGGCCGCGGAGGGCCCGCTGGCCGGCGTCCTCGAGTACTCGGAGGACCCCCTGGTCTCCTCCGACATCACCGGCAACCCGGCGTCGTCCATCTTCGACTCGGCCCTCACCCGCGTCGACGGCCGCCACATCAAGGTGGTGGCCTGGTACGACAACGAGTGGGGCTTCTCGAACCGGGTGATCGACACGCTGGAGCTGCTGGCGCGGGGCTGAGCCGCCGCTGCGCGTACGTGCCCCTTGCCGACGGGTCTGCCGTGGGGCGAGGGGCACGGGTGTGTCGTCGGGTACAGCCTGCTGTACCGCGAAGAGGGGTGCTCGCCGGGGCGACCCCGGACCCTCTGCTCCCTAGCGTGGACACCACGAAACCGCGTCCGAACTCCCGCTAGGAGCAGGCACCATGACGATCACCCATCCCAAGGCGTCCGACGACTCCGTGACCCGCACGGCCCTGTGGGCCCTCGTGGCCGTCAGCGGCGTGGCGAACCTCGTCACGTCCGTCGCCCAGGCGCCCCTCGTCGTGAACCTGGTCACCGGCCTGGTCACCCTCGCCGCCCTGACGGCCCTCGGTGTCCGCCACCTCCGGGCCCGGCGCTCGGGCGCCTGACCTCGGCGGTTGCCGAACTTGATCACGAGTGCATGACAAAACCATCCATGAAACCATCACGGATCTTCACGTAGCCTTCGCTTCTTGCCATGCTGGCGCGGCCCGAGATCACTTCTGATCCGTACGCATCACTCCGCACTCGCACCTGGAGCGCCGCCATGGCCGACACGCAGCCCACCACCGAGCCCGTTTTCCGAACGCCGCGGCTCCCCTGTCCGGACTGGCCATGAAGCGCCGCAGCCCCGTCGCCGTGTGGCTGGGTCTGCCGATCATCACGTTCGGCATCTACCAGCTGGTCTGGTACTACAAGATCCACAAGGAGCTGAACGAGCACGACCGCCGTCAGGACCTGAGCCCCGCGGGAAGCGTGCTGGTGCTGCTCTTCCTGAGCTGGACCCTGATCGCCCCGCTCGTCTCGTTCCACAACACCGGCAAGGCGATCGCGAACGCGCAGCGCGCGGCCGGTCTCCAGGTCACGTGCAGCCCCGCCGCGAGCACCTGGCTGGCCTTCGCCTTCGGCATCAACGTCTGGTACATGCAGCGCGAACTGAACCGCGTGACCGAGGCCTACCCGGGCGCGACCCCGGGCACCCAGGTCCCCCTGGCGGCCTGACCCCGCCCCTCTCCCACGGCCCACGGCATCCGTCCCTCCCGGACGCCGTGGGCCGTGGTGCCTTACGCAATGGGCTGGACCTTGCCCCTTTTGCCTGGACCTTGCCCCTTCTGCCGGCACCGGCATCGCCGAAACCGGGCGGGAGGGGTACCGGGGCCGCTGAGCTCCGACCTGCGTAAGACGTCTCCTTCCGGGTGAAGTGCCTCTGTTCTCCCCGCGTGGTCAGTTGGGTACTTCTAGCGTGCGGCTCGCTTGCATACCTATGGCACCGAGGGAGTCGGCACAGCATGACGACAACGCCCGATCAGCAGCCTGCCCAGGTTCAGGGTCAGCCACCGACGATCATCATCAACAACAACTCCGCAGCGGCGTCAGCCGCAGCCGCTGTCACCGGAGGCGCCTTGCGTCGCCGGCGTCAGTCGCTATGGGCCCATTTCTGGCTGCTGCTCCTCACGGGAGGCATCGGCAACATCTTCTACGCCGTGCACGTGAGTCGGTGGAACCGAGACCGGGGCCTCTGACCGGCAGGCCCTGCCGGTCAGGGAGTCCGACGGCTTCCGGCTCCGGGCTGAGGGCCACACACCCGAGAACGCCTCCTGCCTGTGCGGTACGCACAAGTAGGAGGCGCGCCATCGTCGGGCTGCCACCTCTGCTGTCGGCGCGACGGACGCTTCGGCGGCACCGGTCCCGGGCGTCGACCACCACTACGCGGCGCCACTCGCCGGCCCCCCTCGGCTCCCCGGAGCTACATTCCCCTCGCCGAATCCGGATCACGCCCTGGGAGGGCCTCACCGCCCTTGACCGAACAGGACAAGGCGGCAGTGGTGGGGCTCGTTGGGATCGGCGACGTGCTGGAGCGGGTCGCCCGAAGGAGCGAGGGGCAAGGCCGCTACGCCCCGAACTCCTTCCACCGCCCCTCCGAGATCACCTCAACCGTCCCGTCCACGACCTTGATGGCCGTCTGTTCGTCGATGGCGAAGGACGGGACGCCGAGGCCCGCGGCCCATCTCTCCGCGTCCGCCAGGGTGTTCTGCGGAAACGCGTCCAGGTGCGGGAAGATCGCGAAGTCGACGACGCCCAGGGTGCGGTCGTCCGGGGCGGACGGCCACTCGACGAAGTACGTGCCGATCCGGGGCGTCATCACCATGCTGCCGGCGCTCACCCCCACCCAGACCGTGTCGGGCAGCGACGGCAGCAGGTCCGCCAGCCCGGACTCCCGCATCCAGTGGCACAGGTAGGTCGCGTCGCCGCCGTCGACCAGGAGGACGTCGGCGTCCCGGACCCAGGGGACCCATCGGTCCGTGCCGACGGTCGGCAGGGCGGTGAGTTCGAGGACGCCGAGCGATCCCCAGCCCAGACCGGTCAGGTGCTGCCACAGCGGCTCGGCCGCCGCGAAGCCCCGTACCGATGCCGGACCGCACATCGGGTGACCCCACTGTGCCGTCGGGATGCACAGGGCACGGCACTCGTCGATCGGCTTGCCGAGGAGCTGCACGAGTGCCGACCGGATGCTCGGGTTCGTGACGCCGCCCGATGTGAGCAAGAGCTTCAAGGGTGCCTCCAGGTGCGCGTGCGGGAGGTGGACGCACCTGAGGACTCCGGAGCGCGCCGGAACTCATCGGCCTACCGCCGGACCAAGGTGTCGCGGCCCGCCCAGGGGGGCGTTGCGGTTGCTCGGGCGGGGCGGTCTAGGTGCTGGCCATGGTCGGCACGCGTGGACCGCCCCGTGAGACACCGATCCCCGCCGCCCGCCGCCCGCCACCGCGACCTGACCCGCGACCTTTGCCTTCCCGCCCGTCACCGATCAGACTGGTGACATGAGGCATGCGTTCCCCGGCGGCACCCCGGCACTCGACTTCCCCGGCACGCTGCGCTTCCGGCACCGCGCCGACCCCCGGGAGGATCTCGACTCCCCGGCGAGCCTCGGGGCATGGTTCCGCGAGGCGGGGATCACCGTGGACGATGTCCCGGCCGGGCCCGACGACCTGCGCGAGGCGCTGGCGCTCCGGGAGGCGGTGTACCAGCTGGTCCGCGCCGCCGTGGCGGGCGAGAAGTACGACCGGGACGCGCTGGCGCTGGTGAACGAGTACGCCCGCAAGCCCACCCCCGTGCCCCAGCTCACCCCCGCCGGACGGCAGGTGGAAGCCACCGTCGAGCAAGCACTCGCGTACGTCGCCCGGGACGTCGTCCTCACGCTGAGCGGTCCGGACGTGCCGCTGCTCAAGGAGTGCGGCAACCCCGAGTGCTCGCAGATCTTCGTCGACCGGTCCCGCGGCGCGCGCCGCGAGTGGTGCGCCATGGACCCCTGCGGCAACAAGATCAAGGCCGCCGCCTACCGCGCCCGGAAGCGGGCGAGCGGGGTGCTCACCGCGGGCCGGGCCGGCTCGCGCTCGGCCCAGTCCGTATCCCGTACGTCCCGCGGCCCTGCCTCGCCCTTCGCTTCAGGCCGTTGACACCGGCCACCCCGGCTCCCCCGCCGCTCGCCGTGAAGCCCCGAGCCGCCCGTGCGAAGCTGGTCACATCCCCGAGACCGGCTTCGGCCGGGCCGGAGGGAGGCCGATCATGCCTTCTCGTCAGCCCGTCCTCGTCACCGGCGCCGGCGGCGTCGGCCGCACCGTGATCGAACACCTCCGCGCGGACGACGTACCGGTACGCGTCCTGGTCCGCCGCGACGACGAGCGGGCGGAGGCGCTCCGCCGGCTCGGTGCGGAGGTGGTCCTCGGCGACCTCACCCGGCCCGAGACCGTCGCCGACGCCCTCCACGGCATGCGCCGCCTGTACTTTGCCATGCCGGTCTCCCGCGACCATCTCCTCGCCGCGACCGTCGTGGCGACCGTGGCCCGCGAGTACGGCGGCCTGGAGGTCCTGGCCGGCATGTCGCAGATGACGGTGTCGCAGATGACGGCCACCAGCACCGACGAGTCCCACCAGCAGCGGCTGCACTGGCTCGCCGAGCAGGTGCTCGACTGGTCCGGTCTGCCCGTGGTGCACGTCCGGCCCACGTCGTTCCTGGACAACCCGCTCTTCACCACGCTCGCCGCCCGGTCCATCAGGGACGACGGAACCCTCACCTTGCCCTTCGGCGACGGACGCACGTCCCCCGTCGCCGTCGCCGACGTCGCCCGGGTCGTCGCCGCCCTGCTGACCGGCCGGCGCGGCCACCTCAACCACGTCTACGAGCTGACCGGCCCGCGGACGATGGACATGACGGAGATGGCCGCGGCCTACGCGCGGGCGCTCGGCCGGCCCGTGGTCTACGCGGACGTGCCCCTGGAGCAGTGGCGGGAGGAGGTCCTCTCCCGGGCCGGACTGCCCCCGCACGTCGAGGACCACATCGTCACCATGTGCCGGCTGCATCGCGAGAACCGGTACGACCGGGCCACCGACGACGTCGCACGCGTGACGGGCGTACCGGCGCAGAGCGTCGAGGAGTTCGTGGCCGCGCGCCGGGACCAGTACCTCGCTCCTCAGCCCGCCGGCCACCTCGGCTGACCTCCCGAGTGCGTCACCCGTTTGACAGGTGATGCCGCATGCCGCATGCTCGTCACCATTCAGACCGGTGACGCACTCGGCGACCCGGTCGTCTCTCCCGAAGTGGATGCAGCACCCCATGAACCTGAAGCTGGAACTCGTCGTCCTGCCCGTCCCCGACGTCGACCGTGCCAAGGCCTTCTACGAGCGCGCGGGCTTCCGCCTCGACGTGGACAAGGCGCCTGTCGAGGGATGGCGCGCCGTGCACCTGACGCCCCCGGGCTCCCAGGCGTCGATCATCTTCGGCGAGGGCCTGACCCCCGCCGAGCCCGGATCGGTCCAGGGCCTCTACCTGGTCGTCACGGACATCGAGGCGGCCCGGGCCGAACTGCTGGAGCGCGGCATAGCGGTCAGCGAGGTCTTCCACGACGGCGGGGGCGTGCTCTTCCACGGCCACGCCGCCGGCACCGTCACCCACGACCTGCCCGCCCAGCGACGCCTGCCGGGCCGCCACCCCGAGGGGCTCTCGTACGCCTCCTACGCCACCTTCGACGACCCCGACGGCAACGGCTGGGTGCTGCAGGAGATCACCGAGCGCTTCCCCGGCCGCTGAGGCAGTCCGCCTGGGGCGGCACCGTCACCCGGCAGCCGTCACCCGGCGGCCGTCACCCGGCGGCCGTCACCCGGCGGCCGTCACCCGCGGCGGGCACAGGCCCGCACCACCACCGCCCCACACCTCAGGAACAGTGATGAACGAAGCAACGGCAGACGGCGACGTCCGTGAGCACGCGTACGAGTACGACGTGGTCGTCGTCGGCGGCGGCCCCGTCGGCGAGAACGTGGCCGAACGGGTCCGCTCAGCCGGCCTGACCGCCGTGATCGTCGAGCGCGACCTGCTCGGCGGGGAGTGCTCCTACTGGGCGTGCGAGCCGAGCAAGGCGCTGCTGCGCCCGGTTCTCGCCCGCGCCGACGCGCTGCGCGTCCCCGGTCTGCGCCGGGCGGCGGAGGGTCCGCTGGACGTCGACGCCGTCCTCGCCCACCGGGACGCGATGGCCTTCCACTGGAAGGACGACGCCCAGGCCGACTGGCTGGACTCGGTCTCCGTGGACCTCGTCCGGGGCCACGGCCGGCTCGACGGCCCCCGGCGCGTCACCGTGACGACCCCGGAGGGCGACACCGTGCGGCTCGCCGCGCGGCACGCCGTGGTCCTCGGCACCGGCAGCGTCCCGTCCCTGCCGCCCGTGCCGGGGCTCGACCGGGTCCGCCCCTGGACCAGCCGCGAGGCCACGGGCGCACGGCGGGTCCCCGGATCGCTGGCCGTGGTCGGGGGCGGTGTCGTCGCCGTCGAGATGGCCACCGCCTGGCAGGCCCTCGGGTCGAAGGTGACCCTGCTGGTGATCGAGGACCACCTCCTCGGACGGATGGAACCGTTCGTGGGCGAGATGGCCGAGGACGGTCTGCGCGAGGCGGGCGTCGACATCCGTTACGGGACGGCCGTGGAGTCCCTGCGCCGGCACGACGCGGCCGGGGGCCGTGCCCCGGTGCGGATCATCCTGAGCACCGGTGAGGAACTGACCGCCGACGAGATCCTGTTCGCCACCGGCCGGACCCCTCGGACCAGGGACGTGGGGCTCGACACCGTGGGGCTGGCCCCGGGCGACCGGCTCGCCGTGGACGACACCTACCGGGTCACCGCCGTACCGGACGGCTGGCTCTACGCCGTCGGTGACGTCAACGGGCGGGCACTGCTCACCCACCAGGGCAAGTACCAGGCCCGCATCGCCGGCGCCGTCATAGCGGCCCGCGCGGCGGGACGGCCGGTCGACGACGCTCCCTGGGGCGCCCACGCCGGTACGGCCGAC
The DNA here is from genome assembly GCA_014655195.1 of Streptomyces cellulosae. GTDB lineage: Bacteria > Actinomycetota > Actinomycetes > Streptomycetales > Streptomycetaceae > Streptomyces > Streptomyces cellulosae. The sequence continues at coordinate 410,378 of BNBH01000001.1, read as the reverse complement.
ACGGCGGCCGTACCCCAGGTCGTCTTCGGGGTGCCCGAGGTCGCCGCGGTCGGCCTCACCACCGTGGAGGCGGAGCGCACGGGCCGAAGGGTCGACGTCGTCGACCACGACATGACGGGCATCGCCGGAGCGCACCAGTACGGCGAGGGCTACCGCGGCCGGGCGCGGATGCTGGTGGACCCGGAACGCGGCACCGTCGTCGGCGTCACCTTCGCCGGCCCCGGCGTGGCCGAACTCGTCCACTCGGCGACCTTCGCGGTCGCCGCCGAGATCCCGCTCGAACGGCTCTGGCACGCGGTACCGGCCTTCCCCACGATCGGCGAGGTGTGGCTGCGCCTGCTGGAGGCCTACCGGGACGGCGCCCCGGCAGCCCACGGACAAGACACGGCGGGCACGCGGCCCACGCCGCGCTTCTCACAACTCCCCGAGCGCATCCGCCTCGAGGACACCGTGGCCGAACGCCCCGCGTCACCGCCCGCCTCGGCCGACGCCGCCGTCACCCCGGACTGGTGGCTCATACGCATGGGAGGCATCTGAGATGCGCCATCGCCGAACGATCGTCCGCCTGACGTCGATCGCGACCGCCGGAGTGGTCGCCCTCGGCTGCTTCCTGGGCGTGTTCTAGCCGGACGGGCCCGACGGGCCGGACGGGAATCTTCCGTCCCCGGGATGGGAGGATCACCGTGCCGGCGCGCCGTATCGAGGAGGGGGCCGAGGTGCCGTCCACCGAGCTGAAGCACACGTTTCAGATCGCCGCGCCGCCGGAGGAGGTCTTCGCGCACCTGGCCGAACCCTCGCACTACGTCGGCCTGTCGCCGCTCGTCGTCGCCGTCCGCGACGTGCGGCGCGACGGCGACACCGTGCACTACACGGCCGTGGAGCGTTTCCGCTTCCTGGGCGTGCGGCACGACAACCTCATCGACGTCACGCTCACCGCCGCCCCGGACGGCCTCCCGCACTCCGCCGAGGTCTCCGGGGAGGTCCGCAGCCCCGGCGGGGTCCGCATGAGCTACCGCTTCGCCATCGCCCGCGAAGGGACCGGCAGCATCGTCACGGACACCCTGCACCTGCGGACACCCCTGGGCCTGCTGCGCTTCGCCGCCTCCCAGGCGCGAAAGGTCCAGCGATCCCGGGCACGCGTCCTGACGGCCCGTCTGACCCGCCCTGCCTGAGGGCCTTCCCGCGGGCCCACAGACGGCCCCGCCGCAGCGAAAAGCCCCCTCCCGGCGGAGAACCCGCAGGCAGGGGGCTTACGCCTGGGCCCCTACGGCGCCTTACGGCGCTTACTTCTTCTTGCCCTGGTTCTTCACAGCCTCGATCGCCGCCGCGGCCGCCTCCGGGTCGAGGTACTTGCCGCCCGGCGTGACCGGCTTGAAGTCGGCGTCCAGTTCGTAGTACAGCGGGATGCCCGTCGGGATGTTGAGGCCCGCGATGTCGGCGTCCGAGATGCCGTCCAGGTGCTTGACCAGCGCGCGGAGGCTGTTGCCGTGGGCGGCGATCAGGACCGTGCGGCCGGACAGGAGGTCCGGGACGACCGAGTCGAACCAGTACGGCAGCATGCGGACGACGACGTCCTTCAGGCACTCCGTCTGCGGACGCAGCTCCGGCGGGAGGGTCGCGTAGCGCGGGTCGTTGAACTGCGAGTACTCGGCGTCGCGGTCCAGCGCCGGCGGCGGGGTGTCGTAGGAGCGGCGCCACAGCATGAACTGCTCCTCGCCGAACTCCGCGAGCGTCTGCGCCTTGTCCTTGCCCTGGAGGGCGCCGTAGTGACGCTCGTTCAGGCGCCAGCTGCGGCTGACCGGGATCCACAGGCGGTCCGCGGCCTCCAGCGCGAGCTGGGCCGTGCGGATCGCGCGCTTCTGGAGCGAGGTGTGGAGCACGTCGGGCAGCAGGCCGGCTTCCTTGAGCAGCTCGCCGCCGCGCGTCGCCTCCTTCTCGCCCTTCGCCGTGAGGTTGACGTCCACCCAGCCGGTGAACAGGTTCTTCTCGTTCCACTCGCTCTCGCCGTGGCGGAGGAGGATCAGCTTGTACGGTGCGTCGGCCATGTGCCCGAGCGTAATCGACGCCCCACACGGCCCGCGCGCCCTGCCCGCCTGGCGGACGCTTGACGGGATCTGTTAATCGAGTGGCCGCTCACAGGCCTCCTTTCGTAAGTTGTGCTCGCCGATACCAACACTTACATGCCGTCCCGGGCCGGGCCCGGGCGTCAGGGGGGCCACCCATGTCCGTCACCGGAGTCAGACGTGCCCTGAGCGAGTCCGTCTCAGGGCTTCCCCGCGCGTTCTGGTGGCTGTGGACCAGCACCCTGGTCAACCGGCTCGGCGCCTTCGTCGCCACCTTCATGGCGCTGTACCTCACCCTCGACCGCGGCTACTCCGCCTCCTACGCCGGTCTCGTCGTCGCCCTCCACGGGCTCGGCGGCGTCATCTCCTCCCTCGGCGCCGGCGTCATGACCGACCGGCTCGGGCGGCGCCCCACCCTGCTCGTCGCCCAGACCGCGACCGCGCTCTCCGTCGCCCTGCTCGGCTTCGTCCACCACCCCGTCGCCATCGCCGCCGTCGCCTTCCTCGTCGGCATGGCGTCCAGCGCCTCCCGGCCCGCCGTGCAGGCGATGATGGCGGACATCGTGCGGCCGGAGGACCGTATCCGGGCCTTCTCCCTCAACTACTGGGCCATCAACCTCGGCTTCGCGATCTCCTCCGTGGGCGCCGGCTTCATCGCCGAGGTCAGCTACCTCGCCGGCTTCCTCATCGAGGCCGGGATGACCCTCCTGTGCGCCGTGCTCGTCTTCGTCAAGCTCCCCGAGTCCCGGCCGGAGCAGAAGCCCGCCGGACCGGGCGGCACCGACGAGGACTCCGTCTCCCTCGGCACCGTGCTGCGCGACGGCCGCTTCATGGGCGTCGTCGGGCTGTCCTTCCTCATCGCCCTCGTCTTCCAGCAGGGCTACCTGGGACTCCCGGTCGCCATGGGCGAGGCCGGCTTCACACCCGCCGACTTCGGCATGGCCATCGCCGTCAACGGCGTCCTGATCGTCGTCCTCCAGCTGCCCGTCACCCGGCTCATCGAGCACCGCGACCCGCGCCGGATGCTGATCGTCTCCTCGCTGCTCGCCGGATACGGCTTCGGCCTCACCGCCTTCGCCGGGTCCGTCGGCGTCTTCGCCCTCACCGTCTGCGTGTGGACCCTCGCCGAGATCGTCAACGCGCCCGTCCAGACCGGCCTGGTCGTACGGCTCTCCCCGGTGCACGGGCGCGGGCGCTACCAGGGCGTCTACACCTCGTCCTGGGCGGTCGCCGCCCTCGTCGCCCCACTGCTGTCCGGCTTCGTCATCGACCGCTGGGGCGCCGCCTGGCTCTGGGGCACCTGCGCCGTCGTCGGCACGGTCGCCGGCCTCGGCTACGGGCTGCTCATGCGGCGGCTGCCGGGGAACACCGACGCGGACACCGGCGCCGAACCCGCCAAGCACTCCACCGAGCCCGCCAAGCAAAGCGCCTGACACGCCCCACGACCACAGGCCCCGCCCGCCGTCACCGGCGCGCGGGGCCTGCGTACGTACGTCATCTCACCCGCACTGACACGGGCTGCCCGACTGGCACCCGCAGCCGCATCCCGAACCGCAGCCGCAGGCGGCGATCAGGGTGAGGTTCCTGACCTCGGCGGGTTGCTCGGTCTCGCGCTCCTGCGTGGGGTCGGGCGTCGTGCCGGGGGATTCGGCCATGGGTCCCTCCTCGGACTGGGGCCTGCGCACACCTGCCACCCATTGCATGCCCACCCGGCCGGGCGCATCAACGGCGCATCGGGGGCGGCGGAAGCTCACCCGCGCCCCCGGCCGCCGCCCGCACGCCGTGTCCACAAGCAGCCTCAGCTGCCCTCCACCCCCTGCACCGGCGCGATCTCCGGCTGCAGATCCGCCTGGATCTCGTCCGCGTGCTCGCCCGTCACCAGGTACACCACCCGCTTCGCGACCGACACCGCGTGGTCCGCGAACCGCTCGTAGTACCGGCCCAGCAGGGTGACGTCCACCGCCGTCTCGATGCCGTGCTTCCAGCGGTCGTCCATCAGGTGCTGGAAGAGGGTGCGGTGGAGGAGGTCCATCGCGTCGTCGTCCTGCTCCAGCTGGAGCGCCAGGTCCACGTCCTTGGTGATGATCACCTCGGCCGCCTTCGCCATCAGGCGCTGGGCGAGCTGGCCCATCTCCAGGATCGTGGCGTGCAGGTCCCGCGGCACCCCACGCTCGGGGTAGCGCAGCCGGGCCAGCTTCGCCACGTGCTGGGCGAGGTCGCCGGAGCGCTCCAGGTCGGCGGACATCCGCAGCGAGGTGACGACGATCCGCAGGTCGGTCGCCACCGGCTGCTGCCGGGCCAGCAGGGCGATGGCCCGCGCCTCCAGGTCGTGCTGCAGCTCGTCTACCTTCTGGTCGGCCTCGATCACGCTCTCCGCGAGCTTCAGATCGGCGTCGAGGATGGCGGTCGTGGCGCGCCCGATCGCCGATCCGACCAGCCGGGCCATCTCCACCAGACCGTCGCCGATCGAATCCAGTTCCTCGTGGTACGCGTCCCGCATCGCAGTTCCTCTCGTGCGTCTTGGTCCGGGCTGTCCCGGTCCGGGCTCTCCGGGGCCCTCGGCTCCCACCCACGCTCCCACGTTCCGTCCTCCACGCGTCCGGTTCCGTCACCTCGCGTGAACCGGTCCTGGCCTGTGGGTGAACTCTGGGCGACGAGTGTCCGAGGTCGCCCGCCGAGCGCTGTGGGCCGCGCCCGCCCCATGCCTAACCTGGACGCATGGACGTGAACGCGGCGGTCGCCGCAGCGGCTGCGATCGCCGGACTGCTCACCGGCGTCATCGCCATGCTGGCGTTCCGCGTCAGTGAGCGCGAACAGCGGCGCCCCACGCGCACCTCGCTGCACACCGACGCCGTGCTCCCGCCCGGCGTCGACACCGTGCTGTCCGTGCTGCGCTCGTCCGCCGTGGTCCTCGACGAGAACGACGGCGTGGTCAAGGCCAGCTCGGCCGCGTACGCCCTCGGACTGGTCCGCGGCGGCAAGCTCGCCGTGGAGCCGATGCTGAAGATGGCCCGCGACACCCGGCGGGACGGCGAGATACGGCAGGTCGAGCTGGACCTGCCCCGCCGGGGGACCGGGCGTGGCGAGGCCCTCGCGGTGTCCGCGCGGGTGGCGCCGCTCGGCTCCCGGCTGGTGCTGCTGCTGGTGGAGGACCTCACCGAGGCCCGCCGTATCGAGGCCGTACGGCGCGACTTCGTCGCCAACGTCAGCCATGAGCTCAAGACCCCCGTCGGGGCGCTGTCCCTGCTGTCGGAGGCCGTGATGGACGCCTCCGACGACCCCGAGGCCGTGGAACGGTTCGCGGGGCGCATGCAGATCGAGGCGACCCGGCTGACCAACCTGGTGCAGGAGCTGATCGACCTCTCCCGCGTGCAGAACGACGACCCGCTGGAGGACGCCGAGCCGGTCCCGGTCGGCGAACTGGTCGCCGAGGCCATGGACCGCTGCCGGCACCAGGCGTCCACCAAGGAGATCACCATGGCCGCCGCGGGCGCCGCCGACCTGCGGGTCTGGGGCAACCGCGGCCAGCTCGCCGCCGCGCTCGGCAACCTCGTCGAGAACGCGGTCAACTACTCTCCCGCCCGCACCCGCGTGGGCATCGCGGTCCGTTCGGTCGCGCAGCCCGGCGGGGACCTGATCGAGATCGCCGTGACCGACCAGGGCATCGGCATCTCCGACAAGGACAAGGAGCGCATCTTCGAGCGCTTCTACCGCGTCGACCCCGCCCGCTCCCGTGCCACCGGCGGCACGGGGCTGGGCCTCGCGATCGTGAAACACGTGGCCGCCTCGCACGGCGGGGAGGTCACGGTGTGGAGCGCCGAGGGCCAGGGCTCCACCTTCACCCTGCGGCTGCCCGAGGCCCGTCCGGCCCGCGGCCGCCGGCCGTCCGAGCGGGACGACTCCGAGGGCCTCGACGCAGAGGCCGGAGGGACGTCCCACCCCTCCCCCCACTCGTCCGATCCATCCGCGTACGCAACGCTTCCCTCCCCGGAGGTCCTTCCGTGACCCGAGTGCTCGTCGTCGAGGACGAGGAGTCCTTCTCCGACGCCCTGTCGTACATGCTCCGCAAGGAGGGCTTCGAGGTCGCCGTGGCGACCACCGGGCCCGACGGACTCGACGAGTTCGACCGCAACGGGGCCGACCTCGTCCTCCTCGACCTGATGCTGCCCGGACTGCCGGGCACCGAGGTGTGCCGCCAGCTGCGCGGCCGCTCCAACGTCCCCGTGATCATGGTGACCGCCAAGGACAGCGAGATCGACAAGGTGGTCGGCCTGGAGATAGGCGCCGACGACTACGTCACCAAGCCGTTCTCCTCGCGTGAGCTGGTCGCCCGGATCCGCGCGGTGCTGCGCCGGCGCGGCGAGCCCGAGGAGACCGCCCCGGCGGCCCTGGAGGCGGGCCCGGTGCGGATGGACGTCGACCGGCACGTGGTGACCGTCGGCGGCACCAAGATCGACCTGCCGCTGAAGGAGTTCGACCTGCTGGAGATGCTGCTGCGCAACGCGGGCCGGGTGCTCACCCGGATGCAGCTCATCGACCGGGTGTGGGGCGCGGACTACGTGGGGGACACCAAGACCCTCGACGTCCACGTCAAGCGCCTGCGCGCCAAGATCGAACCCGACCCGGGCGCGCCCCGCTACCTGGTGACCGTGCGGGGGCTCGGCTACAAGTTCGAGCCGTAGGCCTCACGACAGGGACACAGCACGAAGGGCGGGACCCGGTGGGGGTCCCGCCCTTCGGCGTTGCGTGCGGTGCGCGGACGGCCGTCAGTGGCCGGACGTCTCCTGGCTCGCGGAGGCCGCGTCCGAGGGGGTGCCCGACGGGGCGCCCGTGCTGGTGGGCTCGTCGCCGGAGGTTCCCTCACCGGACTCGGCGCCCTCGCCCGACTGCTCGCCCTCGCCCGTGGCCTCGTCGGCCGGCTTGCCGGAGGCGTCCGCCGACGGCGACGTGGAGGCGCCCGCGGCGGGGGCCTCGCTCGGGCCCCAGCTCTTGAAGAAGTGCTCGGCCGGGAACACGATGGCGCGCAGGCTCACGTCGCCGGTCTCGCTGAAGGTGAAGGTGATCTCCTGGGCGTTGCCGTCCTGGACGGCCTCGCGGCTGCTGGGCAGCACGGCGGAGGCGTTGCCCTCGCCGCCGAGGATCAGGCTGCCGCCGGCCGGGACGACCAGGTCGCCGCCCTTGGCGGGGGACAGCTCGGCGGTCTTGCCGGTGCCGGGGACGGTGACCGACTCCAGGGTCTGGTCCTTGTCGCCGGAGTTGAAGAGCGTGGCGGAGATGACGGCGGGGCCGGTCGACTCCAGGTCCGGCTGCGTGATGACGGTGGCGTTCTGCACCTGGATGTCGCCGACCGTCGTGGACGCGTTGTCCGGCTGGATCTGCAGGGTCTGGGCGTTGTTGCCGGCCGCGCACGCGGAGAGCGAGGCGAGGGAGATTGCGAGGGCGGCGGCGGCGAGGGCGCCGCGTCGAAGGCTGCTGCTCACGGCGGCGGCAACTCCTTGACTCGAGCGTGTGTGGCGACCGGGTAAAGCCGCCCTAAGTGTCTGTCAGCGGCCTCAGGTTACCGAGCCTCCCGCAGGCTGCTGCACCCGACCCTCCCCACGCCTACCCGGGTCACGCCGGTGAGGAGTGCCCGCGCCGGGGATGTCACCCGATCACCACCGACTCCCGCGAGCCGCGCCTCTCGCGTCGCACGAACCACAAGTGACCCGCGGGTAAACACTCGCCACTTCCGTCCCGGGCGCCCCTCCATTCACGCGCGCGCGCATTTCGGTGAAGGAATGAGGGGGATCCCCGGTAATTGATCACCGGCCGCCGATCCTCACACCGTGTGATCAATTCCGGATTCGGCCGGAACCGGCTCGGCTCACCGAACGGAGTAGCGGAAGTCGCGCATCTGGAACCGGACATTTGGGGAAGTTCGACCGCTCGTGTGGGGCTCCGGAAGGGTGTAACGTGCGCGTTTCACTTGCCCCGGAGAGCCGCTCCGACCTGCGAATACCCGCTTCCGCTAGCTGCCCGAAGCACGTTCCTGTTGCTGTTGTCAAGCCCCGAGAATGGCCCTGACCTGCGAAAACGCCATTCAGAAGACGCCGTATCCGTGTTACCCTGGATAGCCACGGAAGGGGTACCTGTCACATGACGTTCAAGGTTGGCGACACCGTGGTCTATCCCCATCACGGGGCCGCGCTGATCGAGGCAATCGAAACTCGCCAGATCAAAGGCGTGGACAAGACCTACTTGGTGCTGAAGGTCGCCCAGGGTGACCTGACGGTACGTGTGCCAGCGGACAATGCGGAGTTCGTCGGCGTGCGTGATGTGGTCGGTCAGGACGGGCTGGACCGGGTCTTCGAGGTGCTGCGCGCGCCGTACGCCGAGGAGCCCACGAACTGGTCCCGTCGGTACAAGGCAAATCTCGAGAAGCTCGCCTCGGGCGATGTCATCAAGGTCGCGGAAGTCGTGCGTGACCTGTGGCGCCGGGAGCGGGAGCGCGGTCTCTCCGCAGGTGAGAAGCGCATGCTCGCGAAGGCGCGTCAGATTCTGGTCAGCGAGCTGGCCCTCGCCGAGAACACCAACGAGGACAAGGCCGAGGCCCTCCTCGACGAGGTTCTCGCCTCCTGAGTCCTCCGAGTCGTGGCTCCGCCCGTCGCGTGCCGTCACGCCGGCCGTCGGAGCAGCACTCAGAGCACTCAGCGCATCGAAATGCCGCGGTGCCCGATGACGTCCAGGACGTCGCCGGGCGCTGCGGCATGTTCGTACCCGGACACCCTACGTAGGCTGCACTTGCGCCGAGACGGGGAATGTGTCATCACTCACGTCCCCACCCCTGGCGTGCCGGGCCCGGGCGGTCGGACTCGACCAGAGTCACGGAAGGGGCTGGTCAAGGCGGAACGCCCGGCACTTCCCCGCTCATGGGAGCGGGGCACGCCCAGGCCATACCCACGTAGGCCGAGCCCACAAACCTGACAGGAACCGATGTCTGACGATCCGCTCCCGCCGTCCTCGCCGACCCCCGCACCCGGCCGTCCGACGGTCCGGACGGCGGCCGTCATCCCGGCCGCGGGCCGGGGTGTGCGGCTCGGCCCCGGTGCCCCCAAGGCGCTGCGCGCGCTCGGCGGCACGCCCATGCTCGTCCACGCCGTACGTGCGATGGCCGATTCCCGCGCCGTCTCCCTCGTCGTCGTGGTGGCGCCGCCCGACGGCGCCGGCGAGGTCAAGTCCCTGCTCGACGCGCACGCCCTGCCGGAGCGGACCGAGGTCCTCGTCGTCCCCGGCGGCGAGAGCCGCCAGGAGTCCGTGAAGCTCGGCCTGGACGCGCTCCCCGAGGGCTACGACATCGTCCTGGTCCACGACGCGGCCCGCCCGCTGGTCCCCGTGGACACCGTCGACGCGGTCATCGAGGCCGTACGCGACGGAGCGCCCGCCGTCGTCCCCGCGCTGCCGCTCGCCGACACCGTCAAGCAGGTCGAGCCGGCCGCCGCCCCGGGCGGTCCCGAGCCCGTGGTCGCCACGCCCGACCGCTCCCGGCTGCGCGCCGTCCAGACCCCGCAGGGCTTCGACCGGGCCACCCTGGTCCGCGCCCACGAGACCGTGACGGACGACGTCACCGACGACGCGAGCATGGTCGAGCGGCTCGGCCTCACCGTCGTCACCGTCCCCGGGCACGAGGAGGCCTTCAAGGTCACCCGCCCCCTCGACCTGGTCCTCGCCGAGGCGGTCCTGGCGCGCAGGAGGCTCAACGATGGCTTCTGAGACCTACCACCCCCTGCCGCAGGTCGGCATCGGCACCGACATCCACGCCTTCGAGGACGGCCGCGACCTGTGGTGCGCCGGCCTGAAGTGGGAGGGCGAGGGCCCCGGCCTCGCCGGCCACTCCGACGCGGACGTCGTCGCCCACGCCGCCTGCAACGCCCTCTTCTCCGCGGCGGGCCTCGGTGACCTCGGACAGCACTTCGGGACCGGCCGCCCCGAGTGGTCCGGCGCCTCCGGCGTCACCCTCCTCACCGAGGCCGCCCGCATCGTCCGCGAGGCCGGCTTCCGCATCGGCAACATCGCCGTCCAGGTCGTGGGCCCCCGCCCCAAGATCGGCAAACGCCGGGAGGAGGCCCAGAAGATCCTCTCCGAGGCGGCGGGCGCCCCGGTCTCGGTCTCGGGAGCCACGACGGACGGCCTGGGCTTCCCGGGCCGCGACGAGGGCCTGATGGCAGTGGCGACGGCCCTGGTCGTAAAAGCAGGGTGAAGAACCACACCTTCAGGGGCACGGGGAACTGCGCGACAAGCCCTCACCGGGCCCGCACGTGACATGCAACCCCGAATCCGCCGGAGGCACACTGCACACCCCCGCGCCTACTACCCTGGTGTCGTGACTATTCGCCTGTACGACACCAGCGCCCGGCAGATCCGTGACTTCACCCCGCTCCGGCAGGGTTGCGTCTCGATCTACCTGTGTGGTGCCACCGTGCAGGCGGCGCCCCACATCGGCCACATCCGCTCGGGCCTGAACTTCGACATCATGCGCCGCTGGTTCGAGTACCGCGGCCTCGAGGTCACGTTCATCCGCAACGTCACGGACATCGACGACAAGATCATCGCCAAGTCCGCCGAGCAGGGCCGCCCCTGGTGGGCCATCGGGTACGAGAACGAGCGCGCGTTCAGCGACGGCTACCGCGCGCTCGGCTGCCTGCCCCCGACGTACGAGCCGCGCGCCACCGGCCACATCACCGAGATGGTCGAGATGATGCGCGGCCTGATCGAGCGCGGTCACGCCTACGAGGCCGACGGCAACGTGTACTTCGCCGTGACCTCGTTCCCGGACTACCTGCAGCTGTCCAACCAGGAGCTGGACAACCTGCTCCAGCCGTCCGGCGACGGCGAGACCGGCAAGCGGGACCCGCGCGACTTCGCGATGTGGAAGGCGGCCAAGCCGGGCGAGCCCAGCTGGGAGACGCCGTGGGGACGCGGGCGTCCGGGCTGGCACCTGGAGTGCTCGGCGATGGCGCACAAGTACCTCGGCACCGCCTTCGACATCCACGGCGGCGGCCTGGACCTGATCTTCCCGCACCACGAGAACGAGATCGCCCAGGCCAAGGCCTACGGCGACGAGTTCGCCCGCTACTGGGTGCACAACGCCTGGGTCACCATGAGCGGCGAGAAGATGTCGAAGTCGCTCGGCAACTCGGTGCTGGTCAGCGAGATGGTCAAGCGCTGGCGTCCCATCGTGCTCCGCTACTACCTGGGCACCCCGCACTACCGGTCGATGATCGAGTACAGCGAGGAGGCCCTGCGCGAGGCCGAGTCCGCGTTCGCGCGGATCGAGGGCTTCGTGCAGCGCGTGGTGGAGAAGGCCGGGGGTGTCGTCGAGCCCGCCGCCGAGGTGCCGCCCGCGTTCGCCGAGGCGATGGACGACGACCTGGGCGTCCCGCAGGCGCTCGCCGTCGTGCACACCGCCGTCCGGCAGGGCAACAGCGCGCTGGCCGCCGACGACAAGGAGGAGGCGGTCGCCCGCCTCGCCGAGGTCCGCGCCATGCTCGGCGTGCTCGGCCTCGACCCGCTGGACCCGCACTGGGCCGGCGACGACGGCCGCGGGGACGACCTGCACGGCGTCGTCGACACCCTGGTCCGCATGGTCCTCGACCAGCGCGAGGCCGCCCGGGCCCGCAAGGACTGGGCCACCGCGGACGCCATCCGCGACCAGCTCAACCAGTCCGGGCTGGTCATCGAGGACAGCCCGCAGGGCCCGCGCTGGAGCCTCGGCCCCCGCTGAGACACCGCCCCCGGGACCCACGGCCGACCGGCTGCGGACCACGGCCGGCCGGCCGCGGAACCCGGCCCGGGACCTCACCGGTCCCGGCCGCGCGCAAGATCGAGTGTGCCGTCCGGGCCGCCGGGCGGCACACTGCACAGGCACACCCACGAACACGGGAGCGCCCACCCATGTGGCGCACCCCCCACGACTTCACGGAGACGGATACCTCATGGCCGCGAACAACCGCCGCATGTCCGGCAAGAAGGGCGCGCAGGTCGGCAGTGGCGGCCAGCGACGCCGGGGCCTGGAAGGCAAGGGCCCGACCCCGCCCGCCGAGATGCGCAAGGGGCACGCCAAGCAGCGCGCCGCCCAGGCGAAGGCCCGGCGCGCCCAGGGCCGCACCACCCAGCGGCGCGGTGGCAAGTCCGCCTCCGAGCTGGTCGTCGGCCGCAACCCGGTCGTCGAGGCGCTGCGCGGCGGCGTGCCCGCCTCCACGCTGTACGTCCAGCAGTTCATCGACAACGACGAGCGGGTGCGTGAGGCGCTGCAGCTCGCGGCCGACCGCGGCGGCATCAACCTCATGGAGGCGCCCCGCCCCGAGCTGGACCGCATGACCAACGGCCTCAACCACCAGGGCCTGGTCCTGCAGGTCCCGCCGTACGAGTACGCGCACCCCGAGGACCTGGTCGCCGCCGCGCACGACGAGGGCGAGGACCCGCTGATCGTCGCGCTCGACGGGGTCACCGACCCGCGCAACCTGGGCGCGGTCGTCCGGTCCGTCTCCGCGTTCGGCGGGCACGGCGTGCTCGTGCCGGAGCGTCGCGCGGCCGGGATGACCGCCGGCGCCTGGAAGACGTCCGCGGGCACCGCCGCGCGCACGCCCGTCGCCCGCGCGACGAACCTGACGCGGGCGCTGGAGGCGTACAAGAAGGCGGGCATCCTCGTCGTCGGTCTCGCCGCCGAGGGGGAGGCCGAGCTGGGCGACGTCGAGGCGCTGGACGGGCCGGTCGTGATCGTCGTCGGCAGCGAGGGCAAGGGCCTGTCGCGGCTGGTCGGCGAGACCTGCGACGTGCGGGTGCGGATCCCGATGCCGGGCGGCGCCGAGTCGCTCAACGCCGGTGTGGCGGCGGGCATCGTGCTGTACGAGGCGGCCCGCCGCCGTAGCTGAACGGGTGTGCGACTCCGTCACTCACTTGGTGGATTCCGGACGGTCCGGACCGGCTTGACGCGGTCCGGACACATCTGGCCGGTCAAGGCAGTGTCCTAACGCCTTGTCACTCGGTTAGATGAGTGTGGACACCAGAACACCACCCCGCACACCCACGGGGGCCCGCTCGTCGGGACTCGACGACGCTCCCGCGCTGAGCATGGTGAAGGTGCCGAGCGATCCGGCCCAGGTCATCGTCAACCACGCCAGCTTCCGCGTGCAGCTGGCCGGTCCGGCGCGAGGCGTCCGGTCGCCGCGGATCGCACGGCACATGACTACCGGCGCGGACACCGCGCGGATCCCCGTCGTCACCACCGTGGGCGCGGGTCCGGCCGCCCCGCGCCGCCGTCCCGTCGTGTGGAGCGGCAGGTCCGCCCCCGACGACACCGGCGCCCACCGTCTCCTCCAGGCCGTGCGGCACGGCGGCCTGCGCCACGCCGACGAGCCCCTCACCGACTCCGGCGGCACCCGCATCCTCCCGCAACAGGGCGGCGGGTACGGCGGGTACGACGACGACACCCAGCCGCTGGAGAGCCCCTTCGTCGGCGCCCCACGCGGCCACGCCGACGGCCCGCTGCTGCCTCCGATGCGCACGGTCGGCAGCGCGTACGACGAGGACGGCCACGCGTCCCTCGACGAGGACACGTACGAGCCCGCCTACGAGATCGAGGAGCGGCAGGAGGGCGGCCGGCGCGCCCGGCGGCACGGCGACGACCCGGCGCGCCACGCGTACTACCCAGGGCGCCGGATGAACCTGGGCGTGGTGCTGCTCCCGCTGCGCGTCTTCCTCGGCGGGATCTCCGTCTACGCCGGGATGAGCAAGCTGTGCGACCCGCTGTACTTCGACGGCGGGCCGCGCGGGTCCATGGTCAAGTGGCTGCACAGCCTGCACCCGTGGGAGGTCGCCGAGCCGCTGCGGCAGTTCGCGCTCGCCCACCCGATCGGCACCGGGCTGGCCATCGCCTTCGCCCAGGTCGTCGTCGGCGTCCTCACCGTCCTCGGCTGCTGGCAGCGGGTGGCCGCCGGCGTCGGGGCCATGCTCTCGGCGGCGCTGCTGGTGAGCGTCAGCTGGAAGAGCGCCCCCGTCTACGAGACGCCCGACATCATCTACCTCGCCGCCTGGTCGCCGCTGATCATCGCGGGCGCGCCCGTCTACTCCGTCGACGGCAGCCTCGCGGGCCGCGCCTGGCGGCGGCTCGGGCCGCGCGCCGACATCTGGGACCTGCGGCGCTACGTGCTGCGCCGCGGGGCGCTCGTCACGTTCGTGGTGTGCGGGTTCAGCATGCTCGTGGGCGCGCTGCTCGGCGGGGCCGTACGGGACGCGGACCGGGTGGTCGTGCCGGGACCCGGCGAGGCGCCGCGCAACAACCTGCCGGGGTCCCCGCTGCCGGAGGAGTCCGGTGAGCGGAACGAGAAGGGCGGGACGGGGACGCCGTCCGCGTCCAACTCGCCCACGCAGGGCGCCACTTCGGGATCGACCAGCCCGTCCGCCGGGACGAGCAGCACCCCCGGCGCCACCCAGGGCGCGGGTGCTGTCACCGGGGCGCCCAGCCAGACGCAGGGCAGCACGGGGCAGGCGCCGCAGCAGTCCTCCCCGGAGGGCCAGGCGCCGAGCACCACCGCCGGCCCGACCTCGGGCGGCGACGGCTCCGGCGGCAGCGGGGGCGGCACGCCCGGCGGCGACGACGGCGGCTCCTCGGACCGCCCCGGCCTGGTGGGCGGCCTGCTGGGGTAGCGGACGCCGGTGGACACGACGACGGGGTCCCGTACGTGATGGCGTACGGGACCCCGTTCGTGTGACCGAGGGCGTCTCAACGACCTTGCGACGCAAGCTCCTTGGCGGCCTCGGTGAGGTCCTTGGCGGTGTCGATGGCACGCCAGTAGGAGCCCTGCGGGATCGTGAACCCGGCGAGCCGGCGTTCGCGCGCGAGGTGCGGGAACGTGGTGCGCTCGTGGTCACCGCGTTCCGGGAGCAGGCCGGCGAACTCGGGGGAGAAGACGTAGACGCCCGCGTTGATCTCGAAGGTGGACGGCGGGGCCTCGATGAAGTCGGTGATCAGACCGAACCCGTCGGTGCGGACGGCGCCCCACGGCAGGCGCGGGCGGGCCAGCGCGACGGTGGCGACGGCGTCCCGCTCGGTGTGGAAGTCGGCCATGTCGCGCAGCGAGAAGCGGGTCCAGATGTCGCCGTTGGTGGCGAACCAGGGACGGTCCGGGTGCGGCAGGTGGGCGGCGGCGTACTTCAGTCCGCCGCCGCGGCCGAGGGGTTCCGGCTCGACGACGGTGGTGACGGATACGGGCAGGTCCGTGCTCTCCAGCCACTCCTGCAGCACCTCGGCGAGATGGCCGCAGGAGACGACGACGTCGGTCACGCCCTCCTCGGCGAGCCAGGTCAGCTGGTGGCCGATGATCGGGGTTCCCGTGCCGGGGATCTCGACCATCGGCTTGGGCCGGTCGTCGGTGTACGGACGGAGCCGGGAACCCTGGCCGCCGGCCAGGACTACGGCTTGCGTGGGGCGGGACACGGCACGCGGATCGGTCATGCCCGCACTTTACGCGGCCGGGGGCCGCGGACTCCCGGGGGTCGGGGCGCGCGGGGCGCGATGGTGTCGGGGCTTCCCTCGGACGCCCTCGGGTGGGGGAGTTGAAGTCGGTGCGGCCTGTGGGCGCGTGGCCCTGCTGCCCGGCACCGGACGGGCTCGGGCGCGCGGGGGCGAGACACCGCGCGCCGGGTGGCGGGGGCCTGCGGTGCTGGGTGCGGTGCCGGGGTGGGGCTCGCCCCCGCGAATGCGGCAGCGGGCCTTCGTCCTTGGCCGGCCGGACGGCCGCAGGGGCGTGGGGCCGGTGCCGCCGGTGCGGTGTGGGGCAGTGGGCGCGTCCCGCCCGGATGCGGTGCGGGCGGCGTCGTCGCTGCCCACGGGGGCACCGCTGCGCCCACCCGTGCCGCCCCTGGGTGCACCTCCCGGGCCCTCGAGGCACTGGGGGGAGGCACGACTGCCCGCAGTGGCGGCGGTGTGACCGGGGGCGTGGGCGCGCTAGCCGTTGGTCGTGACCACCTGCCCGCAGCGGCGGCGGGTGGGTGTGACCGGAGGCGCGGGCGCGCTAGCCGTTGGCCGCGACCACTCCCGACGCGAACGACGTGTCGCAGACCGGGCGGGCGTAGGACTGGGCCTTGGTGGGGCCGTAGACGCGGACGGCCGCCTTGCCCAGGGAGCGGGCGATGGAGGCGCAGTGCTTCGCCAGGGACGGGCGGTCGTTCACCGCCTGCTGGAGCTGGGTCAGGGCGGCGCCCGGGTCCTTCTTCTGGAGCTCCATCAGGAGCTGGTCCCGCAGCACGTCCTGGGGGGCGCGGGAGGCGGCCCGCGACGAGGCGCCGGCGGCGGACGTGTCCGCGGCGGTGAGCACCGGACTCTGCGGGTTCCCCGACCAGTCGACCCGCGCGACCGCGAGGGTGCCGGAGAGCACCAGGACGACGGGCAGGACGAGGGCGAGGGAGCGGCCGATCCGGCGGGCGGGGCCCCGGCCGCGTCGCGTCTGAGGGTGAATGGAGTGCGTCACGCGTGTGAGGGTAGCGTCCGGTAGCCGAGGTGAAACATTCCGTCACCGTTACGAGGGACGTGGAACGCCTACTTCCGCGCCGCGTGTTGACGAGTTGGGGTAATTCGTCGGAATTGCCGGGGTATTTGTCGACAACGCGAGGGGCCCCGCAGCGGTGCTGCGAGGGGCCCCGCAGCGGTGCTGCGGGGCCCCTCGGCGTCAACGCGCTCAGTCGGACAGGCGGGCGCCCGTCGACGTGGAGAACACGTGGGTCTCGCCGGAGCGCGGCACGACGTGCAGCGTGCTGCCCTTCTCCGGGACCTCACGGCCGCCGACGCGGACCACCAGGTCCTTCGCCTCGCCGCCGATCTGCGCGGTGCCGTAGACGAAGGCGTCGGAGCCCAGCTCCTCCACGACGTTCACGGTGACCGCGACGCCCTGGTCGGAGTCGGCGCCGGCGACGTCGAAGTGCTCGGGGCGGACGCCCACGGTGACGGTCTTGTCGCTGGTGGCGGAGAGCGCGTCACGCTGCACCGGCACCACCGAGTTGCCGAACTTCACGCCGCCGTCGGCGACCGGGACCTCGACCAGGTTCATGGCCGGGGAGCCGATGAAGCCGGCGACGAAGAGGTTCGCGGGCCTGTCGTACATGTTGCGCGGGGTGTCGACCTGCTGGAGCAGACCGTCCTTCAGCACCGCGACGCGGTCGCCCATGGTGAGGGCCTCGACCTGGTCGTGGGTGACGTAGACGGTGGTGATGCCCAGGCGGCGCTGGAGCGACGCGATCTGCGTACGGGTGGACACACGGAGCTTGGCGTCCAGGTTGGACAGCGGCTCGTCCATGAGGAACACCTGCGGCTCACGCACGATGGCGCGGCCCATCGCCACACGCTGACGCTGACCGCCGGAGAGCGCCTTCGGCTTGCGGTCCAGGTACTCGGTGAGGTCGAGGATCTTCGCGGCCTCCTCGACCTTCTTACGGATCTCCGCCTTGTTGACGCCGGCGATCTTGAGCGCGAAGCCCATGTTGTCGGCCACCGTCATGTGCGGGTAGAGCGCGTAGTTCTGGAACACCATGGCGATGTCCCGGTCCTTCGGCGGCAGGTGCGTGACGTCGCGGTCGCCGATGCGGATGGCGCCGCCGTTGACGTCCTCGAGGCCCGCGAGCATGCGGAGCGAGGTGGACTTGCCGCAACCGGACGGGCCGACCAGGACGAGGAACTCGCCGTCCGCGATCTCGATGTCCAGGGCGTCGACGGCGGGCTTGGTCGAACCCGGGTAGATGCGGGTCGCCTTGTCGAACGTGACAGTGGCCATGTGAATGGTCCCCTTCTACCGGCAGGAACGTGCCGGACGATCCGAGTAGGAAGGTGATGCCACGACGGGTGTTCCGTTGTGGTGTGGTCCACACGAGTGAACTGGCTCAGGACGGTACCTGGCGTTCACCTGCTTGTCAGCAGTTTCCCGGCTGTGAATTTCGCGGGAACTTTCGATCCTGTTCGGATCCGGTCGGCTCTGGATCAGCCTGCCTCGGGGCGGTCGGCTTCGGGGCGGTCGGCTTCGGGGCGGTCGGCGTCGTAGCGGGCGGCGTCGTAGCGGGCGGCCAGCACCGCCACCGCCTCGGCGACCGCCCGCCGCAGTCCCGGCGGGCCCAGCACCTCCGCCTCCACGCCGAGCCGCAGCAGATCGCCGGTGGCCACCGCCTCCGACTCCACCGGCAGTTCCACCTCCACCCAGCCGTCCTCGTCCGGCGGCCCCGCCGCCGCCAGCGCCCGCGCGCCCGCCGCCCCGAACTGCATCGGCAGCAGCTTCCGCCCGCGCGGGGACAGCCGCAGCCGTGCCGTGTCCTGCCGCAGCGCCGCCTCCAGCCGCCGCGAGGTCTCCGTCCAGTACACGGCCAGGTCGAACCCGGCGGGCCGGGTGAACTCCTCCCCGGTCTCCTCCACCTCCTGGAACCGGGAGACGCGGTAGGTGCGCACCGCGTCGTCGGCGAGGGCGATCAGGTACCAGATGCCGCCCTTGAGCACGAGCCCCAGCGGCCGCACCTCCCGCCGCACCTCGCCGCGCCAGCGTGCGTACCGGGTCCGCAGCACCCGCCGCTCCCACACCGCCCGCGCGACCGCCGCCAGGTACGGCACCGGGTCGGCGTCCCGGAACCAGGCCGGCGCGTCCAGGTGGAACCGCTCGCGCACCCGCCGCGCCTGCTCCGCAAGCCCCTCCGGAAGCGCCGCCTCCACCTTGAGCTGGGCGCTCGCCAGGACCGCCCCGAGCCCCAGCTCCCCGGCCGGCCCCGGCAGCCCCGCGAGGACCAGCGAACCGGCCTCCGCGTCGGTCAGCCCGGTGAGCCGCGTCCGGTACCCCTCCACCAGCCGGAAGCCGCCCTGCGGCCCGCGCTCGGTGCGCACGGGCACCCCGGACGCGCCGAGCGCCTCGACGTCCCGGTAGACGGTGCGCACCGACACCTCGAGTTCGGCGGCGAGTTGGGGCGCGGTCATCCGGCCGCGGTTCTGAAGCAGCAGGAGCAGGGTGAGGAGCCGGTCGGCGCGCATGCGGCCCATTCTCAGGCCGTGGCGCCGTACCTGACAGAAGGTGTCAGGTACGGCCGGAAAGCTGGGCGGCACAGCGCTGGACGCGCCCCTGGAACCGACCCCGGAGGAACCCGCATGCCCGTCACCGAGACCGCCGGCCACTTCACCTTCGCCGACTGGAAGGAGATCGCCGTCTCGCCGGAGGACGCCTTCCCCCGGCTCGCGCACGCCACCGTCGTCAACGCCTTCACCGGAGTCATCGAGGCCGAGGCGACCGTCTGCAGCTATGCCATCGCCTACGACACCGCCGCCACCGGCGCCTTCGCCGGGATGGAGCTGGTCACCGGCCGGGTCGACGGCCGCGCGGGCGCCTTCGCGCTGGAGGAGCGCGGCCGGTTCGCCGACGACGGCACCGTGCACTGCACGTTCGAGGTGGTCGAGGGCTCGGCCACCGGGGAGCTGGCGGGACTGCGCGGCACGGGCGGCTTCACCTACCGGCACGGCGAGACGAAGGTGCCGTACACCTTCGCGTACGAGGTGGGGCGCGCCTGAATCAAGTGCGTGGCTCGGCGAAACCGGCACTGTGTACAGTGGACCGCGCTTCGCGCGCGCCGCGCGCGGTGCCTCCTTAGCTCAGATGGTCAGAGCAGCTGTCTTGTAAACAGCAGGTCGTCGGTTCGAATCCGACAGGGGGCTCCAGCGACTTCCCCGGGCCGGACCTTCTCCGGCCCGGGTTCTTCATGTCCCGGGCCCTTCATCGCGTACGGCCGCGCAGGCGGCGGGCGATCTCCAGGTCCGCCTCGTTCAGGGGGCGGCCCTCCTCGGTCTCCCACAGGCAGTTCTGCAGCACCCGCCCGTACGTCCACGCCCGGGCCCGCGCGCGGTCCAGGCCGAGGACCTCGGTCATCGCGTCGAAGCGCCACAGGACGTCGGCGGGATCGAAGTTGTTGGCGAGGGCGGGCCACAGGTCGAAGCCGGGGTCGCCGGCGAGCGGCTTGGGGTCGATGGCGAGCCAGGGCGCGCGGTCGGCGGCGAGGACGTTCTCGTCGTGCAGGTCCCAGTGGAGCAGCCGGTCGCCGGGCTCGTCCGCGACCTCGCGTACGGCGGCCGCGCAGTCGGCGACCAGGCGGCGGGCCTCGGGGTCGGGGATGCGGTCGAGGACGGCGGGCGTGCGCTCCAGCATGGACGCGGCGATGTCGCCGAGGCGGCGCATCCCCGGGGGCGCCGGGGTGGTGTGGAGGTGGGCCAGGAGGCGCGCGATGACCAGGACGCCCTCGTGGACGTCCGGCCGGTGGGCGAGCATCCGGGAGGAGTCCAGGCGCTCCAGCAGCATGGTGCCGGTCGGCTCGTCGTGGTCGAGGAGGCGGACCGCCCCGTCGCCGTCCCAGAGACGCAGGGCGACCGGCTCGCCCTCGCTCTCGTGGTCGCGGATCTGGAGCTTGAGCGCCGCCGGGGTGCCGTCGGCGCGGTCGACGGGGAGGACCAGGGCGCTGACGCCGTGCAGGGGCGCCCCGGCGAGGCGCAGCTCCCAGCGGTCCAGGAAGTCCGCGGCGAGGCCGGGGAGGGCGGCGATGAAGGCGCGCCCGGCCTCCTTGTTGAACTTGACCTGGGCCTCGGCGAGTTCCGCGGGGATGTCGATCACGCCTCGCACGGTAGTGCCGTAAGGGGGCGGGCGCGCCGGGATTTTCCAGCGGGCGGGGCGCTACGGCTCCAGGACCACCTTCCCGGTCGTCCCCCTGTTCTCCAGCGCCCGGTGGGCGTCGGCCGCCCGCGACAGGGGGAAACGCCGCACGGCGGGGGTGAGCCGGCCCGCGGCCGCCTCCGCGAGGGAGCGGGTCTCCAGCGTGCGCATCGGGTCGTCGCCGCCGGCCCGGCGCAGCATCTCGGGGCCGAGGACGCTGACCGAGACGCCGTCGACGAGGTACGGGCGGTCGCTGCCGATGCCCTGCGAGGTCCAGCCGAACACCACGTGCCGTCCCTCCGGCGCGAGCAGGCCGGCCAGGGTGCGGGCGACGTCCCCGCCCACGCCGTCGTACACGACGGTGAGCTTGCCCCGGTACTCCTCGAGACGCTCGGGCCAGTCGGGGGCGGTGTAGTCGACGGCGAGGCCGGCGCCGGCCCGCGTGGCGAGCGCGGTCTTCGCGGGGCCGCCGGCGAGGCCGATCACGGTCGCGCCCGCGTTCCGGGCGTACTGCACGAGGAGGGTGCCGATGCCGCCCGCCGCGGCCGGGACGGCGACCACGTCACCGGGGCCCGGCTCGGCGAACTGCACGATCCCCATCGCCGTGCGGCCCGTGCCGATCATGGCGACGGCCTCGGCGAAGTCCAGGCACTCCGGGATCTCGTGCAGGCGTGCGGCGTCGGCGACGGCGAGTTCCGCGTAGCCGCCGGGAGCGAAGCCGAGGTGGGTGACGACCCGCTTGCCGAGCCAGCCGTCGGGGGCGTCCGGGCCGAGCGCGTCGACCACCCCGGCGATCTCCCGGCCGGGGATCGTCGGCAGCTCGGCGGGGCCCGGGCCGGGGCCGCGCAGGCCCTCGCGCAGGGCGGTGTCGAGGAGGTGGACCCCGGCCGCCCGGACGGCGACCCGGACCTGGCCGGGACCCGGCACCGGGTCCTCGACCCGCTCGTACGTGAGGTTCTCGGCGGGACCGAAGGCGTGCAGTCGGACGGCGTGCATCGTGCTCCCCCTGGGCTGTCACGGGGCGCCCGTGCGCCCCGGCATCCACCGTGCGACCTCAAGCGCGCTTGAGGTCAAGGGCGTCCCGGCCGAGGGCGAGGGAGACGGCGGTGAGGGCGCTGGTGAAGGACACCTCGGAGAGCACGCCCGGCGCGGCGACCCGGTCCCCGGCCAGGTAGACCCCGTTCCCGCGGTCCACGGCGGGCCGGTCGCGCCAGGTGGCGCCGGGCGGGTCGACGGCGCCGGTACGGGCGTCCGCCAGCGCCTCGCGCCGCCAGGTGAGCCGGTCGCGCCAGCCGGGGAACCCCAGGTCCAGCAGCTCGTCCGCGCGGGCGGCGCCCTCGGCCTTCGACGCGCCCGGCCCGACCGGGATCTGACTCTGGATCAGCTGCTCGCCGGCCGGGGCGAGGGTGCGGTCCTGCGCGGTGAACCGCTCCAGCCAGCCGGGCGCGTCCAGGTCGGACACCACGAACGGGTCTTGGCGCCGGGTGCGCAGCGCCAGGTCGACCAGGACGGTACGGCCGCTCGGCCAGGTCAGCGAGGGGTCGCCGAGGAGACGGCGGGCGGACTCCAGCGAGGTGGCGACGATCACCGGGGTGTCGGTGGGGAGGGTGTCGACGCGGGACAGGGTTTCCACGCGCACGCCCAGGTTCCAGGCGTGGGAGGCCATCCGGTCGATCAGCGCGCCCCAGCCGCCCCGCGGGTAGTGGGCCTCCGGCGGCAGCTTCGTGGCCCGGCGCAGCCGCTCGTGCACGAACGCGGCGGACAGGGAGCCGGGGTCGTGGTGGAAGAGCGCGACCGCGGAGAAGTGCGCGGCGGCCCGCGCGCCCTCCGGGCCGGCGATCCCGGTGGCCCAGGTGAGGAAGTCGGCGTCGACGGGCGCCCGCAGGCCGGGGCGCAGCAGCTTCAGCATCGCGGGCGGCGGGGTGCGGCGCAGGGCGCCCCGGTGACGCAGCCGCAGCCGGGCCGCCTCCCGCAGCGGCAGCGGGGCGAGCGGGCCGAGCAGGCCCCTCTCGCGCAGCCAGGTCCAGTGGGGTCCGCCGCTGTAGAGGGCGTGCGGGCCCTCGTTGGTGCGGTAGGGGGCGTCGGCGGTGCGGGCGCGGCCGCCGAGCGTGTGGTGGGCCTCGTACAGGGTGACCTCGGCGCCCGCCTCGGCGGCGGAGACGGCCGCGGTGAGTCCGGCGAATCCGCCGCCGACGACGGTGATGCGGTGCATGACTGGGCTTCTCCCTCGGTCGGGCTCGGTCGGTACACAACCAGGACGCCCGGCGGCGCCGGGATGTGACACGCGGGGCGTTTCCGCAGGCCGGACGGGATGTCAGAGGCGGGGTGCAGCATGGTGCGCATGGTGCGTGGAGCGGCGGCGGGGAGACCGGGTGTGCGGGCGGCGCGGAGGCCGGAGCTGCGGCTGCCCCCGCTGGAGGCGTTCGAGGGGGGTGGTCTGGAGCCGGACGGGGATTACGACGGGCTGGAGTTCGCCGGCGCGGACCTCGCCGGGCAGGACGGCGCGGGCGCGCGCTTCATGGACTGCGCGCTGCGGGGGTGCGCGCTGGACGAGACGCGGCTGTCCCGGGCCCGGCTGCTGGACTCGGTGCTCGACGGGGTGCGGGGCGTGGGCACGGACCTGGCGGGCGCGACCCTCCGCGACGTGGAGCTGACCGACGCCCGGCTCGGCGGCACGCAGCTGCACGGGGCGGCGCTGGAGCGGGTCCGCGTCCGCGGCGGGAAGATCGACTTCCTGAACCTGCGCTCGGCCGCCCTCAAGGACGTCGTCTTCGAGGGCTGCGTCCTGGTCGAGCCGGACTTCGGCGGGGCCCGTCTGGAGCGCGTCGAGTTCACCGACTGCACACTGACGGCCGTGGACCTGTCCGGCGCCACCCTGAAGGACGTGGACCTCCGCCAGGCGGCCCCACTGGAGATCGCCCGCGGCGTGGACCGCCTGTCCGGCGCGGTGATCAGCACGGCGCAGCTGCTGGACCTGGCGCCGGTGCTGGCGGGGGAGCTGGGGATCAGGGTGGAGGAGTGAGCATGGGTGCGGGGCCGCCACCCGGTCCGGGGAATCGTCGAACGGACGTGCGTGTCGTTCGTATGCTCCGCGCATGAGAATCTTCCGGCCGCGTGGCCCTCTTGACGTGTCGTCGGTCGGATCGCCTCTGGCCCAGGCGGTCGCCATGCACCGGGCCGGGCGCCACGCCGACGCGGAGAGGGAGGCCCGGGCCGTGGCCGCGTCCCGGTCCCGGCGACGGAACGACACGTGGGCGCCCGTGGCGCTCCACGTCGCCGCGATCGCGGCGGGCGCGCAGGGGCGCCATGCCGAGGCCGTCGCCCTCCACGACGAGGCGCTGCCGCACTTCGCGAGGGCCTTCGGGGACGGGCATCCGCAGACGCTGAAGGCGCGTTCGGACCGCGCCCAGGTGCTGACCTCGCTCGGGCGGTACGCCGAATGCGAGACGGAGTGCAAGGCCGTCGCGTCCGCCGCGGCCCGCAGGCCGGAGCCGGAGGCGGCCCATGTGGCGCTGGCCGCCCGCAACGGACAGGTCTTCGCCCTCACCGCGCTGGGCCGCCACCCCGAGGCCGAGGCGCTCGCCCGCGAGGTGCTCGCCGCCGCCCGGGGGATGCCCGAGCGCTTCTCCCTCGTCCTGCGGCTCAACCTGGCGCGCAGTCTCAACGGTCAGGCCCGCCACGAGGAGGCGCTCGCCGAGGCGGAACACGCCCTGCGGCTGCACCGCGGCCTGCCCGCCGCGGAGCAGCGGCCGGAGGCGGGCGCCGTCGATCTGGCGACGGCCACCGCGCTGCTCGGGGTGGGCCGCCGCGACGAGGCGCGGGTGCGTGCGGTGGCCGCTCACGACGCCTGTCTGACCGTCCTCGGCCCGGACCACCGACGCACCGAGGAGGCCCGGGAGCTGGTGGACCGGATCGGCGCCTGACCGTTCACGGCCGCCCCGCGGGGCCCGTCAGCTCACGCGGGGGAAGCGGGACTGGAGGGTCCAGATCGCCGGGTTCTCGCCGAGGTCCTCGTGCAGGTCGATCAGGTCGGCCAGCAGGTCGTGCAGGAAGTCGCGGGCCTCACGGCGCAGTTCGGCGTGGGAGAAGGTCAGCGGCGGCTCGGACGCCGGCAGCCACTCCGCTTCGATGTCCACCCAGCCGAAGCGCCGCTCGAACAGCAGGCGGTCCGTGGACTCGGTGAAGTCCAGCTCGGCGTGCTGCGGCCGTGAGGCGCGCGAGCCCGCCGGGTCGCGGTCGACGCGCTCGACGATGTCGCACAGCGCCCACGCGAAGTCGAGCACCGGCACCCATCCCCAGGCCGTGGAGATCTCGCGGTCCGACTCGGTGTCGGCGAGATAGACGTCGCCGCAGAACAGGTCGTGCCGCAGGGCGTGGACGTCCGCGCGGCGGTAGTCGGTCTGCGGGGGGTCGGGGAAGCGGTTGGAGAGGGCGTAACCGATGTCGAGCACGTGGGTGATGGTGTCACGGTCCAGGCCATGAGCCGCCATAGGATCCCGGCGTGCGCACCCCCCGCCCCCTGAGCCGCGGAACCGCCGCCGCCCTGCTCGCGGTGGTGCTCGCCGCGTGCGGGCCCGGGCCGGGCGCCGAGGGCGCCGGTGACGACGGCGCGGGCGACCCGTACTTCCCGAAGGCGGGCAACGGCGGCTACGACGTCACCCACTACGACCTCGCCCTCTCCTACGACCCCGACGACCGCCGCCTCACCGGCACCGCGACGATCGACGCCCGCGCCACCGAGGACCTCACCGCGCTGAACCTCGACCTCCAAGGCCTCGACGTGGACGCCGTCACCGTCGACGGCGCGGGCGCCCGCTTCGGCCGCGAGGGGCAGGAGCTGACCGTGCGGCCGCGCCGCGCCCTCGACCGGGACGCGCGCTTCCGGGTCGTCGTCCGCTACTCGGGGCGTCCCGAGACCGTCACCGACCCCGACGGCTCCGAGGAGGGCTGGCTGCGCACCGCCGACGGGGCGCTCGCCCTGGGCCAGCCGGTCGGCTCCATGGCCTGGTTCCCCGGCAACCACCACCCCTCCGACAAGGCCACCTACACCCTCTCCGTCACCGTGCCGGAAGGGCTGCGGGCGGTCTCCAACGGCGAACCGGCCGGCGAGGAGACCGAGGACGGCCGCACGACGTACCGCTGGCACACCCCCGAGCCCATGGCGAGCTATCTCGCGACGGTCGCGATCGGCCGCTACGACGTCCACCGCGCGGAGACCGCCGGCGGGCTGCCGCTGTTCACCGCCGTCGACCCCGAGCAGGCGGGCGCGAGCCGCGCGGCGGTGAAGCTGCTGCCGGAGGTCGTGGAGTGGGCGGAGCGGCGGTTCGGGCCGTACCCCTTCTCCTCCGCCGGCGCGATCGTGGAACGCCCCGGGGACGCCGGGTACGCCCTGGAGACGCAGAACCGCCCCGTCTTCGCGGGCGCCCCCGACACCGCCCTGCTGGTCCACGAGATCGCCCACCAGTGGTACGGCGACTCCGTCACCCCGCGCACCTGGCGGGACATGTGGCTCAACGAGGGCTTCGCCACGTACGCGCAGTGGCTGTGGGAGGAGGACCACGGCGAGGGCAGCGCGCAGAGCACCTTCGACCGGCTGTACTCCGGCTCGTACTTCCCGGACGCCGGGACCAACGCCGCGCTCTGGTCCTTCCCGCCCGCCGACCCGCCCGGCGCGGCGCACATCTCCGCCACGCCCGTGTACTGGCGCGGCGCGATGGTCCTCCACATGGTCCGCGGAACGGCCGGCGACGAGGCCTTCGGCCGCCTGCTGCGCGGCTGGGCGGCGGAGCACCGGCACGCCAACGCGAGCACGGACGACTTCACCGCGTACGTCGAGAAGACGGTGCCGGACAAGGACTTCTCCCGGGTGTGGGAGGAGTGGCTGTACGGGGAGGGGCGGCCGGAGAGCGCGTCCTAGGCGGGGTCCGGTTCCTGGGCGGGGTCCGGGCCGGGCGCGGTGAGGGGCTTGCGCAGGACCCGGCACGGGCGCCCGAGCTCGCGGTCGCGGCGGCGGTCGATCTCCGTGTAGCCGAGGGCGGTCCAGAAGGCGAGGCCCTGGGCGTTGTCCTCCAGCACCGCGAGCCGTACGGCGGTGTGGCCGGCCGCGCGCAGGCGGTCCTCGACGAGTGAGGCGAGGCGGCGGCCGTGACCGAGTCCGTGCAGGCTCGCGTCCACCATCAGCAGGCCGATCCACGGGTCGGGGTCGGCGGGGTCGGGGTGCTCGGAGAGCGTGACGGCGATGCCGACGAGAAGCCCCTTCTCGCGGGCGAGCAGCACCTCGGTGTGCGGGTCTGCCAGCTCACGGGCCAGCTCGGCCGCGACCTGCTCCGGCCGGATGTCGTACGGGTCGGGGAAGTCGCCGCTGAGGGCGTGGAAGGCGTGGTTGGAGGCGTACAGGGCGGTGACCTCGGTCAGCACGGGGCCGGGGAGGTCGCCGTCCGGGGAGAGGCGCAGCGGGTCGAGGAACACGGGGGCAACGTAGCGCGCGGGCGCCGGGCGGGCGCGCCGGCCGGGGCGGGCGCGCCGGCCGGGCACGGCGGAGCCCCCGCCCGGCGAGACGCGGGCGG
Source organism: Streptomyces cellulosae (assembly GCA_014655195.1). GTDB lineage: Bacteria > Actinomycetota > Actinomycetes > Streptomycetales > Streptomycetaceae > Streptomyces > Streptomyces cellulosae. Next base: position 383,054 of record BNBH01000001.1, on the reverse strand, counting down.
GGGCTCCGTCAGGTCGGTCGCGGCGCGTCCGTCAGACGTTCACGCCGAAGTCCTGGGCGATGCCCACCAGGCCCGAGGCGTAGCCCTGGCCGACCGCGCGGAACTTCCACTCGGCGCCGTTGCGGTACAGCTCGCCGAAGACCATCGCGGTCTCGGTGGCGGCGTCCTCCGACAGGTCGTAACGGGCGATCTCGGCGCCGCCGGCCTGGTTGACGATCCGGATGTACGCGTTGCGCACCTGGCCGAAGTTCTGGCTGCGGTTCTCGGCGTCGTAGATCGAGACCGGGAAGACGATCTTGTCGATGTCGGCCGGGAGGGCCGCCAGGTTGACGTTGATCGCCTCGTCGTCGCCCTCACCCGCACCGGTGCGGTTGTCACCGGTGTGGACGATGGTGTTGTCCGGGGTCTGCTTGTTGTTGAAGAACACGAAGTGGGCGTCCGAGTAGACCTTGCCCTGTGCGTTGACCGCGATCGCCGACGCGTCGAGGTCGAAGTCCGTTCCCGTGGTGGTGCGGACGTCCCAGCCGAGGCCCACGGTGACGGCGGTCAGGCCCGGAGCCTCCTTGGTGAGCGAGACGTTGCCACCCTTGGACAGGCTTACAGCCATTGTTGGGAGTCCCTTCCCTCGTTTGCGTACGGCTATGAAGCTACAGCTACCACCTTGAACGCCGAGAGGGGTGCGCCAGGTTCCAGGTCTCTTTACTTTCTTTACCCGGATGCGGATATTCGGGTGACGTGACCGGTCCGGGCGCGGGAACCTGTATGTCATGTCCGGTCCCCTTGTCGTACGCGGCTCCGTCTCCCTGCCCGAGGCCGAGCTCATGTGGCGTTTCTCGCGGTCGTCCGGGCCGGGCGGGCAGCACGTCAACACCAGCGACACCCAGGTCGAACTGCGGTTCGACCTCGCCAGGACCGAGGCGCTGCCCGAGGTGTGGAAGCGGCGGGCGCTGGAGCGGCTCGCGGGGCGGCTGACCGACGGGGTGCTCACGGTGCGGGCGTCCGAGCATCGGTCGCAGTGGCGGAACCGGGAGGCGGCGGCGGTGCGGCTGGCTGCTTTGCTCGCGGAGGCCACGGCGCCTCCGCCCAAGCCGCGGCGGCCTACTCGGGTGCCTCGGGGAATCAACGAGCGGCGGCTGCGGGAGAAGAAGCGGCGGTCCGAGACAAAGCGGGGGCGCTCCGCGCGGGACTGGTGAGACGCGGGCGGGCCACGCCCTTGTTCTTCACCTGCGGGCCGGTGGGGGCCGGCCGCGCAGTTCCCCGCACCCCTGAGGGTGTTCTTACAGACGCAGGATTCCCACGTGCTCCTCGTCGACCTTCTCGGCCGTCTTCTCGAAGCCCAGGGTGAGGTAGAAGTCCTCCGGGCCGTGCTCGCCGCGGTGCCACGTGACGTGGAGGGTCTTCTTGCCTCGGCGGCGTAGTTCTTCCGCCACCTCGGTCACCGCGAAGCGGCCGTAGCCCTTGCCCTGTTCCTCCGCCGCGACGGTGAGGCGCCACAGGCCCGAGCGGACGTCGGTGCCGTCGTCGCGCCAGTCGATGTCGAGGAACGCCATCACGAAGCCGACCACGCGGCCGTCGGCCACGATCACGCGCGGCCACGCCTTGTCGGGGCGGACGTACGCCTCCGCGAGGGAGTGGGCCACCGGGTCGACGGCGAATTCCTGTTCCGGGCGGACCCGCAGGGCGAGGGCGGCCTCGAGATTCGCGGGTGTGATCTTTTCGAGGCGCGGGGCCCTGGCGGTCGTCATGCGGGGAGGGTAGGCAGGTAAAACGGCGGCGGTAAAAGGGTTTTCGGACGCGCTCAGCCCAACTGGCGGTAGCGGCCCTTGAAATAGACCAGCGGACCGCCTTCCGCGCTCGGCACGGCGGCCGTCGTCACGCGGCCGACGACGAGGGTGTGGTCGCCCGCCGCCACCCGTTGTTCCGTGCGGCACTCCAGGGTCGCCAGCGCGCCGCCGACCAGAGGGGCCCCGGTGTACTCGCCGCGCCGGTAGGGAATGTCCGCGAACAGCAAACGGTCGCTGACCCGGCCCTTCATCGAGAAGCGGCCCGCGATGTGGCGCTGGCTCTCGGACAGCACGGACACCGCCCACAGCGGCTGCTCCTCGAGCAGTTCGTCCATGCGGGAGCCGGTCCGCAGACTGACCAGCACCAACGGGGGGTCGAGGGAGACGGACAGGAACGCGGTCGCGGTCATGCCGACGTCCTCGCCGGCCGGCGCGCCCGGGTCGTCCGGGTCCAGCGGCGGCTCCATGGCCGTCACCAGCACCACACCGGCGGCCAGACGGGACATGGCGGCACGGAACTCGTCGTTGCTCACCCCCTCAGCATGCCGGGCGGCGGGCGGAACGGTGATCGAGGCCGGGGCGGCGGGAGTGTTCAGCACACCGGGAACGCTAATCTCCGCCGCGTGGACACCGCATCGGACCGTGGCCCGAACCGGGACCTAGGACCAGCGGCCGATGCAGGCACGATTCATGCGCAATCACCACATGATCCGCGTCGCGGAAATAGGCCGGGATTCCGCGCGTAGACCACGCAATTGTTCACGTTTAGCTGTGACTTGAGTCACAAGGGGCAAGAATTGTTGACCCTGTGTACCGGGTGAGCAGCGCGCTGTGATTCAGTGGCGGGAAGCTGCTGCGACGATACGCCGATGATGACCCTTGATGCGCTGCGAGGTCTCGGGGGGAGGGCGAGGATGGAGACCGAGTCGGAACCCTACGTCCGTCTGGCATCGCTGCGACAACTCCACCGGGCCATGGCCGACATGAACACGGCGCGCAGTCTGGCGGACACATTGCAGACGGTCGCCGACGGCGTCGTGGGCGCCCTCGGGTACGAGCTGGCCTGCGTCAATCTCGTACGCCCCGACGGCGACCTGGTGGTCGCCGCCCTGTCCGGGAACACGGCCGCCGAGGCCCTCATCACCGGCCGGGTCGGCTCCCGTGAGTCCTGGGACCGCCGGCTCACCATGGGCGAGCGCTGGGGCGACCTGGTGTTCATACCGCACACCGAGGGCTGGGTCCTCGACGACGACGACGTCCCGCAGTGGTACACCGACGGGCCCGCTCCCCGCTTCGAGGACGAGTGGCACCCCTCCGACCGGCTCTTCGCCCCCATGTACGCGCCCGGCCCCGCCGGCGGCGGCACCTCCGGCGAACTGATCGGCGTGCTCTCCGTCGACCGCCCGCGCAACGGCCGCCGGCCCGGCGCCTGGGGCCGCGAGGCCCTCCAGATGTACGCCTTCCAGGCCGCCATCGCGATCAGCAACGCCCGGCTGCGGTCCAACATGCAGCGCGCCCTCGTCCGCCTGGAGCGCGAGCAGCAGGCGCTGCGGGCCAGCGAGGAGAGCTTCCGGCAGGCCTTCGAGTACGCGCCCTCCGGCATGGCCATCGCCGAGATGGGCGGCGACCAGCACGGCCGCATCCTGCGCACCAACGACGCCCTGTGCCGACTGCTCGGCCGGCCCGCCTCCGCGATGCGCCGCTACTCCTTCTCCGACCTGGTCCACCCCGAGGACATAGGCACCCTGCNGCCCGCCTCCGCGATGCGCCGCTACTCCTTCTCCGACCTGGTCCACCCCGAGGACATAGGCACCCTGCTGCGCACCTCCGCCGAGGGCGGCCGGGCGGAGCTGCGGCTGGCCCGGCGCGACGGCACCTACGTGTGGGTCTCCCTGCGGAACTCGGTGGTCGCCGACGCCGCCGACGGGCCGCGGTTCCTGCTCACCCACGTCGAGGACATCGAGGAGCGCAAGCGCCGCGAGCTCCAGCTCGCCCACCGCGCCTCCCACGACTCGCTCACCGGCCTGCCGAACTCCGCCGAGCTGCGCTCCCGGCTCTCCGCCCGGCTGTGCAGCCAGCAGCCGCAGGCGCTGCCGGCGGCCGTGGACTCCATGGAGCCCTACGAGTCCTTCGACTCCCACGACGCCGCCTTCGGGCCGCCCGCCTTCGACCGCGGCCACGACTTCGACTTCCCGCCCGGCAGCGACGCGTACGACGGCTTCGACCACCATGTGCACACCGTCGCCCCCGCCGCGGACGCCGACGACGGCACCAAGGGGCTCGCGGTGCTCTTCTGCGACCTCGACGGCTTCAAGTCGATCAACGACCGGTTCGGGCACAACGCGGGTGACGCGGTTCTCATCGAGGTCGCCCGGCGGCTCAGCAACGGCGTGCGGGACGGCGACACCGTGGCCCGGCTCGGGGGTGACGAATTCGTCATCCTCGCCGACGGGCTCGGCCGGGCCGACGCGCAGGACCTCGCGGTGCGGCTGCGGAACGAGATCATCCAGCCCATCCGGGCCGAGGGACGGGCCGTGCGGGTGGGCGCCAGCTTCGGCATCGGGTGGGCCCATTGCGGCATGACGGCCGACGAAGTGCTGAAGTCGGCCGACGAGCGGATGTACGTCGAGAAACGATCTCGTCCCAAACAGCACAGACGTGCCGGATGATCTCCAGGTCGGCGGGTTGATGCGGTCCGGGTCACCCTTTCGGGTCAGTGGAACCGGGTAGGCTCGGCTTCTCCGCACACGTACGCACCCGATCCGCAGCTAGGAGCACAGGGGATGACGCCCGGCAACAACGGCGCGAGCACGCCCGAGGACGACGACCCGTTCGGCTATCTGTACGCCGACGGGCAGGCCAACGGAGCCCAGCCGCCGTCCGGGGGTTACGGCTACCCGAACTCGGTGAACCGGGTGCGGCCGGTCGGTTCCCGCCAGTACGGCCAGCAGGGGCCCGCCCCGCAGGCACCGCCCCAGCAGGGCGCCTTCGGCCAGCCCAGCGCGCACTACGCCGCGCCGGAGACGCTGCCCGGGGGCGCGCCCACCGCACGCACCCAGCCCTCCCGCGGGGGCGGCCGTGGCGGCGGCCCCAACACCAAGGGGCTGCTGATCGGCGCGATCGCCGTGGTCGCGGCGGTCGTCATCGGCATCGGCGTCGCCATGCTCAGCGGTGACGACGACAAGGGCGGCGACGAGGCGGGCCCGTCCCCGACGGCCACCCAGGAATCCGGCGAGCCGAGCCCGTCCTCTTCCGAGGACAAGGGCGAGGACGAGGCGAAGCTGCCCGCCATCGACGCGAAGGCGCTCCGCCTTGACGGCGGCGCGAGCCTCGCGTCCGAGTTCAAGGGCGCGAAGGCCGACGGCGGCGTCTACGTCACCGGCTTCAACCAGGTCGGCTCGAAGGTCACCTGGACCGTCAACGGCGTGAAGGCCGGCAACTACCGCTTCTACGTGCAGTACGGCATCCCCGGCGAGGACGCCGACGCGACGATCGTGGTCAACGGCGAGGCCCAGAGCCGCCCGCTGAACATGAAGAACTTCGCGAAGAGCCCCAAGGGCGACTGGGAGAAGGGCTGGCAGAACACCTGGGCCAGCGTGAACCTCAACGACGGCACCAACACCATCGAACTGGCCTGCAACGAGGGCAACAAGTGCAACGCCGTCCTCGACCAGCTGTGGCTCACGAACGAGGACGGGTCCAGCTGATCCTGCGGGCCTTCATCGTGAGGCGTGAAAGCCTCACGCCGCCGTGGCCACGCCCGTGACCGTGACCGTCGTCAGGAACCGGTCGTAGGCCGCCCGGTCGAAGTCGCCGGCTGTGGGGGAGAGGACCGTCGCCGCCGAGAGGGCCGTGGCGCGGATCAGGCGTTCCGGCCAGGGGCGGTGTTCCACCAGGGCGGACAGCAGGCCCGCCACGGCCGCGTCGCCCGCGCCCGTGGGGTTGCCGGTCAGCGGGGCCGGCGGGGTCGCGCGCCAGCGGCCCTCCGGGGTCACCGCGAGGAGGCCCTCCGCGCCCAGGGACGCGACCACCGTGCCCGCGCCCCGGCGGCGGGCGTCCTGGGTGGCGCGCAACGGCTCGTGGGAGCCGGTGAGTTCGGCCAGCTCCTCCGTGTTGGGCTTCAGGAAGTCAGGACGACCCGCGACCCCGCGGCGCAGCGCCGCCCCGCTCGTGTCGAGCAGCACCGGCACCTGGGCCGCGCGCGCCGTGCGGACGAGGTGCGCGTACGCGCCGACCGGGACGCCCGGCGGCAGGCTGCCGCACAGGGCCACCGCCGAGGCGGACGCCAGCAGGTCCTCGTAGACCTCCTGGAACGCGGACCACTCGGCGTGGGTGATGTCCGGGCCGGGCTCGTTGAGATGGGTCGTGGCGCCGGTGCGGTCGTCGACGAGGGTCACCGTGCGGCGGGTGGCGCCGGAGACCGGGACCAACGCGTCGGTGAGGCGCGGCACTTCGGTGAGGCGGTCGCGCAGGACGCGTCCCGTGGGGCCGCCCGAGAAGCCCGTGACGGTCACCTCGTGGCCGAGCGCGGCCAGCACCCGGGCGACGTTGACGCCCTTGCCGCCGGGGCGTTCCAGCACCTCGGAGACCCGGTGGGAGGCGCCCGCCCGCAGGGACGGGACGCGATAGGTGATGTCGAGAGCGGTGTTCAGCGTGACCGTGAGAATCACCGGGCCGACCTCCCCCTCTTGCCTGCCTTCCGTGGCCCCGGGGTCACGATCATGCCAAATGGAAGGCGGTCGGCCCACCCCTGGGACCGGCCACCGTGGACCGGTCCCGGGGACGGATCAGGCCAGTTGGGGAGTCACCGCCCATTCTCCCTTGCGCATGACGCCCACCAGCTCGAAGGCGTCGTCCAGGACGACCAGGTCGGCGTCCTTGCCGGACTCCAGCGAGCCGATGCGGTCGGACAGGCCGAGCAGCCGCGCCGGGTTGGCGGACACCGCCGCGACGACGTCCTCGACGGGCAGCCCGTCCACCGTCACCGCCCGCTTGAAGGCGCGGTCCAGGGTGAGCGTGGAGCCGGCGATCGAGTTGCCCTCCACCAGGCGGGCCACGCCGTCCGCGACCTCGACCTCCAGCGGGCCGAGCATGTAGCGGCCGTCGCCGAAGCCGGCCGCGTCCATCGCGTCGGTGATGAAGGCGACCCGGTCACGCCCCGCGTGGTGGAACGCGAACTGCAGGGAGGCCGGGTGCAGATGGGTGCCGTCGTTGATCAGCTCGACGGTGACCCGTTCGTCCTCCAGCAGCGCCGCGATCGGGCCGGGCGCGCGGTGGCCGAGCGGCGGCATCGCGTTGAACAGGTGCGTGGCGACGCTCGCGCCCGCGTCGACGGCGGCCACCGTCTGCTCGTACGTCGCGTCCGTGTGGCCGACGGCGGCGATCACGCCGTGCTCCACGAGCAGCCGTACGGAGTCCAGGCCGCCGGGGAGTTCGGTGGCGAGCGTCATCATCCGGGCGTGGCCGTGGGCCGCGTCGATCAGCTTGCGGACCTCCGCCGGGTCGGGGTCGCGCAGCAGCGTCTCGTCGTGCGCGCCCTTGCGGCAGGGGGAGATGAACGGCCCCTCGAAGTGGATGCCCGCGATGTCGCCCTGCTGGGCCAGCTCCGCCAGCATCCCCGCGTGCCGGGCGAGGAAGTCCAGGTCGCCGGTGACGGCGGAGGCGACGACGGTGGTGGTGCCGTGGTGCAGATGGGTGCGGACGCCCTGGAGGACGTCCTCGGCGGTGCCGGCGGCGAAGGACACACCGCCGCCGCCGTGGTTGTGGATGTCGACGAAGCCGGGGACCACCCAGTGGCCCCGCAGGTCGACCGTCTCGGCCGCCCGGTCCGCCGGGGAAGGGGACGCGGACGTGCCGGGCTCCGTGGCCGCGATGCGCGTGCCCTCGACGGTCACGCGGGCGTCGTCCACGGTCCCGGTGGGCAGGACCACCCGGGCACCGGTGAGAACCTTGGTGGGGGCCATCAGGTGGTTACCTCCGAGGGGTCAGTGGTCTCGATCGAGGGATCGGCGGTCCCGGTCCCGATCAGGTCCCAGGCGAGAAGGCCCGCGCCCAGGCATCCGGCGGTGTCCCCGAGGGCCGCGGGGACCAGGGACGGCAGCTTCTGGAAGGTGACCCGCCGCCGGACGGCCTCCCGCAGCGGTGTGAACAAGGTTTCCCCCGCCTCGGCGAGCCCGCCACCGATGATCAGCGTGCGCGGGTCCAGCAGGGTGAGCGCGGTGACCAGCCCGTCGGCGAGCGCGTCCACCGCCTCCTGCCACACCCGCACGGCCCGCTCGTCGCCCGAGGCGACGGCCTTGGCGCAGTCCGCCGCGTCCGCGTCCGGGTCGCCGCTCGCCTCGGCCCACGCCCGGCTCACGGCCGACGCGGACGCGAACCGTTCCAGACAGCCGCGCTGCCCGCACGGACACTCCGCGCCGCCGGGCCGTACGACGATGTGGCCGATCTCGCCCGCGAAGCCGTGCGCGCCGGCCTCGACCTTGCCGTCGATGCCGATGGCGCCCGCGATGCCGGTGCCGAGCGGCACGAAGAGGAAGCGGTCGGCGCCGCGCCCGGCGCCGATGCGGCCCTCGGCGAGACCGCCGGTGCGCACGTCGTGGCCGAGCGCCACGGGGACGCCGCCGAGCCGCTCGGCGAGCAGGGCGCGCAGCGGTACGTCACGCCAGCCGAGGTTGGCGGCGTATGCGGCGACGCCCTCCGCCTCGTCGACGATGCCGGGCACGGCGACCCCGGCGGCCGAGGCCGGTTCGCCGTACTCGCGGATGCCATGGGCGCGGAGCTCCGCCGCGAAGCCGAGGATGCCCTCGACCACGGCGTCCGGGCCGCGCTCGCGGCCGGTGGGGCGGCGGGCCTGGTGCAGCAGCTCGCCGCCCGCCCCGACCAGGGCGGCCTTCATCCCGGTGCCGCCCACGTCGAGGGCGATGACATGTTTCACGGGGAACAGTGTGGCCCGTGGACCCGCAAGAGGTCTAGTCCACTCACGTGGTGTAGACCTTAATCCGATTATCGGAACCACGGATGGCGCGCGGCGCCGGAGCAGGGGAGAGCACGTGCGAGGGCGGGTCAGGACAAGGACGATCGCGGCGGTGTCCGCGCTGGGACTGGCAGCGGTCCTGAGCGGATGCGGGATCGGCGGCGATTCCTCCGACGTGACCCTCACGCTGGTCGCCGCCGACTACGGCAACGGCGCCGCCGACAGCAGCAAGAAGTACTGGGCCGACCTGGTCGAGCGGTACGAGACCGACCACCCCGACGTCGACATCGACGTCAGCGTGTACTCGTGGAACGACGTCGACCGCAAGGTCAAGGAGATGGTCGACGCCGGCAGCCCGCCGGACATGGCCCAGATCGGCGCGTACGCCGACTACGCCTCCCAGGGCCTGCTCTACCGCGCCGGCGACCTGCTCTCCATCCCCGTCCAGGCGGACTTCCTCTCCCAGCTCTCCGGCGCCGGCGAGCTCAACAGCGTGCAGTACGGCATGCCGTTCGCCGCCTCCACGCGGCTGCTCTTCTACAACAAGTCCCTCTTCGCCGAGGCCGGGCTCACCCCGCCCGAGACCTGGGACGAGCTGGTCGAGTGCGCCGAGGCGCTCAAGGCGAACGGGGTGAAGTTCCCGTACGCGCTCCCCCTCGGCCCCGAGGAGGCGCAGGCCGAGACCCTCCAGTGGCTGCTCAGCGGCGACGGCGGCTACACCGACATCGGCGGCACCTACGGCATCGACTCCACGGAGAACGTCGAGACCTTCAGCTGGCTGCGCGACGAACTCGTCGGCAAGGGCCTCACCGGGCCCGTCGCCCCCGGCAAGCTCGACCGCGCGAAGGCGTTCGAGGCGTTCGCCGCGGGCGACGTCGGCATGCTCAACGGGCATCCCTCGCTGATGGAGATGGCGAAGAAGAAGGGCGTGAAGTACGGCATGGTGCCGATCCCCGGCGCCGACGGCGAGACGCCGTCCACGCTGGGTGTCGCCGACTGGATGATGGCGTTCGAGAAGAACGGGCACCGCGACGAGATCGGCGACTTCCTCGACTTCGTCTACAGCGAGGAGAACGTGCTGAACTTCTCCCGCGAGTACGACCTCCTGCCGGTCACCAACTCCGCGTCGCGGGCGATGGCGGCGTCGGGGCAGGACAAGGAACTCAAGCCGTTCCTCGACCAGTTGCCGCTGTCGGAGCTGTACCCGGTGGGCAAGACGTCGTGGGCCGCGGTGAACGCGGCGATCAAGCAGAAGATCGGGCGGGCCGTGGCGCCCGGGGGCAGCCCCGCGGGCGTGCTGGGGGAGCTGCAGGCGGCTGCCGTGCGGGCGGAGAACGCGGCGTAGCGGTTAGCCTGCCGGCATGGGTGAGGAGCTGGGGGAGATCGAGCGGGCGGTGCTCGCGCTGGAGCGGCGGGGGGTTGTGTCGCCCGGGGTGAAGGAGCGGGTGATTCGGGAGGAGCTGGGGTTGGTGCCGGTGCGGTACTACCAACTGCTGAACGCGCTGCTCGATGATCCGCGGGCCTTGGCCCACGATCCCGTGACGGTGAACCGGCTGCGGCGGGTGCGGGAGGCGCGGCGCGGGGAGCGGTAGGGGTGTTCCGCCCCGGCGGGGGCGGAACCCCTCGTCAGGCGAGCCGGGCTGCCAGCGCCCGGAGCAGGCGCACCACGCCCGCCGGGCCGTCCACCACCAGGTCCGCCCGCTCACGCAGCTCCGTGACCTCCTCGCTGCCGCTGCACACCAGCACCCCGGGCGTGCCGGAGGCACGGAGTTTGTCGACCGCCGTGAAGGCGGCCAGGTCGCCCAGGTCGTCACCGGCGTAAAGAACCGACCCCGCCCCGATCTCCCGCGCGTACTCCAGCAGCGCGACCCCCTTGTCCATCCCCGGCGGCCGCAGCTCCAGCACCAGCCGCCCCGGCTCCACGACAAGACCGTGCCGCGTCGCAAGGTCCGCCAGCGGGGCGCGCAGCGCCTCGAAGGCCGCCTGCGGGTCGGACGCCCTGCGGGTGTGGACGGCGACGGCCCGCCCCTTCTCCTCGATCCACGTGCCCTGCCACGCCCCCACCCGGTCGAGCAGCCCCGGCAGCTCCGCGCGGGCGGCGGCGACGCCGGGATGCGGGGCCGGCGCGGTGACGGAACCGGTCACCGCGTCCCACCGCTCGGCGCCGTAATGGCCGAGCACCACCAGGTGCTCGAGACCGGGCACGCCCGCGAAACCGCCGTGCCGCACCGCGACCCCCGGCGGGCGGCCCGTCACGACGGCCACCGCGGCCACCTCCGGGGCGAGCGCGGCGAGCGTCGGCACCGCGTCCGGGTGGGCGCGGGCCTGCTCGGGGTCGGGCACGATCGGCGCGAGCGTGCCGTCGAAGTCGAGCGCGATCAGCGCCTTGCCCGGGTGGGCCAGAATCGCGTCGAGTCCGTCCCGCCCGGCCTGCGTGGAGGGCGTCGGCAGGTCGCCGGCGTCCGTGGAATCCGTCTGACTGGCCATGCGCCCCAACCTATCCACGCAGTGCTTCGAGCTGGTCCAGGAACCACCGGGCCGGTGGCAGCGCCGTCGCCGCCGCGGCGAGCCGCTTGCTGCGTTCCGTGCGGTCCTCGGGGCGCATCGACAGCGCCTCGTGCAGGGCCTCGGCCGTCTGGACGACGTCGTACGGGTTGACGGTGATCGCGTCCTCGCCCAGCTCCTCGTGGGCGCCGGCCTCCTGGGACAGCACCAGGGCGCAGCCCCCGTCGGAGACCACCGGGACCTCCTTGGCGACCAGGTTCATGCCGTCGCGGATGGGGTTGACCAGGGCCACGTCGGCCAGCCGGTACGCGGCCAGCGAGCGGGCGAAGTCGTCCTTGACGTGGAGGACGACCGGGCGCCAGCCGGGGGTGCCGTACCGCTCGTTGATCTCCTCGGCGACCCGCTGCACCTCGGCCGTGTAGTCCCGGTAGACGGCGAGGTCCTGCCGGGACGGGTAGGCGAAGGCGACGTGCACCACGCGCTCGCGCCACTCGGGCCGGTCGTCCAGCAGCTGCCGGTACGCCAGCAGGCCGCGCACGATGTTCTTGGACAGCTCGGTGCGGTCGACCCGGACGATGGTCCGGCGCCCCTCGCCGATCTCCTCGCGCAGGCCGGCCATCCGCTCGTCGACGTCCGCCTCGTGCGAGCGGGCGCGCAGGAAGTCCGCGTCGGCGCCGAGCCCGTGCACCCCGATGCGGGTGTCGCCGAGCCCGCCCGCGAACCGCTCGCAGCACGCGGTGAAGGCGTCCGCCCAGCGGCGGGTGAGGAAGCCGAGCCGGTCGGCGCCGAGCATCCCGCGCAGCACCTGCCGCGCGATGTCGTCGGGCAGCATCGCGAAGTACTCGGGCGGCGCCCACGGGGTGTGCGAGAAGTGCCCTATGCGCAGGTCGGGGCGGAGCTCGCGGAGCATGCCGGGGACCAGGGTCAGGTGGTAGTCCTGGACCAGGACGGCCGCGCCCTCGGCGGCCTCCTCGGCCAGCGCCTCGGCGAACGCGCGGTTGTACGTCTCGTAGGAGGCCCACTGGCTGCGGAAGGACGCGTCGAAGACCGGCTCCAGCGGGGTCTGGTACAGCATGTGGTGGACGAACCACAGCACCGAGTTCGCGACGCCGTTGTACGCGTCCGCGTGCACGTCGGCCGGGATGTCCAGCATCCGCACGCCGTCCACTGCGACGCCGCGCCGCACGGCCTCGCGGTCGCCGTCGGACAGCGCCGAGCACACCCACAGCGAGTCCGACCCGGAGCCGATGGCCGAGAGGCCGGAGACCAGTCCTCCGCCGCCCCGCTTGCTCCTCAGCGAACCGTCGTCCGCGACCGCGTACGACACGGGCCCCCGGTTGGAGGCGACCAGCACCTGAGCTGCACCGAAGCTTGAAGCCATACGCCTCAACCTAGCCCGGCCCCCCGGGCCTCAAACGTGCCGGTGCGTCACACCGGCCGGTGGTGGACGAGGTCAGGCCACCCGGCCGCACCGGTCCGGCCGGCGGGGTCGAGCCACCCCGGAGGCACGGGGCCGCCCGGCAGGGTCACGCCACCCGGCGCGCGTGGTACTCCGCGATGTCCGTCATCGGCGGCCGCTCCTCGGTGTCCACCGAGTACGTACGAGGCTCGAAGGCGTCCCCGGAGCGCTCGAACTGGGTCAGCGACGGCCGCAGCAGATGCGCGCGGGCCAGCCGCAGCTGCGCGGTGCGGTAGATCGCGGCGGCCATCCGGCCCAGCGCCTGCCCGTCCTGGTGCCGGTGCTTGCGCACGCCCACGTCCACCTGCGCCAGCGCGTCCAGGCCCACCAGGTGCAGGGCGTCGACCAGCATGCCCAGCTCGACGCCGTACCCGACGGGGAACGGGAGCTGCTCCAGGAGACTCCGGCGGGCCGCGTACTCGCCGCCCAGCGGCTGCACGAACCCGGCGAGCTGCGGCCAGTGCATGTTGAGCAGCGGGCGCGCCATCAGCTCCGTGACCCGGCCGCCCTGCCCGGCGCCCGCGCCGGTGGTGGTCCCGTCGGCCCGGGTCATCGGCCGGTCGTACATGGCCTTGACGAGCTGGATGCCGGGGTCGGTGAGCAGCGGGCCGACGATGCCGGTGACGAAGTCGGAGGAGAAGTCCCTCAGGTCGGCGTCGACGAAGCACACGATGTCGCCGCGGGTGACCAGCAGCGACCGCCACAGCACCTCGCCCTTGCCGGGCACGGCCGGTATCCGGGGCAGGATCGCGTCCCGGTGCACCACCCGCGCGCCCGCCGCCGCGGCCACCTCGGAGGTGCGGTCGGTGGAGCCGGAGTCGATCACCACGACCTCGTCGACCAGCGGCACCTGGAGGACGAGGTCGTGCCGTATGACGGAGACGATGTCCCCGACGGTGGCCTCCTCGTTCAGCGCGGGCAGCACCACGCTCACCGACTGCCCCGAGGCCCGTTTCGCCGCCAGGAGCCGGTGCGGGGGACGGTCGGCCACCGACCAGGAGCGCGCGATGAGCCAGCGCTCGACTTCTTCCAGCACGGTCCGGGCTCCTCACTGGCCGGTGATCCATCTCGGGGTTCGGACGGCTGTCTCCGCCGTCCGGGCCTTCGGTTACAGTCTTGAACAACGCCGAGGGGCCCCGCATCCCGGGGTCACACGGCGCACAACTGAACACCGCTCATCCAGAGGGGCAGAGGGATACGGCCCGATGAAGCCCCGGCAACCCTCCAGTCGGTTCCTGTCACGCGGACGTGGCGAGGCTCCCGGCTAGGGAAGGTGCCAAATCCGTCTCACGGCGAAGTGCGTCGTGAGGAAGATGAGGAGAAAGGGCCTCGCCTCCATGGCTGTGCAGACTGTTGCAAGCACCACCGACTCCGCGAACTCCGTCGACCTGGGTCCCGCCGCCGCGCTGTCCTGCCGCGAGTGCGGCCACCGTGTGCCCCTCGGCCCCGTCTTCGCCTGCGAGGAGTGTTTCGGCCCGCTGGAGATCGCCTACGACTTCTCGGGTCACGACACCGAAGAGCTCCGCAAGCGCATCGAGGCGGGTCCCGCGAACATCTGGCGCTACGCGCCGCTGCTGCCCGTCCCCGCGGACGTGGCGACCAAGCCCAACCTGAACCCCGGCTGGACCAAGCTCGTCCAGGCCGACAACCTCGCCCGCGAGCTGGGCGTCACCGGCGGCCTCTACGTCAAGGACGACTCCGGCAACCCCACGCACTCCTTCAAGGACCGCGTCGTCGCCCAGGCCCTGGAGGCCGCGCGCGCCTTCGGCTTCACCACGCTGTCTTGCTCCTCCACCGGCAACCTGGCCGGCGCGGTCGGCGCCGCCGCCGCCCGGGCCGGCTTCCGCTCCTGCGTGTTCATCCCGCACGACCTGGAGCAGGGCAAGATCGTCATGGCCGCCGTCTACGGCGGCGAGCTCGTCGGCATCGAGGGCAACTACGACGACGTGAACCGTTTCTGCTCCGAGCTGATCGGCGACCCGGCCGGCGAGGGCTGGGGCTTCGTCAACGTCAACCTGCGGCCGTACTACGCCGAGGGCTCCAAGACCCTCGCGTACGAGATCTGCGAGCAGCTCGGCTGGCGCCTGCCCGACCAGCTGGTCGTCCCGATCGCCTCCGGCTCGCAGCTCACGAAGATCGACAAGGGTCTCCAGGAGCTGATCAAGCTCGGACTCGTCGAGGACAAGCCGTACAAGATCTTCGGCGCCCAGGCCGAGGGGTGCTCACCGGTGTCCACCGCCTTCAAGGCCGGGCACGACGTGGTGCGCCCGCAGAAGCCGAACACGATCGCCAAGTCGCTGGCGATCGGCAACCCGGCGGACGGGCCGTACGTGCTGGACATCGCCCGGCGCACCGGTGGCGCCGTGGAGGACGTCACGGACGCGCAGGTGGTCGACGCGATCAAGCTGCTGGCGCGCACGGAGGGGATCTTCGCGGAGACCGCCGGCGGTGTCACGGTCGGCGTGACGAAGAAGCTGATCGAGGACGGGGTGCTGGATCCGTCCCTCACGACCGTGGTGCTGAACACCGGGGACGGGCTCAAGACGTTGGACGCGGTGGCGGGGACGGGGCTCACGGCGACGATCCGGCCCAGTCTGGAGTCGTTCCGTGAGGCCGGGCTCGTCTGAGGCTTGAATTTTCACCGCGGGCCGGTGGGGGCTTGTCGCACAGTTCCCCGCGCCCCTGGGTGTGTTACCTGACCGGAGGTTCAAAGTGAGCGTTACCGTCCGTATTCCTACCATTCTGCGCACCTACACCGGGGGCAAGGCCGAGGTCCCCGCTGAGGGGGCCACCCTGGGTGAGGTCATCCAGGACCTGGAGAAGAACCACACCGGCATCGCCGCGCGTGTCCTGGACGACCAGGGCAAGCTGCGCCGGTTCGTGAACGTGTACGTCAACGACGACGACGTGCGCTTCGAGCAGGGGCTCGAGACGGCCACCCCCGAGGGCGCCGGCGTCTCGATCATCCCGGCGGTCGCCGGAGGCTGATCATTACCTTCGGTAATGACCGTTACCGAGCGTTTACTCCATTGCCCCCTCCGTGAGAGATGCGGAGGGGGCAATTCCATGGGATTGAGCGCGGTAGAGTTGGGGAACGCGCTCCCGATCCATAGATCGGGAACCCTGAATTCCTGCCGCGGACCCGACTGGATGTAGCCAAAGTGCGGGCTCCTTTCGCGGCTTTTGTCACCTTTGCCCGGCCCGACTTGCCCTGAATTCTGGCGAATTCTTGCCACATTCCGGACCGGTGGCGTCCAGATTTCTCGTCCGATTGACCTGTTGCAGACGGCAGTTGGACAGATACATTCAGCCGCGGTCGACGCGTTCCGGCGCACGCCCCCAACCGTTGGGGGGTGAGGTCTGACCCGGGTCCGCGAAGTGTGGATCTGTGCAAGGGCCAGTAATAGGGGAGTTAGGCATGGCTCAGGGCACCGTCAAGTGGTTCAACGCGGAGAAGGGGTACGGCTTCATCGCGGTCGACGGTGGTGCGGATGTTTTCGTCCACTACAGCGCGATCCAGATGGACGGCTACCGCACCCTTGAAGAGGGCCAGCGGGTCGAGTTCGAGATCTCGCAGGGTCAGAAGGGCCCGCAGGCCGACATGGTTCGCGTCACCGCCTGAACGCGCTACCAGCCGCACGCGACATCTTCTGCCGGCGACAGGGCCCGCACCCCCCGGGGTGCGGGCCCTTCGTCGTGCCCTAGGCGCGCGCGCCGTGCGCGCCGTGTTCGCCCGGGGCTGAGCGCGGGCGTGTGCCCTTGGCGCGCTTGGCCCGTACGGCCCTGTGGGCCCCCTGCGCGATCGCGTCGCTTCGCGGGTGCGCCTTGCACTCGGGGGGGTCGAGTGCTAATCATTGGCGTTAGCACTCTGAAGGTGAGAGTGACAACGAAGGACCGGGTCGGTGAGGCCCGCCAGGTCGGGTGGGGCAAGGAACCACACGGCCGGCGAGCCGTCCGTCGCGGGCGCGGGCGCGGTCCGAAGGAATCACCCCCAGTCCTGGAGGGACCACTTCACATGGCCAAGATCATCGCGTTCGACGAGGAGGCGCGGCGCGGCCTCGAGCGCGGCATGAACCAGCTCGCGGACGCCGTGAAGGTGACGCTCGGCCCCAAGGGCCGCAACGTCGTCCTCGAGAAGAAGTGGGGCGCCCCCACGATCACCAACGATGGTGTCTCCATCGCCAAGGAGATCGAGCTCGAGGACCCGTACGAGAAGATCGGCGCCGAGCTGGTCAAGGAAGTCGCCAAGAAGACGGACGACGTCGCCGGTGACGGTACGACCACGGCGACCGTTCTCGCCCAGGCCCTGGTCAAGGAGGGCCTGCGCAACGTCGCCGCCGGCGCCAACCCGATGGCCCTGAAGCGCGGTATCGAGAAGGCCGTCGAGGCGGTCTCCGCCGCCCTGCTGGAGCAGGCGAAGGACGTGGAGACCAAGGAGCAGATCGCCTCCACGGCCTCCATCTCCGCCGCCGACGTCCAGATCGGCGAGCTCATCGCCGAGGCGATGGACAAGGTCGGCAAGGAAGGCGTCATCACCGTCGAGGAGTCCCAGACCTTCGGTCTGGAGCTGGAGCTCACCGAGGGTATGCGCTTCGACAAGGGCTACATCTCGGCGTACTTCGCCACCGACATGGAGCGTATGGAGGCCGTCCTCGACGACCCGTACATCCTGATCGCCAACTCCAAGATCTCCTCGGTCAAGGACCTGCTCCCGCTCCTGGAGAAGGTCATGCAGTCGGGCAAGCCGCTGCTGATCATCGCCGAGGACGTCGAGGGCGAGGCCCTGTCGACCCTGGTCGTCAACAAGATCCGCGGCACCTTCAAGTCCGTCGCCGTCAAGGCTCCGGGCTTCGGTGACCGCCGCAAGGCCATGCTCGGCGACATCGCCATCCTCACGGGCGGCGAGGTCATCTCCGAGGAGGTCGGCCTCAAGCTGGAGAACGCCACCCTCGACCTGCTGGGCAAGGCCCGCAAGGTGGTCATCACCAAGGACGAGACCACCATCGTGGACGGCGCCGGCTCCGCCGACCAGGTCCAGGGCCGCGTGAACCAGATCCGCGCCGAGATCGAGAACAGCGACTCGGACTACGACCGCGAGAAGCTGCAGGAGCGCCTGGCGAAGCTCGCCGGCGGTGTGGCCGTCATCAAGGCCGGCGCCGCCACCGAGGTGGAGCTCAAGGAGCGCAAGCACCGCATCGAGGACGCCGTGCGCAACGCCAAGGCGGCCGTCGAGGAGGGCATCGTCGCCGGTGGTGGCGTGGCCCTGCTGCAGGCCTCCCAGGTGTTCGAGAAGCTGGAGCTCGAGGGTGACGAGGCGACCGGCGCCCAGGCCGTGAAGCTCGCGCTCGAGGCCCCGCTGAAGCAGATCGCCGTGAACGCCGGCCTCGAGGGCGGTGTCGTGGTGGAGAAGGTGCGCAACCTGACCCCGGGCCACGGCCTGAACGCCGCGACCGGCGAGTACGTCGACCTGGTCAAGGAAGGCATCATCGACCCGGCCAAGGTGACGCGCTCCGCGCTGCAGAACGCCGCGTCGATCGCCGCGCTGTTCCTCACCACCGAGGCCGTCATCGCCGACAAGCCGGAGAAGGCCGCGGCCCCGGCCGGCGGCGGCATGCCGGGCGGTGACATGGACTTCTGAGCCTGACCCGTCAGGTTCGGACCCGTCCGAAGTACGAAGGGCGGCACTCCCCGCAGTGGGGGTGCCGCCCTTCGGCGTGTCCGGACGCCTCATGGGGTGACCGGCGTCACAAGTGGGGGCGGGGGAGGGGCGGGAATGACCGTCGCGTCGCGCGGGTTCGACGAAGGGTGCGATCGATGCACGTACACATACCGTCGAGTATCCGCGAGGAGCCCTCCTGATGACCGTCGCCGCCTCCGAGACCACCGGACGTGCCGCCGAGATCCTGGCCCGGCCGGTCGCCCTGAACGGGCTGAGCGTGCCGAACCGCATCGTCATGGCGCCCATGACCCGCCAGTTCTCACCGGGCGGCGTGCCGGGCGAGGACGTCGTGTCGTACTACGCGCGCCGGGCCGCCGCGGGCGTCGGGCTGATCGTCACCGAGGGCACGTACGTCGACCACCCGTCCGCCGGCATGAGCGACCGGATTCCCCGGTTCCACGGGGAGGAGCAGCTGGCCGGCTGGGCGAAGGTCGCGGCGGCGGTGCATGAGGCCGGGGGCCGGATCATGCCGCAGCTGTGGCACGTCGGCACGGTCCGCGAGCAGGGGAAGCCGCCCTTCCCGGAGGCGCCGGCGGTCGGCCCGTCGGGGCTGCGCCTGGACGGCTCCGAGGGCGGCAAGGTCATGACCCAGGCGGACATCGACGACGTCGTGGCGGCGTTCGCGAAGGCGGCGGCCGACGCCGAGCGCATCGGCTTCGACGGCGTGGAGCTGCACGGCGCCCACGGCTACCTCATCGACCAGTTCCTGTGGGCGGGCACCAACCGCCGCACCGACGCCTACGGCGGCGACCCGGTGGCCCGCACCCGGTTCGCCGTGGAGATCGTGCAGGCCGTGCGCTCGGCCGTGTCGCCCGGCTTCCCGGTCGTCTTCCGCTTCTCGCAGTGGAAGTCCGACAACTACGGCGCCCGGCTCGCCGAGACCCCGCAGGAGCTGGAGGCGGTCCTCACCCCGCTCGCCACGGCCGGAGTCGACGCCTTCCACGCGTCCACGCGCCGCTACTGGCTCCCCGAGTTCGACGGCTCCGACCTCAACCTGGCCGGCTGGGCCCGCAAGCTGACGGGCCGTCCGGCGATCACGGTCGGATCGGTGGGCCTGGACGGCGAGTTCGGCCGCGCGTTCCTCGGCGAGGGCGCCGGGCTGCGCGGGATCGACGACCTCCTCGACCGCCTGGAGCGCGACGAGTTCGACATGGTCGCGGTGGGCCGCGCGGTGCTCCAGGACCCGGAGTGGGCGGCGAAGGTGCTGGCCGGCCGCTTCGACGAGCTGACCTCGTACGACGCGGCGTCGCTCACGTCGCTGAGCTGAGTCCGGCCCGGCTGTCCGGCCCGGCTGCCGGGCGTGGCGCGGTGTCCTCCTGCGGAGGGCGCCGCGCCTTTTCGTGCGTGCTCCATGTCATGTGACTGTCACGCAGTTTTCATTTGCTTGCGTCAATCAAGGAGCATAAAGTTGCCTGAGTCAAGCAGAACAGCCTCTTCCGGAGACCTCCTTCATGTCCGACGCACCCGAAAAATCCGTCACGACCGGCACCGCCGCGCCGCCGAGGACGGGTGCCGTGGTACCCGTGCTGGCGCTCAGCGGGATCGTCGTCTCGCTGATGCAGACGCTCGTGATCCCGATCGTGGGGCAGCTGCCGCAGTATCTGAACGCCTCGGCGTCGGACGCCGCCTGGGCCGTCACCGCCACCCTGCTGGCCGCCGCCGTCGCCACGCCCGTGATGGGCCGGCTCGGCGACATGTACGGCAAGCGGCGCATGCTGCTGATCAGCATGGTCATGCTGATCGTCGGCTCCGTCGTCGCCGGTCTCAGCGACAGCCTCACCCCGATGATCGTGGGCCGCGCCCTCCAGGGCCTGTCGTCCGGCGTCATCCCGCTGGGCATCAGCATCCTGCGCGACGAGCTCCCCGCGGAGCGGCTCGGCTCCGCCACCGCGATGATCAGCGCCTCGCTCGGCGTCGGCGGCGCGCTCGGCCTGCCGCTCGCCGCGCTGATCGCCGACAACTTCGACTGGCACGCGCTGTTCTGGACCTCCGCCGCGCTCGGCGCCGTCGCGCTGGTGCTGGTCCTGGCGCTGGTGCCCGAGTCGACGGTGCGGACCGGCGGACGGTTCGACCTGGTGGGCGCGGTCGGCATGGCGGCCGGACTGGTCTCGCTGCTGCTGGCTATCTCCAAGGGCGGCGACTGGGGCTGGGCCAGCGGCACCACGCTCGGCCTGTTCGCCGCGGCCGTCGTCGTCCTGCTCGCCTGGGGCTTCTTCGAGCTGCGCACCGAGGGTCCGCTGGTGGACCTGCGCACCACCGCACGCCCGCAGGTGCTGATCACCAACCTCGCCTCGGTGGCGATCGGCTTCGCGATGTTCTCCATGTCGCTGGTCATCCCGCAGATGCTGCAACTGCCCGAGCAGACCGGGTACGGCCTCGGCCAGTCGCTGCTGAGCGCCGGTCTGGTCATGGCGCCGTCCGGCCTGGTGATGATGGCGCTGGCCCCGGTCTCCGCGCTGGTCACCCGCGCGCGGGGGCCGAAGGTGACGCTGATGATCGGCGCGCTGATCGTGGCCGCGGGCTACGGGCTGAACGTCGCGCTGATGAGCGAGGTCTGGCACTTCGTGCTCGCGTCCTGCGTCATCGGCGCCGGCATCGGCTTCTGCTACGGCGCCATGCCGACCCTGATCATGGGCGCCGTGCCCGCCTCCGAGACGGGCGCCGCGAACAGCCTCAACACGCTGATGCGCTCCCTCGGCACGTCCGTGGCGAGCGCGGTCGCCGGTGTGGCGCTGGCGCAGATGACCACGCGGTTCGGCACGTACGCGCTGCCGTCCGAGGACGCGTTCCGCACGGTCCTCGCCCTCGGCGCGGGCGCGGCGCTGCTGGGCTTCGTGGTGGCGGCGTTCATCCCGAAGCAGCGGGGCGCCGCCGGGGCGGAGTCCCTCGTCGCCGAGGGCGCGCCCGAGGCGGCGGAGCCGGTCAAGGCGTGACGCCCGCGGGCGCGTGAGCGGAACGGCGGTCACTGTCCCGAGGGCGTCGGGACGGTGGCCGCCGTTCGGTGTCCGGGGGCGGCCCCCCGGGAGGCCCCGGCCGATGTCGGTGGCCGTGACGCCCGCGGGTGCCTCAGGGGAACGGCGGCCCCTGTCCCGATCACCTCGGGACAGGGGCCGCCGTTCTGCGCCGGAGGGGACGCTCAGAGGTTCCCCATCGGCTCGATGTCCACGTGGACCGGGTTGCCCCAGACCCGGAGGACCTCGTAGTCGGTGAACTCGTGGACGACGCGGTAGGCCATGGCCGGGCGCGGGGAGCGGAGTTGGGCCTTGACGAAGAGTTCCGCCTCGCGGCGGTCGCGGCGGGGGGTGCCGCAGAGCTGCCACGCCTGGCCGTTCCACATCTCCGGGAGCCACCGCTGCTGCGGCTGCGGGCGGTCGCCGCGCACGCCGTAACGGGAGGGGGCGGGGTCGGCGGGGCGGGCCTGCGGGGCCGGGCCGTTGAACTCGGCGCGGCGGGCGGCGCGGCGCCGCGTCTCGCAGAGCAGGCACAGGTCCGGGGCGCTCTCGTCGACCGGCCCCGTGGGGTGCTCGGCGCAGCGCGTGGTGGGCGGCGCCGTGGTCACGGTGTCCTCCAGCAGGTCGAGCGCCCGCCGCAGGTCGTCGCGCACCTCGTGCAGCCTGGCGTCCGGGGTGTCGGCGGAGAGCGCCTCGCCGTGCTCACCGAGCACACGCAGCGCCCGGCCGAGGGCGGTGAGCTGTGCGTGGTTCATGGTGGATTCTCCGGGTGGGGGACGGCTCCAGTATCCCAGCCCGCGCCGTCAGCCCCCCGCGGCCGCCAGCGCCGCCCGCAGATGGCCGTCGGCCTCGTCGAGGAGCCGGGCCGCCGTGGGTCCGTCCACCCCGGCCAGCAGCACCAGGATCGCGTTCTTCACCTCGCCGTTGGTGGCGGCGAGCGCGCGTTCCACGGACGCGTCGTCCGCGCCCGTCACCTGGGCGACGATCCGGCGGGAGCGGGCGCGCAGCTTCTCGTTGGAGGCGCGTACGTCGACCATGAGGTTCCCGTACGTCTTGCCGAGCCGGATCATCGTGATCGTCGAGATCATGTTCAGCACGAGCTTCTGCGCCGTGCCGGCCTTGAGGCGGGTGGAGCCGGTGAGGAACTCGGGGCCCACGACCACCTCGACGCCGTGCTCGGCCGCCGCCGCGAGCGCGCTGTCCCGGTTGCACGACAGCCCCACGGTGAGCGCCCCGAGCTTCCGGGCGTACGTGACGGCGCCGACGGCGTACGGGGTGCGGCCCGAGGCGGAGATGCCGACCACCGTGTCGTCGGCGGTGAGGCCGAGCGCGGCGAGGTCGGACTCGGCCAGCTCGGGGGAGTCCTCGGCGCCCTCGACCGGGTTCACCATGGCCGACGGGCCGCCCGCGATCAGGCCGACGACCCGCGACGGGTCGGTGTTGAAGGTCGGCGGGCACTCGGAGGCGTCCAGCACGCCCAGCCGCCCCGCCGTGCCCGCGCCCGCGTAGATCAGCCGCCCGCCGCGCGCCATCCGCTCCGCCACGGCGTCGATCGCTGCGGCGATCGCCGGCACCTGCCCGGCGACGGCGCCCGCGACCGTGGCGTCCTCGGCGTTCATCAGCCGCGCGATCTCCGGCGTGGGCAGCCGGTCGACGTCCGCCAGCTCCGGCCGGAACGCCTCGGTGGTCAGGGTCTCGAGCTGGGAGCGCAGATCACGGTCGCGGGAGGTGGAGGTCATGGGCGGTGTTCTTTCGGTCGGGGCCGGCGGCTCGGAAGGGGTACGGCGGGGGCGCGCACACGGCCGGTGCGCGGCAGGGTCCGCCCTCACGGGCCCTTGCGGGTCGCCCGGTGCCGGTGCGCCAGCGCCTCGTACGACGCCGAGAGGGCGGGCGCCGCGGCGTCGTAGGTGCGCTGGGCGACACCCACGAACAGGCAGTCCACGACGAGCAGTTGGCCCGTACGGGAGGACATCGCGGCCGGGCGCAGCTCGCTCTCGCGGGCCGTGGAGGTGGTCAGGACGTGGTCGGCGTACTGCGTGACGGGGCTGTCGGGGCGGCCGGTGACCGCGACCGTCGTGGCGCCGCGCTCGAAGGCCACCCGGAGCGGCTCGATGACGTCGCCGGTGGTGCCGGAGTGGGTGATGGCGATCGCCACGTCACCGGAGCGCAGCTGCACGGCGTTGGTCACCGCGAGGTGCGGGTCGCTGTGGGCGTGTGCCAGCAGACCTATGCGCAGCAGCTTCTGGGTGAGATCCTGGGCGACCAGCCCCGACGCGCCGACACCGTACACATCGGTGCGGCGGGCGCCCGCGAGGGCGGTCACGGCGGCGGCGAGCTGGACGGTGTCCAGTCCGGCGGCCGTGTCGGCGAGGGTCTGCTGCTCGTCGTAGGCGAGCTTGGCGACGACATCGGCGATGGGGTCGTCCACGGCGATGTCGGTGGTGATCGCGGGGGCGCGCCCGGACTGCTGCTGGGCGGCGAGCCCGGCGAGGGCGAGCCGCAGGTCGCGGTAGCCGGGATAGCCGAGCAGGCGGGCCGTGCGGACGACGGTGGCCTCGCTGGTGCCGGTCAGCTCGGCGAGGCCGGTGACCGTGAGCGCCGCGCAGCCGGCCGGGTCGTCGGCGACCGCCTCGGCGACGCGCTGCATGGAGCGCGTCATCGACGGGGCGAGCGTGCGCACCTTGGCCGCGAGGGCGGCGGGCGCGGGCGGAGCGGGTGAGGCGCCGGCGCTCCCGAAAATTTCCTTCACGTCATTGGTCACGAAATGAAAGATATTTTCGTCGCGGGCTCCTGGTCAAGAGTGCGCACAATGGGGACATGGACCCCCAGCGTGAACCCGGCCCCCCTCCGCCCCTGGAACAGGCGTTGCACGCGGCGCGTGCCCTCGTGCTGGCCGACCTCATGGCGCGCGGGGTCGCCGAGGCGGACGTGGTGTCCCTCGTCGAGGAATCCGTGTCGCACCGCCGCTGGTGGGTCGAGCAGTGGCCGGAGGGCGCCGGCTTCCTGGCCGGTCTGGTCGCGCAGGACGTGCAGGACGCCCTGCTCGAGCGGTACGGACGCTGGCCGCTGTGCCCGGTGTGCGGCAGCGGCGACCCGCACGCGCTGGAGGTCGAGCCGGAGCTGGGCCCCGACCCGCACTGGGTGTGCCACAAGGCGGGCGTGAAGGTCGCGGCGGTCGGCGGACTCGGCGAGACGGGCGCCTCGTGACGGTGTACATCGACCCGCCCACCTGGCCGGGCCACGGCCGCCTCTGGTCCCACCTGGTGAGCGACGTCTCCTACGCCGAGCTGCACCTCTTCGCCGCCGCCCTGGGCGTGCCCGGCCGCGCCTTCGAACGCGACCACTACGACATCCCGGAGCACCGGTACGCGGACGCGGTGCGCGCGGGCGCGGTGGAGGTCAGCAGCCGCGAGGTGGTGCGGCTGCTGCACGGGGCGGGGCTGCGGCGGCGCAAGCGGACGGGGCGGGCCCCGGATCAGGCGCGCAGTTCGTAGGTGATCTGGTTCTCGTGCCGGGACACCTCGGTGAACCCGGCGCGGGTGACGACCTTCTGCGACGCCACGTTGGTCTCCTCGACGACGGCCACCACGGTGTGCACGGCGTCCTGTGCGAGCGCCCACGCCGAGAGGGTGCGCAGGGCCTCGGTCGCGTAGCCGTTGCCGCGGGCCTCCACGACGAGGTCGTAGCCGATCTCGACCCGTCCGTCGACGGGCGCGCCGTGGAAGCCCATCGCGCCCACCGCACGGTCGTCCTCCCGGCGGACCAGCACGTACATGCCCCACTCGGGGTGGTACGCGCCCTCCTCGTACTGCGTGACGCCGATGCCGGCGCCCACCCGCGTGCCGTCGGCGGGGGCGCCGCCCGCCCAGGTGAAGCCGCCGTCGCCCGCCAGTGCCAGGCTCGCGGCGACCGCGGGGGTGACGCCCTCCAGGTCGAGCCGCTCGGAGCGCAGGACGGGGTTGTTGCACCAGCGCCAGCCGCTGACCGGCTCCCGCCCCTCTAATTCGCCGCGGCCGGTGGCCCACAGCAGCGTCGGCCAGGGCGCGGGGCCCGGCTTCACGCGCGGGAAGATCCGTGTGAGCACGAACTCGCACAGCTCGGCGGGGGGTTCGTAGGAGACTCCGAGCCCTTCGGTCATGTCGTGCGTGTGCAGCAGCACCTCCGCGATGCCCATCGCGGCGAAGCCTTCGCGGTTCGCGTGCCGGAAGGGGTAGGGGTGGAAGGCGCGCACGGAGCGGGGGGTGGTGCGGACGGCGGCGGCGAGGAGGGCGCCGGTGGTGGTGATGACGTGGAGGAGGCCGGGGTTGTCTGCCGGGTCCAGGCCGTCGTCGGTGCCGTCGAGCGTGATCTCGAAGGGAACGTAGGCGTTCTGCGCCCGTCCCGCGAGCTGACCCGCGTACGCGATCAGATCACTGGCGACATGCGCCGCCGTCTCCCGGCAGTTCCACTCCAGCCGTCCCGCCCGGACCCCCGTCCAGTCGCGGTCGGTGACCGCCCCCAGGACCGCCACGCTGTCCGCGACGGCCGCCTCCACCTGTTCCGCTCCGGATGCATGCATGACGGGGAGGCTAGGCGGAGGGCGGGGGCGGGGTCGACAGCATTTCCAGCTCGCCGCGCAGGTTGTGGCGGGCGGTGGCCTCCCAGTGCTCCTGGCCGTACGGGGTGCGGAACAGGCGGCGCAGGCCGAGGAGTTGGCGCAGCACATCGGCTCGGCCCTCGCGGAAGGCGTCGTTCGGCACGAAGTGGTACTCCTCGCGGACGGCGGCGGTGTAGGCGGCGTACGCCGACGGCGCGGCGGCGAGGATCGCGAGGTCGGCGTCGCACAGCACCTGGCCGTCGCGGTCGTCGTCGGCGGGGTCGTGCGTCACGGTGAGCCGCACCAGGCGGGCGACCTCCTCGGTCTTCTCCGCGGACACCCCGGCCTCCGGCAGCGCGCGCTCGGCGAGCCGCGCGGACCGCTCCTCGTTCTCGGACCGGTCCGGCAGATACACGGCGTCGTGGAACCACGCGGCGAGCCGTACGACGTCGGGGTCGTCGGCGTGGTCCGCCAGCTCGTCGACGCGGTCGAGGACCGCGGTGAGGTGATCGAGCGTGTGGTACCGCCGCTGCGGTTCCTGCCAGCGGGCGATCAGATGCTCCGCGTACGGCACGGGGTCGGGCCCCTCCGAGGAACCCCGGGCCCCTTCGAGGGCATGGACGAAACGGGCGCGGAGGTCTTGGGTGTCGGCCATGCCGTCATTCTTCCCGGTGCTGCTTCCGTGCGCCGTCGTCTCCATGGTGAGCCGCCGTCGCCGGGTTGCCCCACACCTGCATCGCGTTACTCACTGCGCGCACATGTCAACCGACTGTGACGATCGGCTTGACCGGTCGATGTCGTTCTCGGCAGCATCGGGGCAGCAAACAAAGCACGGTGCATATGGCTCACCAGGTCCTGGGGCCGCTCCTTCGGGAGCGGCCCGAGTGCTTTCCGGGAGGCTCGTTGTACCTGTGCTACATCGACGAGGCGGGGAACGGTCAGACCGTCGACCGCTCGCGACCGGACGCACCGCCGGTTCTCGTCGTCGGTGGCTTCACCGTCCACGACTCCTGCATCAAGCAGTTGACCTGGGACTTCCTGACCGTCAAGAAGACGTACCGGCCGCAGCTGGGCCGTGCCCGGCATCTCTCCGAGGTGATCCACACGGAGGTCAAGGGGGCCGACGTCCGTAAGGACATCCGCGTGGGGAACCGGGACCGGCGCCGGGCTGCGACGCTCCTCGTGGACTCGGTCCTCGGCCTGCTGGAGCGCTGCAACGCCCGCGTGCTGGCCCGGGTGGTGTGGGTGAAACAGGAGGGTCACGCCGTGAACGAGACGGGGGTGTACAGCACCTCGGTGGGAAGCCTCACGGAGACCTTCCAGGCCCAGCTGCTGGACAGTCACTCGCGCGGCGTGATGATCCTCGACAGCCGCACCAAGTCGAAGAACGCGCCGAACGTCCACTGCGTCACGACACGCAAGTACCGCGCGGGCGGTGACCTGCTCAAAGGCGTCATCGAGTCCCCCGTCTTCGGGCACAGTGACACGCACACGCTGCTGCAGCTCGCGGACCTGGTGGTGTCTTCCCTGCTTCCCCGTCGCCTGTCACGCCTACCTGGGCGACGTGACGTGGAACGTGCACTGCGACGATGCGTACCGCCCACTGCGGGAGGAGTTCGGGGAGCGGCTGAAGACGCTCCAGTTCCGCTACCAGGACCCCTCGGGCAAGTGGCGCGGCGGCATCGTGGTGTCCGACCGCCGGACCGCGCAGCCGTCGAGTCTGATGTTCAGGCCGGGGAAGGCCGACGCGCGCGCGGTCATGATTCCGGTGCAGCAGACGGGCGGTGGCAGTCTGCCGAGCGGGGTGTAAAGGGGGGCGTACGTGAGGCCGACCGGCCTCACCCTCACCGCAGCCGTCGGTCCACCCGCGCCACCCCGCCCGTCTCCAGGGCCGTCCACAGGGCGCCGTCCGGGCCCACGGTGATGCCGTGGGGTTCGGAGGACGGGTCGGGGAGGGCGTGTTCGGTGATCTCGCCGGTCCCGGTGACGCGGCCGACGCGGCCCGTGCCCCATTCCGTGAACCAGCACTCGCCGTCGGCGGCGGCGACGATCGCGTGCGGTTTGGCCGAGCGGTCGGGGAGCGGGAGCTCCGTGATCCGGCCGTCCGGCGTGATCCGGCCGATCCGGCCGGCCAGGATCTCGGTGAACCAGACGGCGTCGCCGTCGGCGGCGATGCCGACCGGCCCGGCGGCGTCCGTGGGCAAGGGATACACGGCGGTGTCGCCGTCGACGGTGATGCGGCCGATCGCGTTCGCGCCGTTCAGTGTGAACCACAGTGCGCCGTCCGGGCCCGTGGTGATCGCGGAGGGGAAGCCGCCCGCGACCGGGAGCGCGAACTCCGTGATCTGCCCGTCGACGGTGATCCGGCCGACGCGGTCACCGGTCGTCTCCGTGAACCAGAGCGCGCCGTCCGGCCCCGCCGTGATGCCGTACGGACCGGCGTCGGCGGACGGCAGCGGGACGGACGTCACGACGCCGTCGACGGTGACGCGGCCGATCCGGTGGTCCTGGAAGCGGGTGAACCAGAGGGCGCCGTCCGGTCCGGGCGCGATCACCGTGGGACGGCAGTCGGGCGCGTCCAGGGCGTACTCCTCGTACGCGCCGTCGAGGGTGAGGCGGGCGACGCCGCCGCTGTGCACCAGCGTGAGCCAGAGCGCGCCGTCGGGGCCGGCCGTGATGCCGTACGGCCCGGCCTTGTCGTCCGTGAGGCGGAACGCGGAGACGGCGGGGGTGTGAGGGTACGGCACATCAACTCCCGTGGGGGACGGTCATCCCGGCACCCTCTCGGGGCGAGGCGCTCCGGCGCAACCTCGTTTCGTGCCCGGGGCCTCGCGACTAGCGTGGGCGCATGACGACTCCTGCGGATGTGCACGAGGTACGGGACCCCGAGCTGCCGGGCCGGCTGCTGAGCGTCGAGCGGGACGCGCTGCTCCCGTTGCTGCGGACTCGCGGCGACGGCGACTTCACGCTGCCGGTGACGGCGTGTCCGGGCTGGACGGTGCGGGACGTGCTGGCGCACTGTTCGGCGGCGCTGGCGCGGGTGGTGGAGAGCCGGTACGACAAGGACGTGTTCTCGCCGGAGGCCAACCAGCGGGACATCGACGAGCGGGCCGGCTGGACCAACGCGCAGGTCCTCGACGAACTGGAACGCGGCATGACCGAGGCCGGTCCTGTCATCGCCAAGGCCGGCGGGCTGCTGGACGGGGTGGCGCTCGGCGAGTGGGTGCACGCCGGGGACGTGCGCGTGGCGCTCGGGGAGCCGGGGGCGTACGCGGGCTCGGGCCTGCCGTTCGCGCTCGCGCTGCTGGCGCAGGTCACCAGCGCGCGGGGGCATGTGCCGCTGCACGCGGACCTGGACGACGCGGACGAGCCGGTACGACTGGGCGACGCGTCCGGGGAACGGCCCCCGGCCCGCTTCATCGGCGACGGGCCCACGCTGATGCGGCTGTACGCGGGGCGCCCGGTGGACGGGGTGTCGTACGAGCTGGCCGGCGTCGACGCGGCGGAGCTGAACATCTTCGGCTGAGCGGTGGGTGGGGCGTTTCCGGGCGCGGGACCGGGCGTAGGCTTGGATTGGACTAGACCTGTAGGAGCCGTTCCGAGCCGACGAATGGGGCCCCATGAGCAAGCGTGCAGTCCTGGAGGTGATCGCCCTCGACGTCGAGGACGCCGTCGCCGCCCAGGCCGGAGGTGCGGACCGCCTCGAGCTGGTCACCGACATGGCGGCGGACGGGCTGACCCCCGCGGCACCGACGGTGACGGCGATCCGCGCGGCCGTGGACATCCCGGTCCGGGTCATGATCCGGCTCGCGGACGGCTTCGCGGCGGGCTCGGTGGAACGGCTGGTCGCGGCGGCGCGCGAGATGCGGGAGGCGGGGGCGGAGGAGTTCGTCCTCGGCTTCCTCGACGCGGACGGCCAGGTGGACCTGGCGGCGGTGGAACGGGTCGCGGCGGAGCTGGAGGGGTGCCGGTGGACGTTCCACCGCGCGATCGACCACGCGACGGACCGGGACACGGTGCGCAAGCAGCTCGCGGACTTTCCTGGTCTGGACACCTACCTGACCGCCGGGTCGGCGGAGGGGGTGGACGCGGGGCTGCCGGTGCTGTGCGCGGAGGCGGCGCGGCGCGGGGAGCCTGGGTACGGGCAGCAGTTGCTGGTGGGGGGCGGGTTGCGGCTGGAGCACGTGCCGGGGTTGTTGGACGCGGGGGTGGACGCCTTCCACATCGGGGGCGCGGCGCGGCCGGAGGGTTGGACGGGGCCGGTGTCGGCGGAGGCCGTGGCTCGGTGGCGGACGGTGCTGGGAGGCTGAGGCGCCTCTGACGCGGGGCGGGGGTGTTCGCGCAGCCCGGCGCTTGCGGGATACCGTCCGCGCCCACCCGTGCCGCCTGGGGGTACCTCCCAGGCCCTCAAGGCACGGGGGGAGGCACGACTGCCCGCGGGACGGGGGCCGGGTGGGCCGTCCGCGGCGCGTCCGCGGTGGGCCAGGGCCAGGTGGGTCGGTCCGCGGCGCGTTCGCGGTGGGGGGGCGGGCGTCTACGTCAACTGCGCCGGCAACGGCGCCCCATGCGTGATGAGCAGGCCCGACACCGCTCGCGTCAGCGTCACGTACAGGCGGCGCAGGCCCGTGCGTTCGTCCGGTTCCGCGTCGACGATCGCCCGGGGTTCGTCCAGGAGGACGTAGTCGTATTCCAGGCCCTTCGCCAGGGAGGCCGGGACCAGGGTGAGGCGGGTCGACTCCGTTGTCTCCTCGCCGGGGGACACGTGGGGGAGGCCCGCCGCGGCCAGGGCCTCCGTCAGGGCGGGGATGCGGGGGTCCGCCGCGATCAGGCCCACCGAGCCTTCGCGGGTGAGCAGTTCGCGGCATGCCGCCAGCACCTCGTCCGTCCCCGAGGCGTCGCGGACCTCGAAGAAGCCCGGGTTCTCGCGGATCGACGCCACCGGCGTGAGCCCCGGCGCGATGTGCGGCAGCAGGCGCGACGCGTACGTGATGACGTCCGTCGGGACACGGAAACCCGCCGTCAGCTCCTCCACCACCGCGTCCGGCTTCCCCAGGTGGGACAGCGCCTCCTCCCAACTGCGCGTCGCCCACGGCGTGGTGCCCTGCGCCAGGTCGCCGAGGACCGTCGCCGAGCCGGTCGTGCAGCGGCGGCCCACCGCCCGGTACTGCATGGGGGACAGGTCCTGCGCCTCGTCCAGCACCACGTGCCCGAGTGACGGCGTCCGCCGGATCAGGTCCGCCGCCTCGTCGATCAGCACCGTGTCCGCCGCCGACCACTTCGCCGACTTCACCGACCGCGCCGGCTTCGCCCAGAGGACCGCCTTCTGCTCCTGCCCGTCGAGCAGCCCCTCCGCGTGCTCGGCCAGGAACTCCGCGTCCCCCAGCAGCCGCAGCACCAGCTTCGCCGGGTCCACCGCCGGCCACACCGCCTTCACCGCGGCCTTCACCGCCGCGTTGCGCGCCACCGCGTCCTGCACCCGGTCGTCCGGCGCCTCGCCCGCCCGCTCCATCTGCACCAGCACCGCGTGCGCGATCCGCTGCGGCAGCGCCTCACGGGCGGCCCCGTAGCGGATGTCCCGGTCCAGCAACTGCCGCACGATCGCCTGGAGTTCGTACGCCGGGACGCGCCAGCGGCGCGAGCCGCGCACCACCACGACCGGTTCCGTCGGCATCGTCACGTGCGAGTACAGCGCCCGCCGCAGCACCTCCGCCATGCGCGCGTCGCCCTTGACCGTCGCCGCCGTCGCGTCGTCCGTGCCGCGTACCTCCACGTGCGCCACCAGGTCGTCCACCGTCGCCTGGGCGACGGTGAGCTCGCCCAGGGCCGGCAGCACCTGCTCGATGTAGTGGAGGAAGGAGCGGTTCGGGCCGACGACCAGCGTGCCCGTGCGGGCCAGCCGCTCGCGGTGGGCGTACAGCAGGTACGCGACCCGGTGCAGGCCGACGGCCGTCTTTCCGGTGCCGGGGCCGCCCTGCACGCACACGCTGCCCGACAGCCCGGACCGTACGATCTCGTCCTGCTCGGGCTGGATCGTCGCGACGATGTCGCGCATGGGGCCGACGCGCGGGCGCTCGATCTCCTGCTGGAGCAGCTTGCTGGTGGTCGCCGCCTCGGCCGGGTCGGAGAGGTGTTCGTCCTCGTACGCGGTGAGGTCGCCGCCGGTGTAGCCGAAGCGGCGGCGCAGCCCCACGTCCATCGGGTCCTTCTTGGACGCCCGGTAGAACGGCTGCGACACCGGCGCACGCCAGTCGATCACCATCGGGTCGCCGTCCGCGTCGTGCACATGCCGGCGCCCGATGTAGAAGCGTTCTCCTTCCGCCCCCTCCGCCTGCTCCGCGCCCGGCGCGTGCAGATAGTCGAGGCGCCCGAAGAACAGCGGGGTGTCGCTGAGGTCGGCCAGCGCCTTGATCCGCTCCTCGATCTGGTGCTGCAGCACCGCCGCGTTCACCCAGTTGGCTGTGACGTCGCGGATGTCGAGCGCCTCCACGTCCTCCCGCATGGCGCGCAGGGCGGCGCGGGACGCGGCGAGGTGGGAGCGTTCGCGGGCGAGGGGGTCGTCGGCCGGGACGACCGGACCGTCCACGGGGTCGTACGCGGGCTCGTCTACGGGCGTGGACGCGGACAAGGGAGTGCCTCCGAGGGACCTGCTGCCGGGTGTGCTGCGAGGAAGGAATGCCGGCCGGTTTCCGTCCGGACGGCGGCGCTCCGAGAGGGAGGCGGGAAGAGAGCGGAGATTCTAGGTCGTGGGGCGAGGGTGGTCCAAACGGTTTTCCCACCCCCTAGGGGTCACCCCGTCCTGCCTGAGAGGGACGGCTCGTTCCGCGGACGTACACGGCGGCCCGGCGGTCCGGTCCCGTGGGCCGATGCCCGGACCGGGGTCACGGAGCGACCATGAGTGCATGAGCGCAGCCACCGTCCACCCCACCAGTCCGCCGGTCCGCCCGAGCGGCGCCGCCCCGGCCGAGGGCAGTCACCCGCACCGCGTCGGTGACGCCCTGCGCGCCGTGAAGGTGTTCCTCGGCGCGGCCTTCGACGTGATCCTCCTCGGCGAGTACGGCCCGGAGGCCGGCGTCCGCCGCCGCTAACCCTGCTCCGTACTGTCGTGGGGCTTCCCGTGCAGCAGGTCCCGCGCCTCCTCCGCCGCCCGGATCATGGTCTCGGAGACGAAGTCGAGGAACCGCGCGGCGTTCTCCAGCCGCGTCGCCGCCGGCGTGCCGGGACCCATGACGTCCACGCCCTCCCGTGAGGTCGCCGCGATCTGCGCGGTCGACCGGGCGCTGGCGACCATCGACTGGTACCAGATGTCCTCGTCGAAGCCATAGCGCTCCCGTCGGCCCCCCTCGTCGCGGAAGCGCCGCACCAGGTCCTGGCTCTCCAGGAACGCGACCGCCTTCGACACCGACGCCGGGCTCACCTGGAGCCGCTCCGCCAGCTCGGCGGCGGTGAGGCTGCCCGAGTCGCTGAGGGTCAGACAGGCCATGACCCTGGCCATCATCCTGGGCGTGCCCGAGGCGATGAAGACGGTCGTGAGCGTCTCCTCGAACGCCCGCACCGCCTCCGGGTCCCGCCCGTACGCGTCCGGCGCCGCCTTCGCCTGCCGCGCGCCGCGCCTGCGCCGGTGGGCGCGCTGCTCGGTCGCGCGCTGTGCCAGTTCGGGGCGGTAGGCGGTGGGGCCGCCGTTGCGCATGACCTCCCGCGTGACCGTCGACGTCGGACGGTCGAGCCGCCGCGCGATCTCCGCGTACGCCAGCCCGTCGGCCAGCCCCGACGCGATCTGCTGGCGCTCCTGCTGAGTGAGCCTGCCTCCGGGCAACGCGGGTCTCCTTCGTGGGCGATGGGGGAGTCGAGCATAGCGTTCACTCCCTTTGTATTGCAACGAAATGCGGTGCTCCTGTTGCGTTAAATCTCAAAACGTTGCAACGATTTAACTGCGCTGAGCTGCGTAAACAGTGTTTGGATGCAACAAATTTATTGCCGTTCTCATGAACGCAACGTAGCGTTTCCGGTGTCAGAAACAATGACCCGAAGGAGCGCACATGACCGGCTCGGCCATCGCGGCACACGGGCTGCGCAAGGCGTACGGCGACAAGGTCGTCCTCGACGGGGTCGACCTCGCCGTCGAGGAAGGCACGGTCTTCTCCCTGCTCGGGCCGAACGGCGCGGGCAAGACCACGGTCGTCAAGATCCTCTCCACGCTCGTCGGCGCGGACGCGGGCGACCTGCGGGTCGGCGGGCACGACCTCGCCGCCGACCCGCAGGCCGTGCGGGCCGCGATCGGCGTCACCGGACAGTTCTCCGCCGTCGACGGTCTGATCACCGGCGAGGAGAACATGCTGCTGATGGCCGACCTGCACCACCTGCCCCGCCGGGAGGGCAGGCGCGTCGCCGCCGAGCTGCTGGAGCGGTTCGACCTCGCGGACGCGGCGAAGAAACCCGCGTCCACCTACTCCGGCGGCATGAAGCGCCGGCTCGACATCGCCATGACCCTGGTCGGCGACCCGCGGATCATCTTCCTCGACGAGCCGACCACCGGACTCGACCCCCGTTCCCGTCACACCATGTGGGGCATCATCCGCGAGCTGGTCGACGGCGGGGTGACGGTCTTCCTCACCACCCAGTACCTGGAGGAGGCCGACCAGCTCGCCCACCGCATCGCCGTGCTGCACGACGGCCGGATCGCCGCCGAGGGCACCGCGGAGGAGCTGAAGCGGATCGTCCCCGGCGGGCACGTACGGCTCCGCTTCACCGACCCGGCCGGCTACCGGTCGGCCGCCGCCGTCCTGACCGGGGCCGCCCCGGACGACGCGGCGCTGACCCTGTCCCTCCCCAGCGGCGGCAGCCAGCGCGAACTGCGCGCAGTGCTCGACCTGCTGGATTCCGCCGGCGTGGAGGCGGACGAGC
The DNA here is from genome assembly GCA_014655195.1 of Streptomyces cellulosae. Classification (GTDB taxonomy): domain Bacteria; phylum Actinomycetota; class Actinomycetes; order Streptomycetales; family Streptomycetaceae; genus Streptomyces; species Streptomyces cellulosae. The sequence continues at coordinate 348,186 of BNBH01000001.1, read as the reverse complement.
TGACCGTGCACACCCCCGACCTCGACGACGTCTTCTTCGCCCTGACCGAAGGAGCCGGCACCGAAGGCGCCGGCGTCCCCGCCCCGTCGTCCGCTCCCTCGAAGGAGACCGTCCGATGAGCGCCCCGCAGTCCTTGTCCCTCGCCCTGCGCGACTCGTCCACGATGGTGCGCCGCAACCTGCTGCACGCGCGCCGCTATCCCTCTCTCACCCTCAACCTGCTGCTCACGCCGGTGATGCTGCTCCTGCTCTTCGTGTACGTCTTCGGGGACGTGATGAGCGCGGGGCTGGGCGGCGGCGGCCGGTCCGCGTACGTCGCGTACCTGGTGCCGGGGCTGCTGCTGATGACCGTCGGCTCCACCGCCATCGGCACTGCGGTGTCCGTGTCGATGGACATGACCGAGGGGATCGTGGCCCGCTTCCGCACGATGGCCGTCCACCGCGGCTCGGTGCTCGTCGGGCACGTGGTCGGCAGCGTGCTGAAGGCCGTCCTCAGCGTGGTCGTCGTGGGCCTGGTGGCGGTGGCGATCGGCTTCCGCTCCACCGACGCCACCGCGCTGGAGTGGCTGGCCGCCTTCGGGCTGCTGGTGCTGTTCGCGACGGCGCTCACCTGGATCGCGGTCGGCATGGGCCTCGGCGCCCCCAACGCGGAGGCCGCCAGCAACAACGCGACCCCGCTGATCCTCCTGCCCCTGCTGTCCAGCGCCTTTGTCCCGGTCGACGGGATGCCGGAGTGGTTCCGGCCGGTCGCCGAGTACCAGCCGTTCACGCCGGCCATCGAGACCCTGCGCGGGCTGCTGCTCGGCAGCGAGATCGGCAACGACGGATGGCTGGCCGTGGCCTGGTGCGTGGCGCTGGTCGTACTCGGCTACGTCTGGTCGACGGCCTCCTTCGCCCGCGACCCGAAGTAGTGACCGTGAGCAGGGAATGAGTACGAATACACCCGCACAGTTGAGTAGCGGCTCCGGTGTCCCGGACACACCGGGGCCGCTTCACTGGCCGTATGAACACGAATGAGCGCGACCCCCGTGCGTACGTGGCGCCGGCGGTCGCCACCGTGCTCGGCGTGATGCTGGCGCCGCTCGCGCTGCTGTTCGGGGGACTGTCCGTCATGGCGACGGACAGCTGCGGCCCCGACGACTGCTCGACGGCGCTGACGACCGCCCTGCACGTCGTGTACGGCACCCTGTTCCTCGGCGGGCTGCTCGGGGTGGCCGCCTGCGCCGCCGCGTGGCTGCTGCCCCGCACCCGCCGCTGGGCGGTGCCGCGCCTCTGGCTGGCCGGGCTGTCGCTGCTGCCCTGGCTGACCGTCATCGCGCTGGTGTTCAACCTCCCCGAGGGGTGAGCCCCGCGGGGCGTCAGCTCTCCGCGAGCAGCTCGTCCGCGTCGACGATCCGGTACGCGTACCCCTGCTCCGCCAGGAACCGCTGGCGGTGCGCCGCGAAGTCCTGGTCGATGGTGTCGCGGGCGACGACCGAGTAGAAGTGCGCCTGGTGGCCGTCCGCCTTCGGCCGCAGCACACGGCCGAGGCGCTGCGCCTCCTCCTGGCGGGAGCCGAACGTGCCCGACACCTGGATGGCGACCGTCGCCTCCGGCAGGTCGATGGAGAAGTTCGCGACCTTCGACACCACCAGCACGCTCAGCTCGCCCTGCCGGAACGCCTCGAACAGCTTCTCCCGCTGGGCGTTGGACGTCTCGCCCTTGATGACCGGCGCGTCCAGGTGCTCGCCCAGTTCGTCGAGCTGGTCGATGTACTGGCCGATGACCAGGATCTGCTGCCCCGCGAAACGGCGGACGATCGCCTCCGTGACGCGCTGCTTGGTGGCGGTCGTCGAGCAGAAGCGGTACTTCTCCTCCTGCTCGGCCGTCGCGTACGCCAGCCGCTCGGAGTCGGTGAGGTTGACGCGGACCTCGACGCAGTCGGCGGGCGCGATGTAGCCCTGCGCCTCGATCTCCTTCCACGGCGCGTCGAACCGCTTGGGGCCGATCAGCGAGAACACGTCCGACTCGCGGCCGTCCTCCCGCACCAGCGTCGCCGTCAGGCCGAGCCGTCGCCGCGCCTGGAGGTCGGCGGTGAACTTGAAGACGGGCGCGGGCAGCAGGTGCACCTCGTCGTAGAGGATCAGACCCCAGTCACGGGAGTCGAACAGCTCCAGGTGCGGGTAGACGCCCTTCCGCTTCGTCGTCAGCACCTGGTAGGTGGCGATGGTGACGGGGCGGATCTCCTTCTTCGTCCCGCTGTACTCGCCGATCTCCTCCTCGGTGAGCGACGTCCGCTTCACCAGCTCGTGCTTCCACTGGCGGGCCGAGACGGTGTTGGTGACGAGGATCAGCGTCGTCGACTTCGCCTGCGCCATCGCGCCCGCGCCGACCAGCGTCTTGCCGGCGCCGCACGGGAGGACGACGACGCCGGAGCCGCCGTGCCAGAAGTTCTCCACGGCCTGCTTCTGGTACGGGCGCAGTGCCCAGCCGTCCTCGACCAGCTCGATCGGGTGCGCCTCGCCGTCCACGTACCCGGCGAGGTCCTCGGCGGGCCAGCCCAGCTTCAGCAGGGTCTGCTTGATCTGACCGCGCTCGGACGGATGCACGGCGACGGTGTCGGGGTCGATACGCGCGCCGACGAGGGGGGCGACGCGCTTGGAGCGCAGCACCTCCTCCAGGACCGGGCGGTCGGTGGTGGTGAGGACCAGGCCGTGCGCGGGGTGCTTGACCAGGCTGAGCCGGCCGTAGCGGTCCATGGTCTCGGCGATGTCGACGAGCAGCGCGTGCGGCACGGGGTAGCGGCTGTACTGCACCAGCGCGTCGACGACCTGCTCCGCGTCGTGACCCGCGGCCCGCGCGTTCCACAGGCCCAGCGGGGTCACCCGGTAGGTGTGGATGTGCTCGGGGGCGCGCTCCAGTTCGGCGAACGGCGCGATGGCGCGACGGCAGTCGTCGGCCTGCTCGTGGTCGACCTCGAGGAGCAGGGTCTTGTCGGACTGGACGATGAGCGGACCATTCACGCGCGGCTGCCTTTCTGCGACGGGCTCGGCACGGGCACTGCACGGCCAAACGTCCAGTTTGCCTGATCACATTCCGGACCGGGCCCGGAGTCTTCTCACAGGCGCGTGACGGCGACACCCCCAGGGGCGCGGGGAACTGCGCGGTCGACCCCGATGAATCCGCACATACCCACGCGCCGCCTCACTCCGCGAGTTCCGCGACCCCCGTGATCCGGTGCAGCGGATACGTCCGCACCTCATCCGCAGTGTGGTCGTACGCCGTCACGAACCCACCCTCGACGCGAAGAGGCGCGATAACCCGCTGACTCGCCGCCCCCTCCGCGTTCACGTACCCGATCCACAGCGTCTCGTTGGTCAGAACAGCCGCCTGCAGCGTCGCCAACGTGTCCGCCGCCGACGTACGCGGCAACTCCCCCGGACCCGCACCCCCCGCCTCCCCGCCCACCGGCTTCCGCGGCGCGGTGGACGCGAGATCCCCCGCCCGGACCGCCCGGATCGCGGCAGCGAGCAACGTGTCGTCGGGCACCGGCGGCCCGTCCGGCACCGGCTCCGGAGGCGTCCGCGGAGGCGTCCGGTACGCGTCCGCGCGGGCGATCAGCACATCGCCCTCCGCCGACTCCGCGGCCGGCGCGAACCCCATCGCCCGCAGCCCCTCCAGCAGCGCCGCCGGGTCGGTCCGCGCCGCCAGCACCGTCGGGGCGAGCCGCCGCAGCCCCAGACCGGCGGCGCGCTTGTCGGCGAGGATCTCGTTCAGCACCGCGTCGTCGTCGCACCGTACGTAGGACGAGGCCGCGCCCACCCGGAGATGCCCGTGCCGGCGGGCCACGTCGTCGATCAGGTACGTCAGCGGCTGCGGCACCGGCGTACGGGAGTGCGCGGCGAGGAAGGCGTGCAGGTCGGCGGCGGACCGCCCGGCGTCCAGGGCGCGCCGTACCGAGGCGGGCGTGAACCGGTAGACCGTCGCCCCGCCCTTCGACTCCACGTCCGCCAGCACGCCCAGCATGTCGGCCAGCGGCCGCTCCAGCGGGCCGGGCGCGACCGCCGTCAGGTCGGCCTGGAGCAGCACGTGGTCCAACGGCTCGGGCAGCAGGGGTTCCAGCAACCGGGCGGCCGTCGCGGCGGCGGTCGCCTGCTCGGCGGGGGAGAGGGCGGGCGGCGGCGGGGTCTGCCGGTGGTGCACGGGCAGCTTGTCGCCCGGCCCCTTCGGCTCGGTCTCCGCGTCCGCGTGCCGGGGCGCGGGCGGCGCGCCGATCAGCGCGCGCCCGTGCGAGGAGAGCGCGCCGCGCCCGGTGATGCCGAGCATCTCCGCCTCCGCCAGCGTCCAGCGGGCCAGCCGCGACCGCAGGTCCTCGTCCCCGCCCGCACCGCTGCCGCCGTCGGCCGGATACCCGGGTGCCGTGGCCCCGCGGGCCGTGGTGCCCCGCGCCCCCTCGGCGGACTGTGCCGGCGTCCGGCGCGCGTACGGGGAGGGCGCGCCGCCCCCGGTGCGGTCCGCGCGCGGGGGCCGCTCCCACCGCAGGCGCGCCAGCAGCGACTCGGTGTTCGGCGCGGCGCCCTCCGGGAGTCCCGCCAGCAGGGCCAGCACCCGGTGCCGTACCTCCGGGGCGGCCGAGCGGTCCAGGCCCGGGCCGAGCGCGGACAGCGTGCGGTCCTTCGCGTCCCGCTCCCCGACCAGCCCCGGCGTCCGGGTCGCCGCGAGCCACGCCGTGGCCAGCCGCGCCCACCGCTCCCCGGAGGGCCGCTCCCGCCACTCGTCGTACGCCGGGGTCGCCGCGTACCGCTCGTCGGCCTCGCCGTCGGACGCCAGCAGCCCGGCAGCGTAGGCCAGTTCGACCCAGAACGCGGCCACCGGCTCGGGCACGTCCAGCGCCACCGCGGTCCGCTTGAGGTCCCGCACGCTCAGCCCGCCGGCCCGCAGCACCGCCGGCCCGCCCTCGTGCCAGTCCTTCAGCAGCTCCTCGACGGTCGCCAGCGCCGTGTACGCCTGCCCGGCCGCCGTCGCGTCCACGATCCGGGGACTGTGCGCGGCGGCCGCCTCGACCGGCGGCGGCACCGGCTCCGTCGTCCGGTGCGCCCGCCCGGCGCGCAGCCGCAGCGCCACCTCACGGGGCAGGACGACCGTGCCGGGCGCCGTCGGCAGCAGCAGCCCCCGGTCCAGCAGCCAGCGCAGCCGGGGCGCCGGATCGGCGGTGACCTGCCCGTACGGCGGGCCCCACACCAGCCGCTCCAGCACCTCCACCGACTCGCTCGGCGCCTGGTCGAGCAGCGCGGACATCCGCTCAGGGTCGCTGAAGAGGTCCGCCAGCGCGGTCAGCGCGGAGACGGAGTCGTGCGTCGACGGCAGCCCGGCCGTCGTCAGGATCTCCTGGATCCGGCCCGGCGAGATGCCCGCGCCCGCCTCCCGCACGGTCGGGCCGAGACCGGTCGGCGACGGGTGCTGGGGCGACGGCGCCAGCAGTTCGCGGGCCGTGCGGACCAGACGGAGCCGGTCGTCGCCGCCCCACACCAGGGCCTGTTCGCGGAGCGTGCCGAGGACGCGCGGCAGCGCGGCGGACACCGCCGGGTCGCCGTCGTCGCCCGCCATCAGCCCGAGCAGCTCGTCGTACGTCGCCGGGTCCGACGCCACCGCCAGCGCCTGCGCGGTCTGCAGCGTGAACCGGTCGAGGCGCTCCAGCGCGCGGACCACCGAGGCGCGCGTGCCCGCCCGGGTGGCGAGCTGGGTCAGGTCCGTGGGCACGGGCGTGATGAGATCCGGCCGGCTGCGCAGGAGCGCGGCCAGGGAGGCGTCGTCCCGCCCCCGGAGCGCCTCGGCGAGGGATCGGGGGGCCGCCGCGGGGTTCTCCTCGGTGCTCATCCGCCTCACGTTAGCGGGTGGGTACGTCCGTGGCGTGCCGGGAGTTGGGTCGGGTCGCCGCTCTCGCGGTACCGTCGGGCGACGGTGTCCCGACGCATCCGTCCCGGAGGGGACTTCGTGGGTATCGAGAGTGACCAGGTCGTCTACGAGTATCTGAGCCGCGTCGGCGACGTGGCGCAGCAGCGGCAGTTGCCGTCGGCGGCGCGGATGCGGCTGGTCGCGGAGCTGCGCGACGAGATCGACCGGCGCCGGGCCAAGGCGGTGGTGGATTCGCCCGCCGCGGTGCGGCGGATCATCGCGCGGCTGGGGACGCCCACGGAAGTGGTGTCCAAGGCGGAGGGCGCGAGTCCGGGGGCTGCGCCGGGCGCGTCGGCGGACCAGCCGTCAGCTGTTCCCGTGCAACGGGAGGCGAAGGCGGGCGGGGTGTTCCGGAAGGTGGTCCCCCGGCCTCGGTCGTCGGCTGCGCCTCCGCCCGCCGCTCCCGTGGAAGCGCCGACGCCGCCGCACCGGGCCGGGCTCGACGAGGTCGGGGACAGCGGGAGCCAGCCCGACTGGTGGCGGGTGGACAGCGGTCCCTTCGGGGTGGGGGACGAGGTGCCGGGGTTCGTGGGCGGGGTGGAGATCCCTGAGCTGCTGAAGCGGCCGGTGCCGAAGGAGGAGGAGCCGGCGGCCGAGGCGGCGCCTGCTGCCGAGGCGACCGAGGAGGTCCCCGCACGGCGGAGGTTGCTGCGGCTGCCGTCGCGGCGGTGGAGCAATCCGCTGCTGCTGATCGCGGCGGCGTCTCTCGTCGTGGGGGCGGTGCTGGGCAACTGGTTCGCGCTGATCCTGGGGTGGCTGATCGCGTATGCCTCGCGACGGCTGACTCCGGGGGAGGTGAAGGCGGCGGTTGTCGTGCTGCCGGGGCTGTCGCTGACCGGCGGCATCGTCTGGCTCTGGGGCCGCGCGGCGGGCCGCTGGGGCGAGCCGGTGGCCGAGGGCCAGATGAACGCGGCGCTCACGGAGACATGGCCGTGGGTGATCCGCACGGCGGCGGTGACGTCGGCGCTGTTCCTGGTGTGGCGCTCCCAGCGACAACGCTGAGGGCGTTACAGCGCACCTGCGTCGGCGACGCCCCCCAGGGGCGCGGGGAACTGCGTGACAGGCCACGGACGCCCCGCACCCGGCGTCGCAGAGGTCCTCCAGGGGCGGTGGGGCGCTTCAGCGCCCTTCAGGGGCGCGGGGAGCTGCGTGACCGGCCACGGACGACCCGCACCCGGCGTCGCAGAGGTCCTCCAGGGGCGGTGGGGCGCTTCAGCGCCCTTCAGGGGCGCGGGGAACTGCGCGACCAGCCCCCGACCGCCCGCACCCGACCCCGCGGAGCGCGTCGCGGACAATGGCGGACATGGCCAACGCGACCCCACCCGCCCCGTCCGGCAGGACCGCCGCTCCGACCGTCGGGTTCGACCTCGACATGACCCTCATCGACTCCCGGCCAGGGATCCGCGCCTGTTACCTCGCCCTCGCCGCCCGCACCGGGACCCACGTAGACGCCGATCTCGCCGTCAGCCGCCTGGGCCCGCCCCTCGTGGAGGAGATCGCCAACTGGTTCCCCGCCGACCGGGTCGACGAGGTCGCGGACCTCTACCGCGCCATGTACCCCGAATACGCGATCACCCCCACCCTCGCCCTCCCCGGCGCGCCGGAGGCGATAGCCGCCGTGCGGGCGCGCGGCGGGCGGGCGATCGTGGTGACCGCGAAGTACGAGCCCAACGCCAAGCTGCATCTCGCGCACCTCGGTATCGAGCCGGACGCCGTGATCGGTGACCTGTGGGCCGAGCAGAAGGCGCTGGCGCTGCGCGAGCACGGCGCGTCCGTGTACGTCGGCGACCACACCGGCGACGTGCGCGGAGCCCGCACCGCGGGCGCGGTGTCGGTCGCGGTCGCCACCGGACCGTGCGACGCGGCGGAACTCCGGGAAGCCGGCGCGGACGCGGTCCTCACCGATCTGACGGAATTCCCCCGCTGGTTTTCGGACTACTGCTCGGACAACTGACCGGAAACCGCGCGGGCGGCCCGGGCCCGCCGTCGTCCCACGGCGGCGGAACGCAGTACACCGGCGGCCGCGACGGCGAATCCGACGCCCATGAGCATGCTCAATCCGAACATGTACGTCGGAAAGGGCGTCGTTCCGAGGAACAGCGGGGCGACCGTGACCAGAGTGGCCACGGCGCCGACGAAGAAGACCAGGGCACCTGCACGGACCAGACCGTCACCGGGCTGGGCGGAATTCGCTTGGGTTTTGTCACGCACCGCACCAGGGTAGTTCCCTGCGCGAGGGAACGACGCGGTGACGTCTTGTCACCGGCTCGAAGACCATTAGCCTTGGTACCGGCGGGTCATCGGGCCCGCCCGAGTGCTATCAAGAGCCGTTTTTCCGATGCAGTTTTCCCGACGAGTACGAGGACGAGGGACAGACGTGCCTACCGGCAAGGTCAAGTGGTTCAACAGCGAGAAGGGCTTCGGCTTTCTCTCCCGTGACGACGGCGGCGACGTCTTCGTGCATTCCTCGGTCCTCCCCGCCGGAGTCGAGGCCCTGAAGCCGGGGCAGCGCGTGGAGTTCGGCGTGGTCGCCGGACAGCGCGGCGACCAGGCCCTCTCCCTGACCATCCTGGATCCGACCCCGTCGGTCGCGGCCGCCCAGCGCAAGAAGCCCGACGAGCTGGCCTCGATCGTGCAGGACCTCACGACCCTGCTGGAGAACATCACGCCGTCGCTGGAGCGGGGCCGTTACCCCGACCGCGCGGCCGGCAAGAAGATCGCCGGACTGCTCCGCGCGGTCGCCGACCAGCTCGACGTCTAGACCCCCGGGACCACCGGCCAGACCTCCGGGACCCCCAGGGCCACCGGCAGGCCCCCCGGGACCCCCGGCCTACGGGAACCGCAGCGCGTCCGGGCCGAGGGGCGGCACCAGCCCCTCGGCCGCCGCGCGGGTGAGCAGCCCGCGCACGGCCGCGTAGCCGTCCTCGCCCAGGTCGGCGGTGAACTCGTTGACGTACAGCCCGATGTGCTGGTCGGCGACGGCCGGGTCCATCTCCTGGGCGTGCTCCATCACGTACGGGCGGGAGGCTTCCGGGTCGTCCCAGGCCGCCCGCACGGACGCGCGGACCGCGTCGGCGAGCCGGGTCAGCGTCTCCTCGCCGAGCGCGCGCCGGGCGAGGATCGCGCCGAGCGGGATCGGCAGGCCCGTGGTGTCCTCCCAGTGCTCGCCCATGTCGGCGAGCTTGTGCAGCCCGTAGTTCTGGTACGTGAAGCGCGCCTCGTGGATGACGAGACCGGCGTCGACCTTCCCGTCCCGCACGGCGGGCATGATCTCGTGGAACGGCATCACCACGATCTCGCCCACCCCGCCGGGCACGACGTCCGCCGCCCACAGCCGGAACAGCAGGTACGCCGTCGACTTCTCGCTCGGCACCGCCACCGTGCGGCCGGTGAGGTCCACGCCCGGCTCCCGGGTCAGCACCAGCGGCCCGCAGCCCCGGCCCAGCGCGCCCCCGCAGGGCAGCAGCGCGTACGCGTCCAGGACGTACGGCAGCACCGCGTACGACACCTTCAGCACGTCCAGCTCGCCGCGCTCGGCCATGCCGTTGGTGATGTCGATGTCGGCGAAGGTGACGTCCAGGGCGGGCGCGCCCGGCACGCGGCCGTGGGCGAGGGCGTCGAAGACGAAGGTGTCGTTCGGGCAGGGCGAGTAGGCGATGCGCAGCCGCTGCTGCTCACTGGTGGTCATGCTGTGTTCCAACTCTCCAGGACGGGCGCGAGCTTCCCGAAGCCCTCGGTGAGGGCGGCCAGGGCGTCGCCGATGCGCCAGGCGGCGCGGTCGCGCGGGCCGACAGGGTTCGAGACCGCCCGCACCTCCAGGACGGGCACGTCCTGCGCGGCGGCGGCCTCGGCGACGCCGAAGCCCTCCATGCCCTCGGCGAGGGCGCGGGGATGGCGGGCGCGCAGTTCGTCCGCGCGGGCGGCGGTTCCGGTCACCGTGGACACGGTGAGGACGGTGCCGGTGCGCGCGCCGGACGCGGCGGCGGCCGCCGCGGCGAGGGGCGCGGGCGGATGGTGGGTGACGGTGCCGAAGCCGAGCTCGGTGACCGGCAGGAACCCCTCGGCCGTCTCGGCGCCCAGGTCCGCCGCGGTGATCGCCTCGGCGACGACGAGTGACCCGAGGGGGGCGTCCGGCGCGAAGCCGCCGCCGATGCCCGCGCAGACGACGAGGCCGTAGGGGCGGCCCTCCAGGGCGGCGGCGGTCAGCGCGGCGGCCGTCGACGCGGCGGCGAGCGCCGGGCCGACCCCGGCGGCCAGCAGGTCGGGTCCGCCCGCGACGCGGTGCACGACCGCGCCGGGCAGCTCCCGCTCCCGTACCGGCCCCGGGAACGCCTCGGCCACCGCGTCCCGCTCGGCGGGGACCGCGGTGGCCACGAGAACGCGTGCGAGGGACGTGATCAGTCCTCGTCCTTCTTCAGCCGGAAGGACCACAGACCGGTGGCCTCGTCCTCGCCCTCCTTCACGGACACCAGGGTCGAGTCGCCCTGGGCGCCGTACTGGGCGTTGAAGAACACGCTGCCCGGGATGGCCTGGTAGGTCTTCTTGCTGGACTCGACGAGCGGCTGGCCGTTCAGCAGGATCGTCCAGCCGTTCTTCGCGATGTCCGGGTCGACGCCGAAGCGCACGGTCTCCGTCGGGTCGACCTTGATCTCGTCGATGCCCTTGTCCTGGAGGCACTCGTTGAGGGCCTCGGTGGTCAGGGCCTTGCCCTCGCCACCGCAGGTCGCCTCGGAGCTCACCGAGTCGCTCCCCACCGTGATCGTGGAGATCGCCGTGGGCTTGTCGCAGGCGGACAGAAGAAGCAGTCCGGCGGATACGGCGCCGGCGGCGGCGACGGCGCGGCGGCGTCGCACAGCGGATTGCAACGTGGTCATGGCGGAAGGCTATCGGTCAGGTGTGCCCCGCCCGCCACGCGGGGTACGGCGTGGCCCCTGGTTACGCCACTCGCGGGCGCCCGGCGTGCCCCTGACGGGCCGAACGGAGCAGCCCGCGGACGGTCGTCAGCCAGCCCGCGCCGACGATCGCGGCGCCCACCGCGAGCCCGAGACCGCCGATCAGCGGCATCGCGATGCCGATCGCGCCGCCCAGCACCCACGCCATCTGGAGCAGCGTCTCCGACCGGGCGAACGCGGACGTCCGCACCTGTTCCGGCACGTCCCGCTGGATCAGCGCGTCCAGCGACAGCTTCGCCAGCGCCTGCGCGAACCCGGCGACCGCCGCGAGACACGCCACCAGCACCGCGCCGAAGAACACCGCCGCCGTGATCGCCGCCCCCAGCACCACCGCCACCACCGTCACGATGATGATCTCCGGCGCGCGGGACCTCAGCCCCGCCCCGACCGCCGTGCCCAGCGCGTTTCCCGCGCCCGCCGCCACGCCCACGATCCCCAGTGACACCGCCGCGCTCTGACCCGTCATCGGATGCTCGCGCAGCAGGAACGCCAGGAAGAAGATGAGGAAGCCGGTGAGGCAGCGGATGGACGCGTTGGCGGCCAGAGCGTGGGTGACCGCCGGGCCGACCGTGCGCAGTCCCGGCTTCTCGGCCTTGCGGTGCGGGCCGTGCAGATGCCGCTCGTCGGCGGCGAGCAGCGCCACGGCCTCGCCCTTGGCGGAGTCCACCTTCGGCGGCAGCCGGAACGACAGCAGCATGCCCGTCACGAACAGGACGAACGCCCCGTACAGCGGCCAGCGCGGCCCGATCTGCTGGAGCCCCGCGCCGATCGGCGCGGCGATGCCGGTGGCGAGCAGCCCGCCGAGGGTCACCCGCGAGTTCGCCTTCACCAGCGAGAAGGCGGGCGGCAGCAGCCGCGGCACGACGGCGCTTCTGACCACCCCGTACGCCTTGGACGCCACCAGGACGCCCAGCGCCGCCGGATACAGCTCGAGGCCGCCGCTGACCACCGCGCCCGACAGCACCAGCGCGAGCAGTGCCCGCGCCAGCATCGCGCCCGCCATGGCGGCCCTGCGGCCGTGCGGGACCTTGTCGAGGAGCGGTCCCACGACGGGGGCGAGGAGCGTGAACGGCGCCATCGTGATGGCCAGGTACAGGGCGACGCGCCCGCGCGCCTCGTCGGTGGGGACGGAGAAGAACACGGTGGAGGCCAGCGCGACCGTGATCATCACGTCGCCCGCGCCGTTCACCCCGTGCAGTTCGATCAGCTTGCCGAGGCCGGACTCTCCCGCGCCGTGCGCGTGGGTCACCTTGCGGATGCCGCGAGCGGTTCTGGTCACCGGGAACTGCAGCGCCCGGCCGAACGCACGAAGACGGCCGCCCGCCCGGACCGAGCCGAGGCGCCGGCCGCGTCCCTTGCCCCCCGGGGTCCCACCGGCACCGGTGGCGTCCTGGGGTGTCCTCGCGGTAGCCACGACGTCATAGTGCCCCGAGTTGGCGGTGCGTAGTGCCGTAACACCGGGGACGGGGCCTTCGGTGCCACTGTACGGCCGAACGCGCCGGGACGCGGGCGGGCGGTGCGCGCCCCGGCGGACCGTCCGCCGCCGCCCCGCGCGCGCCCGCGGGCGCCCGACAAACCGGCGCGCGCCGTTCCGTAACAACCGTCGGTGTAGGCCCAGCGCACGCGAGCAGGTAGCGTGCGTATCTCAGCCATCCCGCAGAATGGATGGTGGGCGCGCCCGAGCACGATGCGGCGCGGACGTCGACGCGGTCCCCCGGTCCGCTCCGTCCGCCCCCCGCGCTGGGAGTGGCGCACTCGTGAGACGGCGTAGGAGAGAAGCGATACCTGTGAGCGCAGCGACAACGCGAAGCCGCACCCCCGACCGTCTGTGCGCCGAGGCCGTCGACCTCGCCCGTGCCGCAGCCGAGGAGGCCGCCGCGCCCGGGGTCGTGGGCGAGCACGAGGGGATGGTCTCCGAGGGCGACCGCGTCGTCACGCACTTCTTCGGGTGCCGCGAGCTCGGTTACCGCGGATGGCGGTGGGCCGTCACCGTCGCCCGCGCCTCCCGCGCCAAGATCGTCACGGTGGACGAGGTCGTCCTGCTGCCCGGCCCCGACGCCGTCCTGGCACCCGAGTGGGTGCCGTGGAGCGAGCGGCTGCGCCCCGGCGACCTGGGACCCGGCGACCTGCTGCCCACCGAGGCCGACGACCCGCGCCTGGAACCCGGTTACACCGGCGCGGACGAGCCGCCGCCGAACTCGGTGCTCACCGAGGACCTGGCGGAACTCGCGGACGCCGAGGACGCCGAGGTCACCGGCGGCAGCCCCGCCGAGCAGACCGTCACCCCGTCCCGCGGCTCGATCGCCGCGGTCGCCGAGGAACTGGGCATGCGCCGCGCCCGCGTCCTCTCCCGCTACGGGCTGCACTCCGCCGCCGACCGCTGGGAGGAGGCGTTCGGCCCGAAGACCCCGATGGCGCAGGCCGCCCCCGCCTCCTGCGAGTCCTGCGGCTTCCTCGTCCCGATCGGCGGCTCGCTGGGCCAGGCGTTCGGCGTGTGCGCCAACGAGTTCTCCCCGGCCGACGGCCGGGTCGTCTCCCTCGCCTACGGCTGCGGCGGCCACTCGGAGGCCGCGGTCATGCCGAAGCCCCCGCAGCCGGCCCCGCCGGTCATCGACGAGACCCGCGTCGACCCCTTCCCCCTCCGCCCCTCCCCGGACTCGGGCTCGGTCCCGGCGACGGAGGACGCGTCGTCGGCGGAGCTGGGGCACTCGTAGCGCCACCCGGGGCGGCACGCCACGGAGGCGTGCCGCCGCTCACGGGGGCCCCTCGCTCACTCGTCCTCGAAGATCTCCTCGGCCTTCGGAACGGTGACGGCCCGGGCGAGCCAGCTGCGGAGAACCTCGGGGTCGCCGCACTCCGTGACGCGGCTGCGGACGGCGTCGGAGATGTCGAGGCCGCGCTGTTCGAGGACGAGCAGCACGTCTTCGGCACGGCCTTCCGCGCGGGCCTCCGCGCGGGCTTCTTCCCTGATCTCTTCGACGAGGTAGGACTTGTAGAAGGAAAGGTCCACGGCCACCAGGTTCCTCCAGACGTGCTTGGCCGGGTACTTGCCCAGGCCCTGTGCAGTGAATTCGACGATGGGGTCCGCGATGTCCTCGGGCGCGTCCCGCAGTGCGGTGGACAGGGCCTTCAGTATCGCATCGACACATGGTTCGGCGGCGTGTGTGATGGCCGCCAGGCTGGCCAGGACGAGGTCGGCGCGGGCCTCCTCCGGGTCCGTGATCACGGGCATGTTGTGCGGTCCCGCGACGACGGGGCGCAGGGTGAGCGTGGGGAGCTGGGGCGGTCCACTGGACACGGCGCGCTGGGCCCAGGCGGCTGTGGCGTGGTCCTGGCAGACGACCAGGAGCGCGGTCGGAAGCCGGTACTTCGTCCACAGGTACGCGGTGTAGTACGCCCAGCTCGCCGGCTTTTCCACGTCCCGCTTGCCCTGGGACTCGATGGCCAGAAGGAAGGGGCCCTCCGCCTCGGTCTCGAAGCGGAGGAGTGTGTCGACCCGGCGTTCGACCGGTCTCGTTTCCGTGAGGTCGGTCGGCAGAACGGCTGCCTTCGTCGGCCGCGGGATGTCGACCCCCAGATAGCGGGAGACGCGGCTGAAGAGTCCTGGGTCGTGCTGGAAGATCCGGTGCATTGCCTCGTGGGGCGGGCTGACCATGGGGTTCCTGGGCTCCTACGGAATTCAGGGCCGGGGCGTCGAGCGTAGGAGCGCCAGGGTGCGAACTTCCGTCCGAGCGGGGGACGTTCATGCGTCCGGGTGATCTTCTGTCGGCGGTGTCCGGGCGGCGTACGTCGTGAGGCGGGCGGCGAAGTCGCGCGTCAGGGTGCGGAGTTCGGGTGGGCCGTCGATGACGAAGGGGCGGTCCAGGGCGGCCAGGACGGGTGGGAGCCAGTCCAGGTGTTCCGCGTGGATCTCGACCCGTTGCCATCCCGGCTCGTGTTCCTCCAGGGTCGCGACCGTCGCGGGCAGGTGCGTGCGGAGGTGCTCGGGCGTCGCCCGGACGCGCAGGGTCACCTCGTAGCGGTACGCGGCCGTCGCGAAGCCCGTCACCAGGCGCTCCGCCGGGTCCATGTCCTCCGGCACCTCGAACGCGCCGGGCAGCGTGCGCGCGTCCGTGATGCGGTCCAGCCGGAACGTGCGGTCCTCGTCGCGGTCCGCGTCCTTCCCCGTGACGTACCACCGGCCCGCGTGCGCCACGATCCCGTACGGGTGCAGGGTCCGGTCACCGCCGCGGCCCTCGCGGTCGGTGTGGCGGACGGAGACGGGGCGGCGGTGACGTACCGCGTCGGCCAGGGTGAGCAGGACGCCCGCGTCCGGGCTCGCGAAGTCCCCGAGCCCTTCAGTGAAGGACAGCGACTCCAGCAGGGCGTCGAGCCGGCCGGCCAGATGCCGGGGCAGCACGCGGCGGATCTTCGCGGCCGCCGTCTCGTTCGCCGTGCGCTGCGCGGTCGTCAGCCCCGCCCTGCGCCCGGCGACCAGACCGAGCAGCACCGCCAGCGCCTCCTCGTCGCCGAACATCAGCGGCGGCACGCGGTAGCCAGGGCCCAGCCGGTACCCGCCGTAGCGCCCGCGCACCGACTCCACCGGCACGTCCAGGTCGATCAGCTGGTCCACGTACCGCCGCACGGTCCGTCCGTCCACACCGAGCCGGCCGGCCAGCTCCGCCACGGTCCGGGTGCCGCCCGACTGCAGCAGCTCCA
Organism: Streptomyces cellulosae; assembly: GCA_014655195.1. Taxonomy (GTDB): domain Bacteria; phylum Actinomycetota; class Actinomycetes; order Streptomycetales; family Streptomycetaceae; genus Streptomyces; species Streptomyces cellulosae. The sequence continues at coordinate 332,603 of BNBH01000001.1, read as the reverse complement.
GCAGGGTCAGGACGCGGGCGGCGGGTCGGGGCATGGGGACCACGTTAATTCCGATACCGGGCGGGTTCTGTCCGGTATTGCTTCTACCGTCGGCCGTGCACGTCATCGTCGTACGGCCGAGGAGTCACCCCATGCAGTTCGCATCCGTCCGCATCGTCACCGCCGACGTGGCCCGCCTCGTCGCCTTCTACGAGCGCGTCCTGGGCGTGCCCGCCGCCTGGGCCACCGAGCACTTCGCCGAGCTGCGGACCGACGGCGCGACCCTCGCGATCGCCGGCACCGCGACCGTCCCGATGTTCGCGCCCGGCTCAGCGCGCCCGGCGGCCAACGCGAGCGCGATCGTCGAGTTCCAGGTCGACGACGTGGACCGCGTCCACAAGGAACTGGACGACTTCCTCACCGACGTCGTCAACGGCCCCGCCACCATGCCCTGGGGCAACCGCTCCCTCCTCTTCCGCGACCCCGACGGCAACCTCGTCAACTTCTTCACCCGCTGACACGGTGTGTGTGTCCGGTCACTGTCCGGAGGTTGTCCGTAGCCGTCGGCGCCGTACCCGCCGTTGGTGCGGGTAGGGCGCCGGGGTGCGTCACGGACGGTTCCGAGGGAGAGGTGCGGGATGACGGCGGTGGAGGCGGGGCCGGGTCGGCACGACGACGAGGCGGACGAGCCGGGCTGGGAGGTTGATCCGGACGACGAGTGGGGCGTCGCGGTCATCACGACCGTGGGCCGCCAGATCAAGCTGCGCCGCGAGGCGGCAGGGCTGAGGGTGCCCGACTTCGGGCGGGCCGTCGGGTACGGCGAGGACATGATTTACAAGATCGAGAGCGGGAAGCGGATTCCTCGCCAGGAGTTCCTGGACCGGGCGGACGAGGTGCTGGAGGCGGGGGGTCTGCTGTCGGCCGCGTGGGAGGACGTGAAGAAGGTCCGGTATCCCAAAACGGTCAGGGCGCTCGCCAAGTTGGAGGAGCGCGCGGTCGAGATCGGCGTGTACGTGTGCACCAGCATCCACGGACTGTTGCAGACGCCAGAGCACGCCAGGGCGCTTTTCCGCGCGGCGCAGCCGCCGTACGCCGCCGACGACGTGGAGCGCATGGTGGCCGCCCGCATGGCACGGCGGTCGGTGTACGAGCGCGACCCGGCGCCCTCGATCAGCTTCGTGCTGGAAGAGGCGACGCTCCAGAGGGAGGTCGGGGGCACAATGGTCTGGCGACGCCAGCTCGAACGCCTGCTGGAAGTGGGGCAGTTGCACAACGTCACGCTTCAGGTGATGCCGACGAAGACCGAAGCCCACCCGGGGGTGGACGGCAGGATCGAAGTGCTGAAGTTCGCGGACGGCGCGGCGACGGGGCGATCCGACGGTGCGTTCTACGGCCGGCCGACTTCCGATCCGAAACAGCTGCGCATTCTGGAGCTGCGGTACAACACCATCCGCGCGCAGGCGCTCTCGCCCCGGGAGTCGCTGGCCTTCATCGAGCACCTACTGCTGGGAGAGACATGAGCAGTGAGCTGAACTGGTTCAAGAGCAGCTACAGCGACGGCACCGACGGCAACTCCTGCGTCGAACTCGCCCTCACCCCCCGGACCGTCCACGTCCGGGACTCCAAGGACACCACCGGCCCCCGGCTGGCCTTCGCCCCCGACGCGTGGGCGCGTTTCCTTCCTTACGTGCAGCGGGGCTGAACGCACGACAACCCCCGAGGGCGGCCGGAGCCGCTCTCGGGGGCGTGTGTCGCGCGGGCGTCTGCGTCAGAGGCTGACGCCGTTGGCGCGCAGGAACTTCGCCGGGTCGACGGCGGAGCCGTAGTTCGGGGTGGTGCGGATCTCGAAGTGCAGGTGCGGGCCGCTGGAGTTGCCGGTGTTGCCGGACAGGGCGATCTTCTGGCCGGTCTTCACGACCTGGCCGACCTTCACGTTCACGGACGACAGGTGGGCGTACTGGGAGTACGTCTTGTTGCCGTGCTTGATCACGATGGCGTTGCCGTACGCGGGACCGTCGCCCGCGCCGTTGCCGCCGGCCTTCACGACCGTGCCGCCGTGCGCGGCGACGACCGGGGTGCCGGTCGGGACGGCGTAGTCCTGGCCGGAGTGCTTGGAGGCCCACATGCCGCCGTTCTGCGCGAAGCTCGCGGACAGCTTGTAGCTCTTGACCGGGGAGACCCAGGACGCGGTGGACTTCTTGGCGGCCTCGGTCGCCTTCTTCACCGCGGAGCCCTTCACGGCCTGCGTCTTCGCGGCCTCGGCCTGCGCGGCGGCCTGCGCCTGGACCGACGTGGCGGTGCCGGACGCGGCGGAGTTGCCGGAGGCGGCGACCGCGACCCCGGCTCCCAGGACGGCCGTGGAGCCCAGACCGGCTGCCATGACGGCGGCGCGGGTGCGGGTGACGGTCATACGGGGGAAACGGGACGTGACGCGCTCGAACATCGAAACCTCATGGGGGAGGGGACGGGGGAATGCCATCCGCGGAACCGGAACGTGGTCCGTGCCGTGATGGCTGTTCCTTGGTAACCGCCGTCGCCCAAATGCCGCAAAGGTGTGACCTACGACGAAAGGCCGTAGAAAGGGCATGAGATGCACGTCTCTTGACGGAGGTCCACGTAGGGGGCAAAACCCCCATTTCAAGCCGATCGGTCAGGCTTGCGTCCCTTATGTCCGATGTGAAATCGGGCATTTCTTCACTATTCCGGGTAGTACACCCGTCGGGCCCTGTGGAGCATGTCACCGAGGGCCCTATCCGAATGTGGCGTGGGTCTCCGTATTTCGGGCCCGCAGGGCACCTGCTTACGTGCCGAACAGCTCCAGCGACACCCACAGCGCCGCCGTGGACGCCACCAGCGCGGCCGGGACCGTGGCCAGCCCGAGGAGGGTGAAGCGCACCAGGCTCACCTCGTGATCGTGGTGGTGGACGATCCGGCGCCACAGCAGGGTGGCGAGGGAGCCCGCGTAGGTGAGGTTCGGGCCGATGTTCACGCCGAGCAGGACCGCGAGGACCGCGCCGGGGCCGGACGGAGCGGCCAGCGGGACCAGGGCGAGCACGGCGGGCAGGTTGTTGATCAGGTTGGCCAGCAGCGCCGCCAGCGCGGCGACCGCCAGCAGGGAGACCACCCCGGTGCCGTCCGGCAGGACCGCGTCCAGCGCGTCGCCGAGCCCTTGGTCCAGCACCGCTCGCACCACCACGCCAAGCGCCAGCACGAACGCCAGGAACGGCGGGTCCAGCGCGCGCAGCAGCCGTACGACGCTGGTGCGGCGGCGGGTCAGGGCCCGTACGGCCATCACGCCCGCCCCGGCCGCCGCCGCCCACGCGGGGTCGATCCCGACGGCGGACGCCACCGCGAACCCCGCGAGCGTGGCCCCCACCGTGACCAGCGCGAACAGCGGCATCTCCACCGGCTCGTCCCCCGTGTCCGGCGCGGTGGGCGCCGCCGCGAGGTCGGCGGCGAAGAAGCGGCGGAAGACCACGTACTCCACGGCGATCGCCGCCAGCCAGGGCAGCAGCATCAGCAGCGCGAAGCGGGTGAAGGTCAGACCGGTCGCGGTGAACGCGAGCAGGTTCGTCAGGTTGGACACCGGAAGGAGCAGCGACGCCGTGTTCGACAGGTGCGCGCCCGCGTAGACGTGCGGGGCGGGGCGCGCTCCCATGCGGGTCGCGGTGGCGAACACGACCGGGGTGAGCAGCACCACCGTCGCGTCCAGGCTGAGCACCGCCGTGATCAGCGAGGCCAGCACGAACACCGCGCCGAGCAGCTTGCGCGGCCGGTGGTGCGACCAGCGGGCCATCCAGGTGCCGCACGCGTGGAACAGCCCCTCCTCGTCGCACAGCTTCGCCAGCACCAGCACGGCGGCGAGGAAGCCGATCACCGGGCCGAGCCGCCCGGCCTCCTCCCGCACGGCGTCCGTGCCGATCGCGCCCGTCGCGACCACCACCCCGGCGGCGGGCACCGCGAACGCCGCCTCCGGCCAGCGGAAGGGACGGACGACGGCACACACCAGCACCACGGCGAGCGCGGCGACGGACAGCGATTCGAGCAGCACACCGCTGATCATCCACAAGGCGGGCGGCGTCCCGGACACCGCGTCCCCGTGGTGTCGCGGAGCGGTACCTTCGACCTCACGCAGATCAGGGCCCGATGAGGAGAGTCAACGTGAGCAAGTTCGTGCGGCCCGCCGCCGAGGGTGCCGACCCGTTCGGTACGGCGCGTCTGCGGCGTGGGGTCCTGGACGCCTGGGCCACCAGCCCCGCGCGGTTCCGCGAGGACGCCAACGCCGAGGAGGACCTCGTCCTCGGCGGCTACCGGGACCGGCTCGTCGTCGAACTCGCGCAGAACGCCGCCGACGCCGCAGCCCGCGCCGGCGTGCCCGGCCGTCTCCGGCTCACCCTCCGCGACGGGGTCCTCGTCGCCGCGAACACCGGCGCCCCGCTGGACGCGGCCGGCGTCGAGTCGCTGTCCACGCTGCGCGCCTCCGCCAAGCGGGACACCCCCGACCGGGCCGTCGGACGGTTCGGCGTCGGCTTCGCCGCCGTGCTCGCCGTCACCGACGAGCCCGCCGCCGTCGGCCGGCACGGCGGGGTACGCTGGTCCCTCGCGGAGGCGCGGGACCTCGCGCGGGACACCGCCCGGCACAGCCCCGGCCTCGGCGACGAGATCCGCCGCCGCGACGGACACGTACCGCTGCTGCGGCTCCCCTTCGCCGCCGAGGGCACCGCCCCCGACCCGTACGACACCGCCGTCATCCTGCCGCTGCGCGACACCGCCGCCGCCGACCTCGCCGAGCGGCTGCTGCACGCCGTCGACGACGCCCTGCTGCTCGCCCTGCCCGGCCTGGAGGAGGTCGTCGTCGAGATCGGCGACGACGCGCCCCGCACCGTGAGCCGCCGCACCGACGGCGACCTCACCGTCGTCACCGACTCCCGCGACGGCGTCACCCGCTGGCGCACCGCCGCCGCGCACGGCGACCTCACCCCGGGCCTGCTCGCCGACCGGCCCGTCGAGGAGCGGCTGCGCCCGCACTGGTCGGTCACCTGGGCCGTCCCCGTAGGCCCCGCCGGAGCGCCCGCCCGGCCGCGCACCGCCCCCGTCGTGCACGCGCCCACGCCGAGCGACGAGCCGCTCGGCGTGCCCGCCCTGCTCATCGCCTCCCTGCCGCTGGACTCCACCCGCCGGCACGCCGCGCCAGGACCGCTCACCGACTTCCTCGTGCAGCGCGCAGCCGACGCCTACGCCGGACTCCTCGCCGACTGGCGTCCGGTGACCGCCGGCGCCATCGACCTCGTGCCGGGCCCGCTCGGCAAGGGCGAACTGGACGGCGCCCTGCGCGCGGCCATCCTGGAGCGGCTGCCGCGCACCGCCTTCCTGCCGCCCGCGCCCGTCGCCGACGACGACTCCGGGCTGCCCGAGGCGCTGCGCCCGCGCGACGCCGAGATCGCCGAGGGCGCGGGCGCCGACACCGTACGGGTGCTGGCGGAGGTGCTGCCCACACTGCTGCCCGCCGGTCTTGAACGGCGCGCCGAGCTGCGCACCCTTGGGGTCGCGCGGGTGCCGCTGACCGACGCGGTCGACCGGCTCGCGGGCCTGGAGAAGTCCCCCGACTGGTGGCGGCGGCTCTACGACAGCCTCGCCGGCGTCGACCCCGACCGGCTCTCCGGACTCCCCGTGCCGCTCGCCGACGGACGCACCACGATCGGCCCCCGGCAGGTGCTGCTGCCCACCCCGGACGCGACCCTCGACGCCGAGCTGCTGGCCCGGCTCGGTCTGAAGGTCGCCCACCCGGACGCCGCGCATCCGCTGCTGGAGAAGCTGGGCGCGCTGCCCGCGACCCCGCGCGCCGTGCTCACCACCCCGCAGGTGCGGGCCGCCGTCGCCGCGTCCCTCGACGACGAGGGCGGGGTGAACTGGGAGGAGGACGCCCTCGACGCCGACGAACTCGTCGAGGTCGTCCTGACGCTGGTGCGGGACGCGGGCCTGGAGCCCGGCGACGAGCCCTGGCTGGGCGCGCTCGCCCTGCCCGACGAGGACGGCGAACTCTCCCCGGCCTGCGAACTCGTCTTCCCCGGCGGCCCCTTCGCGCAGGTCATGCGGGAGGGCGAGCTGGCCGCCGTGGACGCGCAACTGGCCGGGAGGTGGGGCGAGCAGCCGCTGGCCGCGTGCGGGGTGCTCGTCGACCTCGGGCTGGTGCGGGCCACCGACGTCGTCCTCGACCCGGACGAGCTGGAGCCGCGCGAGAGCGACTACGCCGAGCCGGACGACCCCGGGCTGCTGGACGCCGTCGACGTGTGGGCCGAGGACATCCTCGACCGCTTCCCCGACGCGCCCGTCCCGCCCGTCGCCACCGAGATCGTCGCCGTACGCGACCTGGACCTCGTGGACGACGACCGCTGGCCCCAGGCGCTCGCCCTGCTGTCCCGGCCCCCGCTGCGGGACGCGCTGGTCGAGCCGGTGCGGATCCTGCTCCACGACGGCACCCACGAGACCGTACGGCCGTACACGGCGTGGTGGCTGCGCGGCCACCCCGTGCTCGGCGGCCGCCGCCCGGCCGGACTGCGGGCGGCGGGCGGCGACCCGCTCCTGCGCGGCCTGTACGACGAGGCCGACGCGACCGGCTTCGACGACGAGCAGGTGCTGCGGGCGCTGGGCGTGCGCACGTCGGTCGCGGCGCTGCTGGACGAGCCGGGCGGCGCGGCGGAACTCCTGGAACGCCTCGCCGACCCCGACCGCCCGGTCACGGCGGCCCAGCTGCACGGGCTGTACGGGGCGCTGGCGGAGCTGGACCCGGAGCAGGTGACCCTGCCGGACGAGCTGCGCGCGGTGGTCGACGGGCGGGTGGAGGTGGTGGACGCCTCCGAGGCGGTGGTCGTCGACTCGCCCGACCTGCTGCCGTTCACCTCCGGGGTACCGCTGCTCCCGGTCCGCCCGGCGCGGGCCGCCGAACTGGCGGAGCTGTTCCAGGTACGGCGGCTCAGCGAGTCCGTCACGGGACGGGTGGACTCCGAGGGCACGGAACACGAGGTGCCGGAGTCCGTACGGGTCCTGCTGGGGCCGCGGACCCCGTCCACGTACGTCGAGCACGAGGAGCTCGTCGTGGACGGCGTGGAACTCGACTGGCGCCTCACCGACGACGGGGTGCTGCACGCGTCCACCCTGGAGGGCGTGGCGGCGGGTCTCGCCTGGGCGGCGGGGCAGTGGCCTCGGCGGTTCGAGGTGGCGGCGCTGCTGGAGGATCCGTCGCGGACGGAGGAACTGGCGAGGGACCGCTGGTTCGACTGATCCGCCCAGGCTCCGCCCCGGACCCCGCTCCTCAAACGCCGGAGGGGCTGACTTCAGCCGCTCCGGTCCGTGGGCGTCGCCCCCGACCCCTCGTACTCCAGTTGCTCCAGCTCCCGCGCCAGCGTCTCCGCGTCGTAGGGCCCCGTGTGCCTGCGGTTGCCGATGAAGAACGTCGGCGCGCCCTGGACCCCGCTCGCCTCCGCGCTGCGGGCGTCGCGGCGGACGCGTTCGGCGACCCAGTCGGACTCCAGGTCGTCGAGGAACTTCTCCATGTCGAGGCCGAGGTCGATGGCGTAGACGACGGTGTCCTCGTACTCCAACTGGTCCTGGTGCCGGTACAGCAGGTCGTGCATGTCCCAGAAGCGGCCCTGGGCGTCCGCGGCGACCGCCGCGCGTGCGGCCAGTTCGGCGTGCGGGTGGACGTCGGGGAGGGGGAGGTGCCGGAAGACGTAGCGGAAGCGGTCGCCGAAGCGGTTGCGCAGTTCCTTGGTGACGCCGGTGGCGCGGGCGCAGAAGGGGCACTCGAAGTCGCCGTACTCGACCAGCGTGAGCGGCGCGTCGGCCGGGCCGAGGATGTGGTCCGTCTCCGGGTCGACCAGGCGGTCCAGGTAGCGGGGCAGGTCGGCGTCCGTCTTGCCGCCGAGCATCGTGGAGACGCGGAACGCCAGCCAGCCCAGCAGGGTGGCGATCACCGCCGCGAGCAGCACGCCGACGGTCGCCCGGGCGAGCAGTTCCGGCTCGTCGTCGAAGGCGAGGCCCGCGATCAGCAGGGAGACGGTGAAGCCGATGCCGGACAGGGCCGCGCCGCCCAGGACATGGCCCTGATCCACCCCGGGGGGAAGTTCGCCCAGGCCGAACCGGGTGCCGAGCCGTGTGCCGCCCCAGATGCCGATGAACTTGCCCCCGACGAGACCGACCACCACGGCCCAGGTGAGCGCGGAGCCCAGCGCGTCGGTGAGGACGCCGCCGCGCAGGTCGACGCCCGCGTTGGCCAGGGCGAACACCGGGACGACGACGTAGCTGGACCAGGGGTGCAGATACATCTGGAGGCGTTCGTTGACCGAAACCGCCTTCTGGAGGCCCTTGCGCGCGGTCTTCCCCACGTCCGCGCGCGGCGACTGGCGGAACGCGCGGAACAGCCGCGCCGCCTGCTCGACGCCCTCGCGGGACGGCTCGCGCGCGGGGATGAGCAGACCGCCGAGCATGCCGGCGATGGACGCGTGCAGCCCGGCGTTCAGGGTCAGGTACCACATCACGAGCACGACCAGCACGTACGGGACGGCCCGCCACACGTCGAACCGGGACAGCGACGACAGGACCGCGCCCAGCGCCAGCGCCCCGATCAGCTCCGGCACCCGGATCGACCCGGAGTAGACGACACCGATGACGGTGACCGCGACGATGTCGTCGATGACCGTGATGGCCAGCAGGAAGACCCGCAGCTGGGTGGTGAAACGGGGGCCCACCATGGCGAGCGCGCCCAGCAGGAACGCCGTGTCGGTGCCGATGACGATGCCCCAGCCGCCCGCGGCCTCCGAACCGGGCGCGATCAGCAGGTAGAGCAGGACCGGCACGACCATGCCGCCGACGCCCGCGAGGCCAGGGATCATGACGCGGCGGCGGTCGTTCAGCGAGCCGACGGACAGCTCGTAGCGGACCTCCAGGCCGATGACGAAGAAGAACAGCGCCATCAGCCCGTCGTTGACCCAGTGCCCCAGGTCCATCGCCAGTTCCGCGTCGCCGACCGCGACGGACGCCTCGGTGTGCCACAGGGAGAAGTACGACTCCGACCAGCCGGAGTTCGCCCAGATCAGGGCGACGGCCACCGCGAGCAGCATCAGCCCGGAGCTGCCCGCCTCGGTCGCCAGGAACCGGCGCACCGGCGCGGCCAGCTGAGCCGCGAGCTCGCCCCTGCTCGACCGCGTCTGCGACTCGTCGGACTTCTTCCGGGACAGCAGCTTCATGAGGTCTTCCGTCTCCGATCACCTGCGGCGGCAGACTCCCATGGTCACCCATGTACCGGGCATAACGCCCGATCGACCCGTCTCAGACGGGGAATCTGCGGTCCACCCAGCGCCAGAGGAACTCCAGGACCGCCGCCGTGACCGCCGCGATGCCCACCGCCAGCCACGGCATCGTCATGCCGACCAGGCGCAGGGCGAAGAAGTCCTGGAGCCAGGGGACGGCCAGGACCAGGAGGAACGCGCCGGCCATCGCCGCGACCAGGGCGATGCGCCACCAGGTGTAGGGACGGGCGATGATCGCCAGGACCCAGATGGAGATCAGGAAGAGCGTGAGCGTCGCCGCGCTGGTCTCCGCGTCCAGCGAGCCCGGGCCGCTGTAGTGGCTGCGGGCCAGCATGTACGTGGCGAAGGTGGCCAGCGCCGCCAGCACCCCGCCCGGGACCGCGTACCGCATGACCCGGCGGACGAAGTTCGGCCTCGCGCGCTCCTTGTTGGGGGCGAGGGCGAGGAAGAAGGCGGGGACGCCGATGGTCAGCGTGGACAGCAGCGTCAGATGGCGAGGCAGGAACGGGTACTCCACCTGCGACACCACCACCAGCACCGCCAGCAGCACCGAGTACACCGTCTTCACCAGGAACAGCGTGGCGACCCGTGTGATGTTGCCGATCACCCGCCGCCCCTCGGCCACCACCGACGGCAGCGTGGCGAAGCTGTTGTTCAGCAGCACGATCTGCGCGACCGCGCGGGTGGCCTCCGAACCCGATCCCATCGCCACGCCGATGTCCGCGTCCTTCAGCGCCAGCACGTCGTTCACACCGTCGCCGGTCATCGCGACCGTGTGGCCCTTCGACTGGAGCGCGCCCACCATGGTCCGCTTCTGCTGCGGGGTGACCCGCCCGAAGACCGTGCCGGCCTCCAGCTCGTCGGCCATGGCCTCCCGCTCCGCGGGCAGCCGGCGCGCGTCCACCGCCGTGCCGGACAGACCGAGCTTGGAAGCGACCGCCCCCACCGACACCGCGTTGTCCCCGGAGATCACCTTCGCGCTGACGTCCTGCTCCTCGAAGTAGCGCAGGGTGTCGGCGGCGTCGGGCCGCAGCCGCTGCTCCAGCACCACCAGCGCGACCGCCCGTATGCCGTCCACGGCGGCCGGGTCGTCGACGTCGGCCCCCTCGCGGACGCGCGCCAGCAGCAGCACCCGCAGGCCCTCCCGGTTCATCCGCTCGGTCTCTCCCAGCGCCGGGTCGCCGTGGGGGAGCAGCACGTCCGGGGCGCCCAGCAGCCAGGTGACCGGCCGCCCGTCGCCCTCGTCGAGCGTGGCGCCGCTGTACTTGCGGGCCGAGGAGAAGGGCAGGGTGTCGGTGAGCCGCCAGTCGGTGGTGTCCGGGTACGCCGCGATGATCGCCCGCAGCGACGCGTTCGGCCGCGGGTCCGCCGAGCCCAGCTCGCCCAGCACCATCCGTACGTACGACTCGTCCGCGTCCCCCAGCACCCGCAGCTCGGTGACGTCCATGCCGCCCTCGGTGAGTGTGCCGGTCTTGTCCAGGCACACCGTGTCCACGCGGGCCAGGCCCTCGATCGCGGGCAGCTCCTGCACCAGGCACTGCTTGCGGCCCAGCCGGATCACGCCGATCGCGAAGGCGACGGAAGTGAGCAGGACGAGTCCCTCCGGGACCATCGGCACGATCCCGCCGACGGTACGGGCGATCGAGTCCTTCAGCTCGTTGTCCTTCACCACGAGCTGGCTGACGATCAGGCCGATCGCGGTCGGCACCATCATCCAGGTGACGTACTTGAGGATCGTGGAGATGCCGCTGCGCAGCTCGGAGCGGACCAGGGTGAAGCGGGACGCCTCCTCGGCGAGCTGCGCCGCGTAGGCCTCGCGGCCCACCCGGGTCGCCTGGAAGGAGCCGCCGCCCGCGACGACGAAGCTGCCGGACATCACCGGGTCCCCGGGCCGCTTCAGCACCGGGTCGGCCTCACCGGTGAGCAGCGACTCGTCGATCTCCAGGTTGTCCGCCTCGACGACCACCCCGTCGACGACGACCTTGTCCCCCGGCCCGATCTCGATGAGGTCGTCCAGCACGATCTCGGACGTGCCGATCTCGGCGGACACCCCGTCCCGGCGCACCGTCGGCCGCACCTCGCCGATCAGCGCGAGCGAGTCCAGCGTCTTCTTCGCCCGCCACTCCTGGACGATGCCGATGCCGGTGTTGGCGAGGATGACGTAGCCGAACAGGCTGTCCTGGAACGGCGCGACGATCAGCATGATCACCCAGAGCACGCCGATGATCGCGTTGAACCGGGTGAAGACGTTCGCGCGGACGATGTCCCAGACCGACCGGCTGCTGCGCACCGGTACGTCGTTGACCTGTCCGCGCGCCACCCGCTCGGCCACTTCCGCCGAGGTCAGACCGGTCACCGGTGATGTGGCCGTGGCAGGCCGGACGGCATCGGTCCGGTCGCCCGCATCGAGATGCGTCATGCATTCGACGGTACGTGCGGATCCGGTGCCTCACCCGCTGGAGAGGGGAAGTTCCGACCAGGGGAGGACGGCCGTCGTACCGGGGTCCTACCGCGGTGGTAGTTCCCCCAACTGCCGTGTCAGGGTGCCGGGTTGGCCGGAATCAGTCGGTGTGCGCGGCGGAGGTGCGGTCCGCCGCCGCGTCGGCCTCCTCGGCCCGCGCCCGCTTGATCGCGGCGTCGCGCCTGCGCACGTACCAGACGCCGATGAGGCCGAGACCGCCGCCGGCCAGGCAGGTCCACACCCACCAGGTGTGCCCGCGCTCGTCGAACCAGCCGTAGAACGGCAGCTGCACCAGGAAGAGGACGAACCAGACGATCGTGCCGCCGGTGATGGTGGCGACCACGGGGCCCTCCAGGGGCTCCGGCGCCTCGTGCTTGGGGGTCCACTTCGCCATGCGGACAGCTTACGAGGAGCGCCGGGGGCGTGGCGCCCCGCATCGGACGGCCCTCGCTCTCGCGCCGGGTGAGCCCCGCGGTGGTGCGCGAATCACACCGGCCTCGGTCTGTCTACGCGCGGAGATGGTGTGGACGGCGTTATATGTTCATACTGAATCCGTTTGCCTCTGACCGCTTTTATTCGTAGAAAACACCAAAGGCTCGGCTCCGGGGGGAGCCCGCCGGTGATGAGGTCCCTGCACATGTCCACGTCGGCCCCCGCCAAGGCGCCCACCCCCGAGCAGCCGGGGTCCGGTGCCGCGTCCGGCGCCCTCGACCGCTACTTCCGGATCACCGAGCGCGGCAGCACCCTGCCCCGCGAGATCCGCGGCGGTTTCGCCACCTTCTTCGCGATGGCGTACATCATCGTGCTGAACCCGATCATCCTGGGCAGCGCGAAGGACATGTACGGCAACCAGCTGGACAACGGCCAGCTGGTCACCGCGACCGCCCTGACCGCCGCGTTCACCACGCTGCTCATGGGCGTCATCGGCAACGTCCCGATCGCCCTGGCCGCCGGCCTCGGCGTGAACTCGGTGGTCGCGCTCCAGCTCGCGCCCCGCATGTCCTGGCCGGACGCCATGGGCATGGTGGTGCTGGCCGGCTTCGTGGTGATGATCCTGGTCGCCACCGGTCTGCGCGAGCGCGTGATGAACGCCGTGCCCTACGGCCTGCGCAAGGCCATCGCCATCGGCATCGGCCTGTTCATCATGCTGATCGGGCTCGTCGACTCGGGCTTCGTCTCCCGCATCCCGGACGCCGCCCAGACCACCGTCCCGCTCCAGCTCGGCGCCGACGGCCACCTCAACGGCTGGCCGGTGCTGGTGTTCGTGCTCGGCGCGCTGCTCACGCTGGCGCTGATCGTGCGCAAGGTGCCCGGCGCGATCCTCGTCTCCATCGTCGTGATGACCGTCGTCGCCGTCCTGATCAACGCCGTCGCGGACGTGCCGTCCTGGGGTCTGACCTCGCCCGAGTGGCCCGGCAACCCGGTCGCCACCCCCGACTTCGGCCTGATCGGCCAGGTCAGCCTGTTCGGCGGATTCTCCAAGGTCGGCGTGCTGACCGGCGTGCTGTTCGTCTTCACCGTGCTGTTGTCGTGCTTCTTCGACGCGATGGGCACGATCATGGGCGTCTCGGACGAGGCCAAGCTCACCGACGGCGAGGGCCAGATGCCCGGCATCAACAAGGTGCTGTTCATCGACGGTGTCGCCGTCGCCGCGGGCGGCGCCAGCTCCGCCTCCGCCACCACCGCGTTCGTGGAGTCCACCGCCGGTGTCGGCGAGGGCGCGCGGACGGGCTTCGCCAACGTCGTCACCGGCGGTCTGTTCGCCGTGGCGCTGTTCCTCACGCCGATCGCCACCATGGTCCCGTCCCAGGCGGCCACCCCGGCGCTGCTCGCGGTGGGCTTCCTGATCCTGGCCAACGGGATCAAGGAGATCGACTGGGCGGACCACACCATCGCGATCCCGGCCTTCATCACGATGGTGATGATGCCGTTCACCTACTCGATCACCAACGGCATCGGGATGGGCTTCCTCACCTTCGTGGCGCTGCGCCTCGCGGCGGGCCGCGGCAAGGAGGTCCCGCCGGCGATGTACGTGGTGGCGGCCGTCTTCGCCTTCTACTACCTGATGCCGGCGCTGGGTCTGACCTGATCCCCGCCGGGGGAGCGCGGGATCAGGTGACTCCGTAGAACTTCTCCGTCTCCTCGACGGCCGCGCGGAAGCGCTGGTCGAAGTCATCGCGCATGAGCGTCCGGACGACATAGTCCTGGACGCTCATGCCGCGTTTGGCGGCATGGTCGCGGAGCCGTTCGAGCAGTTCATGGTCTATCCGCAGGCTGAGCACGTCGGTCCCCATGCCCACGAGAGTCGCCGCACCTCACGGTGCGGCGCGTGGCATTTCGTGCATCGATCACTCATATGGGTGATCTCGGCGGGGGGCTGTCTTGATTTCGCGTGGCCCGTCCGGTTCGCCCGTGCGGTGCGGCCCTTGGAGGTGTCGCTCCTGGGGCGGGAGTGGCGTGACTCACGGGCGGGGCGGGCCGAACCGGGTGGTCTTTAGCGAGAGTAATGAGTTACGCTAAAGAACATGCCGGACCTCAGCCATGGCGACGACGCCGCCGCCGTGAACGCCCTTCGCTCCGCAGTGATGCGGCTCTCCCGCCGCCTCAAGCACCAGCGGGTCGACGAGTCGCTCAGCCCCACCGAGATGTCGGTGCTCGGCACCCTGGCCCGCTGCGGCAGTGCCACCCCGGGCGAGCTCGCCCGCAAGGAACACGTCCAGCCGCCGTCGATGACCCGCATCGTGGCGCTGCTGGAGGCCAAGGGCCTGGTCAGGCTCGAGCCGCACCCGGACGACCGGCGTCAGAAGGTCGTCACGCAGACCGAGCGGGCCGAGGCGATGCTCGAGGAGAGCCGGCGCAAGCGCAACGCGTTCCTCGCCACGCTGGTCGAGGAGCTCGACGAGGACGAGTGGGCGACCCTGCGCGCCGCCGCCCCCGTGCTGGAGAAACTGGCGCACATCTGACCACCCCCGGCAGTCACAGGAGGCGAACCTTTTGAGTACGGGATCCGGAGCAGCTTCCGCCCCCGCACCTGACCCCTACGACACCAAGACCGCCCTCGACGCCCCCGCCCGCAAGAACTCCATGTTCTCCTCGCTGAGGATCAGGAACTACCGCCTGTTCTTCCTCGGCCAGGTCGTGTCCAACATCGGCACCTGGATGCAGCGCATCGCCCAGGACTGGCTGGTGCTCAGCCTCACCGGCTCCTCGGCCGCCGTCGGCATCACCACGGCGCTGCAGTTCCTGCCGATGCTGCTGTTCGGCCTCTACGGAGGAGTCCTCGTCGACCGGCTGCGCAAGCGGCCCACGCTGATGGTCACCCAGTCCGCGATGGCGCTCACGTCGATCGCGCTCGCCGTCCTCACCCTGACCGGCCTCGTCGAGGTGTGGCACATCTACGTCGCCGCCCTCGCCCTCGGCCTCGCGACCGTCGTCGACAACCCCGCCCGCCAGTCCTTCGTCTCCGAGCTGGTCGGCCCCGGGCAGCTGCAGAACGCGGTCAGCCTGAACTCCGCGAACTTCCAGTCCGCCCGGCTGGTCGGCCCCGCCGTCGCGGGTCTGCTGATCACCGGCGTCGGCACGGGCTGGGCGTTCCTGCTGAACGGCCTGTCCTTCGTCGCGCCGCTGACCGGCCTGATGCTGATGCGCACCCGTGAGCTGCACCCCGTGGAGCGCGCCCCGCGCGGCAAGGGACAGCTCCGCGAGGGTCTGCGCTACGTGGCCGGACGGCCCGACCTGCTCTGGCCGATCGTGCTGGTCGGCTTCATGGGTACGTTCGCCTTCAACTTCCCGGTGTACCTGTCGGCCTTCGCCGACGACGTGTTCCACGGGGACGCGGGCGTCTACAGCATGTTCAACACGCTGATGGCGGTCGGCTCCGTCTCCGGCGCGCTGCTCGCCGCCCGGCGCGGCACGGCCCGGCTACGGCTGCTGATCATGGCCGCGCTGGCCTTCGGCGCGCTGGAGATCCTCGCCGCCGCGTCGCCCGAGCTGTGGATGTTCGCGCTGATCATGGTGCCGCTGGGCCTGGTGTCGATGACGGTCAACGTCACCACCAACACCAGCCTGCAGATGTCCACCGACCCGTCGGTGCGGGGCCGCGTCATGGCCCTGTACATGATGGTGTTCCTCGGCGGCGCCCCCGTCGGCGCGCCGATCGTCGGCTGGGTCACCGACACCTACGGCGCCCGCGTCGGCTTCGCGGCCGGCGGCGCGATCGCGATGACCGCGGCCGCCGTCATCGGCCTGATCCTGGCCCGCGCGGGCGGCCTCCGCCTCGCGGTCCACTGGCACCACGGCCGCCCGGTCGTCCGCTTCGTCCCCCGCGACCACCCGAAGGCCCTGGCCCCGGCGGCATGAGCCGCCGGGCCCCGGCCCGTCATCAGCCGCGGGGGAAGTCGTCGGTTCGGAGGATGAGGTCGACGGCCGTCCTGGTCAGGTCGATGTCGATGCCGAAGTCGAAGCACACGCTTCCGTGGTACTTCCCGTCCTTCGGCAGCGTGTGCAGGTGCCACTCGCCGGTGTACGGATCGACGATCAGGTACACGGGCACACCGGCTGCGGCGTATGCGTCCTTCTTCGGCCCGTAGTCGTTGTCCGCCTTCGGCCCGTAGTCGTTGTCCGCGGTCCTCCGTGAGATCACTTCGGCGATGAAGACTGACATCCTCGCAACGCCACCGTCCCTTGCTGTTCTGGGTGGCGCCCTCGGCCAGCAGGGTCACGTCGGAGGCGAAGCCGTTGAGGTGCCCCGGGTAATCGATGCGGACGTCGGACTTCAGGCGCTTGCGCGGGTACTTCGCACGCAGTTGATCGTAGATGTCCGCGATGATGTCCCAGTGAGTGTCCCGCTGCGGCGTCATGAAGATGTGCCCCCCGACGATCTCCGCCTTGTAACCCTCGGGGACGGGCGTCTTCTCCAGCCACTCGAACATCATGTCGAGCGTGAGCTCATCGCCGCTCTCGGCCGTCTCGATCCTGTCTTCGAGGACGGTCATCGTGGCGCTCCTCCCCGGCCGACGCTCGATCCGTACAGCCGCGCAGAACAACGATACGCACGGTGACCGGGGCACGCGGGACACTGGAGGCATGAGACTCTTCGCCGCCGTGCTGCCGCCCGAGGACGTGATCGGGGCGCTGGACGCCGAGGTGGGCGGGTTGCGGGCGCTGGGCGGGGGTGACGGGCTGCGTTGGACCGAGCGGGCCGGGTGGCACTTCACGCTCGCGTTCTACGGCGAGGTGGACGACGACACCGTGCCCGAGCTGACCGCCCGGCTGGGCCGGGCCGCGGCGCGGACCGAGCCGTTCCCGCTGGCGCTGTCCGGCGGCGGCCAGTTCGGCCGGGGGCGCGCGCTGTGGACCGGGGCGTCGGGCGACCTGCACACCATGCGGCTGCTGGCCGAGCGCTCCGAGGCGGCCGGGCGCAAGGCGGGCATCGAGATGGACGAGCACCGGCGCTACAAGGCCCACCTGACCGTGGCGCGCAGCCGCGACGCCGTGGACGTACGGCCGTACCTCGCGGCGCTGGACGACTTCCGCAGCCGCACCTGGATCGTGGAGGAGCTGGTGCTGGTGCGCAGCCACCTGCCCAGGTCGGGCGTTCCGGGCGAGCAGCCCCGTTACGAGGCGGTCGCCCGCCGGGCACTCGGCGCGGCCGGTTAGGCTCGACGGCGTGGACCCGAAGACCCGGAACCGGATCATGGCCGGTGCGCTCGTGCTGATGTTCGTCGTGGTGGCCCTGGCGGCGGCGCTCGGGAGGTAGCGCCGCCGCCGGGCCGTCACGGCCTGTCCGCCGTCACCAGGCGAAGGCCTCCGGGGACGGACCCGGGCCCGGGAAGATCTCGTCCAGCGAGGCCAGCAGTTCCTCGCTCAGCTCCAGCTCCAGCGCGCGCAGCGCCGAGTCGAGCTGCTCACGCGTGCGCGGGCCGACGATCGGCCCGGTCACCCCAGGACGCGTGAGCAGCCAGGCCAGCGCCGCCTCGCCCGGCTCCACGCCGTGCTTCTCCAGCAGGTCCTCGTACGCCTGGATCTGCTTGCGCGCCGCCGGGTCCGCCAGGGTGTCCGCGGCCCGCCCGGAGGCGCGGCGGCCGCCCTGGGCCTCCTTCTTGATGACCCCGCCGAGCAGACCGCCGTGCAGCGGCGACCAGGGGATGACCCCGAGCCCGTACTCCTGCGCGGCCGGGATCACCTCCATCTCCGCGCGCCGCTCGGCGAGGTTGTACAGGCACTGCTCGCTGACCAGGCCGATGGTGCCGCCGCGCCGGGCGGCGGTCTCGTTGGCCTGGGCGATCTTGTAGCCGGGGAAGTTCGACGAGCCGGCGTAGAGGATCTTGCCCTGCTGGACCAGGACGTCGACCGCCTGCCAGATCTCGTCGAACGGGGTGGCCCGGTCGATGTGATGGAACTGGTACAGGTCGATGTGGTCGGTCCCCAGGCGCTTCAGCGAGGCGTCCACCGCGCGCCGGATGTTCACCGCGGACAGCTTGTCGTGGTTGGGCCACGCCGCGCCGTCCGCGCCCATGTTGCCGTACACCTTGGTCGCGAGGACGACCTTGTCGCGGCGGCCGCCGCCCTGGGCGAACCAGCTGCCGATGATCTCCTCGGTACGGCCCTTGTTCTCACCCCAGCCGTAGACGTTGGCGGTGTCGAAGAAGTTGATGCCGGCGTCGAGGGCCGCGTCCATGATGGCGTGGCTGTCGGCCTCGTCGGTCTGCGGACCGAAGTTCATCGTCCCGAGGACGAGCCGGCTGACCTTGAGTCCTGTGCGTCCGAGCTGCGTGTACCTCATGGACGTCCAGCCAACGTGTTGGAGTGCGCTCCATGCAAGCGCTTCACGCGCCAGGCGTCGGAAGCGGTCCGGTCGGGGACGGTCAGGCCGCCTTGTACGGCCCGCCCAGCGACCACTCCTGCCACATCGCCTCGGCGAACGCCCCCGCGATCTTGTGCTCGCCGCTCTCGTTGGGGTGCGTGCCGTCGTAGGTGTCGACGTGGAAGTCGTACGTCGCGGGCGGCGGGACGAGCAGCAGTGGGGAGGCCGCGGTGTCCAGGTCGGCGACCGTCTCGCCCAGCAGCGTGTTGAACCGGTCGACCTGCCCCGCGAAGGTCTCGTCCGCGTCCACCCGGATGTTGCGGACCACCGGCATCACCGCCATCCGCACCTTCGGGCGGGCCGCGCGCGCCTCGGCGACGAACGCGCGCACGTTGTCAGCGGTCTGCTCGGCGTTGGTGTAGAAGCCCAGGTCGATCAGGCCCAGCGACACCAGCAGCACGTCCGCCCGGCAGGACCGCACCGCGTCGCCGATCAGCGGCGCCATGTGGCACCAGCCCTCGCCCCAGCCGGCCAGGTGCGCCCGGGGGAAGTCCGGGTCGGCGTACGCGTACGAGGTGGGCTCGTCCGTGGACGGGTCGTGCAGTGTCTCGCGCGGGCCGACCAGCGTGAAGGGGCCGCCGTACGCGGCGCACAGGTGCTGCCACAGGCGGTAGCGCCAGGTGTGTTCACCCGCGCTCCCGATCGTCATCGAGTCACCTACGGGCATGAACCTGAGCACCCGATCATCATGGTGGATCAGCGCGTTCGACGCGATGTGAGCCCTGACACCCGCACCCGGGGGGCCCGCGCTGATGGCAGTCTTGGCTCATGCGCAGACCCTTCGCCCTGCTCGCCGCGACCCTGCTGACGGCCGCGCTCGCCGTGCCCGCCTCCGCCGCCGACAACGACGACGGGGACGAGGGGTTCACGATCAACGACCCGCGCATCACCGAGTCCAGCGGGCTGGCCGCCTCCCGGCAGCACCCGGGCGTCTACTGGACCCACAACGACAGCGACGACGGCCCCTACCTCTACGCCGTCGACAGCGGCACCGGCGACACCGTCGCCCGTCTCACCCTCACCGGCATCGGCACGCCCCGGGACGTCGAGGCGATCTCCGTCGGCCCCGGCAACCGCCTCTTCGTCGCCGACACCGGCGACAACCTCGGCGGCACCTGGCCGTACGTGTGGATCTACGAACTCCCCGAGCCGCAGCGGCTCCAGGACGCGACCGTCCAGGCCACGCAGTACGTCGTGAAGTACTCCGACGGCCCGCGCGACGCCGAGGCGATGGTCGTCCACCCGAAGACCGGGCGGGTGTACCTCATCGACAAGCACGAGGACGGCGGGCACCTCTACGAGGGCCCGGCGAAGCTCTCACCGGAGGGCGACAACGTCTTCAGGCCCATCGCCCCCGTCGAGCTGTGGACCACCGACGCCGCGCTCTCCCCGGACGGCCAGGACCTCGCGGTGCGCGGCTACTTCGGCGGCATCCACTACGCCTGGAACGGCGGCAGGCTGCAGCGCAAGGGGAGGCTGAGCGTGCCGCTCCAGGGGCAGGGCGAGTCGGTGACGTACTCGGCCGACGGCTCGCGGCTGCTGTTCGGCAGCGAGGGGGAGCGGAGCGGGGTGGTGAGCCGTCCGGCTCCCGGCGCGGACGAGGACGGCGGCTCCGGCTCCAGCGGCGGCTCCGGCTCCCGCGCGGACGGCGGCGCCTCCGGGGACGGCGGCACCGTGAAGGTCGGAGGAGCGCTGGCGGTCGCCCTGGTGGTCGCGGCCCTGTTCGGACTGAGCAGGCGCCGGCGCAGGGGCTGAACGGGGCTCGCGGTGCGCCGAGGACGACGAAGGGCGCCCGGTGGATCATCACCGGGCGCCCTTCTCACGTCAGCGGGATTACAGCTGCTCGATCACGTAGTCGACGCACTTGGTCAGGGCCTCGACGTCCGCCGGGTCGATCGCCGGGAACATCGCGACGCGGAGCTGGTTGCGGCCCAGCTTGCGGTACGGCTCGGTGTCGACGATGCCGTTGGCGCGGAGGACCTTGGCGACGGCGGACGCGTCGACCTCGTCGGTGAAGTCGATCGTGCCGATGACGGCCGAGCGCTTCGCAGGGTCGGTGACGAACGGGTTGGCGTACTTGATGTCCTCGGCCCAGCCGTACAGCGTGCGGGCGGAGGTCGCGGTGCGGCGGACCGCCCAGTCCAGGCCGCCCTGGCCGTTGATCCACTCCAGCTGCTGGTTCAGCAGGAACAGGGTGGCGAGCGCCGGGGTGTTGTACGTCTGGTTCTTGCGGGAGTTGTCGATCGCCGTCGGCAGGGAGAAGAACTCCGGGACGTGCCGGCCGCTCGCGTGGATCCGCTCGGCGCGCTCGATCGCGGCCGGGGAGAACACGCCGATCCACAGGCCGCCGTCGGAGGCGAAGGACTTCTGGGGGGCGAAGTAGTAGACGTCCGTCTCGGCGACGTCGACCGGCAGGCCGCCCGCGCCGGAGGTGGCGTCCACCAGGACCAGCGCGCCCTCGTCGGCGCCGGCGACGCGCTTGATCGGCATGGCGACGCCGGTGGAGGTCTCGTTGTGGGTGAGGGCGTACACGTCGACGCCCGCCGCGGCGACCGCCTCCGGGTGCGTGCCCGGGTCGGCGGAGATGACGTCCGGGTCGGCCAGCCACGGGGCGAGCTTGGCGGCCTTGGCGAACTTGGAGCTGAACTCGCCGAAGCTGAGGTGCTGCGACTTGTTCTCGATCAGGCCGTGGGTCGCGATGTCCCAGAACGCGGTGGACCCGCCGTTGCCGAGGACCACCTCGTAGCCGTCGGGGAGCTGGAACAGCTCGCGGATGCCCTCGCGCACCTGGCCGACCAGGTTCTTCACCGGCGCCTGGCGGTGGGAGGTGCCCAGCAGGGACGTGCTGGTCGCGGCCAGCGCGTCCAGCGCTTCCGTCCGCACCTTGGAGGGACCCGCACCGAAACGACCGTCGGCGGGCTTGATGTCAGCAGGAATCCGGATCTCAGCCACGACCGGAGCCTAACGGCTGAGGGAAACACGGGCGCAATCTCGTCCGTCCGCTGAGACGCGTCGCTGAGACAGGTCACCGGGACGGGTGGCGGACGGTCCGGGGGGAGGGCCGTCCGCCACCCGCGTCTCTCACCCGCCGAGCGTCACCGGCAGCTCGTACAGGTCGTTCTGGGTCACCACCGGCTTGTTGCGCAGCTCACCCGCCGGGACCGCCAGGTCCAGCTTCGGGAAGCGCGCGTACAGCGCCGGCAGGGCGACGCCCGCCTCGAGGCGGGACAGCGCGGCGCCGGGGCAGACGTGCGGGCCGTGCCCGAAGGAGATGTGCCGGTTGGGGCTCTCCCGGGTGATGTCGAAGACGCCGGCCGTCGGCCCGTGCGCCTGCTCGTCCCGCCCGATCGCCGCGTACGACACGATCAGCGCGTCCCCGGCGGGCAGCACCTTGTCCCCGACGGGCACGTCCTCGGTGGCGAAGCGGATCAGCACGTGCGAGGTCGGCGTGGACCAGCGCAGCGTCTCCTCGACCACGGCCGACCAGTCCGCCTGCCCGGACAGCACCAGCTCCCGCTGGTCCGGATGGGTGGAGAGGCTGACCACCGCGTTGACGATCAGCGAGATCGTGGTCTCGTGCCCGGCCGCCACCATCAGCTGGAGCGTGGCGACGATCTCCTCGTCCGTGAGCCGGTCACCGTCCTCCGACGCCTGGATCAGCGCCGATGTCAGGTCGTCGCCCGGGTTCTCCCGCTTGGCCGCGACCGTCTCGGCCATGATCCCGGCCAGCTCGGTCAGCGTGGCGACGACCTCCTCCGGCGGGGTCTGCGTGGAGAAGAACTTCTCGAACAGCTCCTTCAGCCGCGGCAGCCGCTCCTCCGCCAGCCCCATCAGGTCGGCGATCACGTACATCGGCAGGGGGTAGGCGAACACCGCCTTCAGGTCCACGCTGTCGCCGGGCTGCGCGGCCACCTGGTCGAGCAGGGTCTCCGTCAGTTCCGTGATCCGGTCCCGCATCCGCTCCACCCGTCTGGGGGTGAGCGCCTGGGCGACCAGGGTGCGCAGCCGCCGGTGGTCGGCGCCGTCCACGGTGAGCATCGAGCGGGGCGGGTTCGCCAGCCCGATCAGCGGCCAGTCCGGGGCTATCTCCCCGCGCCGCCAGGCGCCCCAGACGTTGATGTCCTTCACCAGCCGCGGGTCGGTCAGCAGCTTCTTCGCCTCGGCGTGATGCGTCACCGCCCACACGTCCACACCGCCCGGCAGGGTCACGGCGGCCAGCGGCCCCGCGGCCCGCAGCGCGGCGCTCTCGGCGTCCAGGTCGGAGACGAACGGGTCGAGGGGGATGCGGGTCTCTTCGGTGTCCGTCGCGGTGAGGTCCGTACCAGCCGTCATGCGAGCGAGCCTCCAAGGGCGGGGGTGGGTGTGAAGGTGACCGGGAGCTCGGACAGGCCGCGCAGCCAGGGCGACGGGCGGCGGGTCAGGGAGGTGGCCGGCACGGCCAGGTCGATGTCCGGCAGCCGGTCCAGGACCACCTCGATGCCGGTCCGGGCGATCACCTCGGCGATCTCCTGCGCCGGGAACGGGCAGCGGTGCTCCCCGTGACCGAAGGAGAAGTGCGCGCTGTTGCCGCCGGTGAGCGAGCCGTCGGTGCGCACCTGCGGATCGGAGTTGGCGCCCTGGAGGCCCAGCAGCACCATGTCGCCGGCCCGGATGCGGCGCCCGCCGAGCTGCGTGTCGCGCGACGCCCACCGCGCCGCCACGTTCTGCGTCGGGGTGTCCTCCCACAGCACCTCGTTCATCGCCTCGGCGATGCTGTTGCGGCCGCCGAACAGCGAGGCCGCGAACCGGGAGTCGGTGAGCATCAGATGCAGCGAGTTGCCGATCCAGTCGGCGGTCGGCTGGTGCCCGGCCGCCATCATCACCATCAGGTCCTGGACGATCTCCTCGTCCGTGAAGCCCGAGGTGTCGGCGAGCATCCGGGAGGCGACGTCCTGAGCGGGCTCCTTGCGCCGCTGGGCCACGAGCTCCGTCATCGACGTGAACAGGTGCGTCTGACCGGCGAGCGCCCGCTCCCGCCCGTCGATCATGTCGTTGAGCGCGGTGACCAGCGCCGGACCCTTGTCGTCGGGGAACCCGTACAGGCGGGCCAGCACCCGCACCGGAAGCAGCATCGCGAACTCGCCGATGACGTCCGCGGACCCGCGCGGGCAGATCGCGTCGATCAGCTCGTCCGCGAACCGCTCGGAGTGGCCGCGCAGTTCGGTCGGGTCGACCGCCTCCAGCGCGTTCCCCAGCATCGCGGCCCGCTCCCGGTGCCGCTCGCCGACGGTGTAGAGGATGGACGGCTGACGGCGGCCGATCATCGGCAGCAGCGGCCAGTCGTCGGGGATGTCCTCCCACTGGTTCCACAGCTCGGAGTCCCGGCTGAACAGCACCGGGTCGCCGGTGACCTGGTGCAGCTCGCGGTAGCCGAGGACCAGCCAGGCGGGCGCGTCGCCGTCGAGCACGACCGGCACCACGCTGCCGTGCTCACGGCGCAGCTCGCGGTAGACGCGGGCCGGGTCGTCCTGCAGCAGGGGGCCGCTGAACGGGACGGCGTCGGGGACGGAGGCGGGACTCACACCAGCTCCTGACGGGGGGCTCGGGCCTGATCGGCGTACAGCTCCTTGAGGTGCTCCACCAGCGTGATCAGCACGATCTTGCTGGACTCGCGGGACCGCGCGTCGCAGTTCACCAGCGGCACGTGCGGGTCCAGGTCGAGCGCCTCGCGGACCTGCTGCGGGGTGAACGTGGGCCCGCCGAAGTCGTTGCAGGCCACGATGAACGGCGTGCCGTGCCGCTCCAGCCGGTCGATGGCGTACCAGGAGTCGTCGATGCGCCGGGTGTCGACCAGCACCACCGCGCCGAGCGTGCCGGAGAACAGCCGGTCCCACAGGAACCAGAACCGCTCCTGCCCCGGCGCGCCGAACAGGTACAGCACGTTGCGCTCGTCGAGCGTGATGCGGCCGAAGTCGAAGGCGACGGTGGTCGCGGTCTTGCCGCGCACCCCTTTGAGGTCGTCGACGCCCTCGCCGGCCTGGGTCATCGTCTCCTCGGTGTTGAGGGGACGGATCTCGCTCACGGAGCGGACCATCGTCGTCTTGCCGGCGCCGAAGCCGCCCACGACCACGATCTTCAGGCCGTTGTCGGCCGACGCGCCCAGCGGGGTGCGCGTCTCGGACGCCACCGGCGTCTCAGAGGTTGCGGAGTCCAACGAGCACCTGCTCCAGGATGTCGGGGTCGGGTACGGCGGCGTTGCGGGGGTGACGGGCGCTGACCCGGCCCGCCGCGAGGAGGTCGGACAGGAGGATCCGGGTGATGCTCACCGGCAGCTTCAGCTCGGCCGCGATCTCCACGACCGCGGTGGGCCGTCCGGTGAGCCGCAGGATCGCCGCGTGCTCCGACTGCATGCCGGGCACCGGGTCGCACTCGGCGACGACCAGGGTCACCAGGTCGAACGGGTTGTCCGGCCCGGACCGGCTGCGCCCCCCGGTGAGGGTGTACAGCCGGTCGGGCGCGTCGTCCCTGCCGGGCCGGCTCATGAGCTGCGCGGCAGCGCGGTCAGGTGCTCGCCGAGCTGCTCCACCAGCTCGCTCATGTTGTGCCCGACGAGCCCGGCGTCCGCGTCCTCCGTGGTGACGACGGCCAGGTGCGCGCCCTGGCCGGCCTCCACGATGAACAGCACGCCGCCGTAGAACTCGGTCATCGCCGAGCGCACCCCGCCGGTGCCGTCGCCGAACTCGACGGACGCGCCGTGCGACAGCGACTGGATGCCGGCCGCGATGGCGGCGAGCTGGTCGGCCTGGTCGTTGGAGAGCTCGGTCGTGCGGCACAGTTTCAGGCCGTCACGGGACAGCACGAGCGCGTGCCGCGCGCCCGGCGTGCGCTCCAACAGGCCCTCGATGAGCCAGGTGAGCTTCTCGTCCGCGGTGGTCGTGCCGGTCATGAGGTGGTGTCGCCTTCCGGAGTCACGGGGGTGGGCTGAGGTGCGGTCTCGGGGTCGGGGGTGGTCTCGCGGGCCGGGGGGACGCCCGCGTCGGGGTCGGCCGTGTCGTCCGGGGTGGGGGTCCGCACGGCCTGGCGGAAGCTGCTGAAACGGGCGGTGCGGGCGCGGGTCTCCTCGGCCGTGGGCGCGGGCCGGGACTCCGCTCCACGGCTGCTCGCGCCCGCCCGGCGCTCCGCCTCGGCGAGGGTGCGGCCACGGCGCCGGCGGGGCAGCACCAGGGGCGGCGCGTCGCCGTCGCCGGACGCGGAGGCGTGGGCCGGCACCGGGTCGGCGTCCACGTCGCCGCCGGAACGGGCGGCGGCGTAGGAGGGGGCGGGGAGGACGGCGGCGCGGGCGGAGGTGGCAGGGCGCTCCGTCTCCGGGGAGGCGGGGGAGGCGGCGGTGTCACCGGTGGCGCCGTGGCGGGGCTCGGGCTCGGTGGCCTCGCGGGTCACGGAGCGGCGCTGGGGGAGGACCAGGGGCGCGTCCTCGGCGGCCGGCGCCTTGTCCTCGGCGGCGGACGGCTGGTCGTCCTCCGTGCCGGACGACTCCGCGCCGCGCGTGCCGGAGGGGCCCGTCGGGGCGTCGGGCTCCGCGTCGCTCGTGCCGGACGGCATCGCGGCTTTCGCGGCGGACGGCACCCCGGTGGAGGCCTCCCGCTCCTTCGCGTCCGCCGGCTTCACCGCCGCCGTGAGGGTGCGGGCGGCCGCCCCGTTCACCGCCGGTTCCGTGACCGGCCGCAGGGGCGCCGCGTCCGCCGGTACGAGGATGTCCTGCGGCAGCAGCACCAGTACGCCCGTGCCGCCGCGCGCGGAGGGCCGGTACGACACCCGCAGCCCGTACCGCCTCGCCAGCCGGCCGACGACCGCGAGACCCAGCCGGGTGCCGGTGAGGCCGCCCAGCTCGGTGGACTCGCCGGTGACGGCCCGCTCGGCGCGCCGCAGCTGCGCCTCGCCCATCACCAGGCCGCTGTCCTCGACGGACACGATGACACCGGCCGGGACCTCCTCCACGTAGACGTGGACCTCGGCGGTCGGCGGCGAGAAGTTCGCGGCGTTGTCGAGGAGTTCGGCGAGCGCGTGCATCACGCCCTCGGCGGCGTGCCCCGCGACGGAGGTGTCGCTGGCGGAGTGGACGCGGACCCGCTGGTAGCCGGCGATGCGGCCCATCGCGCCGCGCAGGATCGACTCCATCGGGATGGGGCGGGCCCAGCGACGGCCGGAGCGGGCGCCGGTGAGGACGGCGACGGAGTCGGCGAGACGGCCCGCCTGGGCGGTGCGGTGGTCGAGGTGGAGCAGGTCGGCGAGGACCTCCTCGTCGTGGTGCTTCTCCTCCATCGCGCGCAGGTCGGCGAGCATGCCGGTGGCCAGCGCCTGCATCCGTCCGGCCGCGTTGGCGGTGGCGGCGAGGGCGGACGCGCGGGCGCCCTCGGCCTCCCGCAGCCGGGTGGTGATCCGCGCGTTCTCCCCGGCGAGGCGGATCCGCTCGCGCGCCAGGCGGTCGCGCTCCTCCTCCAGCCGTTCGCGCTCCTCGGTGTGCTCCTCGGTGAGCTTGGCGAGTTCGCCGGCGTGCTGGACGGTGAGCCGGTCCAGTTCGGCGGTGTGCCGTTCCGCGGCCCGGGCCAGCTCCGCCGTGTGCGCGTCGTCGGCCCGGGTGCGCTCCTCGGCCCTCTCCTGCGCCAGCCGGGCCAGCTCGGCCGCGTGCTGCTCGGCGAGCCGGTCGCGCTCGTCGGCCAGCGCCTCGGCGAGATGGGCCCGCTCCTGGTCCAGCTCGGCGGACAACCGGGCGCGCTCGCGGGTGAGTTCGCCGGTCAGCAGCTCGTGCCGGCGGCGGGCGTCCTCGGTCAGCCGGGACCGCTCCTGGAGCAGCCGTCCGACGTCCTGGGTGACGGCCTCCAGCCGCTCCCGGGCGGCGCGCGCGGACAGACGGGCGTACGCGGCGGCCGTGACGGCGGCGCACAGCAGCACGGACGCGACCACGCCGGTCACCAGGACCGCGCCGAACGCCTCCGGCGGGAACACGACGAACGAGGCCACGACGGCGACCGCGCAGAACGCGGCGGTGAGCACGGGGGCGGGCAGCAGGCTGCGGGCGGTGGGGCGGTCGCCGGGGAGCAGGGGGGAGGTCATCAGTCAGGTCCTCGGTCAGGTCCTCGGTCGGGTCCGCGGGCGTGCACCGTCGTGGCTGCGCGGCCCTCGGGCCGTTCGATGGACGCCGGACTTCTGATGCCGCAAGGGGTCAGTTTGCGAACGAGGTCCGGCAACGGCGCGCAACTCGCCGTCACTATATGGGAGTTCGTGATCGGGTTGGGAAGATTCTGCTTCCGTTTTTGGTTAAACAGTCCGGGCCGCGCGTCCCGGCCCGGTCCCGCGGAGGGTGTGCCGCCGCCCGCGCCGCGACCCCGCGGAGGCATCCTGAGGGCATGACGGATCAGCGGGAACTGGCGGCGGCGCTGCGCGAGGCGGTACGCGGCGAGGTGGACCTCGGCGTCACCGCGCGGGCCCTGACCACGATGGACGCCTCCAACTACCGCCGGATTCCGCTCGGCGTGGTCGCGCCCCGGGACGCCGACGACGTCGCGGCGACGCTGGCGGTGTGCCGGGAGCGCGGGGTGCCCGTGGTGCCGCGCGGCGGCGGAACGTCGATCGCGGGACAGGCGACCGGCACCGGCATCGTGCTCGACTTCACACGCCACATGAACCGCCTGCTGTCCCTCGACCCGGACGCCGGCACCGCCGTCGTGCAGCCCGGTCTGGTCCTCGACCGTCTCCAGGAGGCCGCCGCCCCGCACGGACTCCGCTTCGGCCCCGACCCGTCCACGCACGGCCGCTGCACCCTCGGCGGCATGATCGGCAACAACTCCTGCGGCTCCCACTCGGTCGCCTGGGGCACCACCGCCGACAACGTCCGCACCCTGTCGGTGATCACCGCCCGCGGCGAACGGCTGCGCCCCGGACCCGGCTGGGCGGGCGCGCCCGTCGGTCTGCGCGAGCTGGTGGACGGGGAGTTGGCGCGCCTGCGCACGGCCTTCCCCGACCTGCCGCGCCGTATCTCCGGGTACGCGGTCGACGCCCTGCTCCCGGAGAACCGCGCCGACGTCGCCCGCTCCCTCTGCGGCTCGGAGGGCACCCTTGCCGTGCTCACCGAGGCGGAGCTGACCCTCGTACGGGCGCCCCGCGCGCGGGCGCTCGCCGTGCTGGCGTACGCCGACGAGAGCGGGGCCGCGCAGGCGGCGGCGGGGCTGCTGCCGTACGGGCCGCTGACGGTGGAGGGGATGGCGGCCGATCTGGTGCCGTCCGCGGCCGATCTGCCGCGCGGTGGGGCGTGGCTGTTCGTCGAGGCCGGCGGGGACACCGAGGCGGAGGCCCGCGCGGCCGCCGAGGCGATCGTGCGGGCGGCGGACGTCGTGGACGCGCTGGTCGTCACCGACCCGGCCCGGCAGCGCACCCTGTGGCGCATCCGGGAGGACGCCAGCGGGACGGCCACCCGGATGCCGGACGGCAGCGAGGCGTGGCCCGGCTGGGAGGACTGCGCGGTGCCGCCCGCCCGGCTCGGCGACTATCTGCGGGACTTCCGGGCGCTGCTCGCCGAGCACGGCCTGCGCGGCACCCCGTACGGGCACTTCGGGGACGGCTGCATCCACGTCCGTATCGACTTCGACCTGCTGACCGGGCCGGGCGTCGCCCGCTTCCGGCGCTTCTCGGAGGAACTGGCGGACCTCGTCGTCGCCCACGGCGGCTCCCTCTCCGGAGAGCACGGCGACGGGCAGGCGCGCGCGGAGCTGCTGCCGCGGATGTACGGGGAGGAGACCGTCGCCCTTTTCGAGCGGGTCAAGGGCGTGTGGGACCCGGACGGCCTGCTCAACCCCGGCATGCTGGTCCGCCCCGCGCCCCTCGACGCCGACCTCCGCTTCACCGCCCTCCCACGCGAACCGGTCGACGTCGCCTTCGGCTACCCCGCCGACGCCGGCGACTTCTCGGCCGCCGTGCGGCGCTGCGTGGGCGTCGCCAAGTGCCGTACGACGTCCGTGTCGGGGTCCGCCGTGATGTGCCCGTCGTTCCGGGCGACGGGCGAGGAGGAGCACTCCACGCGCGGGCGCGCCCGGCTGCTGCACGAGATGCTCGCGGGCGAGGTGGTGACGGACGGCTGGCGCTCCACGGAGGTACGGGACGCGCTCGACCTGTGCCTGTCCTGCAAGGGGTGCCGCTCCGACTGCCCGGTGGGCGTCGACATGGCCACGTACAAGGCGGAGTTCCTGCACCACCACTACGAGGGCCGCCGCCGGCCGGCCGCGCATTACGCGATGGGGTGGCTGCCGGTGTGGCTGTCCTGGGCGTCCCGGACCCGGACGGCGGGAGCGGCGAACGCGCTGGCGTCGGTGCGGGTGCTCGCGCGGCCGGCGAAGAGGGTGGGCGGGATCGCGGGGGAGCGGGAGATCCCGCGCCTGGCGACGGAGCCCTTCACCCGGTGGTGGCGGAGGCGGAGGCCCGCTGGGGGCGATGGCCCGCTGGTGGTGCTGTGGCCGGACACCTTCACCGAGCATCTGTCGCCGTCGGTGGGCCGGGCGGCCGTCCGCGTCCTGGAGGCGGCGGGGATGCGGGTGGTGCTGCCGCCGACGCTGCGGCCGGGGTCCGGGGCCCGGGTGGGCGACGCGCGCTCACGCTCTGCCTTTTCCCTGCTGAGGGCGCGGCGCGGGCGGGTCTGCTGCGGCCTGACGTACATCTCGACAGGTCAACTGGACCGGGCACGCGCGGTGTTGACCCGCACCCTGGACCTCCTGGAACCGGTCCTGGCGACGGACGCGCCGCTGGTGGTGCTGGAACCGAGCTGTGCGGCGGCGCTGCGTACGGACGCCCCGGAGCTTCTGCACGACGACCCGCGCGCTGCTCGGCTGGCGGCACGCGTCCTGACGTTCGCGGAGGCGCTGGAACGGCACGCCCCCGACTGGACCCCGCCCGCCGTGAACCGCCCGGTCACCGGCCAGACCCACTGCCACCAGCACGCGGTGCTGGGCGACGCCGCCGACCGCAGGCTGCGTGAGGCGGCGGGCCTCACGGGCGAACTGGCGGGAGGCTGCTGCGGTCTGGCGGGCAACTTCGGCTTCGAGGAGGGCCACTTCGAGGTTTCGCGGGCCTGCGCGGAGGAGCAGCTGCTGCCCGCCGTACGGGAGGCGGCGGAGGGCGCGGTGGTCCAGGCGGACGGGTTCTCGTGCCGGACGCAGCTGGAGCAGCTGGGCGGCGTGCGGGGCCGCCACCTGGCGGAGATCCTGGCGGAGGCGCTGGACGAGGGGGCGTGAGGGGATGCCTCAGTCGAGGCAGAACTCGTTCCCCTCGACGTCCTGCATGACGATGCAGGAGTCGGTGCCGTCGTAGAGGAGCCGCTGCCGGGTGGCGCCGAGGGGGATGAGCCGGGCGCACTCGGCCTCCAGCGCGGCGAGCCGCTCCTCACCGGTCAGCCCGGTGCCCACGCGGACGTCGAGGTGGACGCGGTTCTTGACGGTCTTGCCCTCGGGCACCCGCTGGAAGAACAGCCGCGGCCCCGCGCCGGTCGGATCGCTCGCCGAACACCAGGCGCCGTCCCCGTCGGGGAACCGCTCCCGGTTGAACTCCTCCCAGGAGGCGTACCCCTTGGGCGGCACGACGGCGTACCCCAGCACCTCGCACCAGAACCGGGCCACCCGCTCGGGCTCCGCACAGTCGAACGTGACTTGCACCTGCCTGATCTCTGCCACGGGGCGCACCCTAACAAGCGGTCGGGTGACCGCCACCGGTTTTGTTTCGGCCGCGCCGGGCTCCGGACGACGGCCTGTGTCAAGTCGATGTGCGGGGCAGCTGTCGCTGGTTAGAGTCGTGCGTCACACCTGGTTGTGGGGACAACCGGAGTGCCTTTTGGGGGAGGGCCCGCAGCGCATGAGTCGTCGTTCCACCGGATTTGTCGGCGTCTGGGCCGAGATGCAGCGGCAGCAGCAGCGTCAGCAGGAGGCCGACGCCAGGCGGCGCCGGCAGGAGGAGCAGCGGGCGCGGGCGCATCAGCGGCGCGTCGAGCGGGACCACCGTGAGTACCGGAAGGCGGAGGCGCTCCGGCGTACGGAGGAGCTGGACGCGCAGGTCGCGTCGTTGCGGGAGCTGCTCGCGGCGGGGTGCCGGGCAGCGCCGTTCCGGGCCTCGGCGCTGATGCGGGCGGAGACCGTGCAGCCGTTCGCGCCGGGCCCGCTCGCGCAGCCCGTGCGTATGCCGGACGCGCGGCACTACCAGCCCCAGGGCGGGGGCTGGACCGCGAACCGCAGGGCCCAGGCGCAGGCGGAGGCGCGGGCGCGGTTCGAGCGGGACTGGCACGCGGCGCAGGCCGCCGAGGCGCAGCGGCAGCAGCAGCTCGCCGCCTATCAGCGGCAGTACCAGGAGTGGGCCGACGCCCAGCTGGCCGAGGTGCGCCGGCACAACGCCGGGGTCACCGCCACCGTCGAGGGCGTGCGCCGCCGCGAGCCCGACGCGGTGATCGAGTACTTCTCCGCCGCCCTGTACTCCTCGACAGCCTGGCCGGAGGGGTTCCCGCGCCAGGTGGCCGCGGCCTACGACCCGGCGGCGGGACAGCTCGTCCTGGACTGGGAACTGCCCGCGTACGACGTGGTGCCGGAGACCAAATCGGTCCGGTACATGGCGAGCGTCGACCAGGACAAGGAGACGCCCCGGCCCGTGGGCCAGCGGCGTGCCCTGTACAAGGAGGTCCTGGCCCAGTGCATGCTGCTCGTGCTGCACGAGCTGTTCGCCGCGGACGAGCAGGGCGCGCTGGAGTCGGTGGCGCTGAACGGCTTCGTCGACGGCCACGACCCGACGACCGGCCGCCCCGGGCACATCCACCTCGCCACCGTCATGGCCGAGCGCGCCGCGTTCCAGGAGCTGCACCTGGCGCAGGTGGACCCGGAGAGCTGCTTCGCCGACGCCCTGCGCGGTCAGGTCTCGGCCCGCCCCGATCAGCTCACGCCCGTACGGCCGGGCAGGCGGCCGCAGGACGTCGGCAACCGCGTGGTCGCGCACGGCGGCGACGAGGACCCCGACCTGTTCGCGATGGACCCGGTGGCCTTCGAGAACCTGGTCGCCGACCTGTTCCGCGCCATGGGCATGCAGGCGGTCACCACCCAGCGTTCCAACGACGGCGGCGTGGACGTCGACGCGCTGGACCCGGCGCCGATCCGGGGCGGCAAGATCGTCGTCCAGGTGAAGCGCTACCGGAACACGGTCCCGCCCACCGCCGTACGCGACCTCTACGGCACCGTGCAGGACGCCGGCGCCAACAAGGGCGTCCTCGTCACGACGTCCGGCTTCGGCCCCGGCTCGCACACCTTCGCCAACGGCAAGCCGCTTGAGCTCATCGCGGGCCCCGAACTGGTCGACCTCCTCCACCGGCACGGGCTGCGGGGGCGGCTGGGCGACGGGACGACGGGGAGCGCGGGCCGTCCCGCGGACCCGGACGAGGACCGGCTGCCCGACGACTACAACGTCCTCGGCATGAGCTGGACCGGCGGTGTCGCCCTGGACGTGTGCGCGCTGGTGTGCCGCGGCAGCCGCGTGCTCAGCGACGACCACTTCGTCTTCTTCAACAACCCCGGCACCCCGGACGGCGCCGTCCGCGCCCTGGACGCCACCGCCCCCGACAAGGCCGCGATCCGCGTCGCCTTCGACGGCCTGCCCGACGAGGCCGACCGCTTCGTGCTGGTGGCCGCCGTCGACCCGGAGATCAACCCGGACGCGGACCTCGCGGGCTTCACGGACGCCCGCATCCGCCTCCTCGACCCGGGCATGACCGAGCTGGGACAGCTCGAGGTGTCCGACGGCCGCGCGGGCGAGACGGCCCTGGTCCTCGGCTCCTTCCGCCGCCGCGCCAACGGCGACTGGGACTTCGTCCTGGGCGGGAAGGGGTACCGGGGCGGGCTGGAGGAGCTGGTGCAGGACTTCGGGATCGAGGTGCGGTAGGTCCTGCGCGGGGGCGGCCGCTGCGTACGTCGGCCCCTCAGGGCGTCGTCTCGCCCCGGACCAGCGGGTGGCACACCGGTTGGACCCCCTCCGGGAGGGCGTCCGGCTCGCACCAGCGGGCCTCCAGGATCTCCATGGGGTCCAGGCGCAGTTCGCCGCCGAGGAGGCGGGCCTCGAAGGCCACCTCCATACGGGTGCGGAAGCCGCTGTTCAGCATGACCAGGCGGCCGGCCTCCACGTCGAGGCCGGTCTCCTCCTTGACCTCGCGCACCACCGTCGCCCGGAAGTCCTCGCCCTTGCGCGCGAAGCCGCTCGGCAGGCCCCACTGGCGCCCGGGCGGCCACATCCGGTGCTTCAGCAGCAGCACCCGTCCCTCGTCGTCGCGCACCACACCCGTCACGCCGACCACGAACTTGGCGTGCAGCAGCCACACGATGCGGCTCTGCAGCGGACGCAGCAGCCGCCAGACACGGACCAGGAGTCGTCGCACGGAACCTCAGCCGTAAGGGGGAGCGGACGGGGCGGACGGGGTGTCACCAGGGGGAACCGTACCGGGTAGGACGTCCGCACCGTGGACGGAGTTGACCCGGACGGGACACCGGTCGCATTGTCAGGCATATAAACACTTCACGGTACTGACGTAGTCCAATACGCTGGACCCGTGAGTCCACCGAGGTGCACACTCGGTGCAGTCGCGCCTCACTCGCACCGCTCGCGTCTCCTACGTCCCTGGAAGGCACCGTGACCACGCCCAGCGCCGCCACCCCGCCCACCGCTACCGGACAGGTCCACGACCCGGCCCCCGCGCAGGCCGGCGCACCGGGCGGCCGCCGCGGCACCCTGGGGCCGGTCGGACTGGTGCTGGCCGGCGGGATCTCCGTGCAGTTCGGCGGGGCGCTCGCCGTGACGCTGATGTCGCGCGTCGGCGCGCTCGGGGTGGTGACGATCCGCCTCCTCGTCGCGGCCGTGGTGCTGATGGTGCTGTGCCGGCCGCGGCTGCGCGGGCACTCCCGCGCCGACTGGGGCACGGTGATCGTCTTCGGTGTCGCCATGGCCGCGATGAACGGCCTCTTCTACCAGTCCGTCGCCCGCATCCCGCTCGGCCCCGCGGTCACCCTGGAGGTGCTCGGCCCGCTCACCCTCTCCGTGCTCGCCTCCCGGCGCGCGATCAACCTCGTGTGGGCCGCGCTCGCCCTCGCCGGCGTGTTCCTCCTCGGCGGCGGAGGCTTCAGCGGCCTCGACCCGGTGGGCGTCGCGTTCGCCCTGGCCGCAGGCGCCATGTGGGCGGCGTACATCGTCTTCAGCGCGCGGACCGGGCGCCGCTTCCCGCAGGCCGACGGACTCGCGCTCGCCATGGCGGTGGCGGCGCTGCTGTTCCTGCCGCTGGGCGTGCTGGAGTCCGGCACGAAGCTGCTGAACCCGACGACGTTCGCGCTGGGCGCGGCGGTCGCGGTCCTGTCGTCCGTCCTGCCGTACACCCTCGAACTCCTCGCGCTGCGCCACCTGCCCGCGTCGACGTTCGCGGTCATGATGAGCCTGGAACCCGCCCTCGCGGCCACCGCCGGCTTCCTCGTCCTCGACCAGGCCCTCGCCGCGACGGAGGCCGCCGCCATCGCTCTGGTCATCGGGGCGAGCATGGGGGCGGTGCGGACGCAGGTGGGGCGGGGGAAGGTGAAGAAGGCCGGTCGGTGAAACGGCGTGCCCTAGAGGCGTACCGAGAGGTTGCCGACCGTGGCCGTTATCGTCAGCTCGCCGCCGATGGCGTGCAGGTACGCCGCCATCGTCGAAGTGTCGAGGCGAGCCGCGCCCCGCTCGATCTGACTGACCCGGCCCTGGGTGACCCCCATCGCCTTGGCCACCTGGGTCTGGGTAAGGCCCTGTGCCTTCCTGAGTGAGGCCAACTCGTGCCCTCGCTCCGCGTCGATCATCTCCGCCTTGATGGCGTCGATCCGCTCACGCTTGTCGGGAGTGATGTCGGCCGTCAGGTCGTCCATGGAGCCAAGGTTCATCCGTCCTGCCCTTTCCTTTTCTCCTGCTCCAGCGCCTCAAGGTAGGCCGTGTATCTGTCGTCCGCCTCTTTGACCGCTCGCGGGTACCAGTCCGCCCACTGTCGCCGGGCGGTTTTGTTGCCGGCGACCAAGAAGATCGCCCGCCGCTCGGGGTCGAACACGAACAGCATCCTGATGCTTACCGCTGTGCCGCTGCGCGGGCGTGACTCTCGCATGTTCCGGTAGCGGCTCCTCTCGATCGCACCGACTGTCGGACGTCGCAGCGCCGGACCCACCTCTGCAGCCGCTCCGGGGTGGCTATGACGTGCAGGTGACTTTCGGGGTCCTCCTTGGCGAGCGTCTTGATCCAGTCCAGCACGTCTTCGAAGAAGGGCAGCTCGTAGAGTTCTGCCACGGAATATTAGCGCAATCTAATAGTCACTGCCGGATTGGCCCGGAGAAAAAGACATGCAAGCACGCTTGCTTGTTTTCTGGTCCCCTGCCATGCTCCCCCCAACCACGCCGCACACCGCCGTGTCCGTGCCCCGAGGGGAGCGACTCGTGTCCGATCCGACGCCTGTGATCGACGATCTGCGTGAGGAGAGTGAGGAGCTCGACCGGCTGGTGGCCGGGCTGGAGCCGGAGCGGTGGGCGTTGTCCACACCCGCCGCAGGATGGACCGTCGCCCACCAGATCGGGCACCTCGCCTGGACCGACCACTACGCCCTGACCGCCGTCACCGACCCGGACGGCTTCCGCGCGCTCGTCGAGCAGGCCCTCGCCGCCCCGTACACGTACGTCGACGACGGCGCGGAGGAGTACGCCCGTGCCGAGCCCGCCGCGCTGCTCGCCCGCTGGCGGGAGGGGAGGGCGGCGCTGGAGAAGGCGCTGCGGGAGGCGCCGGACGGGGCGCGGTTCCCCTGGTTCGGGCCGCCGATGTCCGCCGCCTCCGTGGCCACCGCCCGCCTGATGGAGACCTGGGCGCACGCCCAGGACGTCGCCGACACGCTCGGCGTGACCCGCGCCCCCACCGCCCGCCTCCGCCACATCGCCTGGCTCGGCGTCCGCACCCGCGACTTCGCCTACGGCGTGCACGGCCTCACCCCGCCCGCCGACCCGTTCCGCGTCGAACTCACCGCGCCGGACGGCGACGACGTGTGGGCGTACGGCCCCGAGGACGCTCCCCAGCGCGTCACCGGCCCCGCCCTCGACTTCTGCCTCCTCGTCACCCAGCGCGCCCACCGTGCCGACCTGGACCTCATCGCCGACGGGCCCGACGCCGACCGCTGGCTGGACATCGCGCAGGCCTTCGCCGGGCCGCCCGGCGGCGGGCGCGAGCCCAAGGGGAACGAGCCCGAGGGGAACGAGCCCGAGGGGAACGAGCCCGAGGGAGACGGCGCGCGGTGACCGAGGAACCCCTGCGCATCGGCAACTTCTCCGGCTTCTACGGCGACCGCTCCGACGCCCTGCGCGAGATGCTCACCGGCGGCGACCTGGACGTCCTCACCGGCGACTACCTCGCCGAGCTGACCATGCTGATCCTGGCCCGCGACCGGCTGAAGGACCCTTCCGCCGGGTACGCCCGCACGTTTCTGCGCCAGCTCGAGGACACCCTGGGCCTCGCCCACGAGAAGGGCGTCCGGATCGTCACCAACGCGGGCGGGCTCAATCCGGCCGGCCTCGCCCAAGCCGTACGGGAGTTGGCGGACCGCCTCGGCATCCCCCTCCGCGTCGCCCACGTCGAGGGCGACGACCTCACCGCCCGCCACCCCGGCATCCTCGCCGCGCACGCCTACCTCGGCGGCTTCGGCATCGCCGAGTGCCTGCGGGCCGGCGCCGACGTGGTCGTCACCGGGCGGGTCACCGACGCCGCCCTGGTCACCGGGCCCGCGGCCGCGCACTTCGGCTGGAAACCGACGGATCACGACCGGCTCGCGGGAGCCGTGGTCGCCGGGCATGTGCTGGAGTGCGGGACGCAGGCCACCGGCGGCAACTACGCCTTCTTCGCCGAGCACGACCCGCGCGAGCTGCTGAAGCCCGGCTTCCCGCTCGCCGAGATCCACCCCGACGGTTCCGGCGTCGTCACCAAGCACCCCGGCACCGGCGGTGTCGTCGACGTCGGCACGGTCACCGCGCAACTGCTGTACGAGACGGGCGGCGCCCGGTACGCCGGGCCGGACGTCACCGCGCGGCTGGACACCGTCAGGCTCACCCAGGACGGGCCCGACCGGGTGCGGATCGAAGGGGTGCGCGGGGAGGCCCCGCCGCCCACGCTCAAGGTCGGCCGCAACCGGCTCGGCGGGTTCCGCAACGAGGTCGTCTTCGTCCTCACCGGGCTCGACATCGAGGCCAAGGCCGCCCTGGTCCGCGAGCAGATGGCCGACGCCCTCGCCACGTCCCCGCCCGCGGAGGTGCGCTGGGACCTCGCCCGCACCGACAAGCCCGACGCCGGCACCGAGGAGACCGCGAGCGCGCTGCTGCGTCTCGTCGTACGGGACCCGGACCAGCAGAAGGTGGGGCGGGTGCTCAGCGGGGCCGCCATTGAGCTGGCGCTGGCGAGTTACCCCGGTTTCCATGTGGTGGCGCCACCGGGGAAGGGCTCCCCGTACGGGGTCTTCGAGGATGTGTACGTGCCCCATGGGAACGTCGACCATGTGGCCGTCCTCCACGACGGGCGCCGGATCACCGTGGAACCGCCCCAGGACACGGCCCCCCTCGACGCCGTACCGAACCCCGCCCTCCCCGAGCCGCTGCCGCCGGGGCCGACCGTCCGGGCGCCGATCGGACGGGTCGTCGGGGCCCGCAGCGGGGACAAGGGCGGGAACGCCAACGTCGGCGTGTGGGCGCGGACCGACGAGGCCTGGCGGTGGCTCGCGCACGAGCTGACCGTCGAGCGGTTCCACGACCTGATCCCCGAGGCCCGCGAGCTGCCCGTCACCCGGCACGTACTGCCGAACCTGCGCGCCCTGAACTTCGTCGTCGAGGGCATCCTCGGCGAGGGCGTCGCCGCGCAGGCCCGTTTCGATCCGCAGGCCAAGGCGCTGGGGGAGTGGCTGCGCTCCCGGCACGCCGACATCCCGGAGGTGCTCCTGTGACGGTCCTCGCGTCCGCCCTGAACCCGTCCGACCCGGATTACCGGGGGCACCGCGAGGCCATGCTCGCCAAGCTGGCCGAACTCGACGCCGAGCACGCGAAGGCCCTCGCGGGCGGCGGCGAGAAGTACGTCGAACGGCACCGCAAGCGCGGCAAGCTGCTCGCCCGGGAGCGGATCGAGCTGCTGCTCGATCCCGACACCCCGTTCCTGGAGCTGTCCCCGCTGGCCGCCTGGGGCAGCGACTGGACCGTGGGCGCGTCCCTCGTCACCGGCATCGGGGTCGTCGAGGGCGTGGAGTGCGTGATCACCGCCAACGACCCCACCGTGCGCGGCGGCGCCAGCAACCCCTGGTCGCTGAAGAAGGCCCTGCGCGCCAATGACATCGCGCTCGCCAACCGGCTGCCGCTGATCAGCCTGGTCGAGTCCGGCGGCGCAGACCTGCCCTCGCAGAAGGAGATCTTCATCCCGGGCGGCGCGATCTTCCGCGACCTGACCCGGCTGTCGGCGGCCGGCATCCCCACGATCGCCGTCGTCTTCGGCAACTCCACGGCGGGCGGCGCCTACGTGCCCGGCATGTCCGACCACACGATCATGGTCAAGGAGCGGGCCAAGGTGTTCCTCGGCGGCCCGCCGCTGGTGAAGATGGCGACCGGCGAGGAGAGCGACGACGAGTCCCTGGGCGGCGCCGACATGCACGCCCGTGTCTCCGGCCTCGCCGACCACTTCGCCGTGGACGAGCCGGACGCGCTGCGCCAGGCCCGCCGGGTCGTCGCCCGCC
The DNA here is from genome assembly GCA_014655195.1 of Streptomyces cellulosae. Lineage (GTDB taxonomy): Bacteria > Actinomycetota > Actinomycetes > Streptomycetales > Streptomycetaceae > Streptomyces > Streptomyces cellulosae. The sequence continues at coordinate 293,196 of BNBH01000001.1, read as the reverse complement.
TCAACCACCGCAAGGCGTACCCCGATCCGGGCCACGCCGAGCCGCCCAAGTACGACCCGGAGGAGCTGCTGGGCATCGTCCCCGGCGACCTGAAGATCCCCTTCGACCCGCGCGAGGTGATCGCGAGGATCGTCGACGCCTCCGACTTCGACGAGTTCAAGCCGCTGTACGGCGCCAGCCTCGTCACCGGCTGGGCGTCCCTGCACGGCTACCCGGTCGGCATCCTCGCCAACGCGCGGGGCGTCCTCTTCAGCGAGGAGTCGCAAAAGGCGGCGCAGTTCATCCAGCTGGCCAACCAGCGCGACATCCCGCTGCTGTTCCTGCACAACACCACCGGCTACATGGTCGGCAAGGAGTACGAGCAGGGCGGCATCATCAAGCACGGCGCGATGATGATCAACGCGGTGTCCAACTCGCGCGTCCCGCACCTGTCCGTCCTCATGGGCGCCTCCTACGGCGCCGGCCACTACGGCATGTGCGGCCGCGCCTACGACCCCCGCTTCCTGTTCGCCTGGCCCAGCGCCAAGTCCGCCGTGATGGGCCCGCAGCAGCTCGCCGGCGTGCTGTCCATCGTCGCCCGCCAGTCCGCGGCGGCGAAGGGACGGCCGTACGACGACGAGGCGGACGCGGCGCTGCGCGCCATGGTGGAGCAGCAGATCGAGTCCGAGTCCCTGCCGATGTTCCTGTCCGGGCGGCTGTACGACGACGGCGTCGTCGACCCGCGCGACACCCGCACCGTCCTCGGCCTGTGCCTGTCCGCCGTCCACACCGCGCCCTACGAGGGCGCGCGCGGCGGCTTCGGCGTCTTCCGGATGTGAGGCAACAACCCGTGATCACCACCGTCCTTGTCGCCAACCGCGGCGAGATCGCCTGCCGTATCGCCCGCACCTGCCGCGACCTCGGCGTCGCGACCGTCGCCGTGCACTCCGACGCCGACGCCGGCGCCCTCCACACCCGCGTCGCCGACACCGCCGTACGGCTCCCCGGCTCCGCGCCCGCCGACACGTATCTGCGCGGCGACCTGATCGTGAAGGCCGCCCTCGCGGCCGGCGCGGACGCCGTGCACCCCGGCTACGGGTTCCTGTCCGAGAACGCCGGCTTCGCGCGCGCCGTCCAGGACGCGGGACTGGTGTGGATCGGTCCGCCGCCGGACGCGATCGAGGCGATGGCGTCCAAGACGCGCGCCAAGCAGCTCATGGGTGTCGAGCCGCTCACCGGCGTCACCGAGGCCGACCTGCCGGTGCTGGTGAAGGCCGCGGCGGGCGGCGGCGGACGCGGTATGCGCGTCGTACGCCGCCGCGCCGACCTGGACGCCGCGCTCGCCGCCGCCCGCGCGGAGGCGGCGAGCGCCTTCGGCGACGGGGAGGTGTTCGTCGAGCCGTACCTGGAGAACGGCCGCCATGTCGAGGTGCAGGTCCTCGCCGACACCCACGGCACGGTGTGGGCGCTCGGCACCCGCGACTGCTCCCTCCAGCGCCGCCACCAGAAGGTGATCGAGGAGGCCCCGGCGCCCGGCCTCTCGGACGCGCTCACCGGGGAACTCCACATGCTCGCCGTACGCGCCGCCCGCGCGGTCGGCTACGTGGGCGCCGGCACCGTGGAGTTCCTGGTCGCCGGCGACCGGGCGCACTTCCTGGAGATGAACACCCGGCTCCAGGTCGAACATCCCGTCACCGAGGAGGTGTTCGGCGTCGACCTGGTCGCCCAGCAGATCCGGGTCGCGGAGGGTCACGCCCTGGACCCGGAGCCGCCCGCCCCGCGCGGCCATGCCGTCGAGGCCCGCCTCTACGCCGAGGACCCGGCCCGTGACTGGGCCCCGCAGACCGGCCGCCTCCACCGCCTCGCCGTCCCCGGCGGCGTGCGCCTCGACACCGGCTACGCCGACGGCGACGACGTCGGCGTCCACTACGACCCGATGCTCGCCAAGGTCGTCGCCCACGCCCCCACCCGCGCGGAGGCGGTCCGCAAACTGGCCGCCGCCCTGGAACGCGCCGTGATCCACGGCCCCGTCACCAACCGCGACCTCCTCGTCCGCTCCCTGCGCCACGAGGAGTTCACCCAGGGCCGTATGGACACCGGCTTCTACGACCGCCACCTGCCGGCCCTCACCGAGCCCGCCGCCGACCCGTACGCCCCGCTCGCCGCCGCCCTCGCCGACGCGCACGGCCGTTCCCGCTTCGGCGGCTGGCGCAACGTGCCGTCGCAGCCGCAGGTCAAGCGGTACGCGATGAACGGCGAGGAGCACGAGGTCCGCTACCACCACACCCGCACCGGCCTCACGGCCGACGGCGTGACGGTCGTCCACGCGGACGCGTCCCTGGTGATCCTGGAGACCGACGGAGTACGGCGCCGCTACGAGGTCGCCCGCTACGGCGACCACGTCTACGCGGGCCCCGCGGCCCTGACGGCCCTCCCCCGCTTCCCGGCCCCCGAGGCGGACCACGCCCCCGGCTCCCTCCTCGCCCCGATGCCGGGCACGGTGGTGCGCATCGCGGAGGGCGTCACGGACGGCGTGACGGTGGAAGCGGGCCAGCCACTGCTCTGGCTGGAGGCGATGAAGATGCAACACAACATCACGGCCCCCACCACAGGCACCTTGACCACCCTCCACGCAAGGGAGGGCCAACAGGTGGAGCTCGGCACCTTGTTGGCGGTCGTGGAGCCACACACGCCCTAGGGACGCGGGGAACTGCGCGAGCAACCCCCACGAACCCGCGGGAACCGCACGACCGCAACCGCCCCCTAGGGGCGCGGGGAACTGCGCGACCAGCCACACACAACCCGCACCCACCCAACGACTCACAGCCCCTCCTCCCAAGGAGCCCACATGCCGGTGATCGAGTCAGAAGAACACAAAGCCCTCCGCACAGCCGTGTCCGCCCTCGGCCACAAGTACGGCCGCGCCTACTTCACCCGCACCGTCGAAGAGGACAGGCCCGCCACAGAACTCTGGGCGGAGGCCGCCAAGCTCGGCTACCTCGGCGTCAACCTCCCGGAGGAGCACGGCGGCGGAGGCGGCGGCATCTCCGAACTCTCCATCGTCCTGGAGGAACTGGGCGCCGCGGGCTGCCCCCTCCTCCTCATGGTGGTCTCACCGGCCATCTGCGGCACGGTCATCGCCCGCTTCGGCACCGAGGAGCAGAAGCGCGCCTGGCTCCCCGCCCTCGCCGACGGCACCCGCACCATGGCCTTCGGCATCACCGAGCCCGACGCCGGCTCCAACTCCCACCGCATCACCACCACCGCGCGCCGCGACCCCGCCACCGGCGACTGGATCCTCACCGGACGCAAGGTGTTCGTCTCGGGGGTGGACATCGCCGATGCCACTCTCATCGTCGGCCGCACGGAGGACGCCCGCACCGGCCGCCTGAAGCCCTGCCTGTTCATCGTCCCGCGCGACACCCCGGGCTTCCAGCGCCACAGGATCGACATGGAACTGAACGCCGCGGAGAAGCAGTTCGAGCTGGTCCTCGACGACGTGCGGCTGCCCGCCGACGCACTGGTCGGCGACGAGGACGCGGGCCTGCTCCAACTGTTCGCCGGCCTCAACCCCGAGCGCATCATGACGGCCGCCTTCGCGATCGGCATGGGCCGCTTCGCGCTGGCCCGCGCCGTCGAGTACGCGCGCGACCGCACCGTATGGAAGGCGCCCATCGGCTCCCACCAGGCGATCGCGCACCCCCTCGCGCAGGCGCACATCGACCTCGAACTGGCCCGCCTGATGATGCAGAAGGCCGCCCACCTCTACGACGCGGGCGACGACATCGGCGCGGGGGAGGCCGCCAACATGGCCAAGTACGCGGCGGCCGAGGCCTGTGTGAAGGCCGTCGACCAGGCCGTGCACACCCTCGGCGGCAACGGCCTCACCCGCGAGTTCGGGCTCGCCCAGCTGATAACCGCCGCGCGCGTGTCTCGTATCGCGCCGGTCAGCCGGGAGATGATTCTCAACTACGTCTCCCACCAGACCCTGGGCCTGCCCAAGTCGTACTAGGCGACCGGCAAGCCTCCCGGCCGTCTTGGAGGAACCATGTTCCGCAGCGCGTACGCAGACGTCACGCCGGTCGAACTCCCCATCCACGACGCGGTGCTGGCCCGCGCCGCCGAGTTCGGGAGCACCCCGGCCCTGATCGACGGCACCGACGGCACCACCCTCACCTACGAACAGCTCGACCGTTTCCACCGGCGGGTAGCCGCCGGACTCGCCGAGGCGGGCGTGCGCAAGGGGGACGTGCTCGCCCTGCACAGCCCCAACACGATCGCCTTCCCCACCGCCTTCTACGCGGCGACCCGCGCGGGCGCCGCCGTCACCACCGTGCATCCGCTCGCCACGCCCGAGGAGTTCGCCAAGCAGCTCGAGGACAGCGCGGCGAGGTGGATCGTGACCGTGTCGCCCCTGCTGGACAGCGCGCGCCGGGCCGCCGAACTCGCGGGCGGCGTCGAGGAGATCTTCGTCTGCGACAGCGCGCCCGGACACCGCTCGCTGATCGACATGCTGGGCTGTACGGGCCCCGAGCCGGCCGTCGGCATCGACCCGGTCGAGGACGTCGCCGCGCTGCCGTACTCCTCCGGCACCACCGGCACACCCAAGGGCGTGATGCTCACCCACCGGCAGATCGCCACCAACCTCGCCCAGCTCCAGCCGTCGATCACGGCCGGACCCGGCGACCGCGTCCTCGCCGTGCTGCCGTTCTTCCACATCTACGGCCTCACCGCGCTGATGAACGCCCCGCTGCGGCAGGGCGCCACCGTGGTCGTGCTGCCGCGCTTCGACCTGGAGACGTTCCTCGCGGCCATCCAGAACCACCGCATCACCGCCTTGTACGTCGCCCCGCCGATCGTGCTGGCCCTCGCCAAGCACCCGCTGGTCGCCGAGTACGACCTGTCGTCCCTGAAGCACGTCATCAGCGCCGCCGCGCCCCTGGACGCCAAGCTCGCCGCCGCCTGCGCGCAGCGGCTCGGCCTGCCGCCGGTCGGGCAGGCGTACGGCATGACGGAGCTGTCGCCCGGCACCCATGTCGTCCCGCTGGACCTCATGGACCAGGCGCCGCCCGGCACCGTCGGCAAGCTCATCGCCGGCACCGAGATGCGGATCGTGTCCCTGGACGACCCCGGCAAGGACCTCGGTCCCGGCGAGTCCGGCGAAATCCTCATCCGCGGCCCGCAGGTGATGAAGGGCTACCTCGGACGCCCCGACGCCACCGCCGCGATGATCGACGAGGACGGGTGGCTGCACACCGGGGACGTCGGCCACGTCGACGACGACGGGTGGCTGTTCGTCGTCGACCGGGTGAAGGAGCTCATCAAGTACAAGGGCTTCCAGGTGGCGCCCGCCGAGCTGGAGGCGCTGCTGCTCACCCACCCCGGCGTCGCCGACGCCGCCGTCATCGGCGTCTACAACGAGGACGGCAACGAGGTCCCGCACGCCTTCGTCGTCCGCCACCCCTCCGCCCCGGACCTCACCGAGGGCGAGGTCATGATGTACGTCGCCGAACGCGTCGCCCCGTACAAGCGGGTCCGGCACGTCACCTTCATCGACGGCGTGCCCCGCGCCGCCTCCGGAAAGATCCTGCGCCGCGAACTCCGGGCGGCGCACAAGGAGCCCTCGTGACCCTGATCGGCCGCAGTCGCACCCGCGGCGTCGAGACGCTGTCCCTCGACGCCCCGGAGCGCCGCAACGCCCTGTCCGCCGCCCTCGTCGGCGACCTCGCCGCCGCGCTCACCGACGCCGGGAAGGACCCCGGCGTCCGCGCGGTGGTCCTCACCCACACCGGCAACACGTTCAGCGCGGGCGCCGACCTGAAGGACCCGCCCGCGCCCGCCTCGCTGGTCGGTCTGCTCCGGCAGATCGTCGAGCTGCCCAAACCGGTCGTCGCCCGCGTCACCGGGCACGTCCGCGCGGGCGGGCTCGGGCTGCTCGCCGCCTGCGACATCGGCGTCGCCTCCCGTACGGCGACGTTCGCCTTCACCGAGGTGCGGATCGGGGTCGCCCCGGCGGTGATCTCCCTGCCGCTGCTGCCCCGCACCGACCCGCGGGCGCTGACCCGCTACTACCTCACCGGGGAACGCTTCGACGCCGACGAGGCCGCGCGCATCGGCCTGCTGACGGCGGCCGGCGAGGACGTGGACGAGACGTTGGAGCCGGTCCTCGACGGTCTGCGCCGGTCCGCGCCCGAGGCCCTCGCCGAGACGAAACGGCTGCTCACGGCTAAGGTTCTGGAGACCTTCGACCGGGACGCGGACGCCCTGACCGCGCTCTCGGCACGCCTCTTCGCCTCCGCGCCCGCGCGCGAGGGCATGACGGCGTTCCTCGAACGACGGGATCCGGAATGGGCGGTGTGAACGCGGCATGGGCGAGGTGAACACGGCCGACCGTGCCGCACGCGTGCCCAAGCAGGACCGCAGCCGGGCCACCCGGCAGCGGCTCCTGGAGGCCGCCGTGGCCTGCCTCGCCGAACACGGCTGGGCGGGCTCCACGGTCTCCGTCGTCGCCGAACGGGCCGGCGTCTCCCGGGGCGCCGCCCAGCACCACTTCCCCACGCGGGAGGACCTCTTCACGGCCGCCGTGGAGTACGTCGCCGAGGAACGCTCCACGGCTCTGCGCGCCCTCTTCCCCGAAGGCGCCGCGGCCGCCGACCGCCGCGCGGTGGTCGCCGCCCTCGTCGACCTCTACACCGGGCCTCTCTTCCGCGCCGCCCTGCACCTGTGGGTGGCCGCCTCCAACGAGGAGCAGCTGCGGCCTCGGGTGACGGAGCTGGAGCTGCGCGTCGGACGCGACTCGCACCGCATCGCCGTGGAACTCCTCGGCGCGGACGAGTCCCGCCCCGGCGTCCGCGAGACCGTCCAGGGCTTTCTCGACATGGCCCGCGGCCTGGGCCTGGCCAACCTCCTCTCCGACGACACCGCCCGCCGCGAACGGGTCGTCGCCCAGTGGGCGGACCTCCTGGACGAGGCGCTGCGCTGAGGTCACTGTCGGTGGCCGGGCCTACGGTGTCCGTCATGGGTGACTACTTCCAGACGATCGTCGACCTCGACGCGAGCCCGGAGGAGGCGGCGGCCTACGCGGACCGCGGTCTCGCGTGGCTGCTGTCCGAGGGCATGGTCCTGCCCGACCGGACCGACTGCGTGCTGGGCGCACCGCTGGGGCACCCGCCGGGCCCGAACTGGGCCGGCGTCTGCGGCCCGGAGGACGCCTCCTGGGAACCGGGCGGCGGCCTGGACGTGCAGGTCGGCCGCACGGTCTTCAGCGCCGGCCAGGGCGAGCCGGAGGCGGTCACCTGCCCCCGCTGCGAGGCCACGACCCGGCTGATCACCGACACCTGGCAGTCGGACGACGAGGCCTGGGAGCCGTTCGGCGCCGCCCTGCGCACCTGGGACGAGGAGGGGGAGGCCGACGTCGTCTGCCCCGCCTGCGCCGCCTCCGTCCCGCTCCCCGAGTACCGCTGGGCGGACGACTTCTTCGCCTTCGCCCACCTGGGCTTCGAGTTCTGGAACTGGCCGCACTTCTCGGACGAGTTCCTCACCCGCTTCGCGGACGTCTTCGAGGGCCACAGGACGGTACGGGTCTGGGGCAAGCTCTGAGGACGCGCCGAGGCGCGCAGACTCTCACGGCGCGTGACGGCGCGCCCGCGCGCGGCCAGGGCGCCGGGGCCCGGCCCTCCGCACCGGCGCCCCGGGGGACGCCTGCGACGAATCCCACGGCGACTCCGTGCGCCGGGCTGCCCGGACGGCGTCACGCGCCGCGCGTTGCAGGCGCGCAAGGGCGTTACCTGGTGTCAGGCATCTCGCGGGCGGGGCCCGACGCCACGCGGTCACGCGAGGTGAGGGCGCCCCAGGGCCGGCTGCTCGTCGCTCTGCGTGCGAGGTCTCGGGCGGCGGCCACGGCCTCGTCCGGCGGGCGCGGCGGGCCCGTTTGCCGAGCGTAGCGGCGTCCCACGGCCGCGGGAGAGGCACGGGGGCGGGACGCCCGGTCCGGCGTCCTCGCGTGTCTCGGCGGCGCAGTGCGCGGGGCCTGAGCGGCGGCGCTCGCGGTGACGGCTTTGCTGTACGCCTGCCCGGCCGGGCTGCCCGCGGGACGATCCGGCGCGCCCCGCAGGGAGACCGCTCACGGCGCGAGCCGCTCCACCCTCCAGCCGCCGCCCGGCACGGCCACGTACCGCAGGCGGTCGTGGAGGCGGTTCTCGCGGCCCTGCCAGAACTCCACCGTCTCCGGGACCACCCGGAAGCCGCCCCAGTGCGGGGGCACCGGGACCCGCTCGGGTTCCGGATAGCGCGCCGCCAGGGCGGCGTACGCCGTGTCCAGTTCCTCGCGGGACGCGATCACCGTCGACTGGCCGCTGGCCCACGCCCCCAGCTGGGACCCGTGCGGCCGCGTGCGGAAGTACGCGGCCGTCTCGTCGCGCCCGGTGCGCCGCGCCGTGCCGGTGACGATGACCTGCCGGGCGACCGGATGCCACGGGAACAGCAGCGAGACGTGCGGGTTCTCGGCCAGATCGCGGCCCTTGCGGGACTCGTAGTTCGTGTAGAACACGAACCCGCTCTCGTCGAAGTGCTTCAGCAGCACCGTGCGCGAACTCGGCCGGCCCGCCGCGTCCGCGGTCGACACGATCATGGCGTTCGGCTCGAACAGCCCGCCCTCCCGCGCGGCCTGCGCGAACCAGCGCGCGAACTGCTCGACGGGGGTGGCGGCGAGGTCGGTCTCGGAGAGCCCCTCGGTCCGGTACTGCTTGCGCATCGAGGCGAGATCGAGGGGGACGGCGTCTCGGTCGGTCACGCCGTCATCCTGCCGTATCCGCCCAGGCCGCGAGGGAGTGGTGGCCCACGTCACAGACAGCCGGTGCCCAACCTCACGGGTGGCACTCAGTGCCGCGAACCCTCCCCAAAACTGGCACTCAGGGATATCGTGCTGGCACTGATCCGGTTGGGTGACCGCCAGCCGGGCATCACAGGGGTGACGTCCAGACCGCGAGTTTTCACCGAGCCGACCGCGGATCCCCCGGACCCACACCGATCGCGCCACGACACATGGTCGTCCCACCCCACAACACCATCTGTCACCCACCTATCGAGGGAGCCGCCTGATGTCCGACTTCGTACCCGGGCTCGAAGGAGTCGTCGCGTTCGAGACGGAGATCGCCGAACCGGACAAGGAGGGCGGCGCCCTCCGCTACCGGGGCGTCGACATCGAGGACCTGGTCGGTCACGTCTCCTTCGGCAACGTCTGGGGGCTGCTCGTCGACGGGGCGTTCGCGCCCGGACTGCCGCCCGCCGAGCCGTTCCCCATCCCCGTGCACTCCGGCGACATCCGCGTCGACGTGCAGTCCGCGCTCGCCATGCTCGCCCCCGTGTGGGGCCTGAAACCGCTCCTCGACATCGATGCCGAGCAGGCCCGCGAGGACCTCGCCCGCGCCGCCGTCATGGCCCTGTCGTACGTCGCCCAGTCGGCGCGCGGCCAGGGGCTGCCGATGGTGCCGCAGAGCGAGATCGACAAGGCCGAGTCGGTCGTCGAGCGTTTCATGATCCGCTGGCGCGGCGAGCCCGACCCCAAGCACGTCGCCGCCGTCGACGCGTACTGGACGTCGGCCGCCGAGCACGGCATGAACGCCTCCACGTTCACCGCCCGCGTCATCGCCTCCACCGGGGCGGACGTCGCCGCCGCGCTCTCCGGGGCCGTCGGCGCCATGTCCGGCCCGCTGCACGGCGGCGCCCCCTCGCGCGTGCTGCACATGATCGAGGAGATCGAGCGCACCGGGGACGCCGACGCGTACGTCCGCAAGACCCTCGACAAGGGCGAGCGCCTGATGGGATTCGGCCACCGCGTCTACCGCGCGGAGGACCCCCGCGCCCGCGTGCTGCGCCGCACCGCCCGCGAGTTGGGCGCGCCGCGCTACGAGGTCGCCGAGGCGCTGGAGAAGGCCGCGCTGGCCGAGCTGCACGCCCGCCGCCCGGACCGGGTGCTGGCCACGAACGTGGAGTTCTGGGCCGCGATCGTGCTGGACTTCGCGGAGGTCCCGGCGCACATGTTCACGTCGATGTTCACCTGCGCCCGCACCGCGGGCTGGTCGGCGCACATCCTGGAGCAGAAGCGCACGGGCCGGCTGGTCCGCCCGTCGGCCCGCTACGTGGGCCCGGGCCCGCGCGACCCGCGCGACGTCGAGGGCTACGCGTCCCTCGCGCACTGAGCGCCCTGAGCCCTTCGAAGGGCTGAGAGCCTTCGGAAACGCAGGCGACCCGCGAGTCTGGTTCCCCCTCGGGGGAGCCGGCCGGACGTTACCGGCGACTCGCGGGTCGGGTGACTGCGTTGGATTAGGCCGGTCGCGTGCATCTCGCGCACGCCGGTCCGGCGCCGAACCGAGTACGACGGCGGGCCACTAGCCCGCAGCCACCTCTTCCGTCCGGTTGTCATACATCTGCCGAACCACCTCCTTTCCGAAGTACCGCCACCCTAAGAACCGCCCGCCGCCGGATCAACCACTTTTTGTGCCGGCCTTCCCCATCGGCCGGACCCCGTGCGAACCGGTCCCCGGCACGGGGTCTTTTACCTCGTGAAAGCGTGGGTACCAGGGAGCAGGCAACAATTCCCACAATCTTGTCGGGAACTCGATGTGCGCTGGGTCACGTTCAAGTTGAATGATTGTTGGTGAGCGAATCGTCGTGCCGTACGTGCGGACACAGCCTGCAGGGGGTTCAGGTGAGTGCATCCCGGCGTAGTGGGGCCACCGACGAGCTGGGGCCGGAGGGGCCCGAGCCCGAGCGGGACGGGCCTGGTGGCTCCGACCTGCTCGCGGCGCTGCTCGACGGCATGGACGCCGCCCTGTGCGCCTTCGACGCGGACGGCGTGGTGACCCACTGGAACCGTGAGGCCGAACGCATCCTCGGCTGGACCGCCGAGGAGGCGGTCGGGCGCGCCGGTTTCGCCGGGTGGGCCGTGCGCAGCGCGGACGCCGAGGAGGTCGAGGCGCGGCTGATGTCGGCCATGGACGCGCCCGGCCGGCAGGTCAACGAGTTCGCGCTGCTCACCAAGGACGGCCGCCGGGTCCTGGTGCGCACCCAGTCCGCCGCCGTACGCGGTCCCGACGGCAAGCCCGCCGGCGTGTACTGCGCGTTCAGCGAGGTCCACGCGCAGATCGACCTGGAGCGTTCCATCGCGCTGAGCGAGGCGCTGCTGGAGGACGCCGGCTGGGGCGTCGTCCTCGTCGACGCCGACCTGCGTCCCGCCGTCGTCAACGCGTACGCGGCACGGGCGCTCGGCGCGGGCCGTACGTCGGTGCTGGGGCGGCCGCTGGGGGAGCTGCTGTCGCAGGGTGTGGAGGAGCTGGAGAGCGCCCTCACCCATGTGCTCGCCGAGGGCGCGCCGCCCGCGCCGGCCGAGCTGTGGGTGACCGTGCGGACGCCCGAGGGCGAGCGCCGGCGCTGCTGGCGGAACGGCTTCGTGCGGCTGTCGTCGCCGCTCGCGGAGGAGCCGGTGCCGCTGGGTGTGGGCTGGCTGTTCCAGGACGTGACCGAGACGCGGCAGGGCGAGCAGGAGGCGTCGCTGCTGCGGTTCCGTGCCCAGCAGCTGCACCGGGCCGCCCGTGCGGCGGCGGAGTGCGAGAACCCGGCCGAGGCGGCCACCGTCCACCTCGACTTCGCACTCGCCGGGTTCGCCGACCACGCGCTGATCGACCGGGTCGCCGAGGGCGGCACCGACACCGACCGGGTCCGCCTGGTGCGGATCGCGGAGACCCCGTCGGGCGCCCCGGGCCCCAGCCGCCTCGAAGGGCGGGCGGGCCTGCCGGTGCTGTACGCCGACGGGCACCCTGCCCTGCAGTGCGTGGAGCGCGCCGGGACGGTGCGGGCGGGCGCGGGCTCGCTCAAGGCGGACGCGGCACGCGAGTGGGCGCTGGCCCGCCAGTGGCCTCAGGACACGGTCCACGCCCTGTGCACGGTCCTGCGCAGCCGCGGCCGCACGCTTGGTGCCGTGACGTTTCTGCGCACGTCCAACCGCACGGCTTTCGAGCGCGCGGACGCGATGTACGCGGAGGACGTGGCGGCGCACATCGCGTCCGCGCTGGATCTGGCGGCGCTGCTTCCCGGGGAGGGGTGAGGGGCCGGTCGCGACGGGCGCGGACGTCGGCTGCGGGTCCGTGGTGGCCGGTCGCGCAGTTTCCCGCGCCCCTTCGGGCCGCGACCCCGCCGTCACCGTTGAGGGGCGCGGGGAACCGCGCGCCACGCCCCCGCCGGGCCGCGGACGAAGGCTCGCCGTGAGCAGCGCCTGCCCGGGGCGACCCAGGTCGTACCGGGCTCAGTGCTGGTAGAAGATCCGGTCGCCGTACTCCGTCATCACGTGCGTGTTCCAGTCGTGGCCGCCGTCCACGTTGCCCGAGCGGAGCAGGGGCGGTTCCACGCCGCGGTCGGCGAGGGCGGCCGCGGCGGTGGCCATGACCGCCTGGAGCAGCGCCGAGGTGACGACCGTGGACGCGGGCGCGAACGGCGCGGCCACGCCCTCCCAGGTCAGCTCCGCGTCGCCGACCGCGATCCCCGAGTCCAGCACCAGGTCGCAGTGGTCCTTGAGGAACGTCCCGGAGGGATTCCGTGGCGACGTCTCCGACGCGTACGCCACCGACGTCACGCCGATGACCTTCACGCCCTTGGCGCGTGCCCGCGTCGCCATCTCCACCGGCATCACGTTGCGCCCGGACAGGGAGACGATCACCAGGAGGTCGCCCTCCCGCAGCGGGGAGGAGTCGAGGACCGTGCCCGCCAGCCCCTCCACCCGCTCCAGCGCGGACCCGAGCGTGGCCGGACGGACGTCGACGCCGACGACACCCGGCACGGTGAGCAGGTTCATCAGGGCGAGCCCGCCCGCGCGGTAGACGAGGTCCTGCGCGGCGAGCGAGGAGTGGCCCGCGCCGAAGGCGAAGAGCCGCCCGCCGTCGGCGACCGTGTCCGCGATCATGGTGGCCGCCGCCGCGATGGGCCCGGCCTCCTCGTCGCGCAGCCGCCGCAGCAGCCCGATCGCGGCGTCGAGGAACTGACCGGCGGGCGTGCGGTCGCTCATGCGGCTCCCTTCGGGGCGGACATGTCGCGGATCACCGTGCGGTCTGGACCACTGCCGTGTCAATACGGTGTCCGCGGGGTGTCCGGGACACCCCGTCCGCCGCCCGCCGGAGCCGCGCGTTTCCGGGGCGCGGCCCGGTTGTCCGTCGTATGCGTAAGAATTGAGTCTCGGGCCAGCGCACACGCCGGTGAGCCGTCCAGCCTTCCGGCAGAGCCAATCCGCAGATCTCATCGAGGGGCATGTATGTCCGGACTGATCGACACCACGGAGATGTATCTCCGCACCATCCTCGAGCTGGAGGAGGAAGGTGTGGTCCCCATGCGCGCCCGGATCGCCGAGCGGCTCGACCAGAGCGGGCCGACCGTCAGCCAGACGGTGGCGCGGATGGAGCGTGACGGCCTGGTGTCCGTCGCCCCGGACCGCCATCTGGAGCTCACGGAGGAGGGCCGCCGGCTGGCCACCCGCGTGATGCGCAAGCACCGTCTCGCCGAGTGTCTCCTGGTCGACGTGATCGGCCTGGAGTGGGAGCAGGTGCACGCCGAGGCGTGTCGCTGGGAGCACGTGATGAGCGAGGCCGTCGAGCGTCGCGTGCTCGAGCTGCTGCGGCACCCGACCGAGTCGCCGTACGGCAACCCGATCCCGGGGCTCGAGGAGCTGGGCGAGACGGACGGCACGGTGCCGTTCCTCGACGAGGGCATGGTGTCGCTGGCCGACCTGGACCCGGGCGCCGAGGGCAAGACGGTCGTGGTGCGCCGGATCGGCGAGCCGATCCAGACGGACGCGCAGCTGATGTACTCGCTGCGCCGGGCGGGCGTGCAGCCCGGCTCGGTGGTGAGCGTGACGGAGTCCGCGGGCGGCGTGCTGGTGGGCAGCAGCGGCGAGGCGGCGGAGCTGGAGTCGGAGGTCGCCTCGCACGTGTTCGTCGCGAAGCCCTGACGCGTCGACGCCCTCCGCGGCCGGCGGGACCACCGGGGCCCAGGAGGCGCAAGACTCCCGCCCGCCGGACGTGAACGCGCCGAATAACCCGCCGGATCCGGCTGTGCCGCGTCCGCGTTGCGCCGAATCGCAGCGTTCGCCGGGCCGGCGTGCGAGGCTGTCGCGTGAGGCATATGACCTGAGGGGTTCTTGGCCCGGTGGCGCGGAGGCCGCCCGGGCCGGGGAGGGGCGGGACGATGTGCCGTGACCACGTGAGGAGCCCCGGCGCCGCACGGCGCCGGGGCCTGTCCTCCCCTGTGCTGACCCGGAGCCCCGAGCTCCCAGGGTCATTCCCCTCGGACCGATTTCCCCGAGCGGTCCGCCTCCCGCTGAAGATCTCCCCAGGCCCGCGCCGGACAATCCCCGCGGGGGGTCACTCGAACGAGGGGTGTTGCCGGACAGAAGGACATTATCGAATACCCATTCGATAGCGTGCGGCAGTGGCAACAGGCAGAGACCGGCGGCCGGCGGGGGGCCGGAACGCCGGCGACGGACAGGGTCAGTGGGCAGGCAGCGAGCTTGGGGGGTGCCAGACCATGGCGCGACGCATCGACGTGACGGGGGCGGACGGCGTACGCCTGGCCGCCTGGGAGTTCGGCGACCCGGCCAAGGCCGGAGCCGAGGGGGGAGCCACGCCGGACGCGCCCGGCGTGCTGTTACTGCACGGCCTGATGGGCCGCGCCTCGCACTGGGCGTCCACCGCCCGCCGCCTCTCCGCGCGGCACCGCGCGGTCGCCCTCGACCAGCGCGGCCACGGCCGCAGCGAGAAGCCCCCCGAGGGCGCCTTCACCCGCGACGCCTACGTCGACGACGCGGAGGCCGCCCTGGAACAGCTCGCCCTCGGCCCCGCCGTCCTCATCGGCCACGCGATGGGCGCCCTCACCGCCTGGCAGCTGGCCGCGAAACGCCCCGACCTGGTCCGCGGCCTGGTCATCTGCGACATGCGGGCCTCCGCCCTCGGAGGCGCCTCGCAGCGCGAGTGGGCGGAGTGGTTCACGTCCTGGCCGGTCCCCTTCGCCACCCTCGCCGACGTACGGAAGTGGTTCGGCGAGGACGACCCCTGGGTGGAGCGCCCCAACCCGGCCCGCGGCGAGTTCTACGCCGAGGTGATGGCCGAGTCCCCCGACGGCTGGCGCCCCGTCTTCGACCCCGACCAGATGCTCCGCTCCCGCGAGACCTGGGTCCACGACGCCCACTGGGAGGAACTGGCCCAGGTCCGCTGCCCCGCCCTGGTCGTCCGCGGCCTCGACGGCGAACTGGGCCGCGCCGAGGCCCAGGAAATGGTCCGCGTCCTCCCCCGAGGCCAGTACGCCGAGGTCGCCGACGCCGGCCACCTCGTCCACTACGACCAGCCCGAGGCCTGGCTGGCCGCGATCGAACCGTTCCTGGACTCGCTCGACGGGGAGTGAGCGAGCCTGGAGCCGCTGTCTGCCGGGCCCCGGATTCTTACGTCACCCCGCCTTCAGATGCCGTCGGAAGAACCCCGTCGCCGCCTCTCCCGCCGTGGCCGGGTCCTGTGTGGCCGCTCATGTGGGCGGGAGGGACTTGTCCGGCGAGGCGAAGGCGGCGAACAGGGACAGGGACGCTTCGCGGTTGTTGCCTTCGTCGTCCCACTGGAGGAGGACGTGCAGCGGGATCGTGAGCCGGCAGGCCTCCTCGAAGGTCGCGCGTGGGGCGAAGCTGCCCGCGAAGAGCACGGCGGCCTTGATGCGCGGGTCCGTCACCGTGAGGCGGGCGGCGAGGGAGACCAGGCCGCCCGAGAGGTCCACCGGGTCGGTGATCTCGGGGAGCGCGAATGCGGCGTCCAGGGCCGCGCGCCATTCCGGGGCCGCCGCGTCCACCAGCGGGAGCACCAGGGCGTCCACGAGATGGTCGTCCACCGGGCCGCCCGCCCGCAGTGTGCGGCGGAGGTCCTCGCGGGCCTGGTTCAGAGCCGGCCGGGACGGGCGGTCGCCGCTGCCGGGGAGTCGATCGTGGCCGTCGCGAAACCGTCCGACGCCGCGTGGGGGGCGCGCGCCACCAGGCGCGGGTACATCGCGTCCAGGCCCAGCGGCGGGTGGCCCGGCAGGATCAGCGGGACGGGCGCGGACGCCCTCGCGGGCGTCCAGAGGAGGCCCGGGACGCCGTCGAGGGTGAAGCCGCGTTCCAGGACGCCGCCGTCGAGGCGTCGTTCCCAGGTGAAGTGCATGGTCGTGCCTTCCGGGAGTGCGCTGCCACGGCGCTCCCGGGCGACCTGCCTGTCACCCGACCGTGACCCCGGAGGGGAGCACCCATGTCGTCGCTGTTGCGGTCACGGGTGTCACCTCCTCGGTTCGAGCACGGTCACGGCGGACGCCGGCAGCGGCTGCCCGTCGCCTGCCATCGGTTTCCCGGGCCCTATCCCTTGCTCACCGCCGTCACGATCTCCGGCAGCCGCGCCGCCGTCTGCGGGGCGGCCAGGCGGAGGCCGCCGTACGTGAGGAGGGCGCCGTAGACCGCGCCGGCCGGGAGGAGGAGCCGGCGGACGTCCTGGCCCGCGTCGTCGAGATTCAGCCAGATCGTCAGGGCGATGACCGGGAGGCAGAGGAGGGCCGCCGCCATCATGCCGCCGAAGATGGAGATCCACGCCAGGCCCACCTGGCCGGGGGCCACGTTCTTGTAACCCTCCTGCGGGACGGAGTACGGGAACCGCGCCGACGTCCACGCGCCCGTGGCGAGCATCGCGCCGAGCAGCGCGAAGGACAGGCCCAGCGCCTCCGGCAGCCGCGCCCAGTCGTCCAGCATCGCCGTCGTCACCACCGTGACGAGCGTGGCGTACGGGAGGGTGATCAGCAGCAACGCGTAAGCGCGGGCGCGCAGTTCGGCGTAGGCCTCGCGGGCGGAGGAGATCGTCATCGCGACCATCCAGAACGCGGACGTGTCCTGGCCGAACTGGTTGTACATCTGGATGCCGAGCATCCCGGCCGCGAAGCAGGCGAAGTACACCGAGCCGGTGCCCTGCCAGGCGTTGAACACCGGCACGATCAGGCCGATCGCCAGCGACGTCACCCACGCGGCCTTCGTCTTCGGGTCGCGCCAGATGTAGCGCAGGCTGCGCTCCATCACCGTGCCGGTCCTGCCCGCGGGCAGCAGGCGCGCGAGGCCCGTGGAGGGGCGGTCGCGGGCCGCGGAGTCGCCCGTCTGGAGGGTGGAGCCGTCCGGCGCGGTCATCAGCCGGGTCAGGGTGCGCGACCACAGCGCCAGCAGCACCACGAGCGCCCCCGCGCTCACCGCCAACTGCGCGACGGCGGCCCCGTACGCCCCCTCGCCCGCCGCGTGCACCGCGCCGATCGCCGAAGCGCCCGGCAGCCACCGCAGCACGGCCGCGACCGGGTCGAGCTGGTCGAGCCCGCCCGAACCCAGCCGCTGGGCACCGAAATTGACCACCTGCGCGCCGATCGCGACGACCAGCCCGCTGAGCACCGCCAGGTCACGCCCCTTGCGGCTGGTCAGCAGCCGTACGTTCGCCGCCGCCACGGCCCGCGCGAGCGCCACGCACACCAGCAGCGCCAGCGGCACCGCGACGACGCCCACCGCCCACGCGGCCGCGCCCCTGGCGACGGCGATCACCGAACCGACGAGCAGGCACACCGTGAACAGCGGCCCGATGCCCACCAGGGACGCCGCCAGCAGCGCCCGCACCAGCGGACGCGGGCGCAGCGGCAGCATCACCAGGCGGGTCGGGTCGAGCGTCTCGTCGCCGCCGGGGAAGAACAGCGGCATCACCGCCCAGCCCAGCGCCAGCACGGCCACCAGCAGCACCACCAGCGACTCCGCGCCGTCGACGCCCCGCAGCGCCACAAGACCGAGCATCTGCAGCGCGGCGAACAGCAGCGCGATCACGGCGGACGCGATCCAGGCGGCGCGGCGCCCGCCGGACTGGCGCAGCCCGTTGCGCAGCAGGGAGAGCTTCAGCCGGACGACGACCGGAGTGAGGGCGGGCGTGCTCACCGGGCGCCTCCGCCCAGCCAGTCGAGGTCGGACCCGGCGTCGCGGCTGTCCGCGCCGACGAGTTCGAGGAACGCCCGCTGCAGGGACGGCGCGTCGCCGCGCACCTCGGCGAGCGGACCGTGGGCGCGGATCCGGCCGGAGGCCATCACGGCCACCCAGTCGCACAGCGACTCCACCAGCTCCATGACGTGGGAGGAGAACACCACGGTCGCGCCGGAGGCGGTGTAGCGCTCCAGGACGCCCCGGATGGTCTGCGCGGACACCGGGTCGACGCCCTCGAACGGCTCGTCCAGGAACAGTACTTCGGGGTTGTGCAGCAGCGCCGCCGCGAGACCGATCTTCTTGCGCATGCCGGTGGAGTAGTCGACGACGAGCTTGTGCTGGGCGCCGGCCAGGTCGAGCACGTCGAGCAACTGCGTGGCCCGCTTGTCGACCTCCTCGCCGGGCAGCCCGCGCAACCGGCCCGTGTAGGCGAGCAGTTCACGCCCGGACAGCCGCTCGAACAGACGGAGTCCCTCCGGCAGCACGCCGATCCGCGCCTTGACCCGCACCGGGTCGCGCCACACGTCGTGCCCGGCGATCTCGACGGTTCCCTGGTCCGGGCGGAGCAGCCCCGTCACCATGGACAGGGTGGTGGTCTTCCCGGCGCCGTTCGGCCCGACCAGACCGATGAACCGCCCCGCGGGCAGTTCCAGGTCGATCCCGCCGACGGCGACCTGCTCCCCGAACCGCTTCCACAGCCCCTGTACGCGTACGGCAACAGCGCCCACCACGTCTCCCTCCGTCGTCCCCGAGCCTACGGGGACGGCGACGGGGTGCGCGGGCCCGGGGAGTCCGCCGTCACCGGTCCCGGCCGCAGGCGTACGCCAGCGACGGCACCAGCTCCTCCGCGTCCGGCAGCCAGCGGTTCTCCTGGGTGGGCCGGCGCGCCCACTGCACGGCGCCGTGGCGCCCGACCCGCGTCGGCGGCGCGGCCACGTACGACCCCTCGCCCAGGACCGCCAGGTCGAGCGACGACGCCGTCCAGCCGAGCTTGCGCAGCAACTCCGGAAGCTTCGCCGCCGCACCGGGCAGGACGAAGAACTCCGTGCGCCGGTACGGAGTCAGGGTCACCGGGCCCGGCGTGAGCCCCATCCGTTCCATCCGCGCCAGCGCCAGCAGACCGGCCGTCTCCGACACGGAGATCGCGTCGAACGCGCGCCCCGTGGGCAGCAGGACCGAGGCGCCGGGCTGCTTCTGCCACATCCGCCGCGCGGCGCTGGCGCTCCCGGTCGCCTGGTCCGCCCAGCCGGGCTCCGCCGGGTGCGCGCCCGGGGCGGAGCACGCCGCGTCACCGCACGAGCAGACGTGCACCCCGTCGACGACCTCGGTCCAGGTGCCCGGCACCACGTCCCAGTGGCGCTCCTCGGCATAGCGCACGGCGGTGTCCAGCAGCGATTCCCCGCGCTGCTTCGGGATCTGTACGGCTTCGGCGCCCGCGATCGTCTCTTCCACGATGAACACAACTTCACCCGTCACCAGGGGTTACGCCCCGCCGTATGCGCGGGGGAGGGGCACCGGTCCCGTCTCCGGGGCGCATGGGTGCATCCGTGGGGGCGCGCGGGGGGATCCGCCACCGCATCGGGGTAACCAGGAGGGGGGTCGGCAGCCGTCGATACCCCGGCAATTCTCACATGTCCCGCATTGTCGGTATGTCGACGGGGCATTGATCCTCCCGGCCGGACGTCTCGCCGGGACGACGTGAGACGTACGGCCGCGGAAGAGACACGTCAACCCGGTGCGTGGGCAGGCACCGCAGCCTCAGGGGGTACGCCATGGCCGCAAGGCCGCTCGTCGCCCGGCAGCCGAACGAACGGCTGCAGGCGCTCATCCAGGAAGCCGGATGCTCCAACGCCGGACTGGCCCGCAGGGTCAACATGTGCGGCGCGGAGCACGGCCTCGACCTGCGCTACGACAAGACGTCGGTGGCCCGCTGGCTGCGGGGACAGCAGCCGCGGGGCCGGGCGCCGGCCGTCATCGCGGAGGCGCTGGGCCGCAAACTGGGCCGTACGGTCACGATCGACGAGATCGGCATGGCCAACGGCAAGAACCTCGCGTCCGGGGTGGGCCTCCAGTTCTCGCCGACGGTGCTGGGAGCCATCGAGCAGGTCTGCGAGCTGTGGCGCAGCGACGTGGGGCGGCGGGACTTCCTGTCCGGCTCGTCCGTCGCCGCCTCCGCGCTGGTGGAGCCCAGCCGCGACTGGCTGATCTCCGCGCCCGACGGCCAGGTCGCGCGCAACACCGGCCCCCGCGTGGGCCAGTCGGACGTGGCGGCGGTGCGCTCCATGACGGAGGCGCTGGTCGCGCTGGACCACCAGTACGGCAGCGGGCACGTCCGCCCGGTCGTGGTGCACTACCTCAACAGCGTGGTCTCGGGGATGCTGGCGGGGTCGTACCGCGAGGCGGTGGGGCGCGACCTGTTCGCCGCCGTCGCCCGACTCACCGAACTCGCCGGGTACATGGCCGTCGACACCGGCCAACCGGGCCTCGCCCAGCGGTACTACATCCAGGCGCTGCGGCTCGCGCAGGCCGCCGGGGACCGCGGCTACGGCGGGTACGTGCTCGCCGCGTCCATGAGCCACCTCGCCGCGCAGCTCGGAAACCCGCGCGAGATCGCCCAGTTGGCGCGCGCGGCACAGGAGGGCGCACGGGGGCGCGTGACGCCGCGCGCGGAGGCGATGTTCCTCGCGGCGGAGGCCCGCGGGCACGCGCTGATGGGCGACGCCCCGGCCGCGCACGCCGCCGCGGGGCGGGCCGTCAGCGCCCTGGAGGCCGCCGACCCGGCCTCGGGGGACGACCCGCCGTGGATCGCGCACTTCGACGAGGCGTACCTGGCCGACGAGTTGGCGCACTGCCACCGCGACCTCGGCCAGGCGGAGGCAGCCGCGCGGTACGCGCGGGAGTCGCTGGACGGCCACCCGCCGACGCGGGCACGGCGCCGGGCCATCGGCTACGTGCTGCTCGCCACCGCCCAGGTGCAGCAGCGCGAGATCGAACAGGCCTGCGCCACGGGCCTGAAGGCCGCCGAACTGCTGGGCGGGCTGCGCTCCAACCGGGGCGCGGAGTACCTGGACGACCTCCAGCAGCGTCTCGAGCCGTACCGGGAGGAGCCGGTGGTACGGGAGTTCGGTGCGCGGATGGAGCTGCAGACGGCGGCGTGACGTACGCGACACTCCCGCGGGACGCGGGAGGCGGACGGGAAGGGGGTGACCTAATCAGCGTGCGGTGACCCGGTTTTGTTACCGCGCTCACAGGGCAGGAGGTCAGGTTCTGTGCTGCGTGGCACCGGGCTCCGGGGACCCGGTAGCGTGAGCCCGATTCACAAGGTCCCCCATTGGTAGGAGTCCCGGTGACGCAGAGTGGACAGGGCGAGGAGCCCTCGGCGCGCCAAGCGCGCGAAGGCATCGTGCTGCCCTCGGACGGTGGTGAGCCCCTGCTGCCGGGCATGACGTCCGGTCCGGTCGCGCCCGGCGGTACGGACGGCCCGCCCGCCGGCGGGTTCCCCGCCTCGGCGCCGCCCGGCGGCCAGACCTGGGGGAACCCCTGGGGCCCCGACCAGCAGGCCGCCGCCCCGTCCGCGGCCCAGGAGTGGCCGCCGGCGAACGACGGACAGTGGCAGCAGCAGTCGCCGTCCGGGTGGGACGGGGGCCATCAGCAGCAGGGCGGGCAGCCGCAGCACGGCCGGCACGGCGGTCAGGCGCACGGTCAGCAGCAGGGCGGGCAGCCGCAGCTCGGCCGGCACGGCGGTGGCCAGCACGGCGGCCGGCAGCAGGGGCAGCCGCCCTCCTGGGACGCCTCGGGGCAGGCCCACGGCGGTCAGCCGCAGGGCGGTCCCGGGCCGCTGCCGCCCGAGGGGGCGCCGTCCCAGGGCGGCTACCCGCCCGCGCACGGCGGGCAGGACCCGTACGGCCAGGGCGGCGGGTACGGCCAGCCGGCCCCGTACGGCGGGCACACCGCCGGCGGCCAGCTGCCTCCGCAGAACGGTTCCGCCTACGCCGCGCCCGGCGGCGGGTACGGCTACCCGCCCGCCCACGGCGCCCCGCTGCCGCCCCCCGCGCCCGGCGCGGACGAGGGCGCCACGCAGGTCATACCGCCCGTCCCGGCGGGCGGCGCAGACGAGGGCGCGACCCAGTACATACCCCCGGTCGCCCCCGGCGCGCTGCCGCCCGAGATGCCCGCGACGCACGACGCGGAGCTGACCCGGAATCTCGGCATCACCCAGCCGCCGGCCGGTCCCGGACCGATGCCGGGCAACCCGGACGCCGAGCCCACCCAGTTCATCGCCCCGATCACCGACCAGGGGCCGCCCCCGCCGTACGGCGCCGCGCAGGGCGACGCGGGCCGGCAGCCGCCCGCCGAGTTCGACAACCTCTTCCGCGACGGCGACGGCGCGGCAGGCACCACGCAGCAGATGCCGCGCATGGACTACGGCCGTCCCGTCCGGACCGACCGCACCCCGCCCGGACCGCCCGCCCCGCCCGTCTCCGGCCACGGGGGCGGCCACGGGGGTGGCCACGGCGGCGGACGCGGCGGCGGACGCGGCGGCGGACGCGGCGGTGGTGGCGGCAGCCCGCGCTGGCCGCTGATCGCCGCGGTCGGCGTCGGTATCGCCCTCGTCGGCGTCGGCGCAGGCGCCCTGCTCGGCAGCGGCGACAAGGACGACGACGGCGACACCAACCAGCCCGTCTCCGCCACCGCGCCCGCGAGCACCGAGGCGTCGGCCTCACCGAGCGTGGACCCGGCCCGCGGGCAGGCCGTCGAGCTGGACAAGCTGCTCGCGCACAGCGGCGACAGCCGCAGCTCCGTGATCAACGCGGTGGAGGACGTCAAGGCGTGCCGTGACCTCGACAAGGCCGCGTCCGATCTGCGGGAGGCCGCGAAGCAGCGGCGGCAGCTCGTGACCGACCTGGGCCAGCTCTCCGTGGACAAGCTGCCCGAGCACGAGGCGCTGAGCGAGGCGCTGCGGAAGGCGTGGAAGGCGTCCGCCTCGGCCGACGACCACTACGCGAAGTGGGCGGAGCAGGCCAAGGGGAAGAAGGTGTGCAAGAAGGGGTCTGCCCGGAGTACCGAGCAGACCGCTGCGGGAAACCGGGAGAGCGGGACCGCCACCGAGCAGAAGCAGAAGGCGTCCGAGTTGTGGAACGCGATTGCTCGTCAGTACGGGCTGACCGAGCGGGCGCCCACACAGTTGTAAGGGGTGTGGTTCGCCCAAGGGGCGGGGGGTTCAGGTTCTCGCGCGGCCGCCGGTTCGCTGTGGCCTGGCGCGCGGTTCCCCGCGCCCCTCGGGGTGTTCACAGAGCCGCGTTCTTGAGAGTGGACGTCACGTTCGTGAAGCCGGTCGTGGCCTCGGTGAGGCGGCCGTCGCGGACCTGGTGGAGGGTGACGTTCGCGTTGACCAGGCGGGGGAGGCCGACGGAGGCCAGGGTGTCCTGGAACTTCCAGCGGAGGGTGGGCGTGAGGTTGCCCGTGGTGACCTTCAGGCCGCCGTCCAGGGCCGCGGACACCGTGTCCGCGCTGACCTCGCCGTCGCCGAGCGACTCCACGGCCTGACGCAGCACCGTGTAGGCGATCCACGTCGTCTGCACGCCCGCGTCCGCCGGGTCGATGCGGTTGTCGCCGAAGGCCTCCGCCCGGATCACCTCCCTCATCGGGTCCCAGCGCGCGTCGCCCGCCTCCGGGTACCAGCCGGTGACGTACGCCCCTTCGTACGGCCCCGACGCCCCGCCGGAGGCGTCCAGCACCGTCTGGTCGACGCTCCCCAGCACGGTCGCGGTGCGCACCTCCGGGTACCGGGCGCGGGCGCGCCGGAAGGAGTCCATGAAGGTGCCGGTGCGGTCGCCGAGCGCGGGGACCACGCAGCCCTCCTCCCCGCTGCCGGTGGCCGCGTGCTCCAGGGCGCGCTCGGCGGCGTCGCCGTAGGAGGTCGCGTCCTCGGCGGCGCGCAGGTCGCCGGCCCGGTCGTGGCCGCCCGCCGCGAGGCCCGAGTCCAGCAGCGGCGGGAGCTGGTCGCCCGCGATGGTGTCGGGCCGGACCAGCGCGACCGGCCCGCACGCGTCGGCGAGGGTGCGGCCGAGCCCGGCGAGCAGCGCGGGCTGTCCGCCGTTGACCGGGTAGGACAGGGGGCTGGTGAACTCGTCGTGGGTGAGGCCGTAGCCGCCGATGTACGGGATGCCGGCGGCCTCCAGTGTGGGCAGGAAGGCGTCGCCGTGCTGGCTGTACGAGCCGACCACGGCGACGGCGTTCTCCGCGACCGCGCGCCGGGCGCAGCGCGCCGCGGCCGTCGCGTCGTCGCGTTCGTCGCAGGTCAGCACCTTCAGCGGGCGGCCGTTGATGCCGCCACGCGCGTTGACCCAGCGGCCGTAGGCCTCGGCGAACGCGGGCATGCCGGGCTTGTTGGTCGCGCCGGTGTTCTCGGGCGCCCAGGTCATCACGGTGATCGTGTCGTCCCCGGAACCCCCCGTGACGCCGGGGACGATCCCGCAGCCGGCCACCAGCGCGGCGCACGCCGTCAGCGCGCCTGCGGCCAGGGCGCCGGCGCGGGCGGGCCGGACGAGGGAGCGGGGGAGGACGGTGCTGCGGATGCGTCGCCTGCCGGTCATGTCCCCGCACCATTCCCTCACACGGCGAACCGCGCCGTGACGCTCGGTCGACGGGAGGTGACGCGGAGGTGAATTACGGGGGCCCGTCCGGGGCGTACGGAGCGGAAACGTACGATCGACGACCGTGCAAGGTTCGGAGAACTCTTCCCGTCGCGGCCGTCGCTCCTCCACCATGGGCGGCATGCCACTCAACGACATGCCGTGGTGGCGCTGGCGCAGCAATGTGCGCTCCGCGCTGCACATGCTCTCCGACCCCGCCTTCCAGCGGGACGTCTGGCTGGCCGGCGTGCCCGGCTACGGGGACGTCACCGACGCCGTGTACCGGCTCGTCGAGGACACCTGGCTGGACAACTGGTCCGCCGAGAAGTACGTCGGCACGATCTTCCGCGACTCGCAGGAGGCCGCGCTCGTCGACACCGCCGTGCTGCGTGTGCTGCGGATCATGCACCAGGTCGGGCCGGACGCCCCGGTCACCGCGTACCTGGAGCACGAGGGGTGGCCGGAGGCGGTGCGCGCCGCGCGCGACGCGCACGTGCGGATGGCGGCGAGCGACGGCGACGACCCGGACGCGCAGCCCAGCACGCTCGAGGTGCTGCGCATCATGACGCGTTCCGCGTAGCGGGACGACCGGCCGGGCGCAGGTCCGGGTGTGCGACCCTTTTCCCCATGAGCGAGCAGTCCACCCGAGCCGCGGCACCCGCCGACCAGTACGTCCTCACCCTGTCCTGCCCCGACAAGCAGGGCATCGTGCACGCCGTGTCCAGCTACCTGTTCATGACCGGTTGCAACATCGAGGACAGCCAGCAGTTCGGCGACCACGACACGGGTCTGTTCTTCATGCGCGTCCACTTCTCCGCCGAGGCGCCGGTCACGGTGGACAAGCTGCGGGCGAGCTTCGCCGCGATCGGCGACTCCTTCCAGATGGACTGGCAGATCAACCGGGCCGACGAGAAGATGCGCATCCTGCTGATGGTCAGCAAGTTCGGGCACTGCCTGAACGACCTGCTGTTCCGTGCGCGGACCGGCGCGCTGCCCGTGGAGATCGCCGGAGTGGTGTCCAACCACACCGACTTCGCCGAGCTCGTCGCCTCGTACAACATCCCCTTCCACCACATCCCGGTGACGAGGGACACCAAGCCGGAGGCCGAGGCGCGGCTGCTGGAGATCGTGCGCGAGGAAGAGGTCGAACTCGTCGTCCTCGCCCGCTACATGCAGGTGCTCTCGGACGACCTGTGCAAGCAGCTGTCGGGGCGGATCATCAACATCCACCACTCCTTCCTGCCGAGCTTCAAGGGCGCGAAGCCGTACCACCAGGCGCATGCGCGGGGTGTGAAGCTGATCGGCGCGACCGCTCACTACGTCACCGCGGATCTCGACGAGGGGCCGATCATCGAGCAGGAGGTCGAGCGGGTGTCGCACGACGTCACGCCGGACCAGCTGGTCGCGATCGGGCGGGACGTGGAGTGCCAGGCGCTGGCGCGGGCGGTGAAGTGGCATGCGGAGCGGAGGATTCTGCTGAACGGTCGCCGTACGGTCGTGTTCGCCTGAGAGGCGGGGCCTCTCGGGTCCCGTCGTCGGCTGCGGGCCGCCTGGTGCCGTTCGCGCAGTTCCCCGCGCCCCTGTCGGGGTGCTCCTGCGTCATCGTCGGCCGCGGGCCGTCAGTGGCCGTTCGCGCAGTTCCCCGCGCCCCTGAGGGTGCCGCGGTGGACGCGCCCCGAAGGGGCGCGGGGAACGGCGCGAGGAACCAGGACGTACCTGCGCCCGGCGACGGACCGGCGGCCCACAGGGGCGCGGGGAACTGCGCGAAACCGCGGATCAGCCGCCCGCGCCCTACATGCGACTCAAGCTCGCC
The DNA here is from genome assembly GCA_014655195.1 of Streptomyces cellulosae. Taxonomy (GTDB): domain Bacteria; phylum Actinomycetota; class Actinomycetes; order Streptomycetales; family Streptomycetaceae; genus Streptomyces; species Streptomyces cellulosae. Next base: position 266,726 of record BNBH01000001.1, on the reverse strand, counting down.
GCAGCGAACAGCACATCCCTGATCGCCTCCCGATCCCCCTCCTGCCCCGCCGCAGCCTCCCGAGGCGGCACATGACCGGCCGCCAGCCGGCAGAACTCCGCCCCGTCGAGGGCCACATGAGCCACCTCGTGCTCGGCCGACCCCTTCGCCGCGGGCGAGTCCAGCGGGATCAGCCACTCCCCGCCCCCCGACCCCTCGATCTCCAGCCGCAGACTCCGCCCCGGCTCCCCGGCGGCGACCAGCCGCCGCTCCACGGGGGCCGCCAGCCCGTGGTGACGGCGGTTCTCCAGGACCACGGGAAGCAGACGGGCCGCGAGGTCCACCATTTCGTGCAGATGGCGCCCCGCAGGGGGGTCGTACGGATAGTCCACCGCCTCCGCGATGTCCTCCGCGTGGACCCAGCACTCGAAGGCGCGGTCCAGCATCGCGTCGTGCAGCGGCAGCGCGAAGTCGCCGTAGGGGACGGTCATGCGGCCGGTGTCGCTGCCGGTGAAGGAGACCGTGCGGATCAGCCGGTGGCTCTGCTCCCGCCAGGGCCCGCGGACGGCGCGCGTGGGCGGGAAGCGGGCGGCACGCCAGTACGCCTCGGTGCGGTCGGACGGCGTGGGCCGCTCGGGCCGGACGTCGCCGAGCGGGTCCTCCAGGCCGAGGGCGACCGCGACCAGCCCGTCGACGGACATCAGGTGGGCGATCACCCCGGCGACGGTGGTGCGCCGGCTGCTCGCCTCCTCGCCCTCGTACCACCGCAGCCGTACCGGCGCGTGCCACTCGTTGTCGCCGAAGTCCTGGAGCAGCGCGTCGAGGCGGGCGGTCTCGGTGTCGTAGGCGGCGGCCCAGTCGGGGACGGGGATGCGCGGCGGGCGGCGTTCCAGGCAGGTCTCCAGGACGCGGGTGCGCAGCGCCGGGTTCAGGTCGAGGCTCTCGGGCCGCTGGAGCAGGCCCACGGCCTCACGGAGCCGCAGCGCCTCGTCCGCGCAGGACCCGCACATGCCGAGGTGCTCCTCGACGGCGTCGGCCTCGGCGGGCGCGCAGGCGGCCAGCGCCCAGGCGCCGAGCAGCGACTTCAGCACCTGGTGCTCGGCAGCCGTGGGCAGCGCGTCCGGTGCGGAGGCGAGGGATCCGCGGTCGTCGTACGGCCCGGGGCGGCGCCCGCTCACGCGGCACCTCCCATTCCGGGCGGCGCCCCCGGCGTCCCGGCGTCGTGGGCGGTGGCCAGCAACTGGAGGCCGAGGCGCAGCCGGCGGCGGGCCTCCTCGTCGGTGACGCCGAGGTCGGCGGCGGTCTGCCGGTAGTCGCGGCGCTGGAAGTAGGCCAGCTCCAGCGCGGCCCGCAGGGGCGCCGGCATGGACTGGACGATGTAGTCGGCGCGGGCGGCGACCGTGGCGTGCCGGACCTTGCGCTCCAGGTCCTCGGTGGTGCCGGGCCCGCCCCGGGCGAGCGCGGCGGTCTCGGTGGTGCGCAGCCGCTCCACGGCCAGCCGGTTGGTCAGGGCGGCGAGCCAGCTGCGCAGGGGCCCCTGCCGGGGGTCGTAGGTGTCGGGGTGCTGCCAGGCGTGCGCGAACACGTCACGGGTGACGGTGTCGGCCGCGTGTTCGTCCCCGAGGACGCGGTGGGCGAGGCCGTGCACCAGGGAGGCGAAACGGTCGTAGAGCTCGCCGAGTGCGGCCGCCTCCCCGCGGGCGAGCCGCTGCTGCATCTTGCGGTCCCAGCGGGGCGGTACGTCCTTCTTCTGCATGCGGCCCCTCACCCCCTGTTCGTCCCGCGGGTCCCCGGGGTGGTCGGTCCCGGGTCCGGCGTGTGACCGGCGACGCCCACGAATGTAGTCGCCATCCACGTGCGTGCACGCCCCTTTGTGGCAATGTGCGCCCCTCGCGGTGCCTTCCGTGGTAGAGGGTCGCCCACGCAGGTGGCATGCCGTGCGGATCATGTCTGCCCCGTCGCCTGTCGATCGGAACCGATCGAATCGGATCGATTACGACCAGAACAAGCCCCTTCTGTTCGGAAACCGTTTCTGGGTCCGCGTTTCAGGGAACGGCCGGTGGGCAGCCGCGCAGCAAGGAAGCGTAGGCATTGCTTCCGTTTCGGCGAGCGAGGGGCGTGGTGGTGGCCTTCAACGTGACCGACCAGGAGAACGGCGAATGGGCCGTTCTCCGGGTCTCCGGCGAGCTGGACCTGGTGACGTCCCCGGTGCTGCGGCAGCGGGTGCACGACGTCGTGGCGGAGGGGCGGCACCAGCTGGTCCTCGACCTCTCCGAGGTGTGGTTCTGCGACTCCAGCGGGGTGGGCGTGCTCATAGCCTCCCGCCGGCTGCTGCGCTCCTGCCAGGGCCGGCTCCGGCTGATCCTGCCCGCGCGCGGCGCCGCCGACGGCAGCCACGTCAACAAGGTGCTCGGCGCGCTCGGGGTGCGCCGGCTGTTCGAGATCCACCCGGACGTGCCGTCCGCCGTCGACGAGGACGCCCGCCCGCTCTCCGCCTGAGCCGCCGCCCTCGTGACCCCCTTCACCTCGTGGTCCGCGCGTGGTGCCGCTCACACGTGTCACACGTGTGTCCCGGTGTTCCCCCGGTCCTGGTCCAAGCGCCGCTTTCGGGCTCCCCCGCGCCCCCGCACCCCGTACGCTCCCAGCGAGACGACCCCTCCGACCTAAGGCGGCCTGAACAAGACATGGTCACCAGCGAGTACGAGCGCAGGATCGCTGCCCGCTTCGCGGGCTTCGACCAGGACGGCAACGGCTACATCGACCGCGAGGACTTCATGGCGGCGGCCAAGGCGCTGCTCGCCGAGTTCGGCACCGCGGCCCGCTCCGACCGGGGCCAGGCCCTGTACGTCGGCGCCGAGGCGTTCTGGCAGGGCATGGCCGGCATCGCCGACCGGGACGGCGACCAGCGCATCACCCGCGAGGAGTTCGTGACCGGCGCGGTCAAGCGGCTGCGGGACAACCCGGAGCGCTTCGCCGAGATCGCCCGCCCCTTCCTGCACGCGGCGCTCGCCGTCGCGGACACCGCCGGGGACGCCTCCGTCGGCGTGGAGAACACCGCGCGCGTGCTCAAGGTGCTCGGTGTCGACGGAAACGTGGCGGCGGAGGCCGCCGCGCAGCTGGACACCGACGGGGACGGGCGGATCGGCGAGGAGGAGATCGTCTCCGCGTTCGCCCGCTACTTCACCGTCCCCGAGTGACGCGCCGGGCGTTCACGGCACCGTTCGTGTCACCGATCGTGGCATTTTCCTGATCACGGAGCGTCCGTACGGCACCGGGCCGGGTGAGTTCTTTCGTCACGGCCCGGAGTCGGGGCGCGGCTCCGGTACGTTGTGCGGGATGCGAGTCGTCGTGAGCGTCCACCGCGGCCGGGCCGTCGTCGGGCCGGTTGCCCGAGGCGCCGTTCCGGCGGGTGTCCGTGGGGCCAACGGGCCGTGCACCGCGCTCCGTTCGAGTCGGCGCGGCAAGCGTCGCACAGTATGCCGTACGGGTACTCCTTCGCGCTGGAATATGCCCGAAGCGCTTGTTGGGGTGACTGTAGGTCAACCATGCTGTCCCGCAAGGGAGTCACGGTCCGTGACCCCGGTCCCGGCCATTGTTCTGGCCATGCAGAAAATGGCTAGGATCGTGGCCCTCGTGAGGCGCGAGTCCAAGTGTCCGCCGGTTCGGATGGTGTGAGCGGTGCAGGTGCTTCAAGTGCAGCTGGAGATCCGGCCCGACCCCGCTGAGGTGGGGCGGGCCCGGCGCTGGGCCCGCTCACGGCTGTCCGGGTCCGGCATAGGGGCCGACGAACCGCTGGCCGAGACGCTGATCCTGCTCGTCTCCGAACTGGTCACCAACGCCGTGGTGCACACGGGCTGTCCGGCCGTCCTGAGACTCTCGCTGCCCGGCGCGGACGCGGCCGAGGAGGTCACCGTCCGCCTGGAGGTCGCCGACCGCAGCGGCCGCGCCCCGGTGCCGCGCTGCGCGGGCGACGAGGCGACCGGCGGTCGCGGACTCGCCCTCGTCGACGGGTTGGCCGACCGCTGGGGCTGGAGCACCGAGGGCGCCGGCAAGCGCATCTGGTGCGAACTCGACCGCTGCGGCGCCGCGACCGACGCCGCCCGCGCCTCCTGCGGCGGCAGCACGGTGACGTACGACGGGCTGGCGTACGAGGCGGTCTGAGCGTTCCGCGTCCGACGGTTGCCGCGTCTTCGGGGAGGCACGGGTGCATGGCGCGACGGCGCTCCGGTGCCGTGCGTGATGCGGTGCGCCGGATGTGCTCCCGTGCGCCGAGCCGACGAACAGGGCAAGTGCCGCGAACGCCGTATCCGCCCCCGAAGTGGTATTGACGCGCCGTGACCGGGTGATGACTCTGGTCGTCAGCGATTCGCCGTGAGGGGACGGCGAGGGCGCCGCGACGGGAGCCCTCGGCGAGTGTGGGTCGTGATCCGGCGTGTGCCTCCCGGGCGCGGGGGACCTGGCGGGGCCGCCGGAGCCGAAGGGCGGTGCGGGGCTGCCGTGCTCGGGGCGAGCAGCGCCGCACCGCCGCCGCGGCGATTCTCTGTCCACACCCTGTGGACAAGCGGACGCGTGCGGGACTCAGACCGCGACCGCCGCCCCCTCCTCGCGCGTCGAACCCGCGCGGAAGGTGCGCCGGTAGGCCGTCGGGGTCACGCCGAGGGCCGCCTGGAGGTGGGCCCGCATGGACTGGGCCGTGCCGAACCCCGCGTCCCGCGCCACCTGGTCCACGGTCAGCTCGGTGGTCTCCAGCAAGTACCGCGCCCGCTCCACCCGTTGACGGGTGAGCCACTGCCCCGGACTCACCCCGGTCTCCTCACGGAAACGGCGTGTGAAGGTGCGTACCGACATCGACTCGCGCTCCGCCATGTCGCGCAGCTGGATCGGCTCGTGCAGCCGGCCGAGCGCCCAGGCGCGGGCGCCGCTCGTGGACGCCTGCTGAGGGTCCGGCACCGGACGCTGGATGTACTGCGCCTGGCCGCCGTCCCGGTGCGGCGGCACCACCGTGCGCCGGGCCACGTCGTTGGCGACGGCGGCGCCGTGGTCGCGCCGCACCATGTGCAGGCACAGGTCGATCCCGGCCGCCACGCCCGCCGAGGTGAGGATGTCGCCGTCGTCGACGAACAGCACGTCCGGGTCGACGTCGATCTTCGGGAACAGCTGCTGCAGCCGCTCCGCGTCCGCCCAGTGCGTGGTGGCGCGGCGCCCGTCGAGGCGGCCGGAGGCGGCGAGGACGTACACGCCCGTGCAGATGGAGGCGATGCGGGCCGTCGGCGGGATGCGGCCGAGCGCCCCGGCGAGTTCGTCCGTCAGTTCGCCCCGCTCGAAGACCGGGCCCAGCTCGTAGGAGGCCGGGATGACCACCGTGTCGGCGGTGGCCAGGGCCTCCGGGCCGTGCGGCACGTGGATGGTGAAGTCGGCGTCCGTCTCCACCGGTCCCGGCGGCCGGACCGAGCAGGTGACCACCTCGTACAGCGGGCGCCCCTCCTCGTCCCGCGGGCGGCCGAACACGCGGTGAGGTATGCCCAGTTCGAACGGCAGCGCGCCGTCGAGGGCGAGGACGACCACGCGGTGGGGCCGGTGACCGGCGGGGGAGTGGCTCTCGACCGGGTGCGAAGACATGGCCCGATCCTAGCGAATGCTGTCCCTCGGGCCACTCGTTGAAGCGGACATGCTTCCCCGAAGCTGTACGGCGTGACCACGACCAGCAAGACCGCCGACGTCGGGCCGCCCGCGAGCGGCCGCAAGCCGACCCGCCTCCGTGTCCACCGCGCCTGGTTCGTCGCCGCCGTCACCTTCGTGACGATCATCGGCGCCGCCGCCTTCCGCTCCGTGCCGGGGCTGTTCATCGACCCGCTGAACGAGGAGTTCGGCTGGTCGCGCGGCACCATCGGCGCCGCGGTCTCCGTCAACCTGGCCCTCTACGGGCTCACCGCCCCGTTCGCGGCGGCGCTGATGGACCGCTACGGCATCCGCCGGGTCGTCGCCGTCGCGCTGACCGTGATCGCGGCCGGATCCGGCGCCACCGTGTGGATGACAGCTCCCTGGCAACTGATGCTCTGCTGGGGCCTGCTCGTGGGCCTCGGCTCCGGCTCCATGGCGCTGGCCTTCGCCGCCACCGTCACCAACCGCTGGTTCACCGAGCGGCGCGGCCTGGTCAGCGGCATCCTCACCGCCGCGTCCGCCTCCGGACAGCTGATCTTCCTGCCGCTGCTGTCATGGATCGTCGACCGCTACTCCTGGCGGCCCGCGGCCGTGACGGTCGCGCTCGCCGCGCTCGCCGTGGTGCCGTTCGTCTGGCTGCTGCTGCACGACCACCCCGCCGACGTCGGACAGAGGCCGTACGGGGCCAAGGAGTTCGTGCCCAAGCCGGCGCCCGTGCCCGGGGCCGCCCGGCGCGCGCTGACCGTGCTCGGCTCGGCCGCCCGCACCGGTCCCTTCTGGCTGCTCGCCGGCACGTTCGCGATCTGCGGCGCCTCCACCAACGGGCTGATCCAGACCCACTTCGTGCCCGCCTCGCACGACCACGGCATGCCGATCACGACCGCCGCGTCCCTGCTCGCCGTCATCGGCGTCTTCGACGTCGTCGGCACGGTGGCCTCCGGCTGGTTCACCGACCGCTTCGACTCACGCCGGCTGCTCGCCGTCTACTACGCGCTGCGCGGCGTCTCCCTGCTCTTCCTGCCCCTGCTGCTCGCGCCCTCAGTGCACCCGCCGATGCTGCTGTTCATCGTCTTCTACGGCCTCGACTGGGTCGCCACCGTGCCGCCCACCCTCGCACTGTGCCGGGAGCACTACGGCGACGACAGCCCCATCGTGTTCGGCTGGGTGCTGGCGTCGCACCAGGTGGGCGCGGCGATCGTGGCCTTCGCGGGCGGCCTCGCGCGGGACGCGTTCGGCTCGTACGACGTGGTGTGGCTGGCGTCGGGCGCGCTGTGCGCGGCGGCGGCGCTGATGGCGCTGGTGATGCGGAAGCGGCCGGTGGTGCTGACGGCGAGCTGAGGCGCTGTGGGGTCTGGCGCCCTGACGGGTCAGCCCTGACGGTCTTGGCGCCCTGAGGGCCGGGCGCGCCGAGGGCCGGACGTGCTGACGGCCAGACGCCCTGAGGGCCGGGCAGCCCGAGGGTCGGCAGTCTGCGGGTCGGGCGCCTCGGGGGCGGGCAGCGTGAGGGCCGGATGTCCTGACGGTCAGGTGCCCTGAGGGTCAGACGCCCTGAGGGCCGGGCGCGCCGAGGGCCGGACGTGCTGACGGTCAGACGCCCTGAGGGCCGGGCAGCCCGGGGGTCGGCAGTCTGCGGGTGGGCGCCTCGGGGGCGGGCAGCGTGAGGGCCGGATGTCCTGACGGTCAGGTGCCCTGAAGGGCAGACGCCCTGAGGACCGGACGTGCTGACGCCGGCGCCCTGAGGGCCAGGAGCCTTGGGGGTCGGACGCCCTGACGGTCAGGCGCCCCGGAGGGTCAGGCGCCCGGCAGCCGGGACGCCTTCCCGCTGCGGGCGACCGCCCGGGCGATGCGCTGCGCGTCCAGGGCCATCTCGCGGAGGTTGCCGCTGATCGGGTTGGTGAAGCCGGTGAAGTACAGGTCCGGGGCGCCGGCCGGGGTGCGGGCGCCGTGGACCACGGGTCTGCCCCGCGCGTCCAGCACGCCCAGCCCGCCGACCAGGCCCTCCAGACCGCGCTCGTACCCGGTGGCCGCGATCACCGCGTCCGGCGCGATCCGCTCGCCGTCCGCCAGCAGCACCTCGCCCTCCTCGAAGCCCTTCACGGCGGCGACCACCTCCACCGAGCCCGCGCGCACGGCGTCGATCAGACCGACGTCCTGCACAGGGATCGCGCCCTCCAGGACGCGGCTGTAGAGCCCGGTCTCCGGGCGGGGCAGGCCGTGCGCCGACAGGTCCGGCACCGCGACCCGCGCCTGGAGGCGGCTGATCCGGTCGACCAGCGGCACCGGCAGACGGCGGACCAGGATCCCGGAGTACTGCGCGGGCCAGCCGGCTGTCGAACGGCGCACGATGTGCGGAGGGGTGCGCACCGCCAGCCGCACCCGGGAGGCGCCGCCCTCCACCAGGTCCACGGCGATCTCGGCGCCCGTGTTGCCGACGCCCACCACCAGCACGTCCCGCCCGGCGAACGGCTTGGGGTTGCGGTACTGGGACGCGTGCAGCAACTCCCCGGCGTACGTGTCCCGTCCGGGCCAGTCGGGGACGCGCGGGGTGTGGTTGAAGCCGGTGGCGACGACGACCGCCGCGCCGGTCAGCTCACGTCCGCCGGTGGCGCGCAGCAGCCAGCCGGCGCCGTCCTCGGTGCGCTCGATGCGGGACACCTCGACGCCGGTGACGATCTCCAGGCGGTGGTGCTCGGCGTACTTCTCCAGGTAGCGGACCACGTCGTCGCGGGACGGCCAGCGGCCGAAGCGGCGGGGCATCGGCAGGCCGGGGAGCGCCGACCGGCGCCGGGTGGTGTGCAGGTGCAGCCGGTCGTAGTGGCGGCGCCAGGAGTCGCCGACCCGCTCGGAGCGCTCCAGGACGACGGCCCGCACCCCGCGGGCGCGCAGGGCGTACGCGACGGACAGTCCGCCGGGGCCGCCGCCGACGACGTGGACGGGGCGGTCCGCCCGGAGGGGCGCGGTGGGCTGCGCGGACGTGGAGGAGTCGGCCATGACCGCGAGCGTAATCCGGCAGAGGGTTGATGGGTCTCGGTCAAGACCGGAATTGGTTGCGGAATGATCACATGATGTCGTGATCGCGGGTTCAATGTCCCCATGTCTTCTCCCCAGCCCACCCGACCCCGCCCGCCGTCCGAACTCCGCGGCCACGGCCTGCTGCTGCGCGCTTGGGACCCGGACTCCGACGACGACGTGGACGCCTGGCTGCGCGGCCTCACCGACCCGGAGTTCCGGCGCTGGAACACCCCGCTGCGCCCGGTCGACGACCTGGCCGGCGCCCGCCGCTCGCTGCGCAACCGGGTCGCCCTCGCCGAGGACGGGTCCACCCTCTCCTTCCACGTCGCGGACGCCACCGACGGCACACCGCTCGGCCACATCGGCATCGAGGACATACGCCTGGTCATGCGGGCCGGCCGCATCGGCTACTGGGTCCTGCCGGAGGCCCGGGGGCGGGGCGTGGCCACCCGCGCGGTCCTGCTCGCCGCGCACTGGGCCCTGACGGAAGGCGCCCTCCACCGCCTGGAACTGGGCCACGCGACCGGCCACGAGGCGTCCTGCCACATCGCGACCCGCTGCGGTTTCCGCCCGGAAGGCACGCTGCGGGGGGCGATGTTCGCCCCCAACCGCCACGACGCCTTCCGCGACACCCACCTCCACGCCCGCCTGGCAACGGACCCGGCCCCGCCGGGGCCGTGAGGCGTCGGGGCGGGACCCGGATCGACGGTCGGGCGGGCCGCCCGGAGCGGGAGGCCGTGCCTCGCCGCGGCGCAGGGTCCTTCGCGCCCGCAGCGGTCCGACCTGGGCGCGCCGACGGCGACGCGCTGCCGGCCCAGTCGGGCCACCTCAGCCTCCCGGCACCCCCTCACGGCCACAGCGACTCCCGCACCCACCCCTCCCCCTCCCGCCGATACCGCAGCCGCACATGGCGTCGCTGCGCATCGCCCTGGAAGAACTCCACCTCGTCCGGATCGAGGTGGTACAGCGTCCACGACGGGGCCGGGGTCGTCGGGGCACTGCGCGCCTTCTCCCAGGCCGCCTCCGAGGCACGGCGGAGTTCCTCGGGGGAGGAGAGCACCCCGCTCTGGTGGCCCGTGAGCGCCGCCGCCAGCGCGCCCGTCGAGCGGGCCTGGAGGTCCGCCCGGGCCTCCTCCGGCGGGGCGGCCGTGACGCGGCCCCGTACGCGGACCTGACGGCCCAGGACCGGCCAGTAGAAGGCGAGGGCCGCGTACGGGCGGGCGGCGAGGTGGCCGCCCTTGCGGCTGTGTGCGTGCGTGGCGAACGACCAGCCTCGCTCGTCCGCGCCGTGCAGCATCACGATCCGCACGTCCGGCAGGCCGTCCGCGTCCGCCGTCGCCAGGGACATGGTGTGCGGCTCGGGCTGTCCGGCCGCCGCCGCGTCCGCCAGCCACCGCGCGAACAGCGGCAGCGGCTCGGCGGGGGCCCGCTCCGGGTCGAAGGGGCGCAGGTCGGTGACGGCCGGGTCCCACACTCGCAGGGAACGCAGCAGCTCGTGGAGATCAGGTTCGGGTTCCGGTTCCGGTTGCATGCAGCGATTGTCGGCTCAGATGGAGCCCAGGTCCGACGACACCCACCGCTCCGGCCGCATCCGCACCACGACCTGCTCCCCGCGGTTCTTCCACGCGAAGTCGACGTACCCCTCGACCTTCTCGGGCGGCAGATAGCGCGCGGAGATCTCCCGCAGCTTCTCGATCGTGGCGGGGGAGGTGTCGACGACGGGGCCCTCGACGGAGACGTAGCGGGTGGTCGGCTCGACGCGTTCCACCAGGAGGGAGAAGCGTCCCGCCGCCCGCAGCAGCCGGTTCTTGCGGGAGTGCAGCCCGGTGAGGATCCACACGTCCTCGCCGGGCGCGTACTGGTACCAGATCGGCACGGTCAGCGGGGCGCGGCCCTCGCCCGCGTCCACCGCGAACGCGGCCACGCGCGGTTCGGACAGGAACGTCTCGCGCTCTTCACGGGACAGGGCCATGGCGGTTCCTCCAGCGTCGTCGGCGTCGGGACGTGCACATGGGCGGCAGGCAGCCGTGCGGTGCCGCACCGTCCGGGCGCGGGCGTGTTCCGCCCTCGCGCCCCCACCATCGGAACCGGACCGCCCCCGGGGACGCGACAGGCGGCGGTCCACCGGAGTGAACCGCCGCCCATGACAGGAATCGCGAGGTCGGGGAGGGGCGCGGGACCGGGCCCGCTACTTGGTCGGCTTGCGCCCGGTGACCCCCAGGTGCACCAGCAGCGCCAGGTTCGGTTTGATCTCGGCCTGCTTGACGCCCCAGGAGGAGAAGCCTTTCTGGTGCGAGGCCACGGCCGCCAGCATGGCGACCAGGGACCCGGCGATCGCGCCGGGGTTGACGTCCTTGTCGATCCGGCCCTTCGCCTGGAGCTCGGAGACCGCCTCGGCGAGCGAGCCCTCCACGGCGTTGAGCACCTTCAGACGGATCTTGGAGAAACGTTTGTCCCCTTCGGCGGCGCCGAGATCCACCACACGCAGGATCGCGTCGTGCTTCCGCCAGAACTCCAGGAAGCCGTCGACCAGTTCCTGCGCCGTCTGCCACCCGGCCCGCCCGCTCCAGGAGCGTCCCTCGACCAGTTCGCTCAGGGAGCCGCTCTCCGCCGCCATGGTCTCGGCGAGCTCCAGCACGGCGCCCTCGACGTCGGGGAAGTACTGGTAGAAGGTGGCCGGCGAGGTCCCCGCGCGGCGGGCGACGTCGATGACCTTGACATCCCGGTACGGGGACGAGCTGAGCATCTCGCTGAGGCAGTCGAGCAGCTTCTGCCGGGTCTCCTGCCCACGCCGGCCGGCCACGCGGCCGTCGACGGTACGCACTTGTCCTGTCATGCCGTCAGCTTACCGACGGGGTTCAGGAGCGCGATTCGGCCGACTGCAAATGGGGTGCGGGCCCCGAAGAACCCTGGTGTGCCTGGTCGGCGGGGTGCGGGCGGCACGGCTACGTTGTCGGCATGGCCGAAAACAGGGCATCGGAGTACACGGAGGGCACCCCCTGCTGGGTGGACGCGCAGCTGCCGGATCTGGAGGCGGGCAAGCGGTTCTACGGTGAGCTGTTCGGCTGGACCTTCGAGGACCAGCCCACCGGGACGGTCCGGGCGCTCAAGGACGGCGACCCCGTCGCCTCCCTCGCGCGCAAGACGGACGGACGCCTGCCGACGGTGTGGACGGTGTCCTTCTGCACCCCGGACGCCGACAGTCTGTGCGCGCGTATCAGCGCGGCCGGCGGACGCGTGGTCGCGACCCCCGCGCCGTTCGGCGACCTCGGCCGCACCGCGCTCGTCACCGACCCCGAGGGCGCCGTGTTCTCGCTGTGGGAGCCCGGCACCGCGACCGGCTTCGGCCGCCGCCACGAGCCCGGCACCTTCGCCTGGGTGCAGCTCTACGCACGCGACACGGAGACGGCCAACGCCTTCTACGGCGACCTCTTCCACGACGCCCTGTTCGGCGAGGACGCCGACCCCGACTTCGGACGCGCGCCCGTCTCCGAGGTCTTCGCCCCAGAGATGCCCCCGCACCTCCTCGTCCACTTCGCGGTGACGGATCTCGAGCCCGCGCTGGAGACGGTGACCCGCCTCGGCGGACGCACGCAGGTTCCGCCCTTCGAGACGTCGTACGGAACGGCGGCCGTCGTCACCGACAATCAGGGGGCGTCCTTCGCGCTGCTGCGGCGCTGACCGTACGCTCGGTGCGCCGCCGCGGTCCGTCTCCTGTACACCGTCCGACCGTCCATTCGAGTCATATGTAAACCTGGACACCCGATTTGTCGGCCGGTTCGCACCAGGGGGCCCGGACAGGAAGAATCGGGGTGCGTGCCGCCACGGCGGTGCGGTGGTGAGACGCTGCACTACGGTCGCGCACAGGTGGTGGCGCGACGCGTACGGGGAGGTGGCAGGCAAGTGGTGGATCAGCTGACGCAGCACGATCCGCGGCGAATCGGGCCGTTCGAGGTGCTGGGACGGCTGGGAGCCGGCGGCATGGGGCTGGTCTATCTCGCACGCTCGGCGTCCGGCCGGCGGGTGGCGATCAAGACGGTCCGGACCGAGCTGGCCGAGGACCAGCTGTTCCGGGTGCGTTTCACGCGCGAGGTGGAGGCGGCCCGCGCGGTCTCCGGTTTCTACACGGCGGCCGTCGTGGACGCCGACCCGCGCGCCGCCGTGCCGTGGCTGGCCACCGCGTACGTGCCCGCCCCCTCGCTCGAGGAGATAGTGAACGAGTGCGGGCCGCTGCCCGCGCAGGCCGTGCGCTGGCTCGCCGCGGGCGTCGCCGAGGCGCTCCAGTCGATCCACGGCGCGGGCCTGGTCCACCGCGACCTCAAGCCGTCCAACGTGCTGGTCGTCGAGGACGGCCCCCGCGTGATCGACTTCGGCATCGCCTCGGGGGTGTCCAACACTCGGTTGACGATGACCAACGTCGCCGTCGGCACCCCCGCCTACATGTCCCCGGAGCAGGCCAAGGACTCCCGCAGCGTCACCGGCGCGAGCGACGTGTTCTCCCTCGGCTCCATGCTGGTCTTCGCCGCCACCGGCCACCCGCCGTTCCACGGCGCCAACCCCGTCGAGACGGTCTTCATGCTGCTGCGCGAGGGCCCGGACCTCGAGGGCCTGCCGGACGAGCTGCGGCCGCTCATCGAGTCCTGCATGCAGATGGACCCGACGGCCCGGCCCAACCCGGCCGACCTCCAGGCGCAGCTCGCCCCGCACCTGTTCGGCTCCGGCTCCGACGACAGCGGCACGGCCTCCGCCTGGCTGCCCGAGCGGGCCGTCAGCCTGATCGAGGCGCGCCGCGGCGGGCGTCCCGCGAGACCGCCGCAGAACAGCGGCCGCAGCGGCGGCGGCGCGCGTCCGCACGTACCGCCCCCGCCGCCGCACGACCCGGTCGTCCCGCCGCCCCCGCCCCAGCCGGCCCCCGTGGGCGCGGCAGGCACGGGGCCGGTCCGCCTTGCGGGCGCCGCGGTGCCCATCGGCCCCGGCCCGCGCGTCGCCGACACGCGCGCGGCCGCCGTGCAGGCGCCCCCGCCCGCCGCCGCCCTGGCCGCGACCTGGACCAAGCCCCGCCCCGGCGTCAACGGCGCCGAGCCGGCCGCCGCGCCCGCGCCCCCGGCGCCCGCCGCGCCGCCGGAGAGCCCCGGCGGCTGGCGCCCCTGGCGGTTCCGCATGTCCAACGACGTGTGGGGCACGCCCGCCGTGGCCGGCGACCTGGTGTACGTCACCTCCTTCGAGGTGCACGCGCTGGACGTGGCCACCGGCCGGCGCCGCTTCAAGACGCGGGACGTCGCCTGGTCGATGGCGGTCGCCGACGGCCGCATCCACGCCTCCGACGGGCCCACCCTGTACGCGCTCGACGCCCGCGAGGGCGGCGACCTGTGGCGGCTGAACACGGACGCCTGGGTGTACTCCCTCAAGGCCGACCGCGGCACGGTCCTCACCGGCACCCGAGGCGGCGGCGTGCAGGGCTGGGAGGCGTCCACGGGGCAGAAGCTGTGGGAACTCACCGGCTGCCAGACCGACTTCGAGTCCCCGGAGGCCGGACCCGCCCTCTTCGACGGCACCGCCTACGTCTGGCAGGACGCCCGGCTGCGCGCCCTGGACGCCCGCACCGGCGAGGAGCGCTGGTCGTACCCGATCGGCGACGCGGCCTCGTGCGGCGGCGTCCCGGTCCGCCTCACCGCCGCGCCCGACGGCTACGTCTACGTCTGCGCCGGCACCCGTGTGCTCGCCCTGGAGGCCGGCTCGGGGCACGTCCGCTGGCACTTCGAGGCCCCGGCGGTCTTCCTGAGCCCGCCCGCCTTCGTGCCGGGCCCCGCGGTCACCGGCGGCGGGGTGTACCTCGCCGACTACCTCGGCACGGTCTACGCCCTGGACGCCACCGACGGCCGCGACCGCTGGCGCATCGCCACGGAGGCGCGCTCCTCGGTCGAGCCGGTGCTGGTCGCCGCGGGCCATGTCCACGTGGGCAGCGGCAAGGGCCTCTACACGCTGGACGCGGTCACCGGCACGCCCAAGTGGCGCTTCCAGTCCGGCGGCGAGATCGTGGGCGCGCCCGCGGTCGCCGAGGGGCGGATCCACTTCGGCTCCAGCGACCACCTGCTGTACACGCTGAAGGCCGACGACGGCCGGCTGCGCTGGAAGCTCGCGACCGGCGGCGAGATCACCGGCTCGCCGGTGGTGCGGGACGGCGTGGTGTACGCGTGCAGCAAGGACCGCTGTGTGTACGCGCTGGACGCGGAGAAGGGCACGGGCACGGCGCGGACGGCGTGAGACGCGCCGGCCGCGGTGGTCCCGGCGTTCGCGGTGGTCCCCGGCGGCCGCGGCGTTCGCGTGGTCCCCGGCGTTCCCGCGCGGGACGGCCGTCGTGCCGGCTGCACGGAAGGGGCCCGGACGGCGGCCGCCTCGGGGGCGGCGGTGTCCGCCGCCCTCAGGGCCGACGCTACGCCGGGTACGGGACGGTCGCCAGGTAGTGACATGGCCGTGACACAAAGATCGCTAGCCTGACGGTCATGACTTCTCGGGGGAAGACACTCAAGCTCACCGCTGTCTCGGCACTCGTCGTCCTCACGCTCACCGGTTTCTCCACCGGCCGCGGCCACGGCCACGGCAGCGGGCACCACGACGGCGACAGCGGCGGCGGTTGCAGCAGCTCCAGCCAGAACCACGACTCGTCGAGCGGTTCGCACCGCAACTACGACGATGACGACGACTACGACGACGACTACGGCAGCAGCGGCGGGTCGGGCGGCTCGGAGGCGTCGATGTCCCCGGACGCGGCCACGGTGACGCTGGTGGAGTGCGCGTCCGAGCAGACGCCGTACGCCACCGTCGAGGTCACCAACGACGACACGGTGGACGGCACGATCTCGGTGACGGTGGTCTTCAAGGACGCCACCGGCGAGGAACTGACCCGCGGCACCGAGGAGGTCTCCGTCACGGCGGGGGAGACCGGCGCGGTCAGGGTCCCGGTGGACGACGAGGCGAGCGTCCCGCAGATCGACGAGTGCGAACTCGACTCCTACGCCCCGGCGGCCTGACCGCGACACCACATGGGAGAGGGGCCTTGGTCCGGTGTCGCAACGACACCGGACCAAGGCCCCTCTCACTACCCGCCCGCGACGGCTCCCCCTCCGTGCCGCCGCGGCCGGTCCCCGTGTGGGAAGAAGGCTTACTGGCCGTCCCGGTCCAGGGCCGGCGGCGCCGGGGCGTGCTGGTCCAGCGTGGTGACCTCGCCGATGCTCGGCGGGGCCGGCGCGTGCTGGTCGAGCGTGGTGACCTCCGGGTCGTCCTTGCTCGGCGGCGTCGGCGCGTGCTGGTCCTGCGTCGTGAACTCCGGCTCGTTCGTAGCTTCCGTCATGATCTGTACAACCCCCAACAGGTGGACTGGGACGTGCGGTTGAACGGCCCGTTCGGCGACTCCCCCGAAGGCCGCCGAACGGGCGTTCCAGCGGGTCTCAGAGTAGAGATGAGCCCCTCGGATCCGCCTGCCCCCCGACGCGACGCATCCGTTCCATGAGAGTGGCAGCCCGCCATAAACGTTCGATGAACGCCTCCGGTGGGGCCGCCCTCAGCCCCTCCTCAGCCCCCCTCAGACCGCCCTCAGGCCGCCGACAGCGGGGCGAGCAGCCGGCGCACCTGCACGGCCTCGGCGGAGCCCGTCTCGTCGTACAGGGTCAGCGCCTCGCGCCAGCAGGCGCGCGCCCGGTCGCCCTGGTCGAGGGTGTCCAGCGCCCGGCCGAGCAGGGTGAGGGCGTTGGCCCGCATCCAGTCGCCGCCGATGCAGCCCATCGCCAGGGCCTGTTCGGCGTGCCGGGCGGCCCGTGCCGGGCGTCCGGCCCGCAGGTGCACCTCGGCGATGCGGTAGTGGGTGGTGCCTTCCCACAGCGACTGGCGGTTCTCCGCGAAGATGCACAGCGCCTCGTCGAGCTGGGCCAGCGCCTCCGAGGAGCGGCCCGCCTGGCCGAGCACGATCCCGGACGCGTACCGGGCGTTCGCCAGCCGCATCGACATGCCCAGCTCGTCGTAGATCTCCACGCCCCGCCGGGCCAGTTCGACGGCCTCGTTGCTGCGGCCCATGGAGGCGAGCGTGCGGGAGAGGTTGCAGACGGCGCTGGCCTCGCCGGGCCGGTTGCCGTCGGCGCGGAAGGCGTCGATGGCGCGCAGCAAGTAGCCCTCGGCGTCCGCGTACCGGGCGGTGCACAGGGCGATGATGCCGAGCTGGTTCGGGGCGGTGCCGTTGGCCCACGGGTCGTCCGCCTCCGCCAGCAGCGCGTCCGCCCGCCTCGCCTCCTCCTCGGCGGCCTCGAACCGGCCCGCCTGGCTGAGCACCTGGGCGACGGTGACCCGGGCCCGCACCTCGGCGCGGGCGTCCCCGAGGGCGGCCGCCGCCTCGCACGCGGCCCGCGCGGTCTTGCCGTACTGGCGGGAGTCCACCCCGGACTCGGCCAGGTCGATGGCGGCGACCAGCAGGTCCACGGCCCGGCGCACCATGGCCGGGCCCAGCGACTGCTGCACGCACGCCAGCAGTGGCCCCGCCTCGCTGTGCAGCCAGTCCAGCGCCTGTGCCGCGCCGTCGAACTCCTCGCCCTCGAAGCGGCCCTTCTCCAGGTGCGCCACGGTCCGGTCGCCCGGCCGCTCGATGCCGTACACGCGCACCGCCGTCGCCAGGTAGTAGTCGAGGAGCCGCGACCGGGCGGCCTCCCGCTCGGACGGCGGCTGCTCGTCCCGCTCGGCGCACGCACGCGCGTAGAGCCGGACCAGATCGTGGAAGCGGTAGCGGCCGGGCGCCGCCGACTCCAGCAGGGACGTGTCGACGAGGGACTCCAGCAGGTCCTCCGTCGCGTCCGCGTCCAGGTCCAGCAGGGCGGAGGCGGCGGCCACCGAGATGTCGGGGCCGTCGGCCAGGCCCAGCAATCGGAACGCGCGGGCCTGCGCCGCGTCCAGCGCGCCGTAGCCCAGCTCGAAGGTGGCCGCGACGGCCAGGTCGCCCGCCTGGAGTTCGTCGAGGCGACGGCGCTCGTCGCCGAGCTTCGCCGCGAGGAACGACACCGTCCAGGTGCGGCGGGAGGCCAGCCGGGAGGCGGCGATACGGATGGCCAGCGGCAGGAAGCCGCAGGCGGCCACCACGTCCAGGGCGGCCTCCCGCTCGGAGCGCACCCGCTCCTCGCCGACGATCTTCGTGAAGAGCGCCAGCGCCTCCTCCGGCGACATCACGTCCAGGTCCACCAGGTGCGCCCCTGCCAGGTCCACCATCCGCATCCGGGACGTCACCAGCGCCGCGCAGCCCGCCGTGCCCGGCAGCAGCGGCCGTACCTGCGCCGCGTCGCGCGCGTTGTCCAGCAGCACCAGCACCCGGCGGCCGTCCAGCACCGAGCGGTACAGCGCCGCCCGCTCCTCCAGGGAGTCCGGGATCGCCGAGTCGGCGGTGCCGAGGGCGCGCAGGAACGAGCCGAGGACCGTCTCCGGCTCCGCGGCGCGCGCGCCGGCGCCCTGGAGGTCGACGTAGAGCTGGCCGTCGGGGAACGCGTCCCGGGCCGCGTGCGCCACGTGCACGGCGAGGGTGGTCTTGCCGACGCCGCCGATGCCGGCGACGGCGGACACCGCCATCACCTGCGCCTGCTCGCCGGTCGCGGACG
Source organism: Streptomyces cellulosae (assembly GCA_014655195.1). Lineage (GTDB taxonomy): Bacteria > Actinomycetota > Actinomycetes > Streptomycetales > Streptomycetaceae > Streptomyces > Streptomyces cellulosae. The sequence continues at coordinate 248,445 of BNBH01000001.1, read as the reverse complement.
CGAGGACCTCGCCCAGCTCCCGCACGAACGCCGCCCGCCCGGTGAAGTCCGGGACTGTCGCGGGGAGTTGTGCCGGACGTACGGGGACGGGTTCCGCGGTGGGCAGCCGGGCGGGCGGTTCCGCGAGGGCCGGGTCGGCCTCCAGGATGCGCTGCTGCAGCTCGCTCAGGTCCGGGCGCGGGTCGACGCCCAGCTCGTCGGCGAGCAGCCGCCGGGTGTCGGCGTACACGGCGAGCGCCTCCGCCTGGCGGCCGCTGCGGTACAGCGCCAGCATCAGCAGCTCGCGCAGCCGCTCCCGCAGCGGGTGGGCGGCGGTCAGCGCGGTCAGCTCGGAGACGGCCTCCGCGTGGCAGCCCTGTTCCAGGTCCATGTCCAGCCGCGTCTCGAGGAGTTGGAGCCGCCACTCCTCCAGGCGGACGCGCTGCGCCTCCGCGTACGGGCCGGGCACCCCGGCCAGCGTCTCGCCGTCCCACAGCGCCAGCGCCCGGTTGAGCAGGTCGCGGGCGTGGCACAGGTCGCCGGTGTTGCGGGCCTTCTCCGCCTCCGCCGCCAGTTCCTGCGCGGCCCCGAGGTCCAGGGCGCCCTCGCCGAGCCCGCGCACGGCGTAGCCGCCGGACTCGCTGACCAGGACGCCCGGGTCCAGCACCTTCCGCAGCCGGGACGCGTACGTGCGCACCGCGGCCAGTGCCTGGGAGGGCGGTTCCTCGCCCCACAGGGCGTCGATCAGCTCGGCGGCCGTCGCGGTGCGGCCCTCGCGCAGCAACAGGGCGGCCAGCAGCGCGCGTTGCTGCGGACTGCCCGTGGCGACCGGCACGTCGCCATGCCAGGCGCGCACCGGACCCAGCACACCGAACCGCAGCGCCACCGGCTCCGGGGAGGAGCCGGGACCCCGCTGCTCGGGTCCTCGCGGCACACCGTCCATGCAGTCCCCCTATGCATTCCGAGCAACTACGCCAGTTTGCCTTCTCCTGACGCATGAGTCAGCCTCGCGAGACACCGATCACACGGGGAACGGCGGGCCGCCACGGACTCCACACATGTGCGACCTCATCCGTCCAGATCCACCCGTACCGTGAGCAGTTCGGCCCCGACGGCCCGGACGGCGGCGCTGTTGAGGCGGGGGAGCGTGCGCAGCCGGGCGACGGGGTCGTCCTCGGGCATCAGGTGGGCGGTGCCGGTGTGCCAGCGGCCCCGGATGCGCACCCGCACCCGGGGGTCCGCCTTGATGTTCCGCACGTACTGCGAGCGTTCACCGAACTCCGAGACCAGCCAGAAGGCGCCGCCGGCGCGCCGCCCGCCCACCGGTGTGACGCGGGGCAGGCCCGACACGCGGCCGGTGGTCTCCAGCAGGGTCTGGAAGGGCATCCGGCGCAGCAGGGGGTTCCCGACGCGGCGCTGGAAGGCCGTGGCGACGCGGTACTTGCGTTCGGCGCGAGAAGTCATCGTGGCGCCGAGCCTACCGGCGGCCGAGGAAGACGGGGTTGGTGAAAGCGGCCAAGCTTCCGGGCAGCGGCGGGAGGGTGGCCTCGTGCCGTACCTCCGCGCGCACGTACGCGGCGTACGCCGGGGTGGTCCGCCATTCCACCGTGCCCTCGCCGCTCGCCGGCAGCGGCGCGGAGGTGTGCAGCACTCCTTGGTCGGTGACGAGGCGGACGGTGCGGCCGGGGGCGCCGGTGACCTCGGCGCGGACGGTGACGGGGGAGTCGTCCGCGACCCGCAGCCGTTCGCCGATGCCCGCGTGTTCGCCGCGCGGGCCTGACGCGGTCAGGGTGAGGGAGACGGCCGCGGACTCGGCGACGTAGCAGCGGCCCGCGCGGATGCCGTCCTGGATGGCGCGGCGGGAGAGGTCGTCGGCGAGGACGACGGTCTGCGGCAGGCCGACGGCGTCCGGGTCGCGGTGCGCGTCGCTGCTGCCCATGGCCGGGATCCAGTCGCGTCCGTCCCGCACGGACGCGACCAGCATGCCGTCCCAGTCGGCGAGCGCCACCTCGTCGTCGGGCGTCCAGGGGCCGTTCCACACCTCGACCGCGTCCGCCTCGCCGAAGCCGAACTTCCAGTTGCAGCCGATGCAGGTGGCGTGCGGATGGGCGGGCACAACCAGGCCGCCCGCGCGCCGGATCTGCCGGGCGAACCGGCCGAAGCGGTTGTCGCGGGCCCGGTAGCGCCAGTCGACGAACGTGCCGGGGTCGGTGCCGAGCGCCACCACGTGCCCGTTGCGGGTGGTGACCTCCTCGCCGAGCAGCACCAGCAGGTCGTCCCCGGCCGCCTCCGCCCAGTGGGCGTGCGCGGAATGGGTGTTGTGGTCACTGGAGTTGACGAAGTCCAGCCCGGCCGCGCGGGCCAGCGCGGCGATCTCCCCGGGGGTGCGGCGGCCGTCGGAGTGCCAGGAGTGCAGATGGCAGTCGCCCCGGTACCAGGCCCGCCCCCGCCCCTTGGCCCGCTCCGGCGGATACACCGGCCGGGGCGTCCGTCCCGGCTCGCCGAACGTCAGCGTCACCGTGATCTCGTACGACAGGCCCTGCGGGGCGACCGTGTACGGGCCCAGCGCGATGTGCCAGGTGCCCGCGCGTACCGGGCCGGGGATGTAGCCGGGGGTGGCCTCGTCGGAGCGCACGAAGAACTCGGTGCGCGCCCCGCCCGACCAGCCGCGGAAGCCCTCGCCGCCGAGGCCGGTGCCGCGCTCGTCGAAGACGCCGATGTCCAGGGCGTTCCCGGCGGTGCCGGGCGGGACCTGGGGTCTGTCGTAGGTGTACGCGACCCTGATCTCCCGTACGCCGTGCGGCACTTCGACGGGGACGTACACGAAGTCGGGGGCGCCGGGGTCGAGGGTGCCCTTCACGGTCCGTGTCTGGCTGCGGCCGCCGTCGGCCGCGGAGGCGAAGCTCACGCTCCCCAAGGTAAGCGCGGCGGCGGCGCCCGTCAGGAAGACGGCACGCCGTCCGACGCCGGCCTGATGCTCCTCGCACATGCTGCTGCTCCCGGGTGTCGGTGAGGACAGGGCTGGGTGGTGCAGGGGTGGTGCGGTGCAACCTTTGTATTGAGCAGTGAACTGCCGTGGAAGGGAAGGGAATCGACGGATTTCGGGACGGGTCCGCGGGCCGGGCCGCCTGTGGTTCCGCGGGCCGGACACGGCGTGATGCCGACCGGTCGGTATGGACAGGGGAGGAGCGGGCGGGTATGCATGGGGCGTCGTCCGCGTACGAAAGGCCGCCCATGCGCATCGCCGTCACGATCTTCCTCACCGACGAGACGATCACCCCGGTCCGGCTGGCCCGGGAACTGGAGCAGCGGGGCTTCACCGGGCTGTACCTGCCGGAGCACACGCACATCCCCGTCGAGCGCACCAGCCCCTACCCGGCGGGCGGCGAGCTGCCCCGCGAGTACGGCCGCACCCTCGACCCCTTCGTCGCGCTCGGGCAGGCCGCGGCCGTCACCGAGCGGCTCGGGCTCGGCACCGGCATCACGCTCGCCGCGCAGCACGACCCGATCGACCTGGCCAAGCAGATCGCGACCCTCGACCACCTCTCCGGCGGCCGGTTCACCCTGGGCGTCGGCTTCGGCTGGAACGTGGAGGAGGCCGCCGACCACGGCGTGCAGTGGCGCACCCGGCGCGCGCTCGTCCGTGACCGGATCGGCCTGATGCGCGCCCTGTGGGCGGACGAACCGACCGCCTACGACGGCGAGTTCGTGAGCGTCCGGGCGAGCGTCGCGTACCCCAAGCCGGTGCAGAAGCCGCGCGGCCCGGTGAGCGGCCCGCGCACCCTCGTCGGCGGGGCGGCGGGACCCAAGCTGTTCGCCGACATCTGCTCCTACGCCGACGGCTGGCTGCCGATCGGCGGGCGCGGTCTGACCGAGGCGCTGCCCGCGCTGCGCGCCGCCTGGGCCGACGCCGGCCGTGACCCGGCCGCCCTCCAGGTCGTCCCGTACGCGGTCCGTCCCAGCGCGGGGAAGCTGGACCACTTCGCGGAGCTGGGCGTGGAGGAGGTCGTGGCGCAGCTGTGGCCGGCGGGGGAGACGGAGGTGCTGCGGGCGCTGGACGCCCTGCAGCCGTTCGTCACCGCTCCCGGGTCCTGATCACGCCGAACGTATGCTCAAAGAATGACGACTTCCGCGACGTCCGGAACCGGCGGCCCGACCGAGAACAGTCTGCGCCGCGCGCTCAGGCGCGCCCGCGACGGCGTCTCCCTGGACGTCTCCGAGGCCGCGGTCCTGCTCCAGGCCCGCGGTGAGCATCTGACGGACCTCTCCGCCTCCGCCGCCCGGGTCCGCGACGCGGGCCTGGAGGCGGCGGGGCGGCCCGGCGTCATCACGTACTCCAAGAGCGTGTTCGTCCCGCTGACGCGGCTGTGCCGGGACAAGTGCCACTACTGCACGTTCGTCACCGTGCCCGGCAAGCTGCGGCGGGCCGGGCACGGGATGTTCATGTCGCCGGACGAGGTGCTGGACATCGCCCGCAAGGGCGCCGCGCTCGGCTGCAAGGAAGCGCTCATCACCCTCGGCGACAAGCCCGAGGACCGCTGGCCCGAGGCCCGCGAGTGGCTCGACGCGCACGGCTACGACGACACCATCGCCTACGTCCGCGCCATCTCCATCCGCATCCTGGAGGAGACCGGCCTCCTCCCGCACCTCAACCCGGGCGTGCTGTCCTGGACCGACTTCCAGCGGCTCAAGCCGGTCGCGCCGTCCATGGGCATGATGCTGGAGACCACCGCGACCCGCCTGTGGTCCGAGCCCGGCGGCCCCCACCACGGCTCCCCCGACAAGGAACCGGCGGTACGGCTGCGGGTCCTGGAGGACGCCGGCCGCTCCTCGGTCCCCTTCACCTCCGGCATCCTCATCGGCATCGGCGAGACCTACGAGGAGCGCGCGGAGTCCCTCTTCGCCCTGCGGAAGGTCTCCCGCGCCCACCACGGCGTCCAGGAACTGATCATCCAGAACTTCCGCGCCAAGCCGGACACCGCGATGCGCGGCATGCCGGACGCGGAGCTGGACGAACTGGTCGCCACCGTCGCCGTCGCCCGCCTGGTCCTCGGCCCCACCGCCTGTCTCCAGGCCCCGCCGAACCTGGTCGACTCCGAGTACGGGCGGCTGATCGCCGCCGGCGTCGACGACTGGGGCGGGGTCTCCCCGCTCACCATCGACCACGTCAACCCCGAGCGGCCCTGGCCGCAGATCGAGGAACTGGCCGAGCAGTCCCGCGCGGCCGGCTTCGAACTGCGGGAACGCCTCTGCGTCTACCCGGAGTTCGTGCGCCGCGGCGAGCCCTGGCTGGACCCGCGGCTGCGCCCGCACGTCGCCGCGCTCGCCGACCCGGAGACGGGTCTGGCACGCCCCGACGCCCTCCCGGAGGGCCTGCCCTGGCAGGAGCCGGACGAGGCGTTCACCGCCACCGGCCGCACCGACCTGCACCGCACCATCGACACCGAGGGCCGCACCGGCGACCGCCGCGCCGACTTCGACGAGGTGTACGGCGACTGGGACGCGCTGCGCGAGGCCGCCGCGCCCGGCATGGTCCCCGAGCGGATCGACACCGACGTGCGCGAGGCGCTGCGCACGGCCGCCGACGACCCGACGAAGCTGACGGACGCGGAGGCGCTGGCGCTGTTCCACGCGGACGGTCCCGCGCTGGACGCGCTGTGCCGGGTCGCCGACGACGTGCGGAAGTCGGCGGTCGGGGACGACGTGACGTACATCGTCACCCGCAACATCAACTTCACCAACGTCTGCTACACCGGCTGCCGCTTCTGCGCCTTCGCGCAGCGCCGCACCGACGCCGACGCGTACACGCTCTCCCTGGAGCAGGTCGCGGACCGTGCCGCGCAGGCGTGGGACGTCGGCGCGGTGGAGGTCTGCATGCAGGGCGGCATCCACCCCGACCTGCCCGGCACCGCGTACTTCGACATCGCGCGCGCCGTGAAGGAACGCGTCCCCGGGATGCACGTCCACGCCTTCTCCCCGATGGAGGTGGTGAACGGCGCGACCCGCACCGGCATGTCCATCCGCGAGTGGCTCACGGCGGCGAAGGAAGCGGGCCTGGACACCATCCCGGGCACGGCGGCGGAGATCCTCGACGACGAGGTCCGCTGGATCCTCACCAAGGGGAAGCTGCCGGCGGCGACGTGGATCGAGGTCGTGGAAACGGCCCACGAACTGGGCGTCCGCTCCTCGTCGACGATGATGTACGGCCACGTCGACCAGCCCCGCCACTGGCTCGGCCACCTCCGCACCCTGGCCGGCATCCAGCAGCGCACCGGCGGCTTCACCGAGTTCGTGACGCTGCCCTTCGTGCACACCAACGCCCCCGTCTACCTGGCCGGCATCGCCCGCCCGGGCCCGACGGTCCGCGACAACCGCGCGGTCACGGCGATGGCCCGCCTGCTGCTCCACCCGTGGATCCCCAACATCCAGACGAGCTGGGTCAAACTGGGCGCGGAGGGTGCGGCGGAGATGCTGCGCTCCGGCGCGAACGACCTGGGCGGGACGCTGATGGAGGAGACCATCTCCCGCATGGCGGGCTCCTCGTACGGCTCCTACAAGTCGGTCAAGGACCTCATCGCGGTCGCGGAGGCGGCGGGCCGCCCGGCGAGGCCGCGCACGACCCTGTACGGCGAGGTCCCCGAGGAGCGGCGGCGTGCGGCGGAGGCGTCGGACGGCCACCTTCCGGAGCTGCTGCCGGTCCTCGACTGACGCCGGGGCCGGTACCGGCGGGCAGTAGGATGATCCGACCCGCTTTCGGTTGCTGAGGAGTGCGTACCGGTGTCTGCCCGTCTTCCTTCGTGGGCCTGGGTGACCGGGCTGACCACGGGCGCGATAGCCGTGGTGGTAGTCCTGGGCGTCCAGGCGGACCAGGGCACGAAGCCCGTCGCCGCGACCACTCCGCCGAAGGCCACGGCGACGGCGGACCCCAAGCCGTCCGCCGCCCCGTCGAAGAAGCCGGCGGCCCCCGCGGTCCCGGCCGACTCCGGCACCGGCCGCCGCATCGTCTACTCCCTCGGCCAGAAGCGCGTCTGGCTGGTCGACGCGAGCGACGCGGCCCGCCGCTCCTTCCCGGTGTGGCCCGGCACGGTCGCCCCGGACCCCGGCTCCTACGCGATCGGCACCCGCAACGAGGCCACCACCGGCAGCGACGGCGTCCCGGTGGAGCACATCATGTACTTCGCCCAGAAGTCCGGCGTCTTCGTCGCCTTCTCCAACGCGGTCGACGGCTCCTCACCCCCACCGCCCGACCCGGGCGCCCAGACGGGCGGCATCCGCGTCGCCAAGCAGGACGGCAAGGCGCTGTGGACGTTCGGGACGGCGGGGACGACGGTGTACGTGGTGCAGTAGCCGACCGTTCGACCCGTCCCGGCTACTCGGTGTCCTTCGGGTGCCGCGGCGACGCGTGGACGAAGTGCACGGTGCGTCGCGCCTCGTCGACGAGGTAGCGCACCCGGCCGCCGGCCGTGACCTCGTACTCCCACTGGGGATAGTCCCGGCCGCCGAGGTTCCCCGTGGCCAGCCGGCCCCGCAGGCGGTGCTGACGATCCGGGTCCGAGCGGGACGTCGGGTCCCTGCGCAGGGCCTCGAAGCAGCGGCGCGCGTTGCCCGGCGCCTCCGCGCCCAGTTCGCCCCACCCCTTCGCGGCCTCGTTCGTCGCGAAACGCAGACGCCATTCGCCGTCCACCGGCGGGGGCGCGACGTCGTCGCCGCGCTTGGGGCTCACGGCGCCGTCACCTCGCCGTGGTCCTCGTCCGGCAGTCGCCGCGTGAGCTTCGCCGTCAGTTCGGGCTCCGCCAGGATGCGAGCGGTCGCGCGCCATTCGGTGACCAGACGGTGCAGGTTGCCGTGGACGTCCAGGTGTGCGGCGTCGTTCGTGGCGTCGATGAGATCCGCCACGAACTCCTTCGCCTCCTCGGCGGACAGATGGCGCACCCAGGGGAAGACCGAGGGGAGTGCGCGCAGTATGGCCCGCTCGCCTGCGTCGCTACGGACGAGGGCGCCGAGGAGCCGGGCGGTGATGTCCGCCGTCTCCTCACGCTGCTGGTCGTGGCGGGCCGTCGTGAGGTAGAGGTCCTCCCCGTCCCGACGCGTGACGTGCACGCGGTGGGCCAGGTCGAGGGTCTCGGCGACACGCTTCGAGTTCTTCGAGAGTTCGGAGAAGGCGACCGTTGGTGTGGACACGCCTCGACGGTACTTCGGAACATATTCCGAAGTCAAGGGGAATGGTCACGTAGAGTGAAGCCCGACTGCCGTCGCCCTGCGGTGTCGGATCGGCGTGCGGCAGAATGAGGCTGTCGTGACGCGGGGGAAGGGGTGCGCGGGTGGCGCGTGGGCGGGTTTCTCTTCAGGAGCGGGTGCGGCGGCGGACGCGGGCCGGGCTGGTCGCGCGCAGTGCCGAACGCGAGCTGTTCCGGCGGAACTTCGGCACCTCGCCCGACGACGAGCGGCACCGTTTCCTCTTCCATGTGCACGGCGCCGCGGGCGTCGGGAAGACCCGGCTGGTCAAGGAGTTCGAGCATCTCGCCCGTGAGCAGGGGGCGTTGACGGCGTACGTCGACGAGACCTCCGGGTCCGTGCCCGAGGTGCTGGAGGCGGTGTGCCGTCAGTTCGCCTTACGGGGACATCGGTTGAAGGATCTCGAGCGGACGCTCGCGACTCACCGAGAGCGGCGGCACGAAGCCGAGACCGCCGCGCTCGCCGCCCTCGACCCCGCCCCGGACGGCGCCCCCTCCGCGGGCGGCATGGCCCTCGCCCGCGCCGGACTCGCCGGGCTCGGGCTCGTCCCCGGCGTCGCCCCGTTCACCGCCGTCCTCGACCCCGAGCAGCTCGCCCATGGCGCCGACCGGCTGCGCACCGTCCTCGCCGCCCGCTTCCGCAGCCACGAGGACGTCCGCCTGGTCCTCGACCCGGCGAGCGTCCTCACCCCCGTCCTCGCGGACGAACTCGACGCGGTCGCCTCCGACGTCCCCTGGCTCGTCCTCCTCCTCGACACCTACGAGCGCACCGGCCCTTTCCTCGACGCCTGGCTGCACGACCTGCTCGCCACCGACCGCTACGGCGTCCTGCCCGACACGGTCGTCGTCGTCACCGCCGGCCGGCACCCCGCCGACCCGGCCCGCTGGGGAACCTTCGCCGACTTCATGACCTCCCTGCCGCTCCAGCCGTTCACCGAGGCGGAGGCGCGCGGACTGCTCGCCGAGCGGGGCGTCACCGCCGAGCCCGTCGTCGCCGAGGCGCTGCGCCTCACCGGTGGCCTCCCGGTGCTGCTGTCCACGATCGCCGGCACTCGCCCGGCTGGGCCGGAGGACGTCACCGACCCGAGCGCCACCGCCGTCGAACGCTTCCTGAAGTGGGAGCAGGACCCCGGTCGCCGGTCCGCCGCCCTCGCGGGCGCCCTGCCCCGGCTGCTCGACGTGGACGTCTTCGCGGTCGCCGCCGACTGCGGCCGGGACCGCGCCGAGGAGCTCTACGCCTGGGTGGAGACCCTGCCGTTCGCCGACCGCCTCGGCGGCCGGCTCCGCTACCACGACATCGTCCGCGCCCCCATGCTGCGGCTTCAGCGCGGCCGTTCCCCGCGAAGCTGGGCCGACGGCCACGGCAGACTCGCGCACGCCTTCCGCACATGGCGTGAGCAGACGGAGAGCGGCCGGGACACGGCCGGGCTGTGGCTCGACGAGACCTGGTGCGAGCTGCGGCTGGGGGAGCTGTACCACCGCCTGTGCGCCGTCGACCCCACGGCGGTCCCCGACACGCTGCAGGACCTCGTGGAGGCGTGCGACCAGGGGGAGGCACTCGCCGGGCGGTGGATCCGGATGCTGGAGGACGCGGGGCGGGACGCCGGTGTGCCCGACGCCGTGGCGTGGGGCGGGCAACTGGCTGGCGCCCTCGCCGCCGGCGGGACGGAGGGCGTCCTCGACACGTTGCTCACCTGGACGGTGCCCCCGCCGCCCCCACCGGGGGTGGGCCAGCTGGGCTCCGGAGCGGCATGGACGCAGCAGGGCTCCGGCCCGGTCCCGGCGGGCGGTGCGTACCCGCGCGGCGACGCGAGGTCCGGCCCCGTCCCGGCCGGACACCCGGGCTACGGGACGCCACCTCCGCAGACCCGGATGTGGCCGCAGAGCCGGCCGGTGCACGGCACGATCCCCGAGCGGATCACCCTCCCCGCCCCCCTCCTCGCCCGCATCCACCGCGACCGCGCCCTCGCGCACGCCGCGCGGCACGACCGTATGGCCGCCGTCGCCGAGCTGGGCCGCGCTCTCGCCCTCACCCCCGACGACCCCCGCACCCTCGCGTTGCGCGGCGAATTCCTGCGCGCCGTCGGACTCCTCACCGAGGCAGCCGCCGACCTGGAACGCGCCACCGCCCTGGACCCCGCCGACGCCTACGCCTGGGCCTCCCTCGGCGCCACCCGCCTCGCCCTCCGCCACCCGGAGGGCGCCCGTACCGTCCTCGACCGGGCCCTCGCCCTCAAGCCCGACTACGGCTGGGCCCTGGTCCGCCGCGCCCGCGTGGCCCGGGAGCTGGGCGATCCGGAGGGCCGCCTCTCCGCCCTGGACCGTGCCGTCGCCGCCGACCCCGGCTCCGCGTGGGCCCACTGCGAGCGCGGTGACGCCCTCCACGCCGCCGACCGCGACCAGGAGGCCCTCGACGCCTACGACCGCGCCCTCGCCCTCGACCCCGGATACGCGTCGGCGTACGCGAGCCGGGGCGTGGCCCACCACCGCCTCGGCCACCTCGACCAGGCGCTCGCCGACCTGGACCGCGCCCTGGAGCTGAACCCGTCCTACGCCTGGGCGCGCGAGCGGCGCGATGCGGTCGTACGGGACCTCGACGGGTGAAACAGGCGACTCCCGGCCGCTCGGGTCACACTCCGTACAGCGAGCCGTACAGCGAACGGGAAGGCGATCCGGCCTCGCGGCCCACCACCCCCGTTCGATTACAGTGCTGGGCGTCGTGCGTACGGACGGTCCCGGGAGGTCTTGGTGGCTGGTACTGCCGGGCCCGTGTGGGGGCGCCGTGAGCAGCAGGACTTCCGCAGCAGGGTGCGCGGAACGCTGCTCGGGGTGGCCGTCGGCGACGCGCTGGGCGCGCCCGTGGACGGCCTGGACCTCGACGCGATCCGCCGGACCCACGGCGCGGAGGGCCTGACCGACCTCGCCCCCGCCTACGGCCGGCGCGGCGCGGTCACCCACCACACCCAGCTCACCCTCTTCACCGTGGACGGCCTGATCCGCGCCCAGGTACGCCGCGACACCGGCGCCTGGCACCCGCCGACCGATCTGCACCGGGCGTATCTGCGCTGGGCCACCACGCAGCGCGACTGGGGGCCGGACGAGCGGCGCAAGGAGGACGGCTGGCTGGCCCGGGAGGAGTGGCTGTACGCCCGCCGCGACCCCGCCCGCCCGCTGCTCCTCGGCCTGGGCGACGCGACGATGGGCACGCTGGACGCGCCCAAGAACCCCGGCGAGGCGGGACCGGAGGCGGCGGCACGCTCGGCGCCGTTCGGGCTGCTGGTCGGCTGGGACCCGCAGCTGGTGGCGCAGCTCGCGGTGGAGTGCGCGGCGCAGACCCACGGTCATCCCGTCGCCTGCCTCGCGGCGGGCGCGTACGCGGTGGTGGTGCACGCGCTGGCCCGGGGCGACAGCCTGGACACGGCGGTGCAGCGCACGCTCGCCCTGCTGGCCGCGCGGCCGGGCCACCAGCCGGTGACGGACGCCCTCCAGCGGGCGCTGGGCGCGGTGCGGCAGGGCATGCCCGGCCCGGACCGGGTCACGGAACTGCTCGGCGACGCCACGGCCGAGGGCCTGCTGTCCGCTGCCGTGTACTGCGCGCTGGTGGGGGAGGACGTACGGCACGGACTGTGCCTCGCCGTGAACCACGGCGGCCCCAGCGCGGCGGCCGGGGCGCTGACGGGCGGCCTGCTGGGGGCCCTGCACGGCGAGACGGCCCTCCCGCCGGCCTGGCTGGCCGAGCTGGAGGGCCGCCCCACGATCCTGGAACTGGCCGACGACTTCGCGATGGAAATGACCCAGGGCCCCGCCCTCCACACCCCGGCAACATCCTCCCCGGCCTGGCTGACCCGCTATCCGCGAGGCGCTTAGGAGAGGCGCTTAGGGGCGCGGGGAACCGCGCAAAGGCGGTCCGGGGGCGAAGCCCCCAAGGGAAGGGAACGGAAGGGGTGGAGGGGGCGAAGAAACCTCAGTCCTTCACAGGAACCCCGCCCTCCCCCGCAGGAGCGGGAAGAGCAACCCCCGCCCCACCTTCGTCCCCGTCGGAGTTGACCCGCTCGATAACCGCAAGCCTCTCCTCCGTGTCCTCGGGCTTGACGAACCCGACAACCACGTACAGCACCAGCGACACGGCCAACGGAATCGACACCTGGTACTCCAACGGCACCCCACCCTCCACAGCCCAGTGGACCGGGTAGTTCACCAGCCAGAACGCCACCAGCCCCAGCCCCCAGCTGACCAGCGCGGCGGTCGGCCCGGACCGCCGGAACGGCCGCAGCAGCCCCAGCATCATCGGAATCGCGATCGGCCCCATCAGCCCGGCCACCCACTTGATCACCACGGTGATGATGTCCTTGAACGTCGGCGAGTCCACCTGCGTGGCCACCGCCATGGACAGCCCCAGGAACACCACGGTCGTCACCCGGGCCGCGACCAGGCCGGACCGCTCCCCCCACGCCCGCGCCCGGGCGGACAGCACCGGCGCCACGTCCCGCGTGAACACCGCAGCGATCGCGTTGGCGTCGGAGGAGCACATGGCCATCGTGTGGGAGAAGAATCCGACGATGACCAGCCCCAGCAGTCCGTGCGGCAGCAGTTGCTCGGTCATGAGGGCGTAGGAGTCGGACCCGTCCGCCTTCTGCGACTCGACCAGCAGCGGCGACATCCACATCGGGAAGAACAGCACCAGCGGCCAGACCAGCCACAGCACCGCCGACAGCCGCGCGGACCGCGTCGCCTCACGCGCGTCGGAGGTGGCCATGTACCGCTGGGCCTGGTTGAGCATCCCGCCGTTGTACTCGAACAGCTTGATGAAGAGGAACGCGAGCAGGAACACCGTGCCGTACGGCCCGACCAGCGGTTCCCCGTGTCCCTGGAGCTCCGGCTCGTCCCACGCGCCGAGGAAGCCGCCGTGGTCGCCGAGCTCCATCACCACCGCGACGAACATCGCGATGCCGGCGAGCAGTTGGATGACGAACTGCCCGAGTTCCGTCAGCGCGTCCGCCCACAGGCCGCCGATGGTGCAGTAGACGGCGGTGACCGCGCCGGTGATGAGGATGCCCTGGTTCAGCGAGACCCCGGTGAACACCGACAGCAGGGTGGCGATGGCCGCCCACTTCGCGCCCACGTCGACGATCTTCAGCAGCATCCCGGACCAGGCCAGCGCCTGCTGGGTGCGCAGGTCGTAGCGGTTCTTGAGGTACTCCAGCGGCGAGGCCACATGGAGCCGGGAGCGCAGCCGGTTGATGCGCGGGGCGAACAGCTTGGAGCCGATGGCGATGCCGAGGGCGATGGGGAAGGACCAGGTGACGAACGAGGTGACGCCGTACGTGTAGGCGATGCCGGCGTAGCCGGTGAACATCACCGCGCTGTAGCCCGACATGTGGTGGGAGATCCCGGAGAGCCACCAGGGCATCTTGCCGCCGGCGGTGAAGAAGTCGCTGACGTTGTCCACCCGCTTGTGCGACCAGACACCGATGGCGACCATCACGGCGAAGTAGCCGATGAGCACCGCCCAGTCGAGACCGTTCATGTCCCCCCTTCCAGGGTCCGCCTTGTGAACACCGCTCAGCTGGTTGGCACTTCGCCTGAGCGGGGCAGGAACGAGGAAGGGTGCGAAGCGCCCGCTCATCGTGGGCACTGTGGCGGGAGCACGACAAGAAAACGGTCGGTCAAGACCAGGCAAAAACGTTCGCCTTGCTGACCGTCGTTCAGTGATCTGAACAGAATGGCGACATGAAGAAGCCCCGGGGAACCCTCCCCGGGGCCGGCCTCAGCGCATCTCCTCCGGACACGGCGTGCCCCGCTCGCCCCACTTGTACGGGGCCGCCAGGCGGTACGTCCCCGCCTCGGGCGCCAGCAGCATCGTCCACTTGTCGCCGTTGGCGTCCTCCTCCGTCTCCATCAGGCAGCCGTGCACGTTCTCGTACGACTTCGGCTCGCCCTCGGGGCGGTTCTCGGACTCCTCCGTCTCCTGCGGCGGGTCCAGCGCCTTGCCCTCGGCGTCGACCAGGCCCAGCCACGGCGAGTACGGCACCCGGATCAGGATCCGGCCCGGCTTCTCCACCCGCAGCGTCCACTCGCCCTGCTCGGCGCGCTCCACGACCGTGTTCGGCTCCGCCAGCGGGGTCGGCGCCCGCACCTCGAACAGCTGCCAGTTCGCGTCGCCCCAGACCTGCTTCAGATACGGCAGGCCCTGCTGCACCAGCTCCCGCTCGCGCTGGCCGCCGTCGCCGTCCGGCTCGTCCTTCGGCAGCACCACGTAGTGCACGCCCCAGCGCTTCAGCCACTCGTGGTAGTTGGCCGCGTTGAGGGTGTCGTCGTAGAAGAGCGGGTTGCGCTCCATGTCGGCCTGGCGGTTCCAGCCGCGCGCCAGGTTCACGTACGGCGCCAGCGCGGACGCCTCGCGGTGCGAGCGGGCCGGGACGACCTCCACCCGGCCCTGCTCGGCGCCGACCTCCTGGAGCTCGTTCACCAGCGGCGCCAGCTCACGCGCCCAGGACGCGGCGGGCGTCGTGTTCACCACGTCGTTGACCGACTTCACGCCGATCCAGCAGTTGAAGCCGACGACGGCGACGACCAGCGCGTACCACTTGAGGGAGCGGGGCTCGGCGAACGGCAGCGCCGCCACCAGCACCACACCGCCGAACAGCATCGCGAGCCGGGTCATGTTCGACCCGATCTGCGAGCTGATCAGCCAGACCAGCACCACGCCGAGCCCGTACACGGCCGCGGTGATCCGGACCGTCTTCCAGTCCTTCGGCGCCAGGACGTACACCAGCACCGAGTACGCGAACGGCAGCACGACCGAGCCGAAGCCCATCGGCTGCGTGCCGGAGAACGGGAACAGCCACGCCGACACCGCGACCACCGCGCTCGGCGCGAGCCCCAGCGCCCAGGCGCCCGGCCGGCGCTTCTGCAGGAACAGCGCCACCGCCACCAGTCCCACGAACAGGCCGGCGACCGGCGAGGCCATTGTCGCGAGCGCCGCCAGCGGGGCCGCGCACAGCGCCTTCGCCCAGCGCTTGTACCGCCACCGGTACGGCCAGCAGAAGACGACCGCGACCGCGCCGAGCGCGAACATCGTGCCCAGCCCGTACGTCACCCGGCCGGAGGCGGCGTTGCACAGCAGCGCGAACACGCCCGCCAGCGCCGCCCACAGGGGGTTGCGCACGGACCGGCTGCGCATGAGCACCAACGTCAGCAGACCCGCCGACACCGTGCCGGCGATCATCATCGTGGTCCGCACGCCGAGCACCGACATCAGGTACGGCGACACCACGCTGTACGACACCGGGTGCATCCCGCCGTACCAGGCGAGGTTGTACGCGGAGTCGGGGTGCCGGCCCACGAACTCGGCCCACGCGTCCTGCGCGGCGAGGTCGCCGCCGCTGTTCGCGAAGGTGAAGAACCAGACGACGTGCAGCAGCCCGGACAGCGCGGTGACGGACAGCACGGGGTGGCGCAGCATGCGGGCGCGCACGGCGAGGACGGCGGCCTTCGCCCGGCCCTGGTCGCTCCGGGGGGAGTCACCCTGAGGGGCGCCCCCCTTCGGGGCGTCCTCCTGGGAGGCGTCCGCCTGTGACCGCTCCGCTCCGGATGCGGGTATTCGCGGGCCGGCTCCCGGGCCCGGGTTCGCGTCGTCGGCGCGTGTCGGCTCCGCTGTCGCCACCTGTCGGCACTCCCCGTGATCCCGTTCTTCGCCCGTTTCCTGCCCGTTTCGTGACGCTAGCACGCACCCCGCGGACCGTCCGCCCGGGTGGGCGGCGGTCCGCGGGGTGCGGCCGTCGTCGATCCGCCGCCGGATCAGGCGACGCGGGTCAGCTTGTCCGTGAAGCCGGGCTCCACGAGGTCCTCCTTCAGCGCGACCGGCACCTTGACGGCGCCGTTCTTGCCGTCACCCACGGTGAGCGTGCCGACCTTCGTCCCGGCCCGGGCCGTGTGCGGCAGCTCCGTACCGGCGAACGTCAGCTTCACCTCGAGCCCCGCCCAGCCGACGGCCTTGACGTCCTCGGTGACGACGACCGGGGTGTGGCCGCCGAGACCGTCGTCCGCGTACCCGACGACCGTGCCCTTCTTCAGGATGGTCTCCGCCCGCAGCGCGTCCTGGCCGGCCAGGATCAGCTTGTGCCCGGCGTCCAGGGCGCCCGACAGGATCGTGTGGTCCTCGCCGCCCTCCGGCTGGCGCAGCACCGCGCCGACGATCCGGTGCACCTCGCCGTCGACGTCCTTCTTCGCCGCGAACGACAGGTTGCCCAGCGCGGAGGTGGTGGTGCCGGTCTTGATGCCGACCACGTCGTCCTTGCCGACCAGACGGTTCCAGTTGCCGTGCTTCTCGCCCTTGTAGTCGGTGTACTCCATCATCGCGGCGACCTCGCGGAACGCGGGCTGCTGCATCGCCGCCCGGGCCAGCTTCACCTGGTCCACGGCGGTGCTCACGGTGGTGTCGTTCAGGCCCGACGGGTCGGTGTACGTCGTGTCCGACATCCCGAGGTCCTCGGCGGCCTCGTTCATCTTCTCGACGAACGCCTCCTCCGAGCCGGCGTCCCAGCGGGCCAGCAGCCGCGCCACGTTGTTCGCGGACGCGATGAGGATCGCCTCGACGGCCTCCCGCTCACTGATCGCGTCGCCCTTGGTGACGTTCACCGTCGACTCCTGCCCGGCGTCCGACTGCTGCTCGGCGAGCGCGTCGACCTCGATCTTCGGACCCTCGGCGCCGCTCTTCAGGGGGTGGTCACGCAGGATCACGTACGCGGTCATCACCTTGGCGACGCTCGCGATCGGCACGGGCTTCTGCTCGCCGGACGAGCCGAAGGTGCCGATGCCGTCGACGTCCAGCGCGGCCTGGCCGTTCTCCGGCCACGGGATCTGCGGCTTGCCGCCCTCGAACGTGTACGTGTCCTGCGCGGTCAGCACCAGCGTGGGCGTCGGCAGCGGACGGAAGTTCTGCACGACCGCGAAGACGATCACCAGCAGGACGACCAGCGGCGTCCAGATCTTGATCCGCCGCACGGCCGTCCGCAGCGGGGTCTGCGGGGGCGGCGGGGTGTTGGTCAGCTCGGCCAGCAGGTCCAGCGGTGGCTTCGGCGGCAACGGCTGCTGCGTCGTCCGCTCCGGACCCACCTGCGGCAGGAACCTCGTCGACTCCGCCGCGGCGGGCCCGTCCTGACGCGGGGTCTGCCTTATGGCGGGGTCGGGCTTCAACGCGACGAACTTGCTGGTCCGCTCGGCCTCGGCGGCCCGGGCGGCCGCATCGCCCAGCTTGAGCATGGTGGTGGGCTGATCGACGGAGGGCTTGGAGGGGCGGGGGGCCCGGAAGACGGCGGTGGGCTGATCGACGGGGGAGTCGGAGTCGCCGTCGGACTTGTCACCGGGGGTCTCGTCGTCGCCCTTGGCGCCGGGGGCGGTTTCGCCGGGCTCGGCGTCGGCGGTCGTGCCGGTGCCCGTGCCGCCGTCGGCCTTGCTGTCGCCGGCCTCGGCAGAGGCCCGGGCGCTGCCCTTGTCGGCGGCGTCGGCGTCGTCGTCGGCCTTGGCCGCGGCTGCCGCACCGACGGCGGTGTTGCCGGTGCTGTTGCCGTCGGCGGCCTTGCCGTCGCCGTCCTTGGCGGTGGCCTCGCCGTCGCCCTTACCGGTGTCAGCGGCGGCCTTGGCCGTGACTGCGGCGCCGGCGGCGGCCTTACCGGCACTCTTGCCATCGTCGGTCGTGGCGTCACCGGTGGCGCCGGCGGTCTTACCGGCGCCGGCGGAGGTCTTGTCGGCGCCCTTACCGTCGGCGGTCCTGCCGTCGGCCTCGGGGTCGGCGCCGTTCTCGTCGCGCTCGCCACCGTCGGTCCCGGCATCGCCCTTGGCGTCGCCGGCCTTGTCGGCGCCCTCGACATCGTTGGCCGTGACGGCGCCCTCGCCGTCGTCCTTGGCGTCAGCCTTGCCGTCGGCGGGCTTGGGCACGTCGGTCGTGGCGTCGTCGGCCTCGCCCTCAGGGGCGTCGCCCCGGTCGGCGTCCTCGGACGGGGCGGCGTCCTCCGTCACGTCACCGGCCGCACCCGCGTCCTTGGCCGCACCCGCGTCCTTGTCGGCCGCACCGCCCCCGCGAGCCCCCTCACCGCCGTTCTCGCCGCTCTGGGCGGACTCGACGCCCTCCTCGGCCCCCTCGTCCTCCCCGACGCCGGAGGCACCCTCAGGAGCCTCCGAGGAAGCCTCGGACCCAGGTTCGGCCGACCGCACCCACGCCGCGACGGCCTCCCGCAGACGCCCGTCACCCGCCTCCGCGCCCTCGGCGCCGGCGGAGGCATCGGCGTCAGGCCCCTTGGAAGCCTGCGGCACCGACAGCACGCGCGTAGCCGTGTCGGCCTTCCGGCCGTCCTTCGCGTCACCCGCCCCACGGGCGACCGCAAGGCGGGGATCCTGCTTCTCGGGAACCGGCCCGGCGCTCCCCGACGTCTGTTCTGCCGACGACTCGCGCTGCTTCGACCTGTCGGGGGACTCGCCCGCCACCGATGCCTCCTCCATGTGCCGCACGTCCCGCGTGCGCCAACCGAACCGTGAACCGCCCGCCCGTGACATCGCTCCGAAGCGCTGTCCGAACCATGTACCAGTGTCCTGTGTGCGGGCTTACCCCACGTGGTAGACGAGAACGACATACCTACCGGTTCCACTACGAACCGGTCACGCACCCTCGACAGACCAATGTGAGAGGGGTCACCCTGTCATTCATCCACGCGGGGAGGCATGGATGGGCAGGAGCCGCAGAACACTTCCGGAGGAGCTTCTGCTGCTGGCACTGGACCCGGCCACGGGTACCACTGCACAGCCGCAGTCGCTCGACCTCGGTCTGGCCGGAGCACAGCTAGTGGAGCTGGCGCTGGCCGGACGGATAGCCCCAGACGGGGATCGTATCGCCGTGGTCGTACCACGGCCGACTGGAGACCCAACACTGGACAGCGCACTGGAGTTGCTGCGACGGCGTGGCGCTCCCGTGCGGGCCGTCCACTGGATCGGCGGGCCCCGACTCGGGCTCCGCCAGACCTACCTCTCGCATCTGGAGCGGTGCGGCATGGTGCACGCCGTGGCCGGCCAGATGTGCGGGGTCTTGCCGACGACCCGTTACCAGGCGACCGACACCGAGATCAGCCGGGAGATCAGGGCCCGGCTGGACTCCGCGATCCGCACCGGCGTGCCGCCGGACCCGCGGACCGCGGCGCTCGCCGCGCTGGCGCACGCTGTCGGCCTCGGCAAGCACCTGTACCCGGGGAACGAGGGCCGGTCCTCGCGCTCCCGGTTGCGGGACCTGATCCGGCACGACCCCATGGGCGGACTCGTCGCACACGCGGTGATGGACGTCCAGAACGGCGTCGCGGCCCAGCCGCGCCGCAGCTCCGCACCACCGGCGGGCCGGCAGGCCCCCGGCGGCAGGAGCGCACCGGAGCCCGCCCGCGGCGTTCCGGCGCAACCACGCCGAGGATCCATGGCACGCGCAGCCGCCCACTGAGCCGTACGTCCCCCGGGCTCGGCGGGGCGCACCCCGGATCCACGGCACCGCAGACCCGGTCACGGGAGCCGCTGTCCGAGCGGGGCGGAGAGAACACACGGGCTCTCTCCGCCCCGCTCGGCGTGCCCGAGGGCACGCCGAACTCACGGCCCCCCGGCCGTGAGCCGGGGGTCGTATATCCACCATTTCCCAGCGGTAGTACGCAGATTGGTGGCAGTCTGCTCAACGAGTCGTCGAGTCATCGAGCAGACACACACAGTGGCACGACGAAGTCCAGGTCCACAGTGCAAGTACGAGGCACGCAGCCGGAGGTGCACGTCCCGTGGCGTCCAATGTCAATCCCACCGTCCGGCGGCGCCGGCTCGGCCAGGAGCTGCGCCGGCTCCGTGAGCTGAAGGGCATGACCGCCGAGGAGGTCGCGGAGCGGCTGCTGGTGTCGCAGTCGAAGATCAGCCGGCTGGAGAACGGCCGCCGCAGCATCAGCCAGCGCGACGTGCGCGACCTGTGCGGGGTGTACGAGGTCGAGGACCAGCGGATCGTCGACTCGCTGATGCAGATGGCCAAGGACTCCCGCCAGCAGGGCTGGTGGCACGCCTTCGGCGACATCCCGTACAGCGTCTACATCGGCCTGGAGAGGGACGCGGAGTCGCTGCGGGTGTACGAACCGCAGATCATCACCGGCCTGCTGCAGACCCGCCCGTACGCCGAGGCGATCGTGCAGGGAGGCTCGCCGGAGTCCACCGAGCAGGAGAACGACAAGCGGGTGGAGGTGCGGCTGCGCCGGCAGAGCCGGATCACCGCCGAACAGGACCCGCTGCGGCTGTGGGTGGTGCTCGACGAGGCCGCGCTGCACCGGGTCGTCGGCAGCCGCCAGGTGATGCGCGAACAGCTCGAGCACGTCCTGGAGCTGAGCCAGCTGCCGCACGTCACCGTGCAGGTGCTGCCGTTCGAGGTCGGCGCGCACGCGGGCATCAACGGCCAGTACTCCATCCTGGAGTTCGCCGACGCGGCCGACTCCAGCGTGGTCTACATCGAGGGCGTCACCAGCGACCTGTACCTGGAGAAGCCGCACGACGTGCAGAAGTACACGGTGATGTACGAGCACCTGAGGGCGCAGTCGCTGAACGTGGAGCAGTCGCGGCGGCTGGTGGAGCGGCTCGCCAAGGAGTACGCGCGCTGAACTCCCGTTGCGGAAGCGGCGGATGATACACGGACGACGCGTACGACTGGAAGTCCCGCCCGGAATATGCCATCCGGTCGAGTGAACGACACCTCCGGACGCCGAGGGTGACGAGTAGCGTCGATCACGCCAACCAGCACCGACGGTTGGCGCAATCCGTTCTGCGGTCCACGCCGGAATGCGCAGGCCGGTGACAGCAACTCAGCATCTGGCTACGGAGCGAACATGGCAATTCGTCTGGGCGCCACGGAAACGTGGACGACGTCCTCCTACACCAACAACAACGGCGCGTGCGTGATGGTCAGGTCGACCACCGGAGAGGCGCTGGAGCTCGGGGACACCAAGATCCCCGAGGGTCCGAAGCTGGCGTTCCCGGCCGACGCGTGGAACGCCTTCGTGGCCTCGGTCAAGTAGTCCCCGCGTCCTCCGGCGCAGGCAGCAGCACCACCGACAGGCCCTCTCGACGAGTCCGCCGTCCTTGCCGAGAGGGCCGGCTCGCGCCCCACTCCCGGCGCACGGCCCCGAACCCCGGCCCGCCCCACCGGAAGAGGCAGGACCGGCCGCGAACCCCCGCGACCGGCCCCGTGACCGCGGAAGTCGCCTCAGACCGCCGTGGACTCGGCCTCCGCGACCGGGAAGGCGACGTCGCACACCGGGTCCTCCGGACCCGCCGCGTCCCAGTCCGCGAAGTAGATCTCACGGCACGGTCCCGCGTACGTCAGCCCCTGCTCCCGCATCCACGCCTCCACCGCCTCGAAGGCGGCCAGGATCTGCGGGTGCGCGACCTGCGCCTTGGTGATCCGGGTGCGGGCCAGCCGCCTCGCCGGCTCCACCCGTACCGTCGTCCCGCGCGCCCGGCCCCGCTCCTCGGCCCAGGCACGGGCCGCCGCCTCGTCGGCGACCGGCACGCACGCCTCCGCCGGCCCGTCGCTCTCCACCGACACCTCGGAGTGGTAGACGACGAACGGCGACCCGGACACCCCGCCGCAGACGCGGGCCCCCTCCTCCAGCCGTCCCAGCGACGCGCCGATCCACGCCGGCAGCTCGTCCGCCAGGATGTGCCGCGACTCGGTGATCACCACCTGCTCCGGCACGTCCACCGTCTCCACCGTGAACTTCCCGTACATCTCGAGGCTCCTCCCCGACAACCGTCCACGGAGATAGTCGGCGAGCGTCCGCTGCGAGGCGTGGCGCGCCTCGACCTCGGCCCAGTACGCGTCCAGCCGGCGCGCCCGCGCCGTCCCGTCGCCCGCGTCCACCACCTCGGCGATCCGCGCCAGCGGCATGTCCAGCTGCCGCAGCAGCGCCACCAGCCGGGCCTGTTCGACCTGGTCCGCCCGGTAGTACCGGTAGCCGGTGTCCGCGTCGACCCGGGCCGGCGCCAGCAGCCCCAGCCGGTCGTACAGGCGCAGGGCCTTCGCCGACAGGCGGCTGCGGGCCGCGAACGCCCCGATGGAGAGCAGTTCCTCGTCCACGTCGACATTCTCCGTCACCGGGCGGTCCGTCCGCCCGGTGACGCAGACCCTCGCCCTTGACCCAAGGGCAAGGTCAACGGGCACGTCGACGGGTAGGGCCAGGGCTCAGCCGAGGGCCTTCTCCACGGCCGCCACGACCTCCGCCGACTCCGGCTCGGTCTGCGGGGAGAAACGGGCCACGATGGCGCCGTCCCGGCCGACGAGGAACTTCTCGAAGTTCCAGCGGATGTCCCCGCTGTGCCCCTCGGCGTCGGCGAAACCCACAAGACGCTCGTACAGCGGGTGCCGGCCGTCCCCGTTCACCTCGACCTTCTCGGTCATCGGGAACGTTACCCCGTACGTCGCCGAGCAGAACTCCGCGATCTCCTCGGCGGAGCCCGGCTCCTGCCCGAGGAACTGGTTGCAGGGCACGCCGAGCACGGTGAACCCGCGCTCCGCGTACCGCTCGTGCAGCCGCTCCAGACCCTCGTACTGCGGTGTCAGCCCGCACTTGGAGGCCACGTTCACGACGAGCACGGCACGGCCCGCGTACTGGGACAGGTCGGCCGGACCGCCGGTGAGGGCGCCGACCTCGACGGCGAGCGGCGAGGCGCTGTTGTTCTCGGTAGTCGTCATGGGGCCGACCCTAGCTCCGGCCGCCGGAGCCCGGCCGGGCACCCTGACGGGAATGCACCGTTCCCCGGCCGGGGAGGCGGACCGCGGGTCTACTCCTCGGGTGCCCCGCCCTCCACCAGCCGCTCCGCGATGTCGTCCGCCCAGGCCAGCGCCCAGCGCCGCAGCTCCTCGAGCTGCGGCGCGTCCAGCCCGTGCGCGCGGAACTCGCGGTCGTCGAGCCACTCCGTGCCGGTCAGCCGGGACTGCAGCTCGGCCAGGTCGAAGGTGTCGGGCGCGTGCCGGCGCCCCAGCTCCTCCAACTCGGCCGGACTCCACCGGTCCGCGGCCGCGTGCACGTCCACCAGGTCACGCGG
Organism: Streptomyces cellulosae; assembly: GCA_014655195.1. Classification (GTDB taxonomy): domain Bacteria; phylum Actinomycetota; class Actinomycetes; order Streptomycetales; family Streptomycetaceae; genus Streptomyces; species Streptomyces cellulosae. The sequence continues at coordinate 225,130 of BNBH01000001.1, read as the reverse complement.
CAGCCCCCGGTCCGCCAGCGCCCGCACCCGCGTACCGACCAGGTCCTCCAGCGACAGCGCGGGACCGGCCGCTGTGCTCACCGGCGGCCGCCACAGCACCTCCTTGCGCAGGTCGACCCGACACCGCACCCCGGTCTCCTCGTCCCCCACCACCAGCCGCGCCGCCAGCGGATCGACCACCGGCGCCTCGACGGGCCACCCGCGTTCCTCCAGCCCCGCCCGCACCGCCCCGGCGATCTCCGCCATGCCCGCGGGGTGCTCGGTGGCCAGATCCATCCCCTCGCTGACCCGGGCGTCCACCAGCCCGTGCGCCCGTACGGCCTCCCCGCCGGCCAGCACCAGGCCGTACGGCGCCCCGACGGCGAGCAGATCGCCCGCGAGCCGCTCGTGCACGGCGTCCACGCCGAGATGAGGTGAGGTCATGCCCCGATTATCGCGGCGGGGACGCTTCACCACGATCGGGTGAATACGTCCGGTAGTGGGCAACTGGTCGCATACCTCGTGGGTCACCTACGCGCACGAAGCGAACGACGTAAGAGGGATGCAGCACCGTGACCCAGCCCAATGACCCGAACCAGCAGCCGTATCCGAACCAGCAGCCGTACCCGCAGCCTCCGGGGTACGGCTTCCACGGCACACCGCCCCCGCCGCCCCCGAGGAGGGGCCGATTCCTCACCTTCGCGGGCTTCGGCTGTGTGGGCGTCCTCGGCCTCGTCGTCCTGATCGCCGCCCTGTCGGCGAGCGGCGGCGACTCCGACGACGGCGGGAACACGGCCGCCGAGTCCTCCGTCAGCGCCTCCGCCGGGGCGAGGGAGACGTCCGAGCAGGGCGGCGGCGGCCCGGTGAAGCTCACCGCGGAGCGCGCGGAGTTCAGCAAGAGCATCCTGGCCGACGGCAGCGACTACACCAGCGTGCTGGTCACCGTCGTCAACGACGGCGACGACGAGGTGGGCGTGAACCCGCTGTACTTCACGATCACCGACACCGACGGCACCAAGCACACGGTGGAACTCGGCGTGGACGAGGAGGAGATCGACACGGTGGACCTCGCCCCGGGCGAGAACACCTCCGGCACCGTCACCGGCAAGGGCACCTTCACCCCGAAGTACGTGACCTACACCGACGGGCTGCTGGGCGACCCGGTACGCGTGGACGTGTCCTGAGGCCGGACGCCCGGCGCGTCAGTCGGGCGCCGTGTGTGCGCGGGCCCGCGGCGGCGGTGCGGGCCGCGGTCTCCCCCTCGCCGCGGCCCGATCCCCCGCTGACACCCTCGACCTTGCCGAACGGCGGCGGCCGGGATCAACGGGGAAGGGCTTGTCCTGGACAACTCTCACCTTGTCCGGGCAGGTCAGAGGGGTGCGGGGGTCGTGTCCCGGACAGCGGGCGGCGCGCCGGGGAGCGCCCCCGCATAGAATCCGGCCCATGGTGAAGCCCGACGAGCTGATCGTAGACATCGCCGCCCGCGTGGAATCGGGGCAGAGCAGCCAGATGTCTCTGACCGTGGTCACCGGTGGTGCCGTCATCACCGGCCGGCTGGCTCCCGAATCCGTGTGGCGGAAGAGGGTCGCGGAGGTGCTGAAGGACTCGGAACAGCTCGCCGAGTTCGCCTCCGTCTTCGACGCCCCGGTGAAGCGGGAAGGCCCGCCCACCCACCTCCACTTCCATGTGGCCCGCATCATCCAGGGCACGGTCGGCGTCCCGGAGACGGGCGGCATGTACCGGGTGGCGATCGAGGACGTCAGCGCCTGGACGGTGGGCGACTTCAGTTACTCATGACGCACGCGGGCATGCTCCGGAGTCTTGCGTTCCCTGTGCCCGGCCCTTAAGTTACTGACGAGTAGGCCACAGGTGAACGGAGCGCCGCCATGCCCACGCTGGACCGCCACGAGAACGTCTTCGTCCTCGACCTGGGAGACGGCGAGAACCGCTTCCACCCCGACTGGATCGCCGCGGTCGGGGCCGCGCTCGACGAGGTGGAGAAGGCGGAGGGCCCGCGCGCCCTGGTGACGGCGGCGACGGGCAAGTTCTGGTCCAACGGCCTGGACCTGGAGTGGCTGTTCGCCAACGCGGACCACTACCACGACTACGTGGTCTCGGTGCACGAACTGTTCGCGCGGATGCTGTCGCTGCCGGTGATCACGGTCGCCGCGCTCCAGGGCCACACGTTCGCGGCCGGGGCGATGCTGTCGCTGGCCCACGACTTCCGCGTGATGCGCGCGGACCGCGGCTACTGGTGCCTCCCGGAGGCGGACATCGACATCCCGTTCACCCCGGGCATGTCCGGCCTCATCCGCGCCCGCCTGACCCCGCAGACGGCGCACGAGGCGATGACGACGGCACGGCGGTACGGGGGTGAGGACGCGGCGGCGGCGTCGATCGTGGACCGGGCGGTCCCGGAGGCGGAGGTCCGTACGACGGCGGTGGCGCTGGCCGAGTCCCTGTCCGGCAAGGCGGGCAACACGCTGGGCACGATCAAGTCCCGCCTGTACACCGAGGTCTTGACGACGCTGAGGGACACGACGAATCCGCTGGGCTGACGGCCTTTCGTCCGTACGGAAAGACCCCGGACCGTTACCGGTCCGGGGTCTTTCCCTGGGTGCTCTCAACCGGCCAGCAGGGCCTTCGCGGCCGTGACGACCGGCAGGCCCACCTCGCCGACGAGGGCGGCGATGCCGGAGATGCGCTGCACGAGCGAACGCCGGCGTTCCGCGGAGGTCTCCTGGGCGATGGCGCCGGCGGCGGCGTCCACCTCCGCCTGGTCCGCGGTGTCCAAGTGCGGCCGCAGCCGCTCGATCTCGGCGAGCAGGGCCTGCAACGCGGGCCCCGCTTCCGCCACGCCGACGTTCTTGCCGCCGGCCACGATGTCCCCGGATCCGGTGTGCTCGGCCTTGCCGATGCTGCCCGCCCCGTACTGCTGGATCTGGTCCCCGCTCATGACGCCTGGATGCCCCCGCTGCCGCTGTGCTGTGCCTTGCCGATGCTGCCCGAGCCGTACTGCTTGATGAGGTCGCCGCCCACCGCGTGCTCCACGTTGATGATCATCTGGGCGATGTCGGGGTTGCCGATCGCCTTGGTGATCTCGTGGATCAGCTGGTGAATTTCCTCCTGCCGGGTGGACCAGATGGCCTCGCGCTGAGTACCGGAGGTGTTGAGGACGAGTCCGTACACCGGCGGCCTCTGCAGGGCGTTGACCAGCCTCCACACCAGAAAGGCCTGGACGCCGAGGAAAAGAATGACGCCTACGACGTCCACAATGGCGGCGAAAATGCCACCGAAGAACAGCCAGACGAGGGTACGGACGAAGAATTCCTTCCACGCCGCACCCTTGTCGACCTCTACCATGCGCTGGCCGACGTGGGAGATGTTACGCAGAGGATAAGCCTCGCCCCCCACCCACAGCACGCCCTCATTGATGGTTACTTGGGCCGCCACAGGACCCTCCTGTCAGCTTTTGGACACTGAGGTGCGAAGACTAGCGAAGGGGGTCTGGATATGTGCGGGGATTCCTGGTTTTGTCGCCCGAATATGGGGAGGGTTGTTTTGCGCGCCCAAAAGAAGGCAAATAAAGGCAGGCGCCGCCAGGGAAGTGTGATGAGGGGGCGACATCGCGCATCACTGATCACGACGGGGCTGTTCGTGCTAAAGGAATCTCCGACCGACGGCACGCAGGTACGCTCGCGCCGGGCGGCAGGCCGACATTTGACCGGCAAGCCCACGGCAAGTGGAAGACCAGACGCCGTGGACCTGTCGCCAGAGGATCGGAAGACGGCCGGTGGCACCACTGGCCTGGCGGCGACACCGGTGAGCGCTGAACCGTCCGGCGACGTGACCGTCGCGAAACCCTCGGCCGCGGAGCAGCACGGTTCTGGCGATGCTGCTTCTGCAGGAAGCGGGTCAGGAAGCCGAACCGTCGAGGTCGAGGCGGATCACGACGAGCGCCTCGGCGATCTCGACGGTCATCTCGTCCTCCGGGCCGAACACCATGCACAAGGTCCTGGCGGAGCGGTTCGAGAATCTGCCGCGCCTCGGCGGTCCGGCCCTGGGCGGGCAACTGCATCCCGATGTTGTGCCGCAACTCCACGGCCTCCTCGCTCACGTCGCTGCCGACGGCCCGCACGACGTTCAGCACGGCCTGGAGCGCGGCCAGCGCGTCGGTGACCTGGCCGAGTTCGGCGCGGCAACGGGCCGCCTGGGCGCGGGCCTGCTCGCTGGTCGGCCCGGCGATACGGGTGTAGGCGTCGGTGAGGGCGTCGAACTCGGGCAGGGCGGCCCGGTAGTCACCGCCTAGGAGGCGGATGGCCGCTCGCTGGCGGCGCAGCGCCAGGACCTGCTTGCTCTCGGAGCCGAGGGCGAGGGCGGCGGGTTCGATGACCTCGCCGAGCACCTCGGCGGCCTGCGCGAACCGCTCCTCCTCCAGCAGGGCGTCGGAGTGGGCGTACGCCTCCTTGATCTCCTCGCGCAGCCGGGCGGGGACGGGCACCGGTGGGGCCGCGCCAATCAGTCGGCTCAGGCCCCGAAGGGAAGTAGCCGCTTCCCTTCGGGGCCGCTCTGTTGCGTCTACGACGACACAGCCGGCACCACGGGCAAAGTGATCGTCGGCTACATAGGGCCGCATTTGTCGAACACTCGCACGAACTGACCGCCGAGCCCGAGCTGGGGCCAGGCGCTGATGAGGTCGCACAGTCAGCAACCGCGCGACCTCTCGAGCATCAGGCCGCCACGTCCTCGTGTCAGACCCAGCGGAGGGAGTGCGCTATGGCGTCACAGAGATCGCCCATGGGGCCATCCGTGCCGCTCAGCGGCATGGAGAACGCGAGATGCAGGTAACCGACTTCGCCAGGCATGCGGACATGGAAGTCCATGGTCGTCTCCGTGAGCGCGCGGACCGTCTCCCCAGCAGGCAGTTCGACAGTATCCACCCTCGTACCTGGATCGACTCGCTGTACCAGGGCGTGAGCGAAGTCGACTGCCTGCGGGGCCAGCCCACGCGGGGAGGGCGCCATCGCGATCAGGAGCGAAGCCGGTACGGCTGCACCGTCCGGCGATTCGGTTTTGAGGAAGAATTCCAACGCGCTCTGTACTAGCCCGAGTTCGGCGGTGTTCCGCAGCGTCCCCCAGATGCGCCGGGTGACCTCGGCGGAGGCACCGCTACCCGCGGACTGCTTGTCGACGAACGTCTTCAGCTGGCGGCGCCACCGCTCGTGGGTGAGGTCGACACGGAACCAGTCGCGGGGAACGAGGAGCCGGTAGTCCGATGGCGGCGCCTCGGCGGTGGTCATGGCGTGGTCCCGGAGGTGATCAGCGCAGAGCCGTTGGCGTTGTAGAGGCGGATGCTGCTGACGGTGTTGCCGAACATCGTGGAGAAGAGGTCCCAGCCCTCCATCGTGGGTGTCCCCATCTCCATGACCAGAGTCGTGCCGTTGGGGAGGGGAACGTAGACGCGGATGAACGCCGTCGGAAACGGGAGGCTCTCGCCCGTCTCGGTGAGTTCGCCTGGGAGCTGCGGCTGCTGGGTACCGATGCAGGACACGGCGAGGCCGCAGGGGAGTTCGATCTCGGAGACCTCTCCGGCCGCAACCCGGCGGAGGCTTGATGCGATGTTCCGTGCTGCGCCGGCGACGTCTGCCGCATCTGGGCTGTCCACCAGGGTCGCGAACACCGTGGCGGAGCAAGGCGTCCCGTCCACGGCCGTCACACAGACACCGGCGTACTCCGCTCCGGCCGCCCGGAGCCCGTCGAAGCCGAGCGCGCACATGACCGCGAACGCGGTCTTGTCGTCCTCCGACACACCGGGGAGGGCCTTGTCCGCCAGCTCTGCCAGGAGCCGCGCGGCCTGGTCGTGGTCCGTCTCGTGGATGGGCAGGTCGTGGAAGCCCTCCGGCATCATCCATCGCACGTGGATGTCGTCGGAGCGGACGGCGACTGGTGCGGGCTGAGACGGGATCAGTGCGGAGAGCTCGGGGACGGTGGTCACTCGGGCCGTCCCTGATCGGGAGTGGGCAGTTCGGGGGCGTCCGGGAAGAACTTCCGGGACGAGGCGTACATGCCGTAGTAGGGGTAGGCGGCGGGGATGTCGGCGCCGCCGCTGCGTGCGATGCCTGCGATCTCACGGTACCGGCGGGCCCGGATGCGCACATTGCGCATCGACGGGTCACGCAGGCTGGGGCGGCGCCACAGATACAGGCCGACGATCATCCCGAGGACGATCAGCGCATGCGCGCAGATGAAGGCGATCTGGAAGGAGCGGGGTTTCTGGGATGCCACCAGGTCCCAGAACGGCCAGGCACCCGCTGCGAAGACGAAGAGGGGAATGCTGGCCAGGCAGCCGCGCACGCGCCACTTCCGGTTGTCCTCCCAGCGGTGGAACAGCAGCCAGTGGACGGAGTGGTCGTCGAGGAAATCGAAGCGCACTTCACGGCCGTAGCGCTCGGCTGCCGCTTTGGCCTCGGGGACGGCGGCGATGACGGACGAGGGGACCATGTCGTGGACTCCGCCGTCGTCTCCCATGAACTGCCCAAGCTCCAGGCCGTGTTGATTGCTCATGACGGTCTACTCCTATGCTGCGGGTGCCAGGGCGGCGTGGAAGGAAGCCGACGAGGGAGTGGTCCGTGGCTTCAGAGACCGGGTGGTGCTCTCTGGCTCGGACAGCTGGTCGGTCACCTTGTTGACGCCCTTGCCGATGAGGAGACCCAGGCTGGTCCCCTTGATGTATCGGGTCACAACCTCGGGCTTGAACCCCTCTTCGGGCAGCTTGATCTTGGTGATGCCTTTGTTCTTGAGGATCCTGGAGGCGATCCTGACCCCGTCGTTGATCCTCTTCACGCCGAAGCCGTTCGTGAAGCCTTCCCAGATGCCCCTCTGCGCGGCCAGGAGGCGACCGCCCTTGCCCGCCGCGGTCAGACCGCGCAGGGCACCGAACCCGGGGAACACCCCGAGGACATCCAGGCCGATCTTCAGCGCGTCGAACTTCCCGCCTCGTGCAAAGACGTCGTACAGGCGTCCCGACAGGGCTGTAGCGCTGGCCACCGAGGCCAAACCTGCGATGACCGGCGCCAAGAGACCACCGGAGAAGACAATGGCGGCTCCCAGAGCGACCACCGCCAAGACGGTCGCCGCGGCAGAGAACCAGTCCGCATGATCTGCGATCCAGTCCATGATGCCGCCGGGATCATGGACCCCGTCATGGTGGATCACGTTCTTGATCCGCCTGGCCGCACGACGGGCAGCCTCATCGCGGATGGTCTTCGCCCGCATGATCTTCTTTTCGGCTTCGAGCATGAGCTGCGCGGCATCGTCGTGCTTCTTCTGCTGTTTGCTGTGCGTCACCGCATCGTCGCCGGTCAGGACCTTGCCGTTGAGCGGCTCCAGCACCTTGTTGGCGGCCTTGTAGTCGGCCTCGGCGTCCCGGTACTCCCGCAGACCCTTGTCCGCCAGACGCTGCGCCCGGTGCAGCTCGCTGGCGTACTCCTCGCTCTCCCCGTCGATGACCTTGGTGCCGAGCGCGGCCGATGCCTCGTCGTAGCGGTCGTACGCCTTCTTCAGCCGGCCCGCCGTGTCACCCGCCGTCTCATGAAAGGCCCGGCCGGCCTCACTGTTCCAGCCGTCGACCGAGGACAGCGCCTTGATGTTGCGGGCCTGCCTGTCGATCTCGTCGGCCATGGCACGCAGCTTCTTGCCGAGCCTGGCCACCTCGTCGGGGTCGCCGGGCACGGGGTCGGAGTCGTACAGCGGCGACCAGTCCTTCGGGCGGGCTGTCACTTCTTCCCCTTCTTCCCGCTCTTCTTGGCCTCTCGCAGAGCGTTGGCCAGTTCGTGGTCGAGCCCGTCGTAGGACTTGGCCGCGTTCTGCGTGAACTTGGCCAGGTTCTCGATGTCCTTCATCAGCTTCTTGCGGTTCTTCTCCCAGGTGTCGGAGAAATCGTCGAAGACGTCCCGGAGCGTGTCGCTGCCCAACTCGTCGCCGTAGCCGTCGGCCGGGTTGCCGTGCTTGTCGAACTCCTTGTGGAGACGGAAGAGCGCGTCTGAGCAGTCCTTGATCATGTCAAGGTCCGCTTGCATCCTGTCGGCCACGCCGAATCTCCCATGAAGATGCTGAACTGCTTTTCAATGCTTACCGGTTGACGGCCTGGATTTCCTGTACGACGACGTCCTGGTCGGCGCCGAAGGCGCCGTCGGGGAGGTCGCCGCCCTGGCCGGTGGTGCTCGTCCAGCTGATCTTCCAGGTGACGGTTGCCTGCAGCTTGTACGAGCCGTCGCCGGAGGACCGCAGGTACTTCACTCCGCACGGAGGGGTCTCGCCGGCCTTACCCTTGGCGTAGGGCTCGCCGATCTTGCCGTTGCGGATTTCGCACTCGCCGGAGGCGGGATAGGTGACCGCGTCGTCCGTGCCGGGGCTGATCTTCAGCGAGATCGGCTCGGCGGTGGTCGTCGCGCTGAGGCCGAGCAGCGGGACGGAGGCCGTGACAGAGACCGGCTTGAAGTCCGCGGTGTCCAGCCAGGCCCACGTCGGCAGGTTCACCTTCGTCATGTTCGCCGGGGCGAGGTCGACCTTGGTGGAAGGGACGCGGATCTCGCCGTAGGCGAGTTGGGCGAGGGTCTCGGCGGTGATGGCCTGCGGACGGTCGGCCGGCGGCGTGTCACCTTTGTCGACCCAGAACGGCATCTCGTCGCACTCATTGGACGCCGGGTCGGCCTCCCGGCCCTCGGTGACGTACGAGTCCCACCAGTAGCCCTCGTCCGCCTTGTCCTTGTTGAAGTCGTTGTACGGGTCGCCGCTGACGAAGTAGTTCTGCGTCTTCAGGGCCCAATCGTGGCTGGGCGCGCTGCTCGCCCACACCTGCCGCATCTGCGCCTCAAGTTCCTTGGGCGTGTACTTCGGCGCGTAGTAGCAGGCAGGGGGAGTCCAGGACGTGGAAGTCGACGTGACGGCACCCGTCGACGTGCCGCTGCCGTTCTTCGAACGGTCGTAGACGATCCCGGCGGAGACGGTCGAGGTGAGCTTGTCGCCGTCGGCGCCGCCTGATGCGCCGGAGTCGACTTCGGTCACGGAAGGCGCGGGTCCTGGTGTCGCCCACGCCGCACTCGGAATCCCAGCCGAAACCAGAACCAGGAGGGCAACGGTGCCGATCCGGGTCGGCGTGATCAGCTTCCGCACCGCTCGTGTCCCCGCTTGGTGGTCAGGCCGGTGGTCACCCATACGCCGTCGTCGTTCTTCTCCAGGCGGGTGTTGTAAAGGACGTAAGGACTGTCGCTGGCCGGCGTCTTGTCGACCTTGCCGGTCTTTCGGTCCTTGTTGTACGCCTTGCTGTCGTCCGCGCAGTAGATGACGTCAGCGGTCTTCTTGTCGCTGAGCGTCACTTGCGGATCGAAGTAGCGGATGGTCCCGGTCCAGGAGATGTTGGCGTCAAGCCACGCCTGAACCCACTTGACTTCGCTGATGAGCGCGTCGTCCTGGTAGTAGAAGCCGAGTGCCTTCGACTTTGTATCGCCTCGGGCAATCGCGTCGTCAACAGAACCGAGTGCTCGCTCAGCGTCGGCCAGAGCCGCGTCCTTGGTGGCATCCCCCGTCTTCCAGCCTTCGAAGACGCTCTTCATGTCCTCGGGCAGCGTGATGTCTGGCCGGTCGGCGGTGTCCGATGCGCTGGCGCTCGGTGAAGCGGAGGTTGACGAATCGCCCCCGGTGTCCGCCCCCGCGATGTTGTCATTGCCCTTGGAACTGTCATCGCCGCCTCCGCAGGCGGACAGCGGCAGAACCGCGACAGCGGTCAGCGCGGCGGCTGCGAGCAATCTGGGACGGCGGTTCACGGATGGCTCCCGGTGGGGCGAGGGTTCTCACGAGTGCGCCAACGCTATCTATTGGGATTTGCGCGAAACCAGTTGGGTTTACGTCAAGCGCGATCTTCCAACTGGGCAAATCCCTCCAGATGCCGTCATACGCAGCGTGGTCGTGCGGTCACCGTTTCATAACGCAACGAAGTCTGTGAACATGAACGCGTCGGTGCTGAATACGAGGAGCCCCGGACGGAGAGCATCCGGTGTGGGGTCGGGGGCCGCTTCTCGTATGCCGCAGCGCGTTGGTGACCAGTTCGACGGCGACGACCGCCGTGTCGTCGACGCGTGGGCCGACGGCGCGACGGCCCAGAGCATGGAAGCAGGCCAAGAAGCCCCGACCGCCCCACCTGCGTGCCCGATGGAAGGCCGCCCAGGCGGCGTTGAAGGTGGCCAACTCCGAACCCCGCAAGAACAGTGGCCCCGGCACCCAGAAGAGATACCTCGACACCCTCTCCGCCGCCCTCGGCGACGCCGTCAGGGGGAAGCTGATCTCCGAGAACTGGACCGACGGCGTCGTCATCCCCAAGTACCGCCCCCCGACCCGCTCGTCTGGACCGACGAACGCGTGGCCCGCTGGCGCGAGACCGGACAGAAGCCCGGCCCCGTCATGGTCTGGGCACCGGAACAGACGGGTGAGTTCCTCGACGCGGCTGTCGAGCACCCGCTCTACGTCATGTGACACCTCATGGTCTTTTGCGCGCCCCGCCGAGGCGAGGCCGCCGGCCTGCCCTGGGCTGAGGTCGACATGACCAAGGGGCGCGCCAACATCGTCGAACAGCTCGTCTCCGACGCCTCCTACGACGTCTGGGAGGACACCCCCAAGAGCCGCAGAGGCCGCCGCACCGTCACCCTCGACTCGGCGACCTTCGCCCTCATGACCGCCTGGCGCGACGTGCAGAAGGCCCAGCGGACGGAATGGGAGGGCAAGCACAAGAAGGGCCCCGAGAAGTACAGGCCGTACGTCGACAGCGGCTACGTCTTCACCCAGGCCGACGGCCGCCCCTGGCACCCCGACAACGTCAGCCAAGCCTTCGAGCGCCTCATCGAACGCCTCGGCCTGCCTCCCATCCGCCTCCACGAGCTACGCCACTGCGCGGCCTCCCTGAGCCTCGCTGCCGGCCTCTCCATGAAGGCCGTCCAGGCCCTCCTCGGCCACGCCTCCTACTCGCTCACCGCGGACACGTACACCTCGCTGATGCCCCAGTTCGAGAAGGAGGCCGCCGACGCCCCCGTCGCGCTGGTGCCCCGCAAGGGTGCGGACCCGGCGACCGACAACTCCACTGAGGCGGGGGAGCCTTCACAGGCCGTGGAGTCGAAGGCGTTGTACCTCGTCCAGCCCGACGCGAGCGAGGACGGGAAGAGTTGTAATCAGGGCGTCGCTTAGCGTTACGTCTCCACCTTGTCCCCACCTTGTCCCCACCGGGCACGAAACAGGCCCCCCGGAGGTCACTCCGAGGGGCCTGTTCGACGCATATTGCCTGGTCAGGCAGCGTGCCCCCGGCAGGATTCGAACCTGCGACACCCGCTTTAGGAGAGCGGTGCTCTATCCCCTGAGCTACGAAGGCGTGCGTCCTGGTCGGTGGCTGCGGGCCCGGTCACGGGGACAGCGGCGACCGCCTGGGCGCTCGATCCACAGGGTACCGGATCGGTGTCCGGGTGGGTGGGGGGCGGGGACAGCCGAAGATCGAGACGATCCACCAGGCTCTCCCCGGCCCCCACCCACCTACCCCCGCCTCACGGCTTCCGCCCCACCCCTCCGAACATCGCCACCTCCGCCGGCAGCTCGCCCGCCGCCTCCTCCGGGCGCCAGCGGTTGCAGGACACCACCCCCGGGTCCAGCAGCTCGAGTCCCTCGAAGAAGCGGGACACCGCCCCCGGTGTCCTCTGCGTCAGCTTCGGCGTGCCGTTCGCGTTCCAGAACGCCACCGCCGCGTCCACGTCCGGCATGTCCGGGCGCGTGATCGTGTGGGAGAGGACCAGGTAGCTGCCCGACGGGAGCCGGTCCATCAGGCGGCGCACCACCCCGTACGCCTCCTCGTCGTCCTCGATGAAGATGACCACGCCCAGCAGCACCAGCGCGACCGGCCGGCTGAAGTCCAGGGTCTGCGCGGCCTGTTCGAAGATCGCGTCGATGTTGCGCAGGTCCTCGTCGAGGTACGCCGTGCTGCCCTCCGGCGTGCTGGTGAGCAGCGCCTCCGCGTGGGCCAGCACGATGGGGTCGTTGTCGACGTAGACCACCCGCGACTCGGGCGCGACCCGCTGCGCCACCTCGTGCGTGTTGTCGGCCGTGGGCAGGCCCGTGCCGATGTCCAGGAACTGGCGGATGCCGCACCGGCCGGCCAGGTACCGCACCGCCCGGCCGAGGAACTGCCGGTCGGCCAGGGCGTAGTCGCCGATGCCCGGGTGCAGCTCGCGGATCTGGTCGCCCGCCGCCTGGTCGACCGGGTAGTTGTCCTTGCCGCCCAGCCAGTAGTTCCAGATGCGGGCGGTGTGCGGCTGGTCGGTCCTGATGCGCTTGCGCGCCTCGAGCGATGCCGCGGATATCTCCGTCACTACGTCGTCCTCCCGGAGCTGGCCGGCTGCTGTCAAGGAGCAACCTAGCCGCGGGAGTTGAGAATCAAAACGCCGCCCCGCCGCCGTTACCGCCCCGACGTGCGCGTCACCCTCACCCGGTACTCCTCCTCGCCCTCCGCCAGCACTGCCACCCGTACCCCCTCCTCCCGGTCCGCGAAGCTCTGCCCCGGTCTGAACGTCGCGTCCGACAGTTCCGCGTGCACGTTCGGCGCCCGGGTGCAGCCTCCGCTGTCCCGGGTCGCGTCGTGCACGGTGATCGGGCCCATGCCCGTGTCCACGTCCGCGTCGACCCGGTAGACCAGCACGCCCGGCCGGCACACCGCCTCGTCGTTCCCGCCGCGCGTGCGCACCTCGACCGCGTACCCGGAGTGCGCGTCGAGCGGGATGAAGAGCAGCTTGGGGCCGCCCGCGCGGGCCAGCGGCGTCAGGACGTACTCCCGTGAGCCCCGCTCGGCCACGCAGCTCACCTGGGACGTGTCCAGCCAGCCCAGCTTCCACTTGTGCCAGGCGAGGAAGTCGTTGTTGGCGCCCCAGTCCTCGCTCATGATGTCCCAGTGGCCGACGGCGCCGCCGCCCTCGGCCGTGTAAAGGTCGGGCAGGCCGAAGACGTGGCCGTTCTCGTGGGGCAGCACGCGGTAGCCGGTGCGGGCGTAGGAGCCGGAGCCGTCGTCCTGGCGGGAGTAGACGAACGACGCGTTGGAGACGGGCCGGCCGTCCGCGGTGGGGGCCTCGTGATTGCCTGCGAAGGTGACGGACAGGACGGTGTCCAGGGCGGCGGGGCCCGCGTTGGGGGTGACGAGGACGTTGACCAGGTCGTACTCCTGGAAGTCCACCTCCGTGTCGGCCTCGGAGACGATGTCGCGGATCAGCTCCCGGTAGCCGGGGTCGAAGGGGGCGCCGCGCTCTATGCCGTACTGGCGGAAGGACTTGGGCATGCGCAGCCACTCGGGGACCGGTAGTTCCGGGCGGTAGTCGAGGCGGCCGTAGGAGCTGGTGGTGAACCACTCGCGGGTCTGCGGGAAGAACTCGCGGTAGCGGTCCAGGGCGTCGCCCTCGCCGGGCGCGTCCGAGAAGTCGATCATCAGGGTGAGGGCGCGGACCGTGCCGGTGGAGCGGGTGTAGCCGGGGTCCGTGGGGACGCCCTCGGACATCTGGACCTCGCGGTCGCTGCCGATCATGCACGGGCCGTGGGCCGAGCTGCGGGAGAGGGCGCTCGGGCCGGCGCCGGGGGCCGTGGTCGCGGGGGAGAGGTGGCCGCTCCCGGCCGAGCTGCAGACCGCGAGCGTGAGGGTGGCGACGGAGCCCAGGGCGGCCAGGCGGCGCGGGGATATCCGGCCTCGGCTCGGCTGCGGCTGCATGGGGGACCTCCGCTCGCACGGCAGCCGCCGTCTCCGACTGCACCCTCGTGATCACCCTGCGTCACGGGTCGGGGGTGCGCTCGTCGGGTGGTCCGATCGTGGGGATCATCGATCACAAGAATGTGACCTGGCTCCCACAAAAAGACGTCCAGTGCGGGAAATAACCGGGGATCGTCTCCCCGTTTACGCCTGTGTCCGCACGATCCGGGGACGGGCTCCCCGGTTCACCGCAGACGTAGAACCGCCGACACAGCACAGACGTCAGAGCAACACCCCGAGGAGTGCACCGTGACCGCGACGACCGAGACCCCCGTGACGCGCAAGGCGCCCCGGCCCCGCGCCGACGCCCTGCGTAACCGGGAGCGGATCGTCGCCGCCGCCCGGGAGATGTTCACCGAGTTCGGGCCCGAGGTCCCGCTCGACGAGATCGCCCGCCGGGCCGGTGTCGGCAATGCCACGGTGTACCGCAACTTCCCCGACCGCGACGCGCTCGTGCGCGAGGTCGTCTGCTCCGTCATGGACCGTACGGTGCGGGCGGCCGAGCAGGCGCTGAGCGAGACCGGGGACGCCTTCGAGGCGCTGGAGCGCTTCGCGCACACGGCCGCGGACGAGCGGATCAGTGCGCTGTGCCCGATGATCTCCAGCACCTTCGACCAGTGCCACCCCGACCTGGATGAGGCGCGGCGGCGCGCCGAGAGCCTCGTCGCCCAGCTCATGGACCGCGCCCGTGCGGCCGGCCAGCTGCGGGGCGACGTGGAGTACGGCGATCTGATGGTGGGCGTCGCGCAGCTGAGCCGGCCCCCGGCCGGCACCGCCTGCATGAACGCCGACCGCTTCGTCCACCGCCACATCCAGCTCTTCCTGGACGGCATGAGGGCGCCCGCCCCCTCCGTCCTGCCGGGTACGGCCGTGACCGTGGAGGATCTGCGCCGCTGAGCCACTCCTGACACCTTCAGGCCGCCCGTCCTGACCACGGGCACCGGCAGAAACGGCCGTCGACGGGGACGTGCCGTCGGCCGAACACGCCCGATTTTTCGTTACTCACACTTTCATTCCGCTACAAGTCCCGAAGTGGGTACCCCCATGTCTGAAACAGTCTCCCCGGCCGGAAAGGCCCCGGGCCGCGTCGACGCGGGCGGCCCGGACGCCAACCGCTGGAAAGCGCTCGTCTTCATCGCGATCGCCCAGCTGATGGTCGTCCTGGACGCCACCATCGTGAACATCGCGCTGCCCTCCGCCCAGCAGGACCTCGGCATCTCGGACGGCAACCGCCAGTGGGTGGTCACCGCCTACGCCCTGGCCTTCGGCGGACTGCTGCTGTTCGGCGGCCGGATCGCCGACCTGTGGGGGCGCAAGCGGGCCTTCGTGGTCGGGCTCGGCGGCTTCGCGCTGGCGTCCGCGCTGGGCGGCGCGGCCACCAACGAGGCGATGATGTTCGGCGCCCGCGCACTCCAGGGCGCGTTCGGCGCGCTGCTCGCACCCGCCGCGCTGTCGCTGCTCGCGGTGATGTTCACCGACGGCAAGGAGCGCGCCAAGGCGTTCGGCATCTACGGCGCGATCGCCGGCGGCGGCGGCGCCGTCGGCCTGATCCTCGGCGGCTTCCTCACCGAGTACCTGGACTGGCGCTGGACGTTCTTCGTGAACATCCCGTTCGCCGTGGTCGCCGCGGCCGGCGCGTACTTCGTCATCCGTGAGCCGAAGGGCGGCCGCAACCGCTCCCCGCTGGACGTGCCCGGCGTGATCCTGTCCACCCTGGGTCTGGTCGCGCTGGTCTACGGCTTCACCCGCGCCGAGTCCGAGGGCTGGAGCGACTCCGTCACGATCGGCATGTTCGTCGCCTCGGCCGTGCTGCTCGCCGCGTTCGTGGCCGTGGAGGCGCGGGTCAAGGCGCCGCTGCTGCCGCTGCGTGTGATCACCGAGCGCAACCGCGGCGGGGTCTACCTGTCGCTGGGCCTGGCCATCATCGCGATGTTCGGCCTGTTCCTCTTCCTCACCTACTACCTGCAGGTCGTGAAGGGGTACTCGCCGGTGAAGACCGGTTTCGCCTTCCTGCCGATGATCGCGGGCATGATCACGGGCTCCACCCAGATCGGCACCCGGCTGATGACCCGGGTCGCGCCCCGGCTGCTGATGGGCCCCGGCTTCCTGGTCGCGGCGCTCGGCATGCTGCTGCTGACCCAGCTGGAGATCGGCACCTCGTACGCGGCGGTGCTGCTGCCCGGCATGCTGCTGCTCGGTCTCGGCATGGGTACGGCGTTCATGCCGGCCATGTCGCTGGCCACCCTGGGCGTCGAGCCGCGTGACTCCGGTGTCGCCTCCGCGATGGTCAACACCTCGCAGCAGGTGGGCGGCGCGATCGGCACGGCCCTGCTGAACACGATCGCCGCCTCCGCCACCACCGCCTACGTCGCCGACCACATCGGCGGCGCCTCGGGCCGGGCCCAGCAGCAGCTGGTCCAGCTCCAGGGGCAGGTGCAGGGCTACACCAGCGCCATCTGGTTCGCCGTCGGGATCCTGGTGGTGGCCGCGGCCATCGCCCTGACCCTGATCAACGCGGGCCGTCCGGGCGGCACGGCGGTCGCCGGGTCCTCCGACGCGGCCGCGGAGAACGAGGCGGCCGTGCCGGTGGCCATGCACTGACCCACGGGCCCGCCTCCCGGAGCCATCCGCGCGGGAGGGGAAGGGGACGCCCCTTCCGAGCGGTTCCGAAGGACCTGCCCCGGCTTCCGCCGCGTCAGCGGAGCCAGGGCAGGTCCGCACCCGCTTCGCTCGGCTGAAGTCCCTCGGCGACGATCCCCATGATCTCGCCGAGGGACTTCTGCTGTTCCGGGGTGAGCCGGTCGAACACCGCCTGCCGTACGGCGTTGACATGGCCGGGGGCGTGGCGGCGCAGTACGTCCATGCCCTCGTCGGTGAGCACGGCGAACTGGCCGCGCTTGTCCGAGGGGCAGTCCTCCCGGCGGACCCAGCCGTTCTTCTCCAGGCGCGCGACCGCGTGCGACAGCCGCGAGCGGGTGATCTTGGCGTCCTTCGCCAGCTCGGTCATCCGCAGTCGCCGGCGCGGCGCCTCGGCCAGCGTCACCAGCAGCCCGTAGTAGACGTGCGGCATGCCCGCGTCCCGCTGGAGCTGACGGTCGAGGTGGTCCTCGAGAAGCGTGGTGGCGTCGACGTACGCACGCCAGACGCGCTGTTCCTCGTCGGTGAGCCAGCGTGGCTCCCCGGCGGCTGCCGAAGATGCGGGTGCCGTGTTCATGCAGTCCACTGTACGGGCGTTCTCCTTGAAGGTTAAACAAATGGGGCGTACAGTCGGTCGTGGAAGTTGAGAGTTCAAGCAGATGACCGAAAGGAGTCGCCGTCATGACCGCCGCCACTCAGGAGCGCATGCCGGCGCTCTACCTCAGCCACGGCGCCCCGCCCCTGGCCGACGACCCCGTCTGGCCCGGCGAGCTGGCCGCCTGGTCCGCGAGCCTGCCCCGCCCCAAGGCGATCCTCGTCGTCTCCGCCCACTGGGAGGAGGCCCCGCTCGCCCTCGGCGCCACCGGGACCGTCCCGCTGGTCTACGACTTCTGGGGCTTCCCCGAGCACTACTACCGGGTGACCTACCCGGCCCCCGGCGCCCCCGAGCTGGCCGAATCCGTGCGCAAGCTGCTGCGCGCCCCCGGCACCCCCGTCCAGGACGTCCCCGACCGGGGCCTGGACCACGGCGCCTACGTCCCGCTCGTCGAGATGTACCCGGACGCCGACATCCCCGTCCTCCAGGTGTCCATGCCGACCCTGGACCCCGTGAAGCTGATGGAGATCGGCCGCCGCCTCGCGCCGCTGCGTGACGAGGGCGTGCTGATCGTCGGCTCCGGGTTCTTCACCCACAACCTCGCCGCGCTGCGCCAGGGCGGCATCCCCGCCTGGTCGGCCGAGTTCGACGCGTGGGGCAGGGAGGCGCTCCAGACGCGGGACGTGGACGCGCTGCTCGACTTCACCCGCAAGTCACCGGCGGGCCGGCTCGCCCACCCGCGCACCGAGCACTTCGCCCCGCTCTTCGTCACCATGGGCGCCGCCGACGCGGCCGGGGAGCTCGGGGAACAGAAGTCCGTGATCGACGGGTTCTGGATGGGGCTGGCCAAGCGGTCGGTGCAGTTCGGCTGAGGTCCGCCGACGCGGGTGCCACGGCAGCCGCGTCACAGCTCCTTCTCGTGCCAGGCCACGTCCCACCAGCGGCCGAACTTGTGACCCACCTCTCGGTACGTGCCGACGTACCGGAAGCCGAACCGCTCGTGCAGCCGCGTCGAGGCGGCGTTCGGCTGGGCGATGCCCGCGTAGGCGCGGTGCAGGCCCTCGCCCGCCAGCGCGCCGAAGAGCGCCTGGTAGAGCAGGGTGCCGATGCCGCGCCGGCCGGCGTCCGGGGCGACGTACACCGTCGTCTCCACGGACGTCGCGTAGGCGGGCTTCGCGCGGAACGGACTCGACGAGGCGTACCCGAGGACCCGCCCGGAGGCGGCGTCCGTGGCAACCATCAGGCGGTGGGGGCCGTCTACAGGGTGGGAGAGCAGCCAGGGGCGTCGCTCCGCCGGAGTGAACGGCACGGTGTCGAACGTGACGGCCGTCTCACGTACGTAGTGGTTGTAGAGGTCCGTGAGGGCCACGAGGTCACCCTCGACTCCTGGCCTGACCTGCACCTCCGCATGAACCGGCGGCATCGCACCTCCCTGCGTGGCCGGACAGGGTACTGCATGATCAGAAAAATCGGGGGGCGGGTTGGGAATTCTGTCCTGATTCCAGTCGTTGTTTCCTACGGATGCGGGCACCCGAGCAGAGTCCGGAAGAGATTCTGAAGACCGTGCCGAGTGTCCGCAGGACCACCCGCTGACCTCATCATCGCAAGGGAGCACGCATGGCAACCCGTGCCGTCGCCCGTCGTCAGTCCGCCTCCGGCGAGACGGTCGACTCGGCAAGCAGTGTTCGCGCCCATGGCGGCGAGATCGCCGATCGCGACCTGGTCGGCATGTACCTCGACGAGATCGCGCGCACACCGCTGCTCGACGCCGCCAAGGAGGTCGAGCTGTCCCAGATCATCGAAGCGGGTGTGTTCGCACGACAGATCCTCGACGGCCTCGAGGAGAACAAGGCCGGAGCCACCCCCGAGGAGCTCCAGGCCCTGGTCGACGAGGGCGAGCGGGCGAAGGACATCTTCATCCGTTCCAACCTCCGCCTGGTCGTCGCCGTCGCGCGACGGTACCCGCGCAGCGGTCTGCCGCTGCTCGACCTGATCCAGGAGGGCAACGCCGGTCTGGTCCGCGCGGTCGAGAAGTTCGACTACCGCAAGGGCTTCAAGTTCTCGACGTACGCCACCTGGTGGATCCGGCAGGCCATCACCCGGTCCATAGCCGACCAGTCGCGCACGATCCGCCTGCCCGTCCACCTGGTGGAGGAGCTGGGCCGGATACGCCGTGTGCAGCGCGAGTTCAACCGTGAGCACGGCCGTGACGCCGAGCCCGCGGAGATCGCCGCCGAGCTCGGTTCCACGCCGGAGCGCGTCACCGACGTGCTCGACTGGGCGCGCGACCCGGTCTCGCTGAACATGTCGGTGGACGACGAGGGCGAGACCCAGTTCGGCGACCTCCTGGAGGACACCTCCGCGGTGTCGCCGGAGCAGTCCGTGATGACGCTGCTGCGCAGCGAGGAGCTCGACGACCTGATCGGCCGCCTCGACCAGCGCACGGCCTCCATCATCAAGATGCGCTACGGCATCGAGGACGGCCGGGAGCGCACGCTCACCGAGGTCGGCAAGGAGCACGGTCTGACGCGCGAGCGCATCCGCCAGATCGAGAAGCACGCGCTGCTGGAACTGAAGAAGCTGGCCCGTTCCACCGGGTTCGACGCGGCGGCGTGACGGGGACTCCCGTCCGCCGGCGCGGCGGCCGGCCCGCGTGCGGGCGCGCCTGTCGCCCCGCGTGACGGGCGGGCCTCGCGCGGTCGCGTGAGAGGCGCGGGCCGCGTGCGCCGGGTGGCGGAAGACCGCGCAAACATGGCTGTTCCCCGCCGCTTCAACCCGGCGGGGCCAGGGAACAAGACGTGAGAACCCAGCAGTCGGAACGCTTCGGGGCCTTGAGGCTCCGGGGCCGACCCACGCGCCACGTCCCGACGCACCACCCCCCGGCGCCGGGACTTCCCACGCCGGGTCCGGCGCCTGTCCCCCCGGGCGCCGGACCCGGCTCTTTCTCTGCGCTCGACAGCGGGTCACCCCGGACCTGAACCCCGGGGTGGCCCGCCAGATGGCAGATTGTGCCACATGGGCATAGCCTGCCGAACGTGAGCAGCACCACCCCGACGCCGCCCCCGCCGTTCCCCGAAGACCCGGCGGCCGACGGCTCGTTGACCGAACGGCGCAAGGCGCGGACGCGCCTCCACATCGCCCGTACCGCCGCCGCCCTCTTCGTCCGGAACGGCCTGCGCGCCACCCGTGCCGAGGACATCGCCCACGCGGCCGGCGTCGCCCCGCGCACCTTCTACCGGTACTTCCCCACCAAGGAGGAGGCCGTCGGCCCGCTCTACGCGCTCGGCGCCCGGCGCTGGGTGGACGCGGTCCGCACCGCCCCCGCCGGGACACCCCTGCCGCGCGTGCTCGAGGAGGCCGCCCGGCACACCCTCACCCCCGGCCTCGGGGTCTCCGAGGAGTCCTGGAACTGGGTCCGCACCCTCATCCGGCTCGCGGCGGACAACCCCGCGCTGGGCAGGGTGTGGGCGGAGGCCTGCCGTGCCTCGGAGCGGGACCTGGCTCAGGCGCTGGCCCACCGGCTGACCGGAGAAGCGCCCCCACGGCTGGACGCCGACATCGCCGCCCGCTCCCGCCTGTGCTTCGCCGCGTCCGTCGCGGGCGCGGCCGTCCGCACGGCGATGGAGAGCTGGGCGGCGGGGGACGGTCCGGCGGAGGGCCCGGACGGTCCCGCCGAACTGGCCGCCGCCAACCTGACAGCCCTACGGGACTTCCCGTGGGACGCGGTGGTGGGCAGGCCGTAGTTCCACGGGGTGCGCTACCCCGCCGCCTCCGTCAGCCGCGCGCCCAGCACCCGCGCCGCCTCCGCCAGTTCCGGCGGCTCCTGCACCGTGAAGGCGTGCCCCATCATGGCCAGGCGTACCGCCATCCAGTCCTTCGGGCCGCTCACCGTCGCCCGGAGCCGGCAGCTGTCCTCGTCCAGCGGCTCGGGCGCGCCCATCCAGGGCGGGAGCCGGGACGCGACCGTCGCGGCGGGCGCGGCGAACGTGACGGTGATCTCGTACGAGTCGAGCGCGCGGTTCACGGACCGGCGCAGGAACTCCGCGGCGCTGCCCGTCGGCATCTCGCGCGGGCTGAAGCGGGCGCCGGTGGCGAAGGGGTCGCTGACCCGGTCGACGCGGAAGGTGCGCCAGTCCGCGCGGTCGAGGTCGTAGGCGACCAGGTACCAGCGGCGGCCGGTGGACACCAGCCGGTGCGGCTCGGTCAGGCGCCGGGACTCGGTGCCGTCGGCGGCGCGGTAGGAGAACCGCAGGCGTTCGTTCCCGGCCACCGTGGACGCCATCACCGTGAGCGTCTCCGGGGCGATGGTCGGACCGTCGCCGCTGGTCAGCGGTGTCGTCGCGGCCTGGAGCACGCTGACGCGGTGACGCAGTCTGCCGGGCAGCACCTGCTCCAGCTTCGCCAGGGCCCGCACCGACGCCTCGTCCACGCCCTCCAGGGCGTGACCGGCGCCGGCCCGCAGGCCGACCGCGATCGCGACGGCCTCCTCGTCGTCCAGCACCAGCGGCGGCATCGCCTTGCCCGCGACCAGCCGGTAGCCGCCGTCCGAGCCCATCGTCGCCTGCACGGGATAGCCGAGGTCCCGCAGCCGCTCGATGTCCCGGCGGACCGTGCGCCGCGAGACGCCGAGCCGGTCGGCCAGTTCGCCGCCGGGCCATTCGCGGGGCGTCTGGAGGAGGGAGAGCAACTGGAGCAGCCGTGCCGGGGTGTCCGTCGTCATGCGTCGAGCATGCCGCACCACTAGGACCGGATCTGACCTACTGGGGTTCTAGCGTCACGGACATGCACTCCACCGACATCGCTCACGCACCGACCCCGGAGCCCGCCACGGGCGACCGCCGGCGCTGGTTCGCGCTGGCCATCGTGATGACCGCGGCCTTCATGGACCTCGTCGACGTCACCATCGTCAACATCGCCGTCCCGTCGATCCAGCGCGACGAGGGCGCCACCTTCAGCCAGATCCAGTGGATCACCGCCGGCTACGCGCTCGCCTTCGCCGCCGGGCTGGTCACCGGCGGACGGCTCGGCGACATCCACGGCCGCAAGCGCGTCTTCCTCGTCGGCATCGGCGGCTTCACCGTCGCCTCCGCCCTGTGCGGGCTCGCCGTGAACCCCGAGATGCTGGTCGCCTCCCGCATCCTCCAGGGCGCCATGGCCGCGCTGATGGTGCCGCAGGTGCTCTCGATCGTCCACGCCACCTTCCCCGCGCACGAACGCGGCAAGGTCTTCGGCCTGTTCGGCGCGATCGTCGGCCTCGGCGCGGTCTCCGGGCCGCTGCTCGGCGCGCTGCTGACGGAGGGGAACCTCTTCGGTCTGGAGTGGCGGCCCATCTTCCTGATCAACCTGCCCGTCGGCGTCGCCGCCCTCGTCCTCGGCAGCCGCTTCATCACCGAGTCCAAGGCGCCCCGCGCCCTGAAGCTCGACCTGCCCGGCGTCGCGCTCGTCACCCTCGCCCTGCTGATGCTGCTCTACCCGCTCACCCGCGGCCGCGAGCTGGGCTGGCCGGTGTGGGGCTACGTGTCGATGGCGGGCGCGCTCGTCGTGTTCGCGGCGCTGGTGGCGTACGAGCGGGCCAAGGGCGCCCGGGACGGCTCCCCGCTGATCGAGCTGTCGCTGTTCCGGGTGAAGAGTTTCGCGGCGGGCATCGCCGTGCAGACGGTGTTCGGCGTCGGCCTCGGCGTGTTCTTCCTGGTCTGGACGCTCTACATGCAGATCGGGCTCGGCTGGAGCGCCCTGCGCGCCGGACTGACGGGCGTGCCGTTCTCGATCGCGGTGTCGGTGGCGGCCGGGATGTCCGTGCAGCAGCTCGTCCCGCGCTTCGGCCGCAAGGTGCTCCAGGCGGGCGCCCTGGTCATGGCGGCCGGCGTGCTGATCTACCTGGCGGAGGCCGAACACTACGGACTCGCCGTCACCTCCTGGCAGATGGCGCTCCCGCTGGTCGTCATGGGCGCCGGCATGGGCCTCATCGTGGCCCCGCTGACGGACGCGGTGCTGTCCGAGGTGCCGCGCGAGCACGCCGGGTCGGCGTCGGGACTCATCAACACCGTGCAGCAGATGGGCCACGCGCTCGGCCTCGGCCTGGTCTCCGTGGTGTTCTTCGGCGTCATCGACGAGCCGCTCGCGCCCGACGAGGTGGGCCCCGCCTTCGTGGACGGCTTCACCCACGCACTGGGCTGGGTGGCCGCGGTGCTCGGCGCGATCTTCCTGCTGATGTTCGCCCTCCCGAAGCGGCCGGCGCAGCACGTCGAGGGCGCGGCGGCGGTCGAGGAGGCGCCGGCAGCGGGGGAGAAGGAGCCGGAGCTGGTGCCCTGACGGGGCCGGAGCTGGTGTCCTGACGGAGCCGTGTGCTGGTTGGATGGAACCCGGAAGCAGACATGATCGGACGCCCGATTGTGCCCGCTTTCGGGCTCCGACTGTTTACTTTCCGGACATCCCGACGTAGCCTCCCAGCGAAATCACACGTTCGGACACGGACGCGGTCACGCGACGGGTGCGGGCGCGGACGGAACCGGGAGGCACGCGGCCATGTACGCACCGGAACGGCAGCAGGAGATCCTGCGCCTCGCCCGCGACAGCGGACGCGTCGACGTGGTCTCGCTCGCCGAGGAGTTCCAGGTGACCGCCGAGACCATCCGCCGGGACCTCAAGGCCCTGGACCGCGCCGGACTCGTCCGCCGCGTCCACGGCGGCGCCATCCCCGCCGGACGCCTCGACTTCGAACCCGACCTCGCCGAACGTGAGACGACCGCCGCCGACGAGAAGGACCGCATCGCCCGCGCCGCCCTCGCCGAGGTCCCCGCCGACGGCACCATGATCGTCGACGCCGGGTCGACCGCCGCCCGCCTCGCGGGCTTCCTCACCCCGGAGCTCTCCCTCACCGTCGTCACCCACAGCCTGCCCATCGCGGCCCGCCTCGCGGACCACCCCGGCATTCAGCTCCACCTCGTCGGCGGACGCGTACGGCACCGCACCCACGCCGCCGTCGACGCCTGGGCCCTCAGGGCGTACGCCGAGATCCGCGCCGACGTGCTGTTCCTCGCCGCCAACGGGTTCTCCGCCGAGCACGGGCTCACCACCCCCGACCTCGCCGAGGCCGCCGTGAAGCGCGCCGCGACGGCCGCCGCCCGGCGCGTGGTCCTGCTCGCCGACTCCTCCAAGCACGGCAAGGAGCACTTCGCCCGCTTCGGCGGCCTCGACGACGTCGACCTGATCGTCACCGACACCGGGCTGAGCCCGCAGGACGCCGCCGCCATCGAGGCCGGCGGCACGGAAGTGGTACGCGTATGATCCTCACCGTCACCCCCAACCCGTCCCTGGACCGCACCTACGAGGTGCCGTCCCTGGACCGCGGCGAGGTCGTCCGCGCCACCGGCGAACGCGTCGACCCCGGCGGCAAGGGCGTCAACGTATCCCGCGCCGTCGCCGCCGCCGGCCGCCGCACCGTCGCCGTCCTGCCCCTCGGCGGCGCCCCCGGCGCCCTCGTCGCCGACCTCCTCCACGCCCAGGGCATCGAGGTCGCCCCCGTCCCCGTCACCGGCGCCACCCGCTCCAACATCGCCCTCGCCGAGGCGGACGGCGTCCTCACGAAGATCAACGCGCCCGGCCCCGAGCTCACCCCCGACGAGCAGGAGAACCTCCTCGGCACCGTCCGCCGCCACGCCGCCGGCGCCGACTGGATCGTCTGCTGCGGCAGCCTCCCGCGCGGCCTCGGCCCCTCCTGGTACGCCGCGATCGTCGCCCACGTCCACGCCGCCGGCCTGCGCATCGCCCTCGACACCTCGGGGCCCGCCCTGCTGGCCGCCCTCCGCGAACGCCCCGACGTCGTCAAGCCCAACGCCGAGGAGCTCGCCGAGGTCGTCGGCCGCCCCCTCGCCACCGTCGGCGACGCCCTCAAGGCCGCCGAGGACCTGCGCGAGACGGGCGCCGGCGCCGTCCTCGCCAGCCTGGGCGCCGCCGGCCAGCTCCTCGTCGACGCCGACGGCGCCTGGTACGGCACCGCCCCCGTCGACGCCGTCCGCAGCAACGTCGGCGCCGGCGACGCCTCCCTCGCCGGCTTCCTCGTCGCCGGAGGGCGCGGACCCGAGGCGCTGGCCGCCGCCGTCGCCCACGGCGCCGCCGCCGTACGCCTCCCCGGCAGCGTCATGCCGGCCCCCGGCGACCTCGACCCCGCCGCCGTGACCGTCACCGCCGACATCCCCGTCGACCGGCCGCTGGACGGAGCGGCCGGATGACACCCATCGATCACGACCCCTTGTACGAGCTCCCCCGTCCCCCTCTCGTCCCCACCCCCGCCCGGCCCGCCGTACGGGCCACCCGGGCGATACGCGTGCGAAGGAGCCCGCGATGAGCGACACCATCACCGCGGACCTGGTCGACCTCGACCTGTCCGCCGACACGAAGGAAGCGGCGGCCCGCGCCCTCGCCGAGCGCATGGCGGCCCAGGGCCGGGTCACCGACCTGGAGGGTTTCCTGGCCGACGTCGCCGCCCGTGAGGCGCAGATGCCGACCGGCCTCGACGGCGGCATCGGCATCCCCCACTGCCGCAGCGCCCACGTCACCGAGCCGACCCTCGCCTTCGGCCGCAGCCCCTCCGGCATCGACTTCGGCGCCCCCGACGGGCCCGCCGACCTGATCTTCCTCATCGCCGCCCCGGCCGGCGCGGACGACGCCCACCTCACGCTGCTGTCCGCCCTCGCGCGGCGGCTGATGAACGCCGAGTTCACGGACGCGCTGCGGGCGGTGGACGAAGCGGGGCGCGCGGCTGCGCTGATCCGGGGGGAGGAGACGGTCTCCGGGGAGGCGGCTTCCGAGGGTGCGGCTGCAGGGGGCGCGGCTTCTGGGGGCGCTGGACCCGAGGGCGCGGCTGCCGAGAACGCGGCGTCCGAGGGCGCTGGACCCGAGGGCGCGGACCCCGCCCCCGACGACTCCGTGGCGGCGCCGGCGGCGGCCTCCGTCGGCGCCGTCACGGGCCCCACCACTCCCGAGGGCGACCGCCCGTTCCGGATCGTCGCCGTCACCTCCTGCCCCACCGGCATCGCCCACACCTACATGGCCGCCGAGTCCCTCGAGAACGCGGGACGCGAGGCGGGCGTCGAGATCGTCGTCGAGACGCAGGGCTCCGCCGGTTTCACCCGGCTCGACCCGGCCGTGATCGCCGACGCGGACGGCGTGATCCTCGCCCACGACGTCCCCGTACGGGACAAGCAGCGCTTCGCAGGCAAGCCCACCGTCGACACCGGTGTGAAGGCCGCCATCAACCGGCCCGCCGCCCTCATCGCCGAGGTTCGCGACAAGGCCGCCCGGGGCGAGACCACCGAGGCCGCCCCCGCCGGGGGAGCCACCCCCGTCGAACGCGCCGGCACCGACGGCGAGGGCTACGGCACGCGCCTGCGCCGCTGGCTGATGTCCGGCGTCAGCTACATGGTCCCGTTCGTCGCCGCCGGCGGTCTCCTCATCGCCCTCGGCTTCGCGATCGGCGGTTACGAGATCAACGAGGCCCCGTCGGTCATGGAGCACTTCGTGTGGACCCAGGCCGACAGCTGGGGCGCGCTGCTCTTCCAGATCGGCGGCGTCGCCTTCGGCTTCCTCGTCCCCGTCCTCGCCGGATACATCGCCTACGGCATGGCCGACCGGCCCGGACTCGTCCCCGGTTTCGTCGGCGGCGCGATCTCCCTCACCATCAACGCCGGTTTCCTCGGCGGTCTCGCCGCCGGTCTGATCGCCGGTGGTGTGGTGCTCGCCATCCAGCGGGTGAACATCCCGTCGGCGCTGCGCGGCATCATGCCGGTGGTGGTGATCCCGCTGATCTCCTCGGCGGTCGTCGGCTTCCTGATGTTCGTCGTCATCGGCAAGCCCATCGCCGAGGCCCAGAAGGGCATGACCGACTGGCTGAACGGCCTCACCGGCGCCAACGCCGTCCTGCTGGGGGCCCTCCTCGGCCTGATGATGTGCTTCGACCTCGGCGGCCCCGTCAACAAGGTCGCCTACACCTTCGCCACCGCCGGTATCGCCGTCGCCGACCCGAGCGACTCCGCGATGAAGGTCATGGCCGCGGTGATGGCCGCCGGCATGGTCCCGCCGCTGGCCATGGCCCTCGCGACCACCGTGCGCGGCCGGCTCTTCAACCGCGCCGAACGCGAGAACGGCAAGGCCGCCTGGGTCCTCGGCGCCTCCTTCATCTCCGAGGGCGCCATCCCCTTCGCCGCCGCCGACCCGCTCCGCGTCATCCCCGCCTCCATGGCCGGCGGCGCGGTCACCGGCGCCCTGTCCATGGCGTTCGGCGCCACCCTGCGCGCACCCCACGGCGGCATCTTCGTGGTCCCCCTCATCGGCAACCCGCTGCTCTACCTCGTCGCCATCGCCGCCGGCGTCGGCGTCACCACCGCCCTCGTGATCGTCCTCAAGGGCCTGCGCCGCACGGCCGATCCGGCCGCCCCGGCGACGGACGGGGACACCGCCCTCGCACCGGCGGCCGCGAGCCCGGCGGCGGACAAGGAAACGGTCGCCGCGCAGACGGTGTGACGATGAGTCCTTTTGGGGGTGTGTGGGCAGTTCATGCCTAGTGCGATATAGATCACGATCGTCACGGTCCGGGGTACAACTCCCCGGACCGTGGTGTGTACTGGGCGGCATGGCTGAGCACGAGACCCTCTCGCGGACGACGGGTGCCACCGTCCTCACCCTGGTGGTTGTGGCCTGCGCGGCCGGCCTGGCCGACGCCCTCAGGCGCCGCGTACGCCTCCGCAGGCGCGCGCGCCACCACGCCGGGGCGGAGCAGCCCGTCCCGGCGCACGCCCACGCCCACCACGGCACCCCGACCATCCCGCGTCAGCGGGCCACAGGCCCGAGCGCGGAGACCGTACGCCTCACCGAGGCCGAACGCGACGCGTTCGCCGTCCTCGTACGGCGCCTTTCCGAAGGCGACTAGACCGGAGCGCCCTGCCTGGTGCTCCGCGCCGCGAGCAGCCGGGGTTCAGCAGCCCTGGGCGGCGCGGCGCTCCATCGCCCGCCGCGCGGCGTCCTCGCTCGCGTACACCTCGCACATGTGCCGCCCGTCCGGTGTCAGCGTGTGCTCGACCTCCCACAGCGAGACCTCACCGCCGTCACCCAGCAGGAACGCGTGCTCGTACAGCGAGAAGCACAGCGCGCCCCGGCCCGCCCGCGACGGGCGGCCGAACGCCTGGGTGATGCGGTGCGCGCACGCCGTCGACAGCAGCGCCGCCGTCTCGGCGTCCGGCCGGTCCGCGTTCTCCGCCCGGCGCAGTAAACGCCGCGCGTGATCGGGGGAGTCGTCCGGGACGTACACATGACGGACCGCGGGCAGCGTGAACGCGGGGGCCGTCACCGGCAGTTCGAAGTCCGGGGCCTCCGGGGGCAGCGGCAGCCGCGCCGTCGCCGTGCGCAGCTCCTCCTCGTCCACGTACACCTCGTGCTGCGGCTCGCCGCCCGGGGTGGTGTTGTGCACCAGCTCCCACAGCGTCGTCGCAGAACCGTCCGCCAGCAGCCACGTGTGCCGGTACGTCTCCCGGTGCAGACCCGCGCCGTGGTGCGCCGAGTGCAGCGAACCGTCGTGTGCGAGCGCGCAGTCCAGCCGGCGGATCGTCTCGTCCGGCAGCTCGAAGGAGTTCAGGGCGCGGCCCAGGAGGCGCGCGAGATGCTCCTCCGGTGAGTCGGACGAGTCAGGTGGTTCGCACGCTGCCGTCTCGTACGGAACGCTCAAGGTTTCTCCCGGCGTTGCTGCATGTCACCTTGTGGGTGCATACCGTAGCCCCTCGGCCGGACGTCGTGTCCGGGAACCGAGAAAACGTATGCCCGAACGACGAGCGGAACACACGAGAAGTTCCCGGCGGACCTTGCCACGGCCTGAATTGTTCCTGGTCAAACGGTACTTCAGGGGTGCGTGAGGGAGGGGACGCGACCCGTTGCGCGCCGTCCCGCGCACGCCGGCGGCTCCGCCCCCTCCTCACCCCACCCCGTCCTGCTGCCGGACGCGACTGGACATGGCGCCTCGGTGGTGCCGTAAGTTGCGGAGCGCCTTCTTCCGCACCTACGCACGAGAAATGAGGCCCCGCAGTGAGCGACCAGGAGAAGACGAGCCTGTGGCAGGGCTTCAAGGCCTTCCTGATGCGCGGGAACGTCGTCGATCTGGCGGTGGCGGTCGTCATCGGCGCCGCCTTCACCAACATCGTCAACTCGGTCGTCGAGGGGATCATCAACCCGCTCGTGGGTGCGTTCGGCACCCAGAACCTCGACAGCTACACGTCCTGTCTGAAGGGCCCCTGCGAGGGCACCGGGGACGCGGCGACCGGGGTGCGGATCCTGTGGGGCTCGGTGCTCGGCGCCACGCTGCAGTTCGTGATCACGGCGGCCGTCGTCTACTTCCTGATGGTGCTGCCCATGGCGAAGTACCTGGCCCGCGTGGAGGCGCGCCGGAAGGCGAAGGAAGGCGCCCACGAGGTCGTCGAGGTGACCGAGCTGGAGGTCCTGAAGGAGATCCGGGACGCGCTGCTGGCCGAGCGCGCGCAGGGCGGGGGCAAGAGCCTGCGGACGGACGGCGGCGGCGAGCAGCCCGGCGCCGGCGGACGGTAGGGCGCCCCGCCGCCCGGTCAGATGTGGTGCGGCGGCTTCTCGTCGAGGAAACGCCTCAGGTCGGCGGCGCTGTCGCCGGACGGGCGCTCGCCCCAGCCCCGGTCCGTGTCGTCGGAGGTCGGCTGGTCCAGCGGGTCGTCGAAGACCAGCGCGGGCTTCGGCTCGCGCGGCGGCTCGGGAGCGGTACTCATGCGTCCAGGGTACGGCCGGGGCCGCGGGGGCATGACTGCCTCCATGAAGGCTGACGCTCTGACGGATGTGGCCGGCGTGCGCGTGGGGCACGCGACGCGGACCGGCGACGGATGGCTCACCGGGACCACGGTGGTGCTCGCCCCCGAGGGCGGCGCGGTCGCCGCCGTGGACGTGCGCGGCGGCGGTCCGGGCACGAAGGAGACCGACGCGCTGGACCCGCGCAACGTGGTGCAGCGCGTCGAGGCGGTCACCCTCACCGGCGGCAGCGCCTTCGGCCTGGACGCGGCGTCCGGGGTGATGGCCTGGCTGGAGGAGCGGGGCCGCGGCGTGCGGGTCGGTCCGGAACCCACGCACGTGGTGCCGGTCGTGCCGGCCGCCTGCGTCTTCGACCTGCGCCGCGGCGGCGACTTCCGGGCCCGGCCGGACGCGGCCCTGGGCCGCGAGGCGATCGAGGCCGCCGCGGCCACCGAACCCGGGGCTCCGGTGCCGCAGGGCTGCGTGGGCGCCGGGACGGGCGCCGTCGTGGGCCAGCTCAAGGGCGGCGTCGGCTCGGCGAGCACGGTCCTGCCCTCGGGGGTGACCGTGGCCGCGCTGGTCGTCGCCAACGCGGTGGGCTCGGCGGTGGACCTGGAGACGGGGGTCCTCTACGGCGAGTACTTCGGCGGGCGCCCGCGTCTGCCCGACCCCGAAGTGCACCGGGCCGCACGGCGCCGCCTGGCGGAGTCGGCCGAGCGCAACGCCCCGCCGCCGATGAACACCACCCTCGCCGTGGTCGCCACCGACGCCGACCTGACCCGCGCGCAGGCGCAGAAGCTGGCCGGCACCGCGCACGACGGCATCGCGCGCGCCGTCCGCCCCGTGCATCTGCTGAACGACGGCGACACCGTCTTCACCCTGGCCACCGGCACCCGGCCGCTCGACGCGAAGGACCCCCTCGCACTGAACGAGGTGCTCGCGGCGGGCGCGGACCTGGTGACCCGGGCGATCGTCCGCGCGGTGCGGGCGGCCACCCCGGTGGACGGTCCGGGCGGGGCGTGGCCGTCGTACGGGGAGCTGTACGGAGGGAGCTGAGGGCGCGGGCGGAAACGACCGTCGGCCGGTCGGGGCGCCCGGCGCCGCGCGGGTCACCACAGTGTCACCGCCAGCCGTGCCGTGGCGCTCGCGCCCGCCAGCTCGGCCGCCGTGTCGCGCGGCACCGACAGGACGACCAGCGCACCCCCGTCGCCGTCCGCAGGCTCCGGCACCTCCGTGACCCGTGCTCCGCGCGCGACCACGCGCGCCTCACCGCCGGACACCGTTTCCCCGGCCGCGATCACGTCCACCCGGTCGCCGGGCCGCAGCAGCCGGACCGTGGCCGCGTCGGCGATCCGCACCGGCGCGGTGACCGTCGTGCCCGCGCGCCGCTGCCGTACCGGACGGTCGTCGCCGCCGGACGCCACGGGAGTCCCGGCCGCCGCCCTGGCCGGCTCGGGATGTCCGCGCGACCGGTCGGTGTCCCTCGGGCCCGCCGCGACCAGCGCCGCCGCGGTCACCGCGAGACCGGCCGCCACCGCCCGCCTCCGGTGCCGCGCCAGCCGGCCCGCGAGCGGCAGCGCACCGCGCACCCGCACCGGGTCGAACCGCGGCACCTCGCACGGCGGCGGCACATCGGCGCCGTGCGGACGCGGGAACGGGGAACGGCGGTACGCGGAGGGCGCGGACGACATGGACGACATGGACACGGGACCACCACCTGGGGCGCGGGAACGGCTTGCGGACCCCACGATGAAGCCCCCGACGGAATCCCGCCGGAGGCTGTGAACACATCCTCGGTTGTGGAAAACCGCCCCACCCGAACGAGCGCCTCCGCGCAGCCTGCCGGCCCGCCGCCTCCGCCCCCGGGTGGGCCGCCCCGCCTACGGCAGCACGAACCCCGGATCCATCCCCCCGAGCGCCGACGCGCACAGACAGTCCCGCTCCTCCGTCGACGGCAGCGCCGCCACCGCGTCGAACAGCACCCCCCGCAGCCGGTCCACGTTGGCCGCGAACACCCGCAGCACCTCGTCGTGGGAGACGCCCTCGCCCGTCTCGGCGCCCGCGTCCAGGTCCGTGACCAGCGTCAGCGACGTGTAGCAGAGCTCCAGCTCACGGGCGAGCGCCGCCTCCGGGTGCCCGGTCATGCCCACCACCGACCAGCCCTGCGCCTGATGCCACAGCGACTCGGCGCGGGTCGAGAAGCGCGGGCCCTCGACGACGACCAGCGTGCCGCCGTCCACCGCCTCCCAGTCCCGGCCGCGTGCCGCCTTCAGCGCGGACGCCCGCCCGGTGGGGCAGTAGGGGTCGGCCAGCGACACATGGACGACGTTCGGCACGGTGCCGTCGGGCAGCGGCAGCCCGTCGAAGTAGGTGTTGACCCGGGACTTGGTGCGGTCCACGAGCTGGTCCGGCACCAGGAGCGTGCCCGGGCCGTACTCGGGGCGCAGGCCGCCCACCGCGCACGGGCCGAGCACCTGGCGCACGCCGACCGACCGCAGCGCCCACAGGTTGGCGCGGTAGTTGATGCGGTGCGGAGGCAGATGGTGGCCGCGTCCGTGCCGGGGCAGGAAGGCGACCCGCCGGCCGGCCACCTCGCCGAGGAAGAGGGAGTCGCTGGGCGCCCCGTAGGGGGTGTCGACCTGGACCTCGGTCACGTCGTCGAGGAAGGAGTAGAAGCCGGATCCGCCGATCACGCCGATCTCGGCGTTCGCCATGTTCGCCATGGCCCGACCCTAACGGCACCCGGAACGACCGGGAGAGAACCCCGTCAGCCGTCCCCGAACCGTCCCCAGGACCCCGGAAACGCCGAGGACCCCGCCGTCAGAGACGACAGGGCCCTGCGAAGCGCGAAACGGCAGGCGGTCATGCCGCCGTCGTGCTCGTCGAGCTGCCGGAGGAGCCGGACGAGGACGAGGACGAGCCGGCACCGGAGTCCGACGACGAGGAGCTCGACGACGAGGATCCGGAGGACTTCGACGACGCCGGCGAGGAGCTCGACGAGGAGCCGCGACTGTCGTTGCGGTAGAAACCGGAACCCTTGAAGACGATGCCGACCGCGGAGAACACCTTCTTCAGGCGGCCCTGGCAGCTGGGGCACTCGGTCAGGGCGTCGTCGGTGAACTTCTGCACCGCCTCGAGGCCCTCGCCGCACTCGGTGCACTGGTACTGGTAGGTCGGCACTGTCTTCCTCCTGGCACTCTCACTCAATGAGTGCTAACGACGGTCCATAGTGACGCATTCCGTGGGCCTAGTCCACTGCGACGGGCTCGCGGTGACCGATGCCACGTGCGACGGTACGCCCGCGCGGAGCACCCGCGAGCCGCGAGCGCAGCGCCAGCAGGGTCGCCAGGGCGAGCAGCGTGCCGCCCATCGGCACCAGGAAGCCGGCGTCGTCCCACAGCCGGTCCTCGAACTGTCCGGCGACGGTGACGGCGGCGGCCTGGCCCAGCGCGACGGCGCCGGTCAGCCAGGTGAACGCCTCGGTGCGGGCGCCCGCCGGGACCAGGCTCTCCACGAGCGTGTAGCCGGTGATCAGGGCCGGGGCGATGCACATGCCGACCAGCAGGCCGAGCGCGCCCAGCAGCAGCGCCGAGTCGGCCGTCCACAGGGCGGACGCGGCCAGCGCGAGGGCGGCGTAGGCGACGATCAGCCGGCGTCGCGGGGCGACCTTCCAGGCGATCGCGCCGCAGGCGAGGCCCGCGAGCATGTTGCCGGCGGCGAAGACGCCGTAGAGGACGCCGTTGAGGCCGGGTTCGCCGATGGACTCGGTGAACGCGGCCAGGGAGACCTGCATGCCGCCGAAGACGGAGCCGATGCCCAGGAAGGTCACGATCAGCACGCGCACGCCGGGCACGCGCAGCGCGGAGGCGTGCCGTACGCGCGTGTGGCCGTCGGCGGACACGGCGACCGGCGGCTGGGTGCCCTTCTGGGCGGCGAACAGCAGACCGCCGACCAGGGTGAGCGCGGCCTCGGTGATCAGTCCCGCGGACGGGTCGACCGTGGTGCACAGGGCGGTGGCGAGCAGCGGGCCGACGACGAAGGTGAACTCGTCGGTGACGGACTCGAAGGCCGCGGCGGTCGCCATCAGCGGGGAGCCCTTGAGGCGGACGCCCCAGCGGGCGCGGACCATCGGCCCGACCTGCGGCACGGAGGCGCCGGTGGGGACGGCCGCGGCGAACAGCGCCCACAGGGGCGCGCCGTTCAGCGCGAGGGCGGTGAGGGCGAGACCGGCCGCCGCGTGCACCAGCACGCCCGGCACCAGCACGGCCCGCTGGCCGTGCCGGTCGGCGAGCCGGCCGGTGTACGGGGCGAACAGCGCCATGGAGACGCCGGTGACGGCCGCGACGGCGCCGGCCGCGCCGTAGGAGCCGGTGGTGTGCTGGACGAGCAGCACGATGGAGAGGGTGAGCATCGCGAACGGCTGGCGTGCCGCGAAGCCGGGGAGCAGGAACGTCCACGCGCCGCGGGTGCGCAGCAGGCGGCCGTATCCCGGTCGGGACGTGGCCGCCGAGTCCTTCGACGTGGTGACCGTGGATGCCACGGCCCGTGCCTTTCCGCCACCTGGTAGCGCCCCGCGCGAGGTCGCGCGGGCACGCCGAGAGCTGTCCTCTTGCGCTGACTGCGGTAGATACCGGCGCCACAGCTCAGGGCGCCCGGCCGCCATACGGTCGCGCCAGCTCTGCGTCAGGCAGAGTTGGTTCGATCTGGGGTCGCTTCATGATACAGGGGGTAACGGCGTGCACACCTGTGAAAGTGAGCACCCTCTCACCGTCCGGCCTGCGATCCCTCGGTGTCGCGGCCGTTGCCCAGCCAGCCGGCGAGCTTGCCGCCCCGGGCGACCGCGCGCAGCCTGCGCTCCGCCGCGTCCCGTACCGGGTCGGTGGCGACGACGAGGAGCTCGTCCCCGCGCCGCAGCATCGTCTCCGGCGCCGGCACGAAGGAGGTCCCGTCCCGCACGACGAGGGTGACGGCGGACCCGGCGGGCAGCCGCAGCTCGCCGACCTCGACGCCGTGCATCCGCGACCCCTCGGGAACGGTGACCGACAGCAGGTGGCCGCGCAGCCGCTCCAGGGGCGCCGACTCGACTCCCAGGTCGGCGGCGCCGGAGTCGCCGAGCCGCAGCAGCCGGGCCAGCCCGGGCAGCGTCGGGCCCTGCACCAGGGTGTAGACGACGACCAGCAGGAAGACGATGTTGAAGATGCGCTCGCTGCCCTCGACGCCCTGCACCATCGGGATGGTCGCCAGGATGATGGGCACCGCGCCGCGGAGGCCCGCCCAGGACATCAGGGTCTGCTCCTGCCAGGGCACCCGGAACGGCACCAGGCACACCACCACGCTCAGCGGGCGGGCCACCATGGTCAGCACCAGCCCGACGATCAGCGCGGGCACGATGTCGTCGCCCAGTTCGTGCGGGGTGACCAGCAGTCCGAGCAGCACGAACATGCCGATCTGGGCGAGCCAGCCGAGCCCCTCGGCGAAGCCGCGGGTGGCGGGCCAGTGCGGCAGCTTGGCGTTGCCGAGCAGCATCGAGGCGAGGTACACGGCGAGGAAGCCGCTGCCGTGGGCGAGCGCGCCGGCCGCGTAGGCGGCGACCGCGATGGCCATGACGGCGATCGGGTAGAGGCCGGAGGCGGGCAGCGCCACGCGCCGCAGACCCCAGGCGCCGAGCCAGCCGACGGCGATGCCGATGGCGGCGCCGATCGCCAGCTCCAGGAGTATCTCGCCGATCAGCACGTACCAGTGCTCGACCGGACCGGCCGTGGAGAAGGCCACCACGAGGATCACGACGGGGGCGTCGTTGAAGCCGGACTCCGCCTCCAGGGTGCCCCGCACCCGCGCGGGCAGCGGCACCTTCCGCAGCACCGAGAAGACGGCCGCCGCGTCCGTGGAGGAGACGACCGCGCCGATGATCAGTGCCGCCCGCCACTCCAGGCCGATCAGCAGATGCGCCGCCGTGGCCGTCACGCCGACGCTCACCGCGACGCCCACGAGCGCCAGCGCGGCGGCCGAGGGCAGCACCGGTTTGATTTCGGTCCACTTCGTGCCCAGACCGCCCTCGGCGAGGATCACGACCAGGGCCGCGTACCCGATGACCTGGGTCAACTCGGCGTTGTCGAACTGGATGTCGCCGATGCCGTCCTGGCCCATGGCGATGCCGATGCCCAGATAGACGAGCAGGCTGGGGAGCCCGCTGCGCGAGGAGATCCGCACCGCCGCCACGGCGACGAGCAGGACGAGCGAGCAGACGAGCAGGAGCTGGTTGAGGTGGTGGACAGTCAGCGGCGTTCCCTTCCCCGGCCCAGGCGCACCCGAGAGGGAGCGCGCGTCCGTCGCGGGCGATGCGCCCGCTTTCCGGGCGAACCGCTTCGATTGTCACGGCGAACTACTTCGTTACCTTACCTAACTCTTGACGCGTTCTTGACGCGAAAGGCGGCAAGATCGAACGCCCGTCCGGGCTGGTTCCCCACTCCGCGTCAAGGGGCGCGGAGCCCTGCGCCTATCGTTGCTCCAGCGCTCAGTTAAAAGCACAGCCCGACCTGCCGCTCGCGTTAGGACAGCAAGGACAGCGATGCCCACCGACACCACCGCCGCCTCCACGGGTCAGCAGGCCGCCGGCACGTCCGGCAGGAAGAAGGGGCGCAAGGGCCGCCTCATCGTGCTCGTCCTGGTGCTGGCCCTGATCGGAGGCGTCGCCTACGGGGCGTACTGGTCCGTCAGTACCGTGCGCGCCTCCTTCCCGCAGACCACGGGGTCGATCACCCTCGAGGGACTGTCCGGGCCCGTCGACGTCAGACGCGACGGCTACGGCATTCCGCAGATCTACGCCTCCTCCGACGAGGACCTGTTCATGGCGCAGGGCTACGTCCAGGCGCAGGACCGGTTCTACGAGATGGACGTGCGCCGGCACATGACGTCCGGCCGGCTCTCGGAGATGTTCGGCGCGGGCCAGGTCGACAACGACGCGTTCCTGCGCACCCTCGGCTGGGACCGCATCGCGAAGCAGGAGTACGAGGAGAAGCTCTCCCCCGCCACGAAGAAGTACCTCCAGGCGTACTCCAAGGGCGTCAACGCCTACCTCGAGGGCAAGGACGGCAAGGACATCTCCCTCGAGTACGCGGCGCTGGGCTTCGAGAACGACTACGCGCCGGGCGAGTGGACCCCGGTCGACTCCGTGGCCTGGCTGAAGGCGATGGCCTGGGACCTGCGCGGCAACATGCAGGACGAGATCGACCGGGCGCTGCTGACCAGCCGCCTGGGCCCGAAGCAGATCGCCGACCTGTACCCGTCGTACCCGTACGGCCGGAACAAGCCGATCGTGCAGGAGGGCGGCTACGACGAGGGCAGCGGCACGTTCGAGGCCGCGGGCGGCTCGGGCGACGGCGAGGGTGACGGCAGCGGCGACCAGTCCGGATCGGGCGAGGGCGCCGGTTCGGAGCTCGGCGGCGGTACGGGGAGCGGTGGCGCCGAAGGCGGCACGGGCACCGGCGCGGAGGGCGACGCGGCCGGCTTCGAGAGTCAGCTCACCGGCCTGCAGCAGGTGCTGGAGGACCTCCCCACCGCCGTCGGCGTCAACGGCGACGGCATCGGCTCCAACTCCTGGGTCGTCTCCGGCGACCACACCGTCTCCGGCCAGCCGCTGCTCGCCAACGACCCGCACCTGTCGGCCTCGCTGCCGTCCGTCTGGTACCAGATGGGCCTGCACTGCCGCAGCGTCTCCGACAAGTGCCGCTACGACGTCACGGGTTACACCTTCGCCGGCATGCCCGGCGTGATAATCGGCCACAACCAGGACATCGCCTGGGGCCTGACCAACTCCGGCGTCGACGTCACCGACCTGTACCTGGAGAAGATCACCGGCGACGGCTACCAGTACGGCGACAAGGTGGTGCCGTTCGAGACGCGCGAGGAGACCATCAAGGTCGCCGGCGGCGCCTCGCGGAAGATCGTGATCCGTGAGACCAACAACGGCCCGCTGTTGTCGGACCGTTCGGACGAGCTGGTGAAGACCGGCAAGAAGGCCGCCGTCGACAGCGCCGCCCCCGACCGGGGCGACGGCTACGCCGTGGCGCTGCGCTGGACCGCCCTGGACCCCGGCCGCACCATGGACGCCGTCTTCGCGATCAACCGGGCCAAGGACTGGGACGACTTCCGGGAGGCCTCCGAGCTGTTCGAGGTGCCCTCGCAGAACCTCGTCTACGCGGACACCGAGGGCCACATCGGCTACACCCTGCCCGGGAAGATCCCGACCCGCGCGGAGAAGCACGACGGTTCCGTCCCCGCCCCCGGCTGGGACCCGGACTACGAGTGGACCGGCTGGGTCGACCAGGACGAACTGCCCTACGAGTTCGACCCGGAGCGCGGCTACATCGTCACCGCCAACCAGGCCGTCGTCGACGAGGACTACCCGTACACGCTGACCACCGACTGGGGCTACGGCGCCCGCAGCCAGCGGATCAACGACCTGATCCAGTCGAAGATCAAGGACGGCGGGAAGATCTCCACGGACGACATGCGGCAGATGCAGCTGGACAACTCCAGCTCCATCGCCAAGCTGCTGGTGCCCGAACTGCTCAAGATCGACGTCGGTGACGAGCACGTCCGCGAGGCGCAGAAGCTGCTGGAGGGCTGGGACTACACCCAGGACGCCGACTCGGCGGCCGCCGCGTACTTCAACTCCGTCTGGCGCAACATCCTCAAGCTGTCCCTCGGTCACAAGCTGCCCAAGGAGCTGCGGGTCAAGGGCCAGTGCCTGTGGGTCGAGCCGGTCAACACCACCGGCCCGGCCGACGAGGCGGGCAAGGTCCGCGAGTGCGGCCAGCGCTCCGCGAGCCAGGCGCAGCCGGACGGCGGCGACCGCTGGTTCGAGGTGGTCCGCCGGCTGATGGCCGACGAGGACAGTGAGTGGTGGACGACGCCGAAGCGCGGCACCCGGCCGGGCGCGGAGAACCGTGACGAGCTGTTCAAGCGGGCCATGATCGACGCCCGTTGGGAGCTGACCGCCAAGCTCGGCAAGGACATCGACACCTGGAACTGGGGCCGCCTGCACCGCCTGTTCCTGGACAACCAGACGCTCGGCAGCGACGGCCCGGGCTTCGTGAAGTACGTGCTCAACCGGGGCCCGTGGAAGCTCGGCGGCGGCGAGGCCACCGTCAACGCCACCGGCTGGAACGCCTCCGGCGGCTACGGCGTGGTGTGGGTGCCGTCCATGCGGATGGTCGTCAACCTCGACGACCTCGACAAGTCCCGCTGGATCAACCTCACGGGAGCCTCCGGCCACGCCTACAACGCCCACTACGTCGACCAGACGGACAAGTGGGCCGAGGGCGAACTGCTGGAGTGGGCCTACTCGGAGAAGGCGGTCGAGGACTCCACCACCGACACCCTGGTGCTCAAGCCCTGACTTGCCGCCGCACCCCGCGGACCCGCAGACCGGCCTCCACGCGCGCGTGGAGGCCGGTTCTCCTTTGGGGGGGGCGGCTCTCAGGACTCCGGATCGGGGCGGCCGAACCGCCGCACCCCGGACGGGGTCACCACCGCGTCCACCGGCCGGTCGTGCGGCTCCTCCGGCACCCGCTCCACGACCTCCCAGTCGTACAGCAGCACCACCAGCGCCGGACGCACCCGGGCCCGCTCCAGGCGGGCGAGGACACGGTCGTAGGAGCCGCCGCCGCGGCCCAGGCGCATCCCGCGGGCGTCCACCGACAGGCCGGGCAGCAGCACGGCGTCCGCCTCCGTCACGGCGCGCGGGCCCAGCCGCTCCCCGGAGGGCTCCAGAAGGGTCATCCGCCCGCCGCCGTGCCGGGTGGGCAGCAGGGAGTCCGGGCCCCGGTAGACGCCCCACGCCAGGTCGTTGTCGGGCAGCAGCGCGGGCAGCAGCACCCGCACGCCCCGCGCGCGGAGCTCGTCCAGCAGCGTGAGGGTGCCGGGTTCGCTCCCCACGGAGACGTACGCGGCCACCGTGCGGGCGTCGGCCAGCTCGGGCAGGGCGAGCGCCCGGCGGGCCAGGGCGGCGGCGTGCTCCTGAACGTCATCGGCCGTCAATCCGTTCCTCACCTGGAGGACTTCACGCCGTCGTGTGCGCTTGTCAGGTTCGGGCTGGCCTCGGTTATGTCTCAAGTCGATCCTTGTGCTGTCTTCATGTGCTCATATGAGGATTTTTTCAGCGGAGTCACAGATTCAGTACAAAGACACCGGCTAGGGTGTCGCCCATGTCTCAGTCACACCCGCGGATCAGCAAGGCTGTCATCCCCGCCGCCGGTCTCGGCACCCGGTTCCTGCCGGCCACCAAGGCCACGCCCAAGGAGATGCTGCCGGTGGTCGACAAGCCGGCGATCCAGTACGTGGTCGAGGAGGCCGTCGCCGCCGGCCTCGACGACGTCCTCATGGTCACGGGCCGCAACAAGCGCCCCCTCGAGGACCACTTCGACCGCAACTACGAACTCGAGTCCGCGCTCGAGAACAAGGGCGACGGCGAGCGTCTCGCCAAGGTCCAGGAGTCCAGCGACCTCGCCACCATGCACTACGTCCGCCAGGGCGACCCGAAGGGCCTCGGCCACGCCGTGCTGTGCGCCGCCCCGCACGTCGGCGACGAACCCTTCGCCGTCCTCCTCGGCGACGACCTGATCGACCCGCGCGACCCGCTGCTCCAGCGCATGATCGAGGTGCGGCAGGAGCACGGCGGCAGCGTCGTCGCGCTGATGGAGGTGGCCCCCGAGCAGATCCACCTCTACGGCTCCGCCGCCGTCGAGGCCACCGCCGACGCCGACGTCGTCCGGCTCAGCGGACTGGTCGAGAAGCCCTCCCGCGAGGAGGCGCCCTCCCACTTCGCCATCATCGGCCGCTACGTCCTCGACCCGGCCGTCTTCGACGTGCTGAGCAAGACCGAGCCCGGCCGCGGCGGCGAGATCCAGCTGACCGACGCCCTCCAGCAGCTCGCCGCGGACGCCACGCTCGGCGGCCCGGTGCACGGCGTCATCTTCCACGGCCGCCGCTATGACACCGGCGACCGCGGGGACTACCTGCGTGCCATTGTCCGTCTCGCATGCGAACGTGAGGACCTGGGACCGGACTTCCGGACCTGGCTCCAGCGATTCGTCACCGAGGAGATGCAGCAACGTTGAGCAGCGCCGCGCCCCGCACCGCAGAACCGGACCACCTCTGGTCGGTGGACGAGCACCTGGACGACATCCTCGCGACCGTCCGCCCGCTCGACCCCATCGAGCTGAACCTCCTCGACGCACAGGGCTGCGTCCTCGTCGAGGACATCACGGTCCCGGTCTCCCTGCCCCCCTTCGACAACAGCTCGATGGACGGCTACGCGGTGCGGGTCGCCGACGTCGCGGGCGCGAGCGAGGAGTACCCGGCCTCGCTCGAGGTCGTCGGCGACGTCGCGGCCGGTGCGGCCGACCCCCTGCACGTGGGCCCCGGGCAGGCCGCGCGCATCATGACCGGCGCCCCGCTCCCGCCCGGCGCCGAGACCGTCGTCCCCGTCGAGTGGACCGACGGCGGACTCGGCGAGGGCCCCGTCTCCGGGATGCGTGCCCGCAGCCTCGCCCCCGAGGCCGCCGGCGGACAGGTCAGCGTCTACCGCCCCGCGCCCGCCCGCGCGCACGTGCGCGCCGAGGGCAGCGACGTACGGGCCGGCGACCGCGTCCTG
Organism: Streptomyces cellulosae; assembly: GCA_014655195.1. Lineage (GTDB taxonomy): Bacteria > Actinomycetota > Actinomycetes > Streptomycetales > Streptomycetaceae > Streptomyces > Streptomyces cellulosae. The sequence continues at coordinate 183,646 of BNBH01000001.1, read as the reverse complement.
GAGGCCGGCACCGTCCTCGGCCCGCCGCAGATCTCCCTCCTCGCCGCCGTCGGCCGCGGCACGGTCCGGGTGCGGCCGCGTCCGCGCGTGGTGGTGCTCTCCACCGGCAGCGAACTCGTCCAGCCCGACGAGCCGCTGCGCCCCGGCCAGATCTACGACTCCAACAGCTTCGCCCTCACCGCGGCCGCCCGCGACGCCGGAGCCATCGCCTACCGCGTCGGCGCCGTCGCCGACGACGCCGAGACCCTCCGCGACACCATCGAGGACCAGCTGGTCCGCGCCGATCTGATGGTCACCTCCGGCGGCGTCAGCGTCGGGGCGTACGACGTCGTCAAGGAGGCGCTGTCGCACGCGGGCGACGAGGACGAGCCCGGCAGCGGCGTGGAGTTCCGCAAGCTCGCCATGCAGCCGGGCAAGCCGCAGGGCTTCGGCACCGTCGGCCCCGACCACACCCCGCTGCTCGCCCTCCCCGGCAACCCGGTCTCCTCGTACGTCTCCTTCGAGCTGTTCGTCCGCCCCGCCATCCGCACCCTGATGGGCCTGAGGGACGTGCACCGGCCGCGCGTGCGCGCCGAACTGAGGGCCGAGAAGGCGCTGACCTCCCCGAAGGGCCGCCGCCAGTTCCTGCGCGGCCGCTACGCCGACGGCGTCGTCACGCCCGTCGGCGGCGCCGGATCGCATCTGGTCGCCGCCCTCGCCCGGGCGAACGCGCTCGTCGTCGTCCCCGAGGACGTCGAGGACGTGGCGCCGGGCACCGAGGTCGAGGTGGTCCTGCTCGGCTGAGCACCGCCCGATGGCGGTACCGTGTCGCGCACAGCAGGCCCGCGCCCCGCACCGCGCCGGGCCAGGACCGGGAGCGCCACACGATCATGACCGTGCCATCCCGGGGGGACACCCCCGGACCCACCGACGACCAGTCCCGTCTGACCCACATCGACGAGGCGGGCGCCGCCCGCATGGTCGACGTGTCCGCCAAGGACGTCACCGCGCGCACCGCGCGCGCCACCGGCCGCGTGCTCGTCGCGCCCCGCGTGATCGAGCTGCTGCGCGGCGAGGGCGTGCCCAAGGGCGACGCGCTCGCCACCGCGCGCATCGCGGGCATCATGGGCGCCAAACGCACCCCCGACCTCGTCCCGCTGTGCCACCCCCTGGCCCTGTCCGGTGTGAAACTGGACCTGAAGGTCGCGGACGACGCCGTGGAGATCGCGGCGACCGTACGGACGACGGACCGCACGGGCGTCGAGATGGAAGCCCTCACCGCGGTGTCCGTGGCCGCGCTCACCGTGATCGACATGGTCAAGGCGGTCGACAAGGAGGCGGTCATCACGGACGTGCGGGTGGAGGAGAAGACGGGCGGCAAGTCGGGCGACTGGAGCCGGTCATGACGCCCTCCGCGGCCCCGTACCGGGCCCTCGTCGTCACGGCGTCCAACCGCGCCGCCGCCGGCGTCTACCAGGACACGGGCGGCCCGCTGATCGCCGACGGCCTGAAGCGCTTCGGCTTCGCCGTGGACGGCCCGCGGGTCGTCCCCGACGGCGACCCCGTGGAGGCCGCCCTGCGCGCCGCCGTCGACGCCGGGTACGACGTCGTCGTCACCACCGGCGGCACCGGCGTCTCGCCCACCGACCGCACCCCCGAGGCCACCCGCCGGGTGATCGACCGCGAGGTCCCCGGCATCGCGGAGGCCATCCGCGCGTACGGCCGGGACAAGGTGCCCACCGCCGCCCTCTCCCGGGGGCTGGCCGGGGTCGCGCGCGGCACGCTGATCGTCAACCTGCCCGGCTCCAGCGGCGGGGTGAAGGACGGCCTCGCCGTCCTGGAGCCGCTGCTGAGGCACGCGGTGGACCAGCTGCGCGGCGGGGACCACCCCCGCACGGACGCCGGCGACGGGGGTGCGAGCTGAACGCCCCGTACTGGCCCGCGGAGCTGAGGGACGGCGACATCGTCCTCCGGCCGATAAAGCTGCGCGACCAGAAGGCCTGGCGCGAGGTGAACCGCCGCAACCGCGACTGGCTGCGGCCCTGGGAGGCGACCATCCCGCCGCCCACGCCCAGCGGCCCCGTCACCCACCGCCCCACCTACCGTCAGATGGTGCGCCACCTGCGCTCCGAGGCCAACGCGGGCCGCATGCTGCCGTTCGTCATCGAGTACCAGGGGCGCCTGGTCGGGCAGTTGACGGTCGCCGGGATCACCTGGGGCTCCATGTGCTCCGGGCACATCGGCTACTGGGTGGACGAGGCCGTCGCCGGACGGGGCGTGGTGCCGACGTCCGTCGCGATGGTCGTCGACCACTGTTTCCGCACGGTCGGACTGCACCGCATCGAGGTCTGCATTCGCCCCGAGAACGGGCCGAGCCGCAGGGTCGTGGAGAAACTCGGATTCCGCGAGGAAGGGCTGCGCCCGCGCTATCTCCACATCGACGGCGCGTGGCGCGACCATCTCGTGTTCGCGCTCACCGCGGAAGAAGTCCCCGACGGTCTCCTCGCCCGCTGGCGCCGCACCCGCGCGCAGGAGCGGTCCCGCCATGAGCTGCCCGGACGCGAACAGCGCGACCGGGGAATCCCGCACGGCCCCGGTAATTGAATATACGTTCGAATTGTGGCGCGGGATGACCGACTCGGAACCGGCAATTACCGGGATCCGGCGCCTGTCTGATCGCATCCATCACAAGAAAAGTTCGAAATATCAGCCAGATCGTGCGACACACCGGCCCAATTGGCCTATGGCCCCGTGCAAACCCCTCTACGGTGTGAGACGTGAGCAGCAGCGGCCTCATCTACGCAGTCATCGTCGGGGCCTGGGCCGCCTACTTGGTGCCGATGTGGCTCCGTAGGCAGGACGAGCTGAACGAGGCGCGTCCGACGGAACGCTTCAGCACCGCCATCCGGCTGCTGTCCGGACGGGCGGGCATGGAGCGCCGGTACGCCAAGGACCTGCGGGCGCGCTCCGCCGACGAGGGGGAGCAGGGCGTCCACGACCCGGATGCGATCACCGACTCGGTGGACGTCCGGGCCTTCGCCGTGTCCCAGACCCGTCCGCAGACCCAGGCGCCCCTGCCGGCCCCGCCCGAGGAACGGCCGGAGCGGCAGGAGCGGCAGGAGCGCGGCGAACCGCACGCGTCCGAGGCGCCCGCCCCGCGCGACGAGCGGCCGACCTCCCGCGACGAGCGGCCCGCCGCCCAGGGCCGCGTGCCCGCCGCGCGCCGCTCCCCGGACGCCGCGCGCCGCGACCGCACCGCGCAGGCCGCCGCCGAGCGCGCCCGGCGCTCGAAGGTGCTCGCGCGCCGCCGGCGCACCATCACGATGCTGTTCCTCGCCTTCACGCTCGGCGCGGTCGTCGCCGCCGTCGGCGGTCTCGCGTTCCTCTGGGCGCCGGGCGTGCCCGCCGTGCTGCTCAGCGCCTACATCGCCTACCTGCGCTCCCAGGAGCGCCGCCGGTTCGCCTACCAGATGGACCGCCGCCAGGCCGAGGCCGCGGCGCAGCGGCTGCGCGAGCGGCGGCCCCGTCGCCGTCCCGTCGTCGACGAGGCCGACCCGGACGAACCGGAGGGCCCGGAAGCGGGCGCCGACACCGACCCGGGTCTGTCCGCGCTCGCCGCGGACCGGCGCGCGCTGGTCGAGCAGACCGACCACGCCGAGTGGGTCGACCAGCAGCGCGAGCGCAGCCGGCGGCCCGGCCAGGGCGGCGACAGCTGGGACCCGGTCCCCGTCCCGCTCCCCACGTACGTGACCGCCCCGGTCGCCCCGCGCGCCTCCGGCGACGTCGACCTCGGCGCCCCGGACACCTGGAGCTCCGCCCGCTCCAGCGCCGTACCGGCCGAGGAGGCCCAGGCGGCGGACGCGGAGCCGGAGCCCCCGGCAGCCGACGACCGGGACGCGGGCGACGGCCGCACCGACGCCCGCCGCGCCGCCTCCGCCCGCCGCTCCCGCGAGCGCGGACGCACGCCGCTCTTCGACCAGTACGAGGACGGCGACCGCCCCAAGGCCGCGAACGAGTAGGACCCGGACAACGGATTTTTGAGCACCCCGATCGGGATGCTAAAGTTTCACTCGTTGCAAGGGCCTGTGGCGCAGTCCGGTAGCGCACCTCGTTCGCATCGAGGGGGCCAGGGGTTCAAATCCCCTCAGGTCCACGCAACGAAGCCCCGACCGGGTTCACCTGGTCGGGGCTTCGACTTGTTCGCGGCCGTGCGCCGACGAGGCCGGCCCAAACCCCTGCAGCGCGGCGGCTCTTCACGCACGGCGCCCCGCCAGGGTCTCCCGGCGGGGCGTGGACGGTTCTCCTGATGGATCACAGGTACTTCGCGTAGCAGAGGCTCTCCTCGTGGAAGCGGTAGTAGCCGAACTTCTCGCAGGGCTCGTAGCCGCTGGAGGTGTAGAGGGCTATGGCCTCCGGCTGCTTGGTGCCGGTTTCCAGGACCATGCGGACGCGGCCGGCGGCTCGGGCGTCCTCCTCCAGGGCGGCGAGGATGCGGCGGGCGAGGCCGCGGCCGCGCATCTCCTCGACGACGTACATGCGCTTCAGCTCCGCGTCGCCGTCCCGGTTGCCCTCCTCGTTGGCGTCCTGGACGCGCCAGCCGCCGGAGGCGACCGGGACGCCCAGCGCGTCGTAGGCGATCAGGTAGATGCCGTTGGGGGGCCGGAAGTCCGCGGGGTCCATCGGGGTGGCGTCGCCGCCGTCGCCGTAGCGGATGTCGTACTCGGCCTGGACGGCTGCGTCCAGCTTCACGGCGTCGGGGTGGTCGTAGGGGACCCGGCGGATTTCCATGACGAACACCGTAAAACATGCCCGGACCTGCGGGTGTCGTATCGTGCCCTGGTGCTCACTGTGACCTCTGTCAACGTCAACGGACTCCGCGCCGCCGCCAAGAAGGGCTTCGTGGAGTGGCTCGCCGGGACCTCCGCCGATGTGCTGTGCCTCCAGGAGGTGCGGGCCGAGGCGGCGCAGCTCCCCGAGACCGTGCGGGAGCCCGAGGGGTGGCACGTGGTGCACGCGCCGGCCGCCGCCAAGGGTCGCGCGGGCGTCTCCCTGTACACCCGGCGCGAGCCCGAGCGGGTGCGGATCGGCTTCGGCTCCGCGGAGTTCGACGGCAGCGGACGGTACGTCGAGGCGGACCTGCCCGGTGTGACGGTCGCCTCCCTGTACCTGCCGTCCGGCGAGGTCGGCACGGAGCGGCAGGACGAGAAGATCCGCTTCATGGACGAGTTCCTCGTGTACCTCAAGGAGCTGCGGGAGAAGGCCGCCGCCGACGGGCGCGAGGTCGTGGTCTGCGGCGACTGGAACATCGCGCACGAGAAGGCCGATCTGAAGAACTGGCGCGGCAACACCAAGAACTCCGGCTTCCTGCCCGAGGAGCGCGCGTGGCTCTCCCGCGTCCTCGACCCGGCCGACGGCGGCTACGTCGACGTGGTGCGCGCCCTGCACCCGGACGTCGACGGCCCTTACTCGTGGTGGTCGTACCGAGGGCGCGCCTTCGACAATGACACCGGTTGGAGGATCGACCTGGCCGTTGCCACCCCCGGGCTGGCCGCGCGAGCGGTCAAGGGACTCGTCGAACGAGCGGCCAGTCACGAGGAACGGTGGTCGGATCACGCGCCCGTGACAGTGGTCTTCGGACAGTGAGATTCTCGTGCGAGCACGCGAAACGCGAGACCATGCCGTGTGCTCACACGAAGCTTGTCGGACTCAGCTGTCCGATCGCGCGCTCTTCTCGGTGAGGGTGAAGGACAGGCGCGAGGTGTCCGGCCCAGCCAGCCTGGTCGAGTTTCCACCGCGGTGGCCCTTGGAGACGGTGACACGGGCGCCGCTGTCGAGGAGCACCTGACGAGAGACCGGTGAGCCGGTCGCTGTGAGCTCGCGGTAGCGGGCGACTGTGTATGCCTCAAGCCAGTCGGACCGCATCGCGGCTGGTGCGAGGCACTTTTCGGCGCGCGCGGTCGCCCGGCATACGTAGTCGCCGTACGAATAACCCTTACGAGCGGCGAAGTACATGCGGCCACCACACCCCGAGCAGTAGGCGACTGCCGTGAGCAGGGCGGTCGTACGACTCCTGGGGCGGCTGCCGTTCGAGCGGGCTCTGAGCAGCTCTTGCAGGCTGTCGAACTCCTCCTCGGTAAGCAGGGGCGGGCCGATCAACACCGGCGTCCCCGAGGCGTCGCGAACGGTCTGTCCCTTATGAATGCGATGCCCCTTCAACGATGGACTCCGCAAGACCTTGGACAGTGTGCCGGACGTCCAGCGGAACCTGTCGAAGTCGCGGCCATGGCGACGGCCGCCCATGGGGCGTCCCTGGAGCAGGGCGTGACGGTCTCGTGGCACTGGCACGTCTGCGTCGTTGAGCCTGCCTGCGACGGCGATCAGCGACAGCCCCGAACGCACGTCATCGACGATCTCGCGGACGATGGCGACGGCGTCAGGATCGGGAGTCAAGCACCAGCCCACGCCGGACGGGTGCGGCGACTTCCGATAGCCGAAGGGAACGAGCCCGGCCGTACCCCGGGGCTGGTGGCACAGCCGCCGGGGTCCTGGCTCTTACTGTCGGAGCGTGAACTGACGTCCGTCTGCCACTCCCCGGAAAGTACCTCTATGAGGTGAGGCGATCACATGGGGTTGTCGCGTTTCCGCAGTCTCCGGTCCAGCGCCAGCGACAGCTCCGCGTCCACCACGCTGCGGGCCAGCGGGCGCAGGCGGTGGAGGGCCTCCTCCGGGGCGTGGCGCAGGACCAGGGCGGCGAACAGGTCGGCGAGGGCGTCGGCGTGGGTGCGGACCTCCGCGGCGGTGCGCAGGACCTCGCCGAGCGGGATGCCCTCGCGGACCAGTGCGGAGGACACCTCCAGCAGGCGGCGGCTGATGTGGACGATCTCCTCGCCGTCGACGCCGAGGTAGCCGAGGTCCAGGGCGGCGGCCAGGTTCTCCGGGGTGACCTCGCCGGCGAAGTGGTCGGCGAGCTCCTCGGGGGTGAGACGGACCGGGGTCTCCTCGGTGGGGACCTCCATGCCGAGCAGGTCGCCGACGCCTCGGCCGTTGTCGAAGGCCTCGGCCAGCTCGGCTATGCCGTTCAGGGTGTGGCCGCGCTCGAGCAGCGCCGTGATGGTGCGCAGCCGGGCCAGGTGCTGGTCGTCGTACCAGGCGATGCGGCCCTCGCGGCGGGGTGGCGGGATGAGCTTGCGTTCGCGGTAGAAGCGCAGGGTGCGCACGGTGATGCCGGCGAGCCGCGCCAGTTCCTCCATGCGGTACTCGCGCCGTTCCGTGGGGCTGCCGCTCTCGGTGCCGCTGTCGTCCGTCACGCCTGAAGCCTAGGTCGTACCGCCGGTAACTTTCCTCGCGCGACCCCTACCCATGAGTACGGCACTGCTCTACTCTCCCCATTGCGCCAGTGTTCACTGGCATGGTTCTGAGCGATGCGCGGAGGCTTTGGGATGGCCGAGCACGAGCATGTACGGGTCGCGGTGATCGGGTCGGGATTCGGCGGACTCGGGGCCGCCGTACGGCTGCGCCGCGAGGGGATCACGGACTTCGTCGTCCTGGAGCGGGCCGGCAGCGTCGGCGGCACCTGGCGCGACAACAGCTACCCGGGGTGCGCCTGCGACGTGCCCTCGCACCTGTACTCCTTCTCCTTCGCGCCCAACCCCGACTGGCCGCGCTCCTTCTCCGGCCAGGAGCACATCCGCGCCTACCTGGAGCGCGTCACCGACACCTTCGGACTGCGCCCGCACATCCGCTTCAACGCCGAGGTGAAGCGGATGACCTGGGACGCCGAGCACCTGCGCTGGGACATCCAGACCACCGCCGGCGACTGGAGCGCGGACGTCGTCGTCTCCGCCACCGGCCCGCTGTCCGAGCCCAAGCTGCCGGACGTGCCCGGCCTCGACGCCTTCCCCGGCAAGGTGTTCCACTCCGCCCGCTGGGACCACGACTACGACCTGCGCGGCAAGCGCGTCGCCGTGATCGGCACCGGCGCCTCCGCGATCCAGATCGTCCCGTCGATCCAGCCGCAGGTGGAGAAGCTCACCCTGTTCCAGCGCACGCCCGCCTGGGTGCTGCCCCGCATGGACCGGCCCATCGGCGCCGCCGAACGCGCCGTGCACCGGGCGCTGCCCTTCACCACCAAGCTGCGCCGCGGGCTGCTCTGGGGCATCCGCGAGCTCCAGGTCCAGGCGTTCACCAAGCACCCGGGTGAACTCGGCTTCGTCGAGCAGCTCGCCAAGCGGAACATGGCGCGGGCCGTCAAGGACCCGGAGCTGCGGGCCAAGCTCACGCCCGACTACCGCATCGGCTGCAAGCGGATCCTGCTGTCCAGCACGTACTACCCGGCCCTCGCGCAGCCCAACGTGGACGTCGTCGCGAGCGGGCTGACCGAGGTGCGCGGCTCGGCCCTGGTCGCCGCCGACGGCACCGAGACCGAGGTCGACGCGATCATCTTCTCCACCGGCTTCCACGTCACCGACATGCCGATCGCCGAGCGCGTCGTCGGCCCCGAGGGCAAGACCCTCTCCGAGGTCTGGTCGGGCGGCATGCAGGCGCTGCGCGGCGCCTCCGCGGCCGGCTTCCCCAACTGGATGACGATCATCGGCCCCAACACCGGCCTCGGGAACTCCTCGATGATCCTGATGATCGAGTCCCAGCTGAACTACATGGCCGACTACCTGCGCCAGCTCGACGTCCTCGGCGGCCGGGCCGCCCTCGACGCCCGCCCCAGCGCGGTCCGCGCCTGGAACCACCGGGTGCAGGAACGGATGAAGCGCACGGTGTGGAACACCGGCGGCTGCACCAGCTGGTACCTCGACGCCGGCGGCCGCAACACCACCATCTGGCCCGGAACCACCGCCGAGTTCCGGCGCGCCACCCGCCGCGTCGACCTCGCCGAGTACGCCGTGCTGCGCCCCGCCGACGCGCGGCCCGCGACCGGCGCCGAGAACGAGGAGGTGGCCGCGTGAGCCGCCCCACCCCCGTCACCACCGGCCGCTACGCCCCGCCCGCCCCGGTGCGCGAACTGACCGCCACCTCCGCCGACGGCGCCCCGGTCCACGTCGAGGTGCACGGGCCCGAGGGCGCCCCCGCCGTCGTCCTCGCGCACGGCTGGACCTGCTCGACCGCCTTCTGGGCCGCGCAGATCCGCGAACTCGCCGCAGACCACCGGGTGATCGCCTACGACCAGCGCGGCCACGGCCGCAGCCCGGCGAGCCCCGCGTGCAGCACGGACGCGCTCGCCGACGACCTCGAGGCCGTCCTCAAGGCCACCCTCGGCCCCGGCGAACGCGCGGTCGTAGCCGGGCACTCCATGGGCGGCATGACGGTGATGGCCGCCTCCACCCGGCCCGCGTTCCGCGAGCACGCCGCCGCCGTCCTGCTGTGCAGCACGGGCAGCGCCCGGCTCGTCCCCGAGTCCACGGTGCTGCCGCTGCGGCCCGGCCGGGTCAGGACCTGGATCACCGGGCACATCCTCGGCAGCCGCGCCCCGCTCGGCCCGGTCACGCCCGCCGCCCGCCGCATCCTCAAGTACGCGACCATGGGCCCGGATTCGGCGCCGGACATGGTGGAGGCCTGCGCCCGCATCGTGCACGCCTGCCCCCGCACGGTCCGCCACGCCTGGTCGCACGTGCTCGCCACGCTCGACCTCGACGCGGCCGTACGGGAGTTGAACGTTCCGGTGCAGATCGTCGCCGGCACCGCGGACCGGCTCACCCCGCCCGTGCACGCCCGCGCGCTCGCCGACGCGCTGCCCGACTGCCGCGGCCTCACCGAACTGCCCGGCGTCGGCCACATGACCCCCGTCGAGGCGCCCGACCTGGTCACCACGCGGATCCGGGACCTCGTCACCGCCCACGTGAGCGCCCAACAGCCGCCCGTACCCGCCGAGGAGAGCGCATGAGCAGGGTCAGTCTCGAAGGTAAGGTCGCCGTCGTCACCGGCGCGGCGCGCGGGGTCGGGGAGCTGCTCGCCCGCAAACTCTCCGCGCGCGGCGCGAGTGTGGCGCTGGTCGGTCTGGAACCGGACGCGCTGAAGGACGTCTCCGCCCGGCTGCACGGCGACAGCGACCACTGGTACGCGGACGTCACCGACCACGAGGCGATGGCCCGGGTCGCCGCGGAGGTGCGCGAGCGGTTCGGCCGGGTGGACGTCGTGGTCGCCAACGCCGGTGTGGCGACGGGCGGTCCGTTCACCGAGTCCGATCCGGACGCCTGGCGGCGCGTCATCGAGGTCAACCTCGTCGGATCGGCCGTGACCGCGCGGGCGTTCCTGCCGCTGCTCGTCGAGACCCGCGGCTACCTGCTGCAGATCGCGTCCCTCGCCGCGATCACGCCCGCGCCGATGATGACGGCGTACTGCGCCTCCAAGTCCGGTGTGGAGGCGTACGCGCACGCGCTGCGCGCCGAAGTCGCCCACCGGGGCGTCAGGGTGGGCGTCGGCTACCTGTCGTGGACCGACACCGACATGGTGCGCGGCGCCGACCAGGACGACGTCATGCGGGAGTTGAGGCAGCGGCTGCCCTGGCCGGCCAACAAGACCTACCCGCTCGGACCCGCCGTGGACCGGCTCGTCGCCGGCATCGAGCGGCGCTCCGCGCACGTCTACGGGCAGGGCTGGCTGCGCGGCATGCAGGGCATCCGCGGCTGTCTCCCCGCCGTCATCGGCACCGTGGGGCAGCGGGAGATGAAGCGGTTCGCGGGCCGCCTCGACGGGCTGCGCATCGGGCTGGTCGGCGCGGGCGGCAACGCCGACGAACAGCACCGCGCTACGGTCCGTGACTGATCGACGTGCGCAGGGTCACCGCCCGTGTGAATCTGATGGGGCAAGTTCCCCCACCCCACAACGGGAGTGAACCCACATGGGTATGAAGGACCAGATGCAGGAGAAGGCCGGCCAGTTCCAGCAGCAGGCCAAGCAGCGTGCCCAGCAGGGCAAGGAGCAGCTGCAGAACCGCGGCCGCCGTCGGGACGACGAGCAGGACCCGCAGCGTCGCCGCGAGTCCGAGGAGCGCTTCGACCAGGACCACGAGGTCTGACGTCGACGCACCCGGGCAGTGACGTGCCGTAGGAAGGGGTGCCCCTGGCGAAGGGGGCACCCCTTTCTCACGCCCTCAGCGGCTCCGCGGCGGCAGCTTGGGACGTGAACGGTCGGGCACGTCGGCGTAACCCGGGGGAGAGGCGGGCGGTTCGGCCTCCAGCAGGTCGAGCGCGAGCCGTACGGCGTCGTCCAGGACCGCGTGCCTGCCCTCCGCCCAGTCCAGCGGGGTGCGCAGCGCCTCCAGGTCGGGGTCCACGCCCCGGTTCTCCACGGACCAGCCGTACACGTCGAACCAGGCCGCGTTCATCGGCACCGTGATCACCGTGCCGTCCCCGAGCCGGTGCCGGCCGGTCATGCCGACCACCCCGCCCCAGGTGCGCTGCCCCACCACGGGGCCCAGCTTCAGCAGTTTGAACGCGGCGGTGATCATGTCGCCGTCGGAGCTGGTCGCCTCGTCGGCCAGCGCCACCACGGGCCCGCGCGGCGCGTTGGAGGCGTAACTCACGGGCTGGGCGTCGCGGGTGAGGTCCCAGCCGATGATGGTGCGGGTCAGCTTCTCCACCACGAGCTCGCTGATGTGCCCGCCCGCGTTGCCGCGCACGTCCACGATGAGCGCGGGCCGTGACATCTCCATCCGCACGTCCCGGTTGAACTGCGCCCAGCCGGAGCCGCCCATGTCGGGGATGTGCAGATAGCCGCAGCGGCCTCCGCTCAACTCGCGTACGACGGCACGTCGTTTGGCCACCCAGTCCTGGTAGCGCAGGGGGGTCTCGTCGATCAGCGGGACGACCGCGACCCGCCGGGGCGGGCCGTCGCCCGAACGGGAGGGGCCCGCAGGGCCTTCCGCAGAAGGGTGGTGGTGGGCGACGGGTGGGCGGAACGTCAGCTCGACGGTGGTGCCGCCGGCCGCCGCGAGCAGCGGGTACGGCCCGGTCACCGGGTCCACCGGGCGGCCGTCGACATGCGTGAGGACCGCGCCCTCGCGGATGCCCGTGCCGGCCAGCGGGGAGCGGGCCCGGGAGTCGGAGGAGTCACCGGGCAGGATCCGCTTCACCGTCCAGCCCGCCTCCCTGTGCACCAGGTCGGTGCCGAGCAGTCCCTGGCGGCGCTGGTAGTGCGGGGGTCCCTCGTTGCGGCGGGCGGCGGTGACGTAGGCGTGCGAGGTGCCGAGTTCGCCGAGGACCTCGCGCAGCAGGTCGGCGAACTCGTCGGGGGAGGCCACCCGTTCGACCAGCGGGCGGTACTGCTCCAGCACGCCGTCCCAGTCGATGCCGCACATGTCCGGCTCCCAGAAGTAGGCGCGGATCAGCCGCCCCGCCTCCGCGTACGCCTGGCGCCACTCGGCCGCCGGGTCCGCCTCGTGCTTGATGCGGCGCAGGTCGATCCACACCGTCGAGTCGCCGTCGCCCGGCTCGGTGGCGGGGACCGCGCGCAGGTCGTCCTCGTCGACCACGACCAGCCGGGTGCCGTCGCCGCTGACCGCGAAGAAGTCGAGGTGCCTGACCAGTTCGGACTTCTTGGCCTTGGGCACGTCGAAGTGCTCCAGGGTGGGCCGGCCGGTGGTGTCGTCGGGGTGGGCGAACGTCTCGCCGAGCGCGCCCGAGATCGGCCAGCGCAGCCACACCAGCCCGCAGCCCGCGACCGGGTACAGCCCCGAGTACTTGGACGCGGCCACCGGGAAGGGCGTCACCCTGCTCTCCAGGCCCTCCGCCTCCACGGTGACCGTGCCGCCCTCCTCGCCCTCCTCCTCCAGCGGGTCGAGCCCCCCGGCGGCGGGCCGGCCCTCCGGGTTCAGCGCGAACGGCGAGGGCGTCGCCGACGACAGCGGCACCAGGTACGGGCGGCAGCCCAGCGGGAACGACAGGTCGCCGGTGTGCACGTCGTACACCGGGTCGAAGCCGCGCCAGGACAGGAACGCCAGATAGCGGCCGTCGCGGGTGAAGACCGGGTTCTCGTCCTCGAAGCGGCCGTTGGTGACGTCCAGGACCAGCCGGTCCTTGATGCGGGCGAGCTTGATCTGCCGCAGCGACCGCCCGATCACCGGGTGGGACCAGGCCAGCCAGGCGCCGTCGGGGGAGAACGCGAGGTCGCGCACCGGGCCGTTGCCGGAGTGGATCAGCTCGGTGACCTCCTCGGCCGTCCCGTCCGTCGCCTCGTCGGTGTCCACGAGGAGCAGCCGCCCGTCGTGCGCGGCGACCGCGAGCCGCTGCCCCTCCGGGTCGGCGACCATCTCCAGCACCCGGCCCAGCTTCCCGGCGGCCAGCCGGCGGTGCGGGCGGTGGCCGGTCGCCCGGGGCAGCGAGGCGATCTCCACCGCGTCCTCGCCCTCGGCGTCGGTGACGTAGGCGACCTGGCCGCCCGCGCCGAGCATCTCCGGCAGCCGCACCCGGACGCCCGGGGTGTCGGTCAGGGTGCGGGCGGGGCCGTCGCGGTGGGTGAGCCAGTACAGGCTGCCGCGCACCACGACCGCGCTGGCCCGTCCGGTCTCGTCGACGGACAGGCCGTCCAGATGCTGCGCGGCGGGCACCTGGTAGGGGCGCCGGCCGGAGCGCGGACCGCTCAGCCGCACGTCCAGCCGGCGCGGCGCGGAGTCGGGTGACAGGTCGTCGACGATCCACAGGTCGCCCGCGCACTGGTAGACGACGCGGGTGCCGTCGGTGGAGGCGTGCCGGGCGTAGAAGGCGTCGTGGTCGGTGTGGCGGCGCAGGTCGGTGCCGTCGTACGCGCACGAGTACAGGTTGCCGATGCCCTCGTGGTCGGAGAGGAAGGCGATCCGCCCGCCGGCGAACATCGGCGAGTGCAGATGGCCGTCGATGCCCTCCAGCAGACGGTGCCCGTGCAGCCAGAGCCGGCCGGTGGCGCCGCCCCGGTAGCGCTTCCAGGACGCCGGTTCGTGCGGCGGGGTGCCGGTGAGCAGCAGCGACTTGCGCTCCCCCGCCACCTCGGCGACCTGGATGTCGGAGACCGGGCCCCAGGGCAGCTTGCGCCCTGGGCTGCCGTCCCGGCCGAGCTTGTAGGCCCAGGTGAAGTGGGAGAAGGGCTCGCCGTGCGAGGTGACGGCGAGGATCGACGCGTGCCCGTGCTCGTCGGGCGGGGCCCAGCCGCAGACCCGGGTGTCGGAGCTGCCCCAGTAGGACAGCCGCCGTCCGGGGCCGCCGTCCACCGGCGCCAGATGCACCTCGGGGTCCAGGCTGCGCCAGCTGGTGTACGCGATGTGGCGGCCGTCGGGGGAGAAGCGGGGGTGGCCGAGCTTGGTCCGGTCGACGGTGAGCCGCCAGGCGCGGCCCCCTCCGTCCAGCGGGGCGAGCCAGAGGTCGTCCTCCGCCACGAAGCACAGCAGGTCGTCCTTGAGGTGCGGCAGACGCAGATAGGTCACCCTCCCCATGCTTTTCCGGGGGACGGACCGCAGCAACTCGTGCGTATCGCTTATGCCGAGCGAACAACCGTGACGCAGAACACGAACGAAACCGTTTCGTTTCGTTAGTCGCCCGGGGTACCGTCTCCTTGTACGAAACCGTGTCGTTTCTTTGACGCGGTGGGACCCGGAGCGGAAAGGTGGTCGGCATGAGTGACATCGCGACGTCACGTCGCAGCCGGATCACCCCCGAGCGCGAGGCCGAGCTGTACCGGGCCGTGCTCGACCTGCTCCGTGAGGTCGGCTACGACGCCCTCACCATGGACGCCGTGGCCGCGCGCACCCGGTCCAGCAAGGCCACGCTCTACCGTCAGTGGGGCGGCAAGGCCGAGCTGGTGGTCCGGGCGATGCACAGCCAGAAGCCGGGCGGCATCGCCGACGTGGACACCGGGTCCCTGCGGGGTGACCTGCACACGATCATCGGCCGCGAGGACGACTGCGTCCTGGCGCAGAACGTCGCCCTCATGCGGGCCCTCGCCATGGCCGTGCACCAGAACGACGACCTCCGCGAGGCACTCCGCGAGCTGCTGGTGGAGCCGGAGGTCGAGGAGTTCCGCCGGGTCGTCGACCGCGCGATCCGACGGGGCGAGGTCCGCGCGGACTGCCCGGCGCTGGACTACATCGTGCACATGCTGGTCGGGGCGTTCGCCACCCGGACGCTGATCGACGAGCAGCCTCCCACGCAGGCGTTCCTGACGTCGTACATCGACGCCGTGGTGCTCCCCGCCCTGGGAGTCGCCCCACCCGACTGACCTCCCCCAGTCACCTCAAGTCAGCCGCCTCCTGACGTCACCTCCCCCACTGCCTCGAAGGCGTGGGCGGTGCCCCGGCGTCGTCGGGCTGATCCCCCCTGCCCTGATACATCCACGACCTGACCGGGAGTACGCCCTCGTGGCCACATTCCTCTACCGACTCGGCCGGTTCTCCTTCCGGAAACGGCACGTCGTCGCCCTGTTCTGGGTGGCGCTGCTGGCGCTCGCGGGCGCCGGCGCGGCCGGTGCGCCCGCCGCCGGCAGCTCCTCCTTCTCCATCCCCGGCACCGAGGCACAGAAGGCCTTCGACCTGCTGGACGAACGGTTCCCCGGCGCCAGCGCCGACGGAGCCACCGCCCGCGTCGTCTTCAAGGCGCCCGACGGCCAGAAGATGACCGACCCGGGCAACAAGGCGGCCGTCCAGGACACCGTCGACGAGCTGTCCGGCGGGGCCGAGGTCGCCCAGGTCACCGACCCGTACCAGGGCGGCGGCGTCAGCCAGGACGGCACGGTCGCCTACGCCTCCGTGACCTACAAGGTCCCCGGCATGGAGCTGGAGGAGTCCTCCCGCGAGGACCTGAAGGCCGCCGCCGAGGACGCCCGCGACTCCGGGCTGACCGTCGAGATCGGCGGTGACGCCCTCCAGGCCGTCCCGGAGACCGGCTCCGCGGAGATCATCGGCATCGGCGTCGCCGCGGTCGTCCTGGTCATCACCCTCGGCTCGCTGCTCGCCGCCGGGCTCCCGCTGCTCACCGCGATCGTCGGCGTCGGCATCGGCGTCGCCACCATCACCGCGCTCGCGAGCGCGCTCGACCTGGGCTCCACCACCTCCATCCTGGCCTCGATGATCGGTCTCGCGGTCGGCATCGACTACGCCCTGTTCGTGGTCTCCCGCTACCGCGCCGAACTCGCCGAGGGACGTGAGCGCGAGGAGGCGGCCGGACGGGCCGTGGGCACCGCGGGATCCGCCGTGGTCTTCGCCGGTCTGACCGTCGTCATCGCCCTGGTCGGCCTGTCCGTCGTCAACATCCCGATGCTGACGAAGATGGGCATCGCCGCCGCCGGCACGGTCGCCGTCGCCGTCCTCATCGCCCTCACCCTGATCCCCGCCGTGCTCGGCTACGCCGGCCGCCGGATCCGCCCCGCGGGCGAGAAGAGCAAGCTGCTCGGCGGCGGACGCGCCAAGAACAAGGAGAAGGACGAGGCGGACAGGCCCAACATGGGCACCCGCTGGGCGAGCTTCGTCGTCCGCCGGCCGCTGGCCGTGCTGCTGCTCGGCATCGTCGGCCTCGGCGCCGCCGCGGTCCCGGCCGGCTCCCTGGAGCTGGGCCTGCCCGACGACGGCTCCCAGCCGACGTCCACCACGCAGCGCCGCGCCTACGACCTGCTCTCCGAGGGCTTCGGCCCCGGCTTCAACGGCCCGCTCGTGGTCGTGGTCGACGCCCAGGGCAGCGACGACCCGCAGGCCGTCTTCCAGCAGGCCGGCGACGAGATCAAGGCGCTCGACAACGTCGTGAACGTCGCCCCGGCGGCCCCCAACAAGGCCGGCGACACCGCGACGATCGCCGTCATCCCGGACGCCAAGCCGTCCTCGGCGGCCACCGAGGACCTGGTGCACGACATCCGGGCCGCGGGCGCCGACATCACGGACGACACCGGCGCCGAGGTCCTGGTCACCGGCGCCACCGCGATGAACATCGACGTCTCGCAGAAGCTGAACGACGCGCTGGTGCCGTACCTGGTGCTGGTGGTCGGACTCGCGTTCCTGCTGCTGATCGTGGTGTTCCGCTCGATTCTGGTCCCGCTGAAGGCGGCCCTCGGCTTCCTGCTCTCCGTGCTGGCGGCGCTCGGCGCGGTCGTCGCGGTCTACCAGTGGGGCTGGCTGTCCGGCCTGATGGGCGTGGAGGAGACCGGCCCGATCATGTCGATGATGCCGATCTTCATGGTCGGCGTGGTCTTCGGCCTCGCCATGGACTACGAGGTGTTCCTCGTGACCCGCATCCGCGAGGCCCACGTCCACGGCGAGAAGCCGGCGCAGGCCGTCGTCACCGGGTTCCGGTACAGCGCACGGGTGGTGACCGCCGCGGCGATCATCATGATCGCGGTGTTCTCCGGGTTCATCGGGTCCAGCGACTCCATGGTCAAGATGATCGGCTTCGGCCTGGCGATCGCCGTCCTCTTCGACGCGTTCGTGGTCCGCATGGCCATCGTCCCGGCCGTCCTGGCGCTGCTCGGCGCGAAGGCCTGGTGGCTGCCGAAGTGGCTGGACCGGGCGCTGCCCAACGTCGACGTCGAGGGCGAGCGCCTCGCCGTGCACGACCGCGCGGCGGACAAGGACGACGAGGACAAGGAACTCGTCCGGGCCTGACCGCCCGGACGGTCACGACCAGCCGGTGAGGGCTCCGTGGGGACGGGGCGCCCTCACCGGCTTCCTCGTTCCCGTCCCGGAAACGCGTGTGTCCGTGGCACGGAACGAGGTCGCGTGCGCCGGGCCCCGGCGGTTACGGTGCCCCGCATGACGACCTCAGCCACCGACACCGAGGGCTCCGCGGCCCACCCCCGTTTCGCCGAGGCCCTGCGGGAGCTGGGCCTGGAGGACGTGGCCGGCCAGGTCCGCCGCTTCCCCGACGCCACCCGCACCGCGGCCGAGGCGGCCGCCGCGATCGGCTGCGAGCTCAGCCAGATCTGCAAGTCGCTGATCTTCGCCGCCGACGGCGTCCCGGTCCTCGTCCTCATGGACGGCGCCTCCCGCGTGGACCTCGAGCGGGTCCGCGAGGAACTGGGCGCAGGGAAGGTCACCCGCGCGAAGGCCGACGTGGTCCGCGAGACCACGGGCTACGCCATCGGCGGCGTACCTCCCTTCGGCCACCGCACCCGCACCCGCGTCCTCGCCGACCGCTCCCTCCTCGACCACCAGGTGGTCTGGGCCGCGGCCGGCACCCCCTACACGGTCTTCCCGATGTCCCCGAAGGACCTGATCACCCACGCGGGGGCGACGCCGGTGGACGTCCGCGAACGCGAGGCGTGAGATCTCGGGCGCCGGCGCCGGGGGTGCGCCGGTCGCCTCATGCCTCGTGCACGGTGGAGCGGTGTGCGGCGGGGACGGCCCGGACCGTCGTCCCGGTCGGCCCGCCCGACCACAACGTGCCGCTCGTCTCGGCGGCGTGCAGGACGGTCAGGGCGGCCGGGTGCAGGGTGGCGGGGCGAGGCGCACCCTGGAACGAGAGGTAATCCGGAGGTGATCCGTCATGATGCACACCGCAGTGGGATGGCACATCGAGATGGAGTTCTCGGAAGACGACCAGCACACCCGCGCGGTCGCGATGGTCAGGCTGCCCGACGGGTCCGAGGTGCGCGCCCACGGGCACGCGTCCCGGCACTACACCGACTCCAATCAGCCGCGGGTCGGGGAGGAGATCGCCGGCGCGCGGGCCCTGAACGAACTCGCCATGCAGATGCTCGACAAGGCGCACCGCGAGATCGACGAGGCGTCCGGCCGCGTCTCCCACCCGATCCACGTCTAGGAACCTCCACGTCTAGGAACATCCACGTCTAGGAACATCCACGTCGAGGAACATCCACGTCTAGGAGCGGGGAACGCTCTCCACGCTTCCCCGCACCGCGCGGATCAGCGCCTGCGCCCTGGGGTCCGCCGTGACCGTCCGGCGGAAGCCGTTGGTGACGTAGCCGAAGGCGACGCCGGACTCCGGGTCGGCGAAACCGAGGGAGCCGCCGCGGCCGGGGTGGCCGAAGGAGCCCGGGGCCAGGAGCGGGGACGCGCTGCCGTGCAGCATGTAGCCGAGCCCGAAGCGGGTGCCGACCACCAGGACCCGGTCGGGGCCCGCCGACTCCTCGGCGCGGGCGCGCTCCACCATGTCCGGGGAGAGCAGCCGCACCCCGTCGACCGGGCCGACCAGTGACGCGTAGAAGCGGGCCAGCCCGTCCGCCGTCGCGATGCCGTTGGCGGCGGGCAGGGCGGCCGCGTGGAACGCCGGGTCGTTGTGGTCCGGGGACGGGTCGATCGCGGCGAAGGCGCGGCGGGTGAGGGAGTCGGGGTCGGCGTAGGCGGCGGTGACCGAGCGCTTGGGCCGCGCGCGCAGCGCGCCCGACGGCTCGGGCGCCTCGACCTTGCCGACCCGCCCGACGCGATGCGCCTCGGAGGACGGGAGCCCCACCCACAGGTCCAGCCCGCCCAGGGGAGCCGCGATCTCGGACGCCACCCACTCCCCGGTGCCCTTCCCGGTCACCCGGCGCACCAGCTCGTCCACCAGCCAGCCGTACGTCAGCGCGTGGTAGCCGTGGTCCGTGCCCGGCTCCCACACGGGGGCCTGCGCGGCCACCGCCTCCGCGGCCCGTGCCGGGTCGGCCGCGTCGGCGAAGCTCAGCGGGCGGTCCAGCACCGGCAGCCCGGCGCGGTGCCCGAGGACGTGCCGGACCAGCACGCCCTCCTTGCCGTGCGCCTTGAACTCCGGCCAGTACCGGCCGACCGGCGCGTCCAGGTCCAGCAGGCCCCGCTCGTGCAGCATCAGCACCGCGGCGGCCGCGACCCCCTTGGTCGCCGACCGCACGACCTGCGCGGTGTCCCGCTGCCAGGGCGCCTCGCCGTCGACGTCCTTCGTGCCCGCCCACAGGTCCACGACCCGGCGCCCGTCCCGGTACACGGCGAGCGCGGCGCCCCGCTCCCCGAGCCGCTCGAAGTTCCGGGCGAACGTCTCCCGGACCGGTTCCCAGCCGTCGGCCACCGTGCCGTGCACCTCGACGTCCACGTCCTGTCGTTCCTTCCACTCGCCTGCGACAGTGGGTGCAACCACGCCGCCGCGCCTGCGATTCCAGGGTGCGGTGCGCCCGTCACCCACGGGCGGGCGGCGCAGGCACGGACCGCGGGTCGAAGCCGTACGGCAGCTCCAGGCGGTGCGCCCGCATCAGCGCGTCGTCGGCGAGCAGATCCCCGGTCGGGCCGTCCGCCGCGATCACCCCGTCGCTGAGGACCAGAGAACGCGGGCACAGCTCCAGCGCGTACGGCAGGTCGTGCGTGACCATCAGGACGGTGACGTCCAAGGACCGCAGGATGTCGGCCAGTTCACGGCGGGACGCCGGGTCGAGGTTGGAGGACGGCTCGTCCAGGACGAGGATCTCCGGCTCCATCGCCAGCACGGTCGCCACGGCCACCCGGCGCCGCTGCCCGAAGGAGAGGTGGTGCGGCGGGCGGTCCTTGAACTCCGCCATGCCGACCCGCTCCAGCGCCCGGTCCACGCGCGCCTCCAGCTCGGCGCCCTTCAGCCCGGCCGCCGCCGGACCGAACGCCACGTCCTCCCGCACCGTCGGCATGAACAGCTGGTCGTCCGGGTCCTGGAACACGATGCCGACCCGGCGCCGGATCTCCGCCATGTTCCGCTTGCCGACCTCGAGCCCGGCCACGCGGACGGTGCCCGCGCCGCCGGTGAGGATGCCGTTGAGGTGCAGCACGAGCGTCGTCTTGCCGGCGCCGTTCGGCCCGAGCAGCGCGACCCGCTCGCCGCGCCCGATGGTGAAGTCCACGCCGAACAGGGCCTGATGGCCGTCGGGGTAGGCGAAGGCGAGGCCGGAGACCTCCAGGGAAGCAGTACTCACAGGGTCCATCCCAGCAGACACACGACGAGGGCGGCGCAGGGGAGGGTCAGGGCGTACGACCACTGCGCCCGGGACGCCGCCACGTCGTCGATCACCGGCATGACCCCGGTGTAGCCGCGGCTCACCATCGCCAGATGGACACGCTCGCCGCGTTCGTAGGAGCGGATGAACAGCGCGCCCGCCGACTTGGCGAGCACACCCCAGTGCCGTATCCCGCGCGCCTCGAAGCCCCGGGACTCGCGGGCGATCCGCATCCGGCGCATCTCGTCGGTGATGACGTCGCCGTAGCGGACCATGAAGGACGCGATCTGCACCAGCAGCGGCGGCAGCTTCAGCCGCTGGAGGCCGTGCAGCAGCTCCCGCAGCTCGGTGGTGGCGGCGAGCAGCACGGACGCGGCGACGCCGAGGGTGCCCTTGGCCAGCACGTTCCAGGCGCCCCACAGGCCGTTCACGCTCAGCGACAGCCCGAGGACGTCGACCCGCTCGCCCTCGGCGACGAACGGCAGCAGCACGGCGAACGCGACGAACGGCACCTCGATGAGCAGCCGCTTCAGCAGGAAGCCGGCGGGCACGCGCGCCGCGTACGCGACCACGCCGAGCAGCACCGCGTACGCCGCGAACGCCCACATCGCCTCGCGCGGCGTCGACACGACCACGATCACGAACGCGAGCACCGCGGCGAGCTTGGTGTGCGGCGGCAGCGCGTGCACGGGGGAGTGGCCGTGCCGGTAGAGCCGGTGGGAGTGACCCGCGCCCACGTCAGACGCTCGTGCCGGCGGGGGAGGTGTCCTCCGCCTGCTCGTCGGCGCTGCGCCGGCGGCGGACCGCCCAGAAGACGCCCGTGCCCGCCACGACCGTCACGCCGACGCCGATCACGCCCGCGAGACCGCCGGACAGCCGGGCGTCGTCGACGTCCTTCACGCCGTAGTCGGCGAGAGGCGAGTCGGAGATCGCGTGCTCCTCGGCCCGCTTGTCGATGCCGTGGTCGGCGGCGACCTTCTCCAGGCCGTCCGGGTCGGCCGAGGCGTAGAAGCTGACGAACCCGGCGAGCAGCAGCGAGGTGACCAGGCCGGCGATCCACACCTTGCGCGGGGAGCGCGCGGCGGCCGGGGCGGGCTCGGCGGTCTCCGGGGCGTCGACCAGCTCGCCGTTCACCCGCAGCTTGAGCCTCTGCCGCAGCCCGCGCGCCCCGTGCACCAGGTCGGGGCGTACGGCGACGACGGCGCCGACGGTCAGCGCGGTGATGGCGGCCTCGCCGAGACCGATGAGGACGTGCACGCCGACCATCGCGGTGGCGACCTTGCCGATCGACACGTCGGTGGTGCCGCCCACCGCGTACAGCAGCGTGAAGACGACCGCGGAGGCGGGCACGGAGACCAGGGCGGCCACGAAGGACGCGGCGGTCACCGAGCGGCGGGAGTTCGGCAGCACCTTCACCAGCACCCGGAACAGGGCGTAGGCGACCACGGTGGTGGTGATCGCCATCGTGGTGATGTTCACACCGAGCGCGGTGAGGCCGCCGTCGGCGAACAGCACCGCCTGGAGCAGCAGCACCACGGACACGCACAGCACACCCGTGTACGGGCCGACGAGGATCGCCGCGAGCGCGCCGCCGAGAAGGTGGCCGCTGGTGCCGGCGGCCACCGGGAAGTTCAGCATCTGCACGGCGAAGATGAAGGCCGCGACCAGTCCGGCCAGCGGGGCCGTGCGCTCGGCGCCCGCGCCCGCGCCGGGGCTCGCGGTGGCGTCGAGCTCGCGGCGCGCGCCGCGCAGGCTCACGGCGATCGCGCCGGCGGCGAGGACGCCGGCGGCGGCGGATACGGGGACGTCGATGAATCCGTCAGGTGCGTGCACGGACTCGATGATGTCCCCTCTTGCGAATGATTCGCAAGAGCGAGTGGCTTGTCCTACGTCTCGCCCGGCCCCTCGGTTACCTCATCTGTGATATAGGCCGCTCGGAAGCGCGGATTCCGATTTGGGTGCACGATGGACAGGGGTGGGTAAAGGGCTTGTAAGCCATGAATGCCTTGCCGGGCGTACGACGCAGCGTGAGGGGCCCACCGATGTCCGTGATCGAGCAGTACGCGCGAGTCCACATCGTGACGGACGAGGATCCCCTGCTGGAGAGTCACGGGGCCGTCCCCGTGGTCCTGCGGTACGACCCCGAGCACGACCCCCGCCATGTGCGGGTGGACCTGCCCGGGGCGCGGCCCCTCGAATGGGTCGTCGACCGGGACCTGCTGGAACACGGGCTCAAGGCGCCCGTGGACAGCGGCGGCATACGCGTCTGGCCGTGCGGCCGGGTGCAGGCGGTGGTGGAGTTCCACAGCGGCCAGGGCCACTCGGTGGTCGAGTTCGACACGAAGACCCTGTCCCGCTTCCTCCGCCTCACCCACGTGGCGAAGGCGGAGCCGGTCCCGCACTGACGGCCGGAAGGCCTCAGCCCGCCTTCAGCAGCGTCGCCACGATCGGGCCCGCCGTGGAGCCGCCGTGGCCGGCCGCCTGGACGACGGCGGCCGCCGCCAGGTCGCCGCGGTACGCCGTGAACCAGCCGTTCGGCTTCTTCTGCCCGTCCACCTCGGCCGAGCCCGTCTTCGCGCCCCGCTCGCCGTCGATCCCGGCCATCGCCTCCGTGGCCGTGCCGGCGGTCGCGGTGTACGACATCAGCTCCCGCAGCTGCGCGAGCGTGTCCGCGGACAGGGTGCGCGGCGCGGTCGCCAGCTGGCGCCCGTCCACCTCCGGCGACACCAGGTACGGCTGGTGGAACACGCCCGCCTTCACCGTCGCCGACACCGACGCCATGTTCAGCGGGTTCATCCGCACCCCGCCCTGGCCTATCAGCGACGCGGCCATCGGCGCGTCCGACTGCACCGGCACCGCGCCGTCGAACGTGGACACCCCGACCTTCCAGTCGTTGCGGCCGAGACCGAAGTAGTCCTGGGCGAACTTCGTGAGGTCGTCGTCCTTCAGCTTCGGGGCCTGGCTGATGAAGGCCGTGTTGCAGGAGGCGGCGAAGCTCGCGCGGAAGGTGCCGTCCTTGATCTGGAACTTGTCCAGGTTCTGGAACTTCCAGCCGCCGTAGCTGAAGTACTTGGGGCACGGGTGCTTCTTGTCGATGGAGGCGAGGCCCTTCTCGATCAGCATCGACGAGGTGACCACCTTCATCGTGGAGCCCGGCGCCAGCGACCCCTGGAAGGCGACGTTGAAGCCGTGCGAGGAGTTCGCCGCCGCGAGTATCTCGCCGGTCGACGGCCGCACCACCACCACCGAGGCCCGCTTCCGCTTGGCCACCTCGGTCTCGGCGAGCGCCTGCAGCGACGGGCTCAGCGTGGTCTTCACCGTGCCCGGCGTGCCCTCGCTCAGCTCCAGCAGGGTCGTGTCGGACAGCTCCGCCTTCTTCGACGCCTCGCCGCGCACCACACGCAGCTCCACGCCGGCCTCGCCGCCCGCCTTCTCGCCGTACTTGTCGCGCAGACTGTCCATCACGGACTTCAGCGACGGGTACTTCTCCGTCGTCAGCTCGCCGCCGTCGCGGTCGAGCGCCTTCACCGGCGGGGTGCCCGCCTCGCCGGTGACCAGCTTGTCGCCCTCGCGGAGCTCCGGGTGCAGCACGGACGGCCGCCAGTCGACGCGCGGCTCCCCGTCCCCGGCCCGCCGCACCACGGTCAGCGTGCTGTCGTACGTCAGCGGCTTCGTCGTCTGCTCGTACGACACCGTGCCCTTGACGGCGAAGGTCACCGAGTCCCGGGCGGGGGCGCCGGGGGTGAGGGCGAGGTTCCGGACGCGGGCGTCCTTCACGTACGAGGTGAGCGCCGCCTTCGCGGCCACCGGGTCGTCGGTCGCCGCGGCGGCCTCGGCGACCTGGCCGGACTGCCAGGCGGTGAGGAACTGCTCGGCGGCGGCGGTGACCTCCTCGGGCGACAGCGGACCCGACTTCACGGTGTCCGCCTGGGAGGAGGAGCCCCCGCCGTCCCGGCCCCCGCCCTCGACGAGTGCGTACGCGCCGTAGCCGGCGCCGCCCATCAACACGGCCATCGCCGCGCCGATCACGACCGGTCGCATGTTCCGCCGGTCCCCGGCGCGCCCTCTGTTCCCCACTGCTGTCCGTCCTCCGTCGCCCCGCCCCGGCCCCCCGCGGCCCGCGTGGCTCTCGATCGAGTCAAGGCCCCGTCGGCGCGGCCGCGCCGACGACGGCCCCCACCCTAAAGTCCCGCCGGACGGGCCGTGCGCTCAGCCGCCCGCTCGTAGCACGGCTGCGACAATCGGCCCGGCCGCGTCGCCGCCGTGGCCGCCCTGCTGGGCCATGGCCGCCGCCGCGACGTCACCGCGGAAACCGGTGAACCAGCTGTCCGACGTGGCGTTCCCGTCGACCTCCGCGGAACCCGTCTTCGCGCCGATGTCACCGTCCAGGCCGGACATCGCCTTCTGCGCCGTGCCCTGGGTGGCGGTGAGCCGCATCATCTCCTTGAGCTGCGCCGACGTCTCGGCGGGCAGCCCCTTCGCCTGCGCCAGCGGACGGCCGTCCAGCTCGGGGGATACCAGGTACGGCTGACGGAACGCGCCCGTGATCGCGGTGGCCGTCACCGACGCCATGTTCAGCGGGTTCATCTGCACCTGGCCCTGGCCGATGGCGTTCGCCGCGCGGTCCGGGCCGCCGGAGGCCGGCACGCTGCCGTCGAAGGAGGCGATGCCGGTCTTCCAGTCGTCCCGGCCCAGCCCGAACCGCTCCTGCGCCTCCCGGGTGAGGGAGGAGTCGTCGATCGGCTTCTCGTCGATCAGCTTGATGAAGGCGGTGTTGCAGGAGCGCAGGAAGCTGTTGGCGAGGGTGGCGCCCTCGTTCGGCTCCATGCCGGTGAGGTTCTTGAAGGTCTGGCTCTGCCAGGTGGCGGTGTCCGTGCAGGGCGCGGGGCCGTTCATGGAGGTCACGCCGTTGTCGATGAGCATCGCGGCGGTGATGATCTTCATGGTGGAGCCGGGGGCGACCTGGCCCTGGAAGGCCGCGTTGAAGCCGTCGCCGCGGTTGTTGGCCACCGCGAGGACCTCGCCGGTGCTGGGCTTCAGCGCCACCACCGAGGACTCCGGGTAGTCCTTCACCGCCTTCTCGGCGGCCGCCTGCACCCCGGCGCTGAGCGTGGTGCGCAGCTTGCCCGGCTCGCCCTTGTCGAGGGTGAGCAGCGGGGTGTCCGCCTCGTCGGTCGCGTGCCGGATCGACAGCTCGACGGCCGGACTGCCGCCCGCCTTCGCGCCGTACTTCTCCCGCAGGGTGTCCAGGACCGGGCCGAGGGACGGGTACTTCTCCCTGGTCAGCACGGTGCCGTCGCGGTCCACCGCCTCGATGGGCGGCTGCGCGGACTCCCCGGTGACGAGGGTGTCCCCCTCCTTCAGATCCGGGTGCACGACGGACGGCTTCCAGTCGACCAGCGCGCGGCCGGTGGTCTGCCCGCGCACGACGGTCAGCGTGCTGGTGTAGCGCAGGGGCTCGGAGACGCCGTCGGCGGAGACGGCCGCCTTCACCGTGAACGGCACGGTGGTGCCGCGCGGGGCGCCCGGGGTGATGTCCACCCGCCCTATTCGGGCCTCCTCGCCGTACGCGGCCAGCAGCGCGCCCGCGTCCTGCGCGTTGTTCGTGTACGAGGCGGCCGTCGTGGCCTGCCCCTGCTCCCAGGCGCCGAAGAACGCGTCGGCCGTCTCGCGCACCTCGTCCTTGTCTGGCGGCCCCGACGTACGCGTCTCCGCGGCGCTCGATCCGCCCCCGCTCCCGTTCAGCGCGGAGACGATGTTGTACGCCCCGTACCCCGCACCGCCGACCATCACGGCGAACACACCGCCGACGACGGCGACCTTGACCCCCTTGCCCATCGGGCTGTCCTCCCCCGGCCGGGCCCCGCGCCCCCTGAACACGTTCAAAAGCCCGGCACGAAGTCGAACCCTATGCGCTGGGAGCACCCAAGGGGGCGTGAGTGAAGGATCGTTGTCCCAAAGAGACCCCTGGCGTGCGGCTGCGGCCGCACCTCTCGGTGAGCGGGTCAACGGGCCCCGGACGCGCCGAACGGCGGCTACGGTGTGCCGCATGGACGGGGGAGCAACGGCCCGTACGCGGCCCTGCAAATGGTGTGGTGCGCCGGTGCCGCAGCCGCGCGGCCGGTGGCGCAGGCGGCGGTACTGCAGCAAGCAGCACCGCCGCTGGAACCGTTTCTGGAACGCCGTCCTGCAACTGCTCGACGCGTAGCGGCCGCTCCCTCAACGCGCCCGGAGGGCTACACCCACGTGTCCAGCCACATCCGCGACCGCCAGTCGTCGATCGGGATCGGCGTGCCCGTGTAGATCGGCCAGAAGTAGATGAAGTTCCAGGCGATCAGCAAGGTGAGGACGCCCGCCGCCGTCGCGCCTGCCACTCGGCGCGTGTCCGAAGAGCGCGGTGGGCCCACGATCGCGCCCAGGAGCATCGCCACCGCCAGGCACAGGAACGGCAGGAAGACGATCGCGTAGAAGTAGAAGATCGTGCGTTCCTGGTAGAGGAACCAGGGGGCGTACCCCGCGGCGATGCCGCAGGCGATCGCGCCCGCGCGCCAGTCGCGGCGGAAAGCCCAGCGCCACAGGACGTAGAGCAGGGCGAGACAGCCCACCCACCACAGCATCGGCGTGCCGATGGCGAGGACCTCCTGCGCGCACTTCTCGCCCGCGTCCGCGGGGCAGCCGTCCACGCCCGGCGCGGGCGACTCGTAGAAGTACGACACCGGGCGGCCGGCGACGATCCAGCTCCACGGGTTGGACTCGTACGTGTGCGGCGAGGACAGGCCGACGTGGAACTCGTACACCTGGTTCTCGTAGTGCCACAGGCTGCGCCACCAGTCGGGGAACAGCCACGCCCAGTCGCTGGTCCGCCCGTCGCGGGTGGCCCAGTCGCGGTAGTAGCCGCCGCTGCCGTCCGTCGCGGAGAGGATCCAGCCGGTCCAGGACGCGAAGTACGTGACCACCGCGACCGGCACGGTCGAGAGGAACGCCCAGCCCAGGTCCCGCTTCAGCACCGCCACCCGCGGCCGCACCGCGCCCGCGACCCGGCGCGCGCCGACGTCCCACAGCACGGACATCACACAGAACGCGGCCATGATGTACAGGCCGTTCCACTTCGTGCCGATCGCCAGGCCCAGCATCAGGCCCGCCGCGAGACGCCACGGACGGAAGCCGATCCGGGTGTTCTCGGCCACGTCCACGTCCGGACGGGCCCGCCCGTCCGCGTCCACCGGCGGAGCGGCGGCCAGCTTCTCACGCGCCTTGTCCCGGTCGATCAGCAGACACCCGAAGGCGGCCAGCACGAAGAACATCAGCACGCCGTCGAGCAGCGCGGTGCGGCTCATCACGAAGTGCAGCCCGTCCACCGCCATCAGCGCGCCCGCGAGGCACCCGAGGAACGTCGAGCGGAACAGACGCCGCCCGATCCGGCACAGCATCAGCACCGACAGCGTGCCGAGCAGCGCCGTCATGAACCGCCAGCCGAACGGATCGAAGCCGAAGAGCAGCTCGCCCAGACCGATCACGTACTTGCCGACCGGCGGATGAACGACGTACGCCGCGTCCGTCGGGATCGGGACGTCGCCGCCCGAGTCCAGGACGATCCGGTTGACGTCCTTGTCCCAGTTCACCTCGAACCCGCGGTGGACGAGCGCCCACGCGTCCTTCGCGTAGTACGTCTCGTCGAATATCACCGCCTTGGGGTGGCCCAGGTTCCAGAACCGCAGCACCCCCGCCACCAGCGTCACCAGCAGCGGACCGCCCCACCCCGACCAGCGGACGAGCCGGTCGGCCAGCAACGGCGGCACACCGAGCGTCTTCCACAGCCGGCCCGACGGCTCCGTGTACGGCGGGACCAGGCGGTCGCGGACGTCGCCCCTGACGGCGGGCGTACGGTGGCCGAAACGCCGCAGCCGGTGCTGCCACGTCTGCCGCTGCTCGAGCGGCGACTGCTCCTGGCGGGTGTCCGTGGAGGACGCGGTACTGGTCACCGCGCCATCGTAGGGAACGGCGCTGTGTGAGTCCCGCGCATGGGCGGTATGCCCCGCCTCCGTCCGCTCCTGGGAGGATGGACGCGTGACCGGAACCCTCGTACTCGCAGGCACCCCCATCGGCGACATCTCCGACGCGCCGCCCCGGCTCGCCGAGGAACTCGCCGGCGCCGACGTCGTCGCCGCCGAGGACACCCGGCGGCTGCGCCGGCTGACCCAGGCGCTCGGCGTCACCCCCAAGGGGCGGGTGGTGTCGTACTTCGAGGGCAACGAGACCGCCCGCACGCCCGAACTGGTCGAGGAGCTGGCGGGCGGCGCGCGCGTGCTGCTCGTCACCGACGCCGGCATGCCGTCCGTGTCCGACCCCGGTTACCGGCTGGTCGCCGCGGCCGTCGAGCAGGACATCCGGGTCACCGCGGTGCCGGGCCCGTCCGCCGTGCTCACCGCGCTCGCGCTGTCCGGGCTGCCCGTCGACCGGTTCTGCTTCGAGGGGTTCCTGCCCCGCAAGGCGGGCGAGCGCCTCGGCCGGCTGCGGGAGGTCGCCGGCGAGCGCCGCACCCTCGTCTACTTCGAGGCCCCGCACCGCCTCGACGACACCCTCGCCGCGATGGCCGAGGTCTTCGGCGCCGACCGCCGCGCCGCCGTCTGCCGCGAGCTGACCAAGACGTACGAGGAGGTCAGGCGCGGCCCGCTGGGCGAGCTGGCCGCGTGGGCGGCCGAGGGCGTACGCGGGGAGATCACCGTGGTCGTCGAGGGCGCCCCCGAGAAGGGCCCCGAGGAGACCGACGACGCCGAACTGGTGCGCCGGGTGCGGGTGCGCGAGGAGGCGGGCGAGCGGCGCAAGGAGGCCATCGCGGCGGTCGCGGCGGAGGCGGGGCTGCCGAAGCGGCAGGTCTTCGACGCGGTGGTGGCGGCGAAGAACGCCGGGAGCGTCTGAGGCGCGCGACGGCGCGCGCCATCGTCATGGAACGCCCCCGCGTCGGTAAAGCGTCCGGGGCGTTCCGGTAAGACACGGCCAAATCGGCGCCAATCTTCCGCCCGCGCCGGTGTGCTCATGGCCGCCCGGGAGTCCACTGGTCGCAGGGGCGGGCACGGGCCCGCCCCGTCAGCGGACCGACAGGAGCCGGCATGACCGAGATCTCCGGACCGGGCGCACTGCGCGCGGGCGCCACCGCCGTCGTCACCGAGGCGTACGCCTTCGCCTGCATGCGCTGCGGCTACGGCTGGGAGCAGGCGTACGAGATAGAGCACCACGTCGACGCCGACGGCCACACCTTCGTCCTGTACGTGGCGGACGGCCGCATCGTGCCCTCCCCGCTCAGCCGGCCCACCTGCCGCAGCTGCGACGGCCACGTCGTGCGGATCCTCCGCCCGGGCCGGGTCGCCTCGGCGCGCGACGCCGCCCACCGGGAGCGCCGGGTGCCCGCCGCCGGACCGGTGGAGGCGCCCTGGGCGCCGAAGGGGGCCGCGCCGCTTCCGTAGGATCGGGAGCATGCCTGCCGACACCACCGACAAGAACGCCGCGCCGCCGCTCCCGGAGCCCCTGCGGGTGCCGGTCGCGGACTCGCACACCCACCTCGACATGCAGTCCGGCACCGTCGAGGAGGCCCTCGCCAAGGCCGCGTCGGTGGGGGTGACGACCGTGGTGCAGGTCGGCTGCGACCTCAAGGGGTCCCGGTGGGCGGCGGAGACGGCCGCCGCGTACGACGCCGTGCACGCGACGGTCGCCCTGCACCCCAACGAGGCGCCCCGGATCGTGCTCGGCGATGCCGACGGCTGGTCGAGGCAGGGCGCCCGCGAGCCCGGCGGGGACGCGGCGCTGGACGAGGCGCTCGCCGAGATCGACCGGCTGGCCGCTCTGCCCCACGTCAAGGGCGTCGGTGAGACGGGTCTCGACTACTTCCGCACCGGCGAGGACGGCAAGGAGGCGCAGGAGCGGTCCTTCCGCGCCCACATCGAGATCGCCAAGCGGCACGGCAAGACGCTCGTGATCCACGACCGTGACGCCCACGCGGACGTGCTGCGCGTGCTGAAGGAGGAGGGCGCCCCCGAGCGCACCGTCTTCCACTGCTACTCCGGCGACGCCGACATGGCGGAGATCTGCGCCCGCGCCGGCTACTACATGTCGTTCGCCGGCAACGTCACCTTCAAGAACGCGCAGAACCTGCGGGACGCCCTCGCCGTCGCCCCGCTGGAGCTGGTCCTGGTCGAGACCGACGCGCCCTTCCTCACCCCCGTGCCCTACCGCGGCCGCCCCAACGCCCCCTACCTGGTGCCGGTCACCGTGCGTGCCATGGCCGCCGTGCGCGGCATCGACGAGGACGCGCTGGCCACCGCGCTGGGCGCCAACACCGCGCGCGCCTTCGGCTACTGACGGACCCGCGCCACATCCACGCTCCGTAGTCGTGTCGCTTGGGAGAGCGATCGGCGCTCGGCTAGGTTCTGGGAGCCCCCTCGGGGGTCCCCGTGGCCAGCCCTGGAGCGTGTCGGCGTGAGCACCACCCTGCGGTTCGAGACGTATCACAAGACGTGCCCGACGCACGCCGTGTGCGGCGGGATCCACGAGGCGGAGACCGTGCCCTCCCTGCCCCGCCGCGCGCCCGCCTCTCCGTCGAGGCGGTCCGCGCACCGGCGCCCCGGCCGGTACGCCGAGCGGGCCGAGGCCGCGCGCCGGCTGCTGCCGAAGGCGCTGGTCGTCGCGTTCCTCGCCGGCGGCACCAGCGCCTTCGTCGCCGAGGACAAGGGCGTCGAGCTGACCGTCGACGGCAGCCCCCGCACCCTGCACACCTTCGCCGACGACGTCACCGGGCTGCTCGCCGACGAGGGCGTGCGCACCGGACCGCACGACGAGATCAGCCCCGCCCCCGGCACCGCCCTGGAGGACGGCGGCACCGTCGAGGTGCGGCACGCGCGCCCGCTGCTGCTCACCCTCGACGGCACCCGGCAGGAGGTGTGGACGACCGCGCCCACCGTCCAGGAGGCGCTGCGGCGGCTGGGCGTACGGATCGCCGGCGCCCATCTGTCCGTCCCGCCCGGCACCCGCGTCGGACCCGCCGGGCTCGCCTTGGAGGTCCGCACCGAACGGGCGGTGACCGTCCTCGCCGACGGGCGGGCCCGCAGCGTCCGCACCAACGCCGCGACCGTGCGGGAGGCCGTGCACCAGGCCGGGGTCACCCTGCGCGGACGCGACACCACCTCCGTCGCCCCCGGCAGCTTCCCGCGCGACGGCCAGGTCGTCACCGTGCTGCGCATCACCGACGGCACGGAGGTCCGCGACGAGGAGATCCCGTTCACCGAGGAACGCGTCGAGGACCCCGCGCTGGCCCACGGCACGGTGGTCGTCGACCGCGCCGGACGGCCCGGGCTGCGGCGCCTCACCTACGCGCAGCGCACCGTCAACGGCGTCCGGCAGCGGCCCCGGCTGCTGCACACCGAGGTGGTGCGCGAACCCGTCGCGCGCCGGGTACGGGTCGGCACCCGGCCCGTGCCGATGTCCGTGCGGGGCACGGACGCGCTGGACTGGGACGCGCTCGCGCGGTGCGAGTCCGGCGGCCGGCCCGACGCCACCGACCCGTCCGGCACGTACGGCGGGCTGTACCAGTTCGACACCCGCACCTGGCGCGACCTAGGCGGCGCCGGCCGCCCCCAGGACGCGCCCCCGGCCGAGCAGACGTACCGCGCGAAGCAGCTCTACGTCCGCAGCGGCGCCGCCGCCTGGCCGCACTGCGGAGTCCACCTGCGCGGGTGACGGCACCGGCGGTGACCGGGGCGTACCCGCGCGCCCCGTACCCTTGTCCCGTGACCAGCCCCACCCCCGACGCCCTCCTGGGCCCCGCCGACGTCCGCGAACTGGCGGCCGCCCTCGGCGTACGGCCCACCAAGCAGCGCGGCCAGAACTTCGTCATCGACGCCAACACGGTCCGCCGTATCGTGCGCACCGCCGAGGTACGCCCCGATGACGTCGTCGTCGAGGTCGGCCCCGGACTCGGCTCGCTCACGCTGGCGCTGCTGGAGGCCGCCGACCGGGTCACCGCGGTGGAGATCGACGACGTGCTGGCCGGGGCGCTGCCCGCCACCGTCGCCGCCCGCATGCCGGAGCGCGCCGGCCGGTTCGCGCTGGTCCACTCCGACGCGATGCACGTCACCGAGCTGCCGGGCCCGGCCCCGACCGCGCTGGTCGCCAACCTCCCCTACAACGTCGCCGTCCCGGTCCTGCTGCACATGCTCGAGACCTTCCCGAGCATCGAGCGCACGCTGGTGATGGTCCAGTCCGAGGTCGCCGACCGGCTCGCCGCCGCCCCCGGCTCCAAGGTGTACGGCGTGCCCTCGGTCAAGGCCAACTGGTACGCCGAGGTGAAGCGCGCCGGGGCCATCGGCCGCAACGTGTTCTGGCCCGCGCCGAACGTCGACAGCGGCCTGGTGTCGCTGGTGCGGCGCGCGGAGCCGCTGAAGACCACCGCGAGCAGGCGTGAGGTGTTCGCCGTGGTCGACGCGGCCTTCGCCCAGCGCCGCAAGACGCTGCGCGCCGCCCTCGCCGGCTGGGCGGGCTCGCCGGCCGCGGCCGAGGCGGCGCTGGTCGCCGCGGACGTCTCCCCGCAGGCGCGGGGCGAGTCGCTGACCGTCGAGGAGTTCGCGCGCGTCGCCGAGCACAAGGACGCCGAGCCCAAGGCCGTCGGACACGAGGGGCAGGCCCCGCAGTGAGCGTCACCGTCCGCGTCCCCGCCAAGGTCAACGTCCAGCTCGCGGTCGGCGCGGCCCGCCCCGACGGCTTCCACGAGCTGGCCAACGTCTTCCTCGCGGTCGGCCTGTACGACGAGGTGACCGCGACCCCGTCGCCGGACGGGCTGAGCATCACCTGTGAGGGCCCCGACGCCGCGCAGGTCCCCCTGGACCGCACCAACCTCGCCGCCCGCGCCGCCGTCGCCCTCGCCCAGCGGTACGGCCGCACGCCCGACGTCCATCTGCACATCGCCAAGGACATCCCCGTCGCGGGCGGCATGGCCGGCGGCAGCGCGGACGGCGCGGGCGCCCTGCTCGCCTGCGACGCGCTGTGGGGCACGGGCGCCTCGCGGGACGAACTCCTCGACATCTGCGCCGAGCTGGGCAGCGACGTGCCGTTCAGCCTGGTCGGCGGGGCCGCACTCGGCACCGGGCGCGGCGAGAAGCTGACGGAGCTGGAGGTCGGGGGCGCCTTCCACTGGGTGTTCGCGATGGCCACCCGGGGGCTGTCCACACCGGCGGTGTTCCGGGAGTTCGACCGGCTGGCGGAAGCGCGGGAGGTCCCGGAGCCGGTGGCTTCGCGGGAACTGCTCGGCGCACTCGCCAAGGGTGACGCGAACGCGCTCGCGGCCACCGTGTCCAACGATCTTCAGTCGGCGGCGCTGTCGCTGTTCCCGGAGCTGGCGGACACGCTGGCCGCGGGGCGCGCGGCGGGGGCGCTGGTCTCGCTGGTGTCGGGGTCGGGGCCGACGACGGCGTTCCTGGCGCGGGACGCGGAGGCGGCGGAGGCCCTCGCGGCGGCGCTGCGGACCTCCGGCACCTGCCGAGACGTACGCACTGCGTCGGGGCCGGTGCCGGGGGCCACGGTCGTCTGACGGTCATCCCTCAGAGTTCGTCGATGGCGGTCAGGCCGATGTCGATGGAGTAGGGCTTGTCGACCTTGATGCGGTCGTGGTGCATGCCGGTGTGGATGTACGCCCTGGTGAGCGGGTCGAGTTCGTAGACGTGGATCACGGGCCTGCCGTCTGTCCCGCTCGCTTCGACGCGCCAGAAATTCGGGATGCCGGCGGCGGCGTACTTGTGCGGTTTGGTTGTGCGGTCGCGGGACTCGGACTCGGGTGAGACCACCTCGATGGCCAGAAGTACGTCGTTGGCCCGGTAACTCGTCTGTTCCGGACCGGTGATCGCGTCGGTCCGGATCACGCTCACATCGGGTTCAGGACCATTGCGCCTGTCGAGGACCACGGTCATTTCCCGGCTGACCCTGAATTCGGCGGGCAGACCACTGCTGCGCAGGCCGAAGACGAGCAGGTCAACCATGTTCCCATGGAAGCGGCGCCGCGGACTCACGAA
Source organism: Streptomyces cellulosae (assembly GCA_014655195.1). Lineage (GTDB taxonomy): Bacteria > Actinomycetota > Actinomycetes > Streptomycetales > Streptomycetaceae > Streptomyces > Streptomyces cellulosae. The sequence continues at coordinate 148,787 of BNBH01000001.1, read as the reverse complement.
AACCAGGCTCCCGTCGATCAGCTCGGTGTGCGGCGGGAGATCCGGCAGCGCGAACAGGTCGTCCACGGTGTATCCGTCCAGGGGCGGCACCGGCCATTGCACGTGGTGCTCTACGGACTCGGCTGTCATGGGTCCTCCCATGGACAAGATCCTGGTGCCTGTCCTCCACAGTAGCGGCCGTATCCCGATCACATCATCACAAAGAGTGACTGACTCCTCGCGTCCCGGCCCCGCCCCGGCAGGGCCTACGCTGGAAAGCTGATCGATCCACCGGGCAGGAGAGAAATGGCCGTCAATCTGGTCAATGTCGAGAACGTCAGCAAGGTGTACGGCACCCGTGCGCTGCTGGACGGGATTTCGCTCGGCGTCTCCGAGGGGGACCGGATCGGGGTCGTGGGGCGCAACGGCGACGGCAAGACCACGCTGATCCGCATGCTGGCCCGGCTGGAGGACGCCGACACCGGGCGCGTGACGCACTCCGGCGGGCTGCGGCTCGGCGTGCTCACCCAGCACGACTCCCTGGACCCGGAGGCCACCGTCCGGCACGAGGTCATCGGCGACATGGCCGACCACGAGTGGGCCGGCGACGCCAAGGTCCGCGACGTCCTCACCGGGCTGTTCGGCGGGCTGGACCTGCCCGGTTTCCCCAAGGGGCTCGACACCGTCATCGGACCGCTGTCCGGCGGCGAGCGGCGCCGTATCGCGCTGGCCAAGCTGCTCATCGAGGAGCAGGACCTGATCGTCCTGGACGAGCCGACCAACCACCTCGACGTCGAGGGCATCGCCTGGCTCGCCGAGCATCTGCGCAACCGCCGCTCCGCGCTCGTCTGCGTCACCCACGACCGGTGGTTCCTCGACCAGGTCTGCACCCGCATGTGGGACGTGCAGCGCGGCGTCGTCCACGAGTACGAGGGCGGCTACTCCGACTACGTCTTCGCCCGCGCCGAGCGTGAGCGCATCGCCGCCACCGAGGAGGCCAAGCGGCAGAACCTGGTCCGCAAGGAGCTGGCCTGGCTGCGCCGCGGCGCCCCCGCCCGCACCTCCAAGCCGCGCTTCCGCGTGGAGGCCGCCAACGAGCTGATCGCGGACGTGCCGCCGCCGCGCGACAGCAGCGAGCTGATGAAGTTCGCCTCCTCGCGGCTCGGCAAGACCGTGTTCGACCTGGAGGACGTGACCGTCCAGGCCGGGCCCAAGGTGCTGCTGAAGCACGTCACCTGGCAGCTCGGCCCCGGCGACCGCATCGGCCTGGTCGGCGTCAACGGCGCCGGCAAGACGTCCCTGCTGCGCGCGCTCGCCGAGGCCGCCCGCAGCGAGGGCGAGACGCAGCCCGCGGCCGGCCGCGTCCGCGTCGGCAAGACGGTGAAGCTCGCCTACCTGTCGCAGGAGGTCGCCGAACTCGACCCCACCTGGCGGGTGCTGCAGGCCGTGCAGCAGGTGCGTGAGCGCGTCGACCTCGGCAAGGGACGCGAGATGACCGCCGGTCAGCTCTGCGAGACCTTCGGCTTCAACAAGGAGAAGCAGTGGACGCCCGTCGGGGACCTCTCCGGCGGTGAGCGCCGCCGCCTCCAGCTGCTGCGGCTGCTGATGGACGAGCCCAACGTCCTCTTCCTCGACGAGCCCACCAACGACCTCGACATCGAGACCCTGACCCAGCTCGAGGACCTCCTCGACGGCTGGCCCGGCTCGATGATCGTGATCTCCCACGACCGGTTCTTCGTCGAGCGCACCACCGACCGCGTCTTCGCCCTCCTCGGCGACGGCACCCTGCGGATGCTGCCGCGCGGCATCGACGAGTACCTGGAGCGCCGCAAGCGCATGGAGGAGGCCGCCGCCGCCTCCGCCCAGGCCGCCGCCCCGGCCCGCTCCGCGACGCCCGAGAAGAGCGCCGCCGACCAGCGCGCCGCGAAGAAGGAACTCCAGCGCATCGAGCGCCAGCTGGACAAGATCTCGGCCAGGGAGGCCACCCTCCACACCGCCATCGCCGAGAACGCCACGGACTTCGCGAAGGTGGCCGAACTGGACGCCGAACTGCGGGACCTGGCCGGTCAGCGCGACGAACTGGAGCTGCGCTGGCTGGAACTCGCCGAGGACGCCTGACCGGCGCGAGAGCAGCGTCACGCGCCCGCGTGCGGGGAGCGCGCGCTGCGTGAAGAGGGCGTGAAGGCGCGTAACGGACGTATCACAGGCCGGTCCTCCCTTGGGAACAGGGGAGGACGCGGCCCGGTGGCGTGTCGGTGCCGGGTGATAGAAAGAGCCGTCCGGTAAGTGACCGACGACGACTCTGGGTCATCACGAACCTCAGGGCGTGGCTAAAAATCAGTGAGCAAGGGGGAACGCGCTGATGACTCAGCCGCCCAACCAGCCGCCTCAGGGCGGCTTCGGACCTCCACAGGATCCGCCGCCGGGCGGGGGTTTCGGCCCGCCGCAGACGCCGCCGCAGACCCCTCCGCCCCCGCAGGGCGCCCCGGCGGCGCCGCCGCCCCCGCAAGGGCAGCCGCAGCCCGGGTACGGCTACCCCCAGCAGCCCCCGACGCAGCCCGGCCCCTACGCCTCCGGGCCCTACCAGCAGCCCGGACCCTACGGACAGCCGCAGCAGCCCGGCCCGTACGGGCAGCCCGGGTACGGCTATCCGCAGCAGCCCGGTTTCCCCGGCGCGCCCGGCACCCCGCCCGGCGGCGGCTCCCGCAACCCCTTCAAGGGCAAGCCGCTCCTGATCGCCGCCGCCGCGGTGGCGGTCGCGCTGATCGTCGGCGGCACGGTGTGGGCCGTCTCCGGCGACGACGACAAGAAGGAGCCGGTCGCCGAGAAGACGGACGACCCCAAGCCGGGCAAGTCCAGCGGCGCCCCGGTCAACCCGGGCGACGGCAGCGGTGACGGCGGCGAGGAGACCGAGGACCTCAACGAGGGCCGCCAGGCGGGCGAGTCCAAGGTGCTCTGGTACAAGGAGGCGCCCGACGCCCCCGGTTCCGGCGCCGACGCCCCCGGTCAGTGGATCACCGGCAAGACCGCGGTGAAGGCGGCCTACAAGGACCTCTACGGGTACGACGTCACCGACGGCAAGCCCGCCTGGGACACCATCGCCTTCCCCCACAAGATCTGCGCGGTCACCCCGGAGAGGACGGCCGACGACAAGATCGTCGTCGCGTCCATGAGCGGCAGCAGCGACAGCGCCAAGTGCAACCAGCTCCAGCTCGTCGACCTGAACACGGGCGAGAAGGGCTGGACGCAGGAGGTCGCCGACGGCGACCTGTTCGACAGCGTGCTCTCCATCGAGATGACCCTCGCCGGCAACACCCTGGTGGTGGGACGCTCGCAGTCCGGCACGGGCTACGACGTGCGCACGGGCAAGAAGCTGTGGGACTCCAAGAAGTACGGCGACGCCCCCTGCTTCCCGGCCGCGTTCGCGGGCGGCGAGCGGCTGATCCAGGTCGCCTCCTGCGGCGCCGGCGGCGACAACGCCCACGACGAGGTCCGCGAGCTCGACCCCGCCACCGGCAAGGCCAAGTGGACCTACCAGTACGCCAAGGGCTGGCGCGTCGAGCGCACCTACTCCGTCTCCCCACTGGTCGTCTACGCGACCAAGGAGGAGGAGGGCAGCGACCAGAAGTCGTGGAACATCGCGGCCTTCACCGCCGCCGGCAAGCTGCGCTCCCAGGTCGCCGTCGACGAGAAGTTCGACCCCGGCTGCGGCTGGGCCATCCTCGCGCGCGACCTCCAGGGCTGCACGGGCGTCGTCGTCGCGGGCGACACCCTCTACCTGCCGACGGCCGCGACCACCGGGGCCAACGAGCTCGTCGCCATCAGCCTGGCCAACGGCAAGGAGCTGTGGCGTCAGTCCTCGCCCGCGGAGGAGTCGATGATCCCGATGAAGGTCGAGGGCGGCAAGCTCGTCGCCTACGTCGAGCCGTCCTACGACTCCGGCGGCCAGGTCGTCGCCCTGCCCGTCAGCGGCGCGAACCACAAACCGGCCACGCTGATGCAGAACCCGCAGGCGGTCGCCGACATCGAGAACGGCTTCTTCAGCAAGGCGATCGACTGGGTCGACGGCCGCTTCTACCTGTCGACCACCCGGCTGAACGGCAACGACGACGCGAAGGAGAAGCTGATGCTCGCCTACGGCAAGTGAGGCCCGTGAGCGCAGCCCGCGTCACTCTCCGACCGCCCGTCGTCCCCTTCCCCTGAGGTATCCACGCCATGACCCAGCCGCCTCCGCCGCCCAACCAGCCCCCGCAGCAGCCGGGGTTCGGGCCGCCGCAGGACCCGTCGGAGCCGCAGACTCCGGCGCCCTCGGCGCCCCCCACCCCGCCCGCGCAGCCGCCCGCCGGACCTGATCTGAACAAGGCCCCGCAGCCGGGCTACGGCTACCCGCAGGCGCCGGGGACCCCGCCGCCCGCCGCGCCGCCGACGCCCCCGCAGGGGCCCGGCTACGGCTACCCGCAGCAGCCGCAGCCGCCCGCCGGTTACGGCTACCCGGCCCAGCAGCCCGGTCCGTACGGCCAGCCCGGTCCCTACGGCCAGCCGCAGCAGCCGGGACCGTACGGGCAGCAGCCGCCGTACGGCTACGCGCAGCCGACCGTGCCGATGCAGGCGCAGGCCGGACAGGGCGGCGGCGGCCGGAAGGTCAACGCCCAGGTCGCCATCATCGTGTCGGCGGTCGTCGCGATCGCGCTGATCGTCGGCGGCGGCGTCTGGTACGCGAACTCGTCCGGCAAGGACGACGACAAGCAGACCACCGCCGAGGGCGGCGACACCAAGGGCGGCGAGGGCGACGGCAAGGAGGGCGGCTCCGGCGACGGAGGCACCACCACCGGGAAGGCCGAGGAGAAGGCGCCCGCCGCCACCGGGTCCAAGGTGCTCTTCCAGGTGCCCTCGCCCAAGGTGCCCAAGGGCGTCTCGACCATTCCGATCGCCGGTTCCTGGCTGACCGACTCCGTCTACGCCAAGAGCGGCCTGTCGGAGATCACCGGCTACGACCGCAAGACCGGCACCAAGAAGTGGACCCTTGACCTCCCCGGTCCGGTGTGCGCGGCGACCTCGCACGTCACCGAGGACAACAGGACCGCGATCGTCCACAAGCCGGCCATGCCGAGCAAGACGGACCCCCAGTCCTGCACCGAGGTCGCGGTGGTCGACCTGGCGGCCGGCACCAAGCTGTGGACCAAGACCGCCAAGTCGGGCACCATGCCGGTCAGCTTCAACAACGTGACGATCGGCGGCGGCACCGTCGCGGCCGGTTCCACCAGCGGCGGCGCCGCCTGGGACCTCGCCTCCGGTGACGAGCGCTGGGCGCCCAAGACGTCCGACTCCTGCTACGACGCCGGGTACGGCGGCGGCGCCAAGCTCGTCGCGGTCCGCAAGTGCGGCTCGTACGACCAGCGTCAGCTGCACATCCAGAACGTCGACCCCAAGTCGGGCGACATCCTCGCCGAGTACAAGATGGACGAGGGCATCGAGTACGCGGCCGTCGTCTCCACCGACCCGCTCGTGGTGGCCGCCGACGTCGGCGACAGCGCCGGTGACGGCAGCGGCATCTCGGACTTCTTCTCCATCGACAACAAGACCGGCAAGCTGCGCGCCCGCCTGTCCGCGCCGGGCGACGAGTTCGCCGCCCGCTGCGACGCCATCTACAAGGTGGAGAGCTGCACGGGCGTGACGGTCGGCAACGACCGGCTGTACATCGCCACCGAGGAGCACGACAGCGGCGGCGACGGCTACAGCCAGACCAACGAGGTCGTCGCGTTCGACCTGGCCACCGGCAAGCAGACCGGCCAGCGCGCCGACGCCGGCGAGAACTACGAGATCTTCCCGCTGCGCATGGACGGCCCCAACGTCATCGCCTACAAGCGGCCCCCGTACGACAAGGGCGGGCAGGTCGTCAGCATCGACGGCGAGTCCTTCAAGGAGACGCTCCTGATGGAGAACCCGTCGACGGAGGCGGTGCGCGACGTGGAGTCGCGGATGTCGCCGGACTACTCGGAGATCCAGTTCGGTCAGGGCGGGCTGTACATGTCCTCCGTGTACGCGAGTGACTTCACGAGCCGGGAGGAGGAGTACTCGGTGATCGCCTTCGGCACGGAGTGATCGTTCGCTGTCACGCTTGTGCCTTCGTTGACGGCCCCGTCCCTGCTCAGGGACGGGGTCGTTCGCGTACCGCTCATCACGCGCTCTTCGCCATCGAACACGAGAATTTCGGCGTTCCGGGGCGATTCTCGCCGGTAGGGGGAGCGCGACGTCGAACAAGCGTGTAGCTTCCGGGGGCATCCGGGGGTGTGTTGTCTGGGGGGATGGTTGTCCGATGGGAGTGCGGCTGATGGTGGTCGACGACCACCGACTGCTCGCCGAGGCGCTCGCCTCGGCGCTGAAGCTGCGAGGGCACAGGGTGCTGGCCGCGGCGGCGCCCGCGGCGGGGGCCGCGGACCTGGTGATCAGCAGGGCGCCGGAGGTCTGTCTGCTGGGGACGGCGGCGCCGGCGGAGGCCGGGACGTTCGACCCGGTCGTGAAGATCAAGCGGGAGCGGCCGCAGGTGGCGGTCGTGGTGCTGGGGCCGGTGCCGTCACCGCGGGGGATCGCGGCGGCGTTCGCGGCGGGGGCGTCGGGGTACGTGCGGCACGACGAGCGGATCGAGGGGGTCGAGCGGGCGATGCTGAAGGCGCGGGCGGGGGAGGCGGCGGTGGCGCCCGCGTTGCTGCAGGGGGCGTTCGGGGAGCTGCTGAATCCTGCGGCTCAGCCTGATGACGAGGGCGCGCGGCTGCTGTCGATGCTGACGCCTCGGGAGGTTGAGGTGCTGGTGAGGGTCGCGGAGGGGGAGGACACGAGGCTGATCGCGGCGGGGATGGGGATCGCGCCGTCCACTGCCCGGACGCATGTGCAGAGGGTGCTGATGAAGCTGGGGGTGGGGTCGCGGCTGGAGGCGGCGGCGTTGGCGGCGCGGACGGGGTTGCTGGACCGGGCGTCGACGCGGTCGTGACGCCTGCGTGGCCCGCGGCGCGGGGGTCTGTTCGGTGGGGTTGGGGTCCGGTGGCCTCCCGGCGCCTGGTGGGGGCTGAGGTGTGACGCCTGCGGCGCATCCACCTGTCCGGTGGGGGTTGCTGTAGCGCCCACGGTGGGGTGGTGGTGCGGGGCCGCGGTGGGGGTGGTCGTCCTCGGTCTGGCGCGCGAGAGTGTGTCTCGAGAGGCCCAGGGCGTGGACGCGCCAGCCGCTGCGGGCGCCCACCCCCACCCCGTCCCCTCCCCGCCGCGGGCGGCTACACGGACATCGGTGGCGGGGCACACCCCCCGCCAACTGCGGGCAATCGTGCCGCCTAGGGCGGCACGGGTGGGCGCGGCGGCGCCTCGTTGGCGCCGAGGTGCGCCGGCACCCCCCGGCCCGCACCCACGCCGGTGGCTGTTGTCCTCGCCGACTGCGGGCAGTCGTACGGCTGGGGCGACGGGGCCACCCCCGGGGCTGGCGAGGCCGTCCTGCACCCACGCGGGCGCCCCCCCATGCACACGGGGTGTGCAACCCCCGTACAGGAGACCGCACACCCCGTGTGGAAAAGCAGCGTGCGTCAAGAAGAGGACGCGTCCTCGTCAGGCGCCGCCGGCGGCGGGACCGTCGGGCGGAGCCAGAGCCAGAGGAGGAACAGGAGCCCGAGGATCAGCATCCCCACCCCCGTCCACAGGTTGATGTTGACCCCCTCCGCCTTCTCGATGTCGGCATCGGACGCCGTGAACCCGGCGATCATCACGATCACCCCGTACACGACGAACAGCCCACCGATGATCCGCCGGATGTCGAACAACCGCGCGGCCGTCGCGGACTTGGTCTCCAGCTCGGTGATCTCCTTCTGGAGATCGGCCTCGGAGTAGTGATCGGACATGCTCTCTCAATCCTCCCGCGGTCAGAACGAGAACGGGATGTAGCAGGCGGCAGCCAGAACCACAGCGCCCCAGCCCAGCAGCGCCGGCTTGCGGTACCACGCGTCGTCGCCCTCCGCGGGCGGCTCCGCCATGCCGGGCGAGCGGGTGCCGTAGACCAGACCCTGCAGCTCGGCGGCGGGTTTGGGCGCCGTGAACAGCGACACCGCGACCATGACGACCGCGCCCGCGACGAAGCCCGCGATCGCGGAGACGAAGTTGGCGCCCTGGTCGGAGGGGATGTCGATGATGCCCTGCTTGTAGATCCAGAAGTAGTTCACCATCGCCGCGGTGGTGCCCGCGATGAGGCCCCAGAAGCCGGACTTCATGGACGCCCGCTTCCAGAACATGCCGATGATGAAGACGACGAACATCGGCACGTTGAAGAAGGAGAACAGCGTCTGCAGGTAGGCCATGATGTTCGAGAACGAGCTGGCCAGGAACGCCGTGCCGATGGACGCGAGCACGCCGATCGCGGTGATCAGGCGGCCGAAGCGCACGTAGTAGGAGTCCTCGCGGCCCTTCACCACGTACTTCGCCCAGATGTCGGCGGTGAAGACGGTGTTGAAGGAGGAGACGTTCGCCGCCATGCCCGCCATGAACGCGGCGAGCAGACCGGTCACGGCGATGCCGAGCACACCGTTGGGCAGGAGCTGCTGCATCAGGTACGGGATGGCGTCGTTGTACTGCAGGTCCGAGCCGCTGGTGCCGATCTTGGGGACCAGCACGGCGGCGACCAGGCCGGGGATCATCACCAGGAAGACGATGAAGATCTTCGGGAACGCGGCGATCAGCGGGGTGCGCTGGGCCGCCGAGAGGTTCTTCGCGGACAGCGCGCGCTGCACCTCGGCGAAGTTGGTCGTCCAGTAGCCGAAGGAGAGGACGAAGCCGAGGCCGAGGACGATGGTCAGCCAGTTGGCGCCGAGCGGGTTGTCGCTGCCGATGCCGGTGCCGCCCCAGGCGGTGACGAAGTTGTCGCCGTGGGAGGCGGTGAGCTTGTCGGTCAGGCCGTCCCAGCCGCCGACGCTCCTGAGGCCGAGCACGGTGATGGGGATGAGCGCGGCGAGGATGACGAAGAACTGCAGGACCTCGTTGTAGATCGCCGAGGACAGACCGCCCAGGGTGATGTAGGCGAGGACGAAGAAGCCGGCGACGACGATGGCCACCCACTGCGGCCAGCCGAGGAGCGCCTCGACGACGATCGCGAGGGCGTAGAGGTTGACGCCCGCGATCAGGATGGCGGCCGCGGCGAACAGGATCGAGCTCAGCAGGTGCGCCGCCTTGTCGAAGCGCAGCAGCAGGAACTCGGGGACCGAGCGGACCTTGGAGCCGTAGTAGAACGGCATCATCACGAGGCCCAGGAACACCATCGCGGGGATGGCGCCGATCCAGTACCAGTGTGTGGTGTAGACGCCGTACTGCGCGCTGTTCGCGGCCATGCCGAGGATCTCGGTGGCGCCGAGGTTGGCCGCGATGAACGCCAGTCCGGTCACCCAGGCGGGCAGGGAGCGCCCGGACAGGAAGAAGTCCAGGCTCGTCTTGACCGACCGGCGGGCGGCGAAGCCGATGCCCAGCACGACGAGGAAGTAGATCCCGAGGATCGTGTAGTCCAGCCAGTTGGTGGGGAGCCGAAGCCCTGAGGCCAGGTATGTGGGGGTATGCATACACACTCGCTTCGTTCGCGAACTGATCCGACGCGGAATCTACGCCTCCGTGTTCAGTTATTGAACACGTTCGTACACGTTCTTTGTTTGATCGTGATGAGCACCGCTGGTTGGTGAGTTGTGATGTGTTATGTTCGATTGTGTTGAGTGACTGGCGGGTGCGGAGGAGTGCCACAGTGAAGAAGACCTCGACCCGGCTGGCCGACGGACGGGAGCTCATCTACTACGACCTCGCCGACGACACCGTGCGCGACGCGGTCGACCGCCGTCCGCTGGACGCCACCGTGACCACGTCCGAGATCCGCCGCGACGAGCTCCTGGGCGACTTCGTCGCCGTCGCCTCGCACCGGCAGGGCCGTACGTATCACCCGCCGGCCGACGAGTGCCCGCTGTGCCCCTCGGAGGGCGACCGGCTGAGCGAGATCCCCGACTCGTCGTACGACGTGGTGGTCTTCGAGAACCGCTTCCCCTCGCTCGCCGGGGACTCCGGCCGCTGCGAGGTCGTCTGCTTCACCTCCGACCACGACGCCTCCTTCGCCGCACTGAGCGAACGGCAGGCACGGCTGGTGCTGGACGCCTGGACGGACCGGACGTCCGAGCTGTCGCATCTGCCCTCCGTTGAACAGGTGTTCTGCTTCGAGAACCGCGGCGCCGAGATCGGCGTCACGCTCCAGCACCCCCACGGGCAGATCTACGCCTACCCCTTCACCACTCCCCGCACCGCCCTGATGCTGCGCCAGGTGGCGGCGCACAAGGAGGCGACGGGCGGGGAGAACCTGTTCGACGCCGTGGTCGAGCGGGAACGCGCCGGCGAGCGGGTCGTCCTTGAGGGTGAACACTGGGTGGCGTTCGTGCCGTACGCGGCGCACTGGCCGTACGAGGTCCACCTGTACCCCAAGCGCAGGGTGCCCGACCTGCTCGGACTCGACGAGGCGGCGCGCGCGGAGTTCCCCCGGGTGTACCTGGAACTGTTGCGGCGCTTCGACCGGATCTTCGGGGAGAACGAGCCGCCCACCCCGTACATCGCCGCCTGGCACCAGGCCCCGTTCGGCCCCCTGGACGACGTCGAGGGCGTCACCCGCGACGACTTCGCGCTGCACCTGGAGCTTTTCACCATTCGCCGTACGTCCGGCAAGCTTAAGTTCCTCGCGGGCTCCGAATCCGGCATGAACGTGTTCATCAACGACGTGCCGCCGGAGCGCGCGGCCGGGCGACTGCGAGAGGTAGCGAGTTCATGAGCGGGAAGTACCTGGTCACCGGGGGCGCGGGGTACGTGGGCAGCGTCGTCGCCCAGCATCTGGTCGAGGCCGGGCACGAGGTCGTCGTGCTCGACAACCTCTCCACCGGCTTCCGCGAGGGCGTCCCCGCGGGCGCCGCGTTCGTCGAGGGCGACATCCGCGACGCCGCCAAGTGGCTGGACTCCTCGTACGACGGCGTGCTGCACTTCGCCGCCTTCTCCCAGGTCGGCGAGTCCGTGCAGAAGCCGGAGAAGTACTGGGACAACAACGTCGGCGGAACCATGGCGCTCCTCGGCGCCATGCGCGAGGCCGGGGTGCGCCGCCTGGTGTTCTCCTCCACGGCCGCCACGTACGGCGAGCCGGAGCAGGTCCCGATCCCGGAGACCGCCCCCACCCGCCCCACCAGCCCCTACGGCGCCTCGAAGCTCGCCGTCGACCACATGATCACCGGCGAGGCGCAGGCCCACGGACTCGGCGCGGTCTCCCTGCGCTACTTCAACGTCGCCGGCGCGTACGGCGCGTACGGCGAGCGTCACGACCCCGAGTCGCACCTCATCCCCCTGGTCCTCCAGGTCGCCCAGGGCCGGCGCGAGGCGATCTCCGTCTACGGCGACGACTACCCGACGCCCGACGGCACCTGCGTCCGCGACTACATCCACGTCGCCGACCTGGCCGAGGCGCACCTGCTCGCGCTGAAGGCGGCCACGCCCGGCGAGCACCTGATCTGCAACCTCGGCAACGGCAACGGCTTCTCGGTCCGCGAGGTGATCGAGACCGTCCGCAAGGTCACCGGGCACCCGGTCCCCGAGGTCGTCGCACCGCGCCGGGGCGGCGACCCCGCGGTCCTGGTGGCGTCCGCCGCCACGGCCCGCGAGAAGCTCGGCTGGAACCCGTCACGCGCCGACCTCGAGGGGATCGTCGCGGACGCGTGGGAGTTCGCGCAGCAGCGCGGCAACTAGAAGGCAACGAAGGGTCAGGGGTCAGGGCATGAGCGAGTCCAGCGCGGCCGCCGCGGAAGCCGTCGCCGCACGGTTCGAGGAGCTGTACGGGAGCGCGCCCGACGGGGTGTGGGCGGCACCCGGCCGGGTCAACCTCATCGGCGAGCACACCGACTACAACGACGGCTTCGTCATGCCGTTCGCCCTGCCGCACACCGCCGTCGCCGCGGTGTCCCGGCGGGACGACGGCGTGCTGCGCCTGCACTCCGCCGACGTGGAGGGCCCGGTCGTCGAACTGACGGTGGACGGCCTCACCCCCGAGTCCGACAAGCGCTGGACCGCCTACCCGGCGGGCGTGGTGTGGGCGCTGCGCGAGGCCGGACACGCCGTCACCGGCGCGGACGTCCACCTCGCGTCCACCGTCCCGTCCGGCGCCGGCCTGTCCTCCTCGGCCGCCCTGGAGGTCGTCGTCGCCCTCGCGCTGAACGACCTCTTCGGCCTCGGCCTGCGCGGCTGGCAGCTCGCCCGGCTGTCCCAGCGCGCGGAGAACGTCTACGTCGGCGCGCCCGTCGGCATCATGGACCAGACCGCGTCCGCCTGCTGCGAGGCCGGCCACGCCCTGTTCCTCGACACCCGCGACCTGTCCCAGCGTCAGATCCCCTTCGACCTGGCGGCGGAGGGCATGCGCCTGCTCGTCGTCGACACGCAGGTCAAGCACAGCCACAGCGAGGGCGAGTACGGCAAGCGCCGCGAGGGCTGCGAGAAGGGCGCGGCCCTGCTCGGCGTCGACGCCCTGCGGGACGTGCCGTACGAGGAGCTGGACGCGGCACTGGTCCGCCTCGGCGACGACGAGGAGGTCCGCCGTCTGGTCCGCCACGTGGTGACCGAGGACCACCGCGTCGAGCAGGTCGTCTCCCTCCTGGAGTCGGGCGACACCCGCGCCATCGGCCCCCTCCTGATCGAGGGCCACGCCTCGCTGCGCGACGACTTCCGCGTGTCGTGCCCCGAGCTCGACCTGGTCGTCGACACGGCGGTCACCGCCGGCGCCCTGGGCGCCCGTATGACGGGCGGCGGCTTCGGCGGCTCGGCGATCGTGCTGGCGGAGGAGGCGGACGTCCCGGTGATCACGAAGGCGGTGGAGGAGGCGTTCGCGTCGGCGGGCTTCAAGACGCCGCGCGTCTTCGAGGCGGTGCCTTCGGCGGGGGCGCGGCGGGTGCGGTAGTCGCCCGGTTGCGGCACACGGCGACTGGATTGCCACCTTCCGTATATGACTGAATACGGAAAGTGGCAATCCGTTGTGCTCCTCGTGGGCCGCGACGAAAGGGCACAGGCATGTATGCGGCCATCGCACTGGGCGTCTGCGCGGCGCTCGCCGCCCCGGCAGTGGGCGCCGGCGCGGCACCCGCCGCCCCTGTACCGACCGTCTTCTTCGGCGACTCCTACACCGCCAACTACGGCGTCCCGCCCCTCAGCGACGAGAGCCTCGACGCGGCCTTCTGCTTCCGGTCGGCGGAGAACCACCCCGCCGTCGCCACCCGGCGCCTCGCGGACAAGGGCGTCACGCTCGACGTCCAGGCGGACGTCTCCTGCTCGGGAGCGCGCGTCCACCACTTCTGGGAGAAGCAGGAGCTGCCCTTCAGCCGCGGGGAGGTCCCGCCGCAGCAGGCCGCGCTCACGAGCGACACCCGCCTGGCCGTGGGCACGGTGGGCGGCAACACGCTGGGCTTCAACAGCGTCCTGAAACAGTGCTCGGCGGCACTGCGGAACCAGTCCCTGCTGCCGGGAGAGCCGGTGGCCCCGGCCGAACCGGCGTCCGAGTGCGGCGAGTTCTTCGAGTCGGGCGACGGAAGGCTGTGGCTGGACGGGCGATTCGCACAGGTCGAAGTGGACCTGAACCGGATGCTGGGAAACATCCGGAACCTCTCCCCGAAGGCGACCCCCGTCCTGGTCGGCTACCCCCGACTGGTCCCCGAGGACACCACCAAGTGCCTGACCCCGGCCCCGGGCCAGACCCAACTGCCCCTCGCCGACGTCCCCCAGGCCGCCATGCCGGTCATGGACCGCATCCAGCAGCGACTGGACGAGGTGACGAAGGAGGCCGCCGCGGCCCACGACGCCGACTTCGTCGACCTCTACGCCCGCACGGCCACGAACACGGCATGCGACGGCGCCGACAGGGCCATCGGCGGCCTCCTGGAACACTCCCCGAACCACCTGCCGTGGTACGCCCACCCCAACGAGAAAGGGCGGGACATCCAGGCGGAGAAGGTGGCCGAAAGGATCGAGGAGATCCTCAACCGGTAGGGGTCCGGCCCGCGAGCACCCGGTCCTGGCAGGCGCGGTCGGCCATGGAGAGGAAGAGCCCCGTGAAGTCCTGAGCGGGTTCCCCCTCGGGGAGTGCGAGTTGGTCCTCCGGGACGGTCCCGCCGCCGACGTCCAGCGTCCACGGCGTCTTCGTCAGCGACAGCATCTGCATGCCGTCCTCCGCCCAGAACTCGGTCTGTGTCCAGCCCCGGCGCTTCATCTCGGCGGCCAGCCGCGCGGTGTCCTCCCGGTCGGGATCCGCCGCCGTGGACACCACGGCGGTCAGCACACACGCCGTGAACGGGCCGTTGGCCTCGTTCCGGGTGAAGCGCGGCGCGTCGAAACCGCCCGCCGCGAGACCCGCCCGGACGTCCGCCTGGACCGCGGCGGACGTGGCAGCGGCCGGCTTCGCAGCCGCGCTCGCCGTCGGTGTCTCCGACGGTTTCCGGGCGTCCGGTTCCCCGTCGCCGCACCCGGACAGCAGTACGGCGGCCGCCATCACGGCGACAGCCCTCTTCGTCAGCACCCGCACCGTCCCCCGCCCTCACGCCGATCATCGAACTCGCATGTTAACGGCGTGCGTCGGCGGCGGTGTCACCTCAGCCTCTTCGTCAACGTGTACTCCGTGACCCCCGGCGGATAGTCGGGGATCACGCACACCACCTCGTACCCCCGCTTCTTGTAGAAGTCCGGGGCCTGGAAGTCCCACGTCTCCACGCGGGCGTGCGTGCAGGCGCGGTCCGCGACGGCCAGGCGTTCCGCCTCGGACAGGAGGGCCGTGCCGAGGCCCGTGCCCCGGTGGGGTGTGTCGACCCAGAGGTAGGTGACGTGGAGCCATGTCGTCCAGGTGTGGCCGACCAGGCCGCCCGCGAGGGCGCCGTTCGCGTCCAAAGCCCACACGTGCAAAGGGGATTCACGCTCGGCGGGGGTTCCGCGGAGGGCGCGCAGGACCGGGGAGGACGCCGTGTTGGTGTCCCGGAGCCGCCTGTGGAGCAGATCGCGTCGGGCCTTGTCGACTTCTGTCTCGAGACGAAACATGCGGCACACCATAAACGCGGAAGGCCGCAAGTTCTGCAAATCAGCTTCCGCTCCGGGCCCCCGCCCGTACTCTGATGAACAGCGCCGGTGGGGGCCGGCGTGCGTTCAGGGGGCGAGACAGCCGGGCACGGCGTCCGGGGCGGGGGAAGCGGTCGTCGCGCGGCGGCGGCCGTGCGGACGACGCCGGCCCGTCCCGCTTCCGGCGAGGAAAAGCCACGGGGGCCTCGGTGCCGTGTCCGCGCCGGTGTCGTCCACCGGCGACGGGGTAGTCCCCTGCTCTGGGAAGAGCATGGGGAAGGGGGTTACGTGGTTCGCATTCGAGTCCTGGTCGTCGACGACCACCGCATCTTCGCCGAGTCGCTGGCCGCGGCGCTGGCCGCGGAGCCCGACGTCGACGTGTCCGCGGCGGGCAGCGGCCCGGCCGCGCTGCGCTGTCTGGAGCGGGCGGCGGCCGAGGGGCGGCGGTTCGACGTCATGCTCGTCGACGCCGACCTGGGCGTCCCGGTGCCGGACGGGCGTTCCGCCGTGCCCGTGCAGGCCGTCGACGAGGACGGCGCCGTGGACGGCATCTCCCTGGTGGGCGGCGTGCGTTCCGCGCACCCGCAGGTGCGGGTCGTCGTGCTCGCCGAGAAGGACGACCCGGCCCGTGCCGCCCTCGCCCTGCAGGCGGGCGCCTCCGGCTGGGTCGCCAAGGACTGCTCACTGAGCCGGCTGCTCACCGTCATCCGCGGCGTGCTGCGCGACGAGACCCATCTGCCGCCCGCGCTGCTCACCGGCGTGCTGCGGGAGTTGACCGCCGCCCGGCGCCACCGCACGGAGAGCGAACGGCTCGTGGAGTCGCTCACCCCGCGCGAGCGGGAGGTGCTGCGCTGCATGGTCGCCGGACTGGGACGCAAGGCCGTCGCCGAGCGGCTGTACCTGTCCCCGCACACCGTGCGGACCCACATGCAGAACGTCCTCGGCAAGCTGGGTGTGCACTCCACGCTGGCCGCCGTCGCCCTCGCGCGGCGGGCCGGGGTCGGACCCGTGGACCTATCCGGGGATGTTGTCGAACGGGGCGGTCAACTGGCGTAGCAGCCCCGCCAGTTCCACCCGCTGGGCGCGCGTCAGCTCGCCGAGGATCGCCCGCTCCTGGGCGAGCAGACCGGCCAGTGCCTGGTCCGCGCGGTCCTTGCCCTCGTCGGTCAGCCGCACCAGCACACCCCGCCGGTCACTGGGGTCCGGCAGCCGCTCCACCAGGCCCTTCTTGGTGAGCCGGTCGATGCGGTTGGTCATCGTGCCCGAGGTGACGAGCGTCTGCGTGAGGAGCTGTCCGGGGGAGAGCTGGTACGGGGTGCCCGCGCGGCGCAGCGCGGTCAGCACGTCGAACTCCCAGGACTCCAGGCCGTGCTCGGTGAAGGCGAGGCGGCGTGCGCGGTCCAGGTGCCGGGCCAGTCTGCTGACCCGGCTGAGCACCTCGAGCGGTTCCACGTCGAGGTCCGGGCGCTCCCGGCGCCACGCTGCGACCAGCCGATCGACCTCGTCCTCCATAAGGATCAGTGTAGTGGTTGTGTCGATGTGAAGTCTCTTGATGTCAATCTTCTTGACGTCGAGATGATTCGGGCGGCACGCTGGGGGTACGCCGATCCGCCATCCGGGAGGTCCCGTGTCCGCCGCAGCCGCCCGTCCCGTCTGGGACCCCGCCCAGTACCTGCGTCACGCCGGGCACCGCACCCGGCCCTTCACCGACCTGCTCGCCCGCGTCCCCGGCCTGCCCGGCGACCCGCCCCGCGTCGCCGACCTCGGCTGCGGCGCCGGCAACGTCACCGCCCTCCTCGCCGGCCGCTGGCCCGCCGCCCG
The DNA here is from genome assembly GCA_014655195.1 of Streptomyces cellulosae. Classification (GTDB taxonomy): domain Bacteria; phylum Actinomycetota; class Actinomycetes; order Streptomycetales; family Streptomycetaceae; genus Streptomyces; species Streptomyces cellulosae. Next base: position 131,870 of record BNBH01000001.1, on the reverse strand, counting down.
CATCACCGGCTACGACAACTCCCCGGAGATGCTCGACAAGGCCCGCGCCGACCACGAGGGCCCCACCGCCGGAGGCGGCCGCCTCGACTTCGCCCACGCCGACGTCCGCACCTGGACGCCCGAGAAGCCGTACGACCTCATCGTCAGCAACGCCACCCTGCAGTGGGTGCCCGGGCATGTGGAACGGTTCGGCGCGTGGATCGACGGGCTCGTGCCCGGCGGGGTCCTCGCCCTCCAGGTGCCCGGCAACTTCGGCGCCCCCAGCCACACCCTGATGCGCGACCTCGCCGCCTCCCCGCGATGGCGGGACCGCCTGTCCGGGGTGCTGCGCCACGAGGACGCCGTGCTGCCGCCCGAGGGATACCTGGACCGCCTGGCCGCCCTCGGCTGCACCGTGGATGCCTGGGAGACGACGTACGTCCATCTGCTGACGGGGGAGGACCCCGTGCTCGACTGGGTGAAGGGCACTGGGCTGCGTCCCGTCCTCACCGCCCTCGACGACGACCCCGCGGCCCGCGAGGAGTTCCTCGCCGAGTACCGCGCCGCCCTGCGCGAGGCCTATCCGGCCACCGCGCACGGCACCCCGTTCCGGTTCCGCCGCGTCTTCGCCGTCGCCGTCAAGGAGGGCTGAAAACCGATGCTGACCGCCGTCGACCATGTGCAGCTCGCCGCACCGCCCGGATCCGAGGACCGGCTGCGCGCCTACTACACCGGCGTCCTCGGCATGACCGAGACGCCCAAGCCGCCCGCCCTCGCCGCACGCGGCGGCTGCTGGTTCGAGGCCGGGGACGTACGGCTCCACCTCGGGATCGAGCGGGACTTCCGGCCCGCCCGCAAGGCCCACCCCGGTCTGCGGGTCACCGGCATCGAGACGTACGCCGCCCGGCTGGCCGCCCACGGAGCACCTGTCACCTGGGACGGCCTGCTCCCCGGCCACCGCCGCTTCTACAGCGAGGACCCCGTCGGCAACCGCCTGGAGTTCCTGGAGCCCGTACGGAGCTAGGACTTGCGGTGGCCTATCAGCCGCGGCTTCGGCTCCAGGCCGTCCAGGCCGTGCCAGGCCAGGTTCACCAGATGGGCGGCCACCTCCGCCTTCTTCGGCTTGCGCACGTCCAGCCACCACTGGCCGGTCAGCGCCACCATCCCCACCAGCGCCTGCGCGTACAGCGGGGCCAGCTTCGGGTCGAAGCCGCGCGACTTGAACTCGCGGCCCAGGATGTCCTCCACCTGGGTGGCGATGTCCGAGATCAGCGAGGCGAAGGACCCCGTCGACTGGGGGATGGGGGAGTCACGGACCAGGATGCGGAACCCGTCCGTGTACTCCTCGATGTAGTCCAGCAGCGCGAACGCCGCCTGCTCACACAGCTCCCGGGGATGACCGGCCGTCAGCGAGCCGGTCACCATGTCCAGCAGCCGCCGCATCTCACGGTCCACCACGACCGCGTACAGCCCCTCCTTGCCGCCGAAGTGTTCGTACACCACGGGTTTGGAGACCCCGGCCTTCGCCGCGATCTCCTCCACCGACGTGCCCTCGAACCCCTTCGCCGCGAAGAGGGTGCGGCCGATCTCCAGCAGCTGCTGGCGGCGCTCGGCACCGGTCATCCGGGTGCGGCGCGCACGCCGCGGCTTGTCATTGCTTGGGGTGCTGGAGTCGGTCGCCACGGCGACCATCATGCCGCCTCGGCGGGTTCCTTCCCGCGCCGGGCGGCGCCATCCGTGCTCACACGGCGCGAATCGATACGCGAGCGTGACGGCCACCGCACGTCGTACGCCCAGCCCAGCTGCTCGAACCAGCGGATCAGCCGCGCCGAGGAGTCCACCTGCCAGCGCTCCACACCGTGGCGCGCGGACGTCGGGTCGGCGTGGTGCAGGTTGTGCCAGGACTCACCGCACGACAGCACCGCCAGCCACCACACGTTGCCCGAACGGTCCCGCGACTTGAACGGACGCTTGCCGACGGCGTGGCAGATCGAGTTGATCGACCAGGTCACATGGTGCAGCAGAGCCACCCGGACGAGTGAACCCCAGAAGAAGCCGGTGAAGGCGCCCCACCACGACATGGTCGCCAGACCGCCGATCAGCGCGGGCAGCGCCAGCGACAGCACCGTCCACAGCACGAACAGCCGGGAGATCCGCCGCAGCGTCGGGTCCTTGATCAGATCCGGCGCGTACTTGTCCTGCGGCGTCTGCTCCTCGTCGAACATCCACCCGATGTGCGCCCACCACAGGCCCTTGACGAGCGCGGGGATGGTCTCCCCGTACCGCCACGGCGAGTGCGGGTCGCCCTCCGCGTCGGAGAACTTGTGATGCTTGCGGTGGTCGGCCACCCAGCGCACCAGCGGTCCCTCGACGGCCATCGAACCGGCGACGGCCAGCGCGATCTTCAGCGGCCGCTTCGCCTTGAACGAGCCGTGCGTGAAGTGACGGTGGAAGCCGATGGTGATGCCGTGGCATCCCAGGAAGTAGAAGAAGACCAGCAGGCCGAGGTCCAGCCAGCTCACCCCCCAGCCCCACGCCAGCGGCACGGCCGCCAGCAGCGCGAGGAAGGGGACGACGATGAAGAGGAGCAGCGTGATCTGCTCGATGGACCGTTTCCGCTCCCCGCCCAGCGTGGCGGAGGGTGCGGTGTCGTCGGACCGGGACTGCTGCGTGGCTTCGTCGAGCACGTCGGAGCTTGAGGTCATGCGTTCCCCTGTGGGGTATGTGGACTGAGGGAAGGTGCCGGGCCGCCGGAACCGCATCGCTTTCCTACGGTCCCGTAACCTACGGCATCGTAAGTATGGCAGTGCGTCGCCCCGCGGCAAGAGCCCGTGGGCCAGCGCGTCCGGCTCGACACCTATCCTTGGAAGTCGGTCGGACAGCGCGGTCCGCTCTGATTTCTTCCCGGACGTCCGGCCCGCAAGCGGCGCACGCCGCGCGAGACGCTCGTCCGGGTTCCCTCCCAGACGAGCTTCCAACACTGCAAGGAGCCGCACCTGTGAGCAGTGCCGACGACCAGACCACCACGACGAGCGCCGAACTGCGTGCCGACATCCGCCGACTGGGCGATCTCCTCGGAGAGACGCTCGTCCGGCAGGAGGGCCCGGAGCTCCTCGACCTCGTCGAGAAGGTCCGCCGCCTCACCCGCGAGGACGGCGAGGCCGCCGCCGAGCTGCTGCGCGGCACCGAGCTGGAGACGGCCGCCAAGCTGGTGCGCGCCTTCTCCACCTACTTCCACCTGGCCAACGTCACCGAACAGGTGCACCGCGGACGCGAACTCGCCGCCCGCCGCGCCGCCGAGGGCGGCCTCCTCTCCCGCACCGCCGACCGGCTCAAGGACGCCGACCCCGAGCACCTGCGGCAGACCGTGCGGCACCTCAACGTGCGGCCCGTGTTCACCGCCCACCCCACCGAGGCCGCCCGCCGCTCCGTCCTCAACAAGCTCCGCCGCATCGCCGCCCTCCTCGAGACCCCCGTCCTGGCCACCGACCGGCGCCGCCTCGACACCCGGCTGGCGGAGAACATCGACCTCGTCTGGCAGACGGACGAACTGCGCGTGGTGCGCCCCGAGCCCGCCGACGAGGCCCGCAACGCCATCTACTACCTCGACGAGCTGCACGCCGGCGCCGTCGGCGACGTCCTGGAGGACCTCACCGCCGAGCTGGAGCGCGTCGGCGTCCACCTCCCGGACGACACCCGCCCGCTCACCTTCGGCACCTGGATCGGCGGCGACCGCGACGGCAACCCCAACGTCACCCCCCAGGTCACCTGGGACGTCCTGATCCTCCAGCACGAACACGGCATCAACGACGCCCTGGAGATGATCGACGAGCTGCGCGGCTTCCTCTCCAACTCCATCCGCTACACCGGGGCCACCGAGGAACTGCTCACCTCCCTCCAGGCCGACCTCGAGGCGCTCCCCGAGATCAGCCCCCGCTACAAGCGGCTCAACGCCGAGGAGCCCTACCGGCTCAAGGCCACCTGCATCCGGCAGAAGCTGGAGAACACCAAGCTCCGCCTCGCCAAGGGCACCCCGCACGAGCCCGGCCGCGACTACCTCGGCACCAGCGAGCTCATCGCCGACCTGCGGATCATCCAGGCATCCCTGCGCGAGCACCGCGGCGGCCTGTTCGCCGACGGACGCCTCGCCCGCACCATCCGCACCCTCGCCGCGTTCGGCCTCCAGCTCGCCACCATGGACGTCCGCGAACACGCCGACGCCCACCACCACGCCCTCGGCCAGCTGTTCGACCGGCTCGGCGAGGAGTCCTGGCGCTACGCCGACATGCCCCGCGAGTACCGCTCCAAGCTCCTCGCCAAGGAACTGCGCTCCCGCCGTCCCCTCGCGCCCACCCCGGCGCCCGTCGACGAGGCCGGCGAGAAGACCCTCGGCGTCTTCCAGACCGTCAAGCGCGCCCTGGAGGTCTTCGGACCCGAGGTCATCGAGTCGTACATCATCTCCATGTGCCAGGGCGCCGACGACGTGTTCGCCGCCGCCGTCCTCGCCCGCGAGGCCGGCCTGATCGACCTGCACGCCGGCTGGGCCAAGATCGGCATCGTGCCGCTCCTCGAGACCACCGACGAGCTCAAGGCCGCCGACACCATCCTGGAGGACATGCTCTCCGACCCGTCCTACCGGCGCCTCGTCGCGCTCAGGGGCGACGTCCAGGAGGTCATGCTCGGCTACTCCGACTCCTCCAAGTTCGGCGGCATCACCACCAGCCAGTGGGAGATCCACCGCGCCCAGCGCCGCCTGCGCGACGTCGCCCACCGCTACGGCGTCCGCCTGCGCCTCTTCCACGGCCGCGGCGGCACCGTCGGCCGCGGCGGCGGCCCCACCCACGACGCGATCCTCGCCCAGCCCTGGGGCACCCTCGAGGGCGAGATCAAGGTCACCGAGCAGGGCGAGGTCATCTCCGACAAGTACCTCATCCCGTCCCTCGCCCGCGAGAACCTCGAACTGACCGTCGCCGCCACCCTGCAGGCCTCCGCCCTGCACACCGCGCCCCGCCAGTCCGTCGAGGCCCTCGCCCGCTGGGACGCCGCCATGGACGTCGTCTCCGACGCCGCCCACGCCGCCTACCGGTCCTTCGTCGAGGACCCCGACCTGCCGACGTACTTCCTCGCCTCCACCCCCGTCGACCAGCTCGCCGAACTGCACCTGGGCTCGCGGCCCTCCCGCCGCCCCGGCTCCGGCGTCTCCCTCGACGGCCTGCGCGCCATCCCGTGGGTGTTCGGCTGGACCCAGTCCCGGCAGATCGTCCCCGGCTGGTTCGGCGTCGGCTCCGGCCTCAAGGCACTGCGCGAGGCCGGCCTCGACACCGTGCTCGACGAGATGTACGAGCAGTGGCACTTCTTCCGCAACTTCATCTCCAACGTGGAGATGACCCTCGCCAAGACGGACCTGCGGATCGCCCAGCACTACGTCGACACCCTCGTCCCGGACGAGCTCAAGCACGTCTTCGACACCATCAAGGCCGAGCACGACCTCACCGTCACCGAGGTGCTGCGCGTCACCGGCGAGCGGGAACTGCTGGACGCCGACCCCGTCCTCAAGCAGACCTTCGCCATCCGCGACGCCTACCTGGACCCGATCTCCTACCTCCAGGTCGCCCTGCTCAAGCGCCAGCGCGACGCGGCCGCCGCCGGCGACCAGCCCGACCCGCTGCTCTCCCGCGCCCTGCTGCTCACCGTGAACGGTGTCGCGGCGGGCCTGCGCAACACCGGCTGACGACCGGTACACGACGAAGGGGCGGTGCCCTCCGGATCCTCACGACCCGGAGGGCACCGCCCCATTCACGTCCAGAACTACAGCGCCACGAACGCCGCCGTCAGCAGCCCCGCGCCCGCCAGCGCCATCACCCACCCGAGCCGCGTCCGCAGCAGACCGCCCGCCACCACCACCGACGCCAGCAGCAGCGCGCCCCCGAGCGGCACCCACGCGTACAGCACCCCGGCCGGACCCGAGCGCACCGCCTCAGAGGCGCCCGGCTTCAGCACCACCGTGTAGGTACGGCCCTTCTCCACGGCCACCGTGTCGTCCAGCACCACCTTCTCGCGCGGCTGCGCGCCCGGCGACAGCGGCCGGAACGGGCCCTCGCAGGCGTCCTCGGCGCACCGCGTCACCTCGACGGTGCCGCGCTCACGGCCCTTGGTCAGCATCACGTGCTGCGCCGTCCCCCACGACGCCCACACACCGGCGATCAGGATCAGCACGGCGACAGCGCCCATCGCCGTGAACCGGCCGAAGCGCAGCGCGGAGGAACCGCGCGAGGAACGGACAGCGGAAGGCATGGCCGCGATCTTTGGCCATGACCTCGCGCCCGGTCAACTCCCGCGGGCGGCTCCAGGTGACATGTCGGCCGAAGTCACCTTCGGCCGCGTATCAGGAGTTGTAGGCGCTCTGCGCCCGCTCCAGACCCTCCGTCACCAGGCACTCCACCGCGTCCGCCGCCCGGTCCACGAAGTAGTCCAGCTCCTTGCGCTCCGCCGGTGAGAAGTCCTTCAGCACGTAGTCCGCCACCGGCATCCGCCCCGGCGGCCGCCCGATCCCGAACCGCACCCGGTAGTAGTCACGGCCGAACGCGCCCGTCAGCGACTTCAGGCCGTTGTGCCCGTTGTCCCCGCCGCCCAGCTTCAGCCGCAGCGTCCCGTAGTCGATGTCCAGCTCGTCGTGGACCGCCACCACCCGCTGCGGCGGCACCTTGTAGAACTCCCGCAGCGCGTTCACCGGCCCGCCCGACAGGTTCATGTACGACATCGGCTTCACCAGCACCACCCGGCGGCTCCCCGGCCCCGGAGACCCGATCCGGCCCTCCACGACCTGCGCCTGCGCCTTCGCCGCCCGCTTGAACCGGCCGCCCATCCGCTCCGCCAGCAGGTCCACGACCATGAACCCCACGTTGTGCCGGTTCATCGCGTACCCCGGCCCCGGATTGCCCAGCCCGGCGATCAGCCAGGGGCCCGCCGCGTCCTCCGTCACGCCCACGCTTCCTCCCACATACGCGTCGGCCGCCGCCCCCGCACGGGAGCAGCGGCCGACGTGACGACTGGATCCGAAAGGCTCAGGCCTCGGCGGCCTCTTCGCCCTCCTCGGCGCCCTCGGGCGCCTCCTCCGCCTGCGCGGCCAGGATCTGCAGCACCACGGTGTCCCCGTCCACCGCGAGGGTGACACCGCTGGGGAGCTCGATGTCCTTGGCCAGGACGGAGGCGCCGGCCTCCAGGCCCTCGACGGAGACGGTCACGTTCTCCGGGATGTGCGTGGCCTCGGCCTCGACCGGCAGCGCGTCCAGGACGTGCTCCAGCAGGTTGCCGCCCGGGGCCAGCTCGCCCTCGGCCTGCACCGGGATCTCGACCTGGACCTTCTCACCGCGCTGCACCAGCTGCAGGTCGACGTGGACCAGGAAGCCCTTCAGCGGGTCACGCTGAACGGCCTTCGGAATGGCCAGCTCGTTGGACTTGCCGTCGATGTCCAGCGCGATCAGGACGTTCGGCGTACGCAGGGCGAGCAGCAGCTCGTGACCCGGGAAGGTCAGGTGCAGCGGGTCGGAACCGTGGCCGTACAGAACACCGGGAACCTTGTCGGCACGACGGATACGGCGGGCGGCACCCTTGCCGAACTCGCTGCGCGTCTCGGCGGCGATCTTCACCTCGGACATGATCACTCCTCATAGTCAGAAACGGACGTGGTCACCCGGCCACGAACGGCCTGCTACGAAGAGCGCGTCGATAACGGACCGCCGTACGAAAGCTTCCGAAGAAGCGGTACGGCCTCCCTCGCCGAGCAACTCGTGCAGTTTACCCGGGCCAGGAGGCCGTACCCAAAACGATCACCGGCAGCCGAACGGATGCCGGACCGCAGAACCCTTACTGCTCGTCGAACAGGCTCGTCACCGAGCCGTCCTCGAACACCTCACGCGCCGCACGCGCGATCGTCGGCGCGATCGACAGCACCGTGATCTTGTCCAGGCTCTCGCTCAGCTCACCCGGCGTCGGCAGCGTGTTCGTGAGCACGAACTCGCTCACCTTCGAATTCTTCAGACGATCCGCCGCCGGACCCGACAGCACACCGTGCGTCGCCGTCACGATCACGTCCTCCGCACCGTGCGCGAACAGCGCGTCCGCCGCGGCGCAGATCGTGCCACCGGTGTCGATCATGTCGTCCACCAGCACACACACGCGGCCCTTCACCTCACCGACCACCTCGTGCACCGTGACCTGGTTCGCCACGTCCTTGTCCCGGCGCTTGTGCACGATCGCCAGCGGCGCGCCCAGCCGGTCGCACCAGCGGTCCGCCACCCGCACACGGCCGGCGTCCGGGGACACCACCGTCAGCTTCGAGCGGTCCACCTTCGCGCCCACGTAGTCCGCCAGCAGCGGCAGCGCGAACAGATGGTCCACCGGGCCGTCGAAGAAGCCCTGGATCTGGTCCGTGTGCAGGTCCACCGTCAGCAGACGGTCCGCACCCGCCGTCTTCATCAGATCCGCGATCAGACGCGCCGAGATGGGCTCACGGCCGCGGTGCTTCTTGTCCTGCCGGGCGTACCCGTAGAACGGCACGATCACCGTGATCGAACGGGCCGACGCACGCTTCAACGCGTCGATCATGATCAACTGCTCCATGATCCACTTGTTGATCGGCGCCGTGTGGCTCTGGATCAGGAAGCAGTCGGCGCCACGGGCCGACTCCTGATACCGGACGTAGATCTCGCCGTTCGCGAAGTCGAAGGCCTTCGTCGGGACGACCCCGACACCCAACTGCTGGGCGACCTCCTCGGCAAGCTCGGGGTGGGCGCGGCCGGAGAAGAACATCATCTTCTTCTCGCCGGTCGTCTTGATCCCGGTCACAGCACTGTCTCCTCAGAGGTGTCTCAGCTGGTGGGGTGCGCGTTTCCGCACCTCTCACGGTACGCCGTCCCGAACGGGACGCTCTCCGGTCAGTCCTCGCCGGCCGACTCCCGCGACGCCGCCTCCGCGGCCTTCGCGGCAGCACTCCCCGGACGCTTACGAGCCACCCAGCCCTCGATGTTGCGCTGCTGACCACGGGCCACCGCCAGCGAACCGGGCGGCACATCCTTCGTGATCACCGAGCCCGCGGCCGTGTAAGCACCGTCTCCGACCGTGACAGGAGCAACAAACATGTTGTCCGACCCCGTCCGGCAGTGCGACCCGACCGTCGTGTGATGTTTGTCCTGTCCGTCGTAATTGACGAACACACTCGCCGCACCGATGTTCGAGTACTCGCCGATCGTCGCATCACCCACATACGACAGATGCGGAACCTTCGACCCCTCACCGATCGACGCGTTCTTCGTCTCCACGTACGTACCGATCTTGCCCTTCCGCGCCAGCCGCGTCCCCGGACGCAGATACGCGAACGGACCCACCGACGCCTCCGGACCCACATCGGCGCCCACGGCCACCGTGTTGTCCACACGCGCCCCCGCACCCACCCGGGTGTCCGTCAGCCGCGTGTTCGGACCCACCTCGCAGCCCTCACCCAGATGCGTGGCGCCATGCAGCTGCGTCCCCGGGTGCACCAGCGCGTCCCGCTCGAACGTCACCGTCACGTCCACCCACGTCGACGCCGGATCCACCACCGTCACGCCCGACAACATCGCCGCCGTCAGCAACCGGTCATTCAGAATCCGCCGCGCCTCGGACAGCTGCACTCGGTTGTTGATCCCCGCGATCTCCCGGTGATCCCCCGCCACCGACGCACCCACCCGGTGCCCCGCCTCACGCAAGATCCCCAGCACGTCCGTCAGGTACTCCTCGCCCTGACTGTTGTCCGTACGCACCTTCTTCAGCGCGTCCGCCAGCAGCGCACCGTCGAACGCGAACACACCCGAGTTGATCTCCCGGATCGCCCGCACCTCGTCCGACGCGTCCTTGTGCTCCACGATCGCCGTCACCGCGCCGGAGCCGTCCCGCACGATGCGGCCGTACCCGGTCGCGTCCGGCACCTCCGCCGTCAGCACCGTCACCGCATTGCCGTCCGCCACATGCGTCTCGGACAGCCGGCGCAGCGTCTCACCGGTCAGCAGCGGGGTGTCGCCGCACACCACGACCACGGTCCCGTCCACGGAACCGCCCAGCTCCTCCAGACCCATCCGCACGGCGTGCCCCGTGCCGTTCTGCTCCGCCTGCACGGCGGTCCGCACGTCGGGGGCGACCTCGGCGAGATGCGCGGTCACCTGCTCACGGGCGTGACCCACGACGACGACGAGATTCGCCGGGTCCAGCTCACCGGCGGCGGCGAGCACATGACCCACCAGGGAACGACCACAGATCTCGTGCAGGACCTTCGGTGTGGCCGACTTCATACGGGTGCCCTCACCCGCTGCGAGAACGACGACGGCTGCCGGGCGATTGGCGCTCACGGGATGCCCTTCGGCTGTGTTGGAGGTGGGGGGATGGACATCCGCAGGATACCGGGGCGTTTCCGGGGGGACATGAGAGCGGGTCCTGACCGTGACCGGCCAGGACCCGAACCTTGCAGCTCCGCCAGCTGGATTCGAACCAGCACTACAGGGCTTCAAAGGCCCGCGGGCTACCAGTTACCCCATGGCGGATGGCTGCGTCAGACCTTACCCGAGGAGGGTGGCGTGGTGATCCCGGAGACCATTCCTGTCCACCAGCCTTCGATGCGCCGGTACAGGTCGGCGCCTTGTGACACCCGGATGACCAGGCAGCCGCGATAGGTGGCTCCGACGTTCTTCCGGACGGTCGCCGGGTTGTGCTTCTTGATGGTCGTCTTCTGGAACACGGAGACGTCCACGCCGACCAGATCCGCCCAGTATCGTTTCGCGCCCTCCACGTCGGCCGTCATGTGGATCATGACGCGATAACGGAGGCGCTCGGGCTCCACACCGAGCAGGTCCAGCCACGCGAGGTAGAGCTTGATCACCCCTGGGTCGCTGTTGACGAAGAGGACGTTCTCCCTCCGGTCGTAGGGCTTGTCCTTCGCGCCCTCGGCCCAGTAGAGGGCCACACCCGCGAGGAAGAGATCGCGGTCGGACAGGGGGCCGATCTCCCGGGCCGCGGCCTCCTTGGTCCGCCGACGCTGCTCGTCCCGCACCGCCAGCTCGTGCTCCCAGCGCATGCGGCCCGCCAGTCGCGCCTGCTCCGAGGGAGTGCGCCGTTCCGGTTTCGGCAGATCCCGCACCCACAACGAGATCGAGCTCTTGGAGCAGCCCAGCTCGACCTGGATCTGGTCGTAGGTCCAGCCCTGGAGGCGGAGCTCGCGGGCCCGCGCCCGCAGGTCGTCCTTGGCGTTGGGGCGCCGGGTCCAGTCCGGGGCGGGTTCGCCCTGGAGGAGGCGGTTGAGGATGTCGTTGTTGTCGACGTGGAGCCGGTCGCGGATCTGGCGTCGGCTGAGTCCCTCGCGCCGGAGGGCGACGGCCTGTTCGCGCAGGCCTTCGAAGTCGGCGTATTTGCCGGTCGGATGTGCCATGGGCATACCGTCCGGCCGGAATGGAGGGTTCCCGGGTCGAACGGTGCGCGATTCAGCAGTTCGAGGGATTGTGGGGCGTATCGCGGCTGATCGGTCGGTCGGTGTGGTCCGGGGTTGAGGTGAAAACTCCCCGGAAAACGGACGGGGAGCGCCTTTAGGCTGGGGGGCATGACCGCGACGGGGGAAGAGCATGTGACGGCCCGGGGAGGGCCCTGGTGGTGGGAGCGGCGGCGGAGTGCCGTGCTCGATGTGGGGCTTGCGGCGGCGTCCGCGCTGGAGTGCGGGGTCGAGGGGGTTCCGTTCGCGTGGGAGGCGGGGATCCCGGTCGCCGTGGGGGTGGTGTTCGGGCTGGCCGCGGGGTCGGTGCTGCTGGTGCGGCGGCGGTGGCCGATCGCGGTGGTGCTGGTGGCGATCGCGGTGACGCCGGCCGCGATGGGGTTCCTGCTGGGGATCGTGGGGCTGTATTCGCTGGCCGCGTCGGATCTGCCGCGCCGGATCATCGGTTCGCTGGCGGGTATGCAGATGGTCGGTGTGCTGATCGTGATGTTCGTGCGGATGCGGCAGGACATCGCGCGCGGGGACGTGGATGTCGGTGACTGGCTGGTGCCGTTCGCGTCGGTGACGACGGCGCTGGGTGTGACGGCTCCGCCGGTGCTGCTGGGTTTGTACGTGGGGGCGCGGCGGCGGCTGATGGAGAGTCTGCGGGAGCGGGCGGACAGTCTGGAGCGGGAGCTTCAGTTGCTGGCGGAGCGTGCGGAGGAGCGCGCGGAGTGGGCGCGTAACGAGGAGCGGACGCGGATCGCGCGTGAGATGCACGACGTGGTGGCGCACCGGGTGTCGTTGATGGTGGTGCACGCGGCGGCGTTGCAGGCGGTGGCGCGGAAGGATCCGGAGAAGGCGGTGAGGAACGCGGCGCTGGTGGGGGACATGGGCCGGCAGGCGTTGACGGAGTTGCGGGAGATGCTCGGGGTGCTGCGTGCGGGCGGGGACGCGGTGCGGCCCCGGGGGGAGGGTGCGTCGGTGCCGTTGGCGGCGGTGGGTGTGGCGGCCGCGGCGGCGGCGTCGCGGGTGGCCGTGGAGGAGCCGGCGGAGGGTCCTTCGCTGGCGGATATCGACGAGTTGGTGGGGCAGTCGGCGGCGGCGGGGATGGTGGTCGACCTGTCGGTGGAGGGGGAGTGCCGCTCGTATGCGCCGGAGGTGGAGGCGACGGCGTACCGGGTGGTGCAGGAGGCGTTGACGAACGTGCACAAGCATGCGGCGGGTGCGAAGACGTATGTGCGGCTGGCGCATCGGGTGTCGGAGATCGCGATGCAGGTGGAGAACGAGCCGCCGTCGGGTGTGGGTTCGTCGGCGGGGCTGCCGTCGGGGGGGAACGGTCTGGTGGGGATGCGGGAGCGGGTGTCGGCGTTGGGCGGGGTGTTCGTGTCGGGGCCGACGGACGCGGGGGGTTTCCGGGTGTCGGCGGTGATTCCGGCGTCGTAGGTCCCGGCCTCGTGGATCGCGGCGTCGTGGGGCCGGGGGCCGCTCCTGGTCAGCCGGTGGTGAGGCGTTGGGGCTGGATGCCGGAGATGAGGGTGGCGAGGGCGTGGTCGATGTCGGGGCCGAGGTACCAGTCGCCGGTGTGGTCGAGGGCGTAGACGCGGCCCTGTGCGTCGATGGCGAGGAGTGCCTTCGTGTCGGTCTCGGTGCCGAGGGGGCAGACCTCGGTGTCGAGGGCGCGGCCGAGGTCGCCGAGGGTGCGGGCGAGGTGGAGGCCGTGCAGGGGGTCGATGTGGACCGGGCTGGGGGCGATCTGTCGGCCGGGTCCGGTGGGCCGGATGTGGAGTCCGCCGAATTCGGCCCAGGCTTCGACGGCGGCGGGGAAGACGGTGTGGCGGTGTCCGGCGGGGGAGGTGTGGTCGCGGAGGGTGTCGGCCCAGATCTCGGCCTGTTTGATGTCCCAGCGGCCGGGCTGCCAGCCGGCGGCGCGCAGTGCGGCGTCGACGGGGACGGCGAAGCGGGATGGGGGTCCCCCCGGTCGAGCGGAGCCGAGACTGGGGGAGGAGGTGCGGTCGGTGTGCATCTGCCCTTCGTTCGTTCGTCGAGGTCGTGTGGTGGTGCGGGGGTGGTTCAGCCGTCGGTGGCGGCGGGGTCGACCGTGCGGACGCCGAAGTGGGCGGTGAGGGCGGTGCAGGCGCGGCAGGGGGCGGCGTAGCTGCCGTGGAGGGGGTCGCCGTCCTCGCGGATGCGGCGGGTGGTGAGTTTGGCGTGTTTGAGGGCTTTGCGGGCCTCGCCGTTGGTCATGGGTTTGCGGGCGGCTCTTTTGCTGCGGGCGGCGTCGGCGGTGGCGATGTGCCGGGAGATGAGGATGGTTTCGGCGCAGCGTCCGGTGAAGCGGTCGCGCTGGTCGCTGGTGAGGGTGTCGAGGAAGTCCTGGACGAGCGGGTGCAGTGCGGGGGGTGTGTCGCCGCGGGCGGCGGTGCCGGTGAGGGTGGCGCCGCGGACGGAGAGGGCGGCGGCGATGGTGGGGAGGATGCCGTCGCGGCGGTGCCGGAGGGCGGGCGCCGGGGTGCTGTCGGTGGCGCTCCAGCCGATGCGGGGGTCGCCGGAGCGGGGGTCGCCGGATGGTCCGGTGTGCGTCCCCGTCTGCGTCGCGTTCATGATCGTCATCCCCTCCCGAGCATCCCCCCGGTGGTCACAGAGTGCCAAATCGCGTGGCGGCTGGGGAAGCTGGGGCGGGGCGACACGCCCGTGCGGGGGCGGGCTGTCACGGTGGGGTGACGTGGGGTCACGGGAGCGGAGGGCCTGGTGACCGGTGCCCGGTGACCGGTGGGGGCGTACCGCATAGGCTGTCGGCACCGCGATCCGGCGGTGTTCCGTGCGCGGGCGCCGAGGGGTCGTGGCACCAGAAGCAGTCGAGACAGACGTGACAGTCGAATACGGTCCGTGACGGCTCCGATGGCGGGGCGGGGCGGGTCGTACAGAGTGCCGCAGGGGGCAACCGCCATGACGACAGGTCGGCTCGGGCTGGGGGCGCCTCCCGGCCGCCAGGCTGGGGGAACTTCCGCGCCGCCGAACGCGGCCTACGCCGGGCAGGTCGTGCACTTCCCGGATCCGGTGCGGGCGGCCCGTCACCCGAGAGGGGTGCGGGTGGACGAGCGTGGCTACCCCGACTTCTCGCCCTATGCGCGCGCTGCCGCGGAGATCGCGGATCCGCCGGAGGGTTTCGGTGTGGACGAGCTGCGGCTGACGGACTACGTGTCGGCGAACGCGGCGCTGGCGGCGACGGGTCACGAGTTGTGGGACACGGTGCCGGCGGTGGCGACGCCGCACGGCTGGACGTGGCATCACGTGGCGGGGACGCGGCGTCTGGAGCTGGTGCCGGTCGAGGTGAAGGCGTTGCTGCGGCATCACGGTGGTGTGGCGACGGCGGCGGTGGACCACGCGAAGCGGGGCACGCGGCCGTTGCAGGAGACGCGTCCGGCGCACTTCGGGCTGCCGAAGTCGGGTGTGGCGGTGACGGAGTCGCAGGTGCTGGGTGTCGAGGAGGATCTCGGGTACCGGCTGCCGGGCGCGTACCGGTCGTTCCTGAAGGCGGCGGGCGGTTGCGCGCCGGTGGGGACGGCGCTGGACGCGGAGCTGGGTCTGCTGGTGGACCAGCCGTTCTTCACGGTGCGGGACGAGGCCGCGGTCAACGACCTGGTGTATGTGAACAAGTGTCTGCGGGACCATCTGACCAAGGACTATCTGTGCGTCTCCTTCGTGCAGGGCGGTCTGCTGGCCGTGAAGGTGAGGGGCGAGCGGCAGGGTTCGGTGTGGTTCAGCGCGTACGACGACGTGCGGGACGTGGATCCGTCGTGGTCGCCCGCGGAGCGCGTGGAGCGGCTGCTGCTGCCGTGCGGTGAGGACTTCGACGTGTTCCTGTCGCGGCTCGCGGGGTCTCCTCCGGAGTTGGAGACGGTGGCGAATCTGATGGTGGACGGCGGGTTCGCGCGTGCCGTTCCGGTCTCTTCCGCGGGGAGTGAGTCGTAGCGATGGTGACGTTCGCGCAGGCGCAGGAGCGCGCGGAGGAGTGGGTCAACGGGGACGTGCCCGCGTACCAGCACCGTGAGGTGCGGGTGCGGGAGTTCGGCCTCGGGTTCGTGGTGTGGGCGGAGGACCGTGCGGACGGTCCGCGTGTCGACGGCGGCGGGCAGCGGCTGGTGATCGCCCGGGACAGCGGCGAGGCCACGCTGTGGCCGGCGCTGCCGGTGGGCGAGGTGATCCGCCGGTACGAGGAGGAGTACGGCCGGGACGAGGCGGCGGCGGAGGAGCCGGCGCCGGCTCCTGCGGCGCGGGTGGATCTCAACCAGACGTCGTTCCTGCTGAGTCCGCCGGAGTGGCTGCAGGAGGCGGCGGACCGGCTGGGGATTCCGGACCGGCGGGGGGAGACGTCAGGGGGTGCGGGGGTGCCTGTGGCGGCGTCGGCGGGGTCCGGTGCCGGTGCGGTGCCTGGGCAGGCGGGTGCGCCGGACGCGGGGCGGGGTGATTCCGAGGGTTCCTCGGCCGGCTCCGGCGGCAGCGGGTCCGCGTGGCCGGCGGCCGGCGGCGGCGCCCCGGACGAGGGCACGCCGTGGGCCGGTACGGACACCACGGCGGACGCCGGTGAGGACCGCTCGGTGCCGCTGCCGCAGACCGTGTACGCGCCGCAGGTGAGGGAGCCGGGTGGGGACACCCCGGCGACGCCCGACGCCAAGACGGCGCTGATCTCGGGCGGCAGCCAGCTGCCGCCGACGGCGGTCGCGCCGGCGGTACCGACGGGCGGGACGGGGCAGGCGACTCCGCCGCCCACCCAGGCGGGGCCCGCGACGCCTCCGCCTCCCACCCAGGCCGGTGTTCCCGGCACCCCGGCGCCGGGTACGCCCGTGCCGCCGCCGGCTGCGCCCGCTCCGGACGCCGGTGACATCGCCGACGCCGCGACCAGCAAGGCGACTCCGCCGCCGAGGCGGGGGCAGGGTCCGACGACCCCGCCGCCTCCGGGCGCCCCGGGCACGCCGGGCGCGCGCCCCGGCAGCACGCCCGTGCAGGGTGGCGGGAGCGGGTATGTGCCGACGCAGCTGGTGTCGTCGCTCGGCCCGGAGGGGCCGGGCGGGCAGACGCCTCCGCCGGGGACGCCCGCGCCGCCTCCGCCGGGTGGGCCCGGCACGCCTCCGGGCGGGGTGCACCACGCGGCGACGATGCTCGCCGACCCGAACAGCTCGGGCGGGGTGCCCACGCCTCCGGGACCGCCTGGTGCTCCGGGTCAGCCGGGCGCGCACGGTGCGCCGGGTGCGCCGGGCGTACCTCAGCCTCCCGGTCCGCCTGGTGCTCCGGGGCAGGCCGGTGCGCCTGGTCAGCCCGGTGCGCCCGGTCAGCACGGTGCCCCGGGTGGTCCCGGTGTGCCTCAGCCGCCCGGTCCTCCCGGCGCTCCCGGTCAGCCTGGCCAGCCCGGGGCTCCGGGCCAGCCCGGTGCGCACGGTGCGCCGGGTGCGCCTCAGCCTCCCGGTCCGCCTGGTGCTCCGGGGCAGCCCGGTGTGCCCGGTCAGCACGGTGCCCCGGGTGGTCCCGGCGCTCCCGGTCAGCCCGGCACCGGGGGTGTCCACGGCGCACCCCAGCCTCCGGGCCCGCCCGGCGCCCCCGGTGCTCCGGGAGCCCCTGGTCGGCCCGGCGCTCCCGGCGCCGCCCCCGTGCATCACGCGGAGACCGTCCTGGCCGCACCTCCCGTCGGCGGCCCGGGCGCGCCCCCGCCGCCCGCGCCGCCCGGTGCCCCCGGCACCCCGCCGATGGCGCCCGGCGCGATGCCTCCCGGTGCCATGCCCCCCGGTACGCCCCCGCCAGGGGTCCCCGTGCCGGGGCAGCCGGCGGCGTACGGGTATCCGCAGCAGCCGCCCGGTCAGCCGACCGTCGGTCCCGGCTATCAGGCCGTGCTGCGCTACCGCGCGCAGGACGGCTCCGAGCAGCAGCTGATCCGGCGTTCCGCGCCGGGCACCCCGCACCCGGAGTGGCAGATCTTCCACGAGCTGCGCGCGATGAACGTGCCGCCGAACCAGGTGCTGGAGCTGCACACGGAGCTGGAGTCGTGCGAGCTGCCGGGCGCGTACTGCGCGCGGATGATCCGCGAGCAGTGGCCGCAGGCGCGCATCACGTCGATCGCGCCGTACGGCACGGACCACGCGAGCCGGCAGCAGGGCATGCGGCAGCTCCTCGCCCATCAGGGCGAGCTGCACCAGGTGGCGGACGGTCCCGCGCGGCCCGCGCCGGTGCGGGCGCCGATCCCGCCGGTGCAGCCGGCCCCGCCCCTCCCGCCGGAGGCGATCGGGCAGGAGCTGGCGGCCGCGTTCGGGCCGGGCGTGTTCCGGTTCGAGCAGGCGGCGGTGTCCCGTCAGGGCGTGCCGCCGGTGGTGGCGCACACGCTGGTGACGGCGGGTCTGCCGACGGACATGGGACCGTTCTTCTGGGCGCAGGCCCAGCCGGGCCGCCCGGTGCCGACGCTGGCGGAGCTGGCCGCGGAGCGGGGTGTGCAGCCGGCGCCGGACGCGGGTTCGTACCTGGTGATGGGCAGCGACTTCGGCAAGGCGATCTGTGTGCAGTACGGCACGGCGAACATCGTCGCGGTGCCGGTGGAGGCCGGTCCCGGCGGTACGGCGGTGCCGCCGCAGTTCGTGAACACCGGGCTGCCGGAGTTCGCGCGCTGCCTGGCGCTGCTGGGCCGGATGTGGCGGCTGCGGTTCGGGCTGAACCAGGAGCAGGCGGGCCGCTGGACGGTCGACTTCCAGGCGCAGCTTGCCGCGCTGGACCCGGCGGCGCTGGGGTCGCCGGAGACCTGGTGGTCGGTGCTGCTGGAGCAGATGTGGGACGGGCTGCTGTGAGCCGCCGCCGCTGAAGGTGTGACCCGTGAGCCGGGCCCGGTCGTGACGACGACCGGGCCCGGCTCACGTCTGTCCGCCCCCGCCCGGCGGAGTGTCGCGTTATGAACACTTCCTTGTCATCGATCAAGATGTGCGCGATTCATCCCTTTTTGTGCTCGGTCGTCGTGCTGGGCTTCATGTCCGTCGGTGGAAGGGGTTCCAGGGTGAGCAGCACATCGGTGTCGTCACGGGGGTTCGAGATCGTCCGCCGGGGGCGCGGCTACCGCCCGCTGCAGGTGATCGCGTACGTCGAGGCGCTGTCGGACGACCGGGACGCCGCGTGGGAGCGCGCGGCTCGGCTCACCGTCCTGGCGCGGGAGATGGAGGAGGAGCTCGAACGGCTGCGGGAGCGGGCGGCGGGGCTGCCGGAGCAGACGTACGAGTCGCTCGGTGACGGGCCCCGGCGGCTGTTCCTGCTGGCGCTGGAGGAGGCCACGGCCGTACGGGAGTCGGCGAAGCAGCACGCGCAGGACCTGGTCGACCTGGCGCGGGACGACGCCGCCGAGGTGGAGGAGGCCGCGCGGGCGTACGCGGCGACGCTGCGCGCCGTCGCCGACGAGTACGCCAAGGAGCGGCTGGCGGTGGCGCGGGAGAAGGCCGACGAGATCCGTATCGAGGCGCGGCTGGACGTGAAGGAGCGGCGTACCGAGGCGCTGGCGGAGGTGCGGCGGATGCGGGAGCGCACCTCGGAGCTGCTCGCCGAGGAGGCGCGGGCGCAGGCGCAGCGGCTCGACGAGGTGGCGCAGGAGGAGGCGGCGCGGGCGGCGGAGCTGGACGCCCGTCAGGCGGAGGCGGAGGAGCGGGCGGAGAAGGTGCTGGCGGAGGCGCGGCAGGCGTTCGCCGACGCGGAGGAGGCGGCCCGGCGGTGCGCGGACGAGGCGCGGGAGCGGGCGGCCGAGGTGCTGGCGGAGGCGTACGCGCGCGTGGAGGGCGTCGAGCGGGAGACCGAGCGGGTGCTGCGGGAGCACGCGGACCGGCGGGAGGACGTGCAGACGCAGATGGACCATGTGTGCGCGAGCCTGAGCGCGCTGACCGGCCGCGCGGTGGAGTGACGCTTGCGCGCGGCCGGTCGGGGTCTTCCGGCGGTCAGGGTCTCCTGCGGATCGCGCCGGCGAGGATCCGGCCCTCCACCTCCTCGTACTGGCGGCGCTGTTCCTCCGCCCGGGTGTGGCCGGAGGCGAGGGTGCCGAGCCAGCCGCAGAGGAAGCCCGCGGGGATGGACAGCAGTCCGGTGGTGGTGAAGGGGAACCAGGTGAAGTCGGCGTCGGGGAAGGCGGCGACGGGGGACCCGGAGACCAGGTTGGTGCCCGGCATCAGCACCAGCACGGAGAGCGTCCCGCCGATGAGGGTGGCGAGCAGGCCGGTGCGGGTGTAGCGGCGCCAGAAGAGGCCGTAGACGAGGGCGGGGGCGATGGCCGAGGCGCCCAGGCAGAAGGACAGCGTGATCAGCGGATGCAGGCTGTGGTGCTGCACCAGGGTGGCCAGCAGGATCGCGGGGACGCCGACGGCGGCGGCGGACAGGCGGGCGAGCAGCATCTCCCGGCGCGGTGTCATCTCCCGGACGCGGGCGGCGAACACGTCGTGCGCGAGGGAGTTGGCGCAGGCGAGGATCATCCCGGCGACCGAGGCGAGGACCGTCAGGAAGATCGCCGTGGTGACGGTGGTGAACAGGACGGTCTCCGCGGTGGACACCTCCGCGCCGAACACCGCGCGCGTGCCGAGCAGATAGGCGGTGTTGCCCCGCGGGTCGGCCCGGGCGACGACGGCCCGTCCGAGCAGCGCGGTCGCGCCGAACCCGACGACCGTGATGACCAGCACGAACAGCGCCACGCCCGATACCGCCCAGGACATCGAGCGGCGCACCTGGCGGGCGCTGTCCGCGGTGTACATGCGCATGGTGATGTGGGGGAGGCAGGCGCCGCCGAGGACCACGGTGAGGTGTGAGCTGATCATGTCGATGCCGGGGCTCGCGCTGCCGGCGAACTGCAGTCCGGAGGCGAGGAAGGCGTCGCCGGTTCCGCTGTGGGCGGCGGCCGCGTCGAAGAGGGCGCCCGGGTTCCAGTCGAAGCGGTGCAGCATCAGCGCGGCGACCAACAGGCCCGAGCCGAGCAGCAGCACGATCTTCAGGATCTGGATGAGGGCGGTGCCCTTCATCCCGCCGATCGCCGCGTAGCTGATCATCAGCGCGCCCACGCCGACGATGCACCCGGTCTGCATCGATTCGCCCGAGAAGCCCAGGATGAACCCCATCAGCTGTCCGGTGCCCGCGAGTTGCACCAGCATCAGCGGGAGCAGCGAGGCGAGGGTGACGACGCTGGCGGTGATCCGCACCGAGCGGCCGCCCGGCATCCGGCGGGTCAGCGCGTCGCCCATGGTGAACCGGCCCGCGTTGCGCAGGGGTTCGGCCAGCAGGAACATCAGCAGCATCAGCGACAGGGCGGTGCTCAGCGCGAGCACGACGCCGTCGTAGCCGAACAGGGCGATGACGCCGCTCGTGCCGAGGACGGTCGCCGCGGAGATGTAGTCACCGGCGATGGCGAGCCCGTTGCGCATGGGGGAGAGCGAGCTGTAGCCGGTGTAGAACTCGTCGAGGTCGTCCCGGTCGGGGCCGGTCAGCACGCACAGCAGCAGGGTGATGGTGGCGACCGTGGAGAAGCCGACCAGGGACATGGTCTCGGCGGTGTCGTCGAACAGCGGATTCACCGGACCGCCTCCCGCCGTGCGTCGACGACCGCCTGACGGCGGATCAGTGCGGCCAGCGGATCCACGCGGCGGCGCGCGGTCGCCTCGTACAGGGCGACGGCGAGCCAGGTGACGGGCACCTGGCCCACGGCGAGCAGCAGACCGGTGGGGACGCCGTCGGCGACGGTGCCGGTCATGAAGGACGGCGCGAACGCGGACAGCACCAGGAAGAGGACGAAGTAGCCGAGCGCGGTGAGGGTGGCGGTGCGGCGCTGCCAGCGGTAGGCGCGGCGCAGCCGGCGCAGGTCGCTGTGGTGGCCCAGCGGGGCGTGCCGGGGCGCCCGGTGCGGCCGGGGCGGCGGCGGGGCGGGCGGCATCCAGGGATAGGTGCGGTGGGTCGGGGAGGCGGCGTACGGGACGCCCGCGCGGGGATCGGTGTACGGGGCATCGGCGTACGGGGGCGGGGGACGGTGCGGGTCGCGGGGAGGGGGAAAGGGGTCGGCGGGCATCCCGTGCTCCTTGCGTGGTTCGGGTCCGTGCGGGGACCGCAGGGAGGGGGGTGGCGGAGCGGAGCCCGCACGTTACTCGCGCGTAGCGCGGAGCGCGACGGTTTGGCGCAACTCGCGCGCCGGTGAGTGCTCTCGCGGGTGGCACATACCCTGAGCTGGGGTGTTACCCGGATTAACTCCGACTTTTGAGGTGTACGCGGGACATCACGCTGTCCACCGGAGGGCCCTCCGCTTGCCCCTGACGCGGCGTCAGGGTGGACGCTGGTCCGGCCCGGCGGGGCGGGCCCGGGGGTGCGGGCGGGAGGAGAAAGGGGGCGACCGAAGGATGACCGACCCCGAGACGGTGTCCGCCCGAGGGGTGAGAGCCCCTAGGGGCATCTCCGTACCCCGGCTCGGGGAGGGTTCGTCCCGCCGGAGGACGAGAAGGGACCGCCCCCGTCCTTAACCTGGCTTTACGCCGCTGGGGGGCGGCGGAGCACAGCAGCGGGGGTGGGGTTTTCCACAGCAGAAGACTGCGCTGAGCATCAGCGCGCCGGACCCCCTCCCCCCGCCAGACTGAAGCACGACCCGCACACCACGCACCGGGCGGCCGCCGCACAGACGGGCGGCCGCCGGGAGCACCGCTTTCTTCTGACGACCGACATAGGAGACTTACCGTGACATCGGCTGTGACCATTCCCAGGCACGGGGGTACTGGAGGGACTACGGCCGTTGCCGCGCGGGCGCGGCAGGTCGTGAAGGCGTACGGGTCGGGGGAGACCCGCGTCGTCGCCCTCGACCACGTCGACGTGGACATCGCCCGCGGCCGGTTCACCGCGATCATGGGCCCCTCGGGATCCGGCAAGTCCACGCTGATGCACTGCCTCGCCGGGCTCGACACCGTGACGAGCGGTCAGATCTACCTGGACGAGACCGAGATCACCGGACTGAAGGACAAGAAGCTCACCCGGCTGCGCCGCGACCGGATCGGCTTCATCTTCCAGGCGTTCAACCTGCTCCCGACGCTCAACGCGATCGAGA
The DNA here is from genome assembly GCA_014655195.1 of Streptomyces cellulosae. GTDB lineage: Bacteria > Actinomycetota > Actinomycetes > Streptomycetales > Streptomycetaceae > Streptomyces > Streptomyces cellulosae. The sequence continues at coordinate 109,320 of BNBH01000001.1, read as the reverse complement.
ACATCACGCTGCCCATGGACATCGCCGGCCGTAAGCCCGACAAGGCGTGGCTGGACCGGGTGGTGGAGACCGTCGGGCTCGCGGACCGGCTGAAGCACCGGCCCACCCAGCTCTCCGGCGGCCAGCAGCAGCGGGTCGCGGTAGCGCGGGCGCTGGCCGCCCGGCCGGAGATCATCTTCGGCGACGAGCCGACCGGCAACCTCGACTCCCGCGCCGGCGCCGAGGTGCTCGGCTTCCTGCGCCGCTCGGTCGACGAGCTGGGCCAGACCATCGTCATGGTCACCCACGACCCGGTCGCCGCCTCCTACGCGGACCGCGTGCTGTACCTGGCCGACGGCCGCATCGTCGACGAGATGCACCAGCCCACCGCCGAGCAGGTCCTCGACCGCATGCTGTGCTTCTCTGGGGGGGACCCCCGGACCCCCGACTCCGACGCCCGGGGGCGCACGTCATGACCGTGCTGAAGACCTCGCTGCGCAACTTCCTCGCGCACAAGGGACGCATGGCCCTGTCGGCGGTGGCGGTGCTGCTGTCGGTGGCGTTCGTGTGCGGGACGCTGGTGTTCACGGACACCATGGGCACCACCTTCGACAAGCTGTTCGCGGCGACCGCCTCCGACGTCACCGTCAGCTCCGAGGACGCCGGTGCGGACGGCGAGACCTCCGCCGCCAACGGCAGGCCGCGGGTGATACCGGCCTCCGTGGTGGACGAGGTGAAGCGCGCCGACGGCGTGAAGGAGGCCGAGGGCGCGGTGTCCTCGACCGCCGTCACGGTCATCGACGGCGACCGGGACAACCTGTCGCCCACCAGCGGCGCCCCGACCGTCGTCGGCAGCTGGAACGGCAACGACGCCCGCATCATGGACATCACCTCCGGTGCGGCGCCGAAGGGCTCCGGCCAGATCATGCTCGACGCCGACACCGCCGAGAAGCACGACCTGGGCATCGGCGACGAGCTGAGCGTCATCACCGCGCTCGGCACGCACACGGCGAAGATCTCCGGCATCGCCGACTTCACCGTCACCAACCCGGGCGCCGCGGTCTTCTACTTCGACACCCCGACCGCCCAGAAGGTCCTGACCGGCTCGACCGGCGTCTACACCGGCGTCAACGTCACGGCCGCCGAGGGCGTCAGCGACGACCGGCTCAAGCAGAACGTCCTGGCCGAGCTCGGCGGCGGCTACAAGGTGCTCACCGCGAAGGAGACCGCCGAGGCCAACCAGAAGGACGTCGAGGGCTTCATGAACGTCATGAAGTACGCGATGCTCGGCTTCGCCGGGATCGCCTTCCTCGTCGGCATCTTCCTGATCATCAACACGTTCTCCATGCTGGTCGCCCAGCGCACCCGGGAGATCGGCCTGATGCGGGCCATCGGCTCCTCCCGCCGCCAGGTCAACCGGTCCGTGCTGGTCGAGGCGCTGCTGCTCGGCGTCGTCGGCTCCGTCCTCGGCGTCGGCGCGGGCGTCGGCCTCGCGGTCGGGCTGATGAAGCTCATGGGCGCCATCGGCATGGAGCTGTCCACCGACGACCTCACCGTCGCCTGGACCACCCCCGCGGTCGGCCTGCTCCTCGGCGTGGTCGTCACCGTCCTCGCCGCCTACCTGCCGGCCCGCCGCGCCGGCAAGATCTCCCCGATGGCCGCGCTGCGCGACGCCGGCACCCCGGCGGACGGGCGCACCGGCCGGCTCCGCGCCGTCACCGGCCTGGTCCTCACCGGAGGAGGGGCGGCCGCCCTCTACCTGGCGGGCGCCGCCGAGAAGGCCACCGAAGGCTCGATGTGGCTGGGCCTCGGCATCGTGCTGACCCTGATCGGCTTCGTCGTCATCGGCCCGGTGCTCGCGAGCGGCGTGGTCCGCGTCCTCGGCGCGGTCCTGCTGCGGGTGTTCGGCCCGGTCGGCCGCATGGCCGAGCGCAACGCCCTGCGCAACCCGCGCCGCACCGGCGCGACGGGCGCCGCGCTGATGATCGGCCTCGCGCTGGTGGCGTGCCTGTCCGTGGTCGGCTCCTCCATGGTCGCCTCGGCCACGGAGGAGCTCGACAAGGTGGTGGGCACGGACTTCATCGTCCAGGACGACAACGGGCAGGGCGTCAGCCCCGAGGCCGTCGCGGCGATCAAGGCCACCGAGGGCCTGGACCGGGTCACCGAGTACAAGTGGACGAAGGCCGACTTCACCACGCCCGACGGGAAGACCGGCGACGACACCGCGATCACCGCCACCGACCCGACGTACGCCGTCGACATGCGCATCGAGACCGTCGAGGGGAAGCTCGCGGACGCCTACCGGCCGGACTCCATGTCCGTCCACGAGGACTACGCGAAGGACCACGGCATCACCCTCGGCTCGACGGTCGACGTCGCCTTCGAGGACGGCAGGACCGGGACGCTCACCGTGCGGGCCATCACCAGCAGCGAGGGCGCCATCGACGCCGGCGCGATGTACACGTCGATCGACACCCTCGCCCGGTACGTGCCCAAGAAGGAGATACCGCTCACCGCGATGGTGCTCGCCTCGGCCGAGGACGGCCGGAAGGACGCCGCGTACGCCGCGCTGAAGCAGTCCATGGACCGCTTCCCGCAGTACGAGGTGCGCGACCAGACCGACTACAAGGAGGCCCTGAAGGACCAGATCGGGCAGCTGCTCAACATGATCTACGGCCTGCTGGCGCTGGCGATCGTCGTGGCGATCCTGGGCGTGGTGAACACCCTGGCCCTGTCGGTCGTGGAGCGCACCCGGGAGATCGGCCTGATGCGGGCCATCGGCCTCTCGCGCCGGCAGCTGCGCCGCATGATCCGCATGGAGTCGGTCGTGATCGCCCTCTTCGGCGCCCTGCTGGGCCTCGGCCTCGGCCTCGGCTGGGGCGCCACCGCCCAGCAGCTCCTCGCCCTGGAGGGCCTGAAGGTCCTCGACATCCCGTGGCCCACCATCGCCGGGGTGTTCGCCGGATCGGCGTTCGTCGGCCTGTTCGCCGCGCTGGTCCCGGCGTTCCGGGCGGGCCGGATGAACGTTCTGAACGCCATCGCGACCGAGTAGCGGCCGGCAGGAGCAACAGAGGTTCACCGCACACGGGGGTTGCGGGGAGACCGGAGCCGGAAGGTCCCACGGGGGCCTTCTGGCTCCGGCGCGTGCGACGGGCGGGGCGCGTGGCCCGTCGTCGTCCGCCCCGGCGGCTGTCGGCGGGGCGACGTACCCTGGACACCCCCGGCCCGCGGCGCGTGTCGGGCCCGTTGTGTTGCACATCCCCGGAAGGGATTCCGCCCCGCATGAGCCTGCACGGTCTGCTCGACGCCGTCGTCAAGGACACCGCCCTCGCGGAAGCGGTCTCGGCCGCCGCCGACGGCAACCGCATGCACGTCGACCTGGTCGGCCCGCCCGCGGCCCGTCCCTTCGCGGTCGCCGCCCTGGCCCGTGACGCGGGCCGCCCGGTGCTCGCCGTGACGGCCACCGGACGCGAGGCGGAGGACCTGGCGGCCGCACTGCGCTCGCTGCTGCCGCCCCAGGGCGTCGTGGAGTACCCGTCCTGGGAGACGCTGCCGCACGAGCGGCTCAGCCCCCGCAGCGACACCGTCGGCCGCCGCCTCGCCGTGCTGCGGCGCCTGGCCCACCCCCGCCCCGACGACCCCGAGACCGGCCCCGTCTCCGTCGTCGTCGCCCCCGTGCGGTCCGTGCTCCAGCCGCAGGTCAAGGGGCTCGGCGACCTGGAGCCGGTCTCCCTGCGCACGGGCCAGACCGCCGACCTGAACGAGGTCGTCGACGCCCTCGCCGCCGCCGCGTACGCGCGCGTGGAGCTCGTCGAGAAGCGCGGCGAGTTCGCGGTGCGCGGCGGCATCCTCGACGTGTTCCCGCCCACCGAGGAGCACCCCCTGCGGGTGGAGTTCTGGGGCGACGACGTCGAGGAGATCCGCTACTTCAAGGTCGCCGACCAGCGCTCCCTGGAGGTCGCCGAGCACGGACTGTGGGCGCCGCCCTGCCGTGAGCTGCTGCTCACCGACGAGGTGCGCGAGCGGGCGCGGGCGCTCGCCGAGGAGCACCCGGAGCTGGGCGAGCTGCTCGGGAAGATCGCCGAGGGCATCGCGGTGGAGGGCATGGAGTCCCTCGCCCCGGTCCTCGTGGACGACATGGAGCTGCTGCTGGACGTGCTGCCCAAGGGCGCCATGACCGTGGTCTGCGACCCGGAGCGGGTGCGCACGCGCGCCTCCGACCTGGTCGCCACCTCGCAGGAGTTCCTCCAGGCGTCCTGGGCGGCCACCGCCGGCGGCGGCGAGGCGCCCATCGACGTCGGCGCTGCCTCCCTGTGGTCCCTCGCCGACGTCCGGGACCGGGCCCGCGAGCTGGACATGATGTGGTGGACGGTGTCCCCGTTCGCCGCCGACGAGGAACTGGACGCGGACACCCTCAAGCTGGGCCTGCACGCCCCCGAGTCCTACCGCGGCGACACCGCGCGGGCCCTCGCCGACACCAAGGGCTGGCTCGCCGACGGCTGGCGCACGGTCTACGTCACCGAGGGCCACGGCCCGGCCGCCCGCACCGTGGAGGTGCTCGGCGGCGAGGGCATCGCCGCCCGCCTCGACAACGACCTGGACGAGCTGACCCCGTCCGTCGTGCACGTCTCCTGCGGCTGCATCGACCACGGCTTCGTCGCCCCGGCGCTCAAGCTGGCCGTGCTCACCGAGACCGACCTCACCGGCCAGAAGGCGTCCGGCCGCGAGGGCGCCCGGATGCCCGCCCGGCGCCGCAAGACCATCGACCCGCTCACGCTGGAGGCGGGCGACTACATCGTCCACGAGCAGCACGGCGTCGGCCGGTACATCGAGATGGTGCAGCGCACCGTGCAGGGCGCCACCCGCGAGTACCTGGTCGTGGAGTACGCCCCCGCCAAGCGCGGCCAGCCCGGCGACCGGCTCTACATCCCCACCGACCAGCTCGAGCAGATCACCAAGTACGTCGGCGGCGAGGCGCCCACCCTGCACCGGCTCGGCGGCGCCGACTGGACCAAGACCAAGGCGCGCGCCAAGAAGGCCGTCAAGGAGATCGCCGCCGACCTGATCAAGCTGTACAGCGCGCGGATGGCGGCGCCCGGGCACGCCTTCGGCCAGGACACCCCGTGGCAGCGCGAGCTGGAGGACGCCTTCCCGTACGCGGAGACGCCCGACCAGCTCACCACCATCGCCGAGGTCAAGGAGGACATGGAGAAATCCGTCCCCATGGACCGGCTGATCTGCGGCGACGTCGGCTACGGCAAGACCGAGATCGCGGTGCGGGCCGCGTTCAAGGCCGTCCAGGACGGCAAGCAGGTCGCGGTGCTGGTGCCGACGACGCTGCTGGTGCAGCAGCACTTCGGCACGTTCAGCGAGCGGTACGCGCAGTTCCCGGTGAACGTGCGGGCGCTGTCCCGCTTCCAGACCGACACCGAGGCCAAGGCGGTCCTGGAAGGTCTGAAGGACGGCTCGGTGGACGTGGTCATCGGCACGCACCGGCTGTTCTCGTCCGAGACCAAGTTCAAGGACCTGGGCCTGGTCATCGTCGACGAGGAGCAGCGGTTCGGCGTCGAGCACAAGGAGCAGCTGAAGAAGCTCCGCGCCAACGTCGACGTGCTCACCATGTCCGCCACGCCCATCCCCCGCACCCTGGAGATGGCGGTCACCGGCATCCGCGAGATGTCGACGATCACCACCCCGCCGGAGGAGCGCCACCCGGTGCTCACCTTCGTCGGCCCCTACGACCAGCGGCAGATCGGTGCCGCGATCCGCCGTGAGCTGCTGCGTGAGGGCCAGGTCTTCTACATCCACAACCGCGTCGAGTCCATCGACCGCGCGGCGGCCCGGCTCCGCGAGATCGTGCCCGAGGCGCGCATCGCGACCGCCCACGGCCAGATGTCGGAGCAGGCGCTGGAGCAGGTCGTCGTCGACTTCTGGGAGAAGAAGTTCGACGTGCTGGTGTCGACGACGATCGTCGAGTCCGGCATCGACATCTCCAACGCCAACACCCTGATCGTGGAGCGCGGCGACAACTTCGGCCTGTCCCAGCTCCACCAGCTGCGCGGCCGCGTCGGCCGAGGCCGGGAGCGCGGGTACGCGTACTTCCTGTACCCGCCGGAGAAGCCGCTGACGGAGACCGCGCACGAGCGGCTCGCGACCATCGCCCAGCACACCGAGATGGGTGCGGGCATGTACGTGGCGATGAAGGACCTGGAGATCCGCGGCGCGGGCAACCTGCTCGGCGGCGAGCAGTCCGGGCACATCGCGGGCGTCGGCTTCGACCTGTACGTGCGGATGGTCGGCGAGGCCGTCGCGGACTACCGCCGCCAGCTGGAGACCGGCGAGGCCGTGGAGGAGGCGCCGCTCGAGGTGAAGATCGAGCTGCCGGTCGACGCGCACGTCCCGCACGACTACGCGCCCGGCGAGAGGCTGCGCCTCCAGGCGTACCGGGCGATCGCCTCCGCGAACAGCGAGGAGGACATCAAGGCGGTCCGCGAGGAGCTGGTCGACCGCTACGGCAAGCTGCCGGAGCCGGTGGAGAACCTGCTGCTGGTGGCGGGCCTGCGGATGCTCGCGCGGGCGTGCGGCGTCGGCGAGATCGTGCTGCAGGGCAACAACATCCGGTTCGCGCCGGTGGAGCTGCGCGAGTCGCAGGAGCTGCGGCTCAAGCGCCTCTACCCCGGCTCGGTGATCAAGCCGACGTCCCGCCAGGTGCTGGTGCCGCGCCCGAAGACCGCGAAGGTCGGCGGCAAGCCGCTGGTCGGGCGGGACCTGCTCGGCTGGGTGGGGGAGTTCCTCACCTCGGTGCTCGGGTCGTAAGCCGGCTGACCGTACGGCAGGGCCGTCCGCGGTGCGCGCGAGGCGCATCGCGGACGGCCCTGATGTCTGTGTGAGGCCCTACGGCTGGTCGGGACGGTCGCGCTCCATGCCGGCCCGGCGCTCCGCCTGCTGCTGGCCGGTGTCGATCTGCTGCTCGTACTTGCCGCCGGTCCTCTCGTTCATCTTCTTCTCGGCGGCGTCGGAGGCCTTGTGCGCGGCCTTCTGCGCCGACTTGTTGCTCTTGAACTTGTCGAGGATGCCCATCCAGAGCTCCTTCCGAAGTAGCCCAAATCCGACCATACGCGTGGATCGCGGAGCATGCCCAAGCGGGCGGCGACAGGTCTGGACCACTCGCTCGTTACGGTGAGCTTCCGGATGGACCGCTCCTGCCGGGGCAGGGTGGAGAAAAGGGCAAGGGAGGGGCGCGGTGACGCGAGACCTGGGGTGGGGCGACAGGATGCGGCGCGGGGGAGGAGCGGCGGCCGTCGCGGTCGTTCTCCTCGCGGGGTGCGAGTCGATACCCGACGTGGACGTCCCCGCGTCCGGAGGCAGCGGGGCGCCGGCCCCCGACGGGCGCGCGGCGAGCCCGCTGGACAACCCCGACGGCACCCGCCCCGGCCTCGCCCCCGTGCGTGACGCGCAGGAGCGCGCGGAGGCCGCCGCCCTCATCGACAAGGTCGCCACCAAGGGCCGCGGCCCCAAGACCGGCTACGACCGCGACGAGTACGGCTACGCGTGGATGGACACCGCCGACGGCGTCCCCCTCGCCCGCAACGGCTGCGACACCCGCAACGACATCCTCCAGCGCGACGGCCAGGAGCTGCGCTTCCGCTCCGGCTCCGACTGCGTCGTCGTCTCCCTCACCCTGGCCGACCCCTACACCGGCAAGACCGTCGAGTGGCGCAAGCAGCAGGCCTCCGAGGTGCAGATCGACCACGTCGTGCCGCTCTCCTACAGCTGGCAGATGGGCGCCTCCCGCTGGTCCGAGGCCAAGCGCCGGCAGCTGGCCAACGACCCGCTCAACCTGCTCCCCGTCGACGGGAGCGCCAACTCCGCCAAGAGCGACTCCGGCCCGGCCTCGTGGCTCCCGCCCAGCAAGGGCATCCGCTGCGCCTACGCCGTCCGCTTCGCCCAGGTCGCCGTGAAGTACGAGATGCCGGTGACGAAGGCGGACAAGGAGACCATGCGGGAGCAGTGCGGGGTCTGAACCTCCTGCCGTGCGCCGGCTCTCCGTGGAAGCGGGGCGGCGTCAGAACTGGCCGTTGCCGAGGAGCTCGCCGTCGGCGTCGTAGACGGTGACGAGGCCGTTCTCGCTCTGCTTCCAGTCGGCGAAGGCGGAGGCGATCAGCTTGGCCGGGCCCGAGCCCTCGCCCATGAGTCCGCCGGTGAAGTCCGTGTAGATGTCGGCGGTGTCGAGGATGTCGTTCTGCTCGTCGGCGCCCTGCACCTTGGTGACGTGCGCGACGGCCTCCTTCTCCTGGGGCGTCCCGTTCTCCTCCACGAACGCCTTGAACTGCTCGGCCTGCGACAGCTTCTTCTCGGCCTTCTCGGTGTTCTCGGCCTGCCCCTCGCCCTGGCCGGCGTCGGCCCCCGCGTCCTTCGCGCCCCCTCCGGGCTGCCGGTCCGCGGAGGCGGAGGCGCCCTTGTCGGCGGAGCCGGTGTCGGTGTTGTCGGCGTTGGCCGAGACGGCGCCGATGACGACGATCCCCACGACGGCGCCCAGCGCGATCTTGCTCTTCATACCCATGACGGTGTCCCCTCCCCAGGCGTCGGCCGCCCCCGTTTCATCGGCGGCCGCTCGTTTGCGGGGTCAATCAGAGCAGAGAGTGTGAACCGAGTCAACATGATGACTGTGAATCCAAGTGTGCACGGGCGTGAACCGCTCGTTCGTGCGGTCCTCGGTATGCTCGTCGTCACAAAGGGAGCAGCGGGAGAGCGGGGGCGGGTTCCGGAATGCAGGACAACGCGACTGAAGTGACCGCCGCGGGGATCGCCCGGCTGGCGGGCGTGGGCAGGGCCGCGGTGAGCAACTGGCGCCGTCGGCACGCCGACTTCCCCCGGCCGGTCGGCGGCACCGAGACCAGCCCCGCGTTCGCCCTGGCCGAGGTCGAGGAGTGGCTGCGGCGGCACCGCAAGCTCGCCGAGGTCCCGCTCAAGGAGCGCGTCTGGCAGCAGCTCGCCGGCCATCCCGACGGGCCGGTCACCGCCCTCGTGCACGCCGGCTGCGCGCTGCTGCTGATCCACGACCGGCCGCCCGTCTGGCTCGACATCAGCTCCGGCACCGACGAGCGGCTCGCCGCGATGCTGCCCGCGGCGCTGGAGGAGGTGCTCACACCGCGCATGCCCGAGACGGCCAGGACGGGCCGCGCCGGCCGCTCACGCGTGAACGGTCAGCACCCTGTGAACACCCCGCCCGCTCCCGCCGCGCCCGCCGCACCGGCGACACCAGCACCCCCGGCGACCCCGGCGGCCCCGGCGGCCCCCGCCCTCCACATCCCCACCGCCCCCCGCCTCCTCCCCTCCGTCCCCCTCCTGCGCGGCGTCGCCGAACTCGCCGCCGAGCGGGGCGCCCGCCCCGTCTTCGAGTTCCTGCTCGGCCGGCACCTCGACGCCAACCCGCGCCAGTACACGCTCACCCCGCCCGACCTCGCCGCCCTCATGGCCGCTCTCGCCGGCGCCCCCGCCACCGTCCTGGACCCCGCCTGCGGCACCGGCGCCCTGCTCCGCGCCCTCGCCGACCGCCCCGACCGGCGCCTCCACGCCCAGGACAGCTCGCCCGAGCTCGCCGCCCTCACCGCCCTGCGCCTCGCCCTGCACACCCGCGCCCCCGTGCACGCCGCCGCCGGCGACACCCTGCGGGCCGACGCGTACCCGGAGCTGCGGGCCGACGCCGTGCTGTGCCACCCGCCGTTCAACGAGCGCAACTGGGGCCACGACGACCTCGCCTACGACCCGCGCTGGGAGTACGGCTTCCCCGCCCGCACCGAGTCCGAGCTGGCCTGGGTGCAGCACGCGCTCGCACGGCTCAGGGACGGCGGCACCGCCGTGATGCTGATGCCGCCCGCCGTGGCGTCCCGCCGCTCCGGACGGAGGATCAGGGCCGACCTGCTGCGCCGGGGCGCGCTGCGCGCCGTCGTCGCCCTGCCCGCCGGGGCCGCGCCCCCGTACAGCGTGCCGCTGCACCTGTGGGTGCTGCGCCGGCCCGACCGGACGCCCGCCCAGCCGGAGGTGCTGCTCGTCGACGCCGGGCGGTTCACCGCCGAGGGACGCGGCGGGCCCGACTGGCCCGGGGTGCGGAAGACCGTGCTGGACGCCTGGCGAGCCTTCGACCGGGAAGGCACCGTCGAGGAACGGCCCGGCCCGGCCCGTTCGGTGCCGGTCATCGAACTCCTCGACGACGACGTCGACCTGACCCCCGCCCGCCGGCTGCCGCCCCCGGCGGACACCGACGGCGCCGGCCGGCTCACCGACGTTCGGGCGCGGCTCGACGAGACGCTGCGGCTGACCGCCGAACTGGCCCCGCCGCCCGCGGAGCCCGTGCCGTCCTCCGCCGCGTCCGGGCGGCACCCGCTCACCACCGTCGGCGAACTGGCGCGCGCGGGCGCGCTGGTGATGCGCACCGGCGGACACGGCGGCCACGCGCGCGTGCCCGTGCTCACCGACCACGACGTGCTGGCCGGGACCGCGCCCTCCGGGACGCTCCCGGAGAGCGAGGAGGAGCCGGTGCTCACCGAGCCGGGCGACGTCGTGCTGCCCGTGCTCGGCGGCGGGGCCGTCGCCCGCGTCGTCGACGAGACGACCGCGGGGGCCGTCCTCGGCCGCAACCTCGTGCTGCTGCGCCCCGACCCGGCGGCGCTCGACGCGTGGTTCCTCGCCGGGTTCCTGCGCGGCACAGCCAACCACCGCCAGGCCAGCAGCTACGCGTCCACCGCCACCCGGCTCGACGTCCGCCGCCTCCAGCTCCCGCGCCTGGCGCCGGACGAACAGCGGCGCTACGGCGAGCGCTTCCGGGCCCTGGACTCGTTCGAGAGGGCGCTCAGGGAGGCCGGACGCCTCGGCGAGCAGCTCGTGCGCGGGATGTACGACGGCCTGACGGACGGCACGATCGCCCCAGGCTGACGGCCGCGCGGCTCCCGGAACGGCTCCCGTACGGCATCCCGCGGCTTCCGAACGCACCCCGTACGACAACGGTTCGGTACATCACGGACCGGTTGTCGCCCCGGGCCGATACGCTCGGACTCTCCACCGGAGTCCACACATCGGCCACACAGCCCAGGAGCAGCATGTACGGCCACGGCGCGCCGCCGCCCCCACCCAGCTCGGGATCGGTCATCACGCAGCGCGTGCTGTACGCGGCCTCAGGGGTGTTGTGCTGCGGCATGCTGACCGCCGTGCCGCTGTTCCGGGTCGCGGTGCTGCGCGGACGGGTCTTCGACTGGATAGCGGCCTGGGTGAGCATCCCGCTGGTCGTGGCGTGCATCGCCGTGATCGGGTCCGTCCCCGAGGAGGACTGGCGGGGCGACGTGGGCCTTGCCGTCATGCTCGCCCTGGGCGCGTGCGCAAGCGCGTACTACCTGACCGTCGACATCCGCCTGCCCCGGCGTCAGAACCCGTACGGCGGCCCGGTACCGCCGTCCCCGCACGCCACCACGGTCCACGCCCCCGGCGGCCCGACGCCCTACGGCTATCCGCAGCCGGCCTCGCCGTACACGCCCACGTCCCTCTCGCAGCCCCAGCCTCCGCACACCCCGTACCCCGGCCCCGTGCCGCCCTCCACCGCCCCGCACACCCCCGTGCCCCCGCCGCAGGCGCAGCCGCCGCAGGGGCCCCCGCCCGCCCGGATCGACCAGGTGCGCGCCGAGCTCGACGAGCTCAGCGACTACCTGCGCCGGCAGGACGGACAGCAGCGGCCGCAGGGTGACCACGAGGGCGGACGGTGAGCGTGACGACGGGACGGGTCGTCGCCGGACGGTACGAACTGTCCACGCTCATCGGCCAGGGCGGCATGGGACAGGTCTGGACGGCCTACGACAAGCGGCTGGACCGGCGCGTGGCGGTGAAGCTGCTGCGCCCCGACAAGGTGGCGGGACACGAGGCCGAGGAACTGCGCCGCCGCTTCGTGCGCGAGTGCCGGGTGACCGCGCAGGTCGACCACCCCGGCCTGGTCACCGTGCACGACGCGGGCAGCGAGGGCGAGGAGCTGTTCCTCGTCATGCAGTACGTCGACGGCGCCGACCTCGGCGACCACCTCGCCGAGCACGACCCGTACCCGTGGCAGTGGTCGGTCGCGGTCGCCGCGCAGCTGTGCGCCGTGCTGAGCGCCGTGCACGCGGTGCCGATCGTCCACCGTGACCTCAAGCCGCGGAACGTGATGGTGAAGCAGGACGGCACGGTCACCGTGCTCGACCTCGGCGTGGCCTCCGTGATGGACGCGGACACCACGCGCCTGACCCACACCGGCACCCCCATCGGCTCGCCCGCCTACATGGCGCCCGAGCAGGCGATGGGCGGCGCGGTCGGCCCGTACACCGACCTGTACGCGCTCGGCGTGCTGATGCACGAACTGCTCAGCGGGGACGTGCCGTTCTCCGGTTCCACGGCGCTCGGGGTGCTGCACCGGCACCTGTACGAGCCGCCCGTGCCGGTGCGCCGGCTGCGCCCCGAGGTGCCGGAGGCGCTGGAGGCCCTGGTGCTGCGGCTGCTCGCGAAGGACCCGCAGCACCGCCCGGACTCCGCGCAGGAGGTGTACGAGCACCTGGCGCTGCTGCTGCCCTCCCGGGGCACGCCCACCGGCGCCCCGCTGGACCCGACCCGCCCCTTCCTGCGCCCGCACGCCCCCTGGCCGGACCGCGCCAGGACGCCGGCGCCGCAGCCCGCGCCCGCCGCGCCGCCCGCGCCGACGGCGGAGAAGGCCGACGTGGCCGCCGCCGTCGACGAGGTGAAGCGGCTGCTCGGCGAGGGCCGCATCACCCAGGCCGTCGACATCCTCGGCTCGATCCTCCCGGTCGCCGCCGACCAGCACGGCGAGCACTCCCCGGTGGTGCGCACCCTGCGCAAGCAGTACGCGGCCACGCTCCTCGACGACGGCCAGTACCGGCGCGCCCTGCCCGAGCTGCGCCGCCTCGCCGACGAGCGCGCCGCCGAGGCCGGCCAGGCCGACCCGCAGTCCCTGCGTCACCGCTACGAGGCCGCCCAGTGCCTGGAGCAGCTCGGCGACCCGGCGGCCGCCCTCGCCGAGTACCGGGCGCTGCTGCCGTACTACGAGAACCAGTACGTGGCCGCGGGCGACCCGCAGCAGGCCCACGACGTACGGCGCCGCATCGGGCATCTGCTGCTCGCCCTCGGCGACCGGGCCGCCGCGCACGACACGCTGGTGCGGCTGCTCCACGACGTGGAGCGCGTCCAGGGTCCCGGGCACCCGCTCGCGGCGGACATCCGGCGCACCCTCCAGTGGCTGGGGCAGGTGCGCGGGTAGACCGCGGCCGTGCCCGCGCGGGGGAGACGGCGGGCGCGGCGGTGCCGGAAGTCGCCGTGAATCGTTGGTCGAATGGGTTGGCCAGAGCTTGGCCGATGCCTACCATCGATCACCGCAAGACTTTGTGCACCGCCGCACAAGCTCTCCTCAGGAGGTTTCCTTGCACCGCCGTCGTCGCACCGCGTTCCTCCTCACCGCCGCGATCGCGGCGGCCCCTCTGCTCACCGCCTGCGGGAACGACGCGCACCCCGGTGCGGCGGCCGTGGTCGGCGGGGAGCGGATCACCGTGTCGCAGCTGGAGAACCGCGTCGACGAGGTGCGCGCCGCCCAGCGGGAGGCCGTCCCGGACGACGCCCAGTACCAGCAGGCCATCGCCCGCACCGGCGGCCTCACCCGCGACACCCTGCACAGCATGGTGCTGGACCGGGTGCTGGAGCGCGCCGCGCGCGACGCCGGGGTGACCGTCTCCGACCGCGAGGTGCAGCGGACGCGGGCCGAGTTCGAGGAGCAGGCCGGCGGCGCGGAGGCGCTGGAGGCCGCCTGGCTCCAGCAGTACGGGGTGCCGCCGCAGCGCCTCGACGACAACCTCCGGCTCCAGGTCACGGCGCAGAAGCTCGCCCAGGAGCTCGGCACCGACACCAGCAGCCCCGAGTTCTGGAGGGCGCTGTCCGACGCGAGCAAGGAGCTCGACGTCGACCTCAACCCGCGCTACGGCGAGTGGGACGCGCAGAAGAGCAGCCGCGTCGACGCCAAGACCCCGTGGGTGAAGGACGTCACCGCCGTGGACGGGCCGCCGCTGGGGCTGTGACGTGGGCTAGTTTCGAAGGGTGAACGCAACCAGCCCCGCCCCCGGCCGTGTCGTCCTGCTCACCACCAGCCACCGGGTCGCGCCAGGACTGCTGTCCTGGCCCGCCTGGCAGGCGCTGCACGCCGCCGACCGGGTGCTGTGCGCGGACGGCGCCCACCCGCAGCTGCCCTACCTGCGCGAGGCCGGGATAACCGTCGAGGAGGCCGCGCCCACCGCCGAGGAGGTCGTCGACGCCTGCGCCGGCGGCCGCACGGTGGTCGTCGTCGCCAGCGGCGAGGGCGAGCCCGCGCTCACCGACGGACTGGCGCGGATGGCCGGCAGCGGCCGGGTCACCATGCCCGAGCTGGAACTCCTCCCCGCCTCCTACGACCTCCCCGGCGCCCGCCTGCTCGACCTGGTCCAGGTCATGGACCGCATCCGCGCCGAGTGCCCCTGGTCCTCGCAGCAGACCCACAAGGGCCTCGCCAAGTACGGCATCGAGGAGGCGTACGAGCTCGTCGAGGCCATCGAGGACGGCGACCGCGACGAGCTGCGCGAGGAACTGGGGGACGTGCTGCTCCAGGTCGTCTTCCACGCCCGCATCGCCGAGGAGCACGAGGAGGAGCCGTTCTCCGTCGACGACGTCGCGGGCGGCATCGTCGCCAAGCTCGTCCACCGGCACCCGCACGTCTTCGGGGAGGAGACGGCGCGGACGCCGGAGGAGGTCAAGGCGCACTGGATGCGGACGAAGGCGGAGGAGAAGCGGAGGGAGTCCGTCACGGACGGGGTTCCTGTGGGGCAGCCGGCGTTGGCGCTGGCCACGAAACTGGCGTCGCGTGCCCGCTCGGCGGGCCTCGCTGTTCCGCTCCCCTCCGGGGAGGGGGTCGGTTACGAGCTGCTTTCGCTGGCCGCGAGGGCGGAGCGGGAGGGTGTGGACGCGGAAGCGGCCCTCCGGGCGGCAGCCCGGGCGTACCGCGACGCGATCCGCGCGACCGAAAAGGCGGGGGACGCCTAACCCTCCGCCACGGGGGCTCCGCCCCCGAGCCCCCGTCCGCGCAGTTCCCCGCGCCCCCGAAGGCGTACCACACCCCCGCCCCTCACCCTCAGGGGCGCGGGGAACTGCGCGAGCAACCCCCACGGCCCCGCAGGGACCCACGGCCCCGAAGCGAGGCCCGTCAGGGCCCGAAGGGGCGCGGGGAACTGCGCGAGTAGCCCCCACGCACCCGCACATCCCCACGACGCGAACCACCCACCCCCCCCAGGGGCGCGGGGAACTGCGCGCCCAGCCCCCACGGCCCCGCAGGGACCCACGGCCCCGAAGCGAGGCCCGTCAGGGCCCGAAGGGGCGCGGGGAACTGCGCACCCTGCCCCCCACCCACCCGCATAGGCCCTCAGGCCCATAACCCCCGCCCCGTTAGGGTCACCCCATGCCCGACCAGTCACCCCCCGCCCCTGACCTGTTCACCTGGGAGTTCGCCACCAACCCCTACCCCGCCTACGCCTGGCTCCGCGAACACGCCCCCGTGCACAAGACGCAACTCCCCAGCGGCGTCCACGCCTGGCTGGTCACCCGCTACGCCGACGCACGTCAAACCCTCGCCGACAACCGCCTGTCCAAGAACCCCGCCCACCACGACGAGCCCGCCCACGCGAAGGGCAAAACCGGGATCCCCGGTGAACGGCAGGCCGACCTCATGACGCACCTGCTGAACATCGACCCCCCGGACCACACCCGCCTCCGCCGACTGGTCAGCAAGGCCTTCACCCCCCGCCGGGTGGCGGAGTTCGCACCCCGCGTGCAAGAACTCACCGACGACCTCATCGACCGTTTCGCCGCAAACGGCAGCGGCACCGCCGACCTGATCCACGACTTCGCCTTCCCTCTCCCCATCTACGCCATCTGCGACCTCCTCGGCGTCCCCCGCGAGGACCAGGACGACTTCCGGGACTGGGCGGGCATGATGATCCGTCACGGCGGCAGCCCGCGCGGCGGGGTCGCGCGGTCGGTGAAGAAGATGCGCGGATACCTCGCCGAGCTGATCCACCGCAAGCGCGAGGCGCTGCCCGCCGAGCCCGAACCCGGCGAGGACCTCATCTCGGGTCTGATCCGCGCCTCGGACCACGGCGAGCACCTCACGGAGAACGAGGCCGCCGCGATGGCGTTCATCCTCCTCTTCGCCGGCTTCGAGACCACCGTCAACCTCATCGGCAACGGCACCTACGCCCTGCTCACGCACCCGGAGCAGCGGGAGCGTCTGCAGCGGGCGCTGGCCGAGGGGGACCGCGGGCTGCTGGAGACCGGCGTGGAGGAACTGCTGCGCTACGACGGCCCGGTGGAGCTGGCGACCTGGCGGTTCGCCACGGAGCCGGTCGTCATCGGCGGGCAGCGGATCGAGACCGGCGACCCGGTGCTCGTCGTGCTCGCCGCGGCCGACCGGGACCCGGAGCGGTTCGCCGACCCGGACACCCTGGACCTGGGCCGCCGCGACAACCAGCATCTGGGGTACGGGCACGGCATCCACTACTGCCTGGGCGCCCCGCTCGCGCGCCTGGAGGGACAGACGGCGCTCGCCACGCTCCTGACGCGTCTTCCGGACCTCCGCCTCGCCGCCGATCCGTCCGAACTGCGCTGGCGGGGCGGCCTCATCATGCGGGGACTCCGCACGCTTCCGGTGGAATTCTCCCCTCCGTATCCAAGGGGGAGTTCGGGACAGACCTGACCTTCCTGTCCCTCCCCGGGGGTCGGCGTGCGGAAACCTGAGGCATGCTCAACTCTGTGATCTTCATGTGATCTGCACGGCATGAACTTGTGACAAGTGATCGACTGCCTATACGTTCACCCATCAAGTACGGCGCGCTGCACGCTTTTGCTCGCCCGTGCCGGTTCTTGTTGCCGAGTGAAAGGCTTCCGCATGCTCTCCGGGAACGGCCGACACCGTCGCCCCCGCCAGGCTCCGGCTCTGCTCGTCGCCGCCGGGGTGACCGGCTCCGCGATCGCGATCCCGCTCCTCGGTGCGGGCGCCGCCAGCGCGGCGGACGGTGAGACGTGGGACCGGGTCGCGGAGTGCGAGAGCGGCGGCTCCTGGAGCCAGAACACCGGCAACGGCTACTACGGCGGCCTGCAGTTGACCCAGGACGACTGGGAGAACTACGGCGGCCTGGAGTTCGCGCCCAGCGCCGACGCGGCCAGCCGCAACCAGCAGATCACCGTGGCCGAGAGAATCCTCGCCGACCAGGGTGTCGGCAAGTGGCGCGCCTGCGGCCTGCTCACGGGTCTGAACCAGGACACCGCGTCCCCGAACGTCGACCCGGGCGTGCCGACCGGCGAGGACCGGGACGACTCCCTGCTCGGGCTCGGCGGCTCGAGCACTCCGTCCGCTTCGCCGGAATCCGGTGATTCGTCCGCTTCTCCCTCTCCGTCGGCGACGTCCGGTTCGTCCGGTGAGGCGAAGAGCGGCACGGGTGCCGGCGCCTCCGCGTCCACCTCCGCCACTCCCGGAGGTGACGAGTCGGACAAGTCGGGGCAGAGCACCGGTTCTTCGGCCGTCGGCGAGTCCGAGGACGGCGGCTCGGGCCGCCATCGCGGTGTCAGCGCGGAGGAGGGTGCGACCGCGGGTACCGGGACCCCGTCGTCCGGCCGGCACGCCTCACCCTCCGCGGACACGCCTGCGGGCATCTCCGACGACCGTTACACCGTCCAGACCGGCGACAGCCTGGCCTCCATCGCCGACTCCCTTGCCCTGACCGGCGGATGGACGGCCCTCTACGTCGAGAACCAGCAGGTCATCGGCGACGACCCGGACCTCATCCTGCCCGGCCAGCGCCTCCTGGTGGACGCAGAAACCGGCGAATAGCGGTCGGAAAAGGGTGGCAGAAGGCACCCCCGTGCGGCGGCAGTTGACGGAGCGATTAGAGCTGAATGTCCGTAATAAGGGCCGTGAGAGATAGGTCTCAGAGGCCCTGATCATCTTTGAAATTCCGCCGATCGCGTGCTTACGGTCGTGACCGCTCGCCATCGCGGGCCCCGGCTGCCGCCACGCCGAATCCTGCCAGTGGCAGCACGGGAACAGTCGTCGCGTCATGCGCCGTAGGCAGGAGCGGGGGACCCAGGTAAGTGCCGCGACCGGACGGTTGACGTCCGGTACGGCTCGGGGTGAAGCCGCGTCCCGTGAGGGACGTGGCCGGGCAACTCAACCGGCCCGAACCCGACAGCTCACCTCGTAGGCGTCGGTGAGGGGATCCAACCATGCTGTTTTCCGGCAAGGGCAAGCACCGTCGTCCGTCCAAGGCCACCCGCGCCATCGCCATCGCCGGTGTCACCGGCGCCGCCGTCGCCGGCCCGCTGATGGCGTCCGGCACCGCCTCCGCGGCCACCGCGTCCGAGTGGGACGCCGTCGCCCAGTGCGAGTCCGGCGGCAACTGGTCCATCAACACCGGCAACGGCTACTACGGCGGTCTGCAGTTCTCCGCCTCCACCTGGGCCGCGTACGGCGGCACCCAGTACGCCGCCACCGCCGACCAGGCCTCCAAGGCGCAGCAGATCGAGATCGCCGAGAAGGTCCTCGCGGGCCAGGGCAAGGGCGCCTGGCCGGTCTGCGGCACGGGCCTGTCCAACACCCCGTACAGCGGTGCCGCCGCCGAGGCCCCCAAGACCGAGGCCCCCGCCGAGCGCACCGAGGAGAAGGCCTCCCGCTCCGCCGAGCGCCCGGCCGCCCCGGCCGAGGAGAAGGCGGCGAAGAAGACCGTCACCACCCCGACCGGCAAGAAGGTCGAGAAGGGCGACGGCGAGTACAAGGTCGTCAAGGGCGACACCCTCAGCTCGATCGCCGCGGAGCACGACGTCGAGGGCGGCTGGGCGAAGCTGTTCGAGCTGAACGACGACATCGTCGACGACGCCGACCTCATCTACCCGGGCCAGCAGCTGCACCTGAAGTAAGGGCAGACCGCGAGGTCCCTCCCGTCCCCCCCACGGGCTCCCCGCCCCGGTGCGTTTCTTCCCCCGTGCGCACCGGGGCGGGGTCATGTCCGGACGCATTCCGGTCACGGTTTGCCGAGACGGCTTTGTTCCGTACGGAAACAATTTACGCTCTGTTCTGTCCATGAGGCGGGCGGCGAGATGGCCGAACGCCCGGAGCCGGTTAGGCTCGGACTCGCAGGGCCCCGCGGCCCCGCTCACCCGCGTCACATCCCAAGAAGGAGATGCTCGTGCCGTCCATCGACGTCGTCGTAGCCCGGGAAATCCTGGACTCCCGAGGCAACCCCACGGTCGAGGTCGAGGTCGGCCTCGACGACGGCAGCACGGGTCGTGCCGCCGTCCCGTCCGGCGCCTCCACCGGCGCCTTCGAGGCCATCGAACTCCGTGACGGCGACGCCGGCCGTTACCTGGGCAAGGGCGTCGAGAAGGCCGTACTGGCCGTCATCGAGCAGATCGGCCCGGAGCTCGTCGGCTACGACGCCACCGAGCAGCGCCTGATCGACCAGGCGATGTTCGACCTGGACGCCACCGACAACAAGGGCTCGCTCGGCGCCAACGCCATCCTCGGCGTCTCGCTCGCCGTCGCGCACGCCGCCTCCGAGGCCAGCGACCTGCCGCTGTTCCGCTACCTGGGCGGCCCGAACGCGCACCTGCTGCCGGTGCCGATGATGAACATCCTGAACGGCGGCTCGCACGCCGACTCCAACGTGGACATCCAGGAGTTCATGATCGCCCCGATCGGCGCGGAGTCCTTCTCCGAGGCGCTGCGCTGGGGCGCCGAGGTCTACCACACCCTCAAGAAGGTGCTGAAGGGCAAGGGCCTGGCCACCGGTCTGGGCGACGAGGGCGGCTTCGCCCCGAACCTCGGCTCCAACCGCGAGGCCCTCGACCTGATCCTCGAGGCGATCAAGGAAGCCGGCTACACCCCCGGCGAGCAGATCGCCCTGGCCCTGGACGTGGCCGCCTCCGAGTTCTACAAGGACGGCGTCTACACCTTCGAGGGCAAGGAGCGCTCGGCGGCCGAGATGACCGAGTACTACGCGGAGCTCGTCGACGCGTACCCGCTCGTGTCCATCGAGGACCCGCTGTTCGAGGACGACTGGGACGGCTGGAAGACCATCACCGACAAGCTCGGCGACAAGGTCCAGCTCGTCGGCGACGACCTGTTCGTCACCAACCCGGAGCGCCTGGCCCGCGGCATCGAGGAGGGCGCCGCCAACGCCCTGCTGGTCAAGGTCAACCAGATCGGCTCGCTCACCGAGACCCTGGACGCCGTCGAGCTGGCCCAGCGCAACGGCTTCAAGTGCATGATGTCCCACCGCTCCGGCGAGACCGAGGACGTCACCATCGCCGACCTCGCCGTCGCCACCAACTGCGGCCAGATCAAGACCGGCGCCCCGGCCCGCTCCGAGCGCGTCGCCAAGTACAACCAGCTGCTGCGCATCGAGGAGATCCTCGACGACGCCGCGGTGTACGCCGGCCGCAGCGCCTTCCCCCGCTTCAAGGGCTGACCTCACCCCCGCAGGAAGCGTCGTACGTACGTCCCCGTACCCGGTCCCGTACCGTGTGCGGGGACGTACGCGCGTAGGACAGCGAACGAGAGGCGGGAACATGGCGGTGAAGGACCGGGACCGTTTCTCCACCGCGACCAGGATCCGGCTGATCGGTGAGCAGACCGCGGCCCGGGTCTACCGCTCGCAGACCAAGCGGCAGGCCCGCCGCTCCCGGCTGACCGGCCGCGCGGCCCTGCTCGCCCTGGTCCTCTGCTCCCTGGTCGTGGCCCTCGCCTACCCGATGCGGCAGTACGTCGCCCAGCGCGCGGAGATCGCCGACCTGCAGAAGGAGCAGGACGAGACCCGCCGCCGGGTCGAACGGCTGCGCGACCTCAAGGCCCGCTGGCAGGACGACGCGTACGCCGAGCAGGAGATCCGCAGGCGCCTGCACTACGTCATGCCGGGGGAGACCGGCTACATCGTCGTCGACCCGACCGGTGCCGGGACCACGCGCGGCGACCTCCGGGCCGCCGACCGCCCCTGGTACGCCAACGTCTGGGACGGCGTCGACAAGGCCGACGCCGCCGCCCAGTGATTCCGACGGAACACCGCAGAAAGACACGTATGGACACCCCTCCGCCCACGACGCCGCGCACCGAGCCCACCGACGCGGACGTCGAGGCCTTCAAGCAGCAGCTCGGCCGGCCCCCGCGCGGGCTGCGCGCCATCGCGCACCGCTGTCCCTGCGGGCAGCCGGACGTCGTGGAGACCGCCCCGCGGCTGCCCGACGGCACGCCCTTCCCGACGCTGTACTACCTGACGTGCCCGCGGGCGAACTCCGCGATCGGCACGCTGGAGGCGAACGGCGTGATGAAGGAGATGACCGAGCGGCTGGCCGCCGACCCGGAGCTGGCCGCCGCCTACCGCGCGGCGCACGAGGACTACATCCGGCGCCGCGACGAGATCGAGGAGCTGAAGAACTTCCCCAGCGCCGGCGGCATGCCGGACCGGGTGAAGTGCCTGCACGTCCTCGTGGCGCACTCGCTGGCCGCCGGACCGGGCGTCAACCCGCTCGGCGACGAGGCGCTGGCGATGCTGCCGGAGTGGTGGGCCAAGGGCCCCTGCGTGACGCCCGCGGCCGAGGGGGACGCCAAGTGACCCGGGTCGCCGCCATCGACTGCGGCACGAACTCCATCCGTCTGCTGGTGGCCGACGCCGACCCGGCGACCGGCGAACTCACCGATCTGGACCGGCGGATGACGATCGTGCGGCTCGGCCAGGGCGTCGACCGCACCGGCCGGCTGGCCCCGGAGGCGCTGGAGCGCACCTTCGCCGCCTGCCGCGAGTACGCGGAGATCATCGAGAAGCACGGAGCCTCGGAGCACCTGCGCTTCGTCGCCACCTCGGCCTCCCGTGACGCGGAGAACCGCGACGACTTCGTGCGCGGGGTGGTGGACATCCTCGGCGTGGAGCCCGAGGTGATCACCGGCGACCAGGAGGCGGAGTTCTCCTTCACCGGCGCCACCAAGGAGCTGACCGGCCGCGACGACCTGCGCCGGCCGTTCCTGGTGGTGGACATCGGCGGCGGCTCCACCGAGTTCGTCGTCGGCGACGACCGTGTACGCGCCGCCCGCTCCGTGGACGTCGGCTGCGTCCGCATGACCGAGCGCCACCTGGTGGTGGACGGGGCCGTGACGGACCCGCCCACCGAGGAGCAGATCGCGGCGATGCGCGCCGACATCGAGGCCGCCCTGGACCGGGCGGAGGAGGCGGTGCCGCTGCGCGAGGCGCGGACGCTGGTGGGCCTCGCGGGGTCCGTCACCACCGTGTCGGCGATCGCCCAGGACCTGCCCGAGTACGACTCGGCGGCCATCCACCACTCCCGCGTCTCCCGCGAGCGGGTCCGCGAGATCACCGAGTGGCTGCTGCGCTCCACCCACGCCGAGCGGGCCGCGGCGCCGTCCATGCATCCGGGCCGGGTCGACGTGATCGGCGCGGGGGCCCTGGTGCTGCTGGCGATCATGGAGCGGACGGGCGCCGAGGAGGTCGTGGTGTCGGAGCACGACATCCTGGACGGGATCGCCTGGTCCGTGGCCTAGCTCTCTTTTGTTACCAGTCGGTAGCACTCCGCTGAGCAGTCGGGATAGCGTTTGAGCGGCGCTCCGGGGGGCCTTCCGGCCCCTCGGGACGGGCCTCTCCGGGAAAGTTCGTGAAGTTCTTCACAAGGAATTGGCCCCGAGAGGGCGAAGGAGAGGGGCCGAATGACCCGTTCGGGCGCTCAACACCCCTTTGAACACGTTCAGAAGAGGGTGGCGAACGGCCCCTGTGCACCCCTCGCGCCGACCGCCCGGTCGGCCTCACGGGCCGCCCCGGACCGCAGAGAGGCAGCTCACGCGGCATTGACAACGTGTCAAGCGGGAGCCCGGTTCCCGATCCGGACTGTGATCTGGATCAAGAAGCGGGGGATGGTAGCACAGGCCCTGCCGGAGCTTGTGAAGGGGCGCACGAGGTACCCCCCTCAGGCGGGTGGATACTCGATGGCATGAGCACCACGGAGCGTCCCAGGATCCTCGTAGTAGGCGGTGGGTACGTAGGCCTGTACGCAGCTCGGCGCATCCAGAAGAAGATGCGTTACGGCGAGGCGACCGTCACCGTCGTCGACCCGCGGTCGTACATGACCTACCAGCCCTTCCTCCCCGAAGCCGCCGCCGGCAGCATCTCCCCGCGGCACGTCGTCGTCCCGTTGCGGCGCGTGCTTCCCAAGGCGGAGGTCCTCACCGGCCGGGTCACCACCATCGACCAGGACCGCAAGGTCGCCACGATCGCCCCCCTGGTGGGTGAGGCGTACGAGCTGCCCTTCGACTACCTGGTGATCGCGCTCGGCGCGGTCTCCCGTACCTTCCCGATCCCCGGCCTCGCCGAGCAGGGCATCGGCATGAAGGGCGTCGAGGAGGCCATCGGCCTGCGCAACCACGTCCTCGAGCAGCTCGACAAGGCCGACTCCACCACGGACGAGGAGATCCGCCGCAAGGCGCTCACCTTCGTCTTCGTGGGCGGCGGCTTCGCCGGCGCCGAGACCATCGGCGAGGTCGAGGACATGGCCCGGGACGCGGCCAAGTACTACAAGACGGTGTCCCGCGAGGACATGCGCTTCATCCTCGTCGACGCCGCCGACAAGATCCTCCCCGAGGTGGGTCCGAAGCTCGGCACGTACGGCAAGGAGCACCTCGAGAGCCGCGGCGTCGAGGTCTACCTGTCCACCTCCATGGACTCCTGCGTCGACGGCCACGTGGTGCTGAAGAACGGCCTCGAGGTCGACGCCGGCACCATCGTGTGGACCGCGGGCGTCAAGCCCAACCCGGCGCTGGCCCGCTTCGGCCTGCCGCTCGGCCCGCGCGGCCACGTCGACACCGAGCCGACGCTCCAGGTCAAGGGCACCGACTACATCTGGGCCGCGGGCGACAACGCCCAGGTTCCGGACCTCGTGGGCCGCAAGGCCGGCAACGAGAACGCCTGGTGCCCGCCGAACGCCCAGCACGCGCTGCGCCAGGCCAAGGTCCTCGGCGACAACGTGATCTCCGGCATGCGGGGCTTCCCGCAGAAGGAGTACAGCCACGCCAACAAGGGCGCGGTCGCGGGCCTCGGCCTGCACAAGGGCGTCGCGATGATCGTGATGGGCAAGTTCAAGATCAAGCTCAAGGGCCGGCTCGCCTGGTACATGCACCGTGGCTACCACGGTCTGGCCATGCCGACCTGGAACCGCAAGATCCGGATCTTCGCCGACTGGACCCTCGGCATGTTCCTCAAGCGCGAGGTCGTGTCCCTGGGCGCGATCGAGTCCCCGCGCGAGGAGTTCTACGAGGCGGCCAAGCCGGCCCCGGCGCCCGCCGCCAAGGCCGAGCCGAAGAAGACCGAGGCCAAGGCCTCCTGACCCGGGGTCACCCCCAGGTCACCCGTAGGACACCCCCGAAGGGGCCGCCCGCCATCCGTGGTGCGGGCGGCCCCTTCGGCGTGTTCCGGGGGACTCCCCGCGGGTTGCGTTTCCGTGTTTTGCCCGAAGATGACGCGCGCCGGGGACTGTCACGGCCGCGCCGCGGTGTTCACATGGTTGACGACATTCCGGGATCCGGTCACGGAGGTGTACACCATGGCAGACGCCGCCTCGCGGCTGAAAGGCATTCTCGAGCAGTTGCTCGGCGCACCCCTTCCGGTGCGTGTCCGCACCTGGGACGGCTCGGAAGCCGGCCCCCCGGAGGCCCCCGTCCTGGTCGTGCGCAACCGGCGCGCCCTGCGCCGCCTGCTGTTCAAGCCGGGCGAGCTGGGTCTGGCCCGCGCCTGGGTGGCCGGAGACCTGACGATCGAGGGCGACCTCTACACCGCGCTGGACCTGCTCGCCGGGAGCATCTGGGAACGCGACGAGGACGCCCCCGGCCTCGCCCAGTCCCTGCGCGACCCGGAGTTCATCTCGGCGGTGCGCCGGCTGCTGGCGATGGCGGGCCCGCCGCTGCCGCCCGCCCCGCCCCGCGAGGAGGTCCGCAGGCCCCGCCGCGGTCTGCACACCAAGCGCAGCGACAAGCGCGCCATCAGCCACCACTACGACGTCGGCAACGACTTCTACGAGATCGTCCTCGGCCCGTCCATGGTGTACTCCTGCGCCTACTGGCCCGCCCCGTCCCCGGAGGCCACGCTCGAACAGGCCCAGCACGACAAGCTGGAACTGGTCGCCCGCAAGCTCGCCCTGCGGCCCGGGCAGCGGCTGCTGGACGTCGGCTGCGGCTGGGGTTCCATGGCGATCCACGCGGCCCGCGAGCACGGGGTGAGCGTCGTCGGCATCACCCTGTCCCAGGAGCAGGCCGCCTACGCCCGCAAGCGGATCGCGGAGGAAGGGCTCACCGACCGCGTGGAGATCCGCGTCCAGGACTACCGGGACGTCGGGGACGGCCCGTACGACGCGATCTCCTCCATCGGTATGGCCGAACACGTCGGCTCCGAGCGGTACCTGGAGTACGCGACCGTCCTGCACCGGCTGCTGAAGCCGGGCGGCCGACTGCTCAACCACCAGATCGCCCGCCGTCCCCGGCGCGACGAGTCCGCGTACCAGGTCGACGAGTTCATCGACGCCTACGTCTTCCCCGACGGCGAGCTGGCCCCGCTCGGCACCACCGTCACCCTGCTGGAGCGCGCCGGGTTCGAGGTCCGCGACGTGGAGTCCCTGCGCGAGCACTACGCCCTCACCCTGCGCCGCTGGGTGGCCAACCTGGAGGCGGACCGGGCGCGCGCGGTCGCCCTCGCCGGGCCCGGGCGGACCCGGGTCTGGCAGCTCTACATGGCCGCCTCCGCGCTCGCCTTCGAACGCAACCGCATCGGCGTGAACCAGGTCGTCGCCGTGCGCACGCCCGAGTCCGGCGCCTCCGGACTGCCGCTGCGCAGCCGCGTCTGGACCTGACCCGGGCGCACGAGAACGGGCCCCGCTCCAGGGGGAGCAGGGCCCGTCGTGCTCGGAGGCGCCGGTTACTCGGCCTTGATCGCCTGCAGCATGTTCAGCCGGGCCGCGCGCCGCGCCGGCCACAGCGCGGCCAGCACCCCGACCACCGCCGCGAGCAGCAGGAACAGGCCCATGCGGTCCCACGGCACGACCAGTTCATACGTCGCCATCCGCGGGGCGATCAGCTCGCCGGCCGCCCAGCCGAAGAACACGCCCAGACCGAGACCGAGGACGGCGCCGAACAGGGAGATCACCATCGACTCCAGCCGGACCATGCGCTTCACGCCCCGCCGGTCCAGGCCGACCGCCCGCAGCATGCCGATCTCCTGCGACCGCTCGAACACCGACATCGCCAGCGTGTTGACGACGCCGAGCACCGCCACGATCACCGCCATCGCCAGCAGGCCGTAGACCATGTTCAGGACGATGGTGAACATCTGGCCGATCTCGTCGGAGATGTCCTTCCGGTCCTGGACCGCGATGCCCGGGTTGCTGCCGAGCGCCTTCTCCAGCGAGTCCTTGACCGCGTCGGACGTGCCGTCGGCCGTCTTCACCAGCACCTGCATGTCGGCCGCGTCCTTGTCGTGGGGGCCGAGGACGGCGGTGTCGAGCAGGATGCCGCGGACCATCTCGTTGGACTCGTAGACGCCGGCGAGCGTCAGCCGCTCCTTGGCGCCGTCCTCGAAGGCCAGGGTGAAGGTGTCGCCGGCCTTCCAGCCGTAGTACGCCGCGGTCGTCTCGTCCGCGACCACCCGGGTGCCGGCCACCTCGAACGCCCCGTGCCGGACCGGCAGGTCCAGCAGGCCGGAGACGGTGGAGCCGTCGACGCCGGTGACGTACTCGGTCTCGCCGTCGACGCGGGTGACCGCGTTGCGCATCGGGCTGGTGGCGACCACGCCCTCGGTGTCCTTCACAGTCTTCTCGACGTCCGGGGACAGCGCGTTGTAGTTCACCATCGAGACCGTGTAGTCAGCCTTGATCGAGGACGCCGCGAGCTTCTCGATGGCCTGCTGGAGGCTGCCCGCCGTCACCGTCAGACCGGTGATCAGAGTGAGTCCGATCATCAGCGCGGACGCGGTGGCGGCGGTGCGGCGCGGGTTGCGCACCGAGTTCTGCCGGGCCAGCTTGCCGGAGACCCCGAACAGGCGCAGCACCGGCGAGGCGGCGGCGATCAGCGGACGGGACAGCAGCGGGGTCAGCACGAACACGCCGATGATCAGCAGCACCGCGCCGAGACCCATCGGCGCCTGGCCGTCGGTGCCGTCCATCGTGGTGGCCGTGAGGACCACCGCGACACCGGCCGCCGAGAGCAGCGCGCCCAGGGTGTTGCGCAGCACGAGCGACTTGGTGGTGGCCTTGGCGTGCACCGCGCTCATCGCCGCGACCGGCGGGATCCTGGCGGCGCGGCGGCCCGGCAGCCACGCGGCGAGCACGGTGACCAGGATGCCGACGGCGAACGCGGCGGCGACCGTGCCCGGGCTGACGATCAGTGGGCCGTCGGGCACGGGGGCGTCGAGGACACCCATCAGGGAGCGCAGTCCGACGCCGATGCCGATGCCGGCGAGCAGACCGGTGACGGCGGCGACCGTGCCGACGACCAGCGCCTCGATCAGCACCGAGCGGGTGACCTGACGGCGCGAGGCGCCGACGGCGCGCAGCAGCGCGAGTTCCTTGGTGCGCTGGGCGACCAGCATGGTGAAGGTGTTGGCGATGATGAACGTGCCGACGAACAGGGAGATCCCGGCGAAGACCAGCAGCCCCTGCTTCAGACCGCTCATCGAGGAGGCGATCATCTCCGCCTGGTCGTCGGCGAGCTGCTTGCCGGTGACGGTGTCGACGGCGCCCTTCGGCAGCGCCTTCTCCAGCTGGTCCCGCAGTTCCGTCTCGGTGACCCCGGCCTTGGCCTGGACGTCGATCTCGTCGAAGACGCCCGGCTTGCCGAACAGCTTCTGCGCGGTCGCCGTGTCGAACAGGGTGAGGCTGCCGCCGGCCGCGACGTTGCCGTCGTCGGTGGTGAACACACCGGTGATCACCGGCTCCAGCACGGGGCCGTCGACCGACATGCGCACGGTGTCGCCGACCTCGTAGCCGGCCCGCCGGGCGGTCTCGGAGTCGATGATGATCTCGCCCTCGCCCTTCGGGGCGCGTCCCTCGGCCAGCGGATAACGGGGGTCGTCGTCGCCCCAGTAGTTGCCGCCCTGCGACTGGAAGCCGTCGCCGATCAGCTTGCCGTCCTTGCCGGCGATCGCGGTGAAGCCGGAGACGACGCCGATCGCCCGCTCGGCGCCGGGCACGGCGGCGGCGTCGTCGACCAGCTCCCTGGTGAGGCGGTGCGTCTCTCCCACCCGGTCGCCCTCGGCCTCCTTCCAGGCGGGGGAGACGGCGACGTCGACATGGTCGTAGCCCTTGGCGGACTGCTTCTGCAGGGCGGCGGAGAGGGTGTTGGTGAAGACCAGGGTCCCCGAGACGAAGGCCACGCCGAGCATCACGGCGAGGACGGTCATCAGGAGCCGGGCCTTGTGCGCGAGGACGTTGCGCAAGGCGGTACGGAACATGGGTGTCTTCTCGGTCCAGACGTACGAGGAGAGGGGGACGGGCGGCGGCGGGCGGCCCGGGTTCAGCTGGTGCGGCCCTTGGCGTCGAACCGCTTCATCCGGTCCAGCACGGAGTCGGCCGTCGGCCCGTACAGCTCGTCGACGATGCGGCCGTCGGCGAGGAAGACCACCCGGTCCGCGTAGGCGGCGGCGACCGGGTCGTGGGTCACCATGACCACCGTCTGGCCCAGCTCGCGCACGGAGTTGCGCAGGAAGCCGAGCACCTCGGCGCCGGAGCGGGAGTCGAGGTTGCCGGTGGGCTCGTCGCCGAAGACGATGTCGGGCCGGGACGCCAGCGCCCGCGCCACCGCGACCCGCTGCTGCTGGCCGCCGGAGAGCTGGGCGGGCCGGTGGCCGAGCCGGTCGGCCAGTCCGACCATCCGGATCACGGTGTCCAGCCACTCCTTGTCGGGCTTGCGGCCCGCGATGTCCATGGGGAGCGTGATGTTCTCCAGGGCGTTCAGCGTCGGCAGCAGGTTGAACGCCTGGAAGATGAAGCCGATCTTGTCCCGGCGCAGCCGCGTCAGCTGCTTGTCCTTCAGCGCGCCCAGCTCGGTGTCGCCGATGCGCACGGAGCCGGAGGAGAAGGTGTCGAGCCCGGCGACGCAGTGCATCAGTGTGGACTTGCCGGAACCCGAGGGACCCATGATCGCGGTGAACTCGGCCTGCCGGAAGTCGACGGAGACGCGGTCCAGGGCGACCACCCGGGTCTCGCCCTGGCCGTAGATCTTCGACAGCTCCGTGGCGCGTGCGGCCACGGCGGTGGTCCGGTCGGCGAGGGGGGCGGTGGTCACGGATGAGCTCCTGTGGGACGGCGTGTTTCTGGGACACGACCATCGTTCCGTGGCTTCGCCGCCGCGTAGTCACCCGCTGCGCCGGTTCCCGGGGGCGACTCGGGAGGGAGCGCCGGGCGCCGGGTCATACCTGGGGATGACGGACGACCCCTACCCGGGTCGGTCCCCGGAACGGGTGGTGCGCCCTGTTCAGGCGGTGAAATTCCGTCATTCCGCGTGCGGAGGGCCTCGTGGCACGCAAGGCTGGTGGAGCGTGCTGACGGTGCGTTCCGGTGTCTGATGGTCCCTCAGGCGCCAATAAAATAAGACAAGATCGGCCCATCCCGCCGCAGTCGGAGGGAGGGTCACCGATAGGCTCGGAACCGCGAAGCGGAGCCCACGGCCTGCCCGGATGGTGGAATGCAGACACGGCGAGCTTAAACCTCGCTGCCCCTGAGCGGGCGTGCCGGTTCAAGTCCGGCTCCGGGCACCACCACGGCCGCACGGCCTGACCTTCGTCCCCCTTCGAGGGACGTGACGGCGACGGACGCGTCCGGCGCCCCGTCTGCGGCACCACGTCATTTCGATGCGGTTCCACATGCCTGCGCCCTCCGGTGCATTGAACAGTTGAGCCGGCGGTCAGGTAGGGCGATTCGGGGCACCGCGGGCCCCGTTGACACCCAGGCGCCCGCGCGCGGAAACTCGCGTTCGGTTTCGCGGGTGAAGGGGGACGGTCGATGCGTACCGCCGTGGGGATCGTCGGGGCCGGGCCTGCCGGGCTGATGCTGGCGCGGCTGCTGCGGCTCGCGGGGATCGACTGCGTCGTCCTGGAGAGCCGCGACCGCGCCTACGTGGAGCGGCGGCAGCGCGCCGGGGTGCTGGAGCAGGGCACCGCCGACGTGCTCCGGGCGGCCGGGGCGGGACAGCGGCTGGACCGCGAGGGCCTGCCCCACGACGGCATCGAGCTGCGGTTCGCCCGGCGCCGCCACCGCGTCGACTTCCCCGACCTCACCGGCGGCCGCCGCGTCACCGTCTATGCCCAGACCGAGGTCTGCAAGGACCTCATCGCCCTCGCCGAGACCGACGGTCCCCCGGTCCTTTTCGAGTCGGAGGTGCTCGCCGTGGAGGGCGTCGACACCGACGCCCCGCGGATCCGCTACCGCCGCGACGGCCGCGAGGAGGTGCTGGAGTGCGACTACGTGGCCGGCTGCGACGGCTTCCACGGCGTGTGCCGTACCGCGGTGCCCGCCGCCGTCTCCCGCGTCTTCGAGCGCGTCTATCCGTACGCCTGGCTGGGCGTCCTCGCCGACGTGCCGCCCTCCCACGACGAGCTGGTCTACGCCCGCCACGACCGCGGCTTCGCCCTGCTGTCCATGCGCTCCCCGTCCGTCTCCCGCCTCTACCTCCAGGTGCCGGAGGGCACCAAGGCCGAGGAGTGGACCGACGAGGAGATCTGGGACGAGCTCACCCGCCGCCTGGAGACCGCCGACGGATGGACCCTGGAGCGCGGCCCCGTCACCCAGAAGTCGGTCACCCCGATGCGCTCCTACGTCCACGAGCCCATGCGGTACGGCCGCCTCTTCCTCGCCGGGGACGCCGCCCACATCGTGCCGCCCGCCGGCGCCAAGGGCCTGAACCTCGCCGTCGGGGACGTGGTCGTCCTCGCCCGTGCCCTGCAACACGAACGGCGCACCGGCTCCGCCGAGCTGCTCGACGCGTACTCCGAGACCTGCCTGCGCCGCGTCTGGCAGGCCGAGCGCTTCTCCCACGACATGACCGCCCTGCTGCACCGCGCCCCCGGCGCCACCGCCTTCGAGGACCGGCTGCAGCTCGCCCGGCTGGACCGCGTCGCCACCACCCGGTCCGCCGCGGCCGACCTCGCCGAGGGCTACACCGGCTTCCCCCTCGACTGACCCCTCGGCCGGTCCTTCGGCCGACCACCGGCCGGTCACTGTCTCCGGCCGGTTCCGGGCAGGTACCGGCTCGGTACCGGTGCGTCACCCGCCGTGAAGGGAATCACCAGGACGCGTAGCGTGTTGCGCAGCACAACGAGGGAAAGATCCTCCCCAAGCATTAGGGTCATTCCTTTGCCTACCTATTACTCTTGAGCCAAGGCCGCACCGAGTGGCCATGGAGGAGTGAAATGAGGAGCAGTAACCCGGTCTTCTCGCGACGGGGGTTCGGCCGCGACAACGGCTACGCGGGCTTCAACACCGCGCCGCAGGCCGGGGGCCCCGCAGTCGCCACGCAGGCCAACCCGTACGCACAGCCGACGGGCAACCCGTACGCCCAGAACCCGTACGCGCAGCAGCAGCAGTACGGCGCGCCGCCGCAGGCCCCCGCCGCGGCCGGCCGGATGACGATCGACGACGTCGTGATGCGCACGGCCACCACGCTGGGCGTGCTCGTCGTCGCCGCGGCGCTCTCCTGGGCGCTGCTGCCGGTCGACGACGCCAACATCAGCCGGTCCTACGGCATCGGCATCGGCGCCGCCCTGATCGGCATGGTCCTGGCGCTCGTCCAGTCCTTCAAGCGCAAGGCCTCGCCCGCGCTGATCCTGACGTACGCCGCGTTCGAGGGTGTGTTCCTCGGCGTCATCTCCAGCATCGTCGACAACCGCATCGCCGACGGCGCGGCCATGCAGGCCGTGATCGGCACCATGGCGGTGTTCGCCGGTGTGCTGGTGGCCTACAAGGCCGGGTGGATCCGCGTCAACCGCCGCTTCTACGGCTTCGTCATGGCGGCCGCCCTCGGCTTCATCCTGCTGATGGCCGTGAACCTGCTGTTCGCGGTGATCGGCGGCGGCGACGGCCTCGGCTTCCGCAGCGGCGCCCTCGGCGTCCTGTTCGGCGTCATCGGCATCATCCTCGGCGCCTGCTTCCTCGCCCTGGACTTCAAGCAGGTCGAGGACGGCATCGCCTACGGGGCCCCGCGTGAGGAGGCCTGGCTCGCCGCCTTCGGCCTCACGCTGACCCTGGTGTGGATCTACCTCGAGTTCCTGCGGCTCATCTCGATCCTCAACAGCGACTGACGCCCCGGCGTCAACCGCACGGCATGACGAAGGGCCCCGGTTCCGACCGGGGCCCTTCGCCGTGTCTCGGGGCCGTTCCGGGGGGACGGGCCGGGCGCCGGCTAGAGCAGCCGGCGCGCCGCCCTCCGCAGGTCGTACTCGTGCACGATCGCCTTGGCGTGGCCGTACGCCAGGTCGTACTCGTGCCTCAGCCAGCTGACCTTCTCCTCGAAGCGGACGAGCGCCGGGCCTTCCTCGACGGTGCGCAGCCAGTCGGAGATCTCACGACCGGTGCAGTGCGGGATGCGGGCGAGCATGTTGCGGTGGGTCTCTGCGGAGAAGACTTGGGACATCGGCGCCTCCGGACGCTGGGATACAAGCCGGTCCTTCAGGTCACCGTGCCCGAGCACCCGTCCGTTGGCAACAGTCCTGCCGCGCCGCGTACGCTCGCCGCGTGGTTGATACGACGCCCTTCATCCGTGCCGTGGATCATTTCGCCGACCGCCTGCGGGCCGCGCCGCAGAGCCGGCTGCAGCGGGGGGCGGCGGCCGAGGCGCTCGCCCTGGCCAGGGAGTTGGCGCGGCGCACCCAGCTCGTCGAGGAGCCGGGGACCGAGCCGCGCGAGATGCCGGACGCGGGCATGTTCGCCGCCGCGGACCAGATCACGGTCGCCGGACACGACTTCGCCCTCGTGCTGAAAAGCGACGAGGAAGTGGCCGAAGCCGCCCGGCTCGTGGAGGAGGCACGCGAGCGCGCGGGTGTGTGACCCCGCGAGGGGCGTGCGCCGGGCGGTACAGGGGCGCCCCCGGAACGCCGGGGGCGTCAAGAACCATGGGACCTACAGCGACGCGATGACGCGGTCCGCGAGGATGTAGACGCTGTCCTCGCCGCACGAGAACGTCAGCGTGTACGCCCCGGAGATGCCGGAGCCGCCCAGCAGGAACGGCGTCTCGCCCGCGCGCAGCGCCTCCGCCAGCCGGTCCGCGGTCTCGCGGTGGCCCGGCGTCATGCACAGCGTGGTGCCGTCGGCGAACACGTACACGTCCAGGGTGCCCAGCGGGCCCGGGCGGACGTCGGTCAGCTCGGTGCGCGCGGCCGCCAGCTCCTCCAGCACCTCCACCGTGCGCTCGTGGTCGCCCACGACCGGCGAGGAGTGCGGCACGAAGTCCGGGTGCGAGGGGTGACGGCGGCGGGCCGCGGCCAGCTCGGGGGAGTCCCCGGCGTGCTCCTCGGTGTCGCCGCCGGGCTCGACGGCCGGCTCCAGCCCCGCGAAATCGGCCTGCCGGGGCAGGAACAGCTCACTGTCGGGCAGACCCAGCAGGGACGGGCCGTCCGAGGCGTCACGGGCCTCCTGGGCGGCCCAGAACGCCCGCGCCTCGGCCAGCTCGCGCTCGCGCTCCTCGGCGAGCGCCTCGGCGACCGCGGCGCGTATCTCGTCCGGTCCCGCCGAGCGGGCGGGCGGGACCTGGGCCCGGGCCGTGGCCCGGCTCCTGGCCAGCTCGGTGTGCAGTGCCGTGACCTGTCGGCGCAGCACCAGCACGCTGCGCAGGACGGCGACGCCCACGGCGCCGGTGGCGGCCGTGGTGATCAGCAGGGCGATCGGCATGGCGCTCACTGACGTACTCCCGGTTCACAGTCGACCCCCGACTTCCTACATCAGCTTGAAGGGCGGACTAACCATCTGTCAGTGCGTAACGTCACGAATCGGACAGTCCGACGGGGTGTGGAGGCCCGGTCGGGCTTCCGTGACCTGCGCGAATACCCCGTCCGCGAGGCGTAGGTCACATCCTGGGGGAATTTGGATCACAGAACGGCCCGGCGCCCCGGGGAACGGGGGTGCCGGGCCGTTTTCTCACGCGGTGTGCCGCCTCGGTGACTCAGCGGCGCGCGGGGGTCAGCTCAGGCGCTCGATGACCATCGCCATGCCCTGGCCGCCGCCGACGCACATGGTCTCCAGACCGAACTGCTTGTCGTGGAACTGCAGGGAGTTGATGAGCGTGCCGGTGATGCGGGCGCCGGTCATGCCGAAGGGGTGGCCGACGGCGATGGCGCCGCCGTTGACGTTCAGCTTCTCCAGCGGGATGCCCAGGTCCTTGTAGGAGGGGATCACCTGGGCGGCGAACGCCTCGTTGATCTCGAACAGGTCGATGTCGTCGACGGTCAGGCCGGCCCGCTTCAGGGCCTGCTTGCTCGCCTCGACCGGGCCGAGGCCCATGATCTCCGGGGAGAGGCCGGAGACGCCGGTGGACACGATCCGGGCCAGCGGGGTCAGGCCCAGCTCGCGGGCCTTGGTGTCGCTCATGACGACGAGCGCGGCGGCGCCGTCGTTGAGCGGGCAGCAGTTGCCGGCGGTGACCAGGCCGTCGGGGCGGAAGACGGGCTTCAGGCCGGAGACGCCCTCCATGGTGACGCCGGCGCGGGGGCCGTCGTCCTTGCTGACGACCGTGCCGTCGGGCAGCGTCACCGGGGTGATCTCGCGCTCCCAGAAGCCGTTCTTGATGGCTTCCTCGGCGAGGTTCTGCGAGCGGACGCCGAACTCGTCCATCTCCTGGCGCGTGACGCCCTTCCAGCGGGCGAGGTTCTCCGCGGTCTGGCCCATCGCGATGTACGGGTCGGGGACCAGGCCGTCCTCACGCGGGTCGTGCCAGGTGGTGCCCTCCTGCTGGGCGACCTCGGCGGTACGGGCCTCGGCCTCGGCGAACAGCGGGTTGTGCGTGTCCGGGAGGCTGTCGGAGTTGCCCTTCACGAAACGCGAGACCGTCTCGACGCCGGCCGAGATGAAGACGTCGCCCTCGCCGGCCTTGATGGCGTGCAGCGCCATGCGGGAGGTCTGCAGGGAGGAGGAGCAGTAGCGGGTGATCGTGCAGCCGGGGAGGTGGTCCATGCCCATCTGCACGGCGACGACCCGGCCGAGGTTGTTGCCCTGCTCGCCGCCGGGCAGACCGCAGCCGAGCATCAGGTCGTCGATGTCCCTCGGGTCCAGCTCGGGGACCTTGGCGAGGGCCGCCTGGATGATCGTGGCGGTCAGGTCGTCCGGCCGCAGGTCCTTGAGCGAGCCCTTGAAGGCGCGGCCGATGGGGGAGCGGGCGGCGGAAACGATCACGGCTTCGGGCATCACGGCTCCAGAGTGAAGAGGGTGCGGCGTGGCGCTGGGCGGCGTCCGTTGGGAAGTTACCGGTACGTATGCGTGCGGTCACGCGTGTCGGGGTGTGAGATGGGCCGCAACTTTCTAAGCGCTTGCTTTTTGGTGACCTGGGGGTGGGTCGGTCAACGGCAGCGGCGCCCCTCCAGCGGCCGTGGCCGAAGCGTCCCTCAGGGGCGCGGGGAACTGCGACCAGCCACGGACTGCCCGCGCGCCCGGCGTCGAATGGGTGCCGCTGCGCCCACCCGTGCCGCCTGGGGCACGTCTGCCCGCAGCTGCGGAAGCATCCTCAGGGGCGCGGGGAACTGCGCGACCAGCCATGGACTACCCGCACCCGGCGTCGCGGAGGAGCGAGGTGGGTCACGGGGACGGCTGCGTGGACGGTTCCGGCTCCGACTCCGTCACCCTCCGGCGCCGGCGGCGCTTGAGGAGGGCCCAGGCGCCCCGAGGCCCCGTCGGCATCGCCGCCGTGACCTCCGTACCCGCCTCCGACGCGGCCTCCGCCGCCGCCCGCGCCACCGGCAGGAACCCCTCGCGGCGCGCCGCGTCCGGACGCTCCTCATCCGCCGGCCACAGCCCCAGCGCCGCGCACACCGTCGGCAGGACCGCCATCGCCGCCGTCGCGTACCCCTCCGCCGAGGGGTGGTAGTTGTCCGGGCCGAACAGCTCCCGCGGGTTCGCCGCGAACTCCGGGCCCAGCAGGTCGCCCAGCGACACCGTGCGCCCGCCCTGCTCGACCACGCCGATCGTCTGCGCCGCCGCGAGCTGCCGTGAGGCGCGGCGGGCCAGCCAGCGCAGCGGCTGCCGTACCGGCTCGATCGTGCCGAGATCCGGGCACGTGCCGACCACCACCTCCGCGCCGGCCGTCCGCAGCCGCCGCACCGCCGCCGCGAGGTGCCGCACGGAGCGGGTGGGCGGCATGCGATGGGTGACGTCGTTGGCGCCGACCATGATCACGCAGATGTCCGGCACCCGCGACGGGTCCGCCAGCGCCCGGCTCACCTGCCGGTCCAGGTCGTCCGAGCAGGCACCCGGCACCGCGACCGTGGACAGCCCCACCGGACGTTCCGCGATCGCCGCCACCCCGGAGGCGAGCAGCGCGCCCGGCGTCTGCCCGGCCCGGTGCACGCCCTGCCCGGCCGCCGTGGAGTCGCCCAGCATCGTCAGCCGCAGCGCCGGATCGCCCGGCACCGTGTAGGAGGCGCCGTACAGCCCGTCCGCGTGGGGCACGTGAGGAGTCGCGCCGTTGCCCACCCGGCGCCGGGCCAGCTGCATCTCCGCGAGCAGCACCCCCACCGCCGCCGCGCCGGCCAGCCCGATCCCCCCGCCGCCGTACGCGGCGCCGGCCGCGATGCGCCGGGCCACCCGCGCCCTCGACATGCCCGTCATGCTCGCCGCCACCTCCTCGTAGCCGTACACCCAGGTCTTGCCCCGTACGGACGGTGGTCCAATCCCGACGGGGAGTGAACGACCCGGCCGGGTAGTGCGGCGGGAAGGGCCTAGGCTGGCATCACCACCACGAC
Organism: Streptomyces cellulosae; assembly: GCA_014655195.1. Taxonomy (GTDB): domain Bacteria; phylum Actinomycetota; class Actinomycetes; order Streptomycetales; family Streptomycetaceae; genus Streptomyces; species Streptomyces cellulosae. The sequence continues at coordinate 72,268 of BNBH01000001.1, read as the reverse complement.
CACCTCTTTTGCAGCATCCGGAGACAACGGTGCAATTCCACGACTCGATGATCAGCCTCGTCGGCAACACCCCGCTGGTGCGGCTCAACAGCGTGACCAAGGGCATCAGGGCCACCGTCCTGGCCAAGGTGGAGTACTTCAACCCGGGCGGCTCCGTGAAGGACCGCATCGCCCTGCGCATGATCGAGGCGGCCGAGAAGAGCGGCGAGCTGAAGCCCGGCGGCACCATCGTCGAGCCGACCAGCGGCAACACCGGCGTCGGACTCGCCATCGTGGCCCAGCAGAAGGGCTACAAGTGCATCTTCGTCTGCCCGGACAAGGTCTCCACGGACAAGATCAACGTCCTGCGCGCGTACGGCGCCGAGGTCGTCGTCTGCCCGACGGCCGTGGCCCCCGAGCACCCCGACTCGTACTACAACGTCTCCGACCGGCTGGTCCGTGAGACGCCGGGCGCCTGGAAGCCGGACCAGTACTCCAACCCGAACAACCCCCTGTCGCACTACCACTCCACCGGCCCCGAGCTGTGGGAGCAGACCGAGGGGAAGATCACCCACTTCGTGGCCGGCGTCGGCACCGGCGGCACCATCTCCGGCACCGGCCGCTACCTCAAGGAGGCCAGCGACGGCCGCGTCAAGGTCATCGGCGCGGACCCCGAGGGCTCGGTGTACTCCGGCGGCTCCGGCCGCCCGTACCTGGTGGAGGGCGTCGGCGAGGACTTCTGGCCGACCGCCTACGACCGTGACGTCGCGGACGAGATCGTCGCCGTCTCCGACAAGGACTCCTTCCAGATGACCCGCCGCCTCGCGAAGGAGGAGGGCCTGCTGGTGGGCGGCTCCTGCGGCATGGCGGTCGTGGCGGCGCTGGAGGTGGCCTCCCGGCTCGGCGAGGACGACGTCGTCGTCGTGCTGCTGCCGGACAGCGGCCGCGGTTACCTCAGCAAGATCTTCAACGACGAGTGGATGGCCGACTACGGCTTCCTCGAGGACAGCGGCCCGAGCGCCCGCGTCGCCGACGTCCTGGACGACAAGGAGGGCGGCCACATCCCGTCCCTCGTCCACATGCACCCGGACGAGACCGTCGGCCAGGCCATCGAGGTGCTGCGCGAGTACGGCGTCTCGCAGATGCCGGTCGTGAAGCCGGGCGCCGGCCACCCGGACGTGATGGCCGCGGAGGTCGTCGGCTCGGTCGTGGAGCGTGAGCTGCTGGACGCGCTGTTCAGCAAGAGCGCGTCGCTGGACGACCCGCTGGAGAAGCACATGTCCGCGCCGCTGCCGCAGGTCGGCTCCGGTGAGCCGGTCGCGGACCTGATGGCCGTGCTGGGCAAGGCGGACGCGGCGATCGTGCTGGTGGAGGGCAAGCCGACGGGCGTGGTGAGCCGTCAGGACCTGCTGTCCTTCCTGGCCAAGAACGGCGCCTGAGAGGTCGTCCGCGGCGGGGCGGGGACTGCGCGCGCAACCCACGACGGCCCGCACCCAGGTCCCGGACCCCAGAGGCGGGACTTCCGAGAAGTGGTACGAGCACGTCACGCCCGCGCAGCACTCGGTTAACACAGCTCCGGCACAGTGGTGGATGTCGGCGGGACGGGAGCGGCTCCCCGTTCCGGCCGGCGGCTCACACGGCGTCGCAGGACCTCCGGAGCGGCTCCCGGACCTCCATGGACGCCTGTGAAACGCACTACGCCCGTGGCGCAGCGCGTGTTCGCGGGGACCGCCGTCGTCCCGCCCCCCGGCAACGGGGGTGCGGCGGTCCCCGCGCACATCTTTCCCCCGGCGCGTACGCCGAGTCCCCCGCTCAGTCCTCCCAGGCGTCGTCGTCCCGCGTGGAGCGACGGCCGCGGAACAGCCCCGGGTTGGTGCGCACGGCCTGGACGACGTTCACGCCGACGATCCCCGCCCAGGCGACCAGCAGGCCGGGCAGGTCGGCCACGCCCCCGCCGATCGCGGACAGCGGCACCGCCAGCACCAGCGACACGATCCCGAAGCCGAACCGCTCGCCCCAGGAGTCCGTGGCCTTCGGCGCCCGCGCGTCCCGGGCGGACGTCAGCCGCTGCTCGGCGAGCTGCCGGCGGACCCGGCGCTCCACGGCGCCGTCGATGCGCTGGTCGACCTTCTCCAGGAACGAGTCGACCAGGGCGGTCTCGTAGTCCTCGCCCAGTTCCCTGCGGGCCTGCAGGGAGGCGTGGAGTTCCTTCTTGAGCTCGGCGTCCCGCGCGTCCATTCCGGTCATGCCTCACAAGGTAGGCACGCGGGAGGCGGCCCGCACTGGGGGTAACCCCCGTTCCCGCCCTCGGGCGGGCCGCCGTTCCCCGGTTCGCGCACGCCGACCGGGCCTCAGCCCTTGCACATCTTCTCGTCGGCGCGGGACTGCGGGACGTCGACCTTCTTCGGCGTCGCGATCGGCACCCCGGCCTTCTTGAAGTCGGGGCCGAGGGTCAGCGTCATCGGTCCGTCGCCGCCGGCGTCCGCCGTGGGCTTCATCGCGGCGGCCGGCAGGCCCATCAGGTCGGCGAGCTTGCGCGCCTGGTCCGCCTGGTCCGGGGCGTACACGAGCTGGGTGCGGGTGACCTTCGCGGGGGCGTTGCCCTGGTTCGCCGAGAGGGGCACCCCCTGGCTGTTCTGCAGCCAGGCGACCGTCTCCCCGGCCGCGCCCTGCGGGCCGCCGCCGTTGAGGACGTCGACGCGCACGGCGGACGCCTCGGCCCGCGCGCCCTTCAGCAGCGCTTCCTGTTTGTCCTTGGCCTTCTTCTGCTGCTTCTTCACCTCGGTGAACGACACGTCGTCCTGGAGCATGGAGAACACCTGCGGCGCCTTCACCGGGTCCGGCACGACGGTGACGGGCGTCGGCTCGTCCGGGTTGTCGACGACCGGGAGCGTCATCAGGGTGATGTTCTTCAGGTCGATCTTGCCGAGCTCCTTGGCGAGGGTGAGCAGCTTGGTGGGGCTGCCGATGCCCTTGTCCACGGTGAGGGACTTGGTGGCCGCGTCGGCGACGTCCAGCATCTTCGACGGGCTGCTGAGCGTGTCCTCCTTGAGGCGGCGCAGCATCGACGCGACGAACTTCTGCTGCATCCCGATCCGGTCCAGGTCGCTCTCGTTCTTCAGCCCGTGCCGGTTGCGCAGGAAGGACAGCGCCTCCTCGCCCTGGATGACGCTCTTGCCCTCCGGCAGGTCGAGCTTGGTGCCGCCCGAGGTGTCCTTCAGGGGCTCCTCCAGGCACACCTCGACGCCGCCGACCGCCGTGGACAGCGTCTTGACGGCGTTGAAGTCGAACATCATGAAGTGGTCCACGTCCAGGCCGGTCAGCTGCTCGACCGTGCGCATGGTGCAGCCGGGGTCGCGGCCCTCGACGCCGTACGACTCGTTGAACCGGGTGGTGCCGTCCGAGCCGGGGATCGTCTTCGTCGAGCCGTCGGACTGCCGGGTCTCGCAGTCCGGTATCTCGGTCATCAGGTCGCGGGGGATGCTCACCACCGTCGCGTTGGACCGGTCCCCGGCGACGTGGAACAGCAGCGTGGTGTCGGCGTGCCCGGTCACGTTGTCCCGGTTGCCGTACGCCTCGTTGCCCTTGCCGGTGCGGACGTCGTTGCCGATGACCAGGATGTTGGCCGGGCCGTCCCCGAGGACGGTGTCGCTGCCGACGTCCCCGATGTCGACGGTGTCGATGTTCCCGTACAGGCGGTCCCACCAGTAGTACGCGAACGCCGAGCCGCCCACGAGCACCAGGCCCATCACGCCCCCGGTCCACATGAGCGCCTTGCGCCTGCCGGACCTCTTCGGCTGCTTGCGCTTGCGGCGGTGGGAGTCGCGGGGGCCGTCGGGGGCGGTGTCCTCGTCCCGCTCGGGCGGGCCCGGGGCGCGCTCGCGCGTGCCGCCGGGGCGCGGGCCGGGCGCCCGGGGGGTGCGCTGGCGCGGCACCGAGGGCGCCGGAGGTGTCGGCGGCGGCCCGCCGTCCAGCCTCAGTTCGTAGTCACCGGTCTGCGGATTGAGCACCCACTGGTCGGCGGGATCGGCCCCTTCCGCCCGCCCACGACTCTGCGCGTCCACGCCCCCACCCACTCCTGCGCCCTGTGCCCCGTGGGGCACCTGAGTCTTAAATTGCTTACATGTTCGACGACTTACGCTATCCGGCCGTTCCCGGCCGGGCGGACCTCGTGGCGAAATCGTCGAGATCCGGACGTGTCGGAGAAGAGGGTTCCGGATCCCGGACATGGCGTGATCCGTGCCGGGTCCGGCGCCCGCCCGGCGCGGTGGGGCGTTCGCCTGTATAACGGCATGCAGAAGTCAGGACGGATGAATGGGCCGGGGACGGCCGAGGGGGAGTCAGGTCATGAGCGGCACCGAGAGCCCCGCGGCGCGTCTCCAGGCGCTCTTCGAGGGGCACCGGCTGACGCCCACGCAGCGGCGCATCGCGCACAGCATGGTGCGGCGCGCCGCCGACGTGCCGTTCCTGTCCAGCGTGGAGCTGGCCGAGCTGGCCGGGGTGAGCCAGCCGTCCGTGACCCGCTTCGCGGTCGCCCTCGGCTTCGACGGCTACCCCGCCCTGCGCCGCTACCTGCGCGAGGTCGCGCCGGCCGAACCCGCGCCCGACGCCGGCTCGTCCAACGAGTACCAGCAGGCCGTCGAGGCAGAGATCGAGAACCTGCGGCATCTCGCGGAGGTGCTGGCCGACCCCGAGCCCGTGCGGCGCGCGGGGCGGGTGCTCGCGGAGAGCCGGCCGCTGCCCGTGCTCGGCCTGCGGGCGGCCGCCGCCCAGGCGCACGGCTTCGCCTACTTCGCCGCCAAGGTCCACCCGGACGTACGACTGCTCAACGAGGGCGGCACCATGCTGCTCGACCGGATCGACGCGGCCGTGCGCGCGGGGGCGTCGGCGCTGCTGTGTTTCGCGCTGCCGCGGCATCCGCGCGAGGTGCTCGACGCGCTCGTCCACGCCAAGGAGTCCGGACTGACCGTCGTCACCGTCGCCGACTCGCCGTTCGCGCCCGTCGCCAAGACGTCCGACCTGCTGCTGCCGGCCGCCGTCGGCACGGCGCTGGTGTTCGACACCGCGTGCGCGCCGATGCTGCTGGGGCGGGTGCTGCTGGAGGCCATGTGCGACGACCTGCCCGACGCGCAGGCGCGGCTCGAGGAGTTCGACGCCCGGGCGGCGGCGCGGGGGCTGTTCGTGGAATGACGTGCGAGCCGACCCCGCGTCTTCTCAGAATCGTCTCAGCTTGCCCCGCTAGCGTCCGTTCGCAGGGGACTTCCCTCACAGGCGTTCCCCAGGTAAGGGACTTGCCACAGATGGACTTCCTCAGGAATCGGAAGACGGGAGGCTGGACGTGACGCGCGGAGGACAGGGGCTGGCCCGGGTGGCCGTCGTCGTACGGGCCGGAGCCGCGCCACTGTGGTGGCTGGGAGTCGTCGCCGCGGGCGCCGGGGCGTTCGTGCCGGGCCTGACGGGGCTGCGGATCGGCGCGCTCGGTGGAGCCGCGCTGTTCCTCGTGGCCGCGGCGCTGGTGGCGCTGACGCGGCGGGGCCGGTACCGCGCCCTGGCCCGCGCGGCGGCCCGGGCCGGCCGGCACGACGTGCTGCAGGACCGCGCGGTCACCGCGCGCAACTGGCGCCGGGCGCACCGCTGGTGGCTGCTGCTCGCCTTCGTCGCCGCGCTCGGCTCTTCCCTCGCGGCGCCCGCCGCGGCCGGCCTGCTGCTCGCCGGGTGCGGCGTGGGCCTGTGGCTGAAGGCGGCATGGATCGGCCGCCTGGAACGCGCCGACGACGTACTGCTGTGGGTCCGGGTCGACTGGCTCCGCAGGGGCGCGGGCCGCCCGGCCGGCCGCGCCGTGAAGGCCTACCGCACGACGGGCATCGCGGCGGGCGACGCGGCCCCGGGCGGAGCGCGGCGGAAGCTGGCGACGGCTGCCTGACCGACCACCCCGGGCGCGTGGCGGTCACGCGCCCGGGACGGCCGGGCGATGTCACACCCGGGCGGGTCAGCTCAGACCCGTCAGGGCATCCGTGTGGGCCGCTCCCGACTCCGTCACGATCTCCTCGATCCGCTGGGCCGGGCGGACCGTCGCGAAGGTGACGGCGCCCGTGGGGGACTGGGTGAAGCCCAGGATCGCCGGGCGGGGGAGCGAGTTGTACGCGTAGTGGTGCGCGAAGTAGTACGCGCCGGTGTCCAGCGCCGCCGCGTAGTCGCCCTGCTCCAGCAGCGGCAGCTCCTGCCCCCGCGCCAGCAGGTCGCCGGCGAAGCAGGCCGGGCCGGCCACGTCCTGGACGACCGCCGGGCCCTCCTTGGGCAGCCCCTTCGCGTCGTACGCGGCGATCCGCAGCGGCCACGACTCCGGCGCGTACACCGTCCGCGTCGCGACCTGCACGCCCGCGTGGGTCACCGCGACCGGACGGCCGCCCGCGCTCTTGGCGTACTCCACACGCGTGACCACCGTGCCGTGCTTGGCCAGCAGCGACCGGCCGAACTCGGTGACCAGCCCGTACCGCCCGTCGAACAGCCCGGGCACCGTCTCCTTCAGCAGCCGCGCGTACTCCGCGTACGTCGGGCTGCTCTCCTCGGAGGCGAAGTTCACCGGCAGTCCGCCGCCGATGTCGAGGGTGTCGACCTGCTGCCGTCCGGCCCGCCGGTTGATCTCCTCCGCCAGTTCGTACGTCTCCGCGACCCCGCGCGCCATCATCGTCAGGGCGATGCCCTGGGAGCCGGTGTGGGCGTGCAGCCGGGTCAGCCACGGACGGTCCAGGTACGCCTGGACCACCCACTCCCGCGCCCCCTCGTCCCGCAGCGCCACACCGAACTTCGAGGTGGCCGTCGCCGTCGACAGCGCCTCGATGGAACCGCCCCCGACCTGCGGGTTCACCCGGATGCCCAGCGGCGAGCGGACCTCCGTGCCGGACACCAGCGCGTCGATCCGCTCCAGCTCCTGCGGGTTGTCCGCGTTGACGGCGATGCCCAGCTCCAGCGCCTCCCGCAGCTCGGCGAGCGTCTTCGCGGGGGAGTCCAGCACCGTGCGCCCCGGCTCCACGCCCGCGGCGCGCGCCAGCGCCAGCTCGCCCGGGCTGGCCACCTCCGCGCCGACGCCCTCCTCGTGCAGCAGCCGCAGCACCGGCACCAGCGGGCTCGCCTTCACCGCGAAGGCGTGCAGCACCGGCGTGCCGGGCGCGGTCACCGCCTCGAACGCGTCCCGCAGGTCCGCCGCCGATTCACGGATGCCCGTCACGTCGAGCAGCGCCACGAGGGGCGCGCCGGTGTCGAGAAACCCCTGCTCCACGGCCGCCCGCACCGCGGCGTCCCGGCGGGCCGCCCGCCCGGCGGCCCGCGGGTCGGCCCCGGCCGTCACGTCGCCCGCCCTGTCACTCATCTGCTCGTTCGCGCGCATGCATCCAGCCAAACATCCCCCGGACGGAGGCGCCGACGCGCCCCCTGTATTGACTAGGTCTATTCAGCTCGCGAGGATGTGAATATCTGCAGTCCCATCCCTGGTCACCTGGAGGCCCCCCATGTCAGGACCCCGCCCCGTCCGGGCACCGCGCGGCACGGAACCGAGCGCCCTGGGATGGCAGCAGGAGGCCGCCCTGCGGATGCTGCAGAACAACCTCGACCCCGAGGTCGCCGAGCACCCCGACAAGCTCGTCGTCTACGGCGGCACCGGCAAGGCCGCCCGCGACTGGCGCTCCTTCGACGCCATGGTCCGCACCCTGAGGACCCTCAGGCAGGACGAGACCCTGCTCGTCCAGTCCGGCCGCCCCGTCGGCGTCATGCAGACCCACGAGTGGGCGCCGCGCGTCCTCATCGCCAACTCCAACCTGGTCGGCGACTGGGCGAACTGGGAGGAGTTCCGCCGCCTGGAGAAGCTCGGCCTGACCATGTACGGGCAGATGACCGCCGGCTCCTGGATCTACATCGGCACCCAGGGCATCCTCCAGGGCACCTACGAGACCTTCGCCGCCGTCGCCGCCAAGCGCTTCGGCGGCTCCCTCGCCGGCACCATCACCCTCACCGCCGGACTCGGCGGCATGGGCGGCGCCCAGCCGCTCGCGGTCACCATGAACGACGGCGTCGCGATCTGCGTCGACTGCGACCCGCGTGCCATCGACCGCCGCATCGAACACCGCTACCTGGACGTGAGGGCCGACTCCCTCGACCACGCCCTCCAGCTCGCCACCGAGGCCCGCGACGCCCGCCGCCCCCTGTCGATCGGCGTCCTCGGCAACGCGGCCGAGGCCGTCCCCCAGCTCCTCGCCATGGGCGCCCCGATCGACATCGTCACCGACCAGACCTCCGCCCACGACCCCCTCGCCTACCTGCCCCTCGGCACGGCCTTCGAGGACATGGCCGACGCGGCCGCCAAGGACCCGGCCGGCTTCACCGCCCGCGCCCGCGAGTCCATGGCCCGGCACGTCGAGGCGATGGTCGGCTTCCAGGACGCCGGCGCCGAGGTCTTCGACTACGGCAACTCCATCCGCGGCGAAGCCCAGCTCGCGGGGTACGAGCGGGCGTTCGCCTTCCCCGGCTTCGTCCCCGCCTACATCCGCCCCCTGTTCTGCGAGGGCAAGGGCCCCTTCCGCTGGGCCGCACTCTCCGGCGACCCCGCCGACATCGCGAGGACCGACCGCGCGATCCTCGACCTCTTCCCGGAGAACGAGTCCCTCGCCCGCTGGATCAAGATGGCCGGGGAGCGGGTCCACTTCCAGGGCCTGCCCGCCCGCATCTGCTGGCTCGGCTACGGCGAGCGCGACAAGGCCGGCGAGCGCTTCAACGACATGGTCGCGAGCGGCGAGCTGTCCGCGCCGGTCGTCATCGGCCGCGACCACCTCGACTGCGGCTCCGTCGCCTCCCCCTACCGGGAGACCGAGGCGATGCTCGACGGCTCCGACGCGATCGCCGACTGGCCGCTGCTGAACGCCATGGTCAATGTCGCCTCCGGCGCCTCCTGGGTGTCCATCCACCACGGCGGCGGCGTCGGCATGGGGCGGTCCATCCACGCGGGGCAGGTCACCGTCGCCGACGGCACCGCCCTGGCCGGCGAGAAGATCCGCCGCGTGCTCACCAACGACCCCGGCATGGGTGTCATCCGGCACGTGGACGCCGGGTACGACATCGCGGAGTCGGTGGCGGACGCGAAGGGTGTACGGGTGCCTATGCGTGAGGGTGACGACGCGTGACGGGTAACGGCAACTCCTCGGTGGAGGCGAGCGGTTCGTCGCCGTCCGCGGATCTGGCTGTGCCCACCCGCCCCCACTCTCGGCTTCGTTCGAGCGGGGGGACCCCCATCGCCCTGCGGAACGACTGCCCACAGCCTGATTCGTTCCACGAGATGTGGCGGCAACTGCTGCCCGTGGGACGGAACTCCGCCAGCGGTGGCTACCGCCGGTTCGCCTGGACCGGCGCCGACGCCGACTGCCGGGACTGGTTTTGCGAGCAGGCCCGCCGCCGCGGCCTCGCCTACGAGGTGGACCGCAACGGCAACCAGTGGGCCTGGCTCGGCGACCCCGCCGAGGGGGACGCCGTGGTCACCGGGTCGCACCTGGACTCCGTGCCCGACGGCGGCGCCTTCGACGGCCCCCTCGGCGTCGTCTCCGCCTTCGCCGCCCTCGACGAACTGCGCCGCCGGGGCGTGCGGCCCGTAAAGCCCCTCGGCATCGTCAACTTCGGCGACGAGGAGGGCGCCCGCTTCGGGCTCGCCTGCGTCGGCTCCCGGCTCACCGCGGGCGCGCTCACCGTCGACCAGGCCCACCGCCTCACCGACGCCGACGGCATCACCCTCCCGCAGGCCCTGGAGACCGCCGGCCACGACCCGGACGCCATCGGCCCCGACCCCGTACGCCTCGCCCGCATCGGCGCGTTCGTCGAGCTGCACGTCGAACAGGGCCGCGCCCTGGACCTCACCGGCGACCCGGTCGGCGTCGCGTCCGCGATCTGGCCGCACGGCCGCTGGAGGTTCGACTTCCGTGGCGAGGCCAACCACGCCGGGACCACCCGGCTCGCCGACCGGCACGACCCGATGCTGCCGTACGCGGAGACCGTCCTCGCCGCCCGCCGGGAGGCCGAACAGGCGGGCGGGGTCGCCACGTTCGGCAAGATGGCCGTCGAGCCGAACGGCGTCAACGCCGTGCCCTCCCTGGTGCGTGGCTGGCTCGACTCCCGCGCCGCCGACCAGGAGCGCCTGGACGCGGTGGTCGGCGGGGTGGAGCGGGCCGCTCGCGCGTCCGCCGCCGCCCACGGCGTCCAGCTGGACGTGGAGCGCGAGTCCTTCACCCCCGTCGTCGAGTTCGACCACGCCCTGCGCGACCGGCTCGCCCGCATCCTCGGCAAGGACGCCGGCCTGAAGGTGCCCGTCCTCGGCACCGGCGCCGGACACGACGCGGGAATCCTCGCCGGACGCGTCCCGACCGCCATGCTGTTCGTACGGAACCCCACCGGCGTCTCGCACTCCCCGGCCGAGTCCGCCGCCGAGGACGACTGCGTGGCCGGGGTCCTCGCCCTCGCCGACGTACTGGAAGGACTGGCCGCCCCGTGACCGCCACCCCGCGGACGTACTGGCTGGAGCACGCCTGGCTCGGCACCCATGTCGAGCCGGGCGTCGCCCTCGACGTGACGGACGGGCGCATCGCCGCCGTCCGCACCGGCGTCCCCACGCCCCCGCACGGCGCCGAGATCCTGCGCGGACTGACCCTCCCCGGACTGGCGAACGCCCACAGCCACGCCTTCCACCGTGCCCTGCGCTCCACCGTCCAGGTCGGCTCCGGCACCTTCTGGACCTGGCGCGAGGTCATGTACGCCACCGCCGACCGGCTCACCCCGGACAGCTACCACGCCCTCGCCCGCGCCGTGTACGCCGAGATGGCGCTGGCCGGGATCACCGCCGTCGGAGAGTTCCACTACGTGCACCACGCGCCCGGCGGCACCCCCTACGCCGACCCCAACGCCATGGGGGAGGCGCTGCTCGCGGCCGCCGCCGAGGCCGGCATCCGCATCACCCTCCTCGACACCGCCTACCTCTCCTCCGGCTTCGGACGGCCGCCCGACCGGCACCAGCTGCGCTTCTCCGACGGCACCGCGGACGCCTGGGCGGAACGCTGTTCAGTTCTCAAGGAACGGGATCACGCGCGGATCGGGGCGGCGATCCACTCCGTGCGGGCCGTACCCGCCGACCAGTTGGCGACCGTCGCCGGATGGGCGGAGGAGCGGCGCGCCCCCCTCCATGTGCATCTGTCGGAGCAGACCGCCGAGAACGAGGCGTGCCACGAGATCCACGGCTGCACGCCCGCCCAGCTCCTCGCCCTGCACGGCGTCCTCGGCCCGCGCACCACCGGTGTGCACAACACCCACCTCACCGCCGAGGACGTATCGCTGATCGGCGGCAGCTCCACCGGCACCTGCATGTGCCCCACCACCGAACGCGACCTCGCCGACGGCATCGGACCCGCCGTGGCCCTGCAGAACGAGGGCTCCCCGCTCAGCCTCGGCTCCGACAGCCACGCCGTCGTCGACCTCTTCGAGGAGGCGCGCGCGATGGAGCTCGACGAGCGGCTGCGCACCCGCACCCGCGGTCACTGGACGGCCGCCGCCCTGCTGCGTGCGGCCACCGTCGACGGGCACGCGGCGCTCGGCTGGGACGACACCGGCGTCATCGAGGCCGGGGCGCGCGCCGACCTCACCACCGTCGCGCTGGACTCGGTCAGGACAGCGGGGCCGCTGCCGCGGCTGGGAGCCGAGACGGCCGTATTCGCCGCGACGGCCGCCGATGTGCGGCACACGGTCGTCGCGGGCCGGCACGTGGTGCGCGACGGGGCGCACACGCTGGTCCCCGACGTGCCCGGAGCCCTCGCGCGGGCGATCCAGGACCTGCGCGCCTGACGACCCATGAGCACGCGACCCATGAGGACACCATGAGCGCCACCGTCATCACGAACATCGCCACGCTGGTCACCAACGACCCCTCCCTCCGCGACTCGGACCCCCTCGGCCTGGTCCGGGACGCGGCCGTCGTCGTCGAGGGCGACCGCGTCGTGTGGACCGGTGAAGCCAGCAAAGCACCCCCCACTGACAACCGGGTCGACGCCGGCGGCCGCGCGGTCCTTCCGGGCTTCGTCGACTCCCACTCCCACCTGGTGTTCGCGGGCGACCGCACCGAGGAGTTCAACGCCCGGATGTCGGGCCGCCCGTACGGCGCGGGCGGCATCCGCACCACCGTCGCCGCGACCCGCGCCGCGAGCGACGCGGAACTGGAGGCCAACCTCACCCGCTATCTCGCGGAGGCGCTGCGGCAGGGCACCACGACCTTCGAGACCAAGTCCGGCTACGGGCTGACCGTCGAGGACGAGGCCCGCGCCCTGCGCCTCGCCGCCGCCCACACCGACGAGGTCACCTACCTCGGCGCGCACATCGTCGCCCCCGAGTTCGCCGACGACCCGGCCGGCTATGTCGCCCTGGTCACGGGAGAGATGCTGAACGCCTGTGCGCCGCACGCCCGTTGGATCGACGTGTTCTGCGAGAAGGGCGCCTTCGACGGCGACCAGGCCCGCGCGATCCTCACCGCCGGCAAGGCGAAGGGGCTGCAGCCGCGCGTCCACGCCAACCAGCTCTCGTACGGCCCCGGGGTGCGGCTTGCCGTCGAGCTGGACGCGGCCAGCGCCGACCACTGCACCCACCTCACCGACGCCGACGTGGACGCGCTGGCGAGCGGAAACACCGTCGCCACCCTGCTGCCGGGCGCCGAGTTCTCCACCCGCGCCCGGTGGCCCGACGCCCGGCGGCTGCTGGACGCGGGGGCGACCGTGGCGCTGTCCACCGACTGCAACCCCGGTTCGTCCTTCACCTCGTCGATGCCGTTCTGCATCGCGCTCGCCGTACGGGACATGGGGATGACGCCCGACGAGGCCGTCCGGGCGGCCACCGCGGGCGGGGCGGCGGCGCTGCGGCGCACCGACGTCGGACGGCTCGTCCCGGGCGCGTACGCGGACCTGGTGATGCTGGACGCCCCCAGCCATGTGCACCTGGCCTACCGGCCGGGCGTCCCGCTGGTCACGGGCGTGTGGCGCAGGGGCGTACGGGAGGTCTGAAAGGCCGCAGGAAGGCCCTGGAACTCCTCGAGGGCGGCCCGGAGGAACCGGGCCGCCCTCTGGAGGACGGACGTCACGCGGCCGGGATCACTCCTCGACCGTGAGGCCCTTGCGCAGCTTCACCAGCGTGCGGGACAGCAGACGGGAGACGTGCATCTGGGAGATGCCGAGCTCCTCGCCGATCTCCGACTGGGTCATGCCGGCGACGAACCGCAGCGACAGGATCTTCCGGTCCCGCGACGGCAGTTCGGCGATCAGCGGCTTCAACGACTCGATGTACTCGATGCCTTCGAGCCCGTGGTCCTCGTAACCGATGCGGTCGGCCAGGGCGCCCTCGGCGTCGTCCTCCTCCGGCTGGGCGTCCAGCGAGGAGGCGGTGTACGCGTTCGACGCGGCCATGCCCTCGACGACCTCGTCGGTGGTGATGCCCAGCCGGTCCGCCAGTTCGGCCACCGTCGGCGCGCGGTCGAGCTGCTGGGCCAGTTCGTCACCGGCCTTGGCCAGGTCCAGCCGCAGCTCCTGCAGACGGCGCGGTACGCGCACGGACCACGAGGTGTCGCGGAAGAAGCGCTTGATCTCGCCGATGATGGTCGGCATCGCGAAAGTGGGGAACTCCACACCCCGCGTGTGTTCGAAGCGGTCGATCGCCTTGATCAGGCCGATGGTGCCGACCTGGATGATGTCCTCCATGGGCTCGCTGCGGGAGCGGAACCGGGAGGCGGCGAACTTGACCAGCGCGAGGTTCAGTTCGACGAGCGTGTTGCGTACGTACGAGTAGTCGTGGCTGCCTTCGTCGAGCGACTCGAGGCGCTCGAACAGGGTCTTGGACAGAGCCCGTGCGTCGACCGGGCCCACCTCGTCGTACGGGGGGATCTCCGGGAGTCCGGCGAGTAGACCGTCCGGGACGACTCCCAGGTCGTCCTGCTCGATGGGATCCAGATGTTCCGGAGGGGGTGTCGACGTCGCTTCATGGGTAGGCGATGCGTCGAGCCGGGGTGACATGATGTCCTCCATCGTTCTCGGCATATGGCTGCCGAAGCCAATACGTGCACTGCGGTGTGCGGCGCCTCCAAAGCCGGCCGTGTCGGGTACGTGTCTTTACTAGCCCTACCGGCTGCTCGGAGCCCGCCGCAAGTGCGTTCTGTTCGGTTATGTCCGTTTGTGCGTGATTGTTAGAGTGTCGATGCGTGGCCGGAAGGCGTAATGTTCGAGAGCGTCAGGAACAGCCACGACCTCGGGAGAGAGAGACGGCATGGACCGCGGGACGGTCGGCAGCGCACAGTCGGGCCGGCTTCTGGTCGAGGTGCGAGAAGAGGGCCCCAGTGCCGTCGTGACCCCGGCGGGTGAGTTGGACCACCACACCGCCGATCTGTTGCGGGAGCCACTGGAGGACTGCCTCGCCAAGGGTTTCAAGCGGCTTGTCATCGACTGCTCCCGGCTGGAGTTCTGTGACTCCACGGGGCTGAACGTGCTGCTCGGCGCCCGGCTGAAGGCCGAGGCGGGCGGCGGCGGGGTGGCCCTGGTGGGCATGCAGCCCGTCGTTGCGCGCGTGTTCGAGATCACGGGGGCGGACGCGGTGTTCGCCGTCCATGACACGCTCGAGGCGGCCCTGGCCGACGATTCGGCGTGACGCGGTCGGGAAGGCCGGGCGGGATGCCCGTGACGCATCCGCCGGCGACGGGGGGCTCCCGGAGCGTCTTTTCGTGCGAATACGGGGGTGTTCCGTCGGACGGGTCGGGCAGGAGTCACCCTGTACGTCCCGGACGCGGTGGTCGGGAGGGTGCCGAGAACCATTCGGGCCGTCCGCGCGTGACCGGCCGAGTACGGAAGATTTTGCAATGTGAACTGGTGACACGGTGAGGTGAAGCGCTGATGAGCACCACCCGGCCCTACTCGCCGGGCGACCGCGGTCCGGAGCCCAGCGGCGCTTCCGGGACGCCCGGGGGCGCTGCACCGGCCGCAGGCGCCCCGGACGGCGGTGTGGCCACGCCGATCGCCGACCCGGCGTCCCCACCGCGGCCGCCCGGCGGCGCACAGGTGCGCCGGCTGAGCTTCGAGGACCAGAGCGGGGTCGTGCCGCTCGCGCGGGACTTCACGCGGCAGGCGCTGTACGACTGGGGGTGGCTGCCGGCCGCGACCGCGGACCGGCGGGCAGCCGCCGAGGACGTTCTGCTCGTCGTGTCCGAGCTGGTCACCAACGCGTGCCTGCACGCGGAGGGGCCGGATCTGCTGACCATCACCTGCGACCGCAAGGTGATCCGTCTCGAGGTCACCGACCGGGGGACGGGGCAGCCGTCGCCCCGGACGCCGCACCGCGCGGGGCGGCCGGGCGGGCACGGCATGTTCATCGTGCAGCGGCTGTGTCTGGACTGGGGCGTCCAGCGACTGCCTGATGTGGCGGGCAAGACGGTCTGGGCCGAGCTGGGCACGCCGTCGTAAACGTCGGGTCGCCTTCCGGCACCCGGTACGCACCGGCCTCCAGGACCCGCAGAGGGGTCCTTGGAGGCCGCTTCGGCTTTCCGGGCGCCCCGGAACCCATCTCAGGGGCTCCCAGGCCGCCACGGCGCCGTCTGAGCGCCCTGAAGGCAACAGGCACCGGTGCTGGTCCGGACGGGGGGAGTCTGCGCACCTCGGCACCAACGAGGCGCCGCCGCGCCCACCCTCCCCCACTCTCGGCTTCGCTCGAGCGGGAGGTACCCCCATCGCCCTGGGGGTACCTCCCGGGCTTTTAAGGCACTGGGGGAGGCACGAATGCCCGCAGCCAGGCGGTACGACTGCTCCACACCGGCGGTGGGGCGTCACAAGGGGCCGCGGCGACAGCACGCCTCAGGGGCGCGGGGAACTGCGCGCTCAGTCACGGACGGCCCGCACCCGGCGTTGCAGGGGTGCCGCCGCGCCCACCCGCGCCGCCCTGGGGGTACCTCCCGGGCTTTTAAGGCACTGGGGGAGGCACGAATGCCCGCGGCGACAGCCCGCCTCAGGGGCGCGGGGAACTGCGTGACCAGCCCCCGGCGAGCCGACCCGGCGTGCGGCCCCCACGCCCGAAGGGCCCCTGGAAACCGCCTCTCGGCCGGGGCCCTTCGTACAGCTCAGCGTGCGTTACGCCCGCCTCAGCGGACATCCCCCATCAACGACTTCACCTTGTTCCGGTACATCCAGATCGCGAAGCCCGCCACGACCGCGAGGGTCGCCTCCAGGGCGACGATGCCCGTCTTGTTGAGGTCCACGCCCGCGATGGACAGCAGACCCGTCGTGGCGTCGCCCGCGGTGACCGCGAGGAACCAGACGCCCATCATCTGCGAGGCGTACTTCGCGGGCGCCATCTTCGTGGTGACCGACAGGCCCACCGGGGAGAGCAGCAGCTCGCCGACGGTCTGGGTGAAGTAGATCGCCACCAGCCACAGCGCCGCCGCCTTGTGACCGCCCTCGGCGATCGACAGCGGGGCCAGGAACAGGAAGAACGAGACGCCGACCAGCATCAGACCGGAAGAGAACTTCACGATCGTGCTCGGCTCCTTGCCGCGCCGGTTCAGCGCGAGCCAGATCCAGGCGAAGACCGGGGCCAGCGCCATGATCAGGACCGGGTTGACCGACTGGTACCAGGAGACCGGGAAGTCCCAGCCCAGCACGCTGTTCTCGGCGGAGGAGTCGGCGAAGATCGACAGGGTCGAGCCGCCCTGGTCGTAGATCATCCAGAAGATCGCCGCGGCGACGAAGAACCAGATGTACGCGGACATCTTCGACTGCTCGGCGCGGTCGAGGTCCTTGTCGCGCTTGATCCGCGCCAGCACCATCACCGGGATGATCACGCCGAGCAGGGTCAGCGGGACCAGGATCCAGTTCAGGGTGTAGTGGCCGGAGAGGCCGACGATCGCGTACGCCACGACGGCGACGCCCGCCCACAGCGCGGCCTTGCGCAGCGTGGAGGCCTTCTCCTCGGCCGACAGCGGCTTCGGGACGACGCTGGACTGCGCGGCCAGGTGGCGGCTGCCCAGCAGGAACTGCGTGACGCCCAGACCCATGCCGAGCGCGGCGAGCGCGAAGCCCAGGTGCCAGTTGACGCTCTCACCGACGGTGCCGATGATCAGCGGCGCCGCGAAGGCACCGAGGTTGATGCCCATGTAGAAGACGGTGAAGCCGCCGTCCCGGCGCGGGTCGTCCGGGCCCTGGTAGAGCTGGCCGACCATCGTGGAGATGTTGGCCTTCAGCAGACCGGAGCCGATCGCGACGAGGCCGAGACCGCCGTAGAAGGTGCCCGAGTAGGGCAGGGCCAGCGTCAGATGGCCCAGCATGATGACGCCGCCGGCGACGGCGACGGTCTTGCGGGGGCCCCAGACCCGGTCGCCGAACCAGCCGCCGGGCATGGCGAGCAGGTACACCAGCGACAGGTACACCGAGTAGATGGCGGTGGCGGTGCCCGCGCTCAGACCGAGACCGCCCGGCGCGACGAGGTACAGCGGGAGCAGAGCCCTCATGCCGTAGTAGGAGAAACGCTCCCACATCTCGGTCATGAAGAGAGTGGCCAGTCCGCGGGGGTGGCCGAAGAAGGTCTTCTCGGAACCGGGGGTGCCCGGGGTCACCGAGTCCTTCGTCAGGCTGGACGCCATGGTCGTTCCTTGCTGTCGGGACGCGTCGCGCGAGACGGGTACGCGCCCGGTGGGGGGCTGGCCGGCACCGGCGGGCCGTACCGTCCGCCCCACGCCTGGGGGGTGCCGCCCCGGATCACGGAGCGACGGACGGCGACCACCGGGATCCACGCCCCCGCCGTGCGTCCACGCGCGGCAAAGGCCCGGCCACAGGTCATTCCTTCAGGGACCGGCAGCATGTGCCGGCCCGCACACAAAAGAGACCCTCAGCGTCAACTGCCGCCAAAGGTCCCCGTGGTGCAACAGGCGTTGACTCACCATACGGCAGGACACTGCCGGATATGGAAGGACTTGAGACGCGAATCACAGGTTTCGATGGAACCGTGATCGCCTATTCGAAGGTCCGCACAGCATCGCACCTCGCACCCGCAGGTACGAATCGGAGGGCCGGGAGGTGGGAATCGGGTGAGACGCCGGTAAGAACCGAGCCCGGCGATCACACCCCTGCGGCTCGGGCCACGGGTCTACCATCATCCGCATGACCCGTGTACTGCTCGCCGAGGACGACGCGTCCATCTCGGAGCCGCTGGCCCGCGCCCTGCGCCGGGAGGGCTACGAAGTCGAGGTGCGTGAGGACGGACCCGGCGCCCTGGACGCCGGAATGCAGGGCGGCGTCGACCTGGTCGTGCTGGACCTCGGGCTGCCGGGGATGGACGGCCTGGAGGTCGCCCGCCGGCTCCGCGCCGAGGGGCACTCGGTCCCCCTGCTGATCCTCACCGCGCGCGCCGACGAGGTGGACACGGTCGTCGGCCTGGACGCGGGCGCCGACGACTACGTCACCAAGCCGTTCCGCCTGGCCGAGCTGCTGGCCAGGGTCCGGGCCCTGCTGCGGCGCGGCGCCGCCGAGCCGCAGCAGCCGCCCGCCACCCACGGCGTGCGCATCGACGTCGAGTCGCACCGCGCGTGGATGGGCGACGAGGAGCTCCAGCTCACCGCGAAGGAGTTCGACCTGCTGCGGGTGCTGGTGCGCGACGCGGGCCGGGTGGTCACCCGCGACCAGCTGATGCGCGAGGTCTGGGACACCACCTGGTGGTCCTCCACCAAGACCCTCGACATGCACATCTCCTGGCTGCGCAAGAAGCTCGGCGACGACGCGGCCAACCCCCGTTACATCGCCACCGTGCGCGGCGTGGGCTTCCGTTTCGAGAAGAGCTGAGCCCCCGCCGGGGTTCCGCCACCGGGTAAGAGAACATGCGCCGCCGTCTGATCCAGTCCACGCTCGCCGTGGTCCTCGTCGTGATCGCCGTCTTCGGGGTCTCCCTGGTGATCGTCGAGACCCGCACCATCACCGAGACCGCCAAGGAGCGCGTGGAGTCCGAGGCGGTGCGGCTCGCCAGCATCGTCGACAGCCGCCTGCTCGTCGAGGACAAAGTGACCGCCGAGATCATCGGCGACCAGATGCCCGACGACCGGTACGCCGTCGTACGGATCCCCGGCAAGCCGCCCATCGAGGTCGGCTCCAAGCCGGACGGCGACGTCATCAGCGCCACCGCGCCCGGCGAGGAGGGCGAGACGGTCACCGTCCAGGAGCCGCGCTCCTCGGTGACCGAGGAGGTCGGCCGCACCCTGCTGATCATCGGTTTCGTGGCGCTGCTCGCGGTGATCGCGGCCGTGCTGCTCGCGATCCGGCAGGCCAACCGGCTCGCCTCCCCGCTGACCGACCTCGCCGAGACCGCCGAGCGCCTCGGCTCCGGCGACCCGCGCCCCCGCCACCGCCGCTACGGCGTCCCCGAGCTGGACCGGGTCGCCGACGTGCTGGACGCCTCCGCCGAGCGCATCGCGCGCATGCTCACCGCCGAGCGGCGGCTCGCCGCCGACGCCTCCCACCAGCTGCGCACCCCGCTCACCGCGCTGTCGATGCGGCTGGAGGAGATCACCGTGACCGACGACCCGGACACGGTGAAGGAGGAGGCGACGATCGCGCTCGCGCAGGTGGAGCGGCTGACGGACGTGGTGGAGCGGCTGCTGACCAACTCCCGCGACCCGCGCACGGGCTCCGCCGTCACCTTCGACCTCGACGAGGTGATCAAGCAGCAGCTCGCCGAGTGGCGCCCCGCCTACCGCAGCGCCGGCCGGGCCATCGTGACCTCCGGCAAGCGGAACCTGCGCGCCGTGGGCACCCCGGGCGCGGTCGCCCAGGTGCTGGCCGCGCTGATCGAGAACTCGCTGATGCACGGCGGCGGCACGGTCGCGCTGCGCACCCGCGTCACCGGCAACCAGGTCGTCGTGGAGGTCACCGACGAGGGTCCGGGCGTGCCCGCCGAACTGGGGTCGCGGATCTTCGAGCGGGCGATCAGCGGCCGCAACTCCACCGGGATCGGCCTGGCCGTCGCCCGCGACCTCGCGGAGGCGGACGGCGGCCGTCTGGAGATGCTCCAGGCCAAGCCGCCCGTGTTCGGCCTGTTCCTGTCCCGCACGCCCCCGCGGAAGGACCCCGGCGAGGAGTCCGGCAGGACGGTGCGCTGAGAGGCGCGGCGGCCGGACGACGAGAAGGGGCCGTTACGGCACGCGCTGCCGGGGACGCTCCCCGGCGACCGTGGAGCCGCCGCCCGCCACGGGCTCCTCCCGCACCGGCAGGGCGCGGAACACCCACGAGCGGTAGGACCAGAAGCGGAACAGGGTCGCGATGCCGATGCCGAGGAACTTGAAGATGTTGCTCTGCAGGGAGCTGTCCCAGCCGAAACCGTACGTCGCCGTGTAGAGCACGCCGTTCTCGATCACCAGGCCGATGACGCTGAACAGCAGGAACAGCGACATCTCGCGGGTGCGGCGGGACTTGTCGCGGTCACGGTAGGTGAAGTACCGGAAGCCGACGTAGTTGAAGACGATCGCGACCACGGTGGCGATGACGCTCGCGCGCACCACCTGGAGGTCGGTCGCCTGACGGACCAGGTTGAACACACCGAGGTTGACCAGAACCCCGGCTCCCCCCACCGCGCCGAACTTGGCCACTTCGCGGAAGAGCCGTCGAAGCCCCGAGGAACCTTGTTCCATCGCCCACAGGCTCCCGTCGGTCGAGTGCGTCAACTCCGCCATGCTAACCACCCGCACGCGCGATCTTCCTGCGGACGACGCGTCGCACCGGCACCATGTGCCCCGTCCGTCCCGGGGGACGGGCGGGAATCGGCCACCCTGGCGTGGGCGGATACCCTGGGGTCGTGACGTTCCCGGTAGTCGGCATGGTCGGCGGCGGTCAGCTCGCTCGTATGACACACGAGGCGGGCATCCCGCTCGGCATCAGGTTCAAGCTCCTCAGTGACACCCCGCAGGATTCCGCGGCCCAGGTGGTGGGCGACGTCGTCGTCGGCGACTACCGCGACCTGGACACACTGCGCGACTTCGCGCGCGGCTGCGACGTGATCACCTTCGACCACGAGCACGTGCCCACCGAGCACCTGCGGGCCCTGGAGGCCGACGGCGTGCCCGTCCGCCCCGGGCCCGAGGCGCTGGTGCACGCCCAGGACAAGGGTGTGATGCGCGCGAAGCTCGACGCGATCGGCATCCCCTGCCCGCGCCACCGCATCGTGTCGGATCCGGCCGATGTGGCCGCGTTCGCGGCGGAGGGCGACGGATTCCCCGTCGTCCTGAAGACCGTGCGCGGCGGCTACGACGGCAAGGGCGTGTGGGTCGTGGACTCCGAGGCGGAGGCCGCCGAGCCGTTCAAGGCCGGGGTGCCCGTGCTCGCCGAGGAGAAGGTCGACTTCGTGCGCGAGCTGGCCGCCAACGTGGTCCGCTCCCCGCACGGCCAGGCCGTCGCCTACCCGGTCGTGGAGTCGCGGCAGGTCAACGGCGTGTGCGACACCGTGATCGCGCCCGCGCCCGACCTCGACGAGGAGCTGGCGCTGAAGGCCGAGGAGATGGCCCTGACCATCGCCAAGGAGCTGGGCGTGGTCGGCCACCTCGCGGTGGAGCTGTTCCAGACCCGCGACGGCCGCGTCCTCGTCAACGAGCTCGCGATGCGCCCGCACAACTCCGGCCACTGGAGCCAGGACGGCGCGATCACCTCGCAGTTCGCCAACCACGTCCGCGCCGTCCTCGACCTCCCGCTCGGCGACCCGCGCCCGCGCGTCAAGTGGACGGTCATGGTCAACGTCCTCGGCGGCGACTACCCGGACATGTACTCGGCGTACCTGCACTGCATGGCGCGCGACCCCCAGCTGAAGATCCACATGTACGGCAAGGACGTGAAGCCCGGCCGCAAGGTCGGTCACGTGAACACCTACGGCGACGACCTGGACGACGTGCTGGAGCGCGCCCGTCACGCAGCCGGCTACCTGAGAGGAACGATCACCGAATGAGCCCTGTCGTTGGCATCGTCATGGGGTCCGACTCCGACTGGCCCGTCATGGAGGCGGCGGCCAAGGCCCTCGACGAGTTCGAGATCGCCTACGAGGTCGACGTCGTCTCCGCGCACCGCATGCCCCGCGAGATGATCACGTACGGCGAGCAGGCCGCGGACCGCGGGCTCAAGGTGATCATCGCGGGCGCGGGCGGCGCCGCCCATCTGCCCGGCATGCTCGCCTCGGTGACCCCGCTGCCCGTCATCGGCGTGCCCGTGCCGCTCAAGTACCTCGACGGCATGGACTCGCTGCTGTCCATCGTGCAGATGCCGGCCGGCGTCCCGGTCGCCACCGTCTCCGTCGCCGGCGCGCGCAACGCGGGCCTGCTCGCGGCCCGTGTCCTCGCCGCCCACGACGAGGAACTGCGCGGCCGCATGCGGGACTTCCAGCAGGAGCTGAACGACCAGGCGGCCGAGAAGGGCAAGCGGCTGCGCGCCAAGGCCGAGGGTTCCGGCGCCGGTTTCGGCTTCGGCAAGTGAGCGGGGTGGACGGCATGACCTCCCTGGACGACGCCCGCGCGCTGCTCGCCGAGTTCCCCGTCGTCGACGGGCACAACGACCTGCCCTGGGCGCTGCGCGAACAGGTCTCCTACGACCTCGGCGCCCGCGACATCGCCGGCGACCAGTCCGCCCATCTGCACACCGACATCCCCCGGTTGCGCGCCGGCGGCGTCGGCGCGCAGTTCTGGTCGGTGTACGTGCGCGCCGACGCCCCCGACCCGGTGCCGGCCACGCTGGAACAGATCGACTGCGTACGGCAGTTGATCGACCGTCACCCGCGGGACCTGGCACCCGCGCTGACCGCCGCCGACATGGAGGCCGCGCGCCGGGAGGGCCGTATCGCCTCCCTCATGGGCGCGGAGGGCGGCCACTCCATCGCCGACTCCCTCGGCACGCTGCGGGGGTTGTACGAGCTCGGGGTGCGCTATCTGACCCTCACCCACAACTTCAACGTGGCGTGGGCCGACTCGGCGACCGACGAGCCCGGCGTGGGCGGACTGTCCGCGTTCGGCCGCGAGGTGGTGCGGGAGATGAACCGGCTCGGCATGCTGGTCGACCTCTCCCACGTCGCCGCCACGACCATGCGGGACGCGCTGGACACCAGCACCGCGCCGGTGATCTTCTCCCACTCCTCGGCCCGCGCGGTCTGCGACCACCCGCGCAACATCCCCGACGACGTGCTGGAGCGGCTGCCCGCCAACGGCGGCGTCGCGATGGTGACGTTCGTGCCGAAGTTCGTCCTCCAGGCCGCCGTGGACTGGACGACTGCCGCCGACGAGAACCTGCGCGCGCACGGCTTCCACCACCTCGACACCAGCCCCGAGGCGATGAAGCTGCACCGCGCCTTCGAGGAGAGCCGCCCGCGGCCCGTCGCCACGGTGGCCACGGTCGCCGACCACCTCGACCACATGCGCGAGGTCGCCGGCGTCGACCACATCGGCATCGGCGGCGACTACGACGGCACGGCCTTCACCCCCGACGGGCTGAACGACGTCTCCGGCTACCCCCGGCTGATCGCCGAGCTGCTGGACCGCGGCTGGTCCCGCGCCGACCTCGCCAAGCTGACCTGGCAGAACGCGGTGCGGGTGCTGGGCGCGGCCGAGGACGTGGCCCGTGACCTGCGCGCCACGCGCGCGCCGTCCAACGCCACCATCGAGGCGCTGGACGGCTGACCGGCGGACGCGGCGCGGGGGCCGGGCGTCCGCTTACCCCGAACGCCGCGTTCACCAGGAAGCTTGAGGGTGCTCCGTGCGACCGTGACCGTACCGCCCGAGGTCACGACGTACGGAGCCCCGTTATGGCCGATCTCCAGGACGACCTGCACACCGCCGCCGAGGTGGGCCGCGCCGACGAGCCGTACCCCCAGGAGGCGGTGGTCGTCGGGCCGGAGGAGTACCGGCCCGTCTCCGACCCGGACGACGCCCCCCTCGACCGCGCGCGGGCCGTCCTCGCCGCCCACCCCGTCTGCGACGGCTACAGCGGCCTGCCGTGGACGCTGCGCGGACTGCCCTGGTACGACCTCGACCTCGGGGAGTCCGCCGTCGACGCGGACCTGCCGCGGCTGCGTCAGGGGCAGGTCGGCGCGGTGTTCTGGTCGCTGCACCTGCCCGACGGCCACGACGGCGAACGGGCGCTCGCCACGACCCTGGAGCTGCTGGACCTGGCGCGGGGGGTCGTCGCCGCCCACGAGGCGGGGCTGCGGCCCGCCCGCACCGCCGGGGAGGTCGTCGACGCCCGCAACTGCGGCCGGGTCGCCGTGCTGTTCGGACCCGCCGGCGCACCCGCCCTCGGCGACTCACTGAGCGTCCTGCGCTCCCTGCACGCCCTCGGCGTCCGGGTGCTCACCCTCGCCGGCACCTCCTGGGCGGGCCCGGCCGGGCTGACCCGCTTCGGCGAGGAGGTCGTGCGGGAGATGAACCGGCTCGGCATGGTCGCCGACCTCTCCTACGCCTCCGCCGCCACGATCCGCCGGGCCCTCGTGGTCTCCAAGGCGCCGGTCCTCTTCACCCGCTCCGGCGCCCGCGATCTGCGTCCGCATCCGGCGAACCTGTCCGACGACCTGCTGGCCGCGGTGGGGGAGGCGAAGGGGCTGTGCCTGGTGCCGCTCACGGCCGAGCAGGCCGGCCCGACCGTCCGCGACGTCGCCGACCACCTCGACCGCGTCCGTGCCCTCGCCGGCCCGGACTGCGTGGGCCTGTCCGGCACGTACGACACGGGCAGCGCGCATCCGCAGGAGCTGCGCGACCCGTCCTGCTATCCCCGCCTGATCGCGGAACTCCTCCGCCGCGGCTGGGAGGAGTCCGACGTGGCCCTCCTGACCTGGGGCAACGTCCAACGCGTCCTCCGGGCGGCCACCTTCACGGCCCACACGGCCCAGCAACGCCGCAAGCCGTCGACGGCGACGATCACAGCCCTCGACGGCTGACGCGCCCTCCGGAAGCGCGTACCGCTGCCCCTGAGGGCGCGTCAGCGGAGGCGCCCTCAGGGGCGCGGGGAACCGCGCGACCAGCCACGGACGTCCCGCACCCGGCGTCGCAAGGGTGCCGCTGCCACCCGTGCCGCCCTGGGGGTACCTCCCAGAGCCTTGAAGGCACTGGGGGAGGCACGACTGCCCGCAGCTGTGGCGGGCAGTAGGTCTGCCGGGCGGTGGGGCGCTTGCAGGGGCCGCAGCGGCACGCCTCAGGGGCGCGGGGAACTGCGCGGTCGGCCACGGATTGCCCGCGCCCGGCGTTGGCGGGTGCCGCTGCCCCTGCGGGGGAGGCGCCGGCGGCGGCAGCACGCCTCAGGGGCGCGGGGAACTGCGCGGTCGGCCACGGATTGCCCGCGCCCGGCGTTGGCGGGTGCCGCTGCCCCTGCGGGGGAGGCGCCGGCGGCGGCAGCACGCCTCAGGGGCGCGGGGAACTGCGCGGTCGGCCACGGATTGCCCGCGCCCGGCGTTGGCGGGTGCCGCTGCCCCTGCGGGGGAGGCGCCGGCGGCGGCAGCACGCCTCAGGGGCGCGGGGAACTGCGCGATCGGCCACCGACTGCCCGCACCCGGCGTCGGAAGCGCACCGCCGCTCCCGCACCCCGGGCGCCGCTCACGGCTGTTCGATGCGGCACAGGCAGAACGGATGCCCCGCCGGGTCGGCGTAGACGCGGAAGTCCTTCTTCTCGTAGTCCTCCCGGTCCAACACCCGCGCCCCCAGCGCCAGCACCTTCTCCTCCGCCGCGTCCACCTCCTCCCACGTACCGCCCGCGTCGAAGTCGAGATGGAACTGCTGCGAGTCGTGGTCGGCGGCCGGCCAGGCCGGCGGGGTGAAGCCCGGGGCGCGCTGGAAGGCGAGGCGGGGGCCCGAGGGGACCTGGAGGACCACCCAGTCCTCGTCCTCCGCCACGGGCGTGCCCCCGGCGACGGCCGCGTAGAAGACCGCCAGCTCACTCGGGTCGGGGCAGTCCAGGACGACACTGCGCAGTCGTGCCACGGGGGCCATCGGTTCCTCCATGTCTCGCATGTCTCGGCAGGCTCTCAGCAGGTGTCAGCAGGTGTCAGCAGGTGTCAGCAGGTGTCGGCAGGTGTCAGCAGGCGCACAGGCAGAACGGGTGCCCGGCCGGGTCCGCGTAAACCCGGAAGGAGCGCGAGCGGTCCTCCGCGTCCAGCGCCTTCGCGCCCAGCGCCAGAACCTCCTTCTCGGCCGCGTCCAGGTCCTCGACGGTCAGGTCGAGGTGGAACTGCTGGGAGCGGTCGGCCGCGGGCCACTCCGGCGGGACGAACCCCGGGGCCGCCTGGAAGGCCAGCGTCGGACCGCCGGGGACCGCGAGGTCCACCCAGTCGCCCTCGCCCTCCGGCGTGCCGCCCACGACACCGGCGTAGAAACCGGCCAGTGCCTGCGGGTCCGGACAGTCCAGGACGACGGCGCCCACCTTGGCCACGGACATGACTGCCTCCTCGTGTTACCGCTTGAAGCGGTCTTCAGGTAACCGTTACCGCATGCTCCCGCATAGCGGGTAACGTCGCAAGGAGATGGGGGAAAGGTACCGTCGCGTCATGAGTGAGAGAGCGGCCCCGCCGGGGCGGCTGGCCCTGGTCCACGACCTGGTCAACACCGTGGACCTCGCCACCGGCGCCGACGCGCTGGACACCCCCGAGGGCCGCGCGCCCTTCGGACTCACCGAGGACACCGTCGACGACGCCCGCGCGCTGCGCGAGTCGCTCCGCGCCACCCTGCTCGCGCACGCGGGCCACCCCGCCCACCGCCCGGTCGTGCCGCTCGGCGAGCTGCTCGCCCGCGCGCCCCTGGTGGTCACGGTCGACCCCGCCGACGGCTCCGCCGCCCTCGCACCGGTCGACGACGGCCCGCTGCTCTCCCGCGTCGCCGCCGCAGTCGCCGAGGCCGTCACCGCCGGCACCTGGCAGCGCCTCAAGGCGTGCGAGTCCCCGGCCTGCCACTGGGCGTACTACGACCGCAGCCCGGCCGGACGCGGCCGCTGGTGCTCGATGCGGGTGTGCGGGGCCCGCGAGAAGATGCGCCGGTACCGGGCGAAGCAGGGGTAGTCCCGGCACGTTCGCGCCCGTTGGGGCAGAATGCAACACGACGCCGGTTCGGCCGACTGAGCCTCGGCCGAACCGGCGTCACCCTTTCCCCGGGCGGGAGCCGCGTCTCAGGCCCCGGGGCGTCCCATCGCCCGGAAGCGCCAGCCGGCCCGCCGCCAGGCCTCCGCGTCGAGCGCGTTGCGCCCGTCCAGGACGACCCGCTCGGCCGCCACCTCGCCCAGCTCCGCCGGGTCCAGCTCGCGGAACTCCCGCCACTCCGTCAGGTGCAGCACGACATGCGCGCCGCGCACCGCCTCCAGCGCCGAGCCGGCGTACCCGAGCGTCGGGAAGATGCGGCGGGCGTTGTCCATGCCCTTCGGGTCGTAGACCGTGACCTGGCCGCCCTGGAGGTGGATCTGCCCGGCCACGTTCAGCGCGGGCGAGTCACGGACATCGTCCGAGTCGGGCTTGAAGGTCGCGCCCAGCACCGCCACCCGCTTGCCGAGGAACGGCCCGCCGCCCAGCTCCTGCCGGGTCAGCTCCACCATCCGCCCGCGCTGGCGCATGTTGATCGAGTCGATCTCGCGCAGGAACGTCAGCGCCTGGTCCGCGCCCAGCTCACCGGCGCGCGCCATGAACGCCCGGATGTCCTTCGGCAGACAGCCGCCGCCGAAGCCGATCCCGGCGCGCAGGAACTTCCGGCCGATCCGGTCGTCGTACCCGATCGCCTCCGCCAGCTTCGCGACGTCGCCGCCGGTGGCCTCGCACAGCTCCGCCATCGCGTTGATGAAGGAGATCTTCGTGGCGAGGAAGGAGTTCGCGGACGTCTTCACCAGCTCCGCCGTCGGGAAGTCCGTCACCACGAACGGCGACCCCTCCTCGATCGGCGTGGCGTACACCTCGCGCAGCAGCTTCTCCGACCGTTCGCTGCGCACGCCCACCACGATCCGGTCCGGGTGCAGGGTGTCCTGCACCGCGAAGCCCTCACGCAGGAACTCCGGGTTCCAGGCCAGCTCCGCGTCCGCCCCGGCCGGCGCGTGCTCGGCGAGGTAGGCGGCCAGCCGGTCCGCCGACCCGACGGGCACCGTCGACTTGCCCACGACCAGCGCGGGGCCCTTGAGATGCGGGGCGAGCGAGGCGATCGCCGAGTCGACGTACGACATGTCGCAGGCGTACTCGCCGTGCCGCTGCGGGGTGTTCACACAGACGAAGTGGACGTCGCCGAACTCGCCCAGCTCCGCCCAGTCCATGGTGAACCGCAGCCGGCCGGTCGAGCCCTCGATCCCGGCCACGTGCCGGCGCAGCAGCTCCTCGAGTCCCGGCTCGTACATCGGGACCTCGCCGCGGCGCAGCTTGTCGATCTTCTCGGGCACCACGTCCAGGCCCATCACCTCGAAGCCCAGCTCGGCCATGGCCGCGGCGTGGGTCGCGCCGAGATAACCGGTGCCGATCACGGTGATCCTGAGGGCCATGGGGGGTGCTCCAGACGTCTGCGGCAGGCACGTGCGCGCCCGAGCATATCCGGGGCGGCCCTGCGCCCCTCGTCCGGTTGTTCCCCCGCTGTCGCCCAGCTCACCTATCCACGAGCATGGGAGAAGGCCTAACATTTGAGTTACTTAACGGTAGTTAGCGTGACCAGCATCGCAGCGTTTTGGAGCGTGAGAGACCTTGGCCGGATCGGCTGACTTCGACCTGTACCGCCCGTCCGAGGAGCACGACATGCTCCGGGACGCCGTCCGCTCGCTGGCCGAGGCGAAGATCGCGCCGCACGCCGCCGCGGTGGACGAGGAGGCCCGCTTCCCGCAGGAGGCCCTCGACGCGCTCGTCGCCAACGACCTGCACGCCGTCCACGTCCCCGAGGAGTACGGCGGTGCCGGCGCGGACGCGCTCGCCACGGTCATCGTGATCGAGGAGGTGGCCCGCGTCTGCGCGTCCTCCTCCCTCATCCCCGCCGTGAACAAGCTGGGCTCGCTGCCGGTCATCCTCTCCGGCTCCGAGGCGCTGAAGAAGAAGTACATGGCCCCGCTGGCCAAGGGCGAGGCGATGTTCTCGTACTGCCTGTCCGAGCCGGACGCCGGTTCCGACGCCGCCGGCATGAAGACCCGCGCCGTCCGCGACGGCGACTTCTGGGTGCTCAACGGCGTGAAGCGCTGGATCACCAACGCCGGCGAGTCCGAGTTCTACACGGTGATGGCCGTCACCGACCCGGAGAAGCGCTCCAAGGGCATCTCCGCCTTCGTCGTGGAGAAGTCCGACCCGGGCGTCTCCTTCGGCGCACCGGAGAAGAAGCTCGGCATCAAGGGCTCGCCCACCCGCGAGGTCTACCTGGACAACGTCCGGATCCCCGCCGACCGCATGATCGGCGAGGAGGGCACCGGCTTCGCCACGGCGATGAAGACCCTGGACCACACCCGCATCACCATCGCCGCGCAGGCCCTCGGCATCGCCCAGGGCGCCCTCGACTACGCCAAGGGCTATGTCAAGGAGCGCAAGCAGTTCGGCAAGCCGATCGCCGACTTCCAGGGCGTGCAGTTCATGCTCGCCGACATGGCCATGAAGATCGAGGCCGCCCGCCAGCTGACGTACGCGGCGGCGGCGAAGTCCGAGCGGGGCGACAGCGACCTGACCTTCCAGGGCGCCGCCGCCAAGTGCTTCGCCTCCGACGTGGCCATGGAGGTCACCACGGACGCCGTCCAGCTCCTCGGCGGCTACGGCTACACCCGCGACTACCCGGTCGAGCGCATGATGCGCGACGCCAAGATCACGCAGATCTACGAGGGCACCAACCAGGTCCAGCGCATCGTGATGGCGCGCAACCTGCCGTGAGCACGGCCAGACCTGACGGAAGGGCGCCCGGGATCCCCCGGGCGCCCTTCCGCGTCGTCCGGCCCCGCCACCGGCCCCCGCGTCGCGCTCACCGGCGCCAGAACAGGTGGTGCGTCACGCCGCTCGGGCTGGGCACGGCCTCCAGGTGGTACCGGTCGAGCAGGTCCTCCGGGGAGTCCCACAGACGCAGCCCGGAGCCCAGCTTCACCGGCGACACCGCCACGTGCAGGGTGTCCACCAGACCCGCGTCGAGGAACTGCCGCACGGTGGTGACCCCGCCGCCGAGCCGGACGTCCTTGCCGTCCGCCGCCTCCCGCGCGAGCTCCAGCACCCGCTCCGGGGTGCCGTCGACGAAGTGGAACGTGGTGTCGGACAGCGTGAACGACGGACGCGGGTGGTGGGTCATCACGAACACCGGCGTGCGGAACGGCGGCTCGTCCCCCCACCAGCCCCGCCACTCGTGGTCCTGCCACGGCCCCCGCTGGGGCCCGAACTTGTTGCGGCCCATGATCTCGGCGCCGATGTTGTTCGCGAAGTCGCGGGTGAAGTAGTCGTCGATGCCCCGGGTCCCGCCGGGGTCGGTGCGGTTGGGCCAGCTCGCGGTCGCGCCTGCCCAGGCGAAGAGCGTGCCGGGGTCCACGTGGCCGAAGGGCCGTTCCAGGGTCTGGTCCTCGCCCGCGCCGACCCCGTCGCTCGAGACGTTGAAGTTCTGCACTCTCAGCAGCTGTGACACTGTCCCTCCTCGTTGGGTGACAGTGTGAGGACTCCCCGGAAGGGGAGAACTCATCGCCGCAGGCTCACAGGAAACGCCGGATCGGGGTGACCGCCGCCTCCGCCAGACGCGCGCGCAGCGGACGGCGCCGCCAGCGGGCCGGGTCGACGGCCTCGCTCTGCTTGCGGTCGGCGTCGAAGTCCTCGTCGAGCCGCGCGGTGAAGCCCTCGTCGAGGACGGCCAGCATGACCTCCTCGTCGTGCTCCAGCGAGCGGCGGTTGAAGTTGGTCGAGCCGATCAGGGAGCAGACCCCGTCCACCGTGATGATCTTCGTGTGGAGCATCGTCGGCTGGTACTCCCGCACCTCCACGCCCGCGTCCACCAGCGTCTGGTAGTGCTGACGCCCGGCCAGCAGACAGGCCCGCTGGTCGGTGTGCGGCCCGGGCAGCAGGATCTCCACCTTCACGCCCCGGCGGGCCGCGGCCGCCAGCAGGTCGATGAAGTACTCGTCCGGCGCGAAGTACGCCGTGGACAGCCGGAACCGCTCCTGCGCCGAGGTGATCACCACGCGCAGCAGGGTCTGCATGTCCTGCCAGCCGAAGCTGGCCGAGCCGCGCACCACCTGCACCGTGGCGGTGCCGGGCTGCTCCTGCGGGGTGAAGCGGTCGTACGCGTCGTACAGCTCGTCGTGGCACTCGGCCCAGTTCTGGGCGAAGGCCGCCGCGATGCCGTCCACGGCCGGGCCCCTGACCCGTACGTGGGTGTCGCGCCACTCCTGGGGGTTGCGGGCGTCGCCGCACCACTCCTGCGCGATGCCCACCCCGCCGGTGAAGGCGGTGTGCTCGTCGGTGAGGAGCACCTTGCGGTGGCAGCGGTGGTTCTGCCGCATCGGCGACAGCCGGGTCGGCTTGCGGAACCACGCCACATGGACGCCGGCCTCCTCCATCGCCTCCAGCAGCTCCGGCTCTATCTCCTTCGCGCCGAAGCCGTCCAGCAGCAGCCGCACCCGGACCCCCGCGCGGGCCCGCTCGGCGAACGCCTCGGCGAACTCGCGCGCGATGCCGCCCCGCCAGTAGACGAACGTCATCATGTCGACGGTGTGCTCCGCGGCACGGACCGCCTCCAGCATCGCCGGGAAGATCTCGTCGCCGTTGCGCAGCGGCACGAGTTCGTTGCCCTCGGTCGCCGCGATGCCGATGAGCCGTTCCAGGCGTCTGCGCAGCCGCTGCCGCTCCGTCTGTGCTGTCATGGCCCTCTCCCTGTCCGTCCCGCGATACGCCCCCTCGGCGCCGCGGTCACCGGCGCCACCCACCCTGGTTGCCGCTCCCGGCCCGGCCAAGCAGCGTCCTGTGGTGGTCATGGACACAGGGGCGTAGGACGGGAGGTGCGAGGACCGAACGCCGGTTCTCGCACGACCCTGGGAGGAACCATGACCCAGCAGCAGCCGGCCACGGAACCGCTGAGCAAGGAGATGCAGGACTGCATCCAGGCGTGCATGGCCTGTCACGGCGTGTGCGAGGAGGCCATGAGCGCGTGTCTGCAGCGGGGTGGCGAGGCCCAGACACGCATCATGCGCGCGCTCCTCGACTGTTCGGAGATGACCCGCATGTGCGCGGACATGATGATGCGGCGGTCCCCACTGCACAACGAGATGTGCATGATGTGCGCGCAGGCCTGCGACCTGTGCGCGGAGGCGTGCATGTCGATGCCCGAGGACGAGCTGATGACGCGGTGCGCCGAGTCGTGCCGCCGCTGCTCGGAGATGTGCCGCGCGATGGCGGGCGCCCCGATGTGACGGACGCGCCGGACATGCGCGAGGGCACCCCGGCGGGGGTGCCCTCGTCGTGGTGCCCGGCGGTGTCAGTCGCCCGTGACGGTCACCTTCTCGTCGTTGTTCAGCTGGTTGACCAGCTGCTTCACCTTGTCCTTGTCCCACAGCAGGTTGCCGCCGGTGGAGCCGGCGAGCGGCATGTTCATCGAGGTGCCCTCGCCGCCGCTGACGCCCTTCATCGACCAGAACATGTCGGCCAGGTCGAACAGCCCCATGTCCTTGTCGACGATCAGGGAGTCCAGGCCCGCGCCCATGGTCGGGTAGAGGCGGAACGGGTTGAGCACCGTGCTCGGGGTGGCCACCTGGTTGGCCAGGGCGGACAGGAACTTCTGCTGGTTCTTGGTGCGGTCCAGGTCGGAGCCGGCCAGCGCGTAACGGGTGCGGACGAAGGCGAGCGCCTCCTCGCCGTTCAGGGTCTGCTTGCCCTTCCTGAAGTCGGCGCCGGACTTGGTGTCCTTGATGTCCTGCGGGATGTCGATCTCGACGCCGCCGGCCGCGTCCACGATGTTCGCGAAACCGGCGAAGCCGATCTCCACGTAGTGGTCGATGTGCAGGCCGGTGTTGAACTCCACCGTGCGCACCAGCAGCTCGGGGCCGTCCTCGGCGTACGCGGCGTTCAGCTTCACCTGGCGGCCGGTGCCCTGGTAGGTCTTCCCGGACTCGGAGCCCTTGAACGTGGGGATCTCCACGTTGGAGTCACGGGGCAGCGATATCAGGGTCGGGCCGTTGCCGCCGGTGTGCAGGATCATCATCGAGTCGGTGCGCTTGCCGTCGGAGGAGCCGGTGCGCAGCCGCTTCTTGTCCTCGTCGGACAGGCCCTCGCGGCTGTCGGAGCCGACGATGAGGTAATTGGTGCCCTCGCCCTTCTCGGGCCGCTCGATCACCTTCGACAGGTCGACCTCGCGGTTGAGCTTGGAGTCGGCCCAGAAGTACGTGGCGACGGTGGTGACGAAGAGCACGGTCACCAGGGTGATCACCGTCACCTTGATACGGCGCCGCCAGTCCGGCGCGGGGCGCTGCGGGGCGTAGCCGTCACCGCCGCCGTGTCCGCCACCCCCGCCGTACACCTGGCCGGTGTTGTAGCCGCTGTCGTAGCCGCCGCTGCCGCGGCCGTCCACGTACTGGGGCTGCTGCGGGACACCGCCGTAGGCGCCCGGCCCGGGAGGGGCCGGCTGACCCCGCCGGACCTGCCGCATGACACGGGGGCTCTCGGGCTGTGCGCTCGCGCTCCCGCGTCCGTAGCGGCCGCCGCGGTTGTCGTCGGACCATGCCTCGGGCCAATCATTCATGCCAGACAGTGTGCAGGTCCGCCGGGGCGGCGATACAAGGGTCGTCGGAAAATCAGGGCGGCGCTGTTGCGAAGCTGACACAAAACACCCGCTTGTCACCTCGGCATAAGGTGGAGGCCATGACAGACCAGGCCCCTGCCGCGCAGACGGACAGTCCGGAGATCCCGGGCAAGCCCGTCTCGGCGTCCCGCACCACCCTCAGCCACATCATGACCCACAACGACACCAATCTTCTGGGCACCGTGCACGGTGGGGTGATCATGAAACTGGTCGACGACGCGGCGGGCGCCGTCGCCGGCCGGCACTCCGGAGGGCCCGCCGTGACGGCCTCCATGGACGAGATGGCGTTCTTCGAGCCGGTCCGCGTGGGTGACCTTGTTCACGTCAAGGCCCAGGTCAACTGGACCGGCCGGACCTCGATGGAGGTCGGGGTGCGGGTGCTGGCCGAACGCTGGAACGAGTCCGCGCCGGCGACGCACGTCGGCTCCGCCTACCTCGTCTTCGCCGCGGTCGACGCCGACGGCAGGCCGCGCCGCGTCCCGCCGGTCCTCCCCGAGTCGGACCGCGACCGCCGCCGCTACCAGGAGGCCCAGATCCGCCGCACCCACCGCCTCTCCCGCCGCCGCGCGATCCTGGAGCTGCGGGAGAAGCGAGCGGCGGAGGGCTTCGACGACTGACGCCGTCCCGCCCTCGGGACGCCCGGGGGCGGGATGCCCCCCGAGCCCGGGTCAGAGGGCCCGGCCCCCCTGACCCGGGCGCCCGCGACACGGCTCGCCCGCCGAGCGCGCAGGGACCATGACGGCGTCCCGACCCATGAGGGTCCGGCCGACGGCCGGTGGCCGCGACTGCTGTCGCGCAGCGGCGTGCCTGGACACTGCTTGCGCCCCGAGGGCCCCGGAAAGGCATGACACGGGCCCGCGTCGTCCTGGTGCGGCCCGTGTGATCCGCTCCCGGCCGCCCGGCGCGGCTGTACGACAGCACCGGCGAGAGCCCGGGGTCTGCGGGGCGGGACTGCGGCGGGCGCTCCGCGCCGGACTCGCGCCCGTCGCCCGACCGGCTCCGGCACGGCTGCTCGCGGAAGGCACTCGCCCCCCCCCGCCAGGGCCACGGACTGCCCGTCGGCACCGCCCAGTGGCGCGGTGGCGCCGAGGCCGTCGGGCCGCCCGGCGGGGCGAGCGGCCCGACGGGGATGCCGGCGCCCGGGGCGCGCAGGCACCCGGAGGGTTTCCGCCGCAGGCGGGGTCAGCCGCAGTTGACCTCGTCGCCGCGTACCACCCCGAACTCTCCCTGGCTCGGGTCCTTCGGGCGGACCTTGCGGACCTTTTCGAAGTCCGTGCCCGCGACGACCTTCAGGGTGGGGCCCTGCCCCTTCACCGGACGGAGTTCGCTGCCGGGGAGGGCCGTCGCGAGGGACTTCGCGGAGCGGTCCCAGCGGGGGTCGTAGAGGACGACCGTGCGCCGGTGGTCCTGGCGGGCGGCGTTGACGGGGGCCTTGGTGGTGGCGAAGCCGGTCGCCGCCAGGGCCGCGTCCACGCGCCGGCCCAGACCCGGTGTGCGGGTGCCGTTCTCCACCTGCACCCGGATCTGCTTCGGGTCGACCGGCACCCGCAGCGCCGCGCCGGCCGAGGACCGCGTGGACAGCGGCTCGTCGCGGCGCAGCGCGTCGAAGATCAGCTCGGACTTCTGCGGGTCCCACTTCAGCGTGGAGCCGATGCCCTTCACGACGTGCCCCGGCGTCACCACGGGCACGGTGGTGAACTCCGACGACGACGGCGAGAAGTTCCGCATCGCCCGCCCCAGGTCGAGCAGCTCGCCCGTGCCGAACCCCTCGTCCGCGCGGACCGAGCCGAGCACCGCGCGCGTGACGTCCCGGAACCGCATCGGGTTCAGCAGGATCCCCGACGACGTGGCCCGCTCCACCAGCGCCGCCATGAAGTGCTGCTGCCGCCGCATCCGGCTCAGGTCGGACCCCCCGTCGACGTACCGGGCACGGACGTACTGGAGGGCCTCGCCGCCCTTCAGGGTGTGGCGGCCCGGGGGCAGGTCGAGCCCGGTGTGGCTGTCCTTCAGCCGCTGGTCGGTGCAGATCTCCACACCCCCGACCACGTCGACGGTCTTCATGAAACTGGCGAAGTCGACCTCCAGGTAGTGGTCGATCTTCACCCGGGTCATCCGCTCCACCGTCCGCACGGTGAGCTGCGGCCCGCCCTCCGCGTACGCCGCGTTCAGCTTCACCGGGTGTCCCTTGTGCCGCTGCCCGCTGACCCGGTCGGTGTGCGGGGGCGTCAGGGCGTACGAGTCGCGGGGCAGGCTGACGACGCTCGCGCGGTCCCGGTCCTCGGAGATGTGCACGATCATGATCGTGTCGGTGCAGTGGCAGGGCGCCCCGCCGAGCCGGTACCGCTCCCGCTCCTCCTTGCCGACGGTGTCCCGCCCGTCCGTGCCGACCAGCAGGATGTTCATGCCGTGCCCGGCCCGGGGCCGGTTCTTCATGTCGCGGAACGGGTCGACCCGTGCGATGTCGTCGTCGAGCCCGCTGAGCACCGCGTGCCCGATCCCCGCGGAGGCCAGCACCACGACCGACAGCGCGGTGACCGTGCGCATGACCCACCGCGGCCGGCGGCGCGGGGGCGCGGGCGGGCGCGCGGCCGGGCGGGGCGGCCGCGCCGGGCGCCGGTCGGGGTTTCGGGGCCGGGGGGAGCGCGGCGGCGTGGGCAAGGGGGGCACCTCCGGACGACGGCCGAGCGTGGAATCGTGAGCACCGTAGGCCGATACGATCTGCGGCCCTCCGCACAGCACCCCGGCACGCGCGGACGTGTCCCCCGTTCGCGGTAACGTGAGGCTCCTATGAACGCCAATCCCGACGTGCGGCCCCCGGCCGTTTCCGTGATCATGCCCGTCCTCAACGAGGAGCGGCATCTGCGCGGCGCGGTCCGCGCGATCCTCGCCCAGGAGTACGCCGGCGAGATGGAGGTCGTGATCGCCCTCGGTCCGTCCACGGACCGCACGGACGAGATCGCCGCCGAGCTCGTCGCCGAGGACCCGCGGGTGCACACCGTGCCCAACCCGACGGGCCGCACCCCGGCCGCCCTCAACGCGGCGATCAAGGCCTCGCGCCATCCGATCGTGGTCCGCGTCGACGGCCACGGGATGCTCTCCCCGAACTACATCGCCACCGCCGTACGCCTCCTGGAGGAGACCGGCGCGCAGAACGTCGGCGGCATCATGCACGCCGAGGGCGAGAACGACTGGGAGCGGGCCGTCGCCGCTGCGATGACCTCGAAGATCGGCGTGGGCAACGCCGCCTTCCACACCGGCGGCGAGGCCGGCCCCGCCGACACCGTGTACCTGGGCGTGTTCCGGCGCGAGGCGCTGGAGCGGCAGGGCGGCTACAACGTGGAGTTCATCCGCGCCCAGGACTGGGAGCTGAACTTCCGCATCCGCGAAGCGGGCGGGCTGATCTGGTTCTCGCCCGAACTGCGGGTGTCGTACCGCCCCCGCCCGTCCGTGCGGGCGCTCGCCAAGCAGTACAAGGACTACGGCCGCTGGCGCCACGTGGTGGCCCGCTACCACTCCGGCTCCATCAACCTGCGCTACCTCGCCCCGCCGACCGCCGTGTGCGCGATCGCGGCCGGCATCGTGGTGGGCGCGGCGCTCACCCCGTGGGGCTTCGTGGTCCCCGGCGGCTACCTCGCGGCGATCGTCGCGGGCTCGATACCCGCCGGCAAGGGCCTGTCGCTGAAGGCGCGGCTGCAGATCCCGGTGGCGCTGGCCACCATGCACATGTCGTGGGGGTGGGGCTTCCTGACCAGCCCGCGCTCCCTGGCGAAGAAGGTCATCGCCTCCCGCCGGCCCGCCGTCACGGCGGAGGACGCCAAGGCCGTCTGACGCCCCGTCACCCCCGATGTCCGATGGCCCCCTCCCCGCACCGGGAGGGGGCCTTCGCTCGTCACCAGGTGAAGGCGGGGTCCACGTGCATGCAGGCCTTGTCGTCCGCGCCGTTGAGCGCCTGCGCCGACTCGGGCGTGGTGTCGTCCTCCTCGGGCGCCTCGTACCGCGTGCCCTCGCGCCAGTCCGCGCCCACGACGAGCGTCACTCCCGACACGTCCGTGGACCGCTCCACCGCGTCCGCCGGGATGCCGAGGACCGCGGCGACACGGCGCGCGTCGCCCTCCAGGTCGGCGCTCGGGTAGCGCACCACGGTCCGCTCCTCGGTGTACGCGCCCTCGGTGTCGGCGGCGGCGCTCGTGAAGCCCTTTTCCTGGAGCTCCCCGGCGATCGCGGTGGCCCGGCCGGAGGCGGGCGCGAGGGTGTCGGTGCGGGTGCCGTTGCGGACCTGCACGGCGATCGCGGCGTCGTCCGCGGCCGGGTCGGCGGGCGGCTTCTCCACGGTCGGCTTCGGCTTGGCGTCCCTGCCGTCCAGGGCGATGTCCTCGCGCACCAGCCGGAACAGCTTCTCGGCGTCCTCGGTGGGCTCCACGCGGGCGCCGACGTACCGGTTGGGCATCGTCGTCATGGTGATGCGCTCCGGCTTCACCTTGCGCAGCTCGGTGCTCAGGTCGTACAGCTTCTTCACCGTGTCGAGGCCGGGGTCGACGGTGAGCGCCCGGGTGGCCTCCTCGGCCAGCCTGCGCAGGTTGTTGGGGCTGCTCAGCGTGGCGTTCTCGCGCAGCTGCCGGGCCAGCGCATTCATGTACATGTGCTGGGCCTTGGCGCGCGCGAGGTCGCTGCCGTCCTCGAAGCCGTACCGGGTGCGCAGCCACTGCAGGGCCTGCTCGCCCTTGACCGGGTGGGTGCCCTTCGGCAGCTTCAGCCCCGAGCCGTGGCCCTGGCTGTCGCGCGAGTGGATGTTGGCGTCGACGCAGACGGGGACGCCGCCGACCGCGTCCGCCATGGCGACCACGCCCGCGAAGTCCACCATCACGAAGTGGTCGATGTGGATGCCGGTCAGCTCCTGCCAGGTGGCCACCGTGCAGCCCGGACCGCCGTGCCCGAGGCTCTCGTTGGTCATGCGGCGGCCCTCGCTCGCCGGGTACACCGTGCCGTCGTCCGGGTCGGTGCACTTGGGGATGTGCAGCAGGGTGTCGCGCGGCATGCTGATCACGGACATGTTGCTGCGGTCCGCGGACAGGTGCACCAGCATCTGCACGTCCGCCAGCGGCGTCGAGCCGAACGTCTCGCGGGCGCCGCCGAGTTTCTGGTTCTC
Organism: Streptomyces cellulosae; assembly: GCA_014655195.1. GTDB lineage: Bacteria > Actinomycetota > Actinomycetes > Streptomycetales > Streptomycetaceae > Streptomyces > Streptomyces cellulosae. The sequence continues at coordinate 33,356 of BNBH01000001.1, read as the reverse complement.
CTCGCTGTCCCGCGCGTCGCTGCCGATCAGCAGGATGTTCAGCGGGGTCTGGCCCGCCGCGTTGGGCGTCGGCTCGGCGACCTTGCTGTCGCCCAGGTTCAGCGGGTCCTTGCGGATGTTGCCGTTGAGCTTCCGGTAGTACAGGTAACCCGCCGCGCCGGCCGCGAGTATGAGCAGCGCGAGCACCGCGGCGGACCACTTGAGTATCCGGCGGAAGCGCCGCGGACGCGGGACCGAGCCGTCGGCGGGCGGGGCGTCGTCGGCGGGCGGCGCGTCGTCGGGAGCCGGCGCGGGCTCCTCGTGGCGGGCCGTCTCCCGCGTGGCGTTCTGTGTCACTGCCCCGTCCTTCCCCACCCCTGGAAACACCTCGCTCCGGCACGCAGGCCCCGCCCTGCGTCCTGTTAGACGCTTGACAGGCCCGTCAGTTGCCCCGGGTTTTCCCTCGATTTCCCCACGCGGCGGGCGGGGACCCCGCCCGCCGCGGGCGCTACCAGCGATAGGGCGCGTACACGTCCATGCAGGCGCCCTTCTCGGCCGCGGTGAGCGCGTCGGCGTCCTCCGGCAGGTCGCCCGCCTGCGGCGGCTCCGGCTCCTTGTACGTGTCTCCCTCGCGCCAGTCCGCGCCGACCACCACGGTGACACCGGAGACGTCGGCCGACCGGCGCACCGAACTCACCGGGATGCCCAGGGACTTGGCGACCCGCTGGGCGTCCCCCTTCAGATCGTCGGTGGGGTAGCGCACGACGGTCCGCTCCTCGGCGCCGGCGGCGGAGGTGTCCGGCGCGGCACGGGTGAAGCCCTGCGCGGCCAGCTCTCCGGCGATCGTGCTCGCCCGGCCGGAGACCGGCCCCTCGGTCGCGGACCGGGTGGCGTTGCGCACCAGCACGCCGATCTCGTCGTCGGGCGCGGACGGGTCGGCGGTGCGCTCCTCGCGGGACGCCTTCCCGGCCGTCTTGTTCTTCGCGCCCTTGCCGCCCTTGTCGTCGAACGGCACGTCGTCGCGGAGCAGCGCCCAGACCTTCTCCGCGTCGTCCCCGGCGGGGAGGAGGTGGTTGGCGTTCTGCGGGTCCGGGACCGTCGGGAGGGTCGTCATCGTGATGCGGTCCGGCGGCACCGTCTTCAGCTGCATCCCCAGGTCGTACAGCTTCTTCACCGACCCGATCTCCTCGGAGACCTGGAGCGACTTGGTGGCCGCCTCCGCGAGGTCGGTGAGCCGCCCGGTGTCGGTGAACACGTTCTGCCCGCGCAGGGTGCGGATCATCGAGTTCATGTACATCCGCTGCGCGCGGGTGCGCAGGATGTCGCTGCCCCACGCGTGCCGGGTGCGCAGCCACTGCAGCGCCTGCACCCCCTGCACCTTGGTCTTCCCCGCCCGCAGCTTCAGGCCCGAGCCGCCCGGCACGCCGGGCAGCGGCCGGTCCCACACGTTCTGCCGGACGCAGACCTCGACCCCGCCGACCGCGTCCGCCATCCGCACCACGCCCGCGAAGTCGATGGTCATCCAGTGGTCGACGTAGACGCCGGTGAGGTTCTCCCAGGTGGCGAGCGTGCAGCCCGGACCGCCGCGCCCCAGCGAGGTGTTGATGATGTCGTTCGTCGCCGGGTACGTCGTCCCGGTCTCCGGGTCCGTGCAGCGGGGGATGTCGACGCGGGTGTCGCGCGGAATGCTCACCACGGCCGCGCTCTTCCGGTCGGCGGCCAGGTGGATCAGCATCTGCACGTCGCCGAGCGGAGGATTGCCGCGGTTGGCCTTGCCGCCGCCGAGGGCGACGTTGGCGTCGGAGGCGCGGCTGTCGGACCCGATCAGCAGGATGTTGAGGGGCGTCTGCCCGGCCGCGTTCGGCGCGGACCGCTCGGCCTTGGAGTCGCCGCTGCTGCGCTCACCCTTCACCAGGTTGTCGTTGAGGTGGTCGTAGTACAGGTAACCGGCGCCCGCCGTGCCGAGTATCAGCACGGCCAGGGTCGTCGCCGACCAGCGCAGGGCGCGCCGCGCCCGTCCGGCGCGCGGACTCCCGCCGGCGTCGCCGCCGCTGTCGCCGCCCTCGGAGGCGCGCGGGGCGCCGTCCTGCCGCGCCGCCGCCTCCTCGTACACGTCACTTCGCGTCATCGTGCGGTGTTTCTCCCCACCCCTGGACATGGAACGGGCCCGTCTGCGTCCCCGAAGACGCGAGACGGGCCCGTCCGGTGCCTTATTCGGCGCAGACGACCTTGTCCGCCGTGGACTTGTTGGCGCTGTCGGGCACCTTGGCCGAGGGCGCGTTGATCTTGACGCCCGCGCCCTTGAAGTCCTTGCCGAGCGTCAGCGTCATCGTCGGCAGACCCTGGGAGTTGGTGACGCTCTCGCCCGGCTTCAGCGCCGCTCCGGACAGGCCCATGATGTCGGCCAGCCGGCGCGCCTCGTCCGCCTGGTCGGGGGCGTACTCGAGGGTCGTCTTCGCGACCTCGGCGGGCGCGTTGCCCGCGTTCTCCGACTTGGTGACGCCCTCCTCGACCTGGAGCCAGCTCAGCGTCGACTGGGCGCTCCCGGAGGGCGCTCCGCCGTTGAGGATGCGCACCCGCACCTCGGACGCCGGGGCCTTCTCACCCTTGAGACGGGCGGCGACGGCGGCCTTCTCCTTCTTCTGCTGCTGCTTGACCTCGGTGAACGACACGTCGTTGCGGATCATCTCGAAGACCTGCGGCGCCTCGGCGTCGTTGAGGACGACGGTCGCCTTCACCTTCTCCGCCGGGTTGTCCACCACCGGAACCGTCGCGAACGTCAGGTTCTTGACGTTGAGCTTGCCCAGCTCCAGGCCCAGGTCCTTGAGCTTGTTGATGCTGTTGAGCTGGGAGTCGACGGTGAGCGCCTTCGTCCCCGCCTCGGCCAGTTTGATCATCTTGGACGGGCTGGTGAGCGTGTCGTTCGACTTCAGCTCGCGCATCAGCGAGCTGAGGAACTGCTGCTGCAGCTGGATACGGCTCAGGTCGCCGCCCAGGCCCACCGAGTGACGGGTGCGCACGAACGCCAGGGCTTCCTCGCCCTCGATCCGGTGCGTGCCCTTGGGCAGGTTCAGGTGCGAGTCCGGGTCGTTGATGTCCTTGCCCAGGCACACGGGGACGCCGCCGACCGCGGAGGTCAGCGTCTTCACCGCGTTGAAGTCCGCCACCATGAAGTTGTCCGGCTGGATGCCGGTCAGCTCGGTCACGGTCCGCATGGTGCAGCTGGGCGTACGGCCGCCCTGGCCGAGGCTGGTGTTGAAGCGGACGCCGGTCTCGCCCGGGATGACCTTCTGGCTGCCGTCCTCCTGCTCGGTCGGGCAGTCCGGGATGTCGACTATCAGGTCACGCGGGATGCTCAGCGCGGTGGCGTTGGAGCGGTCCTTGGAGACGTGCAGCAGGATCGTGGTGTCGGCGTGACCCTCGCTGCCCTTGTCGCCGTAGCCCTCGTTGCCCGAGCCGGTGCGCTTGTCCGTGCCGATCAGCAGGATGTTGATGGCCTGGTCCTTCTTGAAGCCACCGGTGCTCGCGCCGTCGTCCGACACGGACGTGATGTTGTCGTTGAGGTGCTCCAGGTACAGATAGCCGCCGACACCCGTGGCGAGCACCAGGAAGGCCACCGTGCCGCTGGTCCACAGCAGCACCTTCTTGGCCTTCGCGTTCTTCTTCGCCGGCCGGCGCCCACGGCGGCCGGCCGGGGGTTCCTCCTCCCGCACACCGCGGCGGCGGCGCTGCGGCGGCACGTCCCGCCCGGGCGTCTCAGGCTCGGGCGAGGCGCGGCCCGGGCGCTCGGGCGCCTGGTCGGGCGACGCCGACCGGGCGCGCGGATTTCCCGCACCCGTGTTCCGCGGCCCGCGCGGGGCCGGAATGGGCGACTGCGGTGCGGAAGGGCTCAGTCGCAGTTCGTATTCGCCGGTGGTCGGATTGAGTACCCACTGGTCTGCGGGATCGATGTTCTCTCCCCGCCCACGGCCTTGCGCGTCCACGGTCGCTCGAATCCTCCGTCGGGGCCACGCGGCGCCTTTCCCCTCCCAAGGCGCTCGGGTCTCGGTCACACAGTGCGGGATCTCAGGACGGACCTGAAGGAACGGACGCACCGGAGGGCTCACACTAACGGGCCGGATCGGCCTCCGGCGACGTCGGTGACCAATTCCACGCCTTCACAAGGGGCAATCCGCCCATTTCCATGGACAGGAGTTCGCAGCCTGGGAGTTGCCTTTGAGTTTCCTTTACGCGCAGGTGTCCTCGGCGGCTGTGTTCCCGGAGAACGTGGGCGCCGGGGAGGCGCTGTCCGCCGGTGCCGTCGTTTCCTTTTCCGTGGCCTTTCGCTCACCGTCCGTATCCACACGTACGGGTTCGTCCTTGCGCAGCCGCTCGAACAGTTTCCCGGCGGCGGGCTGGGCGAGCTGATCCCGATTCACGTCCCCGGCGTAGGACTCCCTTGGCACGGTGAGGAATTGCACGCCTTCTGTAGGGATGTCGCGAAGCCCCCGTACGAGTTCGTACAAACCGCGCAAGCTGGCGAGTTCGGGGTCGGTGGTGAGGGACGAGGTGGCCGCGTCCAGAACGGGATACAGCTTCACCGGATTCAGCAGGATCTCGTTGCTGCGGACCTTGTTGACCAGCGCGCCGAGGAACAGCTGCTGGCGTTCGATACGACCGGTGTCGCTGCCGTCCCCGAGGGTCTTCCGGGCGCGGACGTACCCGAGGGCCTGCTCCCCGTCGAGCGTCACGCGCCCCGCCGGCAGATGCAGGTGGGCGTCCTCGTCGTCGATCGGCTCGCGCAGGCACACCTCGACGCCGTCCACCGCGTCGACCATGTCCTTGAACCCCTTGAAGTCGACGACGACGTGGTGGTCCACGCGGATGTCCGTCAGCTTCTCGACGGTACGGATGGTGCAGGCCGAGCCGCCCACCTCGAAGGCCGCGTTGAACTGGGTGAACATCGGCGCGGAACGCGAGCCGTCCCTGCGCCGGCAGTCGGGCACGTCCACCATCAGGTCGCGCGGCACCGACACCGCTGTGGCGCTGCGCCGGCCCGCCGACAGATGCAGCAGGATCACCGTGTCCGAGCGCTCGGTGCCCGGGTCGTGCCCGTAACGGCCGTTCTCCGCGCCCGCGCGCGAGTCCGACCCGATGAGCAGGATGTTGAGGGCGTCCTTCACCAGCGCGGTGGGCCGGTCCTTCTCGAACCGGGCGAGCTCGGCCGCCGCAGCCTCGTCCGGGGTGATGTTCCCCTCCAGCTTCATGTACACCGCCCACCCGGCGGCCGCGGCGCCCACCAGCGCGAGGGACACCCCGAGACCCACGCCCCACACCCAGCGCCGGCGACGGCGGCGGACCGAGCCGCGCCCACTCGGCGAGGAGCCGGCGCCCGGACCGGGGCGGCGCCCCGCCGCGCCCTGTCCCTCGGGGGGTATGCCTGCGGTGTCGCTCATGCCGGTTCCACCCCTCCCTGCGTACGGGCCGGGACGGCGTACGGGTGCGGGCTGCTGCGCGTGCCGGGCGGGTGCGCTTCGTGGAGCGCGTGCCGCTCGGTGTGCCGCTTTCTACGACTGTGGCCCCGGGGAGGGAGGGGTGGGGGGTGGTGCTGCGCCGAACGGGTGAGCGGCGTGACCGGCGGTGTCCGCCGGGGGCGGGTCAGCGGGCGATGACCGTGACCCGCTCGCTCTCCACCCGCTTGTCCAGGGCCTCGGCGTCCAGCCGGTCGAGGTGACGGCACAGCACCACGGAGCCGCCGGTCGCCAGCGGCGCGTACAGCCCGGCGTTCAGCCCCTCCCACGTGTCGTACGGAAGCCCGGAGAGGATCCGGGAGCCCGGGCCGGTCAGCCCGAGGTCCGGCGCCTCCGCGGCGGCCCGCTCGACGACCTCCTCGCCCGAGAACTCCCGGCCCGCCACGATCAGCGCCGGCTCCTCCGGGTCGACGGGCGCGTACGGCACGAACCGGTCGCCCTGCCCCGGCACCTCCACGGCGTAGTCGGCGAAGCCCTCCGGAGGCTGCGGGAAGCGCCCGCCGAGCGGCCGCAGCGCCAGCGCGACCCGCGGGCCCGAGCAGGCGCGGGCGGCCTCCAGCCGCTCCGGCTCCGGGCCGCTCACCACCACGTCCGCCGCGGACGGGTCGCCACCGATGTCCGCCACGACGCCGACCGACGCGCACGCCAGCAGCCACACCGCGGTCTGCCAGTGCGCGGGCAGCAGCAGGGTCACCCGGTCGCCCGGTTCGACGGACAGTTCGTCCTGGAGGAGGTTGGCGGTCTTGGCCACCCAATTGGCGAAGGTGGCGACGGACAATTCGACCCGCTCGCCCGTGGCGTCGTCGTAGAAGGTCACCAGGGGGCGTCCCGGGTCCGCAGCGAGCGCGGAACTCAGCAGGTCGGCAGGGGTGCGGTCGGTGGCGTTCACCCGCGCAAGCGTACGCGGCCCCCGCCGGGCGCACCCTCCGTGCGGGCCATGCGCGGGCCACCGGTTCGGGGGAACGGCAGCCGACAGACCGTCATATGAGCGATGGACAGATTTGTCTGACTATGTCCAAGCTCAGGGGCATGCGTGGAATTCTTGCTTCCTCAGTCGGCGTCACCTGCGCCGCGGCCCTCGCCCTCCCGCTCGCCCCGCCCGCCGCGGCGTCCGGCCCGCCCGGCGCGGTCGCCTCGTCCGCCGGCGCCGACGTTCCCGGCAGCACCCAGTCGCTGCCCCTGCGGCCCCTCACCCACGACCGTGCCTCCGGCGCCGTCCTCGGCCTGACGCCCCGCACGGTACGGACCTTCTCCCTCCTCGGCGTCGTCTGGGACGACCCGTCCGCCGACGTGCACGGCCGCGTGCAGGTCCGCACGCGTGCGGCCGGCACCGGGGAGTGGACCGACTGGCAGGACGTCGAGACCCACTACACCGAGCACGGGGCGGACCCGGACTCCTCGGAGGCCGCCTCCGGGCAGGTGCGGGGCGCCACCGCGCCGCTGTGGGTGGGGGAGTCGGACGGGGTCGAGGTGCGGGTGCTGCCGGAGGCCGGCGAGCCGGAGGACGTCGATCCTGTCGACGCGGGGTCAGGTGAAGGGGCGTCAGGCGGGGAGGGCGCCGGTGACGCGGGGGAGGTGACCACCCTGCCGGCCGGGATGCGGCTCGACCTGGTCGACCCGGGGGAGGCGGAACCCGGCGAGTCCGCGGAGGGCGCCGAACCCGCCGAACCCGCCGAACCCGCCGGGTCCGCCGGGGCCGCCGAGTCCGCGGAGGGCGGTGAGCCTGCCGAGGGTGGCGAGTCCGCGGAGCGCGGGGAGTCCGCGGAGGGTGCCGAACCCGCCGGGTCCGCCGGGTCCGCCGGGTCCGCCGAGGGCGGCGAGCCCGCCGAAGGCGCGGAGGAACCTCGTACGGGCGTCATGACCGCCGCGGCCAAGGCCGCCTCCGCCGCCAACTCCGCCCTCGTGCCGCTCGGCGCCACCCGCATCCCCTCGCTCACCGCCGAGGAGACACGGGAGGAACTCGTCACGCTGCGCGGTTCCGAGCTGACCGAGCAGCAGCGGGCCAAGCCGTACATCGGGCCGCGCCCGGCCATCGTCACCCGGCGCGGCTGGGGAGCGGACGAGAGCCTGCGCGAGAAGAGCTTCGTGTACACGAGCACGGTCAAGGCGGCCTTCGTGCACCACACCGCCTCCGGCAACAACTACACCTGCGCGCAGGCGCCCTCCCTGATCCGCGGCTTCTACCGCTACCACACCAGGAGCCTCGGCTGGCGGGACATCGGCTACAACTTCCTCGTCGACAAGTGCGGCCGCATCTACGAGGGCCGGGCCGGCGGCGTGGCCAAGCCGGTGAAGGGCGCGCACACCATGGGGTTCAACTCCCGGACCACCGGCATCGCCGTCATCGGCTCCTACGGCTCCAAGAAGCCGTCCTCCAAGGCGGTGAAGGCCGTCGCCCGGCTCACCGCCTGGAAGCTCGGACTCCACGGCATGAACCCGAAGAAGAAGACATCCCTGACGTCCGGCGGTGGCAACCTGTACGCGAAAGGCAAGAAGGTGAAGATGAAGGTGATCTCCGGTCACCGGGACGGGTTCAACACCTCCTGCCCCGGGGGGAAGCTGTACAAGAAGCTGAGCAGCGTGCGGTCCAAGGCGGCCGACTACCAGGGCCGCTGAGGGACGCGTCACGTACGGCCCACGGGGCCGGCTGCTCCGCCCCTGCCGGGCACCGTCTGCATACACTGGCCGGCCGAAAGACAGTTCGGCCGGTCCCGGCAGGAAGCAGAGACGACAGGTGACAGAAGCGATCCTCCTGGTCGGCGGCAAGGGCACGCGACTGCGCCCCCTCACGGTGCACACGCCCAAGCCCATGGTCCCGGCGGCCGGGGTGCCGTTCCTCACGCACCAGCTCGCGCGGGCCCGCGCGGCGGGCGTGGAGCACATCGTCCTCGCCACGTCGTACCTCGCCGAGGTGTTCGAGCCGTACTTCGGTGACGGGGCGGCGCTGGGACTGCACATCGAGTACGTCACGGAGGAGGAGCCGCTCGGCACGGGCGGCGCGATCCGCAACGTCGCCTCGCGGCTGCACTCCGGGCCGGACGAGCCGGTGCTGGTCTTCAACGGGGACATCCTGACGGGGCTGGACATCCGGGCGCTGGTGCGGACGCACGAGACGTCGGGGGCGGACGTCTCCCTGCACCTGACGCAGGTGACCGATCCGCGGGCGTACGGGCTGGTGCCGACGGACGAGACCGGGCGGGTGCTGGCGTTCCTGGAGAAGCCGCAGACGCCTGAGGAGATCGTCACCGATCAGATCAACGCGGGGGCGTACGTGTTCCGGCGGTCGGTCATCGACACGATTCCCGCGGGGCGGGTGGTGTCGGTCGAGCGCGAGACGTTCCCGGGGCTGCTGGCGGCGGGCGCGCACCTGCAGGGCATGGTCGACTCGACGTACTGGCTGGACCTCGGGACACCGGCGGCGTTCGTACGGGGCTCGGCGGATCTGGTGCTGGGGAAGGCGCCGTCGCCTGCGGTGCCGGGGCGGTGCGGGGACCGGCTGGTGCTGCCGACGGCACGGGTGGCGCCGGACGCGAAGCTGGCGGGCGGGACGGTGGTGGGCGAGGGGGCGTTCGTCGCGGAGGGCGCGCGGGTGTTCGGCTCCACGATCCTGCCGGGCGCGGTGATCGAGCCGGGGGCGGTGGTCACGGACTCGCTGATCGGGACGCGGGCGCGGGTGGGGGAGCGGGCTGTGCTGACGGGGGCGGTCATAGGAGACGGGGCGGTGATCGGGGCGCGGAACGAGCTGCGGGAGGGGGTGCGGGTGTGGTGCGACGCGGAGATCCCGGCGGGTGCGGTGCGGTTCTCGTCCGACCAGTAGGGGGTTGAGGCTGCGTGCCTGTGACGCCCTGGTGGGGGGGTGCGGTTCGACTGGGGGGTGCGGTTCGACGCCTGCGGCGCAGTGTCGAGGTTCGGTGGGGGCGGGCGTAGCGCCTGCGGGCGGTGGGTGGTGCGGGGCCGCGGTGGGGGTGGTCGTCCTCGGTCTGGCGCGAGAGTGCGTGCTGGAGAAGTGCGGGGCGCGGACGCGCCAGCCGCTGCGGGCGCCCACCCCCACCCCGTCCCCTCCCCGCCGCGAGCGCCTGCGGCTCCGGGCGGGCGCGCGGAGGGCGGCCGCGACCCCGTCATCCGCAGGCGGGCGGCGGCCGCCAGTGTCGCCGCCAACTGCGGGCATTCATGCCTCCCCCAGTGCCTTAAGGGCCTGGGAGGGGCCCCAGGGCGATGGGGGTACCTCCCGCTCGAGCGAAGCCGAGAGTGGGGGAGGGGGCGCGGCGGCGCCTCGTCGGCGCCGAGGTGCGCCGATTCCCCCCGGCTCGCGCCAACCCGGGGTGAGAAGAAGGGAACGGGTGTGCAACACCCGTACGGTGCCGCACAGTACGGGCTGCTAAAGCCGCCCGATGTCCCCGTGCGGCATACGGGGCGCCCGCCGCGCAGGCGTCCTCCCGCTCAGCAGGATCAACCGCACCGCACGGTGCCGCTGCCCCGCGTAGGGCTCCAGCAACGACAGCATGACGGAGTCATCGGCGTCACGATCCCCCGCCAACGCCCACCCCACGATCCCCGGCAGATGCACATCCCCCACCGTCACAGAGTCCACCGCCCCATGACTCCGCTGCACCGTCTCCGCAGACGTCCAAGGCCCGATCCCCGGCACCACCTCCAGCCGCGCCCGCGCCTCCTCCGGAGGCATCCCCGCCGCCTCCTCCAGCCGCGCAGCGACCCGCACCGCGCGCAGCACCGTCGACGCCCGCTTGTCGTCGACGCCGGCGCGATGCCACTCCCAGGAGGGGATCAGCGCCCAGGTGCGCGGCGCCGGCATCACCGCCATCCGCTCGGGCGCGGGCCCGGGAGCCGGTACGCCGAACTTGCGGACCAGCAGCCGCCATGCCCGGTACGCCTCCCCGGTCGTGACCTTCTGCTCCAGGATCGACGGGATCAGCGACTCCAGCACCAGTCCGGTGCGCAGCAGCCGCAGGCCCGGCAGGCGGTGGTGGGTGAGCGCCAGCAGCTTGTGCCGGGGCACGAAGGCGGACGGGTCGTCGGCGGCGCCGAGCAGTTCGGGCATGCGGTCCAGGAGCCAGTCGGCGCCGGGGCCCCACGCCTGGCCGCGGATCGTGTCGCCGTGCCGGGTCACCCGCAGGGTGCCGGGCCCCACGGGCGTGAGGCTGGTGCGCCACGCGGCGCCGTCCGGGGTCGTACGGAACGTGGGGTCGCCGGTGCCCCGGCGCAGCGGGCCGAGGACCAGGCCCAGGTCCAGGGGGTGGTCCGGTACGTAGGTACGGGTCCGGGGTGAGGCCGGCGCGTCGCGGGGGCCTCGTGGGGACGGCATCGCGACATGGCCGCCGCGCACGGTGGTCCGTGTCGGGCGGGGAGCGAAGCGTCCGGCCACGAGAGTCCTTGAGGTGGGAGTGAAGAGCTCCTACGAGGGTAGGGCCTCGCTCACCGCACCTCGATGAACCGGGCGGCATCCCGCTCGGGGCGGGGGCGCGGTTCCTCGGCCGGGTGGCCCACCGCGACCGCGCCCATCGGGTCCCAGCCGGGGGGCAGGTCCAGGACCTCGCGGACCACTTCGCGGCAGAACATCGTCGAGGACACCCACGCCGAGCCGAGCCGCTCGCCCGCGAGGGCCACCAGGAAGTTCTGCACGCCCGCGCCCGTGGCGACGACGAACATCTCCCGCTCCGCGCCGTCCCTGCGGGCGTCGCCGTAGTGGTGGGAGCCGTCCATCACCAGGCAGGGCACGACCAGGTACGGGGCGTTGCGCAGGACGTCGCCGCGGCGGATCCGCCTGGCGATGGACTCCTCCGGCTTGCCGTCCCCGCGGAGGTCAGTGATCCACGCGTCGCGCATCGCGTCGAGCAGGCGCGTGCGCGTCTCGGCGGATTCGAGGAGGACGAAGCGCCAGGGCGTGGTGTGGTGGGGCGCGGGGGCGGTGACGGCCGCGGCGACCGCGCGGCGTACCGCACCGGGGTCCACCGGCTCGTCCGTGAAGGACCGCACCGTACGGCGCTGGGTGACCGCCTGGCGCACCGCCTCGGACGTGCCCAGACGGAACATGTCGTCGCGCGCGACGCGGACCAGGGCGCGGGCGCCCTCGGTGTCGTCGGGGGACGTGGTGTGCGGCAGGCCGCGGACCACCGCCACGGGGAGGCCCGCCGCCTTGCCCTTGACCAGGTCGCCGGCGGCGGCCAGCTCGTCGGCGGTGGCGACGACCGTGGCGGAGAGCGGGTTGCCGTGCGCGTCGGTGCCGCCGCGCAGGTCGTCCAGCACGCGCACGCCCGCCGCGCCGATCGCCACGTCGGTCAGGCCCGCGCGCCAGGGGCGGCCGAAGGTGTCGGTGACGATCACGCCGACCTCGACGCCGAGCGCGTCACGGATTCCCTGGCGGATCGCGCGCGCGGAGTCGTCCGGGTCCTCGGGGAGGAGCAGGACCGTGCCCGGTGTCGTGTTGGAGGCGTCGACGCCGGCCGCGGCCATCACCAGGCCCTGCCGGTTCTCGACGATGCGCAGGGGGCCGCGCCGGGCCACCACCCGTACGGTCTCCGCGTCGATCGCGGCCTCCCGGTCGGCGGCCTCGACGATCCGGCCCTCGGCCTTGGAGACGATCTTCGAGGTGACCAGCAGGACGTCGCCGTCGAGGAGGTCGGGCGCGGCGGCCGCGATCAGCTTGGCCAGGTCGTCGCCGGGACGGACCTCGGGCAGGCCGGGGAGGGCCCAGACCCGGTAGGCGGGGTGCGCCTCGCTCATGCCGTACGGACCTCCTCGGCCAGGGCCAGCGCCTCGCCGGCCATCCGGGCGGTCGCGTCCACGTCGCTCATCATCAGCGGCACGGCCCGGCAGCGGATGCCCGCCGCCTCGACCCGCTCCACGCTCGCCGCGTCCACGGTGTCCACCAGCCAGCCGTCCAGCAGCCCGGAGCCGTAGTGCTCGGCGACCGCGGCCGCCGTGGACTCCACGCCGACGGCGGCGAGCACCTTGTCGGCCATGCCGCGCACCGGCGCGTCCCCCACGATCGGGGAGAGACCGACGACCGGCACGCCCGCGTCGGCGATGGCCTCGCGGATGCCGGGCACCGCGAGGATCGTGCCGACGGACACCACCGGGTTGGACGGCGGGAAGAGGATCACGTCGGCCTCGCCGATCGCCTCCAGGACGCCCGGGGCGGGTTTGGCCTGCTCCGCGCCGACCGGCACGACCGCCTGCGCGGGCACCGAGGCACGCAGCCGCACCCAGTACTCCTGGAAGTGGATCGCCTTGCGCTCGCCGTCCAGCTCGACCGCCACATGGGTCTCCACGCGGTCGTCGGTCATGGGGATCAGGCGCACGCCGGGCTGCCAGCGGTCGCACAGCGCCTCGGTGACCGCGCTCAGCGGGAAGCCCGCGCCGAGCATCTGGGTGCGCACGATGTGCGTGGCGAAGTCACGGTCGCCGAGCCCGAACCAGTCCGGGCCGACGCCGTAGGCCGCGAGCTCCTCCTTGAGGTGGAAGGTCTCGTCGCTCCGCCCCCAGCCCTGCTCCTCGTCGATACCGCCGCCGAGCGTGTACATCACCGTGTCGAGGTCCGGGCAGACCTTCAGCCCGAAGAGGTGGATGTCGTCCCCGGTGTTGCCGATGACCGTGATGTCCGCGTCCGGCACGGCCCGCTTCAGACCGCGCAGGAAACGGGCACCGCCGATGCCGCCTGCCAGAACCACAATGCGCATGGGGTCATCCTCGCAGGCCGCTACGACATCGCGTCAGCCAGTCACCGGACCGTTGCCGGGCGCGCCTCGCAGTGCGGGGCGGCGGGGGAGGCGGCGGCCGTGCGGAGCCGGGACTCGGGGTGCATCGGCATCTCGGTGAGGCCGGGGTGGTAGATGTGCAGGCTGACCGCGGGTTCCAGGGTGTCGTTGACGACGTCGTGCGCGTAGCCGGGGGCGAAGACCCGCTGGTCCCCGGCGGCCAGCACGCGCGTGCCGCGCTCGGTGCGCTCGGTCAGGGCGCCGTCCAGGACGGTGAGCACGCCGGAGGAGCGGCCGTGGTCGTGCGGCCCGCTGCCCTGGCCGGGCACCCAGGAGAGCAGCCACACCTCGTAGCCGGGGCCGGTGCGCAGCCGGTGGTACCAGCGGGTGGTGGCGTCGAACCGCACGAGGGGTTCCCACTGGGCGCGGTCGGCGGCGACGGCGCGGGCCAGGCCGGCGAACTCGGCCACGGTGGAGGGGTGTTCGCGTTCGGGCTGGAGCAGGTGCGGGACTTCGAGGATGTCGCCGGCGATCTGGAGGTCGCTGTCGCTGTTCATGGAGTACGGAGGTCCTCGGCGCGAAGAGGCGGGGCGGTGGGGGTGCCGCCGCGTGGGGCCCGGGTCGCGGGCGGGCGGCAGGGGATGCCCCGGGTGGGAGCGGGTTCAGCAGGAGGAGGAGGCCGGGTCCTGCGGGGACGCGGCGTCGGCGGGAGCGCGGTGGCTCAACAGCCGGTACAGCGACAGCTACAGCGAGCGCGGGCAGCACCGAGGAACCCGGCGGAGCGGGTCGAGGTGAGTGCCGGATTCGCGAGCATGCCCACAAGGAGAGCGGTTCACACTCCCGAAGTCAACTCGAAGCCCGGTATGTGGGACCTGGTTCACCTCATCCGGTTCATCTGACAGGTGAAAGGTTTGTTCAGCCGGTTGCCGGGACACAAGGTGCGCACGGCCGGGCGCCCCGCGCGCCGTTGCGATCCCGTGATCCGACTGTGATCCGGATCGCCGCGGCAGGGGTGTCGGAACGAGATCGATCCTCTGGGCGTCCTCCCTTGTGAGGCCGTGTGCGGGGCCGGACGTCCATGCGGGTCCCGTCTGTGTGTCAAGGTTTAGGGTGATTTGAACACTTTCCGCTCGGCCTTGGTTCCGCAGAGTGAATAAGGGGCCCAATAGCAGATCTCGGCTTGACTCGCCCGGAGCAGCACACTTGTAATTTCACTCGTGTCGTTCAGCCGGAATCGGTAACGGCCACATCACGGGGACGCGAAAGACGGACGAGGGGCGCACATGACCGAGCTGGTGCAGCAACTGCTGGTCGACGACGCGGACGAGGAACTCGGCTGGCAGGAGCGCGCGCTGTGCGCCCAGACCGATCCCGAGTCGTTCTTCCCCGAGAAGGGCGGCTCCACCCGGGAGGCCAAGAAGGTCTGCCTCGCGTGCGAGGTCCGTTCCGAGTGCCTCGAGTACGCCCTCGCCCATGACGAACGCTTCGGCATCTGGGGCGGTCTGTCCGAGCGGGAGCGCCGCCGTCTGAAGAAGGCCGCCGTCTGACGCGCGGCGCCCCGGGCGACGCCCGGAGCACACCCGATATCCACACGCTTCTTCGTACAAACGTCACTTAAGGCCCGTCGCCGGTGGGTTGTCCACAGGCGGCGGGCCCCCTTGTTGTGCAGCCGATAGTGTGGTCGCTCGTCCGAGACGCCCCGCCGCCCCCATCGGGCACGGGCGTCCCCACAGTCCACCGAACCGGGGCCCGTACCTCGATGTCCGTGCACAGCCACACGGCAGCCCGTCAGGATTCCGCTGCCGCACCTGAGTTCCCGCGTCACGTGGTGACCGCGGTCCTCGTCTCCCACGACGGCGCCCGCTGGCTGCCGGACGCCCTGGCCGGCCTGCTCGGCCAGGAGCGCCCCGTCCAGTTCGCCATGGCCGCCGACACCGGCAGCGCCGACGACTCCGCCCGGCTGGTCACCGAGGCCCTCGGCGACGAGCGCGTGCTGCACCTCGCCCGGCGCACCGGCTTCGGCCAGGCCGTCGAGGAGTGCCACCGCGGCGCCCCGCACCTCACCCCCGACGACCTGCCGTACCTGAGGCGGCCGAGCGGCTGGGACCCGGTCACCCGCAGCTGGCGCGACGACGCCTACGACCTGCCCGAACTGCCGTTCGGCGAACCGGTCGAGTGGCTGTGGCTGCTGCACGACGACTGCGCGCCCGAGCCCGACGCGCTCGCCGAGCTGCTGCGCGTCGTGGAGAACGAGTACGAGCTCGGCCGCGAGGACGTCGCCGTCGTCGGCCCCAAGCTCCGCGGCTGGTACGACCGCAGGCAGCTGCTCGAGGTCGGCGTCTCCATCGCCAACTCCGGCCGCCGCTGGACCGGCCTGGACCGCCGCGAGCAGGACCAGGGCCAGCACGACCACGTACGGCCCGTGCTGAGCGTGTCCACCGCCGGCATGCTCGTCCGCCGCGACCTCTTCGAGCAGCTCGGCGGCTTCGACCGGCACCTGCCCCTCATGCGCGACGACGTCGACCTGTGCTGGCGGCTCAACGCCGCGGGCTACCGGGTCCTCGTCGCGCCCGAGGCGGTCGTCCGGCACGCCGAGGCGGCCTCCCGCGAGCGCCGCACCGTCGACTGCGTGGGCCGCACGGCCGCCTCCCCGCACAAGGTGGACAAGGCCGGCGCCGTCCACACCCTCCTCGTCAACACCCGCACGGCCGCCCTTCCCTGGGTGCTGCTCCGGGTCGTCCTCGGCACGCTGCTGCGCACCCTCGCCTACCTGGTCGGCAAGGTGCCGGGGCAGGCCGTCGACGAAATCCGCGGCCTCATGGGCGTCCTGCTCCGCCCCGAGCGCATCCTCGCCGGACGCCGCGACCGCGGCAGCCCCCAGGTCGACAAGGGCGAGCTGCGCCCGCTGTTCCCGCCGCCCGGCGCCACCGTCCGCGTCACCGTGGAGCAGGTCGCGAGCAACCTCGTCGGCCGCTCCGACCCCGAGGCCGTCTCCGGCGCCGGACGGCACGGCAGCGCGATGGAGTCCGGACCCGGCGGCGACGACGCCGACTTCCTCGAGATCGAGCAGTTCGCGCGCCTCAGGCGCATCGCCCGCCGCCCCGGTCCCGTCCTCTTCCTGACGCTGCTGCTGGTCTCCCTGGTGGCGTGCCGTCAGCTCCTCGGCGGCGGCGCCCTGGCCGGCGGCGCCCTGCTGCCCGCGCCCGCCGCCGCGGGTGACCTGTGGGCCCGCTACACCGACGCCTGGCACGCGGTCGGCGCCGGCGGCACCGGCACCGCACCGCCCTACCTGGCCGTCGTCGCCGCGCTGGCGACCCTGCTGCTCGGCTCCACCGGCCTCGCCGTCACCGTGATGCTGGTCTGCTCGGTGCCGCTGGCCGGCGTCACCGCGTACTTCGCCTCCCGCCCGCTGGTCGAGTCCCGGCTGCTGCGCGCGTGGGCGGCCGTCGCCTACGCCTTCCTGCCCGCCGCGACCGGCGCCCTGGCCTCGGGACACATCGGCACGGCCGTGCTCGCCGTGCTGCTCCCCCTCCTCGCCCGCGCCGGCATCGCCGCGAGCGGACTCACCGCCCCCGACGGCCGCGGCAGCTGGCGCGCCACCTGGGCGTACGCGCTGCTGCTCACCCTCACCACGGCCTTCACCCCGATCGTGTGGCCGATGGCGCTGGTCCTCGGCATCGGCGTGCTGGCCCTGCGCAGGGCGGACCTCAAGGCCTACGGCCCCCGCTTCCTGGCGCAGTTCGGCAGCCCCCTGCTGGTGCTCGCCCCCTGGTCGCTGTCCCTGCTGCCGTTCGGCTTCTTCACCGAGGCCGGCCTGCCGTTCGGGCAGTCCGCCGCCTCCGCGCTCGACCTGCTCGGCGCCAGCCCCGGCGGGCCCGGCACCAGCGGCGGACTGCTGCTGATCGGCCTGGTCCTCGCCGCACTGGCCGCCCTGCTGCGCGCCGAGCGCCGCACGGCGATCCTCACCGCGTGGACGGCCGCCGTGGCCGGCCTCCTCTTCGCGGCCCTGTCCAACGGCTCCACCTGGGCCGGCCCCGCCACCCTCGTCTACGGCATCGCCCTGCTGGCCGCCGGCACGCTCGGCGCCGACGGCGCCCGCGCGCGCGTCGCCGAGATGAGCTTCGGCTGGCGCCAGCCGGTCGCCGCGCTGATCGCCCTGGCCTGCGCCGTCGGACCGCTGGTCCTCGCCGTCGGCTGGATGGTCCGCGGCGCCGACGGCCCCGTCGAACGGCGCGACCCGGTGCAGGTGCCGGCGTTCGTCGCCGAGGAGAGCGCCACCCGCGACCAGGCCCGCACCCTGGTCCTCGACACGGACTCCGCCGACCGCGTCGACTACGTCCTGGTGCGCGGCTCCGGGGCCCGCATGGGCGACGCGGAGATCGCCGCCCAGGACGGTGAGAACGAACTGCTCGACAAGGTCGTCGCCAACCTCGTCGCCGGTTCCGGCGCCGACCAGGCCGACCAGCTCGGCGGCTTCGCCGTCCGCTACGTCCTGGTCCACCAGGGCGCTCCGCGCGAGGTCACCCGCGTGCTGGACGCCACGCCCGGCCTGAGCCGCCTGAGCGAGCAGGAGGGCGGTGCGCTGTGGCGGGTGGACCGCCAGGTCGCCCGCGCGGCCGTCGTGCCCGCCGAGGGCAAGGGCGAGCCCGAGCCCGTGGCCGCGGGCCCGGTCGAGATCCACACCGAGATCGAGGACGGCGCGGAGGGCCGCGTCCTGCGCCTGGCCGACTCCGCCGCGGAGGGCTGGACCGCCACCCTCGACGGCAAGGAGCTCACCCCGACCACGGTCGACGGCTGGGCCCAGGGCTTCGAACTGCCCGCGTCCGGCGGCGCCCTGGACGTCACCTACGACGAGCCGCTCGCCCACACCCTGTGGATGTGGGCGCAGGGCCTGCTCGCGATCGTCCTCGTCGTCATGGCGCTGCCCGGCCGCAGCCGTGACATCGACGACGACCTGCCCGAGGAGGCGCCCGTCCCGGCCGAGGCCATGGCCGGCGAGGGCCGCCGCGCCCGCCGCCTGCGCGCGCAGGCCGAGGCGGAGGCCGCGGCCAACGGCGAGGGCGGCGACCCGGAGGGCGTGAGCGCCACGGACGCCGACGCCATGGACGCGCCCGGCCCCGACCCGTACGGCGAAGGCGACATGCCCGCCCCTCCGGAGCAGCCCCCCGCCACCGTCCCGCACCAGGCCGGCTACGGCGACTGGGACCAGGGGCAGTACCAGAACGCGGAGTACGACGAGACCGCCTACGCGGCCGCGCCCTACCAGCAGCAGTACCCGGCGGGCGGCTACGGCGGACAGCAGCAGTACCCGGCGGAGGGCTACCCGCAGCAGGACGGCGGGTACGACCCGTACGGCTACGGCGCCCCGCAGCAGGGCTACGACCAGACGTACCCGCAGGGATACGACGGGACGGCGTACCCACAGGGCTACGACCCCGCGTACGACCCCCACGCCACGGGCAACGAGCGTCCTGACGGGAGCCAGC
Source organism: Streptomyces cellulosae (assembly GCA_014655195.1). Lineage (GTDB taxonomy): Bacteria > Actinomycetota > Actinomycetes > Streptomycetales > Streptomycetaceae > Streptomyces > Streptomyces cellulosae. Next base: position 14,666 of record BNBH01000001.1, on the reverse strand, counting down.
AGTGAACCGCACCACCCTGTCCCTGATCGCGGGCGCCACCGCGCTCGCCGCCGTCACGGGCGTCGCCGCGCTCACGGCGCCCGGCCCCGAGGCCGCCGAGCAGCCGACGGGGTCGGCGGCCACCCTGCCCGTGGAGCGCACCGGCCTGCTGTGCCCGCAGCCCAGCACCTCCGACCTCGCCGAGACGACGTACACCTCGTTCACCCCGGTCACGGAGGGCGCGGACGACAAGGGCACGGCCGTGCTCCGGTCGGCCGCGCAGCAGTCCGTCCCGGACGAGGACGCTTCAGCCGACGAAGAGGGCGGGACGGACGGCGAGGACGCCTCCGCCGACGAGGAGAGCGAGAAGGACGGCAAGGGCTCCGCGACGGACGACCAGGGCGGCAAGCCCGTCCTGCAGCTGAAGGAGCCCGGCACGCCGGTGACCGCCGAGGCCGAAGGCGCCGACGCCCCCGCCCTCGTCGGCACCGCCGACGGCCGCTTCGCGTCCGGCTGGACCGCGCAGCAGACCACCGAGGTCGCCGCCGGCACCGGCCGCGGCCTCCAGGGCGTCGCCTGCTCCGCCGCCGACACCCAGTTCTGGTTCCCCGGCGCGAGCACCGACGACAGCCGCACCGACTACATCCACCTGACCAACCCGGACGACTCCGCGGCCGTGGTCGACATCGAGCTCTACGGCAAGGACGGCGAGCTGGAGACGACGGTGGGGGAGGGCATCACGGTCAAGCCGCGCTCCTCCGAGCCGGTGCTGCTGTCCACGCTCACCGCCGAGAAGCAGACCGACGTCACCGTGCACGTGGTGGTCCGCAGCGGCCGGGTCGGCGCCGCCGTGCAGGCCCTGGACGACGAGACGGGCGGCGACTGGCTGCCCGCGTCGGCCGACCCGTCGGGCAGCCTGGTCCTGCCGGGCATCCCGAAGGACGCCACGGCCGTGCGCCTGGTCGCCTTCACGCCCGGGGACGCCGACGTCGACCTGAAGGTGCGCCTCGCCGCCCCGTCCGGTCTGATCACCCCGGCAGGCAACGAGACGCTGCACCTCAAGGGCGGGATGACCGCGGGCTTCGACCTGGGCGACCTCACCCGTGGAGAGGCCGGCTCCCTGGTGCTGACCGCGCCGGACAGCTCCGTGCCGGTGGTGGCGGCGGTGCGGGTGCTGCGCGGCGAGGAGGGCGGGCAGGAGTCGGCGTTCATCCCGGCGGCCCGCCCGGTCGAGACGCGCGCGACGGCCCTGGACAACACCGCCAAGGGCACCACCCTGTCGGTCACCGCGCCCGAGGGCGACGCCGAGATCAAGGTGACGGCCTCCGCCGGCACCAAGGGCGGCACGCCGCAGACGAAGACGTACAGCATCAAGTCGGGGACGACGCAGGACATCGAGGCGCCCGTGCCCGCGGGTCTGAAGGGCAGCTACGCGCTCACGGTGGAGACGCGGACCGGCGGCCCCGTCTACGCCTCGCGCACCCTGGCCTCGACGGAGGGAGGCGTCCCGTTCTTCACGGTGCAGCCGCTCCCTGACGACCGGGGCATGGTGGCGGTGCCGGACGCGTCCGAGGACCTGTCCGTCCTCCAGCGGTAGCCGCAGGGAGACTCCAGCACCCCCGGTAACTCAGTCCTCCCCGTACCGGGGGTCGACCGTCTCGGGGGTGAGACCCAGCAGGTCGGCGACCTGTTCGACCACGACCTCGTGGACCAGTGCCGCCCGCTCGTCGCGTCCCTTGGAGCGGATCTCGACCGGCCGCCGGTAGATCACCACGCGCGCGGGGCGGCCGTCGCGGGCCGTCACCGTCCCGCCCAGCGGGACCGTCTCGTCCCAGCCGGGTCCGGCCGCGCCGTCCAGCCGGGGGACGTCCAGCACCAGGAAATCGATGTCGGCGAGCTGCGGCCAGCGCCGCTCGAGACGCTCCACCGAGTCCTGCACCAGGTCCGCGAACGTCTCCGCGCGGCTGGCGGCCAGCGGCACCTGGGGTGGTGCGATCGGGCCGCGCATGCCCCTGCCGTGTCGGTCACGGCGTCGGGGCCCGGGGCCTGCGGAGCGAGGAGTCACGGGGCTGTCCATCACTGCGAAGGGTAGTCGTCGTGCCGCCGGGCCGCCCCACGCCCACGCGCGTTCCGGCCGACCCGCGCGCCATGTCACAACCTGACCATTCCAGCCAAGCTTGGGCTCGATTCCGTATCTCTCCTCGACCGATCACCTCAAGGCATTTGACGGTGTTTATGCCGACTGGTGACCGGAATCAGAACCGTCCGAAAGCCGCCGTTCCGGCGTACCGCCTGGTCACAGAGGTGTGTTTCCTGGGTTATGTGGGGCGTTTCACACCCCGACACGGGGGAGTGACCTGGTGGAGAGTCGTCGCGGCCCGCTCAAGAGTGCGGTACCGTCCAACGTCGTGAGCCCTGTACGTCGCTGTTCGCGCACCGCCTGCGGCCGTCCCGCCGTCGCGACGTTGACGTACGTCTACGCCGACTCGACCGCGGTCCTCGGCCCGCTCGCCACCTACGCCGAGCCCCACTGCTACGACCTGTGCGCCGAGCACTCCGAGCGCCTCACCGCCCCCCGTGGCTGGGAGGTCGTCCGCCTGCTCGACGGGTCCGCCCCGGCGCAGCCCAGCGGGGACGACCTGGAAGCGCTCGCCAACGCCGTGCGCGAGGCGGCCCGCCCCCAGGAGCGGGCGGCCGGAGCCGGCGGCGGCGCGCGAGGCGCCGACCCGATGGAGGTCGCCCGCCGCGGCCATCTGCGGGTTCTGCGCTCCCCCGACAACTGAGGGCGCGCGCCCGTCACCCCGTCACATCCCTTCACTGCACACCCATTGACGCCCGCTTGGCGCGGACACGACCATTCCGGTGACCCAGCGAGAAATCGCTTTCGCATGGCGGAATCCGGGAGGCGCTCGTGTACGTCCAGGAACTGGAACCCGTCGCCGGATCACTCGGCCTCTCCGCCCTCGTGGCGGCCCTGCCGCTGCTGATCGTGCTGGTGCTGCTCGGCGGCGTCCGGATGAAGGCCCACCTCGCGGGCCTCATCGGCCTCGCGGCGGCCGTCGCGGTGGCCTGGCTGGCGTACGGGATGCCACTGGACCAGACGCTCTCCAGCGGTGTGCAGGGCGCCGTCTTCGGGCTCTTCCCGATCATGTGGATCGTCGTGAACGCCCTGTGGATCTACCGGATGACGGTCCGCACCCGCCACTTCGACATCCTGCGCCGCTCCTTCGGCCGGCTCTCCGACGACCCCCGCATCCAGGCGCTCGTCGTCGCGTTCTGCTTCGGCGCCCTGCTGGAGGCGCTGGCCGGGTTCGGCGCCCCCGTCGCGATCTCCGCCGTGATGCTGGTCGCCCTCGGCTTCGACCCCGTACGCGCCGCCGTGGTCGCGCTGGTCGCCAACACCGCGCCGGTGGCGTTCGGCGCGATGGGCACGCCCGTCGTCACGCTCGCCCAGGTCACCGGGCTGCCGCTGGACTCCGTGGCGTCCGTGGTCGGCCGCCAGACGCCGCTGCTGGCCCTCGTGGTGCCGCTCGTGCTGGTGTGGCTGGTCGACGGCCGGCGCGGACTGCGCGAGACCTGGATCCCCGCCCTGGTGTGCGGCGTCGCCTTCGCCGTGGCGCAGTTCGCCGCCTCCAACTACGTCTCCGCGCAGCTCGCCGACATCGGCGCCGCCCTCGCCGGCGCGGGCGCCCTGATGGCCGTGCCCCACTCCCGCGTCCCCGCCGCCGAGTCCGTACGCACCTCCGTCCTCACCGGCACCCGCAGCGAGGAACTGGACGCCGAGGACCCGCGCGGCGAGGTCGTCCGGGCCTACGCCCCCTACGCGCTGATCGTCGCGATCTTCGCCGTCGCGCAGATCCCGGCCGTCAAGGACTGGCTCGCCGGCGCCACCCAGACCTGGAACTGGCCCTTCCTGGACGTCGCGAACCCCGACGGCGAGCCCGTCGGCGGCAACATGTTCAGCCTGCCGCTCGTCTCCACCGGCGGGACGCTCGTGCTGTTCGCCGGCCTCGCCACCGCGGCCGTCCTCGGCGTCCACGCGCGCGTGGCGGCCAAGGAGTGGCTGGAGACCGTGCGCGAACTGCGGTTCGCGCTGCTCACGGTGACCAGCGTGCTCGCCCTCGCCTACGTCATGAACCTCTCCGGACAGGCCGCCACCATCGGCCACTTCGTGGCGGCCGCGGGTGCGGGCCTCGCCTTCCTGTCCCCGGTGCTCGGCTGGTTCGGCGTCGCCGTGTCCGGCTCCGACACCTCCGCCAACGCCCTCTTCGGCGCCCTCCAGGTCACCGCCGCCCAGCAGTCAGGCCTCTCGCCCGAACTGCTCGCCGCCGCCAACAGCTCCGGCGGCGTGCTCGGCAAGATGATCTCGCCGCAGAACCTCACCATCGCCTGCGCGGCCGTCGGGCTCGCGGGCCGCGAGGGCGACCTGCTGCGCAAGGTGCTGCCCTGGAGCCTCGGCCTGCTGCTCGTGATGTGCCTGATCGTGGTCGGCCAGAGCACGGTGGTGCTCGGCTGGATGCTGCCCTGAGCCTCCGCGACGGCCCCGTCGGACACTGCGGGTAGTTTGTGGTGACCGACAGGACTTCCGGAAGGGCTGGCCGTGGCTGCTGATCTCTCGCAGATCGTGAAGGCGTACGACGTGCGCGGGGTCGTCCCCGACCAGTGGGACGAGGCGCTCGCCGAGCTCTTCGGGGCCGCCTTCGTGCGGGTGACCGACGCGACCGCCGTCGTCACCGGCCACGACATGCGCCCCTCGTCGCCCGGCCTGTCCGCCGCCTTCGCCCGCGGCGCGGCGGGCCAGGGCGCCGACGTCACCGAGATCGGCCTGTGCTCCACCGACCAGCTGTACTACGCCTCGGGCGCGCTGAACCTGCCCGGGGCGATGTTCACCGCCTCGCACAACCCGGCGCGGTACAACGGCATCAAGCTGTGCCGCGCCGGCGCCGCCCCCGTCGGCCAGGACACCGGCCTCGCCGACATCCGCGCCCTCGTCGAGGAGTGGAGCGACACGGGCGCCCCGCAGAAGGCCGCCACGACCGGGACGGTCACCCGCCGCGACACCCTTGAGGACTACGCGGCCCACCTGCGCTCCCTCGTCGACCTCACCGGCATCCGCCCGCTCAAGGTCGTCGTCGACGCAGGCAACGGCATGGGCGGCCACACGGTCCCCACCGTCCTCGCAGGACTGCCGCTCACGCTCGTCCCGATGTACTTCGAGCTCGACGGCACCTTCCCCAACCACGAGGCCAACCCGCTCGACCCGGCCAACCTCGTCGACCTGCAGAAGCGGGTCCGCGAGGAGGGCGCCGACCTCGGCCTCGCCTTCGACGGCGACGCCGACCGCTGCTTCGTCGTCGACGAGCGCGGCGAACCCGTCTCGCCCTCCGCCGTCACCGCCCTGGTCGCCTCCCGTGAACTCGCGCGCAACGGCGGCACGGGCACCGTCATCCACAACCTGATCACCTCCCGGTCCGTGCCCGAGGTCGTCCGGGAGAACGGCGGCACCCCCGAACGCACCCGCGTCGGCCACTCCTTCATCAAGGCGGAGATGGCCAGGACCGGCGCGATCTTCGGCGGCGAGCACTCCGCGCACTACTACTTCCGCGACTTCTGGAACGCCGACACCGGCATGCTCGCCGCCCTGCACGTCCTCGCCGCCCTCGGCGAACAGCAGGGCACGCTGTCCGCGCTCGTCGACCAGTACGACCGCTACGCCGGCTCCGGCGAGATCAACTCCACCGTCGACGACCAGGCCGCCCGCCTCGCCGCGATCCGCGCCGCCTACGACGGCCGCGAGGGCGTCACCCTCGACGACCTGGACGGCCTCACCGTCTCCGCCGCCGACTGGTGGTTCAACGTCCGCCCCAGCAACACCGAACCGCTGCTGCGCCTCAACGCCGAGGCCCGCGACGAGGCCACCATGATCCGCATCCGCGACGAGGCCCTCGCCCTGATCAGGCAGTAGTCCCCGAGCCCCCGGCAGGCCGGGACGGCGGGCGCCCGGGGGGACCTCCCCGGACCCGCCGCGCGGCCCCCACCGGCGGTACCCTGACCAGCACATCCACCAGCGAAGGGACCCTCATGCCTCTCGAAGCCGGCCTCCTGGAGATCCTGGCCTGCCCGGCCTGCCACTCCCCCCTCGAGGAGCGCGACACCGAGCTGGTCTGCACCGGCCAGGACTGCGGACTCGCCTACCCGGTCCGCGACGGCATCCCCGTCCTCCTCGTCGACGAGGCCCGACGCCCGCAGTAGCCGCCGCGCGCCCGGAGCCCCCGCGTACCGCCCCGCCGATCGGAGCCAGTCGCCCATGCTCGACGAATCGCTGCTCGACTCACCGGAGGGCCTCGCCGAGGCCGACCACCGCGCCCTGCTCCGCGGCGCCGCCGAGGCCGGCGCCCGCGTCCGCACCGCGGCACGGCACGCCGCCGAGGCGGGCGTGGGCGACCTGAAGCCCGACGGCCGCCCCCGCGCCGTGCTCATCGCCGGGCCCGGCGCCGCCGCCACCCAGGCCGCCGACCTGCTCGGCACCCTGGCCGGCGCCGGCAGCCCCGTCACCCGCCTCGCCCCCACCGGCGTCGCGCCCGCCGCGGGCGCCCTGCGCTGGGAACTGCCGGGCTGGGCCGGGTCCGTGGACCTGCTGCTGATCGCCACCCCGGACGGCACCGAACCGGGCCTGTCCCTCCTCTCCGAGCAGGCCTACCGGCGCGGCCTCACCGTCGTCGCCGTCGCCCCCGCCGGCACCCCGCTCGCCGAGGCCGTCTCCGGCAGCCACGGCCTGTTCGTCCCCATGGCCGTCGCGCCCTACGACCACGACGAACCCCTCGCCGCCTCCGCGCCCGGCGTGCTGTGGGCGCTGCTCACCCCGCTGCTCGCCCTGCTGGACCGCACCGGCCTGCTCACCGCGCCGCCGGACGTCCTGCAGAAGGTCGCCGACCGCCTCGACGCCGTCGCCGAACGCTGCGGGCCCGCCGTCGCCACGTACAGCAACGCGGCCAAGACCCTCGCCGCCGAACTCGCCGACGCGCTGCCCATCGTGTGGACCGAGGGCGTCTCGGCCGGACCGGCCGGACGGCGCTTCGCCGCCGCGCTCGCCGAGCTGTCCGGCACCCCCGCCGTCGTCGCCGAACTGCCCGAGGCCCTCGCCGCGCACAGCGCCCTCCTGGCAGGACCGCTCGCCGCCGGCGCCGACCCGGACGACTTCTTCCGCGACCGCGTGGAGGAGCCGCCCGCCCTGCACGCGCGCGTGGTGCTGCTCCGCGACCGGCCCCTCGGCGGACTCACCGCCGCCCCCGCAGCCCGCGAGCTGGCCCTCACCCACGACACGCCCATCAGCGAGCTGGAACCGGAGGAGGGCGGCGAACTGGAGACCCTCGCGGAACTGATCGCCGTCACCGATTTCGCCGCCGTTTACCTGGCGCTCGCCTCCACACCCCGATGATGCCGAAGACCCCCTGACCCCCCGCGCGGACGCCCGGCCCGGCGCGCCCGCACGAGAACCGGCAGAAGGAACGCGAAGAGCCCCATGGACCGCCTCGACAACACCGTCCGCCCCTACGCCTGGGGCTCCACCACCGCCATCCCGCGGCTGCTCGGCGCCGAACCGACCGGCGAACCGCAGGCGGAGATGTGGATGGGCGCCCACCCCGGCGCCCCCTCGCGCACCGGCCGGGGCACCCTCGCCGAGGTCATCGACGCCGACCCGGAGCGCGAGCTCGGCGCGGCCGCGGTCGCCAAATTCGGGCCCCGCCTGCCGTTCCTGCTCAAACTCCTCGCCGCCGGCTCCCCGCTGTCCCTCCAGGTCCACCCCGACCGCGCCCAGGCGCAGGCGGGTTACGAGGACGAGGAGCGCCGCGGCGTCCCCGTCACCGCCCCGCACCGCAACTACAAGGACGCCAACCACAAGCCCGAACTCATCTGCGCCCTCACCGAGTTCGACGGCCTGTGCGGCTTCCGCGACCCCCTGCACGCCGCCCAACTCCTCGACGGCCTCGGCGTCGACTCCCTCAAGCCGTACGTCGACCTGCTGCACGCCCGTCCCGAGGAGGCGGCACTGCGCGAGGTGCTCACCGCCGTCCTCACCGCCGACCCCGACGAGACGGCCCACACCGTCACGGAGACGGCCGCGGCCTGCGACCGCCTCGGCGGCGACTACGCCCCCTACGCCGGCATCGCCCATCACTACCCGGGCGACCCCGGCGTCATCGCCGCGCTGCTCCTCAACCACGTCCGGCTCCAGCCCGGCGAGGCCCTGTACCTCGGCGCCGGCGTCCCGCACGCCTACCTCGACGGCCTCGGCGTCGAAATCATGGCCAACTCCGACAACGTCCTGCGCTGCGGCCTCACCCCCAAGCACGTCGACGTCCCCGAACTCCTGCGCATCGTCCGCTTCGAGGCCGCCGACCCCGGTGTGCTCCGCCCGGAGGCGGGCCCGGACGACGAGGAGGTCTACGAGACCCCCACCGACGAGTTCCGGCTCTCCCGCTACGTCCTCCCCGAGGGCGCCCCCGCCCACGACCTCACCCTCGACGCCCCGCAGATCCTGCTGTGCACCGCGGGCACGGTCCGCGCGGGCGAGCACGACCTGACGCCCGGACAGTCCGTGTTCGTCCCCGCGGGTGAGAAGGCCGAGGTCTGGGGTACCGGAACCGTCTTCCGGGCCACCGTCGTCATCTGAAGGGTCCATGACGACGACCTGACGCGCCGTCGCCGGGCGGGGCTGCAACAATGGCCCACCGTCGCAGCACGGGCGACGGCCCGGCGGCAGGCGCACACGCCTGCCCGGACTCAACGGCGTACGAAGGGACAACGCGAACACATGAGCGCGTCAGGCGGCACCAAGGCGATCGTGGCGGCACTCGCCGCCAACCTCGCGATCGCGGTAGCGAAGTTCGTGGCGTTCGTCTTCAGCGGGTCCTCGTCGATGCTCGCCGAGTCCGTGCACTCGGTCGCCGACTCCGGCAACCAGGCACTGCTGCTCGTCGGCGGCAAGAAGGCCCAGCGCAAGGCGACCCCGGAGCACCCCTTCGGCTACGGCCGCGAACGGTACATCTACGCCTTCCTCGTCTCCATCGTGCTGTTCTCGGTCGGTGGCATGTTCGCCCTCTACGAGGGCTACGAGAAGATCAAGCACCCGCACGAGCTGGAGCACTGGTACTGGCCGGTCGGCGTGCTGGTCTTCGCGATCATCGCCGAGGGCTTCTCCTTCCGCACCGCCATCAAGGAGTCCAACGGCCTCAGGGGCGGCCGCTCCTGGAAGGAGTTCGTCCGTCACGCCAAGGCGCCCGAGCTGCCGGTCGTCCTCCTCGAGGACCTCGGAGCGCTCGTCGGTCTGGTGCTCGCCCTCGGCGGCGTCGGCCTGGCGCTCGCCACCGGAGACAGCGTCTGGGACGGCATCGGCACCCTCTGCATCGGCGTCCTGCTCATCGTGATCGCCCTGGTGCTCGCCGCCGAGACCAAGTCGCTGCTGCTCGGCGAGGCCGCGGGCGTGGAGGAGACCCGCAAGATCGAGGCCGCCGTCGTCGACGGCGACACCGTCACCCGCGTCATCCACATGCGCACCCTCCACCTCGGCCCGGAGGAGCTGCTCGTCGCCGCCAAGATCGCGGTGCAGCACGACGACACCGCCGGCGAGGTGGCCGCCGCCATCAACGCCGCGGAGACCCGCATCCGCGACGCCGTGCCGATCGCCCGGGTGATCTACCTCGAGCCCGACATCTACAGCGAGACCGAGGCCGCCAAGGGCCCTGACCCCGAGGCCACGCCCGGCGGACCCACCCAGCCGGACGCAGCGCACTGATCCGCCCCGACACCGCCTTCAGGCCGTTCCGGGACCGCACCGCGGCCCCAGAACGGCCTGATGTGTTCCCGGCCGGACTGGGGACCGCCGGGCGGGTCGGTGTAGCTTGGGACGGAGCCAGACGTCGCTGCTGATGGCGGTCGGGCGGTCCCCCGCGGACCGGCCGAGGGAGAGAGGGCCTCCGACGGACTGCGCTGCGCGTACGCGGGCATGCCTGTGCCCTCCTCGGGCACCCCTGTGTCCGCCGCCGCGCAGACCAGCCGTACCCACCTCGACCCAACCCGAGGAGCAGCCCGTAATGACGACTGTCGACAACCGACAGGACTTCAAGGTCGCCGATCTCTCCCTGGCCGAGTTCGGCCGCAAGGAGATCACCCTCGCCGAGCACGAGATGCCCGGCCTCATGGCGATCCGCAAGGAGTACGCCGACGCCCAGCCCCTGGCCGGCGCCCGGATCACCGGCTCCCTGCACATGACCGTGCAGACCGCCGTCCTCATCGAGACCCTGGTCGCGCTCGGCGCGCGGGTCCGCTGGGCGTCCTGCAACATCTTCTCCACCCAGGACCACGCCGCGGCCGCCATCGCCGTCGGTCCGAACGGCACGCCCGACAACCCGCAGGGCGTCCCCGTCTTCGCCTGGAAGGGCGAGACGCTCGAGGAGTACTGGTGGTGCACCGAGCAGGCGCTGACCTGGCCGGACAGCCCCACCGGCGGCCCGAACATGATCCTCGACGACGGCGGCGACGCCACGCTCCTCGTCCACAAGGGCGTGGAGTACGAGAAGGACGGCAAGGCCCCCTCCCCGGACACCGCCGAGTCCGACGAGCACCGGGTCATCCTGGAGCTCCTCAACCGCACCCTCTCCGAGAACCCGCAGAAGTGGACCCAGCTGTCCTCCGAGATCCGCGGTGTCACCGAGGAGACCACGACGGGCGTCCACCGCCTGTACGAGATGCAGCGTGACGGCACCCTGCTGTTCCCGGCGATCAACGTGAACGACGCCGTGACGAAGTCGAAGTTCGACAACAAGTACGGCTGCCGCCACTCCCTGGTCGACGGCATCAACCGCGCCACCGACACCCTGATCGGCGGCAAGACCGCCGTCGTGTGCGGTTACGGCGACGTCGGCAAGGGCTGCGCGGAGTCGCTGCGCGGCCAGGGCGCCCGCGTGATCGTCACCGAGATCGACCCGATCTGCGCGCTGCAGGCGGCGATGGACGGCTACCAGGTCACCACGCTCGACGAGGTCGTCGACAAGGCCGACATCTTCGTCACCACGACCGGCAACAAGGACATCATCATGGCCTCGGACATGGCCAAGATGAAGCACCAGGCGATCGTGGGCAACATCGGCCACTTCGACAACGAGATCGACATGGCCGGCCTCGCGAAGGTCCCCGGCATCGTCAAGGACGAGATCAAGCCGCAGGTCCACACCTGGACGTTCCCCGACGGCAAGAAGATCATCGTGCTGTCCGAGGGCCGCCTGCTGAACCTGGGCAACGCCACCGGTCACCCGTCGTTCGTGATGTCCAACTCCTTCGCGGACCAGACCCTGGCCCAGATCGAGCTGTTCACCAAGCCCGACGAGTACCCGACCGGCGTCTACGTGCTGCCCAAGCACCTCGACGAGAAGGTCGCCCGCCTCCACCTGGACGCGCTCGGCGTCAAGCTCACCACGCTGCGCCAGGACCAGGCCGACTACATCGGCGTGAAGGTCGAGGGCCCGTACAAGCCCGACCACTACCGCTACTGAGCCGGCCGCGCTCCTCACCGAGCCCGAGCCGCCCCGAGGCAGGCCCCCGCACCCCCGTGCCGGGGGCCTGCCCCGTTGTCGGACCGGCGACCGGTCCCGCCCTCACGACCCAGGACCCCCATGCCCCGCGGCCGCTATTCGCTCCACGATCCGCACGATCACACCCCCCTCGCGGACGAACACTTCCAGTGCGCCCCCGGCCCCTCCGGCTGGCGCTACGTCTCCCGGCTCACCGCCCCCGACGGCGACCACGCCGGCTCGGTCGACCTCACCCTCGACGAACTCGGCCGTCCCCTCCGCCTCGAACTGCACGCCGCGAGCTGGCAGGTCCGCGGCGCCGCCCTCGACGGCGTCACCTGGGTCCGCACCGACCCCACCGGGGCCCACGCCACCGAAGGCAATGTGCGCGCCCACGCCTTCACCGGCTCGTCCCCGGCCTTCCTCATCGCCACCGCCCGTCTCCTGCGCCTCACCCCCTCCGCCGCGGCCACCCGCGTACGCCTCGTCGCCTTCACCGACCCGGTCCTCGCCCCCCGCACCGTGGACCAGTCCTGGGCGCTGGTCGACAGAGAAACACACCCCACTGACAACGGCCCCCTGACCGTGGACGCGTACCAGGTCACGGCCCTGGACACGGGCGAACAGCACACCGTGCACCTGGCGGGGGACGTCGTCCTGTCGGCGCCCGGCGTGGAGCTGGAGGACCTGGACTCACCGCCGTCGGACCTCGGCTGAGGAAGCGCCGCCTCCGGCGGTGGTCAGGCGGGCGGCACGAAGCCGGTGGCGGGCCGCTCGGCGGGCACGCCGGGGGCCTCGCTGCTCGAGGGAGGCACGGCCGGGGACACGGGGGTCGGCGGAACGGCGGGCGGCGGCAGCACAGGCCCGCCCTGGCCGACGGCGGGAACAGGAGAGGCTGGGGCGGCCGGGGCGGCCACTCCGCCCCTGAACGCCCGCTGCGCCTCCCGCGTCTGCCGCTCCTGCAACACCGCCGCCAGATACATCGCGGGCGGCACCCCCGGAGGCACCGGCGCCCCGGTGCGCCCGGCCACGTCGGACGCCAGCCGCTCCGCCATCGACCAGCCGACCTGCGGATCGAGCTGCCGCATCCGCGTCAGGTACTGACGGACGGCGAGCCACAGACCGTCGGGCACCGCCGACAGATCGAGCCCGGAGAAACGTCCCGCCAGCCACGGCGGAGGCGGCGGCACGAAACCGCCCTGCCCGGCGGCCGGCACCCGCTCGCGCACCACCAGCGTCCCCGCGAACACATCCCCCAGCCGGCGGCCGCGCGCCGACACCAGCGAGGCGACGCAGGCCACGACGCCGAACGTCATCAGGATCTCGATCACCCCGAGCAGCCCCCGCACGAGCGCGTGCCGGAACCGGATCGGCCCGCCGTCGTCCCGCACCACCCGCAGCCCGCACGCCAGCTTCCCCAGCGACCGCCCATGCGTGAGCGTCTCGACCAGGATCGGACCGCCCACCAGCACCAGGACGAACGTCGCGATCGACACCGCCGTCCGCGCCGCCTCGTCCAGCGAGGCCGTCGCCGCCACCAGACCGAGGGTCACCAGGACATAGACGGTCACGGCCACCGCCAGATCCAGCAGCACGGCCAGCCCCCTGCTGGGCAGCTTCGCGGGGCGCAGTTCCAACGCCACCGCCTCGCCCGTCACCAGCTCACTCACGCCTGCCGCCCTTCCCTGGGTCTGCCCCGAACACCGCCAGTCTGCCAAGCTGATGGCACATCGCACCGCAGTACGAACAGCCGAGGAGCAGGGACACCGATGGACCTCGACGTCTTCGTCTCCGCCCATCGCGCGGAGTGGGACCGCCTCGACGCCCTGCTCGGACGACGCCGCCGGCTCACCGGAGCCGAGGCCGACGAACTCGTCACCCTGTACCAGCGGGCCGCCACCCACCTCTCGGTGATCCAGTCGGCCGCCCCCGACCCCCAGCTCACCGGCCGGCTCAGCCAGCTGGTCGCCCGCGCGCGCAGCGTGGTGACGGGCACCCGCCGGGCGTCCTGGCGCGACGTCACGCACTTCCTGACCCACGGGTTCCCCGCGGCCGTTTACCGCGCGCGTCACTGGTGGGTGCCGACGGCGCTGATCTCCACGGCGGTGGCCGCGCTGCTCGGCTGGTGGATAGGCACCCACCCCGAGGTCCAGGCCGCCATAGCGGCGCCCGCGGAACTCCGCGAGATGACCCGCCCCGGCGGCCAGTACGAGACGTACTACTCCAGCAACCCGGCGACCTCGTTCGCCGCGCAGGTGTGGACGAACAACGCGTGGGCAGCCGCCCTGTGCCTCATCCTCGGGGTGTTCCTCGGCCTGCCGGTCCTGTGGATCCTCTTCCAGAACATGCTCAACCTGGGTGTCGGCTTCGGTCTGATGTCCTCCGCCGGACGCCTCGACACCTTCCTGGGCCTGGTCCTCCCGCACGGCCTGCTGGAACTCACCGCGGTCTTCGTCGCCGCCGGAACGGGACTGCGGCTCGGCTGGACCGTCATCGACCCGGGCCCGCGCACCCGCCGCACAGCCCTCGCCGAGGAGGGCCGCGCCGCCCTCGCCATGGCGATCGGCCTCGCCCTGGTCCTCTTCGTCTCCGGCGCCATCGAAGGCTTCGTCACCCCGTCCGGCCTGCCCACCTGGGCTCGCATCACCATCGGCGTCGTCGCCGAACTGGCCTTCCTGGCGTACGTCTATGTCCTGGGCGGACGTGCCGCCCGAGCGGGTGCGACCGGCGACGTCGAGGCATCCGAGCGAAGCGCCGCTGTGCCTACGGCCGCCTGATGTGCAACGGGCCGCGGTGAGCTGCTAGTCTCCTCTTCGCCCCACGGGAGCCGTTGACGCGGCGCCGGTGGGGAGGTAGATTTGAACAGTTGCCTGGAGATGGGTTCCGACCCTGAAGGCGACGGTGAACATCTACTGGCTTCCCGCCGGGACGCAGATTCCGCGGAAGCACCCCCCCCGATAAGTCGGAATTCGAGGCCGGTCAATCCGCCCCGGAAGTTCTGATAAAGTCGGATCCGCCGGAAAGGAAAGCGCGAAAGCGTCGACCTGGAAAGCACCGAGGAAATCGGATCGGAAAGATCTGATAGAGTCGGAAACGCAAGACCGAAGGGAAGCGCCC